>NZ_JAKUKE010000003.1 GCF_024197615.1 Desulfuromonas sp. KJ2020
CTGGAGAGCTGGTTCACTTCGACAGCAAGCGGCTCCCGTTGATCAAGGGCGAAGATCAGACGCTGCCACGCGAGTATCTGTTCGTCGCCATTGATGATTATTCCCGGGAACTCTATGCAGGGGTATTCCCGGACAAGACACAACACAGTGCCGAACTCTTTCTGCGTCAGGTGGTCGATGAATGCCCTTACACCATCGAATACACCTACTCAGACAACGGCAAAGAATTTAAAGGCACTGGCGAACATGCTTTCGTCAAGGCTTGTAACGAACTCGGTATCGGCCAGAAGTTTACGCGGATCAGCCGGCCCCAGACCAACGGCAAAGCCGAGCGTGTTATCCGCACAATCATGGAGATGTGGCATCAGCAGGAGACGTTCAAAGATCGTAAGAACCGCCATTTCAGCCTGCTGCGCTTCATCAACTTTTACAACACGGTCAAGCCCCACAAGGGCATTGACGATCTAACGCCATACGAAAAATTGCTGGATCATTTCTATGGCTTAAAAGTGTAAACAACGCGTTCAGATCTAACACTTAAGACTTGAAGGTGAAATTGGCTACCGTGCCAATGACCTCGATAAGTTTACATATGACGGCGTAGGCACTTTCAAAATCGATGGTGACGTTACGACTCTTTCGTTGATGGGGAATATGTTTGTTGATTTCATGCCCAATGAATTCTTTTCCCCCTTTGTCGGTTTCGGCCTCGGTTTTGCCAATGTTGAAGGGGATATTGACGGCTTTGGCAGCGAAGACGATGACGTTTTTGCCTATCAGGTAGCTGTTGGCGGCACTTATGCAGCCAATAAACAGGTATCTCTAGATGTGCAATATCGCTATTTTGCCACGGAAGACCCGGATTTTGAGGGACTGGATTCAGAATATCAGTCTCATAACGTTCTGGTTGGTCTACGCTTCAACTTCTAAATCTTAATGACCCGCTACCTGAATTTTCCGCGCCCGATTTGGGCGCGGATTTTTTTCCGAAAGTGTTTATCGCGGGCATTCTTAACTCTCATGAGGTTTTTGCCCTTAATCCGCCAGGAGAGAATTTTGCCATGCATCGGTTACGTTTTTTAATTGTTGGTCTGATCGTTTTTCTGGCCGGCTGCGCTTCCTGGTATGCGAAAGTGCAACCGGGGTTTGACTGGAGCCAGGTCTCGTCTGTCGCCTTGCAGGGGCCGGAAAATGACAGGTATGGCGACCTGCTGGCGGCGGCAGAGGACGAACTGACGGGGATGGGTTACGAGGTGTTGAGGGGGGAATCGTCCACGGCACAGATGCGGGTGCATTTTACCGTGGGTGAAGGTCTTGATGTCGATGAGACGGGGCGCCGTTTTATGCGGCCGAAGAGTCTACATGTCCGTTTTTACGACACAGCCGATCAGTCACTTGTCGCGGAAAACAGTTATTTTCTGCTCCCTTCGGAAGATCCGAGCCAGGGGGTGAAAGCCCTTTTTGACGGCATCCGCAAAAAACAGGCGCAGCGCCCCCCAAGTGCGTCAACGGAGAAAACCTCAACCTCGGCAGCGGCACCGTCTGAATCCGACCCTCCTCCGCCGAAACCGGAGCCGACCACCGAGGCGCCTGATTCGGCCTACCCGATTGAAGAGCCTTCGCCCTGGGTGCCGCGCTTCAAGTCCTGGGGATTTGATGAGTGGGGACAGTAGGAAGGATCATGAGTAAAACCAACCCACGATTCATGGCACTTTTTCTCGAACTTTTTGAATCCCTGCCAAGGCAGGGGCCGGGCAGCCGGGCCTGCGCCGAGAGGGCGCTGCGTCTTTGCCGGGAGTTGCCGCCGGTCCCGAGGATTCTCGATCTGGGCTGCGGTACGGGGGCGCAGACGCTTTACCTGGCTGAGCTCACCGCCGGATCTATCCTGGCCATTGACAGCCATGCCCCCAGCATTGAACGGCTGCGGCAGACTCTGGCCGAGCGCGGGCTTTCGCGCCGTGCCAAGGCCCAGGTCGGCGATATGGCGCAGCTGGAACTGCCAACAGCGAGTTTCGATCTCATCTGGTCGGAGGGGGCGCTCTACAATATCGGCATAGAGATGGCGCTGCCCATCTGCCTCGAACTGCTACGGCCGGGGGGATACCTCGCCTTTACCGATGCGGTCTGGCGCCGGGAAAACCCGCCGGAAGAGGTCAGGGCCGCCTTCGAGCAGGAGGGGGTAACTCTGGGCTGGGCGGCGGAGGTGGCGGCTGCCATCACCCAGGGCGGCTTCGAGCTGCTCGATCACTTCACCCTGCCTGACGCGGCCTGGTGGGATGATTTCTACACGCCCATGTTGGCCCGTATCGAAGCCATGCGTCACCAGTACGCCAATGACCGCGAGGCGCTGACTATTTTGGATGAAATCGCCAAAGAGCCGGAAATGCACCGTCACTATGCTAACTATTACGGCTACGAGTTTTTTGTCGCCCGCCGGCGCTGATACCGGCCGGACCCACATCCCTCCTGCCTCAAATCCCTTTATTGAATCACTGTTTCAAGTCTGAACACCGGTCTCAGACCACATGGGGCCGGTCCTGTCGGCGTCGTTTGGTGTAGTAGGAAAAGATGGCGATAAGGACGCCGGTGCCCATGAGGACGCCGCCGGCCAGAGCCATACTGGCGCCGGGATCGTAGTTGATGGTGAGCACGGAAGAGGTGCGCACGATGGGTTGCAGAGGCCGCAGGTTAAGGCCTTGTTCAACGAGGGTGGCGGGCGGGCCCTGACGCAGGAAGTACCAGCCCTGCCAGCGGAGCTGGCCGTCGCTGGCCATCAGCTGCAGGTGCAGGGCCGGATTATTCAGGTCGCGGCCCATGGCCACCACGCGTTCGCCTAGACGGCGGGCCGTGGGGAGAAAATCCAGTACGGCGAGGGTGGCGCCACCGGGGAGGATGAGGCGTGTGCCTTCTTGGAGGTCCACGCGGCCGAAGCCCGGGGCGTGAAAGGAAAAGCCGTCGGCTTCCTGCTGGAAGCTGGCGGCCAGGACGATCAGCCCCTGGTGGCTCAGGGGGTGGTTGGTGCGTACCTGCTGGCGAAACATTTCTTTGCCATTTCGCAGCAGGGTCAGCTCGTTGACCATGTCGAGGGGGCGGCGGCCGCTTTCGTCGAAAATGGGCCGGAAGTCGTCGAGGCGCAGACTGAGGTCGGGATGCTGGGGCAGATTCAGGGTTTCGCCCACGGCCAGCAGGTTGCCGGCGGTGCGATAGCCGCTGAACTGGCCCCAGAAGAAGGCGATCACCAGCAGGCAGAAACCGAGGTGGATGAGGTATTCGCCCGTCTTGCGCCAGCGGCTGCGCAGACGCGGCAACCAGTCGAGGAAGCAGCAGAGGGTGTTGATGGCAAAGGCAATGATCAGCAGGGCGGCGACGGGCATCCACAGGGTGAGCAGCGGCGCCTGCCGGGCGGCCGCCGGATAGAAGGCCCCCAGGGTGACGGCATCGAGATCGCCGAAGAGGCGCGGATGGTAGTGCATGATAAGCGAGCCGACCATGATCACCAGGGTGGCCAAGGAAGCCAGCACGATGGCGAGCTTGAGGGAGGTGAGCCACTCCCATATTTTGCTTCGATGTGTGGTCATATCTTTGCTTTCAGGCGAGGTCTTTGGTTTTTTACAGAGGATGATTGCTTTGCAGCAGCAGGCCGATGCCCAGATAGGTGAAGAGGACAAGGGCGAAGCCGGCGACTGAGAGGAGGGCGTAGCCTTCACCCTGCCAGCGTCGCACGAACTTGGCGTGGCACATGCCGGCGTAAAAGAGCCAGACGATAAAGGACCAGACCCCCTTGATGTTCCAGGAAAACCAGTGGCCCCAGGCGACATGGGCCCAGATGCTGCCGCTGACCATGCACAGGGTGAAGAAGACGAACCCGAGCAGGACAGCCTCCTCGTTGTGGCGGCGCAGCAGCTCCCGCGGCGGCATGCTGCGTGGACGCAGGGCGGCAGGGGTCAGGTAGGCCATGGCCACGGAGAAGGCCATGGCGAAGAGGGCGTAGCCCATGAAGGAGAAGGCCACATGCAGGGTGAAGAGGGGCGTGTCGAGAGCCGGGATGAGGGGTGAAATCGTCACCCCGCGTTTTATAGCGGTGCCAAGCAGCGCCAAGGTCACCGCCAGCACGAACAGGCCGGCGGCGCCAATGCGGTAGCGCAGCTCGAAGTAGAGAAAGGTGCCCCCCATGGCCCAGCTGAAGAAGACCAGGGTCGAAAAGAGGTTGGTCACCGGCAGGTAGCCCATTTGCCGCCAGGCGGCGGCCAGGTAGAGGGTCTGCAGAACAAAGGCCGCAATCGTCAAGGCGAGGGCAAACAGGCGCCAGGTTCGGCGCTCGCCGCCGAGCAACCCAAGTTGTACGAGGGCGGCGGTCAGGTAGAGCCCAAGGGCGCCTTGGAGCGGGTACAGGGATTCTAGGGATATCATGATGGCGGTGTCTTCTCCTTTGAGCGGGGGAGAGGCCTGCCCCCTGAGGATTCCTAAAGGTCAATCGAGGCCGAATCGTTTCATTTTGCGCCACAGGGTGCTTTTGTTGATGCCGAGCGCTTCGGCGGCTTCCCCTTTTCGGCCACCGCACTGGGCCAGCACCTGCAGGATGTGGTTCCTCTCGGCTTCTTCCATGGCTAGCGGTTTGCCCTCGCCGGTCTGGGACGGGACGGGCGCCATGCCGCCCAAAAGGAGGGTGTCCGGGCCGAGAGTGTCGTCCCGGGTCAGAATCAGGGCCCGCTCGATGATATTCTCCAGTTCGCGCACATTGCCGGGAAAGACGTATCCCTGCAGACGGGCCAGCCCCTCGGGACTGATGTCCCTGACGCGGGGATTGATGTGGCGGTACTTTTCGAGGAAATGGCCGGCCAGCAGAGGGATATCCTCGCCTCGTTCCCGCAAGGGGGGGATATGCAGGGTCACAACGCTGAGTCGGTAGTAGAGGTCGCTGCGGAAGAGGTCGCTGCGGGCGGCTTCGGCCAGATCGATGTTGGTAGCGGCAATGAGGCGCACATCGACGGGGACGGGGCGACTGCTGCCGACGGGATGAACGAGGCGCTCCTGCAGAACGCGCAGCAGCTTGACCTGGAAGTTGGCGTTGGTGGTGCCGATCTCGTCCAGCAGCAGGGTGCCCTTGTCGGCCAGCTCGAAATAGCCGCTACGCCGGGCCGTGGCGCCGGTAAAGGCCCCTTTTTCGTGACCGAAGAGTTCGCTTTCGAGCACCCCTTCGGCCAGGGCGCCGCAATTCACGGGGACGAAGGCCTCTTCGACCCGCGGGCTGTGCCGGTGGATAAAGCGAGCCAGCACCTCCTTGCCAACCCCCGTCTCTCCCTGAATGAGGACGTTGCTGTCCGTCATCGCCACCCGGCGCGCCAGCTCCAGCAGCTCTTCCATGCGGGCGTTGCGGGTCAGGGGGGTACCCTGTTCCTGTCCGCGCTGCCGTTCCTGCCGCAGGCGATCGACCTGGTTTTCCAACGCCCGCTCCTTGAGGGCGCGCGCGATGCGCATCTGCACGTCATCGGGCTCGAAGGGTTTGGCGATATAGTCGTAGGCTCCCTTTTTGACAGCGGCGACGGCGTTGTCGAGGGAGGAAAAGCCGGTGATGATAAAGACGATGATGGCCGGGTTGATTTCATGGGCTTTGGCCATCAGCTCAAAGCCGTTGAGTCCAGGCATCTTGAGGTCCGTAAGGAGCAGGTCGGTTCCCTGACTGCGGAGATGGCGCAGGCCATCTTCACTGTTGGTATAAGTGCTGACCCGGTAGTTTTCGTTCAGCATGCGTTCCAGAATGCGACAGGTCAGCGGGTCGTCATCGACGACCAGAATGCGGATTTTGTCACTCATGGTCAATACATTCCCTTGGGCAGTCGCACGGTGAAGGTCGCCCCGTGGCCCGGCGTCGATTCCACCTCGATGGTCCCCCCCTGGCTCCGTACGATTCCGTAGCTCACCGACAGGCCAAGTCCCGTGCCTTTGCCCACTTCCTTGGTGGTGAAGAAGGGGTCGAAAATCTTGCGCAGGTTTTCGGCGGGGATGCCGCTCCCCTCGTCGCGGATGTGTACCGTCAGCCGCTGTCCTTCGTCGGCGCAGCTGATGTGCACCGTGCCGCCGTCGGGCATGGCGTCGAAGGCGTTAAGCAGCAGATTGACGAAAACCTGCTGAATCTGGTGGCCGTCCACCCGCACGTAGGGAAAGCTGGAATCGGGGGTGTAGTCGATGCGGATATTCCCCTTCTCACGACGGATACGCACCAGGCCCAGCGCTTCTTCGAGCAATGCGTTGATGTCCTGCAAGGCCAGGTTGGGATGCTGTTTGCGGGCGAAGCTGAGCAGGCCGCCGATGATGCGGCTGCACTTGCCAGTCTGGTCGGTGATGTCGGCCAGGTCCTGGCGTAGAGCGACGCTGTCCAGGTTGCCGCTGTCCAGCTCCTTGCCTGCCAGGCTGGCCAGCGCCTGGATATTGCCGAGAGGGGTATTGAGTTCATGGGCGAGGCCTGCAGCCATTTCTCCCACCGAGGCGAGTTTTTCCGTATGGCAGATCTGCTGCTCGATACGGGCCTGTTCTTCCAGGTTGCTCTGCAGGGTGTCGGCCATGCGGTTGATTTCGTCGGCGAGAAAACCGACCTCGTCACGGCTGTCGATACGGATGCGATGACCCAGATCCTGGCTCAGGCGGTGGGTGCCGTCGATGACCGCCTGGAGGGGGCGGGTGAGCGAACGGGCGTAGAAGCCGGCGGCCACGACAGTGAAAAGCAGCACCACGGCGGTGGAGAGGAAGATGCGCTGCTTCAGAGTCGATAGTGGGGCGAGAAAAAAATCGCGGCTGGCGTTGACCACCACCACCCAGCCATGGCGAGGGTCGTCATAGGGGGAGTAGAAGCGGTGGGCGAGGATATCCCCCGTGTCGGGGTGAAAGGTCACCCCTTGTGGTTCGGACATCCAGGCGGCGGTGATTTCGGCCGGAAATTGCTGGAAAGCCGTGATGTCGCTGCCGGTCTGGTTGCCAAATTGGCAGGTGCTGTCCTGATGAAAGAGGTAGATGCCGTTGCGCGCCGGCTGGTCGAGATTGCGCTCGACCAGAAAAGCGGCGCCCTCTTGCGGCGAGATCAGCTGGTTGATGAGGCTGCCGGCTGTGTCCCCCCAGACGTTGATGATGATGGCGCCGGCGCGGCGGCCATCCGGCAAAAACAACGGCGTCGAGAAGCGCACCATGGCCGGACACCAGTATTCTTCCCCCTCGACCTTGCCGCGCTCCATGTTGGAGATCCAGACCTCTCCCTGTTGCAGCACCATGGTTCCCTGGAAAAAATCCCGGTTCTTGAGTGATTCCACCAACGGCGGCCCTTGGGTTGCGCCTTTGTTCTTCTGCGGCGGGATGACCACGCCTTCACGGACCTTGACCAGGACGTTTCCGTCTTCATCGAGCAGGCGGATAGCCTGGATGCTGGGGTCGAGCTGCTGAAAGTCGAGGAAACTCTCCTCCAGGCGGCCGAGAACTTCGGACCAGGCTGCCGCCTTCCCCTCGGTGCGCCAGCGCAGATAGTTGTGGACACCCGGGGTGGCGGTGATCGTCATGAGAGTGGTTTTGGAGCGCCCGACCAGCTGTTGCAGACTGTGGACGGAATGATCGGCCAGCTCGCCGATCTGCCGGGTGCTGTTGCCGCGCAGAATATCGGCGGTGGCGGTGAGGGTGAGCACCGTGAACAGGAGGAGCGAAGGGATGGCCAGGCCGAGCATGGCCAGCAGGGTCTTGCGGCTGATGGTCAGTCTTCTCATGCAGGTGCCTCGTATCGGTCGAGCGGTAAAGGGTTGCAAGGATTGCAAAATGCAATCTCATGCTGCCCCAATTGCAATGCAAAATGCAATATTTAAATTCGCTGGCCAAGGTAGTGCAATTGAAATCCCTTCAATACCAAGTAGTTGGAAAGAATTGAGGGGATGGCACGTCTTCTGAATGAAGTATTAGGTAAGGAAACCGCCCGGAGATTCTGCCAAACCGGGAAAACAGCGCTATAATCATTAACATCGTCTTATTGTTTAGCCGTACGATCAAAAAGGAGGCTCCCGTGTCCAATGTCAGAAGAATTTTCGTCAAGCGTCTCGGGGCGGTGGTGGCCGCGGCGGCTGCGACCGTGGCTACCGTCAGCCCGGCCCGGGCATTTTCCACCCGTAACCCGGGACGTGACGCCAAGGATCCCCGCTATGTCGGGCAGGAAGGCAAACGCTGGGGGATGGTCATCGACCTCTCCAAGTGCATCGGTTGTCAGGCCTGCACGGCGGCCTGCAAGGCGGAAAACACCATCCCCGATCGGGTCTTCCGCACCTGGGTGCCGGAATACGAGCTGGGACGCTACCCCAGGGTGCGCAAGGCTTTTCTGCCACAGCTCTGCAACCACTGCGAAAAACCCTCCTGCGTTTCGGTCTGCCCCACCGGCGCCACCTTTGCCCGTAAGGACGGTGTCGTCGTGGTCGACAGCAAAATCTGCTGGGGTTGCGGCTACTGTCTTAACGCCTGTCCTTACGACAAGCGCTATTTCAATCCCCTGACCCAGGTCGCCGACAAGTGCACCTACTGCGCCCACCGCATCGACGAAGGACTGCTTCCGGCCTGCGTCGAGTCCTGTGTCGGCGGCGCCCGCATCTTCGGTGATCTCAACGATCCTAAAAGCGAGGTGTCCCGTCTGGTCTCCAGCGCCCCGAGCGCGGTGCTCAATCCCGCCTCCGGCACGCGACCCCAGACCTACTACCGGAACCTGGCCGGCGAGTTGCAGGCGCAACCGCCGGGACCGCCGATCCTGGATGATCTGGCTCGCAAGCGCGACGGCCTGCCCGCCGCCGAATGGACGACCAAGGCTTAGGAGGCACCCTCATGGATATGATGCAGACCGTCAATACCCTCGCGTCGATCACCCCGGCCCGGCCCTGGGGGCTCGATATTCCCAACTACTTCTGGTTCACCGGCAGCAGCGCCGCCGCCTTCATCGTGTCGAGCTTCGCTCACGTTTTCGGCATGAAGAAGTTCAAGCCCATTGCCGGTTTTTCCCTGCTGGTCGCCTTTGTGCTGCTGGTGGCGGCGCCGCTGAACCTCATCGATGATCTGCGCCAGCCCGGGCGCCTGATCAACTTTTTCCTCTACGGCTGGGAGAATTTCGGGACCTCGCCGATGAAATGGGGGGTGCTGCTGCTGGCGGCCTATCCCATCCTCATTCTGGCCGAGGCCCTGGTGCTCTACCGCCCCTTTCTGGTGCGGCGGCTCCAGGAGGCAAACAGCGGCCTGAGCCGTGCCTTTTTTAAGGCCATGACCCTGGGACGCACTGACCTGTCGGAGGAGGCCCTGCACAAGGATGAACGCTTAGGCTTCATCCTCGGTGCCGTTGGCATCCCGCTGGCCCTGTGCGTGCACGGCTACACCGGCTATATCCTCGGCGTCGTCCACTCCAGTCCTCTGTGGCACACGCCGCTGATGCCGATCCTGTTCCTCGCCTCGGCCATGGTCTCAGGCACCGGGCTGCTGCTGGTGCTGCTGCCGGTGGCCCAACGTTTCTTCACCGCGACGGGGCGAATCGACGGGGAAGTGATGACCGCCCTGGCTCGCCTGCTCGGCTGGTCCATCATCATCGACCTGGTGGTGCGCTTCTTCTGGCTGACATTCGCCGTCGCCTTCAACAGCGCTGAACGCTACCGGCTGATGGACTTTTTCAGCCATCACTTCCACGAGATCGTCTGGGTGGAATATGTCCTCTGTCTGTTGATCCCCATGGTCATCGCCTTTTCCCGCCTCGGCCGAAAACTGCCCTGGCAGGTCGCCATCGGCCTGGTGGCGGCGGCGGGCGTCTGGCTGTTCCGCTGGAACACGGTCATCGGCGGCCAGACCATCGGCAAGACGACGGCGGGGCTGCTCAGCTACCATCCCCACCTCTTCGGCGCCGGCAGTGTCGGGGCGGTGGTGGCCAACTGGCTGCTCTTTGTGGCCCTGCTCTGCGCTGTCCTGCTGGTTTTCCCCTGGGATGAAGAGATGGATCGTCATTACGGAAAGGAACTGGAGTCATGAAACAGAGCCGACGGAAATTCCTCAAGATCACGGGGCTGGCCACGGCGGCCGGCGCCGCTGTAGGTTATAGCGACACCCTGACGGCCGCGGCGCGCCTGAGCCGGCGGGGCAACCCGGCACCCGACGCCATCTACGGCAATGCCCCCGCGCCCGAGGCCCGCATCGACGCAGATGGCCAGGTGAAGCCCAATGCCGATTTTACCGTGGCCAGTACCGTGTGTATCGGTTGCACGACCCAGTGCGGCGTGCGGGTCAAGGTGGACAACAAGAGCGGCACGGTGGTGCGGGCGGCCGGCAATCCCTATCATCCTCTGTCCAGCGATCCCTGGCTCCCCTATGAGACCCCTCTGCGCGACAGCCTGCGCTGGACCTCGAACTACGGCGAAAGCGGCCTGGAGAACCGCTCGACGGCCTGCGCCCGCGGCAACGTCGTCTTCGACAAGATTCACGACAAATTCCGGGTCCTCACCCCGCTGAAGCGGGCGGGCAAGCGCGGCGAGGACAAATGGATCCCCATCTCGCCCGAGCAGCTCATCGAGGAGGTGGTCGGTGGCGGCGACCTCTTTGGCGAAGGGCATGTAGACGGTCTGGCGGCCATCCGTGATCTGGAGACGCCCATCGATCCGGCCAATCCCGAATACGGCACCGTCGCCAACCAGTTGGGCATTCTGGGGACCACCGACGAAGGGCGTAAGGATTTCATGGTCTTTCGCTTTTTGCAGGCCTTTGGCAGCAAAAATTTCTCGGGCCACTCTTCCATTTGCGGCCTCTCCATGCGGGCCGGCAACGCCGCCTTTTTGAGCGACTTCAATAAATATCCTCATCTCAAGCCGGATTTTGAGCACTGCGAGTATCTCATCAACTTCGGCACCTCGCCCGGGCAGGCGGGCAATCCCTTCAAGCGCCAGGGTAAGCTGCTGGCCCGGGCCCGCAGCGAAGGTAACTTGCATTACGTTACCGTGACCCCCATGCTCACCAACAGCGACAGCATCGCCGCCGGTGAGCGCTCCCGCTGGCTGCCTATTCGTCCGGGCGGCGACCTTGCCCTGGCCATGGGGATGATCCGCTGGATTATCGACAACAACCGGCACAACAGCGCCTATCTCAGTGTGCCAAGCAAGGCCTCGATGGAGCGGGTGGGCGAGCCGAGCTTCACCAATGCCAGCCATCTGGTTGTGGTCGCCCCGGGCCATCCCCTCGAAGGACGTATGCTCAAGGCCTCCGATGAGGCCGAGAAGGAGGACGTTCTGGTCATAGACGGCATTGATGGTCAACTCAAGACGGCGGACCAAGTCGATGCGGCCCGCCTGGAGGTGGATGAGACGATCGTCTATCAGGGCGAGCAGCTGGCGGTGAAGTCGTCCTTTACCCTGCTCAAGGAATCGGCCTTCCGCTTTACGCTGGATGAGTACGCCAGGGAGTCGGGTATCCCGGCCGAGGAGATTGCCGAGCTGGCCCATGAGTTTACCAGCCACGGCCGCAAAGTCGCCGTTGACTGCCATGGCAACACCATGCACACGACCGGTTTCTACACCACCTGGGCCATCTTGTCCCTGTCGGCCCTGGTGGGGAGCCTCAACTACCAGGGGGGGATGAGTGCCGGCGGCGGCAAGTTCAAGGATATGAAGGGCGCCGCTTACGATCTCACGGCTTATCCCGGTAAACCCAAGCAACCCGGCATCCGTATCGACCGTACCCGCATCGCCTATGAAAAGACCAGTGAGTTCAAGCGCAATCAGGCCTCTGGCCAGCCCTATCCGGCCAAGGATCAGTGGTATCCGTTTACCAACGCCATTGAGACGGGGCTGATCACCGGCTCGATCAATCGTTATCCCTATCCGCTCAAGGCGCTGATCAGCTGGAACGCCAACTTCGTCTATGGTGAATCGGGCGGGGAGAACACGTTAGTTGAGGCCCTCAAAGATCCCAAGGCCTCCATCCCCCTGATTATCGCTATCGACCCCTTTATCAACGAATCTTCCCGACTGGCCGATTACATCGTCCCCGACAGCGTGCTCTACGAAACCTGGGGCGAACTCAACCCCTGGGGGGCCTGGCTGACCAAGACCAATGCCGTGCGTTACCCCGTGGTGGCGCCGCGCCAGGTGGCTTTCGCCAACGGTGAACCGGTGTGCATGGACAGTTTCGTCATCGAAGTGGGCAAGAAACTTGGTCTCCCCGGGTTCGGACCCAAGGCCATCAAGGCCGCCGACGGCAGCCTGCACCCGCTGGAGCGCCCCGAAGACTTCTATCTGCGTCTCTTCGAGAATGTCGCCCTGGACGGCAAGCCGGTCCCCGATGCCGATGATGAAGAGATCCGCCTGGCTGGCCTGCAGGACTATGTGCCGCGTCTGCGCCGGGTCAGCCCGCAGAACTGGCGCAAGATCGCCTATGTGATGGCCCGCGGCGGCCGCTTCGAAGGAAAGGAAGGGGCCTACAAGGGGGCCCATCTGGCCAAGAAGTATGGGGGAATGATCAGCGTCTACAACGAGATCGTCGGCACCAGCCGCAGCGCCCTGACGGCGGAGAAATACAGCGGCGTTCCCACCTTTTACGCCGCGCGACTGGTCAAAGGCGAGCCTCTGGCCAAACGCTATCCCCGGGCGGAATATCCGCTGACGGCCTTCAGTTTCAAGTCCAACGTGGTCTCCACCCCCAATACGGCCTCGTCTCGCCTGCGGGACCTGCGCTACACCAGTACCATCGATATCGCCGCCCGCACGGCCGAAAGCCTGGGGTTTGCCCATGGCGATGTCGTCGAGCTGACCTCTCCCGGCGGGCGTATCGAGGGGCTTTTGCGGGTGCGTGAAGGGATGCATCCGGAGGCCATCGGCGTCGAACACGGCTTCGGCCGCAGCGGCGAAGGGGCGATAACCGTGCAGATCGGCCAGGAGACTCTGGAAGGATTGCGCTTCCGCAAGAGCGGCGCCTGTATCAACCTGCTGGGCTTTGCCGATCCCGATCGGCCTGGACAGATTGCCCTGTCCGACTTTGCCGTCGGTTCCAACTCACGTCAGGTGATTCCGGTGCGCATTCGCAAGCTGTCGGCCTGAGGTCGTTAGCACCGTCTGCTATGTCTGCGTAAAAATTTGGCCCCCTCATGCCTTGGCGCATGCAGGGGGCCAAATTTATGTAAAGGTGGGAAGAGCTGCTGGTGTCGGCACCCTTAACGGGCAAAGACCCTTTTCAGCAGGTCGGTGGTGCGGGCGGCGGGGTTGGCGCGGATCTCCTTTTCCTCGGCGGCCAGCATGGTGAAAAGGCCGTTCAGCCCCTGCTCGGCAACATAATCGTCGAGATTGAAATTGGATTTGGGCGTCAGGGGAAGAGCGTTGTAGGTAGTCATGAGCTGGTTGTACTGCTGGTAGAGGCCCACCTCGCCCATCTTAGCCTGAATGATGGGCAAAAAACGCCCGTGCAGTTCGTCGGAGGTTTGCGCCCGAAAGTAGTCGGTCGCGGCGGTGTCGCCACCGCGCAGAATGCCGAGGGCGTCGCTGAGGGTCATCCGGGAGACGGCATTGAGGAGGACGGGTTTGGCTTCGGCGGTGGCCTTTTCGGCGGCGCGGTTCATGGCCAGCTCCATGGCGTCGACCTGGCTGGCGAAACCGATAGTCCGCAGGGTGGTGGCCATGGTGGTCAGTTCGGGCGGCATGGCGATGCGAATGAGCTGGTTGCCCCAGAAACCGTCGGGCTGGGAGGTGGCGGCGACGGCTCGCTCGGAACCGACCGTGAGGGCTTCCTTGAGTCCGGCGGCGATGGTGGCTTCGTCCATATCGCTGCCGGCGCCGTTGGTCGACAGAGCCCGCAGTACGTTGCCGGCCAGCTCGCCGCCCGTCATTTCCGCACAGCCGGCCAGAAGCACAAGCAGGATAAGGGAACACAGGCTGAGAAAAACGGATGGGCGCATGGGAATCTCCTGGAAAAGGGTGAACGATCTGGTTGTCCTTAAAGAAAAGATACCCATATCTCAGAGAAAAAAACAGGGTCAAGCAGCAATAGTTTACAACATAGCACACCGGTTTTAATCTGACGACCGGACAGCGACATCCGCGATTATTGGTGGAAAAATTTCGATATGGTGCCTCTCGGGGTTGACTTTTGGTATCCAGATAGGGCAAAAACGAACAAGTTTTCTTGCACAGGTTTCACCACAGGCAAGCCCGTGCTCACCATATTCCAACGGTGTTACGTCGTTTATGAACGCTATCTGGTTGACAACCCAAGAACAGCGCCGCCTCAGGCGCCGCAAACGCCGACTGCAGCTTTCGGTCCTCCTCTTTTTTCTGGCGCTGCCGGGTCTCCTGCTGACGGCGCTGCCCCGTTCTTCATCCTCTGCTCTTCCGGGCCCTGGCTTTGACGCCAGCTCTCCTGTCCTGTCGCCAACTCCGATTGTCGAGGCCCCGGCCCCGCCGCCCGTGCCGGATCATATTCGCAGTCGCGATATCGCGCCCGGCGACACCCTGAGTTCGATCTTCGACCTGGTGGGGATAGGTCAGAGCACCATGTATCAGATTCTGGCCGCTGACGAACAGCTGTTGGCTCTCGATACCCTTCGCCCCGGCAACCGGCTGACTTTTACCCTCGATGAGCAAACCGGCGAGTTGGCCAACATGGAGCTCTATATCCACCCGGGTAAGAGGGTGATGTATCACCGTGTGGATGGAGCGACCTTTGATTACGAGGAGATCGTCCTGCCGGGTGAATGGATGCCAGAGTTTCTGGATGGCACCATCAGCGGCAGTTTTTATCTGTCGGCCAAAAATGTCGGCCTGAGTGAAAATGAAACGGTCAACATCGCTGACCTCTTTCGTGACCAGCTCAACTTTGCTCGGGATATCCGTGCCGGCGACACCTTTCAGGTCGTGCGCAGCCAGCAGTTCGTCAACGGGGAATGGACGGGGCAGAGCCGAATCGAAGGGGTACGCCTTTTTCGGGGCAAGCGGCTCTACAGCGCCTTCCTCTTCGAGGACGGCAACTATTACGATCACAAGGGGGAAAGTCTGGCCCGCGCCTTCAGGCGTTATCCCACGCAGGGCCAGTATCGTGTCAGTTCTGCCTTCAGTCGGACCCGCCGTCATCCCGTCACTGGACGGGTGTCTCCCCATAACGGCGTCGATTTCGCCATGCCCACCGGCACTCCGGTGCTGGCCACGGGCGATGGTGTGGTCACCCGTGTGCAGAATCACCCTTTTGCCGGCAAATACGTCGAGATCCAGCACGGCAGCCATTACACCACCCGCTACCTGCACCTGAGCCGGTCTCTCGTCAGGCGGGGTCAGACAGTGCAGCGGGGTCAGCGCATCGCTCTTTCGGGCAACACCGGTCGTTCTACCGGGCCTCACCTGCATTTCGAGCTGCACACCAAGGGCCGTCCGGTCAATCCCCTTACGGCCAGCATCCCCATGGCCTCGGCCGTGCCCAAAGGCAAGCTGGCCCAGTTTAACGAACGGGTCAATGAGGTGGTGGCCCTGATGGCGGTTCCCTCCCAGCGCATCGCCCAGCCGGCGGTGGCATCGGATTCGCCCAGGCAGTTGGCCGAGCAGGCCCATCAGACGGCGACGGTCGCAGCGCCATCCTCCTGAGCCGCTGCCCCTGCCGAGGCAGGCAACGCCGGTTGTCCCTTTACACAAAAAAGAGGGCTGCACCTGTTGGGGTACAGCCCTCTTTCTCTGTTTGGCGGGAGCAGATGGGAATCGAACCCACCGGGGACGGGATACGCCCCCCACCGGTTTTGAAGACCGGGAGCGTCACCAGACTACTACCTACTCCCTTAAGGTGACGGAAATTTATTCTCAGGGGCGGATGATGCGCCCCGCTTTGCTAAGCGTTTCCACGGTGTCGAGCATGTTGGTCGCCCGCCCGACCGCAAGGCTTTCCTTCAGGTCGAAGAATTCGAGACAGAGTCCACAGGAGGCGATGTCGGCTCCCCGGTCGGCGAGGCGCGCCAGCGCTTCGAGAACGTCCGAACCCTTTGTGGTCAGTTTGACGCCAGCGTTGACAAAATAGAGCGCATCGGGAACGGGATTGATCTCGAGCAGGGTAAAGATGAAGTTTTTCATCAAAATATGCCCGAGTTCATCGTCGCCGCTGCCCATTTTGTCCGAACTGACGAAGACCACGGTTTTGCCGTGGACGGCCGGTTCCGAGGTGGCGGCTTCCTGTATTGCCCCTGCGGTGATTTCCAGCGCGAAGCCCCCTTCGGTTGCGGTAGCGATGACGGAGCGCCCTAAGCTTTCGGCTAGACGGCTTACGTTTTGACGGGCAGTCTCGTCGCTGACCAGAACGCGTTGGCTGGCGGCGGGGTTGGCCAGCAGGACCTTGCGTGTCTCTATCACCGGCTGGGGGCATTTTTTGCCGCGGCAATCCAGGGTGTCCATGGTTGTTCCTCTCGAATCCGTTTAAAACGCTGCTATACTAGTCTCTCGTTGCGTGATTTGCAAGCAGGTTTTGCCCTTTGTAAAGGAGTGGTCAAGATGGCTCGTTGGACAGGTGTTCTGGTGCTGCTGGTGGTGATGATGGCGCTGCCGGTCCAAGCGGAGGAGACGGCGGTGACGCAGAGCCGCGCCCTCGTGGGCGCCTTCATGGTGGAGTTGAAGGGGGAGTTGGAGTCGGCGATCCGCTCTCAGGGGCCAGCCGAGGCGGTGAGTGTCTGCCAGCGCCGGGCCCCGGCCATTGCCGCGCGGCTATCCCAGGAATCAGGCGGGAAGGTTGCCCGCACCAGCCTGTGGCTGCGCAATCCGGCCAATGCTCCGGATGCCTGGGAGCGACAGGTACTGGAGCGTTTCGAACAGCTGCGGGAGCAGGGGATGGATCCGACCTCTCTGGAGTATAGTGAGGTGGTGTCGACTGATGGTCGATCGGAGCTGCGGTACATGAAGGCCATTCCCACGGGTTCGATCTGCCTGCTCTGCCATGGCCAGGATATCGATGCCGATGTACAGAAAGCGTTGACGCGTCTTTACCCGCAGGATCAGGCGACAGGGTTTTCGCCGGGCGATATCCGTGGCGCCTTCACGGTAACAAGACCATTGAACGGTAAGGGGGAGTGACCATGCGAAAATTGTTGGGAGTGATCGCGCTGGCCTTGGCGCTGGCTGGCTGCGGGGACCGGGCCAAGGATCTCTATGAGACCGCCGTGCTGGAGGAGAAACAGTTCAATCAGACCCAGGCCGTGCGGCTGTACACGGAATTGGTGGAAAAATATCCGGCTTCCTCTTATGCCGCGCGGGCTCAGGAAAGACTGAAGGAGCTGGCCGCTGAGGAACAGCAGCCCTGATTTACCCGCTGTTCCGTTCCAGAAGAAGAGGCCCTGCCGTCATGAAGCGGCAGGGCCTCTTGTTTTTTGCCCTCTAGAGAGGGGACAACTGGCTCTTTTTGCGCGGCAGGCGGTCCCGGTCGGGCACCAGGCGGGCGACGGACTCGACATGGGAGGTCTGTGGAAACATGTCGACGGGTTGAATCTCTTCCGTGCGGTAGCCCAGGCCGGCCAGCAGGTCGAGATCGCGGGCCAGGGTATCGGGATTGCAGGAAACGTAGATCAGGGTGCGGGGTTTGAGTTGCACCAGCGCCTCAAGCACCTCCGGGGCACAGCCGCCGCGAGGGGGATTGACCACGGCGACGCTGCCGGCGGGGACTTCGTGGGTGAGGTCGTGTACCAGTTCGGCGGCGTCACCGGCGCGGAAACTGCACCCCTGGATGCCGTTCATCTGGGCATTTTCCCGGGCGTTGCGCACCGCTTCCTCGACGACTTCGATGCCGATGACGCGGCCGGCGTCCCGGGCCAGGTTCATGGCGATGCCGCCAATGCCGCAGTAGAGGTCGATGGCCGTATCCTCCGCCTGCAGGGCCGCCCACTGGCGGACCAGTTCATAAATGCGGGCCGCCTGCGGGTTGTTCACCTGGAAGAAGGAGGTCGGCGCGATGCGCAGGCGGATATCCCCCACCTGGTCGATGAGATCGACGGCGCCGAGCATCTTCAGGGTGTCGCGGCCGAAAATCACGTTGCCAGCCGAGCTGTTGATGTTCTGATGAATGGAGACCACTTCGGGCACCTTCTTCTGCAGCCCCTTGGCCAAATGAGTGACTTCACGGAAATTTTTTTCGGAAGTGACAAAGGTGACCATGGCTTTGTCAAAGGTCGGGCTGACCCGGATAGTCAGGTAACGCAGCAGGCCTCGCTGGCGAGCGGGGTTGTAGACGTAGATCCCCTGGCATTCGACTTCCTGTTTGACCACCTGCACGATGCGGTTGATGAGGGGATGGTGCAGGGGGCAGTCGTCGATATCGACCACGGTATGGGAACCGCGTCGGTAGAGGCCGATCTTGACTTTGCCGCGATCCTTGGCCATGGCGAGTTTGGCCGTGGTGCGGTAGCCGAGAGTGGTGGCCGCCGGCCAGACTTCATGTACGCGAACCGCGTTGAGTGAGGCGTGGGCCAGCAGCGCCTGTTTGACCCGGTCGGTCTTGAACTGGAGTTGGGCCTGATCCTTAAGATGAATCAGGGAGCAGCCAAGGCATTGACCGAAATGTGAGCAGGGCGGGCGACGGCGTTCGGGGTGGGGGGTGATGACCCGCTCCAGATTGCCGACAATGCGATACTGCCCTTCATGCTCGATGCTCAGGGCGATCTTTTCGCCGGGCAAGGTGGCAGCCACCTGGACCTCTTTGCCGCCAAAGTGCCCAAGGCCGACCCCTTCGTCGTTGAGTCGCTCAATGGTCAGTTCAATGGGGGGGCGCTGGGGTTTGCGGGGCGCACCGCTGCGAAAATTCTTCTTCTTTTCCATGGTATTTGACCTGTCTTTGCTGGTGAGTTGGAGGCACATTAACCTGTCGCCTTTTCCCTGTCAACGGCTCAGTCCTCTCCCCTTGACTTGGGTCTCTGCCGGCCGTAAACTCAAGCCCACTTTTGCCGCTCCTCTCTCGCCGCCCGGCGCCGGGAGGAAGCCGCGGCCGCCGTTTGCCTGAAAGGAACGACCATGCGTCGAAAAACACGCCGGATTACCGTTGGAGATGTCGCTGTCGGCGATGGGGCACCCATTTCCGTGCAGTCCATGTGCAATACCGATACCCGTGACGTCCAGGCCACCACGGTGCAGATCCGCCGCCTCTTCGAGGCCGGCTGCGAGATCGTGCGCTGCGCCGTTCCCGACGAAGAGGCCGCTCTGGCGTTGCGAGGGATCTGCGCCGACAGCCCCCTGCCGGTGATTGCCGATATCCACTTCGACTACCGGCTGGCCATGACGTCCTTGGAGGGCGGGGTACAGGGCCTACGCATCAACCCCGGCAACATTGGTGAACGCTGGAAAGTTCAGGAAGTGGTCCGGGCCTGCGCGGAGCGGTCGGTGCCCATCCGCATCGGTGTCAATGGCGGCTCCCTCGAAAAAGAGCTGCTTGAACGCTACGGGCATCCGACGCCGGAAGCCATGGTGGAGAGCGCCCTGGGGCATATTCGTCTGCTGGAAGATCTCTCCTTCGACCAGATCAAGGTCAGCCTCAAGGCTTCCGATATCCGCCGCACGGTGGAGGCCTATCGTCAGTTGGCCGACCGTGTCGATTATCCTCTGCATATCGGCATCACCGAAGCGGGCACCACCTGGAGTGGCACCATCAAGAGCGCCATCGGCCTGGGAACACTGCTCTATGACGGCATCGGCGACACCCTGCGCGTCTCCCTGACCGGTGATCCGGTGGAAGAAGTGCGGGTCGGCTGGGAAATTCTCAAGGCCCTGGAATTGCGCGAACGCGGGCCGGTGTTCGTGAGTTGCCCGACCTGCGGCCGCTGCCAGATCGACCTTATTGCCGTGGCCGAAGAGGTGGAACGTCGTCTGCACGACCTGCCGAAGAAGATCACCGTGGCCGTGATGGGCTGTGTAGTCAACGGGCCGGGCGAGGCCCGCGAGGCTGATATTGGCATCGCGGGCGGCAAGGGGCAGGGACTGCTCTTCCGCCACGGGCAGGTAGTGCGCAAGGTGCCGCAAGCCGAACTGGCCGATGCGCTGGTGGCAGAAGCCTGGGAACTGGTGCACCAGAAAGGAAAGGGCTGAATCGCCGCGGCGGGAGGCTTTCTGTACACTGTTTTCTTGCCTTTTGCCCGCAGATACGCTAGCTTTTCCTACCTGCCGGCGCCCTCTGGCGCCTCTATCTGTTTTCCGCGTTATCCAATTTTATCAAGAGGTGAGGTTTTTCATGCGCTGGTCCCAGTATTTGTTGCCGACATTGAAAGAGACCCCCGCCGACGCCGAAGTGGTCAGCCACCAGCTGATGATGCGGGCCGGCATGATCCGCAAAGTGGCCGCCGGTATCTATAATTATATGCCGTTGGGACTGCGGTCCATCCGCAAGGTCGAAGCCATTGTGCGCGAAGAGCTTGACCGGGCCGGAGCCATCGAGGTCCTGATGCCCATGGCCAACCCCGCCGAACTCTGGCAGGAAACGGGACGCTGGGACAAGTACGGCAAGGAACTGCTGCGCTTCAAGGACCGCAAAGACGCCAATTTCTGCATGGGACCGACCCATGAGGAGGTCGTCACCGACATCGTGCGCAACACGGTGCGCTCTTACCGCCAACTGCCTCTTAATCTCTATCAGATCCAGACCAAGTTCCGCGACGAGATCCGTCCCCGTTTCGGCCTGATGCGCGGCCGCGAGTTTATCATGAAGGACGCCTATTCCTTCGATCTCGACGATGCCGGGGCCGATGCTTCCTATGAGAAAATGTACCAGGCCTATCGCCGCATCTTCACCCGCTGCGG
Source organism: Desulfuromonas sp. KJ2020 (assembly GCF_024197615.1). Classification (NCBI taxonomy): domain Bacteria; kingdom Pseudomonadati; phylum Thermodesulfobacteriota; class Desulfuromonadia; order Desulfuromonadales; family Desulfuromonadaceae; genus Desulfuromonas; species Desulfuromonas sp. KJ2020. The sequence goes on from NZ_JAKUKE010000003.1 coordinate 20,769, forward strand.
CCTCAGGTTCCGCGCTGTCGAGGCGGACACCGGCTCTATCGGCGGCTCTTCCTCTCACGAGTTCATGGTGCTGGCCGAATCTGGCGAGGATGCCATTGTTTCCTGTGATAGCTGTGAATATGCCGCCAACGTGGAGAAGGCCGAGATCCGCCTGGGGGCACTGACGACGCCGGCGGCGACGGAAGACCGGCGCAAAGTGGCCACGCCGGCCCGCAAGACCATCGAGGACGTGGCCCTTTTTCTGGAGACCAGCCCGACGCGACTGCTCAAGACCCTGATCGTCGAGACCGATGCCGGCGAGACCGTGGGGGTGCTGTTGCGCGGGGATCGCGAGCTCAACGACATCAAGCTGGCGCATCTCCTCGGTTGTGCCTGGGTCACTCTGGCGCCGGAAGAAGTGGTGCAGAAGGTCACCGGCGCGCCGAGTGGCTTTGCTGGTCCCGTTGGTCTGAAGATCCGCCTCGTGGCGGATCTGGAGGTGCAAGGCATGGCCGACTTCATCACCGGCGCCAACGAAAAGGATGCCCATTTTACCGGGGTCAACCTGAATCGCGACTTTACTATCGATACCTTCGCCGATCTGCGCCAGGCCATCGGTGGGGATCCCTGCCCCCGCTGCGAAGGTAAGCTCGAGATCTGGCGGGGCATCGAAGTGGGACACGTCTTCAAACTCGGCACCAAGTATTCGGAGGCCATGGGCGCCACCGTGCTGGATGATCAGGGCAAGGACCGTGTGCTGGTCATGGGCTGCTACGGTATCGGCATCGGCCGCACCGTCGCTTCGGCCATCGAACAGAATCATGACGAGAACGGCATCATCTTTCCCCTGCCGATCGCCCCCTTCCAGGTCGTCGTCACCATGGTCAACCCCAACGATGATGAAGTCCGGGCGGCGGCGGAGGCTCTTTATGATGATCTGCGGCAGGCCGGTGTCGAAGTGCTGCTTGATGACCGCGACGAGCGCCCAGGCAGCAAGTTCAAGGATGCGGACCTTATCGGCATCCCCTTGCGGGTGACCGTCGGTGCCCGTGGTCTCAAGGAAGGAGCGCTGGAGCTGCAGGAGCGACTGAACGGGCAACGGAGCCTGCTGCCGGCGGCGGAGGCGGCCGCCGTGGTTGCGGACAAGATCAAGGCGGCCCTGGCGTCTGATCGAGGGCGGGATTGAGAAGCCGCCACTTAAGAGTAGAGACTTATGGCAGCTGACAGCACGTTTTTGAATGTTCCTCCCCAGGTGGCCGACAAAATTGCGGTTTCATCTTTGGAGCTGACCGCATCTTCCTCCTGTCATCTCCTCTTTACGTCCCCGGAAGCGGGCGAGGTCTTGATGGCGGGTGTGCTGGGGGAGGTCTCGGTAACGGATCTTCTCTCCTTCTTTAATATGTTCCGGAAAACCGGCGTCTTGCACTTTGAACTCAAAGGGGGTTGCAAGGACCTGTGCTTCCAGCAGGGTGAGATTGTCTCGGCGAGGAGCACCTTTCCGGGAGAAGACCTGGGGGGGGTCCTCTTTGACATGGGGAAGCTGAACGCGGAAGCACTTCAGAAGGTCCGGCAATCATCTGTCGATCTGACTCGTGGCGGCAAGACTCTGGTCGAAAAGGGGCTGGTCACGGCCAAGGATCTCTGGCAGGCGACGCGCCAGCAGGTGGAATTCATCATCTATGGCCTCTTTGCCTTTCAGGCCGGCAGCTATGTCTTCCTGAACCGGCCCCCGGGCAAGGCTGACGCTGTCCGGCTCTCTCTGAGCACCCAGAACCTCATCATGGAGGGGCTGCGCCGCGTTGACGAGAAAGAACTTTTCATGCGTCGCATCGGTTCCCTCGATGGTTTGCCGGTGCTGATCCCGGGGAGTGTCGAGGATCTGCCGCCATCGGAAAAACGTCTGGCGCTGTTTATTGGCGAAAGACGCCTCGCGGTACGTGAGATTTTGCGCCGGAGCGGCATGGGGGAGTTCGAGACGCTGCGCCTGCTCTATCAGTTGATCGAGAAGAAGGCGGTGAGGGTGGAGGACGCCCCCTCGGTGGAGGCATCCGGGGACCTGGGCAAGATTCTGTCCATTTTCAATGGGGCCCTTTCGGCGATCTTCCGGCGCCTGAGTGAGAAGAATCCCGGCTTTGGCCAGGATGTGGATGCTTTTCTGCACACGTTGCCTCAACCTTTTTCGTACGTCTTTCGGGATGTGACCCTGGCCGAAGACGGCTCCATAGAGGCGGGGCGTATCCTGATCAATCTGGGCGGACTTGATGAGTCGGACAAGATGAAACTGCTGGCCGATGCCTTGAGCGAGCTGGTTTATATGGAATGCATGGCCGCCCGTCGCCAACTGGGGGCGGATGAATCGACGGAACTCATTCAGCGGGTGCAGGAGATCTCCCGCCGGGTGAAACATATCATTGGGAGCAAGTGATGAAGAATTCTGTACGTGATCGCCTGGTTTTCGCTCTGGACGTCGACAGCTTTGAAGAGGCGGAGCGCTGGGTCAAGCTGCTGCACGAAAAGGTCGGGGTTTTCAAGGTGGGCAAACAGCTCTTTACCCGCTGTGGCCCCGAGGTGGTTCACATGGTTCGCGGGGAAGGAGGGGATGTCTTTCTTGATCTGAAGTATCACGATATCCCCAACACGGTGGCCAGCGCTGGCGTGGAGGCGACTCGGCTCGGGGTTCGCATGTTTAATGTGCATGCCCTGGGTGGGCGGGAGATGATGGAGAAAACGGTGGCTGCCGTCGATGCGGTCTGTCCGAAGGGGGCCGCCGAGCGTCCCGTGCTGCTGGCGGTGACCATCCTGACCTCCTCCACCGAGGAAACGCTGAAGCAGGTCGGTATCGATCGTCCCGTTCAGGAAATGGTGCCCCGTCTGGCCAAGCTGGCCAAGGATGCCGGCATGGACGGCGTGGTTGCCTCGCCCAAGGAAGTCGCCCTCATCCGGGAGGTTTGCGGTGACGATTTCCTCATCGTGACGCCTGGCGTGCGCCCCGCATTTGCCTCTCTGGATGACCAGAAGCGGGTCACCACCCCCGCCGAAGCCATTAGCGCCGGTGCCGATTACCTAGTCATCGGGCGGCCTATTTCGGCGGCAGCCGATCCTGTCGAGGCGGCAGAAAAGATCCTGGATGAAATGGCTGCCGCTCTCGGCGAGAATCGTTGATGGCGGATTGGGTCTATGGTGTAAATCCGGCTCGTGAAGGGCTGCGCAGCCGGCTCCGACGCCCCCTTGAGCTGGTCGTAACGCGCCAGCCTCTCGGTCCTCGGGTGCAGGAAGTGATCGAAGAGGCGGAGCGGGCGGGTGTGGTTGTTCGCCAGGTCGAGCGCCGGGACATGGATCGGCTGGCGGGAAACAACCGTCACCAGGGGGTCCTGCTGAAGGTGGAAGATTATTCTTTTGCCTCTGTCGACGATCTGGTTGAGAGCTGGCGGGCCTCCGGCAGGCCTGCATTCTTTTTGCTCCTCGACGGCATCACTGATCCGCACAATCTGGGGGCTTTGATCCGCAGTGCGGAGGGTGCCGGTTGTCATGGCGTGATCATTCCCAAAGACAGAGCCTGTGGTGTCACCGGGGTAGTGGACAAGTCCTCGGCGGGCGCTCTCGAGCATATTCCGCTCTGCCAGGTAACTAATCTGGCCCGCACCATGGATGAACTGCGCCGAGCAGGAGTATGGGTTTATGGACTTGCCGGAGAGGCCGGTAGCCAGAACCTCTATTCCTGCGATCTGGCGGGGAACGTTGCCCTGGTGGTTGGTAGCGAAGGGAGCGGACTGCGTCCCAACGTAAAGGCTCATTGCGACGGTCTGCTATGTATTCCTATGGCAGGAGCGGTCTCTTCCCTCAATGCCTCCGTTGCCGGAGCCTTGGCCATGTACGAGGTTGTTCGCCAGCGCCGGCTTCTGAACGACTGCTGATTTTTTGCATATAAAATCATTGACATCGCCTGCCAAATGAATTATACGTTCACCCGTTCCGGGCGGGAATGATCGCAGCAGAAAAAAAGCTTGCAATTCGAAAGTCACTGTTGTATAAATCCCCCCCTGTGCTGGCGTAGCTCAATAGGTAGAGCAGCTGACTTGTAATCAGCAGGTTGCGGGTTCAATTCCTGTCGCCAGCTCCAGTGAGCTACAAAGGGGCTGAAAACCTTTTGTTTTAAATTCCCCTGGAGGGGTTCCCGAGCGGCCAAAGGGAGCAGACTGTAAATCTGCCGTCGTAGACTTCGGAGGTTCGAATCCTCCCCCCTCCACCATATGAAACTCGCCGGATGAGGTCGGGTAGGCGTTTCCAGGAGGCCATGGGCTGAGTGTACTGGGAAGTCGATCCTTCTGGAGTCCACCGTGTAGCAGATAAAATTAAGGTTGGTTGTTTTTGGGCGGGAGTAGCTCAGTTGGCTAGAGCATCAGCCTTCCAAGCTGAGGGTCGCGGGTTCGAATCCCGTTTCCCGCTCCAAACTAACCCTGGTGATTCCGCAGAAAGTCAGTGAATAGGCCCACATAGCTCAGCAGGTAGAGCACTTCCTTGGTAAGGAAGAGGTCACCGGTTCAAGTCCGGTTGTGGGCTCCATACACTGTTTCTGGGGGTTTGTCTGTTTGTATTGGATCATGGCCTCGCAAACGCAGCTGGCCCAACATTAGGCGAAATAAGCAAAATCAGTAAAAAGGGAGGATGACACWATGGCWAARGCMAAATTCGAGAGAAAAAAACCCCATGTCAATATCGGGACCATTGGTCACGTTGACCATGGCAAGACGACCCTGACAGCCGCCATCACCAAGGTTCTGGCAGCCAAGGGCGGCGCCGAGTACAAAGGTTACGATCAGATCGACAACGCTCCCGAGGAGCGCGAGCGCGGCATCACCATCGCTACCGCCCACGTCGAGTATGAGACTGAAAAGCGCCACTACGCCCACGTTGACTGCCCCGGCCACGCCGACTACGTCAAGAACATGATCACCGGTGCTGCCCAGATGGACGGCGCTATTCTGGTCGTTTCGGCCGCTGACGGCCCCATGCCCCAGACCCGTGAGCACATCCTGCTCGCCCGTCAGGTTGGCGTACCCGCCATGGTTGTCTTCCTTAACAAGGCCGACATGGTTGACGATGCCGAACTTATGGAGTTGGTTGAGCTGGAAGTTCGCGAGCTGCTTTCTTCCTATGAGTTCCCCGGTGACGACATTCCCATCATCCCCGGTTCGGCTCTGAAGGCCCTTGAGGGCGATGCTGGTGAGCTGGGCGAGCAGGCCATCATGAAGCTGATGGACGCCGTTGATAATTACATCCCCGAGCCCGAGCGCGCCATCGACCGGCCCTTCCTGATGCCCGTCGAGGACGTCTTCTCCATCTCCGGCCGTGGTACGGTTGCTACCGGTCGTGTTGAGCGCGGTGTCGTTAAGGTGGGCGAGGAAGTTGAAATCGTTGGTATGAAAGCCACCACCAAGACTGTCGTGACCGGCGTCGAGATGTTCCGCAAGCTGCTCGATCAGGGCCAGGCTGGCGACAACGTCGGCGTCCTGCTGCGTGGCGTCAAGCGCGAGGACATCGAGCGTGGTCAGGTATTGGCCAAGCCCGGCAGCATTACGCCGCACACGAAGTTCAAGGCAGAAGCCTACATCCTGTCCAAGGAAGAAGGCGGCCGTCACACCCCGTTCTTCAAGGGGTATCGTCCTCAGTTCTACTTCCGCACTACCGACGTTACCGGTATTGTGGAGTTGCCCGAAGGGACCGAGATGGTCATGCCTGGCGACAACGTCGCCATGACGGTTAACCTGATCACCCCCATCGCCATGGACAAGGAACTGCGCTTTGCTATCCGCGAAGGCGGTCGTACGGTTGGCGCGGGTGTTGTTAGCGAAATTATCGAGTAATAGAGGAATAGAGTCATGCCGAGCCAGAAAATAAGAATCCGTTTGAAGGCTTATGATCATAAGCTTCTTGATCAGTCTGTGAACGAAATCGTGGATACCGCCAAGCGTACAGGAGCCCGGATTGCCGGCCCCATTCCTCTGCCGACGGTAATTAACAAGTACACTGTTCTTCGTGGACCCCACGTTGACAAAAAAAGCCGTGAGCAGTTCGAGATGCGCACGCACAAGCGTTTACTGGATATTCTCGAACCGACCCAGCAGACCGTGGATGCCTTGATGAAGCTTGATCTCTCTGCCGGGGTTGATGTCGAAATTAAGCTCTAAGATTAATCTTCATATTAGGTAAGGGTAGGTCCGATGATAAATGGAATCTTGGGAAAGAAGTTGGGGATGACCCAGGTCTTCGCCATCGATGGCAGAAGAATCCCTGTTACGGTTGTTGAAGCCGGTCCCTGTGTTGTTCTTCAGAAGAAGACTGTTGAGACGGACGGGTACAATGCCGTGCAGGTCGGCTTCGGTGTTAAAAAGATTCACCGTGTCAGCAAGCCCGAGCTTGGACATTTCAAAAAAGCAGGCAAGGGCGCTTTCGGCACACTTCGCGAATTTCGCGCCGACAGCGTGGACGAATATAACGTGGGCGACGAGATCACCTGCCAGGGGATCTTTGCGGCCGGTGATATTGTCGATGTTACAGGAACGAGCAAGGGTAAGGGCTTCCAGGGGGTCATAAAACGCTGGAACTTTGCCGGTGGCAGAGCTACGCACGGCTCCATGTTCCACCGGGCCCCGGGATCTATCGGTGCCAGCGCCTGGCCTTCCAGGGTGTTTAAAGGTAAAAAGATGGCTGGGCAGATGGGCAATAAAAAGGTAACCACCCAGAATCTACAGATTGTTGATGTCCGCCCCGATCAGAACCTTATTTTGGTTAAAGGTGCCATCCCCGGACCAAAAAACGCTGTGGTGGAGATCCGCAAAGGCCTTAAGGCTAAAAAGTAGCCTCTAGATATATGATTTGGGAGAAACTCCATGGCTAAAATCGCTGTATATGACATAAATAAAAACCAAGTGTCTGAAAAGGAAATCTCAGATGCGGTGTTTAATGTCGAAGTCAGATCCTATCTGATTCATGACATGGTTCGCTATCAGCTGGCCGCCCGCCGGCAGGGAACCTCTGCCAGCAAAACCCGTAGTGAGGTTGCTGGCGGCGGGAAAAAGCCCTATAAGCAGAAGGGTACTGGTAACGCCCGTCAAGGGTGCATCCGTGCACCTCACTACGTAGGTGGGGGCGCCGCTTTTGGGCCTAATCCTCGCGATTACAATTTCAAGCTCAATCGTAAGGTTAAAAAAGCAGCCCTGAAGAGCGCTCTTTCCGTGCGTTTTCAGGATAGCAGACTGACCGTTCTCAACGCGATTGACCTCGGGAAAATCAGCACCAAGTCGTTCGCTGAATTTCTTGGTCGCTTCGATCTTCAAAAGGTGCTGGTTGTTATTGAGGGTGAAAACCCCCAGGTTGAGCTGTCTGCCAGAAACCTTCCTTTTGTAAAGGTTCTTAAGGCCGAGGGTGTTAACGTTTACGACGTCATGAAGTATCCGAACCTCGTGATGACTGAAGGCGCCGTGTCTCAACTGGAAGGAGCGTTGGCCTGATGAAACCGTTGCATCAGATTATTAAGAGGCCGCTGGTTACCGAGAAGACCAGCCTGCAGAAAGAAGTGGGCCAGGTGGTTGCTTTTGAAGTAGCACTGAATGCCAACAAGATTGAAATCAAGCAAGCCGTTGAAAAGGCTTTCAGCGTCAAGGTTAAGGACGTGAATACCGCTCTGACTCGGGGGAAAGTTAAGCGGGTCGGTCGCAATTTCGGGAAACGGTCCAATACCAAAAAAGCTTACGTCACCCTGGCGGAAGGCACCATCGATTTCTTCGGGGTCTAACGGCAAGTAATCTAGCGATACGGAGTAACCATAATGGCGATCAAAAAGTATAAACCGACCTCACCCGGTCGTCGCAATATGACATCTTCGACTTATGAGGAGATCACCACCTCGACTCCTGAGAAGTCACTTCTGGCACCGCTGAAGCGTACCGGAGGACGTAACAATAATGGCCGAATCACCAAGCGCCACACGGGTGGTGGGCATAAGCGTAAATACAGGATCATCGATTTTAAACGGGACAAAAAAGAAGTGCCGGCCAAAATCGTTTCTGTAGAATATGATCCGAATCGGACCGCCCGCATCGCCCTGCTCAACTATGCCGATGGCGAAAAACGTTACATCTTGGCTCCTGTCGGCCTTAATGTTGGTGACGTTGTGGTGGCGAGTGAAAAGGCTGATATTAAGCCTGGAAACGCCATGCCTATACGCGCCATCCCTTTGGGTACCTGGGTTCACAATGTTGAGCTTAAGGTTGGTAAGGGCGGCCAGCTGGCCCGTAGCGCTGGCACCTACGCCATGATTGCAGCCAAAGAAGGGAAGTATTCCCAACTTCGGCTTCCTTCTGGTGAGGTTCGTCTCGTTCTGCAGGAATGTTGCGCAACCATCGGTCAGGTCGGCAACCAGGATCACGAAAATGTCAAAGTGGGTAAGGCAGGACGAAATCGCTGGCTTGGTAAGCGTCCCCAGTCCCGTGGTGTTGCCATGAACCCTGTCGATCATCCGCATGGTGGCGGCGAAGGTAAATCCTCCGGTGGCCGGCATCCCGTTACGCCCTGGGGTATTCCGACCAAAGGTTACAAAACCCGAGTTAATAAGCGGACTGATCGTTTCATCGTCCGGCGTCGTACAAAATAGACCATTTTAAATAGAGGAGACGGCAGTGGCTAGATCAATCAAAAAAGGGCCGTACGTCCAAGAAAGCCTTTTGCGAAAAGTCGATCTGGAAGGTGGGACTACCAGTAAGCAGGTCATTAAGACCTGGTCGCGGCGTTCAACCATCCTTCCTGAGTTCGTAGGTCATACTTTTGCTGTGCATAACGGTAAAAAGTTCATCCCCGTTTTTGTTACCGAAAATATGGTTGGGCATAAACTGGGTGAGTTTGCTCCCACCCGGACCTACTATGGTCACGGAGCCGACAAGAAGAGCAAGCGCAAATAAATAGTTCCGTTAGAGGAGTTTCATTTCATGGAAGCCAGAGCAAAGTTGAGTTACGCGCGCCTTTCGCCCCAGAAAGCACGACTGGTTGTCGATATGGTACGTGGAAAAGGGGTGCAGGAGGCTCTTAACGTCCTCAAGTTTTCTCCCCAGAAGGCAGCGCCCATTGTCGCCAAACTTGTCAGTTCGGCAGTGGCTAACGCCGAGCAAAAGGGTGTTAACGATGTTGATCGTCTCTTTATCAAGGCGATTACCGTAGACCAGGGACCTGTTCTCAAGCGGTTCCTGCCTCGGGCTCAGGGAAGGGCGACCCGTATTCGTAAACCGACCAGTCACATGACGGTTATTCTTGACGAAAAATAAGGTGTTTAGGAGGTGATAGTTTGGGCCAGAAAGTTCATCCTGTAGGATTTCGTCTGGGAGTCGTCAAAACCTGGGACTCCAAGTGGTATGCCGAGGCGGATTACGCCAAGCTGCTGCATGAAGATATTAAGCTGCGTAATTACCTCAAAAAGAGGCTTTACCACGCCGGTATTTCTAAAATCGAAATCGAGCGTGCGGCGAGCAAGGCGAAAATCAACATTTTTGCCGCTCGTCCCGGCATCATCATCGGAAAGAGGGGGTCCGAGGTTGAGGCTCTCAAGAAAGAGCTGGCCAAACTCACCGATAAGGAAGTATTTATCAATATTCAGGAAGTACGCAAGCCTGAGATCGACGCTCAGTTGCTCGCCGAAAACGTGGCCCTGCAGCTAGAGAGGCGTGTGGCTTTCCGCCGCGCCATGAAAAAAGGGGTTACCCAAGCTCTCAAGTTCGGCGCACAGGGGATCAAAATCAACTGTGCCGGCCGTTTGGGAGGAGCCGAAATCGCTCGTACTGAGTGGTACCGCGAAGGGAGAGTGCCTCTTCACACTCTTCGCGCAGACATCGATTATGGATTCGCTGAGGCGAAAACCACCTACGGGATTATCGGTGTCAAGGTACTCATCTTCAAGGGCGAAGTTCTCGCAAGAGAACAGTGAAAATCCAGGACAGGTATAGGAGTAAACTGCTATGTTAATGCCCAAGAAGGTTAAGCATAGAAAGACATTTAAGGGTCGCATGAAAGGTGCGGCCAAGGGAGGCACCGAGCTTAACTTTGGTGATTTCGGCCTCCAGGCAATCGAGTGCGGATGGCTTTCTTCGCGCCAGATTGAAGCAGCCCGTCGGGCCATGACGCGTTATATCAAGCGCGGTGGTAAAATCTGGATCAGGGCCTTTCCTCATAAGCCTCTGACCCGAAAGCCCGCCGAAACCCGTATGGGTAAGGGGAAAGGCTCCCCGGACAGCTGGGTCGCCGTCATAAAGCCCGGAGTGGTGCTCTATGAAATGCAGGGAGTCGCTGAAGATGTTGCACGCGAAGCTTTTCGTCTTGCTGCACACAAGCTCCCGATGAAGACCAAGTTTGTTATCAGGGAGGAAGACGCTCATGAAGGCTAATGAGTTGAGAGATAAAAGCGTTGATGATTTGAAGAAACAGTCTCAGGAACTCAGCCAGGAGCTGTTTAACCTGAGATTCCAGATGCATACCGGACATCTGGAAAATACTGCCCGTATTTCTCAAATCAAAAAAGATATCGCACGGGTTAATACGGTTCTGCGGCAAAAGCAGGCTTAATCAGGATCAACGAGGTTGGATATGACGACTGAACGTGGAAACAGAAAAACCCGTGTGGGGGTTGTCACCAGTGACAAGATGGACAAGACCGTGGTGGTCAAGGTCGATCAGCTGGTCAAGCATCCCATCTATAAAAAGTACATCAAGCGCAAGGTGACGTACAAAGCACACGATGAACAGAACAGCTGTGCTATTGGCGACAAGGTTCTCATCGTGGAGACCAGACCGCTGTCTCGTGACAAGCGGTGGAGAGTCCGCGAAATTCTTGAAAAGAACGTAACCGTTTAGGAGACCATAGTTATGATTCAGATGCAGACGATGCTTGATGTCGCAGACAATTCGGGAGCCCGAAAGCTCTGCTGCGTCAAGGTTCTCGGCGGTTCAAAACGGAAATATGCCGGCCTTGGTGACATCATCATCTGCTCGGTCAAAGAGGCACTGCCCAATTCTAAAGTGAAAAAGGGCGATGTTGTGCGGGCGGTGATCGTCAGAACGGCCAAGGAAGTTCCCCGGCCTGATGGTTCCTATATCCGTTTTGACAACAACTCGGCGGTTGTTGTCAATGCAGCGGGTGAGCCGGTAGGAACCCGGATTTTCGGACCTGTGGCCCGTGAACTGCGTGCCCGCCGTTTCATGAAAATCGTGTCTCTGGCGCCGGAAGTCCTTTAAATTTGTGTAGGAGATAGAAACATGGCGGCTAAGAAACTTCATGTCAAAAAGAATGACATGGTCATGATCATAGCGGGCAAGGAAAAGGGTAAATCCGGGAAAGTCACCCGTGTATTTCCTGAAAAGGGTCGTATTACTGTTGAGAATCTCAATGTCGTAAAACGGCACACCCGGCCCAGTCGCAGCAATGCGGAAGGTGGTATCGTCGAAAAAGAAGCACCTATCGATGCTTCCAACGTCCTTCTGCTTTGCGGGGCTTGCAATAAACCGACCCGTACCGGTATCCGGATTCTTGAGGACGGTAGCAAGACTCGTTTTTGTAAAAAATGTAACGAGACTGTTGATAAGTAACGGAGAATTTCCATGGCCAGACTTAAAGGGATTTACCAGACCGAGCTGGTTCCCCAGCTCATGAAGGACCTGCAACTTAAAAACGTAATGGAAGTCCCCAGGATTGAAAAGGTCGTCATTAATATGGGCCTTGGGGAAGCCATACAGAATATCAAGGTGTTGGAATCTGCCGTCGAGGAACTTGGCCGCATCACCGGACAGAAAGCTGTCATTACCAAGGCCAAAAAATCTATCGCCGGGTTCAAGCTTCGTGAGGGGATGCCCATTGGTTGCATGGTCACTTTGCGCCGGGAAAAAGCCTTTGAGTTTCTGGATCGCCTCATCAATGTCGCCTTGCCTCGCGTAAGGGATTTTAAGGGGGTTTCTCCCAAGGCATTCGACGGGCGTGGCAATTATACCTTCGGGATCAAGGAACAGCTGATTTTTCCTGAGATCGATCTCGAGAAAATCGACAAGGTTAAGGGCCTCAATATCACCATTGTGACAACAGCACGCAACGATGAAGAAGGTCGCGCTCTGCTGACGCAACTCGGGATGCCCTTCAGGAAATAGTCAATCAGATAGCGGAGGTATACGGTGGCAAAAAAATCGATGATGATAAAGGCCGCGCGGCCTAAAAAATTCAGCGTTCGTAATTATAATCGCTGCCCATTATGCGGGCGTTCGCGCGGATACTATCGGAAATTTGATATGTGCAGGATTTGCCTGCGCAAATTGGCGCTGGACGGTAAAATCCCCGGCGTTGTTAAATCAAGCTGGTAAAAAGAGGAGTTGCATCCATGGCAATGACTGATCCTATAGCTGATATGCTGACCCGCATTCGTAATGCGGGAATGGCGAAGCACCAAAAGGTGGACGTGCCCATGTCCAAGGTGAAGGTGGCACTGGCCGAGGTGCTGAAGGATCTCGGCTACATCAAAAATTTCAAGACCGTAGAAGATGACAAACAAGGAATCTTGCGGATTTATCTGAAATTTGATGATAACAATAAGCACGTGATCCATGAAATTAAACGGATGTCTACTCCCGGCCGTCGCGTCTACGTGGGTAAGGATGAAATCCCCAGTGTGAAGAACGGGCTTGGTTGCGCCATTCTTTCCACTTCACGGGGCGTTCTCCACGACGTTGCCGCACGTGAGGCGCAGGTTGGCGGTGAGATCATTTGTACCGTCTGGTAACCGTTACGGCTTAAGGAGTATAAAGGATGTCAAGAATAGGGAAAAAACCCATAGTCATCCCTGCCGGAGTTGAAGTGACCCTTTCGGGGGCCGCTATTCGGGTAAAGGGACCAAAGGGCCACCTGGAGAGGACAATCAGTACGGATGTCGATGTCAAGGTGGATTCCGGTAGTATCCACGTTTCTCCCCTTGCAGAGGGAAATAAACAGGGCGGGGCCTTGCAAGGGCTGACCCGGACACTCATTGCCAACATGGTCGATGGTGTCACGAAAGGTTTCGAAAGAGTACTCGAAATCAACGGGGTTGGATACCGGGCTGAATTGAAAGGGAAGATGCTGAGTCTAGCCCTGGGTTACTCGCATCCTGTCGAATATCCCCTGCCTGAAGGCATCACTGTCGAGGTCGAAAAGCAGACCAAGGTCACAGTGAAGGGGATAGATAAGCAACTTGTCGGCGCTACAGCCGCAAAAATTCGTTCTTTCCGTGGTCCCGAACCCTACAAGGGGAAGGGGATCAAGTATGCTGACGAGCGGATTTTGCGTAAAGCAGGCAAGACCGGTAAAAAATAATTGATTACAGGTCAAGGAGAAACACTGTGAGCATCGCAAAAGAAAGGTCCCTGGCACGTATCAAACGCAAGATTCGGGTGCGCCAAAAGGTTCGTGGAACGGTTGAACGCCCCCGTCTTTGTGTTTTCAGGAGCGCCAAACATATCTATGCCCAGATCATTGAAGACACAAATGGTACAACGCTTGTGTCCGCTGGTACTGTCAATGACGGCATCGTGGAAGCTGGGACGAGCAGCGGCAATATAGAGTCAGCAAAGGCTGTGGGCCGGGCTATCGCCAAGATGGCCCTTGAGAAAAACATCAAGCAGGTTGTATTTGACCGCAATGGGTTTTTGTACCATGGTCGCGTCAAGGCACTTGCTGAGGCGGCTCGGGAAACCGGTCTGTCTTTTTAGGTAAAGGAGGATGTCTTTGCATCGCATCGATCCCAACGAGCTGAATCTGACCGACAGGGTCATTCATATTAACCGTTGCGCCAAAGTCGTCAAAGGCGGGCGACGCTTCAGTTTCTCCGCTCTTGTAGTGGTTGGAGACGGGCAAGGTTATGTAGGTTATGGTCTTGGTAAAGCCAAGGAAGTGCCGGAAGCAATCCGCAAAGGGGTGGAACAAGCTAAGAAGTCACTTATTCGGGTGCCTCTCAAAGACCGCACCATTCCCTTTGACATTATTGGCAAGTTTGGCGCTGGTAAGGTCTTGTTGCGTCCTGCCTCCCAGGGTACAGGTGTTATTGCTGGTGGCGCCGCGCGTGCTGTCCTCGAGGTGGCTGGTGTTGGGGATATCCTTTCCAAGTGCCTTGGGTCCAATAATCCGCACAATGTTGTCAAGGCGACTTTTAATGCTTTGGAGCAACTCAGAAGTGCGGAAGAGATTCTTCAGCGCCGTGGTGTTGCCTCCGCCGAGTAAGGCCTAAAGAAGGAGAATGGATGATGGCTCCAGAAATAAAAGTGACTCTGAAAAAGAGCGGAATTGGTCGTAAGGCTTATTTCACTCAAGTACTTAAGGGGCTCGGCTTGACCAAGTTGCATCAGACCGTGGTTCTTAAGGATACTCCTGAGATTCGTGGGATGATCAACAAGGTCTCCCATATGGTCCTCGTCGAAGAGTGATTCAATAAGGAAGAATTGACATGGATTTAAGTAATCTGCAACCGGCCTACGGTTCTACAAAAAATAGAAAACGCATTGGACGGGGCCCCGGATCTGGAACCGGCAAGACCGCCGGCAAAGGTCACAAGGGACAAAAGGCCCGTTCGGGTGGTAGCGTGAAGCCTGGTTTCGAGGGCGGACAAATGCCTCTGCAGCGCCGCCTCCCCAAAAGAGGGTTTCGGTCGCTTAACAAGAAAGTCTATGCCTTGGTCAATCTTAAGGATCTTGAGGTCTTTGAGGCTGGTTCGGTTGTCGACCTTGAAGCTTTTGGCAAGGCTCGCCTTGTGACCGATGTCTGCGACGGCATCAAGATTCTTGGCGACGGTGAACTTACCAAGGCCCTGACTGTAAAAGCCCACAAATTCAGCAAGTCCGCCGCGGAGAAAATTGCAGCCGCAGGCGGCAAAGCCGAGGTTATTTAAATTGATATCCAGCATCCAGAACATCTTCAATATTCCTGAATTAAGAAGACGGATTCTCTTCACCCTTGGAATGCTGGCTGTCTATCGTGTGGGCTGCCATGTGCCTACTCCCGGGGTCGATGCCCAGGTTCTCGCCAATTTTTTCGAGGGGACCCAGGGAACCCTGCTTGGCCTGGTTAGCGCCTTTACAGGTGGGGCCCTCGAAAGGATGACGGTTTTTGCACTGGGTATCATGCCCTATATCAGCGCATCCATCATCCTGCAGTTGTTGACCGTGGTCTTTGAGCCGGTCGAAAGGCTGTCAAAAGAGGGTGAGCAGGGTCGAAAAACCATCACCAAGTGGACGCGCTACGGGACCATTGTCTTGTCGGTCATTCAGGGGGCCGGGATTGCCGTTGGTTTGCAAACCATGCGTGGTCCAGCCGGTGAACTTGTAGTGCCTAATCAGGGGATGGGTTTCATTTTGCTCACGATCATCACCCTGACGGCGGGTACTGCCTTTATTATGTGGCTGGGTGAGCAGATTACCGAACGGGGCATCGGCAATGGCATCTCACTAATCATCTTTGCCGGTATCGTGGCAAACATGCCATCTGCCATTGTCAACAGTGCCCGGTTGTTCAACACCGGTGAACTGACCATGTTCATGATTCTCCTGATCCTTGCAGTCATGGTTGCGGTGGTGGCAGCCATTATTTTCATGGAGAGGGGGCAAAGGCGGGTGCCGATCCATTACGCCAAGCGTGTAGTCGGCATGCGTAATTATGGCGGCCAGACGAGTCACCTGCCTCTCAAAGTCAACATGAGTGGCGTCATACCGCCAATTTTTGCCAGCTCTATTATCATGTTTCCCGCAACTGTCGCTAACCTGGTGGATGTGCCCTGGGTTCAGACCGTTGCTGCCATGATGACCCCGGATCACTGGCTCTACAATGTTTTTTTCGTTGCATTTATAATTTTCTTTTGTTATTTCTACACGGCTGTGACTTTCAACCCAGTGGATGTCGCGGATAATATCAAGAAGCAGGGTGGCTATATTCCTGGTGTGAGACCTGGAAAGGCGACTGCCGAGCACATTGATACAGTGCTTAGCAGGATCACCTTTGCCGGGGCCATTTATGTTTCCGCCGTGTGTGTATTGCCGACAATCTTGATTGGGCAGTTCAATGTGCCATTTTATTTTGGCGGGACTTCGCTTTTGATTGTTGTGGGCGTCGGTCTCGATACGGCTTCCCAGATTGAGGCACACCTTATCTCTCGCTCCTACGAGGGCTTTATGAAGGGTGTC
Source organism: Desulfuromonas sp. KJ2020 (assembly GCF_024197615.1). NCBI lineage: Bacteria > Pseudomonadati > Thermodesulfobacteriota > Desulfuromonadia > Desulfuromonadales > Desulfuromonadaceae > Desulfuromonas > Desulfuromonas sp. KJ2020. Next base: position 36,978 of record NZ_JAKUKE010000003.1, read on the forward strand.
ACCATCAAGGGACGCCGTGGTTGATTCAAGGATTTGACAAGATGAAACTAATTCTACTTGGGCCCCCCGGCGCTGGGAAGGGTACCCAGGCTAAAATGCTTACGGAGCGGTACCGGATTCCTCAGATTTCTACCGGCGATATTCTGCGTGCGGCAGTAAAAGAGGGGACACCCATGGGAGTGAAGGCCAAGGGTTATATGGACGCTGGCGGTCTTGTTCCTGATGAGGTTGTTGTTGGTATAGTACGGGAGCGGTTGCAGCAGTCCGACTGTCAAAACGGGTTTATTCTTGATGGCTTTCCCCGTACGGTTGCCCAGGCCGATGCCCTTAATAGCACTTTGGCGGATTTGGACAAAAATCTCGATGCGGTTATTTCGCTCGAGGTTGACCCTGAGGCTCTCGTAGAACGTTTGACCGGTCGTCGGACTTGCCGCGACTGTGGTCGCGGTTTTCACGTCACCTTTGATCCTCCCGCGGTTGCTGGCAAATGTGATGCCTGTCAGGGTGAGCTTATTCAGCGTGATGATGACAAGGAAGAGACCATTCGTAAGCGGCTAGAGGTTTATCGTGCTCAAACTGAACCTCTTGTCGCCTACTACCGGTCCGCCGGCTTGTTGAGCGCTATCGATGGTATGCAGGATATTCAGGTTGTGAAAAACAAAATTCTTGCCGTGCTCGCTGCGAAGTGACGTGATTAGTATCAAGACTCAGCAGGAACTGGTTCTCATGCGTGGAGCCGGGAAGATTGTTGCCGAGATACTGGCGGTACTCAAGGAATACACCAGGCCAGGTATCACAACTCTTGAGCTTGATGAGCTGGCTGAGAGAGAGTGTAAAAAACGAAATGTAAAAGCCGCCTTCAAGGGGTATGGCGGTTTTCCTTATACGATTTGTGCCTCGCCTAATGAAAAGGTGGTCCACGGGTTTTCTAGTCGGGAACCACTGCAGGAAGGCGACATCCTGAGTATCGATTTCGGTGTCTTGTATAAGGGCTTTTATGGAGATGCCGCCATTACTCTGCCAGTTGGCCTGATTGACGACGAGGCCATTCGGCTTCTTGAGGTCACTGAAAAGTCACTGCAGAAAGGTATCTCCGCCGCCGTGATCCACGGGAGGTTGACGGATATCTCCCATGCAGTCCAGGTGTGCGCCGAAGGCGAAGGCTTCAGCGTTGTCCGAGAATTCGTCGGTCATGGTATCGGTCGGCAGTTGCATGAAGATCCTCAGATCTCGAACTTTGGGGCCCCCGGACAGGGGCCAAAGTTGAAGGCTGGCATGACCTTCGCCATCGAGCCCATGATCAACATGGGGCTTCCGGGGGTTAAGATACTTGATGACGGCTGGACGGCGGTTACTGTCGACGGCAAATTGTCGGCTCATTTTGAACATACTGTCGCCTTGACAGATAATGGTCCAGAAATTTTGACAGCTTTATAGGTCGAAGAGCTGCCTGGATATAAATAAACCCAGGTCTGGTCTGACGTTTTTGATACTTCATTTTCAGTAAAGGAACACACGATGAAAGTCCGAGCTTCGGTTAAGGCGATCTGCGATAAGTGCAAAGTGATCAAGCGTAAAGGCATTGTCCGGATCATCTGTGAAAATCCCAAGCATAAGCAGAAACAAGGTTAAGGTATTAGGAGGAAAAGACATTGGCACGTATTGCTGGTATCGACTTACCGAGAAATAAGAGAAGTGAGATTGCCCTCACCTATATTTATGGTATCGGCCGATCCTCCTCCCAGGAGATTCTTGCCAAAGCTGGGGTGGATGGAAATACTCGGACTGATGACCTGACTGAGGCAGAAGTTGCCAAAATTCGTGAAATCATCGACCGCGAATATCGGGTTGAAGGTGATCTTCGCCGTGAGATCTCCATGAACATCAAACGGCTGATGGATCTTGGTTGCTACCGCGGTCTTCGGCACCGACGCGGGCTTCCTGTTCGTGGACAGAAAACCAAGACCAATGCTCGCACCCGGAAAGGTCCTCGCAAGACTGTCGCCGGCAAGAAGAAATAACTGGAGGAAGCATGGCTAAGCCAGGAAAGAAAGTCGTCAGAAAAAAAGTAGAAAAAAAGAACATCGCCAATGGGGTTGCGCATATTCAGGCAACTTTTAACAATACAATTATCACCATTACCGATCCTGCCGGAAACGTCATCTCCTGGTCGACCTGTGGTGCTAAAAACTTCAAAGGCTCTCGTAAAAGCACGCCTTTCGCGGCCCAGGTTGCGGCTGAGGATGCGGCCAAGAAAGCCATGGAGCATGGTATGCGAAGCCTTATTGCTTACGTAAAAGGGCCCGGGTCTGGTCGCGAATCCGCCCTGCGCGCCTTGCAGGCTGCCGGGCTCAACATCACGATGATTAAAGATGTGACCCCGATTCCCCACAACGGCTGCCGGCCGCCCAAACGCAGAAGAGTCTAAACGAGATAAGGAGGACGAACGTTGGCTAGATATACAGGTCCTGTCTGCCGCTTGTGCAGGAGAGAAAACGCAAAACTGTTCCTCAAGGGGGACAGATGCCATACGGATAAGTGCTCGATCGAGCGCCGCAACTACGCTCCCGGCCAGCATGGTCAGGGGCGCACCAAGGTAACGGACTACGGTACCCAGCTGCGCGCTAAACAGAAAGTCAAACGTACTTACGGGTTGGTTGAAAAGCAGTTTAGGGCCACCTTTGACAAGGCGGACCGAATGAAGGGGGTTACGGGTGAAAACCTCCTCATGTTGCTTGAAAGACGACTGGATAGCATGGTATACCGCATGGGTTTCGCCACTTCCCGTAATGAGGCGCGCCTGCTGGTCCGCCAGGGTCATTTCCTCGTCAATGGACGCAAGGTCAATATTCCTTCGTACCTTGTGCGTGTCGGCGATGTGGTTGAGCTCAAAGAAAAAAGTCGGAAAATCGTTCGTATCAATGAGGCGTTGGATGGCGTGATGCGCCGCGGTATTCCCTCCTGGGTTGAATTGGAGCGGGATGCTTTCAAGGGTACCGTTAAGACCTTGCCCGTGCGTGAAGAGATGACCACCCCTGAATTCCAAGAACACCTCATTGTCGAACTGTACTCCAAGTAATTTTATCTTGGCAGTCCGCTGATGTAACCTCATTACGGAGGATACGAATGTATAAAAACTGGAGAGATCTCATCAAGCCTAAGCGCCTCCAGATTGAGTCGGACAGTCTGACCGATACCTACGGGAAGTTTTATGCTGAACCATTCGAGCGCGGTTTCGCAACTACTCTCGGGAACTCTTTGCGTCGTATTCTGCTCTCCTCCTTGCAGGGGGCAGCTATCACCTCGGTCCGTATCAAGGGGGTTCTGCACGAATTCTCGACTGTTCCTGGGGTAACCGAGGATGTGACCGACATCATTCTGAATCTCAAGGGAGTCCTTCTGAATCTTCACGGGAATGAGAGTCGCAATATCCGCATCGTAAAAAAAGGTGCTGGTGTTATCACTGCTGGTGACATCATTACTGATTCTCAGGTCGAAGTTCTTAACCCCGAACACCATATTGCCACTTGCTCTAAAGAGGCCGATGTGGAGATGGATATGGTGGTTGCACTTGGCAAGGGGTATGTTCCGGCCGAGCGCAATCGGGATGAGCGGGCTCCCGTAGGAACCATTCCCATTGACTCCATCTTTTCACCGATCAAAAAGGTGAATTTTACGGTGGCCAATGCCAGGGTGGGGCAGATCACCGATTATGATAAACTCACCTTGGAAGTTGCGACTGATGGCAGTGTGAGGCCTGATGACGCGGTTGCCTATGCGGCCAAGATTTTGAAAGAACAGCTTCAGATTTTCATCAATTTTGATGAAAATCTTGAGCCAGCCGCGCAGGAAGTAGCTGAAGAAGGCCGTAAGATTAACGAAAATCTCTACCGCAGTGTCGATGAGCTGGAGTTGTCTGTTCGTAGCGCCAACTGCCTTAAAAACGCGAACATCCATCTTATCGGTGACCTGGTTCAGCGCAGTGAAGCGGAAATGCTTAAAACCCAGAATTTTGGCAGAAAATCTCTGAATGAAATCAAAGATATTCTGGCTGAAATGGACCTGACACTGGGTATGAAACTGGAGAATTTCCCGGATCCCGAATATCTCAAGATGATCCAAAAGGGGAGCGAAGAAGAATAGTTTCTCCTTCCGAGGAATAAAGAAGAAAGGACCAGAAAACAATGCGTCACAATAAATCTGGAAGACGGCTTGGCCGCAACTCCAGCCACCGTTCGGCCATGATGCGCAATATGGTGACCTCTCTCATTATGCATGAGAAGATCACTACTACGGATGCCAGGGCCAAGGAACTTCGCAAGATCGCCGAGAAGATGATCACCCTCGGGAAGCGAGGTGACCTGCATGCCCGTCGTCAAGCTCTCGCTGTTATGCGCGAGCGCAAGGCGGTCGCCAAACTTTTTGATATGGTAGCGCCACGTTACAAAGATCGGCCCGGTGGCTATACCCGTATCTTCAAGGTCGGCAGTCGTCTTGGGGATAACGCACCGATGGCGATTGTCGAACTGGTGGAAGAAGAGTTTACCTCTCGTCCTCGTAAATCCGCCGCTGCTCCTGCTGCCCCAGCGGTAAAGGCAGAAGAAGTGGTTTCGGAAGAGGCTGTTGCTCCCCAAAAGGGAGAATCCGAAGAGGAAAAGGCCTAAGGGCCTCGAATAATGCGAATGGCAATAAAGGGCAAGGAGTYRACTCCTTGCCCTTTGTCGTTTAAGTTAATCGAAAATACCGGGAGGCTCGCGTCTTGACGGTGGTTCTGGTTTCGTGCTAGTTTGTTCCACCTTTTTCCCTTGGAGTCCCGATGTATTATCCTTCTTTGGAACAGTTCCGTTCTCTGACCCGAGAAGGCAATCTTATCCCTGTCTGTCGCGATATTCTCGCCGATATGGAAACACCTGTTTCCGCCTTTCGGAAAATTGATGATGGCCAGACTTCCTTTCTGCTCGAAAGTATCGAGGGAGGAGAAAAGTGGGCCCGATACTCCTTTTTAGGGAGCGGTCCCGCCAAGGTTTTTCGCTCTAGTGGACGTCATTTCGAGATTCTGGAGGGAAGTTCTATCCTCCGCTCTGGCGAGACCTCGGACCCTCTCAGTGAGCTCCGCCAATTCCTGGAGCCTTATCGACCCGTAGACCTGCCTGAATTGCCACGTTTCTTCGGTGGTGCTGTCGGCTATCTTGGGTACGACATGATTCGTTTTATCGAATCCCTGCCGGATACCAATCCCAAATGCATTGGCGCTGCTGACTCCTGCTTTATGCTGACGGAGCAGTTGCTCATTTTTGACAATATGCGTCAGAAAATTAAGGTTGTCTGCAATGTTCACGTGCAGCCCGGAGAGGAGGCCGATGTCGCCTATCGACGTGGCCTTGCCGGCGTTGATGCTCTTATAGACAAGCTGCGAGTTGGCTCAACGCCGCGGACGGCAAAATCCGTCGTTGCAGAAAGCGCGATGGAGGCCAATTTTCCTGCCGGTGCCTTCCAGGCCGCTGTTGACCAGTGCAAAGAATATATTCGGGCTGGCGATATTTTCCAGGTGGTGCTGTCACAGCGTTTTTCCGGCGCTCTGGTCTGCGACCCCTTCGACATCTACCGCGCTCTACGTACGATCAATCCTTCCCCGTATATGTTTTTTCTTAGGTTCGGCTCCACCATGGTGATAGGCGCCTCTCCGGAAGTCCTTGTCCGTAAAGAAGAGGATCGCATCGAAGTGCGCCCCATTGCCGGGACCAGACCCAGAGGGACTACACCTGAAGAAGACAGGCAGCTTGAACAAGAATTGCTTAGCGATCCCAAGGAACGGGCTGAGCATATCATGCTGGTCGACCTTGGGCGCAATGACGTGGGCCGCGTCTCCCGTCCTGGTACCGTTGAGGTCAGTGAGTTGATGGTGGTCGAACGCTATTCCCATGTCATGCACATCGTTTCCAACGTCCGAGGACAACTGGAGAAGGGGCGGGATGCTTTCGACGTTTTCCGGGCGGCTTTTCCGGCCGGGACCCTGTCCGGAGCACCCAAGATTCGAGCCATGGAGATAATCGATGAACTCGAACCCTGTCGACGCGAGATATACGGCGGGGCGGTCGGTTACTTTTCCTTTTCGGGCAATATGGATATGGCTATTGCCATCCGTACCCTGGTCGTGCATGAAGGCAAAATCTATCTGCAGGCTGGCGCCGGCATTGTGGCTGACTCGGATCCCGAGGCTGAGTATCAGGAGACAATCAACAAAGCCATGGGGGTTCGCAAGGCGATTGACATGGCCTGTGGAGGTCTGGACTGATGCTGCTGATGCTGGACAACTACGATTCTTTTACCTACAACCTTGTCCAGTATCTGCAGGAACTGGGGGCTGAGGTGGTCGTGCGCCGCAACGACCAGATTACTGTTCAGGAAATTGCTGCCCTCAAACCCCGCCGTATCGTTATTTCTCCTGGCCCCTGCTCCCCGACCGAAGCGGGTATTTCGGTTGAATTGATTAAAACGCTGTCGGATTCCATCCCCATGCTCGGAGTGTGTCTGGGGCATCAGTCCATCGGCTATGCTTTCGGTGGCAAAGTGGTCAGGGCTACTGAGCTTATGCACGGAAAGACCAGCCTGATACGACATGACAACAGTGGCGTCTTTGCCGGGCTTTCCAATCCTTTCGTGGCCACCCGTTATCATTCCCTTATCGTTGAGCGAGAGAGTCTGCCTGATTGTTTGCGCGTGACCGCCTGGGTGGATGACGGCACCATCATGGGACTCGAACACCGTCAACGGCCCCTGTGGGGAGTGCAGTTCCACCCCGAGTCCATTCTGACGGCCGAGGGCAAGACGTTGCTTGCCAATTTTCTGAAAATGACCTGATCAGAGGACGATTCCGGGGGATACAAAAGATTCCCCTGTTTCAGTCGAAGGAGCTGCCATGATTAAAATGGCTATCGCCAAAGTAGTCGAGCACCAGGATCTCACCATGGGAGAGATGGTGGACGTGATGGATCAGATTATGTCGGGAGGAGCGACCCCGGCTCAGATCGGATCTTTTATCACCGCCCTGCGCATGAAGGGGGAGACGGTTGATGAAATCACTGGTGCGGCCAAAGTCATGCGGGAGCGGGCGACGCCGATCCGGGTTGGGCGCAACGTCCTGGATATTGACCGCGATGATATCAATATTGATCAGGAAACCATCCTGGATGTGGTGGGTACTGGTGGAGACTGTACCAATACCTTCAATATCTCGACCACCGTTTCCTTTGTCGTTTCCGCTTGTGGTGTTAAGGTGGCGAAACACGGGAATCGTTCCGTTTCGTCGGCCTGCGGCAGTGCCGATGTCCTGGAGGCCCTCGGTGTCAACCTCGACGTCACTCCGGATGTCGTCGAACGCTGTGTTAATGAAATCGGTGTCGGCTTTCTTTTTGCTCCGGCGCTTCATGGGGCCATGAAATACGCCATCGGTCCCCGGAAAGAGATCGGCATTCGGACCATCTTCAATATTCTTGGACCCTTGACCAATCCGGCGAAAGCCGACTGTCAGGTCATGGGGGTTTACCGCGAGGATATGGTCGAGACCCTGGGCTGGGTGTTGCATAAACTGGGCTGCCGACGTGGCTTTGTTGTTCATGGCCTCGATGGCATGGATGAGATCACTCTGACCGATGCGACTGTTGTGGCTACGGTAGACGAGAGCGGTGTGCAGGTGAAGCGCATCACGCCGGAGGAATTCGGGCTGACACGCTGTGCCATGGAAGATCTCCGCGGCGGCAATGCCCAAGGCAATGCCAAGATTGTACGAGCCGTTCTCTCCGGCGAAAAAGGACCCAAACGGGACATCGTTCTGCTCAACGCCGCCTACGCCCTGTGTGCTGCCGGCAAGGTTGAAAAGCCTGTCGAAGGTCTGGCCATGGCGGCCGCCGCCATTGACTCGGGGCAGGCCTTGCAGCAGCTGGATAAATTGGTCAAAATGGCCCAGTAGCCTGGAAAAAGCTCATGTTCTGGACGACCGCCGTCCTCGGGAAGAATTCATGACCGCTACCCCCGATATTCTGAAAAAAATTGTCGACCGCAAACGTGAAGAGGTGGCGGCAGCCAAAAGCCAATTCCCTTTGGAACGCCTGCTGGACCGACTCTCTCTGGTCGAAGACACGCCCCGCGGCTTTGCGCAGGCGCTGGGCGTCATGGCGGAGTCGGGCGGTACGGCCATAATCGCCGAAATAAAGAAGGCCTCGCCCTCCAAGGGGATAATCCGAGCTGATTTCGACCCCCTGGAGATTGCGGAAGTTTATCAGGAGCACGGAGCAACCTGTCTTTCTGTTCTTACGGAGTCGGCATTTTTCCAGGGACATCTCCATTATCTCGGTCTGGTTCGGGAAGCGGTCAGCTTGCCCCTGCTGCGCAAGGACTTCATCTTCGACCCCTATCAGATCTACGAGGCACGGGCCTATGGCGCCGATGCCATCCTCCTGATCGCGGCGATGCTCGACGTACCCAAATTGCAGGAGTTTACCGCCCTGGCGGCTGAACTGCAGCTCGACGTCCTGCTGGAAGTTCATGATGAAGCAGAGCTGGAACGGGCTCTGCAGACCGACTGCAGGCTTATCGGCATCAACAACCGCTCGCTGCATACCTTTGTCACCGACCTGGCAACCACGGAGCGGCTGCGGCCCCTGGTGCCGACGGAACGCCTGGTGGTGTCGGAAAGCGGTATCAACAGTCGTGGTGACGTCGAACGCCTGCTGCGGGCAGGAGCAGGTGCTTTTTTGGTGGGAGAATCGCTCATGCGCGAGACGGACATGGGCGGCAAACTAGAGGAACTTTTGGGATAACCGTCGGCTGTCCGACGAATCTGTTTTCTGTTCAGACGCAACAGGGAGGCATGATCCTGTGACTGCCCTGTGATTTCAAGGAGATATCATGCAGACCAAGATTCTTCTTCCTGAAGATCGCATTCCGAAGCAGTGGTACAACATTATTCCGGACATGCCGGGTCCGCTGGCGCCGGTGATTCATCCGGGCACCATGCAACCCGTGGCCCCGGATGATCTGCTACCCATCTTTCCCATGGCTCTGATTGAGCAGGAGGTTTCCAGTCAGCGCTGGATTGATATTCCGGAAGCGGTGCGTGAAATCTACCAGATCTGGCGCCCGGCGCCGATGTTCCGTGCCCATCGCCTGGAAAAAGCGCTCGGTACGCCGGCCCGCATTTACTACAAATACGAAGGGGGCTCCCCCGCCGGTTCCCACAAGCCGAACAGTGCCGTGCCTCAGGCCTACTACAACAAAATGGCTGGAACCCGCCGCATTGCCACGGAGACGGGGGCGGGGCAGTGGGGCTCTTCCATCTCCCTGGCCTGCCAGATGTTCGGGCTTGAATGTACGGTTTATATGGTTAAGGTTTCCTACGCCCAGAAGCCTTACCGCAAGAGCATGATGCAGCTCTGGGGGGCCGAGGTCATCCCTTCTCCCTCAGACCGCACCAACGCCGGCCGCGAGATCCTGGCCAAGGACCCGGACAGCAACGGCTCCCTCGGCATGGCTATCAGTGAGGCGGTGGAGGATGCCGTCACCCATGAAGATACCCGCTATGCTCTGGGCAGTGTCCTCAATCATGTGTGCCTGCACCAGACCATCATCGGTATTGAGGCTAAAGAACAGTTGGCCATGGTGGGGGACTATCCTGACGTCGTCATCGGCTGCCATGGCGGGGGCTCCAACTTTGCCGGCATCGCTTTCCCCTTCGTCGCCGACAAGGCCAATGGCAAGGATGTGCGCGTGGTGGCGGTGGAACCGGCGAGTTGTCCCACCCTCACCAGCGGTGTCTATGCCTTTGACTATGGGGATACCGCCAAGATGGCTCCGGTCGCTAAGATGTACACTCTGGGACATGATTTCATGCCGCCGGGCATCCATGCCGGTGGGCTGCGCTACCATGGGGCCTCGCCGCTGGTATCCCAACTGGTGCATGCCGGTATCGTCGATGCCAGAGCCGTACCCCAACTGGCCTGTTTTGAAGCGGCCGTTCTCTTCTCCCGTACCGAGGGGATTATTCCCGCCCCCGAGTCGAGTCACGCCATCCGCGGCGCTGTCGACGAAGCGCTGCAGGCCAAGGAGGAAGGCAAGGAGAAGACCATCCTCTTCAACCTTTCCGGCCATGGCCACGTCGATATGGCCGCCTACGACGCCTACTTTTCCGGTGAACTCAAGGATTATGATTATCCTGAAGAAAGCATTAAGGCGTCTTTGGCCAATCTGCCGAAGGTCGACTAGGTGAGTGGGGAACCCATAGACGCACAGGTTCGAGTTAAAGTCTGCGGCATCACGTGCATAGAAGATGCGCTGATGGCTGCGCGATGCGGCGCCGATGCCTTGGGTTTTGTTTTTTATGCGGGCAGTCCCCGTTGTGTGCGTCCCCAGGATGTGAAGCGGATCGTGGCGGCGCTGCCACCGTTTGTCACCACGGTGGGACTCTTTGTCAATGAAGACTCCTCTTACGTGGCTGAAATCCTCGATATCTGCGGTCTGGATGTCGCCCAGCTTCATGGCGATGAAGCTCCGGCTGATTGTGTCCTGCCGCCGCATCGCGTGATCAAGGCTTTCAGGGTGCAGGATCAAGGCAGCCTGTCCACCCTGCCAGCCTATGAGGTTTCGGCTTTTCTGCTCGACTCCTACGTCGCCGGCAGCTATGGCGGTACCGGACATCGTTTCAACTGGGACATCGCCGCCGAGGCGGCTTCACGTTATCCCGTGATTCTGGCCGGCGGGTTGACGCCGGAGAATGTGGCTGACGCCGTCGAACGTGTGCGGCCTTACGCTGTGGATGTCTCCAGTGGTGTCGAGAGCTCACCGGGCCGCAAGGACCCGAACAAGGTGGCCGCCTTTGTGCGCAGCGCCAAAAAAAGGACGTATTGACCCATGTACAATTTCCCTGATGAGCGAGGCCACTTTGGACAGTTCGGTGGCCGTTACGTCGCTGAAACCTTGATGCCCGCTCTGCTCGAGTTGGAAGAGGCCTATCGACAGGCCCTGGCCGACCCCTCCTTTCAACAAGAGTTCGCGTATTATCTGCAGCACTACGTCGGGCGACCCAGCCCCCTTTACTTCGCCAGCCGCCTGACGGAACATCTCGGTGGCGCCAAAATCTATCTCAAGCGTGAGGACCTCAATCACACCGGCGCCCACAAGGTGAACAATACCGTCGGACAGGCGCTGCTGGCGCGTCGCATGGGCAAGAAGAAGGTTATTGCAGAAACGGGGGCGGGTCAGCACGGTGTGGCGACAGCTACGGTCGCTGCCTTGTTCGGACTGGAGTGCGAAGTTTTCATGGGGACGGAGGATATCCGCCGGCAGGCCCTGAATGTCTTCCGCATGAAACTGCTCGGGGCCAAGGTGCATGGGGTGACCAGTGGCACGGCGACCCTCAAGGATGCCATGAACGATGCCCTGCGCCATTGGGTTACCCATGTCCGCGACACCTTTTATATCATCGGAACCGTGGCGGGCCCTCACCCTTACCCTCAGATCGTGCGTGATTTTCAGGCGGTCATCGGGCGGGAAACCCGTGAACAGATCATGGCCGCCGAAGGACGCCTGCCCGATATTGCCGTTGCCTGCATCGGGGGCGGTTCCAACGCCATGGGCCTGTTTTATCCCTTTGTCGAGGACAGAGAGGTGCGCCTGGTCGGTGTGGAGGCAGCTGGGTTGGGCGTCGATACGGACAAGCATGCCGCCAGTATCTCTGCGGGCAGCGTCGGCGTGCTCCACGGCAACAAAACCTTCTTGCTGCAGGATGACCATGGCCAGATTCAGCACGCCCACTCCATTTCCGCCGGCCTGGATTATCCAGGAGTGGGACCGGAACACGCCCATCTGCATGCCCTGGGCCGTGCCGAGTATGTTTCCATCACGGACCAGGAGGCTCTCGAATCGTTCCGTCTTCTGACGGAATTGGAAGGGATTATCCCCGCTCTTGAAAGCTCCCATGCTATCGCCCAGGTAGTGAAAATGGCGCCGAGCCTGCCCAGGGAGGCCCTCATCGTGGTCTGCCTCTCGGGACGTGGCGACAAAGATATCCATACGGTAGCCGAGGCCATGGGAGTCGAACTCTAGATTGCCATAAGGAAAACCATGAAATTTACCGAGCTCAACCTGCCGGAACCTGTACTCAAAGGCATTGAGGATGTCGGCTTTACCGAACTGACCGCTGTCCAGGAAGAATCCATTCCCCTGGCCCTGGCGGGCAACGATGTTGCCGGCCAGGCGCAGACCGGCACCGGCAAGACGGCCGCCTTTCTGATTTCTCTCTTTACCCGCCTGCTTCAGAATGAAAAGCGCACGGGCAACAACCCCCGCGCCCTTATTCTCGCACCCACCCGCGAATTGGTCGTGCAGATCTGGGAGGATGCCAAAGCCCTCGGCGCACATTGCCCTTTCGTTCTGCAGCCTATTTTCGGCGGCGTGGATTACGACAAGCAGCGGCAGGCCCTCAAGGATGGCGTCGATATCATTATCGCCACCCCGGGCCGTCTTATCGACTATGCGAAACAGCGAGTCTTTTCCCTGCGCCAAGTTGAAGCCCTGGTCATCGACGAGGCCGATCGCATGTTCGACATGGGCTTCATCAAGGATCTGCGCTACATTTTGCGCCAGTTGCCTCCCTTTGAAAAACGGCAGACATTTCTGTTCTCCGCCACGCTGTCGCCGCGAGTCATGGAATTGGCCTATGAATTCATGAACCTGGCGGAAAAGGTGCGCATCGAGCCGGAGCAGGTCACCGCCGAACGGGTGGAGCAAATTGTCTATCATGTGGCCCAGCGCGAGAAGTTTCCTCTCCTGCTTGGCCTGCTGAAAAAAGAAGCTGCGGCTGACCGGGTCGTCGTTTTCGTCAACACCAAGCGTGAAGCGGAATTTCTGGCCGCCCGCCTCAAGGCCAACGATTTCAAGGCCGCCGTGATTTCCGGTGATATCCCGCAGAACAAGCGGATGCGCATTCTCAAGGACTTCAAGGAAGATCGTCTCAATTTCCTGGTGGCGACGGATGTGGCCTCCCGCGGTCTGCACATTGATGGTGTCACCCACGTCATCAATTATGATCTGCCGCAGGATGCGGAAGACTACGTGCATCGCATCGGTCGCACGGCACGGGCGGGGGCAGTGGGTAAGGCCATCAGCTTTGCCGATGAGGAACTCGTCTACCATCTAGCTGAAATCGAGGAATACATCGGCCATAAAGTTCCCAGCGATTTTCCCGTCGAGGCCGATTTTGTCTGGGATTACAAAAAGGCTCCTCCGCGCAAAAAAGCCCCGGTGCCGGAACGATCCGCCAGGTCCGGCAAGTCGGAGCGGCCGCGTCACGCTCCCCGCCGCCGCAAGAGAAAGCCGGGGGACAAGGGCGCTCCCCCTAAGGGGTGATGGGGACTATGCACCCAATCGCAGAGTGCGGCAGTCTATTCTGGAGTCTCGGGACTTTTGGTCAGAGAGTGGCGATATGCTAGGGGAGCAGATGCGTGGGTTGCTGACCTGTACCCGTTGCGATCGACTCCGGCGCTGCATGGACGAGCTGCCGCCCAAAAAGGGTTATGACCGCGCCGACTACTGGAATCGCCCGGTGCCGGGATTTGGTGATCCGCGGGCCCGGGTTTTTCTGGTGGGGCTGGCCCCGGGCGCGCACGGCGCCAATCGGACGGGACGACCTTTTACGGGGGATGGCGCCGGCGATTTTATGTACCCATTGCTGCACCAGGCCGGTTTCGCCAACCAGGACGAGGCTACTCATCGCGACGACGGGCTGGCCTTGCATGATCTCTACATCAGCAATGCCGTCAAATGTCTGCCTCCGCAGAACAAACCGACCGCCGACGAGTTTGCCTGCTGCCGCCCTTATCTGGCTGAGGAGCTGACCTCGCTGCCGTGCCTCAAGGTTGTCATCCTGCTGGGGCAGGGGGCTTTTGTCAGCTTTCTCAAACATCTGGTGGAAGAGGGTGTTGTCGACCGTGCTTCCCGTTACCCCTTTGCCCATGGCGCCGTTTACCGGCCCGAGGGAGCACCTGTGCTGGTGGCCAGTTACCACACCAGCCGCTATAATGTGCAAACGGGCCGCATAACCAGCGACATGTTTCTCCAGTTGCTGAGTCGGGTTCGGGAGCTGGTTGCGGGAGAAAACGGTTGAAATGGAATCGGCGTTCGATTAGACTGACGGAATTTAATCTGGCTAAAAGGATGACCATGGGGCGGATCGAAGCGACCTTTGCGCAACTGAAAGAGAAGGGGGAGCGGGCCTTGGTTCCCTTCCTGACGGCAGGCGACCCTGATCTTGCCCGAACGGAAGAGTTGATCCATGCCCTGGTGGACGCCGGTGCCGATATTATCGAACTGGGCGTACCTTTTTCCGATCCCATGGCCGACGGCCCGACCATTCAGGCCTCCTCCGAACGGGCTCTAGCCGCCGGTACGACTCTGGCGGGAATACTGGAGTCGGTCCGGCACGTGCGGCAGCACACCAATATTCCTATTGTGTTGATGGGCTATTACAATCAGGTGTTTCGCTACGGTCCCGAACGGTTTTGCGCCGATGCGGCCAAGGCGGGAGTCGATGGCCTTCTCCTAGTCGATCTGCCTCCCGAAGAGGCGGAAGAGATCGGTGAAGCTCTTCAGACCTCCGGCCTGCACCTGATCACCCTGCTGGCGCCGACAACACCCAGCGACCGGGCCATGAGGCTGGCGGCGGCGGCAGAAGGATACCTGTATTACGTGTCCATGACCGGGGTGACGGGAAGCAGGACTATTGACGCAGCCGCTATTGCTGAGAATGTCGCCGAGCTGAAGGCAAAGAGCCCCGTTCCCATCGCCGTTGGTTTCGGTATCGCGACTCCGGATGACGCCAAGGCGGTGGCAGGCTTCGCGGATGCCGTCGTGGTTGGCAGCGCCCTGGTCCGCGTGATAGAGGCCTACGGGGAGTCCCCTGAGCTGGTGTCGAGAGTGCGGGAATTTGTCAGGGCGCTCAAAGAAGGTGTTCGGTTCGGATATACGGCTTAATACAAGGTGAAGCTGGGTTAGTGAAGAGCGCAAGAGCGCTCCGCCGTTTTGCGGACTGCGCTTCGGCTCAGGCCTCAGTCAGATGACAGAGCCTGTACGTCATGGCGCCCTATTCGCAGGGGAAGGCAATTGCCGGTCCCTGGAGAAATGAGGAAACGAGATGTCCTGGTTTAAAAAATCGAAAGCGCCCATTGCGCCGGTTGAAACGAAAAAAGTTAAGATGCCCGAAGGCGTCTGGAGCAAATGCAAAAACTGTAATGAGATTATCTATACCAAGGAGATTGAGCGCAATCTCAATGTCTGCCCGAAGTGCGACTATCACTTTCGCATCAGTGCCCGTGAGAGGATCGCGCTGACCCTCGACGAGGGCTCTTTTGTCGAAATGGATGCCGCCATGGAGTCCGTCGACTTTCTCGACTTCAAGGATTCCAAAAAATACAAGGATCGAATTAAGGCGGCCGTCAAGAAGAGCGGTGGCGGCGACGCGGTCGTCTGCGGAGAGGGAACCATCGAGGGGCTGGCCGTGGTTGTGGCTGTCTTCGATTTTGGTTTCATGGGCGGTAGCATGGGCTCCGTGGTCGGTGAAAAGATCACCCGGGCGATTGAAAAGGGCCTGGAGAACAGAGCTCCGGTGATCGTTTTTTCCTCTTCCGGTGGTGCCCGCATGCAGGAGAGTATTCTCTCCCTCATGCAGATGGCCAAAACCAGTGCGGCGCTGGCTAAACTCAAGGCAGCCGGCATTCCCTTTGTTTCGGTGCTGACCGATCCCACCACCGGTGGCGTCACGGCCAGTTTCGCCATGCTGGGGGATATCAATATGGCCGAACCGCGGGCCCTCATCGGCTTTGCTGGACCCCGTGTCATCGAGCAGACGATCCGGCAGAAACTCCCCGAAGGTTTCCAGCGCTCCGAATACCTGCTGGAGCATGGTATGGTCGACATGATCGTCCGCCGCCAGGAAATGAAGGCGAGGCTTGGCCAGATTTTACGTATTTTCACCAAGAGCTGACCGGTGCACTACGGCGAGAGCCTTGATTACCTGTACGGCCTCCAACGGTTTGGTATCAAACTCGGCCTCGAGAATATAAAAAACCTGCTGGATGCGTTGCACCATCCCGAAAAGGCCTACGCTGTCATTCATGTGGCTGGCACCAACGGTAAAGGTTCGGTTTCGGCCGCTCTGGCGGAAATTCTTCGGCAGGCCGGCTACAAAACAGGCCTTTACACCTCCCCTCATCTGCACTCCTTCACTGAGCGCATCCAGGTGGACCGTTGCCCTATCTCGGAAGCCGATGTCTGTGCGCTGACCAAAGAGATCAGGGCTTCTTCCGGCTCTGTTCCAGCGACCTTCTTCGAATTCACCACGGCGCTGGCGCTCCTTTATTTTGCCCGGCAAAAAGTCGACTTTGTCCTGCTGGAAACCGGAATGGGCGGCCGTTTGGATGCAACCAACGCGGTTACGCCGCAACTTGCGCTCATTACTCCGATCAGTTTTGACCATATCGAGCATCTCGGTAGGGACCTCGCCGCCATCGCCGGCGAGAAAGCCGGCATTCTCAAAGAAAAGGTGCCGGTGGTCATCGGTGTCCAGGATGACAGCGCCCTGGAGGTACTTCTGGCACAGGCCAGTCAAAAGAACTGCCCCACTTGGGTGGCGGGGGTCGACTATACCGTTATCCCACGAGGGGGGCGATTTACCTTTGCCGCCCAAGGGATCTGTCTGGAGAATGTGAAGCCGGCCTTGCCCGGCCGTCATCAGATGCACAATATGGGGCAGGCTCTGGCTGGTGCCCTGGCCCTGCGCGAGCAGGGGGTGGCCCTGCCCGAAGAAGCCCTTCGGCGCGGGGTCGAGAACGTGCGCTGGCCTGGGCGCTTGGAATGGTGGGGGGGCGGGGATTTCCTCCTGCTGGATGGTGCCCACAACGCTGCCGGCGCTGAGGTGCTGGCTGAATATCTCACCTCGCTACGGCCTGCAGGTGTTCGCTGGGTGTTCGGGATGAAGGCCGGTCGAAATCCTGCCGATCTTCTCTCGCCGTTGCTCCCCCTGGTAAAAGAGGTCTATTGCGCCCCCCCTCCGGTCGAAGAAGCCGTTGCAGTTCAGGATCTCTGTGAGGCTGTCGCCCGGCACGAGGTTCCTTGCTCGGCCTGGCTTTCCCCCGCGGAGGCACTGGCTGCAGCGCTGGCGCAGAGGACTCCTGAGGAAATCGTTTTGGTGGCCGGTTCGCTCTATTTGGTGGCGGCCGCCCGTGAACACCTGCAGCAGCAGGATGAAAAAGGCCTGTGATGCGTTCCTATTGCCGATATGCCCTGACTTTTTGTGTTGCCCTGCTCGCTTTTGTTTTGGCAGGGGGAGAATCCGGTGCGGCCGATAGCCTGCCGGCTGAGACCGTCCACCTGC
This sequence comes from Desulfuromonas sp. KJ2020, assembly GCF_024197615.1. Lineage (NCBI taxonomy): Bacteria > Pseudomonadati > Thermodesulfobacteriota > Desulfuromonadia > Desulfuromonadales > Desulfuromonadaceae > Desulfuromonas > Desulfuromonas sp. KJ2020. Next base: position 54,400 of record NZ_JAKUKE010000003.1, read on the forward strand.
AGGCCGATGCCATGAGCTACGACAGAAGCAGTGGTGCCTATCGGGCCGACGGCGATGTGCTGCTGCGACGGGGGAATCTGACCTTGCAGAGCGAGTCGCTCGTGTGGGACTCCCTGAGTGGTCATGTCTCTGCTGAAGGGAACGTGCACTTGGAGGAGCCGCAGGGAACCCTCGATGGGGAGCGGCTGCGGATGAACATCGATTCGGGCGTCGGAGTCGTGGAAGAGGCGAGGGTCTTTCTGCGTAAAGACAATTTTTATCTCACCGGGGATTTCGTCGAGAAGACCGGGGAGCAGTCCTACCGTATCCGGCGAGGAACCTTCACCACCTGCGACGGCGAGACCCCCTCCTGGAAATTCGGGGCCAGCGACCTCAAGGTGACTCTTGGCGGCTTTGCCCGCGGCAAGCACGTGGTCTTCTACCTCCATGACCTGCCCGTCCTCTATCTTCCCTACATCGTCTACCCCGTGCAGACGGAGCGTTCCTCCGGGTTTTTGATGCCGGGCGTCGGTTATTCCGATAAAAAAGGCCTCCAGATCAGCCTCGCGTACTACCAGGTTATCGCGCGCAACCAGGATGCCACCTTCTATCTGGATTACCTCGCCCGCATGGGGTTGGGTAAGGGACTGGAGTATCGCTACATTTTCGGGCAGGAAAACGAAGGCCAGATGCGAGGCTATCACATCAGCAGCTACGACGAGTCAGATGACCGTTACGCGCTGGAGTGGAATCATTATGGTTTCCTGCCCGGTCGCGTGCGTCTGGCCGCCGATGTCGAATACGTTAGCAGCCGGGATTACTTTGAGGACTTCGGTGACATCGCCGGCGAATACAACAAGGATCAAACCAAATCGACCGTCTATCTCAGCCGAAACTGGGGAAAAACGAATGCCACGGCGCAGTTGCAGTACATTCAGGTCATCGACCGGGATGATGACCGTGTACTGCAGCGCCTGCCTGAGATCCGGGTGGATGTGATCCGCCAGCGCGTAGGAGGCACCCCTTTCTATGTGCAGCTCGATAGTTCGTCCAACTATTTCTGGCGCAAAGAGGGGCTCAAGGGGGAACGCCTTGATCTGCGGCCGGTGGTGGCCGCCGCTTTCCGCCCCTGGGGTGTTTTTGACTTTTCGCCGGAGCTGGCCTACCGGCAGCGATTCTACTGGACTTCCGACAGTGAAGAACAAGAGGGTCTGCCCGAAGTTGCCGCCCGCCTCTCCACCCGCCTGAGCCGGGTGTTTTCGGCAGAATGGGGGGCTTGGCGAAAAATCCGACACAGCCTCGAGCCTGAAATCCTCTACCGCTATGTTCCCGATGAAGACCAGAGCCACTTGCCCTATTTTGATAGAGATGACCGCCTCTGGGAAAAGAATCACCTGGTCTTCGGACTGACCAATCGCTGGACAGCCCGAAGGGAAAAAACGACAGACCGGGCGGATTATCTCGAATTCCTCTATCTGCGTCTGTCCCAGGCGTATGACATTGAGGAGGCCCGTCGCGATCTCGAGCCCGAAGATTCCTCTCGCCATCCCTTCTCGCCTCTGCGTGGTGAGCTCATCCTGCGTCCGTCCCGCTATGCCACGCTCGATCTTGACGCCTCCTACGACTTTGACTCGGACCAGCGGGATCTTGTGCGTTTCAATGCGCGGGGGACTATAAAAGACCAGCGGGAAAATGCCCTGTCCATTGAGTACCGGCAGGCCAAGGAAGATGCAGGCAGCGCTGAGCTCGAATATCTTGGCGGCACTCTGGCTACCGGTTTGTTGGCGCCGGTCCACCTGCGCTACGAGCACCGGCGTGATCTGCTGGAAGGGCAGACCCTGGAGAATATGGTCGATGCGGAATATCGCTCACAGTGCTGGAGCCTTTTTCTTACCTACCGGGATCGTCTGGACGAATCCGAGATCATGCTCTCTTTTTCCATGTCCGGCTTGGGGCGTTTTGGCGGCTTCAGTCGTGACCTGGAATCTCCAAACTGAACCTTTCCTCTCTAACCTGTTTGTCGACAAGAACCGGCCTGGCCGGTTTTTTTATTATTTAAATAAAACACATTGACTTGTTCTAATTATATGCTAATTAAGATAGGCCGATTAAAGGATCGGTCACACGGTCAAGCCTGGCCTGCCTGATTTGGGGCGGAAAGGAGGGGGGGATACGGTCGGCCTGCCGTGTGCTATCACCACTTCATTAAGGAGAAAATTAAATGAGGAACGTCTTTGTTGTTTGTGTTATGGTACTGTCACTCTTTTTGGTTACGTCAACAGGGTACAGCAAGCCTCTGCAGGGAGGGGATACGGCCGCCGCCGTCGCCGTGGTAAACATCAATCAGGCTACCGTGGCAGAATTGCAGCGCTTGCCTGATGTGGGTCAGGTGACGGCAGAGCGGATCGTGGCCTATCGGACAGAGAAAGGGCCTTTCCGTTCTTCCGACGAACTGGTCAAGGTCAAGGGTATTGGCCAGAAGAAGCTGGAAAAACTGAAAGACTATATCGTCGTCGAGTAATGACGAGATTTGTGTCGGTGCCTGTCGGCTTGTGCCGGCGGGCACCGATGTTCCATTGCACATTCAGGCTCGGGTATGTCAGATTCCGATTCGGTAAAAACGAAATCCTCCACTTCCTCTATTCCTCTATGGTCTCTACTTTTTCTGATTCTCCTTCTGGGTGTGGCTGTTTTCGGCGAGAACGGCGTTTTGCGCGCCATGCAGGCCAAGACGCAAAGCGCTGCCTTGGCGGAAGATATACGCCGTCTGGAAGAGGAGAATGCGGCCCTTCGAAGGGAGATAGAGGCCCTGCGCTCGGATCGTAAATACCTCGAAGGCATTGCCCGGAAGGACTTGGGAATGGTCAAGGACGACGAACTTGTCTACCAGTTTCCCGCTGAAGAGAAAAAAGGTCTTCCTGCCGCTTCCCCCCCGGTTTCCTCCCCTTGATGGTCCCTTCCACGCTTTCCTGGTCACGCCATCTGGCGTGCTACCTCTCTTCTGGATGATATGTGCTCGCCTGTCGTGGGATTCCTTGACAGGAATCCCTGCCTGGCGCTAACATAATCCTCTTTTTGCAAGAGAGGAGACCTGTCGGCGTATGTCCAGGGATGTCCAGAAAATCTGCCCTCTTTGTGCCTGGCGGGAAAGCTGTGCCAAGCGATTTGCCATGGGCGGCGATGTCACGCTTCATTGCCCCGATTTTACTGAGGATGTGCAACTGCAGAGGAAATCCGCAATCAATGAGGCTGATTCAGCCAAAACACAGGAAAGAGAATAGCTGGTCATGAAAGAACGGTTAGCGAAACACATCAAGGATGCCCTGGCCGATTGTTACGCCAAGGGGACCCTGGCCTCGGGGCTCTACCCCGATTTTACCGTGGAAGTTCCCGCTCATGCCGAACATGGCGATTATGCGACGAATGCGGCCATGCTCCTGGCCCGGGCAGAAAAGAAGGCTCCGCGTCAGATTGCCGAGATCCTGCTGGCGTCATTGGGTGATGGCGGCGAACTGTGGCACAAGGTGACCGTGGCCGGGCCCGGATTTATCAACTTCTTTTTGACCAATCGCTGCTGGTATGGGGTGCTCGACGATATCTATCGCCATGGCCGGAGCTATGGGGAGAGTCCGGCCGGGGCCGGCAAAAAAGTCCAGGTGGAATTTGTCAGTGCCAATCCGACCGGTCCTCTGCATATCGGCCATGGACGGGGTGCCGCTACAGGTGATGCCGTGGCCTCTCTGCTTAAGGCGACCGGTTATGACGTGCAGCGCGAATACTATATCAACGATGCCGGCAACCAGATGAACACGCTGGGGCGCTCCCTCTATCTACGCTATCGGCAGTTGCTGGGCGAAGAGGTTGATTTCCCTCAGGACTGCTATCAGGGCGATTACATTCGCGATCTGGCCCAAGAGGTTCTTGCCGCCAAGGGTGAAAGTTACTTGCGGGGTTCGGAAGAAGAGGCCGTCCGTGCCTTTGCCGAATATGGCGGCCAAAAGATCCTGGCCGGTATCGATGCTGATCTGCAGGCTTTTGGCGTGCATTTCGACAACTGGTACAGCGAGCAGGGGTTGTACGACCGCGGCCAGGTGGAGCAGGGGGTCGCCCTGTTGCAGGAAAAAGGCTACGCCTACGAAAAGGATGAGGCCATCTGGTTTCGCACTACCGACTTCGGCGACGACAAAGACCGTGTCATGGTGCGTTCCAATGGTGCCACCACCTATTTCGCCTCCGACGTCGCTTACCACAAGGAGAAGTTTGAGCGGGGATTCGACCAGGTCATCGATGTCTGGGGGGCGGATCACCATGGCTATATTCCCCGGATGAAGGCCGTCGTGCAGGCTTTGGGGCGGAATCCCGACGATCTGCAGGTTCTGCTCGTCCAGCTGGTTAATCTGTTGCGAGGCGGTCAGCAGGTGGCTATGAGTACCCGCTCCGGTGAATTCGTGACGCTGCGCGAAGTTGTCGATGAGGTTGGCAAGGACGCCTGTCGCTATTTTTTTCTGATGCGACGTTCGGACAGTCAGCTTGATTTCGATCTGGAGCTGGCCAAGCAGCAAAGTACCGAAAATCCTGTTTATTATGTGCAATACGCCCATGCGCGCGTCTGCAGCATCAACCGCAATGCCGAAACCCAGGGGGTCAAAGTGCCCGCTATCGGCGAAGTCGACTTCGATCGCCTGAGCCTGGAGGAAGAGCTGGCTTTGGCCAAGTTGCTGGCCCGCTATCCTGAAATCGTGCTGGGGGCGGCCCGGCACCACGAACCCCACCGCATCACCTTTTATCTGCAGGAGCTGGCTGCCCAGTTTCATAGCTATTACAACCGACAGCGCATTCTGGTTGAGGATGTGGAGACCAGCAAGGCGCGACTCTATCTGGCCAACAGTGTCCGTATCGTCTTTGCCAATGCCTTGAACCTGCTCGGTGTTTCGGCGCCGGAGCAGATGTAAGCGGGAGGGGATGATGCGCCAGGTCCCTTCACGTTCCCAGCGGCGGATTGAAAAGAAGCAGGCTGTCATTCTGCTGATCCTCATGCTCGCCGTGTCGCTGGTCAGTTTTGTCCTCGGGTTCATGGTGGGGCGTGCCACGGCGCCGACGGAGTCTTCTGTCCTGCTGGAGGCGCCCCTGCGCGTGCCGGTGGATAAAAAGGGCGAGGCTGCTTTGGAGGGAGAGGTTGAAGAAGAGGGGCGACCGGTCGACGTGGCCGAGAGCCTGACTTTTTATGAAACCCTGCCGATGGCCGGGCAGTCGCCGCTGGGGAGCGGAATCAACCTTCCTCCCGCCGCCAAGACACCGCCTTCTTCTCAAGAACCCGTAGCCAGTGTCCGGACTCCGAAAAAGGTATCGACCGAGGCGCAGAAAACCTCGCCGGCAGTCGCCCCCAAGAGCCATCCGGCCGGAACCCACGTGGTGCAGGTGGCTTCTTTTCGTTCCGTGGACGAGGCGGAGCGCCTCAAGGGACGTCTCGAAGCCACAGGGTACGCTGTTTTTCTCGAAAAAGGGGATCTGGGCAGCAAGGGAATCTGGTATCGTGTGCTGGTTGGTCCTTTTGCCGGCGAGGCGGACGCGAGGCATGTTGTTGAGCGCCTGAAAAAGGAGGAACACTTGTCGGCGCTGGTGAGAAGACGTTGATATAAGCGACTTTCTGTGCCCTGTTGTCTGCCTGAAAAAGAGGGGGGAAAAGGCTGAAAAAAAATCTTGACTTTACATTCCGTTCTGGCTAAATTGCCATCTCCCTGGCGCGGGGTGGAGCAGTCTGGTAGCTCGTCGGGCTCATAACCCGAAGGTCGGAGGTTCAAATCCTTCCCCCGCAACCAAGAACAGATCTCCCGGAGGCCGGGAGTCACCATAGACGAAAAGTTTGGCGGTGTAGCTCAGTTGGTTAGAGCATGCGGCTCATATCCGCAGTGTCCGGAGTTCGAATCTCTGCACCGCCACCATCCCCAGACCCTCCCCGGCTTTCCGGGGAGGGTTTTTTTTATCGAGGCATCATGCTCGCAGAGGTTGAAAGAACGCTACGGGTCTCCTGTCGTGTCAGTCCTGGCAGCAAGCTTCTGGTGGCTGTCTCGGGTGGAGGCGATTCTATCGCGCTGCTGGCTTTGCTCCGTGAACTGGCGGAGAACTATCCCCTGACGCTTGAAGCAGCCCATTTCGATCATCAGATGCGAACCACCAGCGCGGTCGATGCCGAATTCGTGCGGAATATCTGCCGACAGTTGAACGTTCCTCTGAGGGTCGGCTCTGAAAATGTCCCTGCCCTGGCTTCTCAGCGAGGGCGTGGACTCGAAGAGGCGGCTCGGCATGCACGACGAGCCTTCCTCGAAAAATCGGCGACTGATTTGGGCTGCGATGCGGTAGCCCTTGGTCACCATCAAGAGGATCAGGCCGAAACCTTTCTTCACCGGCTGATCCGTGGCAGTGGTCTGTCCGGTTTGGCTGCCATGCGTTTCCGCTCCGGGCTTTATGTGCGGCCTCTGCTCAATCTGCCGTCAGTCCGGCTAAGGGGCTACCTGCAGGCACGCGGTCTCTCCTGTGTAGAGGATGAGAGTAATGCCGATCGGCGTTTTACGCGCAATCGGATTCGCCATGAACTCGTGCCGCTGCTGCAGACCTTTAATCCCCAGATTGTTCCCCAACTCAATGCTTTGATCTCACGTATCGCCTGTGAAGAGGATTTTTGGCAACAGGAGACCCTCAGGGCCTTTACTGCCTCCGGAACCGCGTCGAAGGGCGAAGTGTGCTTTGAACGCTCCACTCTTCTCTCTCTGCATCCCGCCTTGAGGATGCGTGTGCTGCGCCACGGCTTGATCCTTGTGCGTGGCCAGGTACACGGCGTCGTTGCGGTGCACCTGGAGGCAATCGATGCCCAACTCCAGTCTCCCGTGCCCCAGTCCGACCTTGCTTTTGGCGGGGTCTGGTCCTGTCGGCGCTATGATCGGTTCTTTTTGCGCCGGGAGCCGTTTTTGACTGCGGACTCCTATGCGGTCGAAATCGATGGCCCAGGTATTTTTGCCCTTCCCCGTGGTCGTGAACTTAAGGTTTCTTTGATCTCCCGATCCGGTGGGGAGGGGCGCCAGGCCGTTGAGTTTGATGCGGGGAAAGTGTCCTTCCCTCTTCGGGTTCGTACCTTCCGAAAGGGGGATCGCTTCCAACCTTCGGGGATGGCTGGGCATAAGAAAGTGAAGGATTTCTTTGTTGATGAAAAGATCCCCCGGGAAGAACGTCAGCGCATCCCTCTGGTTGAATGGGAAGGGCAAATTCTCTGGATAGCAGGCTGGCGGCGTTGTGCCGGTTTAGCGCCCGGCCAAGACGGCGGAACGGTTCTGCGGTTGGAAGTTTCCCCGTCTGATCCGTCGCCCGGAAACGGTGGATAAACCCTGACAAGCGGCTTGTGAAATCGCAGGGTTTGTGGTACTTTTTCTCAATTTCAGCCGGCTTTTCACGCCCCTTGTTCCGGAGGGGTGATTAAAAAAAGAAAATTTAGGGGGTAAAGTGAATCAATTTTATAAAAATATTGCACTCTGGCTGGTCATCTCTCTGGTGATGATCCTCCTCTTCAATATGATGACCCAAAAGGGTGCCGAGCAAAAGGCCATCAGCTATACGGCCTTTCTGGCGGCTGTTGAAGAAGGACAGGTTCAGGAAGTTACCGTCCAGGGGTCGAATATCGAGGGCAAGTACAAGGATGATACCTCTTTCAAGTCTTTTGCACCCAACGATCCCGAACTGATCCCGGCTCTGCGCGAGAAGGGCGTAGTCATACAGGCCAAGCCTGAGGGTGATCGCAGTTTCTGGTTTACACTGCTGGTCTCATGGGGCCCCATTCTGCTGCTCATCGGGGTGTGGATTTTCTTCATGCGGCAAATGCAGTCCGGTGGCGGCAAGGCGATGAGCTTTGGCAAGAGCCGGGCCAAGCTGCTCTCCGAGACCCAGGCGGTGGTAACGTTCAGTGACGTGGCCGGCATCGACGAAGCCAAGGACGAGCTTGAAGAGATCGTTTCTTACCTGAAGGATCCCAAGAAGTTTTCCCGCCTCGGGGGCAAAATTCCCAAAGGCGTCCTGCTGGTGGGTTCGCCCGGTACGGGTAAAACCCTGCTGGCCCGCGCCATTGCCGGAGAGGCTGGCGTTCCCTTCTTCTCCATTTCCGGTTCCGATTTCGTCGAGATGTTTGTCGGAGTGGGAGCCAGCCGGGTGCGCGATCTTTTTGTGCAGGGCAAGAAAAATGCCCCTTGCATTATCTTCATCGATGAAATTGACGCCGTCGGTCGCCATCGCGGCGCCGGTCTTGGCGGGGGGCACGACGAGCGTGAACAGACCCTCAACCAGCTGCTCGTTGAAATGGATGGCTTTGAGTCGAATGAAGGTGTCATCCTTATTGCCGCCACAAACCGGCCTGATGTCCTCGACCCCGCTCTTCTGCGGCCCGGCCGCTTCGATCGGCAGGTGGTGGTGCCTCGTCCCGATGTAAAGGGTCGCACTAAAATTCTCCAGGTGCATGCGCGCAAAGTGCCCTTGAGCAAGGATGTAAATCTTGAGGTGGTCGCCAAGGGGACCCCCGGATTTTCGGGAGCAGACCTGGCTAACCTGGTCAACGAGGCCGCGCTGCTCGCCGCCCGGGCCGACAAGAACGAAGTCACCATGGAGGATGTCGAAGCGGCCAAGGACAAGGTTCTCATGGGCGCCGAACGTCGATCCATGGTGATTACCGAAGACGAAAAGAAGGTGACGGCCTACCATGAAGCCGGTCATGCCCTGGTGGCACTCTTCATTCCCGGCGCCGATCCCGTGCACAAGGTGTCCATCATCCCGCGCGGAAGAGCCATGGGCGTCACCATGTATCTTCCTGAGGTGGAAAAGTACAACGAGACCCGCGACGGCCTCTACACTCGGATATGCACCCTGATGGGTGGTCGTGTGGCTGAAGAGGTCATGTTCAACAGCATTACCAGCGGCGCCAGCAACGACATCGAACGCGCCACCGCCATCGCCCGCAAGATGGTATGCGAGTGGGGGATGAGCGACAAACTCGGTCCTTTGGCTTTCGGAGAAAAGGAGGGCGAAGTTTTTCTGGGCCGCGACATGGGGCACGTGAAGAACTACAGTGAAGCTACCGCGATTGAAATCGACAGTGAAATCCGCCGCATCGTGCAGGAGAACTACGATCGTACCCGGGAGATTCTCAAGACGAACAAGGAGGCTCTCGTGAAAGTCGCCGAGGCCCTGTTGGAGCGAGAAAACCTTGACGGCAGTGAAATTCAGGAGATGGTCTTCGGTAAAAAGGTCGAAGAGGCGGCTGAAGAGGCTGGCGGAACAATTTCACCCGGAGAGGGCTCCTGCGTGGAGACGGCTTCCGAGAAAGATGCTTGATGCGCTTTTTGCCGCGTCTCCTGCAGATCACCGATGAAGAGACCGCCCGGGTCGAGATTCAACGCATAGGTGCCGATCCCGCCGGTGTAGAAAAAATGGCCGGCAAAATGGTGCCGGCGCTGGTAAAGATCTCAACTATCCCCTGCCGCTGTGCCAATATCCTCAAGCAGGAGATGCTGGCCGTAGGAGGGGATGCGGCCGTTGCCCGTGGCAGCGTGGCCTGCACCATCGACCATACGGATGTCATCCTGATCGGCACGCGTAAACAGCTGAGCCTCCTTGGGCGTCGCCTTGGCGCTCAACCTTTCGGGCTGGCCGGGTTGGGAGTAGAGATCGGCGCCTTGCTTCGCGATATGGAAAGCGTGCCCTCCCGGCTCAATGGGCGACATGGCTTTTTGGACCTCTCGCGGCCGGCCATCATGGGGATATTGAACGTTACGCCGGATTCCTTTTCCGATGGGGGGCGCTATCAGGGTTTTGATGACGCTTTGCGACGAGTCGAGACCCTGGTTGCCGAAGGCGCCGATCTGATCGACGTCGGCGGTGAAAGTACCCGCCCCGGGGCGAAAGCCGTGGAGAGCGGGACAGAGATTGACAGGGTGGTGCCGGTCATTGAGGCGATCAAACAACGCTTCGATATTCTGCTCTCGGTCGACACGACCAAAAGCGAGGTTGCGGCCGCTTCCCTCGACGCCGGGGGACATTTTGTCAACGACATCAGCGGCATGCAGTTCGACTCCCGCATGGCTGCAACGGTGGCTTCACGCGGAGGCGGGGTTTTTGTCATGCACACCCGCGGCCGTCCCGACGCCATGCAGCAGGATACCCGCTACCAGGATCTGCTCGGAGAGGTTATTGCCTATCTCCGCCAGTGTCTTGAGCGGGGACGGGCGGCCGGCATTCCTGAAAGCCATATGGCGGTGGATCCTGGCGTCGGCTTTGCCAAGGATCTTGACGGCAATCTCGAGCTTATCAGACGACTGGGGGAACTACGCTCCCTCGGTCGACCTATTCTCCTCGGCACCTCCAGAAAAGGATTCATCGGAAAAGTCCTTGATGAACCGAATCCGGAGGCACGGGTGATGGGGACCATGGCGACGGTCGCCTTGGGGGTGCAACAGGGTGCTACCCTGTTTCGCGTCCACGACGTCAGGGCTGCCCGGCAGACGGCCGATATGGCATGGGCCATCTGCAAACCAAGAGGTGATGTTATAAACAAATAGAATCAAGGCCGGTGTTCTTTATGGGCGACATGTTGGAAGGATTTAAAAATTTCAGGTGGTTGCTGGACCTGCTCGATATCGTCCTCGTTGCCTATATCATCTACCGGATTATTCTGCTCATCAAAGGGACGCGGGCCGTGCAGATGCTGCTTGGTCTCGCCGTCATCCTTCTTGTCTATGTCGCCTCCCAGATCGGGGGCCTCTATACGCTGCACTGGCTGCTCGACAACTTCCTGTCTTCCATCATTCTGGTGATTGTCGTCATTTTCCAGAATGATATCCGCCGTGCCCTGATTCACGTCGGTCGCAACCCCTTCTTCGCCGATCTGTCCTACAAGGAAGAGACGGAGGTCATGGAAGAGTTGATCAAGGCGACTCTCAACCTGGCCAACCGTCGTATTGGCGCGCTCATCGTGATCGAGCGGGAAACCGGACTGAAAGATTTTCTCGAAGTCGGCGTGGAGATCGACGCCAAAGTCTCCAGTGATCTGATTACTTCCATTTTTCTCCCCTATTCGCCCATTCATGACGGCGCCCTGGTCATCCAGCAGGGGAGGCTGAAACGGGCAGGCTGTTTTCTACCCCTGTCCCAGAATCCCGATATCAGCAAGACACTCGGAACGCGTCATCGGGCGGCTATCGGTTTGACGGAACTGGTGGACGCCGTGGCGATCGTGGTCTCGGAGGAGACCGGCAAGATTTCTGTCGTCGTCGGCGGCCGGATTACCCGCGACCTCGACTCAACCGCCCTGAAGAGGGTTCTCAAGCGACTGCTTGAGCCCAAAACAAACAAGAAGAAGAGCTGATGGCATCATGTTCGCCAAACTGATGGAAAACTGGCTTCTCAAGCTTCTTTCGCTCTCCTTTGCCCTGGTCTTGTGGTTTTTTGTCATGGGCGAGCAGAAGCTGGAACTGGGCTATGCCGTGCCCCTGGAACTCAAGAATACTCCTCAGGGGTTGATGGTTGCCAACGAGGTGCCCAGTCTGGTCGACGTGCGGATCAGCGGCCCCCGCACCCTCCTCATGAACCTGAGCCCCAGCGATATCAGTATTTCCGTCGATCTCAAGGATCTTCAACCGGGATTGACCTCCTTTAAGCGCCTGGAGGAGAGGCTGAACATCCCTAGCGCGCTCAAGGTAACCCGACTTTCCCCTTCTTTTGTTGATGTTAAGCTCGAACGCATTCGCAGCAAGGCCGTGCCGGTCCAGGCTGTGATTTCCGGACAGCCCGCCGCGGGTTTTGTGGTCAAGTCCGTTAGGGCTACACCGGACAAGGTCGATGTCGAAGGGGCCGAAAGTGAGCTCAAGGATGTGGCAGAGGTCTCCACCGAGCCCGTGGATGTGGAGGGGGTGAAGGAAAGCTTTACCTTGATGGTGCCCATCAACTATCGCGGCAAATACACAGGACTCAAGGACAAGAAATCAGCCGAGGTGCTTGTGGTGGTAGAACCGCAACCTGGTCATCAGAACCAGGGGGAAAGGAAAGTGCAGGAATGAGCAAAAAATTGTTTGGCACCGATGGCGTTCGCGGTGTGGCCAATGTCTATCCGATGACGACAGAGATGGCCATGCAACTGGGCCGGGCTGCTGCCTATATCTTCAAGAAGGATAATCGACGCCACCGTATCGTCATCGGCAAGGATACGCGGCTGTCCGGCTACATGATCGAAAATGCTCTGTCGGCCGGAATTTGTTCCATGGGTGTCGATGTCTTGCTGGTCGGCCCTCTGCCGACACCCGGAATTGCTTTTATCGCCAAGTCCATGCGTGCTGATGCCGGCGTGGTGATATCGGCCTCCCATAATCCTTACCAAGATAACGGGATCAAGTTCTTTTCACGTGACGGCTTCAAATTGCCCGACGAGGTAGAACTGAAGATTGAAGATCTCATTTTCAGCCAAAAGATCGATTCCCTTCGTCCAACCGCCGCAGAAGTTGGCAAGGCTTTCCGTATCGATGATGCCCAGGGGCGCTATATTGTTTTTCTGAAAAACTCCTTTCCGGGGGACATGGATCTAAGCGGCCTGAAAATCGTGCTGGACTGCGCCAACGGCGCCGCTTACAAGGTGGCTCCCGCGGTGCTGGAGGAGTTGGGCGCTGAGGTCATCTCGATCGGCGTTTCGCCTAATGGCACCAATATCAATGCCGGTTGTGGTTCCCTGCACCCCGATATTCTGTCGGAAAAGGTCAAGGAACACCGCGCCCATCTGGGCATAGCGCTCGATGGTGATGCCGATCGGGTTATTTTTGTCGATGAATTCGGGCGCGAAGTCGATGGGGACCACATCATGGCCATCTGTGCCACCCAGATGCTGGCCGAGGGCCGGCTTGCCCATAACACTCTGGTTGCGACCGTCATGAGCAATATGGGCCTGGATATCGCGCTACGCAAAGCAGGGGGCAGGGTCGTCAAGACGGCTGTCGGTGACCGCTACGTGGTGGAAGAAATGCGCCAGCATGGCTACAATCTCGGTGGTGAACAATCCGGGCATATGATCTTTCTTGATCATAATACGACGGGTGACGGTATGATTTCCGCCCTGCAGGTGCTGGCCATCATGCAACGCAGCGGACGTTCTCTGGCTGATCTGGCGGAAGTTATGATCGCCCTGCCGCAGGTGTTGCTCAACGTCCGGGTGACCGAGAAAAAGGATATCAACGACATTGCCGATATTCGTAAAACCATCGCGGCGGTGGAAAAAAAATTGGGTGAATCCGGGCGCGTTCTGATTCGCTACAGTGGTACGGAGCCGCTTTTGCGCGTCATGCTGGAAGGTCAGGACAAGGTGGAAATTACCGGTTACGCCCAGGAAATTGCGGCTATGATCGAAAAACATCTCGGCAGCGGCCGGAAAAAGGAGGCATAGGGTGGCTAAGCTGGGCGTCAATGTCGATCATGTGGCCACCGTGCGCCAGGCGCGAGGGACTGTCGAACCTGACCCGGTCATGGCTGCCGCGTTGGCGGAATTGGCCGGCGCGGAGGGCATTACCGTTCACCTGCGGGAGGATCGACGTCATATTCAGGACCGTGATGTTGAGGTTCTGCGCAAAACTGTGAAGACTCGCCTCAATCTGGAAATGGCCGCTACCGACGAAATGGTGGCGATCGCCCTTAAAATCCTGCCCGATATGGTGACCCTCGTTCCAGAAAAACGGGAAGAACTTACTACGGAAGGTGGTCTCGATGTCTGCATGAACCGTCATCTGGTGCAGAAACAGACGGGATTGCTGCGCCAGGGGGGCATCGTCGTCAGTCTTTTTGTTGATCCCGATCTCGAGCAGATCAAAATGGCCCATCGCGTCGGTGCCCAGTATATTGAGATCCATACGGGAACCTATTGTGAAGCACGCCTGACGGAGGGTCGCCAGAAGGAGCTGCAGAAGATCGAACAGGCTATCCGTGCGGCACGGAAGCTGGGGCTTGGGGTCAACGCCGGTCATGGTCTTGATTATTTGAACATTCGCGAAGTGGTTGCCCTTGGGGGGATAGAAGAATTCAATATCGGGCACAGTATCGTTTCCAGGGCGGTTCTGGTCGGCATGGAGCGCGCCGTTCGCGAGATGGTGGCCCTGGTCAAAGGGGGCTGAGCCTTTGGGCATTGTCGGCGTAGGGACAGACCTGGCTCGAATAGAGCGTTTTCGCCGCTTTGTGCGGGAGGGGAAAACCGGTATTGTCGACCGGATCTTTACGGCGGACGAAAGGCGTTATGCTTTTGCCATGAAGGACCCTTCACCCCATCTGGCCGCGCGTTTCGCCGCCAAGGAGGCTTTTCTCAAGGCCCTCGGCCTCGGCCTCCGCGAAGGCATTTCCTGGCAGGATATGTCCGTTGAACGGGACGAGCTCGGTAAGCCGTCCATGCGACTCCAGGGGCGAGCGGCAGAGATCTTTAACGCAAGGGGGCTTTCGGGCCTGCATCTTTCTTACAGCCACGACGGTGATTATGCGCTGGCCACGGTTATACTGGAGAAACCATGAAACTGTACCGTGCCGACCAGGTGAGAGGATTTGACCGCCAGACCATTGAGGAGATGGGCATCTCCGGGCTCGTTCTCATGGAAAACGCCGGGGTAGCTGCCACCGAACTGTTCTGTGCCCATTTCCGGGCTGTTTTTCCCGGAGCGGTCGTAGTATTGGCCGGCAAGGGAAACAATGGCGGCGACGGGTATGTCATGGCCCGTCATCTGCACAACCGCGGCTGGCAGGTCACCACGCTGGTTCTCGCCGAAGAAAAAGCCGTTGGCGGAGATGCAGCCGTCAATTTACGGGCTTTAACGGCCTGCGGGGGGACTGTCACCTTCTGTCCCCATGAGGCATCCCTCGACCAGGCCCTGGTAAGGATCAACGCTCGTGTGATTATTGATGCCCTGTTCGGAACCGGTTTGACCTCTCCGGTCCGTGATCATTATGCCAGGGCCATCGACTGGATCAATCGCAGTGGCCTCCCTGTTTTTTCCGTCGATATTCCCTCGGGGATAGACGCAACCAGCGGTCGCGTGCTGGGGGCAGCGGTAAAGGCCAAAGAGACGGTGACCTTTGCCGTCGGGAAGATAGGACAGGTCCTGGCGCCGGGGTGTGAATATGCCGGCCGGTTGCATGTCGTCGATATCGGCATCCCCCCCAAGGTGATCGATCGCGAGGAAGGTGCTGTCTTTGTTGAGGCCGCTGACGTTGCCGCACTTTTTCCGGCGCGCCCTTTTGCTGGCCATAAAGGGACCTTCGGGCATCTGGTGGTCGTGGGCGGATCCACAGGAAAATCCGGCGCGGCTGCCATGACCGCGGAAGGCGCTTTACGATCCGGCGCCGGGCTGGTTACGGTCGGTTGTCCCGCCAGTATTCACGATATCCTCGAGATCAAACTAACGGAGGCGATGACGGTTCCGCTACCGGATGCCGCCGGCTCCCTGGATCTGCGGGCATATGACGATATCAAACGACTGTGGCTCCACAAACAGGCACTTGCGCTTGGGCCCGGTCTGGGTTTGTCTGAAGGAGGGGCGGCGCTGGCGGGCTGTATCGTCCGAGACTGCCCGCTCCCCCTGGTGATTGACGCAGACGGTATCAATGCTCTGTGTGATCAAAAAGACCTGCTGACTGTCCGTCCTGTCGGGACGACCGTCCTGACTCCGCATCCGGGTGAGATGGCGCGACTGACCGGGATGTCTGTAAACGAGATTGAAGCGGACCGGGTGCGTGTTGCGGGGGATTTTGCCAAGAAATACGGCGCGGTTCTGGTGCTCAAGGGCGCCCGTACCGTCATCGCCTCTCCGGAGGGAGATCTGTTCGTAAATAGTACGGGGAACCCCGGTCTCGCTACAGGCGGCATGGGGGATGTATTGACGGGGGTCATTGCCGGCCTGATTGCCCAGGGGCTTTCTCCACTTAACGCCGCCGTCCTGGGGACCTTCTGGCATGGGCGCGCCGCTGATGATCTGGGCCAGATCCTGGGTAACGCCGGCCTGACCGCCACTGACCTGCTGCGACAACTGCCTTTGACGCGTCACCAACTTCTGACCTAAGGAGATCTCATGCTGCACGCTAAAGATATCATGACCACAAAAGTTCATACGGTAACACCCGCCACCACGGTGGATGACCTGGCTCGACTCTTTGTCGAAACGGGAGTCAATGCCATGCCTGTCGTCGATGAGGAGGGTGTCCTGCTCGGTCTGGTGACTCAAACCGACTTGGTGGAACAGGATCGCCCCCTGCACATTCCCACCGTCATCTCGATCTTTGACTGGGTGCTTTATCTGGAGAGTGAGAAGGACTTTCGCGAAGAGGTGCAAAAAATCACCGCCCGCACCGTGGGGGAGATATATACCCCGGATGTTGAGGCCTGTACGCCGGAAACCAGCGTCCCCGAAATTGCCTCCGTCATGACCGAGAAAAAGGTCCACCTCCTCCCGGTGGTCGATGAGGGAAAGCTCGTTGGTGTTGTGGCCCGTCTCGATGTCATCCGCAGTATGGGACGCTGAAATATGCCGCGTTGGTCTGTTAGGACCTCTTCTCCTGCCGAGACCCAGCAACTTGGCGTTCGCCTTGGCCGCTTGCTCGACAGACCGCTGGTCATTCTGCTGTCAGGCGATCTGGGCGCGGGGAAAACCTGCTTCACCCAAGGGGTAGCCCGTGGGCTTGGCGTCCCCGAAGGCGAGCCCGTTACCAGTCCGACCTACACTCTCATGAACCGATATGGCGGCCGGCTGCCCCTTTATCATTTTGATTTGTATCGTCTGAATCACCAGGACGATCTCGTCGATATCGATTTTGACGATTATCTTCACGGTGACGGCATCGTGGTGGTTGAATGGGCCGATCGCTTTCCGGATTTGGACCTCGAAGGGTTGCGTATCCACATCGAATACGAGGAAGACGAGGCCCGCTGTGTCGAATTTTGGAGTGAGACGACCGCCCCGAGTGAACTGCTCTCCGGGCTGGAAAAATGTTTTGACCGGGATGGAAATTCTTGATAAGAAAGTAACTTTGTGGACGTCAGGTGGGGGAGGCAGGCCCTGAGCGGCCCCCGGCCCTCTGGGCAGATGACGAGTCTGCCAGGAGTTGTAGAACGTCTTTATGTTGGATCGATTGGCGACCTGGCCCCTGTAGGGCGCCGGTTTTTTCGGACCGTTGAAGGATAATTTATCAGCGACCATTGTGGCCGCTTTTTTTGGAAGGAGGACAGGATCCTATGGCCCTCGTAGTACAGAAGTACGGTGGGACCTCTGTTGGAACCATCGATAGAATCCGCAATGTGGCGCGCCGCGTGGCCAAGACTTACGATGATGGAAACGATGTCATCGTGGTTGTATCGGCCATGGCCGGAGAAACCAACAAGTTGGTCGCCTTGGCCAACGAAATGTGCGAATTTCCCAGCGAGCGCGAGTATGACGTCCTGGTCGCCACCGGGGAGCAGGTGACCATCGCTCTGTTGTCCATGTGTCTGCAATCCATGGGCTACAAGGCCAAGAGCTATATGGGGCACCAGATCCCTATCATTACCGACAGTGTTTTTTCCAAGGCGCGCATCGAGAAAATTGACGATAAAAAGATCCGGGAAGATCTCAAGAATGGGTCCATTATCGTAGTTGCCGGTTTCCAGGGTACCGACCGGGAAGGTAACGTGACCACCCTGGGGCGTGGGGGCTCGGATACTTCCGCCGTTGCGGTGGCTGCCGCACTCAAGGCAGACGTTTGCGAAATCTACACGGATGTGGATGGCGTCTACACCACCGATCCGCGGATTGTTCCAAGCGCGTCTAAAATCGAGAAGGTTTCCTATGACGAAATGCTTGAGATGGCCTCCCTCGGCGCCAAGGTTCTACAGATCCGTTCTGTGGAATTCGCTAAAAAATATGGGGTGATTGTGCATGTTCGTTCCAGTTTCAACGATAATCCAGGCACGCTGGTGATGAAGGAGGATGCAGATATGGAATCCGTGCTGGTTTCAGGTATTACCTACAACAAGGATGAAGCAAAAATTTCGGTGATGCGCGTACCTGACAAACCGGGTATTGCCTCACTGCTTTTCTCCCCCTTGAGCCATGCGGGGATTACGGTGGATATGATCATCCAGAACGTCTCCCATGAAGGGTACACGGACATGACCTTTACCGTGCCCAGGGCGGATTTCAAAAAAGCTCTGAAGATCGTTCAGGAGACTGCCAAGGACATCGGTGCCGGCGGTGTGCTGCAGGACGAAAATATCGCCAAGGTTTCCATCGTCGGGGTCGGCATGCGGTCCCACTCGGGCGTCGCCAGCAAAATGTTTCAGACTCTCTCCCAGGAGGGCATCAACATCCAGATGATCTCCACCAGCGAGATCAAGGTTTCCTGTGTCATCGACGAGAAGTATACCGAGCTGGCTGTTCGTGTGCTGCACGAGGCTTTTGACCTGTCCAAAAAGGACGTCAAGGCAGAATAATTACGGCAGCATTTTGCCGCTTAAAAAATAGAGGAAGGTCTTTGATGAGTTTGATTCGACTCTACGACACGACGCTGCGCGATGGCACTCAGGCTGAAGACGTATCGTTTCTGGTCGCGGACAAAATCCACATCGCCCAAAAGCTGGATGAGTTGGGGATTCACTACATTGAGGGCGGCTGGCCTGGCTCCAATCCCAAGGATATCGCCTTTTTCAAGGATGTGAAAAAGGTTCGTCTGCAGCAGGCCAAAATCGCCGCTTTTGGTTCGACCCGTCGTGCCAAGACTACGCCCGACAAGGACAACAATATCCGGACCCTGGTTCAGGCCGAGCCGGACGTTGTGACGATTTTCGGCAAGACCTGGGATTTTCATGTGCGGGAAGCGTTGCGGATCAGTCTGGAGGAAAATCTCGAACTCATCTTCGACTCGCTGGAATATCTCAAAAAGAATGTCGGTGAAGTTTTTTACGATGCCGAGCACTTTTTCGACGGTTATCGCGCCAATCCCGAATACGCCCTGAAAACCCTCAAGGCGGCCGAAGAGGCCGGCGTGGATTGCATTATTCTGTGCGATACCAATGGCGGTACTCTCCCCCATCAACTGCCTGAGATCATTGCGGCGGTGAAAAACACTGTCAAGACGCCCCTGGGTATTCACACCCACAACGACAGCGAATGTGCGGTGGCTAATTCACTGGTGGCCGTGGAACATGGCATTATTCATGTGCAGGGGACGATCAACGGTTTCGGCGAGCGGTGCGGCAACGCCAACCTTTGCTCCATCATTCCGGCTCTGCGCCTGAAAATGGGCAGGGAATGCGTTTCGGATGAACAGTTGAGCCGGTTGCGTCCTCTCTCCCGTTACATTTATGAGCTGGCCAACATGGTGCCCAACAAGCACCAGCCCTATGTGGGGAACTCGGCCTTTGCTCACAAGGGAGGTGTACACGTGTCGGCGATTCAGCGCCATCCAGAAACCTATGAACATATCCGGCCCGAAAAAGTTGGAAATGTCACCCGGGTGCTGGTCTCTGATCTCTCCGGACGCTCCAATATCCTGGCCAAGGCGGAAGAATTCAATATCAACCTGGACAGCAAAGATCCGGTTACCCTCGAGATTCTCGAAAACCTGAAGGAAATGGAGAACAAGGGCTACCAGTTCGAGGGCGCCGAAGCTTCTTTTGAACTTCTCATGCGCAAAGCCCTGGGAAACCTGCGCCATTATTTCTCTGTTATCGGCTTCCGGGTAATTGATACCAAGCGGCATGAGGATGAAAAACCCCTGTCCGAGGCGACTGTCCAGGTTAAGGTGGGAGGCAAGATCGAACACACTGCCGCTGAAGGCAATGGCCCCGTGAACGCGCTGGATAATGCGCTGCGCAAGGCCTTGGAAAACTTTTATCCTCAAATCAAGGAGATGAAACTCCTGGATTACAAGGTGCGAGTGCTGCCGACGGGTAAGGGAACGGCTTCTATCACGCGCGTCTTGATCGAGTCTGGGGACAAGTTGGGCCGTTGGGGGACCGTCGGCGTCAGTGATAATATTATTGACGCTTCGTATCACGCCCTTATCGACGCCCTGCTCTATAAGCTGATAAAAGATCAGTAAGGTCTTAGGCGTGCGGACGTCTCCTCCTGGGTTGACTTTAGGCTGCACGCTGCTTCTGCTGTTTGCTGCTTGTATGCTGAGCCGGCAGGTTTTCCGTGAGGAAAATCCGCCGGCTTTTTTCGTTTTGCCAGACCGGGGCATTGTGGTCGGATTGGGCGACGGGTTTCCAGAACGAGGAATCCGTCAAATTAGTGACGATGGCCTTCCTGCAGACGTCATTCCGTTGACGTTCTTGTTGGAAGAGCCTGTAGCCCCTGTCTACCAAGGGAGAGATGGGAGGCTCGTTAGTGGCGAACTCCTCACAATATCCACTCTCCATGCAGAAAAAGCCACTTTGTCAAGGACCTGGTTACCAGCTTCCCAGCGGATCGCTCTTTCCATTCCCCTGCACCCTGATCGTATGTCCCTGGCTGATTGGACTGTTCTGCCGGGGGTCGGTCCCAAACTGGCGGAACGAATCGAAAAGGACCGTCAAAAAAATGGCGATTTTGGGTCCTTGGAAGCATTGCAGAGGGTGAAGGGGATAGGTCCCAAACGTATCAATAGCTGGAAATTTTTTTTCGAGTAATTTTCTTTCCGCTGTAACCCATTATAAAATAGAGTTAAAACTGGTTTTTCCCCATTCTCATCATAGTGCATTTCTGGACCACTTCTCCGTATGGCATGGCTTGTGTAATAGGTTTTGCCATACGGTTTGATAGGTAAGAAAGCATCCTATGGAATTGCAGAAGGGGGAATAATCATGAAATGTCCAAAATGCAAAGGCAGGATGTACGCTGAGAAGTTTTATGACTTTGTTCGTTCGTTTGATGCCTGGAAGTGTTGTGCCTGTGGTGAGGTAATCGACCCGGCCATATTGGCCAATCGGGCTCGCAACCACAATCACTTTATAGGATAGTCCCTAATCCATATCGAACAAGAAGGCCGGAGAATCTCTCTCCGGCCTTCTTGTTTTTTGCGGCTGATTTTTCATCCTTTTGTGGCTGTAAAAGAAAGAAGGTGGTCGTTGACCGCCTTTTGCCATTGCGGTATGATGCCAATTGTACGCGGGCCTGCAGGCCCGATTTTTTTGTCTATAGGAACATATGAAAAGAGGTTTAAAGGTATTGTGAAAAAGTTCAATCAGAAAGAGGTCGACAGACGCCGCACCTTCGGAATCATCAGCCACCCGGACGCCGGCAAAACCACTCTGACCGAAAAGCTCCTCCTTTTCGGCGGCGCCATTCAGATGGCAGGGGCTGTCAAGGCGCGCAAGGCTGCTCGCCATGCTACCAGTGACTGGATGGCCATGGAACAGGAGCGCGGCATCTCTGTTACTTCCTCGGTGATGAAGTTCAATTACCGCGATTATGAAGTCAATCTGCTTGATACGCCCGGTCACCAGGATTTCTCCGAAGATACCTACCGCGTGCTGACGGCTGTCGACAGTGCTCTTATGGTCATTGACAGCGCCAAGGGGGTTGAGACCCAGACCAAGAAGCTGATGGAAGTCTGTCGCATGCGCAATACTCCCATTATGACCTTCATTAATAAGCTGGACCGGGAGGGGAGGGAGCCCCTGGAGCTTCTCTCCGATATTGAAGAGACCTTGCAGATCGAATGCGCTCCCATGAGCTGGCCCATCGGTATGGGCAAAAGGTTTCGGGGTACCTACAACCTGTATCGCAAGCAACTCCTCCTTTTCAGCCCCGGCAAGGAGACGAAACAGCAGGATGGAGTTCTGTTTGAAGATCTTTCGGATCCCCGTCTTGACGAACTGCTGGGAAGCCAGGCGGATGAACTGCGCATGGATATCGAATTGCTGGAAGGTGCCGCCAATCCCTTCGAGCTTGATGAATATCTGAAGGGCAATCAGACGCCCGTCTTTTTCGGCAGCGCCATCAACAACTTCGGCGTTCAGGAGATGCTCGATACGTTCGTGGAACTGGCGCCGGCTCCCCGACCCCGACCGACCCTGACACGGGAGGTCTCTCCCTACGAGGAAGAATTTTCCGGTTTCGTCTTTAAAATCCAGGCCAATATGGATCCGGCCCACCGCGACCGCATCGCTTTCTTCCGGATCTGTTCGGGTAAATTCACCCGAGGCATGAAGGTCAGGCACCACCGCATCGGCAAGGATGTTCCTATCGCCAATGCCACCATCTTCATGGCCCAGGACCGTACTCATGTCGAAGAGGCCTTTCCCGGCGATATCATCGGCATTCATAACCATGGGACGATCAAGATTGGCGATACCTTCACGACCAAGGAACCCCTTAAATTTACCGGGATTCCCAGCTTTGCTCCCGAGCATTTTCGCCGCGTCCGCTTGAAAAATCCTCTGAAAACCAAACAGCTGGAAAAGGGGCTTGTCCAGTTGGCCGAAGAGGGGGCCGTGCAGCTTTTTCGGCCTCTCATCAACAGCGATTACATTCTGGGTGCGGTAGGGGTGCTGCAGTTTGACGTCATCATGTCCCGCCTCAAGGCCGAATACAGCGTGGATGCCCTCTACGAAGGCATTGACTATGCTACGGCCCGGTGGATAGGCTGCGATGATCGCAAAATGCTGGCTGATTTTGAGAAGAAGAACCAGGCCAGCCTGGCCCTGGACGCTGAAGGCAACCTGACCTTTCTGGCTTCCAGCGAATGGCGCCTGGGGCATACCATTGAGCAGTGGCCCGGCGTGAATTTCTACAAAACCCGCGAGCACAATTGATACGCAGGAGCGCTGTATAACCACAGAACCTTGGCCACCCCTTTTGGGTTAAAAAGAGGTGTTTCTTATGGCTGATCCACATATCACCGTACTTATCGATAATCACAGTTGCCGGGAGGATCTCCTCTGCCAGTACGGCCTCAGTCTCTGGCTGGAAGCCGGCGGGAAGAAGATTCTTGTCGATACGGGCAACAATGGGGATTTTCTTCTGAACGGAGACCGGTTGGGGATCAGCCCCCAAGACGCCGATTGGCTGGCAGTTACCCATGGCCATTGGGATCACGCTGGAGGCGTTCCCTCGCTTCTGGCCAAAGGCGGGCGTCCCCGAATCCTGATGCATCCTGACGCCTGGAAGCCGCGTCGTGCCGTTCAGGCCGATGGCTCCCATCGCGACATCGGCGTTCCCTGGCCGGAAACCGCGCTGGAGGAGGCCGACATCTTTCGTGTTCCTACCTTGAAACCCCAGCAATTGGCTCTTGGTATCTGGAGCACGGGACCAATCCCTGATTGGACAGGCCGGGAGGATCAATCTGTACTGCAAGTGAAGCAGGGTGACTCCTGGTCGAATGATTCCTTTGCCGATGAACACGCCCTGGTCCTCGAGACCGTTGAAGGGCTGGTGGTTATCAGCGGATGCAGTCATCGCGGTGTCCTCAATATTCTGCGCGCCGCCCAGCTGATGACTGGCGAGGGCCAGATCCACACCGTGATCGGGGGCCTTCACCTCAAGGATGCGACGGCTGGGGAGTGTGAGGAACTGGCCGAGCGGCTGACTGCTTTTAACCTTTCCAACCTGTGGGTGAACCATTGCACAGGGGAGCTGGCTTTCGATATTCTCAAAGCCCGACTCGGATCGATGGTGGCCTGGGCCGGTTCCGGTTTCACCGGCAAGCTGCCGGCACTCAAATCGAGCCCGATATAGGCGTGTCCTGGGTCCTTGCTTCCGAAATTAGCGCAAAAGGGCCAAACTTCCACGCAGCTTAAGACCAAAAGGCTCTCGGACAGGGGGCCTTTTATGTTTTACGTAGTGATCAAAATTTGGAAATATTGGCAGACAATCAGCTTGAAGGCCTAAGGAAAAGAGGGAGAGAGGAGCGGGATATGGAAAGAATGGCGATTCACAAAGCTCTTGGGGGGACTTCCGCCGGCGAACTCATTTGCCTTAAAGGCTGGGTACGTACCCTGCGCACCGGCAAGGATGTCGCGTTCTTCGCCCTTAATGACGGCTCCTGCTTCGCTTCCTTGCAGGTGGTGGTGACCCCGCAACTGCCCAACTATGAAGAATTGGTTAAAATCGGCACCGGCGCCTGTCTTTCCGTCCAAGGCGTCTTGGTCGAGTCGCCTGCCGCCGGGCAGCGATGGGAAGTCCAGGCCCAAAAAGTGGAAGTCCTCGGCGATGCGGATAGCGACTATCCCCTGCAGAAAAAAAGGCACTCGCTTGAGTTTCTGCGCTCTATTGCCCATCTTCGTCCCCGCTCCAACACGTTTGGCGCAGTTTTTCGACTGCGCAGTGCCCTGTCCTTTGCCATTCACCGATTTTTCCACGAGCGGGGTTTTCTCTACGTACATACCCCTATTATTACGGCCAACGACTGCGAAGGGGCCGGGGAAATGTTCCGGGTGACGACCCTGGACAGTGAAAACCCGCCCCGAAATAGTGGAAACATCGACTGGAGCCAGGACTTTTTTGGCGAGAGGACCGGCCTGACCGTCAGCGGTCAGCTGCAGGGTGAACTTTTCGCCACGGCGTTCAGCGATATTTATACCTTTGGCCCCACGTTCCGGGCGGAAAACTCCAATACCAGCCGCCACGCTGCCGAGTTTTGGATGATCGAGCCCGAAATGGCCTTTGCTGACCTGGAGGATGACTGCCGTCTGGCGGAAGATTTTCTCCGCTACCTCGTCACTTACACCCTGCAGCACTGCGGTGAGGATCTCGCCTTTTTCAACGAACGTGTGGAAAAAGGACTCCTCGATAAACTGCAGGCGCTGGCCAAGGCCCGTTTTGAGACCATGACCTACAGCGAAGCGGTCAGCCGTCTGCAGGCCTCCGGTGAAAGCTTTCAATTTCCCGTGGCCTGGGGGCGTGACCTGCAGTCAGAGCATGAGCGATACCTGACGGAAAAGGTTGTCGGTGGTCCTGTCTTCGTGACCGACTACCCGGTGGGCATCAAGGCCTTTTACATGCGCCTCAATAATGACGAACGAACGGTCGCGGCCATGGACCTGTTGGTGCCGCGCGTAGGGGAAATTATCGGTGGCAGTCAGCGGGAGGAGCGCCTGCCGGTGCTGCAGCGCCGGATGGAAGAATCCGGAATCGCTCCGGAAAGTCTCTGGTGGTATCTGGATACCCGGCGCTGGGGAAGTTGTCCTCATGCCGGCTTTGGTCTTGGTTTTGAGCGCCTGCTCATGTACCTGACGGGCATGGAAAATATCCGCGATGTCATCCCTTTTCCACGGACTCCGGGCAATGCCCGTTTTTGATCCTTTTTGTCCGCTGGGCCGATTTCTCAGGCCGGTGGGCCGGAAGACCGCAGGTGTTCGAGAAAAGCCTGGGCAAGAGGGGAAAGTTGTCGATTTTTGCGCTGGACCAGGTAGAAGGGGCGGCGAATGTCGACGCCCTCAATGGGCACCTGCACCAGACTCCCTTTCTCCAGGTCCTCGGCCACAGCCAGAGAAGACAGGATGGCGATGCCCAGACCGGCCTTGACGGCCTGCCTGACGGCCTCCGAGCTGTCGATCTCAGCCACCGGCGACAGAGCTGCCGGATTGAAGCCGTGACGCAGGAGTTCCTCATTCATGACCGTGCGGCTGCCCGATCCCTCTTCTCTCAAAATAAAAGGCTGTGTGGCTAGGTCTTCGAGGGAGATGGTGGAAACTTTGGCCCAGGGATGGCGGGGGGGAACCACCAGAATAAGCCGGTCTGAAAAGATGTCCGTGCTTTCGAGGGCCGGGACCCTGGCCCGTGCGCCGATAATGCCGATTTCCATCTCACCTGAGAGGAGGTGATGGGTGGTCTTGGCGGTGTCGGCGATTTTCAGACGAAGCCGGATGGCGGGGTGGCGTGACTGGAAGGATTCGATGAGCCGGGGCAGAAGGTAGGCGCCTGGAATGGTGCTGGCTCCCAGGACAAGGTCGCCGGTGAGGTTGCCGCTGAACTGGCGTATGGCCTGAAAGGTTTCGTCTTGCAGCTTAATGAGCCGGACGGCGTAGCGATAGAGGAGTTCGCCGGCTGGAGTAGGCAAAACTTCGCGACCCAGACGGTCGAGCAGTTTCTCTCCCAACAGGTCTTCCAATTGTCGGACGTGTTCACTGACTGTTGGCTGGGTAAGGGAGACGAATTCAGCCGCTTTGGAAAAACTCTTCAGGTCGACGATCTTACAGAAGACCTCCAGTTTTCTTATGTCCATGTCGGTTCCAGGTCGCTGAGACTGAGCAGGCAAAGAAGCTACAGTGGATTTTCTGTTTCAGGAGCGGCGTCCCTCCCGGCATTTCGCCACATGCTGCCCACTTTTAATAGACCGAGCAGCCCCAGTCCCAAGAAGAAAAATCCACGAATTCTGGCTGGCTCCTTCCCGGCGCTGAGAAAAATGATGTTTTCGCTGATGTCCAGCCCTTCCTCACGCGCCAGCTTGAGCAGTTTGTCCTTGTTGCCACTTGCCACAAGCCCCCCCACGAGCATGCCTGTGATGTCACGTTGTCCTCTGAAATCTTCGGCGTGGGCTTCCAGGTAGGCCCGTTGCGCCGTCTCTGAGTCGAAGGTGAAGTAATAATCCTGCAGCCGCTGAATGATCTGCGGGTCACGGGTTTCGACCAGAATATCAATGGGCTGAACGCCTGGAGAGAGACGCAGCGGAATCAGAAAAGCTTCAAGCTCCAGGGTTCCGGAAGTGGATATCCCCTCCAGCAAATCCAGATAGCCGCCGGTGACGTGCAGCCACTCCCGTGGCGGGCCATTTTCTACCAGCGCGGCGGCAGTGATAGTCTGGGGAGCGCGATTGCGCAAGAACAGAGAGACATCAGTCCAGCCCAGCCAGATAAGGACCAGGCAGACTGCGGTCAGGGTGAAGCGAAATCGTTTCATGGACAAGGTTCCTTGGGATCGTTTGAAAAAAAAGGGCCGCCATGCAGGCGGCCCCAGTGTATGACAAATGAAGAACAGGGTGCAACATCTTATGCTTTAGGCGGCCTCGGTTGCTTCACTGCTGACGGCATCCTTCTGCGTCATGAGAGAGACGACAACCAGAGCGATAAAGCTCAGCGGAATAGAGATGGCCGCCGGGCTGTTGAACTGGACCGGTGCATCACCCGGGAGCAGGCCGTAGCGGACCCACATGTCGGGGGAGATGAGGATCAGACCCAGGGCGGAGGTCAGGCCGACTGTGATAGAAGCCGCCACGCCTTTGGCCGTCGTCTTCTTCCAGAAGAGCAGCATGAGTATGGCCGGCAGGTTGGCCGAGGCTGCCACCGCAAAGGCCCAACCGACCAGGAAGGAAACGTTCATGCCCTCAAAGACGATGCCCAGGTAGATGGCAATGCAGCCAACTACGACGGCGGCGATCTTACCGGCTTTTACTTTGCCGGCATCACTCATGTGCAGGCCGAGGAAGTTGTCCATCAGGTCGTGGGCCACGGCACCCGAGGCCGCGACAATAAGGCCGGAGACAGTGCCGAGTACGGTGGCGAAGGCCAGCGACGAAATGATGGCGAACAGGAAGACCCCGAAAGAGAGAGCCAGCAGGGGGGCACTCATGTTGTTGTCGGTCAGGTTGATAACGCCGTTGGTCATGGCGCCAATACCCAGATACAGGGTGAGGACATAGAAGAAACCAATAGCGGCGATGGCCACAATCGTCGACTTACGGGCGGCGGCCTGGCTCGGTACGGTGTAGTAGCGGATGAGGATGTGGGGAAGGGCCGCAGTACCGCAGAACAGAGCCAGCATCAGGGAGATGAAGTTGAATTTCTCAGTGCCGGTGGCGTTGTCGACCTTAAACTTCAGGCCGGGACGCAGCACGCGGGCGCCAGGGGTCGGCTTCTGGTAGAAGACTTCGTATTTGGTATCTCCGGCCAGGACGTATTTCTTGCCCCAGAGAATGACAGTTGAGTTCTGGACGGCGGAAAGGTAGGCGAAGGGTCCGATGGCGCCAGTCTGGGCGACCTGCTGGCCGTCGATGGTGATTTCCTTAAGATTGCCGACGGGAAAGAACTTGCCGTCATCCTTGGTGCCGCCATTGTACAGCTTGGTGCCATCCGGTTGGGTTACGACAAAGAGGGCCTCGTTGAGCGTGTAGCCGCCATCGGCTGCAGGGCTATAGCTCCAGACGGTCTCAGTCCCGTTGCCGCTCAGCTTGACCAAGCCGGCTTTGCCGAACTCGCTTTCCTGCCAGCCAGCGGGAGCTGACATTTCGCCGGCTTGCAGAGAGCCGTCCGCAGCGACGCTGGCGGTCAGGGTTTGCAGAGGCTTGGTGTTGTTGTCGAAGCCTTTGGGTTCACTGCTGAGGCCGCGTGTCAATACCGCTACCACCACAACCGTGGAGACGATAAGCAGCAAAGCACCTTTGAAAAACTGTACGTAAGTAGTGGAGGCCATACCGGCCGTAGCCACGATAAGCGTAACGACCACGCCGACAATGCTGACGCCGACCCAGTGGGGCATGCCCAGCAGGGGCTTGACGAGAACGCCGGCACCGACCATCTGGGGAATAAGGTAGAAGACCGAGACAACCAGGGTGCTGATAGCAGCCATCAGCTGAATGCCCTTGGAGTTGAACTTGGAGTCGAGGGCGTCGGTGAAGGTGTATTTGCCCAGGCGCTTCATCGGTTCGGCCACCAGGAAGAGCGCGACCATCCAGCCTGCCAGGTAACCGATGGCGTACATCCAGCCATCGAAACCGGCAGTGGCGATCATGCCGCAGATGCCGAGGAAACTGGCGGCGGAAAGATAGTCGCCGGCAAAGGCGATACCGTTGGTAAACCAGTGGATGTTGCCGCCGGCGGCATAGTAGCCGGCTGAAGAGGTCGTCCGGCGGGCCAGGTAGAAGGAAAGACCCAGAACGAAGGCGACAAAGCTGAAGAAGAGGGCAATGGCCAGCGGTGAAGTTTCGTAGTTCATGCGACCTCCCCTTTTATTTGTTCAATCGCGCTTCTGCAGCATTGCAGAGCTGGTTGTAGATGACGGCGAGTACCAGGGCAAAGGCCAACAGGCCAAAGCCGTAGACAACGGCCAGAGTCTGCCCGAACACAATTTTTTCCATGAGAGAGGGTTTGACGGCATTGATCACAACAAAGCCGGCATAAACGATGGTGTAGGCGATGAACATCCAAACGCCCAGAGTGGTTTTGTAGCCCTGAGCGTTATCTTTGCCCAGTTTTACTGCGGGTCCGTGTCCCATTTTCGTTGCTCCTTTTCGCTTGTGTTTCTGATGATAACCGGTGAATAAAACCAG
Organism: Desulfuromonas sp. KJ2020; assembly: GCF_024197615.1. NCBI lineage: Bacteria > Pseudomonadati > Thermodesulfobacteriota > Desulfuromonadia > Desulfuromonadales > Desulfuromonadaceae > Desulfuromonas > Desulfuromonas sp. KJ2020. The sequence continues at coordinate 83,644 of NZ_JAKUKE010000003.1, forward strand.
GTGACCTTGTCTGGCCAAAAAGCAGGGGCCCTGTGGAAGCTTTCGGACGAAAGTTCTAAAGGGTACCTCCTCGCGACACGGCCGTCCCCCCGAGGGAAGGGAGCCGGCTTTATCCTGATTGGTGCTGAATTGTGATCGCCTGCTTCACGCAAGACAGGGTTCTGGTAAAAAATATACGATGTGGATTTTATTTCCGGCGCAATAATACGCCGTTCTATGTTTATGTCAATAGAAAACTTGGAATAAACCCCTTGTTTCGGCCTGTGAACGTTATCTGGGTCGCAGATTGTGTTTGTGTTTACAATAAGTTAAAAAATCACCCATTGTGGGTAGAAAAATGTTTTGTTACGACTGGTAATTCTTCCCAATCCTGTTATTTTAAGGCTTTTTTTCCGGGAAGTACTTCTTCTGTGATATTTTGACCCCATGATGCTTCAGGACATTCTCGAAAAAGTACAGGCGCGAAGCGGCCCGGATTTTCTGCAGAAGGACCCGGTCCGGTTTCCACGACAGTTCAGCTCCTTCGCCGATCAGGAGGCAGTCGCTTTTGTCAGCGCTGCTTTGGCCTATGGACAGGTGGGCATTATTCTGCGCCATGTCGAGGATCTGATCGGGCGCATGGGAAAAAGCCCTGCCGATTTTATTGCCAATTTTACTCCGAGACGCGATGCGGCTTACCTGCGGGGCTTCAAGCATCGTTTCAATGATGCGAAGGATCTGGCCTGCCTGTTCTGGCTGATGCGTGGGATGATTGAAACGGCGGGGAGCCTGGAAAACTTCTTTGGTCAGGGGGATGACGGCGGCGCGACCATCACGTCGGCCCTGGCCTCCTTTTGCCGCCGGGCTCTGGCCCAGGACGTTACCCCTTTTTATGCGGGAGGGCGCTTGCCGGCAAGGGCCGGTGTGCGCTATTTTTTCCCCAGCCCGGAAGGGGGCAGCGCCTGCAAGCGGCTTTGTATGTTTTTGCGTTGGGTGGTGCGCCCGGATGATGGCATCGATCTCGGCCTGTGGACGACAATAGCGCCGGCCCGCCTGGTACTGCCTCTGGATACCCACACGGGTCGTATTTCGCGACTGCTCGGCCTCTCTGCTCGGCGTACGGCCGACTGGAAGATGGCCCTGGAGGTGACGGAGCGGCTGCGCGCTTTTGATGCGTCGGATCCGGTGCGCTTCGATTTTGCCCTGGCTCATCTCGGCATCAGCGAGGGCTGCCGCGGTCGCCAGGGCGAAGTGTGCCGGTCTTGCGCGGTCGCCTCCTGCTGCCTTTGCGGCGGTGGGCCTCCCGAAAAAAATGGCGGATAGGGTTGGTCAGAGGGGGATGCGCAATTTTTTACAGTGGGCTCTGATGATCATGTCGGCCTGGTTGAGGCGAGACAGTTTCATGTTCTTGGCCTTGAGGGCCAAGACGTCCTCAAGGGGGATCTGTTCGCCTCGCAGTTCCCGGGCCACGATGCCCAGATTGGTCAGAATGACTTTAAGGTCCGCTGGCGTGTACTGGCGCAGCGTGGCGGTGGAGAGATTGAAAAAGCCCTCGGCGATGTCCCGGGCGAATTTTTTCGGATTGCCGCTGATAGCCATAGATATGCTCTAAGCCTGTTATGAATGGAGGGGAAAAATAGGATGGTCAGCTACAAAGTTGTAGAAACCAGCATCGTCACCGATGAGACGCTCGAAGCCATTCTCAATGAATACACCGCCCAGGGGTGGCACTTCGAAAACATTCAGTTCGCCATGCGCGAAGCCAGCAAACGGCCTTCCATGGCTTTTGTCCTTTTCACCCGGCCCGAATCGGCCTAGTCGTCCCAGGTCTCCTGGTCCCGGTAGGTCAGGGTCTTTTTGGGGTCGGAGGACGGGGTCGCCCCGCAGCGGGGACAGAAGGGCTCGGCCCCCTCTTCCTCGTCGACAAGCTTTTCCTCATTGAGTTCGCGGGGCTGGCCGCTGCAGGCGCAGAACCACTTCCGGCGGGTTGTTGTCATGACGGATCTCCTCGGCTAGGATAGGCGGATTGCGGCAAACAGGGGAGTCCCGGCGAGATACGCCAGGATTCCCCGTTTGCATTCCGGCCCTTCAAGTATGCCAAGACTTGCCTTGCGTGCAAGGCCTCAATAGGCCAGCCCCGTTTTCTTTCGTACCTTACGCAGGGTTTTGCTGGCGGCATGGCGGGCCTTGTCCCGGCCGTCGGCCAAGATTTGGCGCAAACCGTCCTTATCGGCCAACAGTTCCTGGCGCCGGGCGGCATAAGGGGCGAAGAAATCCCGTACCGTCACGAAGAGTTCTTCCTTGATCTCGCCATACCCCATCCCACCGGCCAGATATCGCTGGCGCAGGCTCTTCTCCTCTTCCTTGTTCAGAAAGAGCCGGTAGATCTGGAAGACGTTGCACTTGTCCGGATCCTTGGGGTCTTCCACCGGCGTCGGGTCGGTGACGATGCGCATCACGCTTTTGCGCAGAGCCTTTTCTTCCTGAAACAGGTCGATGGTATTGCCGTAGCTCTTGCTCATCTTCTGGCCGTCGATGCCGGGGACGGTCGCCACCTCATCGTCGATCTCCGGTTCGGGCAGCGTGAAGATGTCGCCGTAGGCGTTGTTGAACTTGATGGCGATGTCGCGAGTCACTTCGACATGCTGTTTCTGGTCCTTGCCAACGGGCACCTTTTCGCTCTGAAAGAGCAGGATGTCCGCCGCCATCAGCACCGGATAGGCGAAGAGGCCATGGTTGGCGGCGATGCCGCGGGCGATCTTGTCCTTGTAGCTGTGGCAGCGCTCCAGCAGCCCCATGGGGGTGAAGTTGGAGAGGGCCCAGGCCAGTTCCTGCACCTCGGGCAGATCCGACTGGACCCAGAAAGTGCTCTTTTCAGGGTCGAGACCAAGCGCCAGAAAGTTGGCGGCGGCCTCCAGGGTTCCCTGTGCCAGCTGCTTGCCGTCGGCGACGCTGGTCATGGCGTGGTAGTTGGCGATGAAGCAGAAGAGATCCTCCTGCTCCTGGTGCTCAATCATTTTTTTCATCATGCCGAAAAAATTGCCCAGGTGCAGGGAGCCGGAAGGCTGGATGCCGGAAAGAACGCGCATGTCGGTACCTCGTAATCAACAGTAAGGGTTAATAAGGGGCTCTCACAACAGCAGTGGAAAGAGGTCGTGAGTAGATATTTCAACAGAAAAAGCCGCGGTTTTTGGCCGCGGCTTTTCTCGTGGGACTGACCGCGACCTTGTTCGGTACGCGGGCATGACATATTGTCTGGGGTCGCGGACCGGTTCAGAAAGAGGCCCAGCGCCACCAAAGGCTGCTTCGAGTGATGTCTGTGTGCAAAGACTGTTTCATGGTTGGAAAAAGTAGCAATTCTTCCGTGCTTCGTCAACGGCTAATTTTACGACTGACTGGTGGTCCCGCCCCCCATGAGGGCGGCGAACTGGAGAAGCTGCTGCAGTTCGATGCCACTCTCTTTGAGCAGATTGAGGAGCAGGGGAAAGAGCTGCATCATGAAGGCCTGATCTTTCATGCCCTCACGGGCCAGTTCGGGCAGGGTTTCAAGGATAAAGGTTTTTTTCTGTTCGGCGTCCAGCGCCAGTACGGCGGCTTTGAGTTCCTGTACGGTCATGAATCGTTCTCCGGTTGGGTAATGTCGGGGCCTTTGCCCCTGGTTGTCAATGGTCGGCAAAGGCGACTTTATAGACATCCGCATAGTCGCGGGCAAAATGAACGTCCAGCCCTTCCTGCAGGTAATCGGGCAGTTCCTCGAAATCCTTGCGGTTGCCTTCGGGGAAGATCAGCGTCTTGAGGCCGGCCCGGCGGGCGGCGATGGTCTTTTCCTTGACGCCACCGATGGGCAGAACCCGTCCGGTTAGAGTCAGCTCACCCGTCATCCCCAGTTTTTTACGGACCGGCCGACCGGTGATCATGGAAAGGAGGGCCGTGGTCATGGTGACGCCAGCGGAGGGGCCGTCTTTGGGGGTGGCGCCGGCGGGGACGTGCAAATGGACGAAATGGGAGTCAAAGAAGTTTGCCTTGGCCCCGTACTCTTCCAGGTGGGCCATGACGTAGGAATAGGCGATTTCCGAGCTCTCGACCATGACTTTGCCAAGCTGGCCGGTTTGCTTGAAGCCCTTGCCTTTGCTGGGCATGGCTGTTGCCTCGATGGCCAAGGTGGCGCCGCCCATGCTGGTCCAGGCCAGGCCGGTGACGACGCCGGGGACATCCTCAAAGAGTTCCTCCTGACTGAAAACCGGCTTGCCCAGGTAGGTTTCGATGTCGGTCTTACGAATGACGATATCCTCGTCGCGACCCTCGGCAAACTCCATGGCGGCCTTGCGCATGATCTTCTTGATCCGGTTCTCCAGGTTGCGCACCCCGGCCTCGCGGGCGTAGCCATCGATAATCTTTTCCAGAGCATCGCGGCGTATGCGGACCCGACTCTTCTCCAGGCCGTGACTGCTGAGAGCCTTGGGGATGAGGTAGCGCTTGGCGATTTCGATTTTCTCCTCCAGGATATAGCCCGACAGGTGGATGATCTCGGTGCGGTCCAGCAGCGGCGCGGGAATGGTGTCGAGCTGATTGGCCGTGGCCACGAAAAGGACGTTGGAGAGATCGAAGGGGACGTCGAGATAGTGATCGCGGAAGCTGGCATTCTGTTCGGGATCGAGGACCTCCAGCAAAGCCGAGGCGGGGTCGCCCTGGAACGAAGCGCCGATCTTGTCGATTTCATCGAGCATGAGCACGGGATTGGCCGTACCGGCATTCTTCATGGCCTGGATAAATTTGCCGGGCATGGCGCCGATGTAGGTACGGCGGTGTCCCTTGATCTCGGCCTCGTCCCGCATGCCGCCAAGGGAAAAGCGGAAGAAAGAGCGCCCCAGGGCGCTGGCAATGCTTTTGCCGACGGAGGTCTTGCCGACACCGGGAGGCCCGACCAGCAGCAGGATGGAGCCGGATATGTCCCCCTTCATCTTGCCGACGGCGATGAACTCCAGAATGCGTTCCTTGACGTCCTTGAGCCCGTAATGGTCGCGGTCAAGCACTTTGCGGGCCCGCCCGATGTTGTAGGCGTCCTTGCTGAAGTTGCCCCAGGGCAGGATGGTCAGCCACTCCAGGTAATTGCGGCTGACGTTGTATTCCGGCGACGAGGGGTCAAGGAGCTGCAGCTTTTCCAGTTCCTCATTGATGGCCTTGGCCGCCTCGGGGTTGGGTTTCAGGGTTTTGAGCCGCTGTTTGAACTTTTCCGTCTCGGCGGTCTTGCCGTCCTTTTCCAACCCTAGTTCTTTTTTGATGGCTTTGAGCTGTTCCTTGAGAAAAAATTCGCGCTGCTGAGCCGAAATCTTTTCCTCGATCTGCTTGGAGATGCGGCTTTGCAGGCGGCTGACTTCCAGCTCTTTTTTCAGCAGGACCAGCACCCGGTCGATGCGTTTGCGGATATCGAAAGTGGCCAGGATCGTCTGCAGTTCCTGGCCGTCGGCCGTGGTCAGGTTGGCGGCGAAGTCGGCCAGGCGGCCGGGATCGTCCATGCTGGAACGGTTGAGAAAGAGTTTGATCTCCTCCGAAAAGAGGGGATTGATCTGCACCAACTCCTTCAGGGTGGAGATGATGGCCAGCGAATAGGCCTTGAGTTCCTGGTTGACGGAGAGTTCGGGGCTGAAGCGGTACTCGACCCGGGCCCGAAAGCCTTGGGGCGCCGGACGGACGGTTTCGATGGTGAAGCGTTCCAGGCAGTTGACCAGCAGCTGCACCTTGTCGTCATCCATGTCGATGATTTTGACGATTTTGCCGGCGACCCCCGTACGGTGGAAGTTGTCGGGATGGTCGTCCTGTTCGATGTTTTTGACCAGCACCAGGCCGATGGTCTGGGAGGGGCTTTCCATGGCCTGCCGGACGGTCTCCACTTTATCGTTGCCGGACAGCATCATGGGAATCAGGATCCCCGGAAAGGCCGGCCGGGGGCGCAAAGGGACCAGAGGCAGCTCTTCCGGCAGAAGATCGGCGGCCAGAACCAGACCGCCCGCCGGTTCACTGACCGGCTCTCCATTGCCAACGCGATCTTCCTCGATGATTTTATCCTGTTCGTCGTTCATGCGTAGTGACTCCTTGAGATGACGGATGACGGTTCTGGAAAGCTAATCATTTGCCTTCTGAATGTCAACCGTCGGCGGCCGGCGGCGAAAGGTTTCACGAGGAAGGTCAAGAGTAGGCCGAGCAGGCGCCAACTCGCGGAGAGGATTAAAAACGATGGCGAAGAGCGAGGTGAAAGACCACGTCCGGGGCAGTGGCGACGACAATATCCTCTGTCACGCCGAGATCGAGCTGGGTGCGTGGAGACAGGCCCAGGCTGCCCCCCAGGGTGAGTTGGGCGGCGGGAGTGGAGATCTCATCAAGGTCGCTGTCGTCGTAAAAGGGAGTATGTCCATCCACTTGGATTTTGAAGGCGATCCAGTCGGCTGGGGCCCAGCCCAGGCCGCCGGTGCCAAAGGCCGCCAGGTTGCGCTGCTGGTTCTTGAGCACGTCGCCATCACTCATGGCGAGAAGGCCGAAGTTCCCCCACAGCGACCAGTCGCCCCCAGGTCCGGGGCGCTGGGTACCGGCGCTGAGAGAAAGGGCCAGGTCGGTGCTGCCGCTGCCGAGCAGACGGTCGCTGTCGCCGGTCGGCAGTTTGAGGGTGAACCGCAGGGCGACACTGTCACGGCCATTGTTCTGACCGACGAGCTGTCGTCCCAACGCAAAGCTCACATCGCCCAGACCTTCGGTAGCGTCCGTCAGGTTTAGGGCGGTGCGGCCGGAACGTTCATAGTGGTAGGCGAGGTGATCGCGGGGGGCGTGATCACGGCCGCCCTGGGGGAGAGAGAAAAAGGAGTGCCAGTCTTCGATAAAGGCGTCGAGAAAGCCGCCACGGTGCCAGAGCATGGGGATATCCACCCCGATTTCCCAGCCGGCCGGCAGACCGTGGCGCAAGGCCAGGTTCAGCCGCGAGGTCTCCCCATCGAGGAGGATGCTTTCGTTAGAAGACGTATGGCGGGTGTAGTTGCTGGCCAGGTCGAAAGAGAGGGTGCCTTCCCACTGCCCAGCGGTCAGCAGGGCACTGCGCTCGGCGGCCGGCAACCCGTAGATCTGTACCAGGGGGCTCCGGTTGCTGGTACGAAAAGGCTCGATATCAATGGCCTGGCCGGGCACGGGAGACAGGGTGAGAGCCAGTATCGCCAAGACCTGAACTTTTTTCAGCATGGGCAAATCCTTGGCAGTCGGCACGGCCTCAACGCAGCTGGGCGTTGCTCAGGGTGCCCATGAGGCGCAGGTTGAAGGTGCCGCTGCTGTCCGCTTTGGCAAACAGCCCCAGCATATCTCGCAGGGCGGGGTCGAACCCCGCCCCGGGGGTCAAGCCGAAGGTCAGATTGACCCGGCTGCGTCCGACGGGTTGAGTGAGCAGAAGGGTGCCGCTGCCGGTCAGGGACGCGTCGCCGCCGCTGTTTTCGATTTTTTCGAGACGCAGGGAAGGGCCTTTGCCGCCCCCTTGCATGCTAACTGCCCCCAGTTGCAGGGTGTCGCTCTGGGCCCCGATGGCGCTCATGCCGGTCAGGCTGAGTTCGCGCAGACTGGCGTTTAAGGCCGTCTCGGTATCGGGGCGGATAGGCCAGGTGCCGGTGAAGGAAATCGCGTCGACGGCGATGGCAACCTGAATCGATGACCTGGGCGCCACAGGCAGTTCAAGTCGCAGGGAATCGGCCAGAGCCTCAATCTCCCCACGCTTTTTTATCCTGGCCTCCACCTGCCCCTCGTACAGGTGCGCTTTGACCTTCACGCCGGGATTGCCGCTCAGCAGGCTCAGCCACAGGGGCTTGACCTGCAGGGTTTCTATGACGACATCCCGCGGCAGGCCGGCGGCGCTTACCCGGAGGTCGGTGGCGACAAGAGCTGGCGGGAAGGCCAGTTTCAGACTGTCCATGGTGACCTGCACCTGGGGGTCAGTGGAGAGTTCCTGCTCAAGACGCTGGCGCAGAGCGTCCGTCGGGAAGAAAAAATAGAGCCCCAGGACAAAGCAGGCCAGCAAGACGGCGAACCCGGACAGCAGCAGACGCAGGTTCGAGGTGCTCCGGCGACTGGAATCCGGCTGCTGTTTATGGCGACGGAAGTGGAAAAACGTCATTGGCTTTTTCCCAGAGAGGCGATGACCAGGGTGGCATCGAGCTGTGAACGGTTGTCGAAGCGGGTCTTGACGCGCAGGTTTTTCACGCGCAAGAAGGCTTCGGCGGTCTCAATTTCATACAAGAGTTGAACCAGCTGATCGAGCCGGATTTTCTCCAGCTTGATCTCGACGGCCTCCTCGCGAAAACCGTTTTGTTCCGAGGCCGGCTGGGGACGCATGGACACCAGGTTTTCACGGGAGGCGATACGCGCCCCGGCTTCCTCGACGAAAGAGAACAGGGAGAAAGAGCGGGCGCGGGCCAGTTGGGCCTCGGCCTGGGCGATGCGCTGGTTGAGGCGGAGAAACTCCTGCCGCAGTTGCTGAATCTCCCCCATCTGGCGCTGCCGCGAGGTAATCTGGCTGTCGAAACGTTCCATGGCATTGCGGTAGGGAGACCAGACCAGCAGGTACGCCAGGGCCAGCAGCACGAACAGGCCACCTACTGTCAGGATAAGGCGCTCCCTCGGGGTCAGATTGGCAATCATTGGGCACCTCCCTGCTTGGCGGGTGTCAGGCTGAGCCGAAAATCGACCAGATTGCCTTCCAGGCTCATCTTGGCGTCGGAAATCTGCACAGAGGCGTAGTCTTTCGTCTGCTCCAGGGCTTTGACGATGCGATTGATGGCGTCGAAGGAAGTCGTCTGCCCCTCCATCCGGATGCCTTCCTCGCTGTAATTCCATTCACGGATATCGACCGTGACATCGTTTGGAATGGTTTGCGAAATCTGCTGCAAAGAAGCCAGTGGCGTGCGGGTCTGGTCCAGGCCGAAGAGAACCAGCTTGTCCTGCAATTCCTTCACCTTGCCCCGCATCTGCAGGGGGATGTCCACAATGGCTTGTGGCCCGGGGAAGGTTTCCCGAAACGCCTTGGTCATTTCAGCTTGCAGGGCCTGGGCCCTTTGGGCCTTGCTGGAGTAGTTCAGGGTGGCCGATCCCGCCAGGGCCAAGAGGATGAGGGCGACGAGAATGCCAGCGCTGATGAGGTGGGTGCGGTTAATACCCCATTGGCTTTTCAGGGCGAAGGGGCCGCGCCGAAAATTGAAACCCTTGTCTTTTTCTCCCAGCCCTGCCCGCATGGCCAGAGCCACCGCCGGCAAAAACTCCGGGGTGACGTCCCCATCGTCTGCCAGAAAGGCCGGGATGCGTACCTGCGTCCCCTGCTTTTGCAGATGTTGCTGCAATGCCGGGGTGACGGCTGTTCCCATGAGGAAGAAAGGGAGATCTCCATGGTCTGTCCCTTGCTGCAGGGCCCGGCCCTCTAGATGCAGGGCTCGCGCCGTTTGCTTGGCGCCCTGGCCGGCCGGTAGCGGAAGGATGCGATAGTCGACCAGCCTTCCTTCCTGCACGAGGGAAACGGTGATCTCCTGACTCTGCAGACAGGCCAGGATGCCCTCATCCACCTGCTTTTTGAGTCCTTTGGCATAGGCAAATGGCGCCAGGTCGATCGTCTGTAGAGGGATTTGCGCCTCTGCAAAAGCCGTCAGCAGCGGCGGGATGCCTTCGGCTCGAACAGCGGCTGCCGTGACGGAAAAGCTGCCCTCCGGCCCCGGCAGAGGGCGCTGGAAATCGGTAACGCACTCCTCGATAGAGAGGGGGAGTTGGGAGGCCAGCTCAAAGTTCAGGGCTGCCGCAATTTTTTTCGGGTCGGCAAAGGGGAAGCTGAGGCGTCGCACGAACCCTTCCCGCGCCGGCAGGGCGGTGGCAAAACGGTCGCCGTAGTGCAGCTCGGTTCCGACCAGTTCTTTAATCGCCTCCGCCAAGTCGGTCTCATCGACGTAGGACCGGCGGCCGAGGCTTATTTGGGCCGGCTCCCCCTTTTCCTGCTGAAGAATGGCCACCCTCAGGGTACCAGCATCCAGATCAATTCCTATCTGTCGTTTTGCCATAGGCTCTAATTTACCTTGAGAAAGAGTAGTTGATCCCCCGATTTGCGGACGACGCCCTCCATAGAGCGGCTGCCGTCGTTAACCGTTGCCCAGGAACTGATAATGTAGGTCGGGCTGGTCACGGCAAAGGAGGTGCGCAGCAGGGTGTCCATGCCCGGCAGGCGGTTCAGTTCCTTAAGGTCTTCCGACGTCATAAAGGGCCGTGCCTCCCGCAGGGCGATGATGTCTTCCGCCGTGGTCCGGTCGATTTCCGGGTCGGCGGACAGGCTCATGAGCACTTCCGCCGTGGCGGTGTTGACGTTGATCTCATCGCCACCATGGACCGTAAGGTGGGGGCGCACCAGCCGGACGATTTCGGGGGTGAACCCGCGGATCAGCTCCAGTTCATCCAGACTGTCCAACGGGGCGTTTTTACAGGGATAGGGGCGCGCCAATCCCTGATAGTATTCGCTTTCGGCTCCTAAGCCATCACCCTGGTAGATTTCCTCGTCGCGATCGATCCAGTCAATGAGGGCGGCGGTCAGATCCTCAGGTTCCGGTAGACCCAACAGGTCGAAAAAACGGTTGAAGCGATCAATGAACACGCTGTTGGGGTTGACACCAAGGGTGTCGACCAGGCGGTTGATGTCCAGTTTGCCGCCCTGATCCTCGATCTGGATGGTGACAAATCCCTCCCCGACCGGATAATTGACGACCCCCAGTGACCAGGTCTCTCCTTGGGCGTCGTAGCTGTTCTTGTCCTCCTGGAGCAGGACGCGGCCGACGCGGATCCCCCCTTTGGCCAGGTAGTAGGCGCGGGAGCTGTCCCGGAAGGTTTCCGTCAGCCGGATGTCCACCAGGGTGGAAAAGGCAAACTCAGTCAGCAGCGAAGCCAGCAGCGCCACGATGACCAGAACGAGCAGCAGCACCGATCCTCTTTCGTTTCTTCCGACCCTCATCCCTGCCCCCGGCTCCCCTGCAGTTCAAAAGCCGTGGTGAAGGGGATCGTGCGATCGCCGAGGCGCAGGTGAAAGTTGATTTCGAGGATCTGCGGCAATCCCTGTTGCCAGTCTTCGTGCCAGGTGCCATTGGCAAAACAGCGGATCTGAAAGTCTTCAATGCCTGACGCCAGCCGGTAGAAGGTCTGCTCGGTCCCTTCCGGGTGGAACAGCGGGTATTCGCTGCGGAACAGGGCCCGGTCTCCTTCTTCGCTGTCGGGATCGGGGCGCACGTCGTAGCGGACAATGACGATGCCGCCGGCGCCCCCCTGCGGCGTACTGGCGGTGGTGGACAGGGTCAGCCGCGGCAGGTTGTCCTGGTTCTTCTCCAGCACGAAGAGGGTTTTTGGGTTTTCCTGGCGCAGATAGGTGCCGCGGACCTCCTTGCCGAGGCGATCGCAGAGTACCCTGGCCTGGTGGTAGGCGGCGCTGTCCGCCTCTACGCGCTCCTTGGCGGAGCTGACCGAACTGAAAACGCCGTAGATGGTCAGCATGACCGTGGCGGCGATGGCCACGGCGATCGTGATTTCGATGAGGGTGAACCCCGCTTGGCGTCCAGGCATTACGTCACCATCAGTCAAAAATAAAGGAGTTCAGCTCAACTCCCTCCTGGCGGGCCGCCTCGCCCCACAGGACCGCCACCGTCACCATTTTCACGGAAGGCAGGGGCGTGTCGCTGTAGGTCACCTGCCAGCGGTAGTCGGCGAAGGGCTCCTCGAAGGGGGCTTCATCCTCACGCACCTGTAAGGTGCCCTGCTCGGCCTCGACTTCGATCTGGGCCATCCTCTGCTGCGCCAGCAGCGTGGCCTGGGTGGTATGCTGCAGGCGTCCATGCACGGCGATGGAACGATTGCCCAGAGTCAGCAGCGTCACCAGGGCGACGCTGACGATGGCCAGGGCGATCATGACTTCGAGCAGGGTGAACCCCGCCTCAGAATTCCCGGTAACCTTCATGCACTTCCGTTTCGGCCGTGAAAGGCCTGATCCGCAGAGTCAGGGTTCGCTTCTGGTCGTCCTGCAGATGGATGATGGTCTCCTCCATCCATCCCACGGGAAAGATGCGGGCGGTCACCTCGCCGGAAGAGCGGCCTCCCGCCCCGGTGATAAAGATATCCTGAAAGCGGGCATCCCCCTTGAGCCGGGTCTCTTTGCCGAAGCGGTCGGCCTCCGTCAGGGTGCCGTCCGTCTCCAGGCGCTGGGCCTTGTAGCTCGACTGCCCCAGGTCGAAGACCAGTCGGTACTCCCGCCCCTCCAAGGCCGCTTCATTGAACAGATATTTCACCGTGCCGGCCAGGCGGCGGGCCGAGGCGTCGAGGTCGTTCTGGCCGACCCCCGTCAGCATGGGGAAGGTCATGGAGGCGAAGAGAGCCAGCAGAAAAACGACGATGGACAGCTCGATGAGCGTGAAGCCACGCGCGTTATTCGAGGTCCCAGTTGGTAATGTCGGCATTTTTCCCTTCGCCTCCCGGTTCGCCGTCGGCCCCATAGGAGAGCAGGTCATAGTCGCCGCGGGTGCCCGGCGACAGGTAGACGTAGTTGTTGTTCCAGGGATCCTGCGGAATCTTTTTCAGGTAGCCGCCTTCCCGGTAGCGGGTGGGGATCAGGCCGATTTCCGGCTTTTGGGCCAAAGCGGCCAGCCCCTGCTCCGTCGAGGGGAAGTTCCCGTTGTCGAGTTTGTAAAGGGCCAGGGCCTCTTCGATGCTCTTGATCTGTACGGCGGCTTTGGTGCGTCGCGCCTCCTCGGGGCGGTCCAGAAGTTGCGGCACGACGATGCCCGCCAGGATGCCGAGGATAACGACCACGACCATGATTTCGATGAGGGTAAAACCCCGCTGATTCCTTAAGGTTGAGCGTTTCATGATTATCTCCTTCCGGCCTGGTTTTTTCAGGCCCTTGTCAATCCTCTGGTTGGTGTTCTTCTCAGCCGATTCCCTGGCTGGCCTGAAAAATAGGCAGCAGAATGGCCATGACGATAAAGCCGACAACGGTCCCCATCAGAAGAATCATCAGCGGTTCGAGCAGGGACAGGGCACCGGTAATCGCCAGTTCCACTTCGTGATCGTAGGCATCGGCCACGCGAAAAAGCATGGTTTCCATGTCACCGCTTCGTTCGCCGACGGCGGTCATCTGCGTGAGCATGGGGGGAAAGACTGCGGCCCGCTTGAGAGGGGCGGACAGACCTTCTCCCTCGCGCACGGCGGCGGCGGTATCCTCCAGGGCTTCGCGCAGCAGCTGGTTCTGCAGCAGATTGCGGGTGATGTCGAGGGCTGCCAGCAGGGGCAGTCCGCTTTGCAGCAGGGTGCCCAGGGTGCGAGCGAACCGTGAGGTGGCCACCAGCAGATTCAGGCGGCCGACCACGGGGATCGACAGGGCAAGGCGGTGCAGCTGCCAGCGCCCCCGTTCCGTGCGGCGATACCGCAAAAAGGCGAAGACGGCGGCGGCCAGCAGGGCCAGAATGAGCCAGGCATAATCGACGAGCAGATCGCTGCCGCGGATGAGAAGCAGGGTCGGCCAGGGCAGGGATTGCCCCAGATCCTCCAGCATACGGGTGACTTTCGGAACGACGAAGGTGACCAGAAAGACGAGGACGCCGCTGCCGATGAGAGCCATGAGGATGGGGTAGGCGAGGGCGGCGCGCAGTCGGCTCTTCATGCGGACCTGCTCTTCCAGAAAATCGGCCAGGCGCTGGAGAACCTGCTCCAGGGTGCCGCTGTTTTCACCGACCTCAATCATGTTGACATAGAGTTCGGGGAAGACCCGTCCTTCGCCGGCCAGGCTCTGATGCAGCGATTCGCCGCGGACCACCTCTTCACGCACGCGGGAGAGGGTGCGGCCCAGGGTCGGGTTCTCCAGCTGCGAGCTGACAGTCTGCAGGGTTTCGTCCAGCGGCAGACCGGCGCCGAGCAGGGTGGCCATCTGGCGGGTGGCGGCGGCCAGTTCCATGGTCGACACGCTGCTTTTAAAGAGCGTCAGCGATCGTTTGGCCTTCTCGCCCCTGACGGTTTTCTCTTCCTTCAGATCAGTCGCGTAGATCCCCTGCTCGCGCAGCTTCTGCAAGCCCAGCTTTTTGCCGGAAGCCTCGATCACGCCGTTCACCTTTTTCCCGCGGGCGTCAAAACCGGTGTACTCGAATAGAGGCACGGCTACACTTCCTCCTGGGTGACGCGCAGGACTTCCTCAAGGGTGGTCTCGCCTTCCAGGGCGCGGGCAATGCCCGAATCCCACAGGGTACTCATGCCGCGCTGGATGGCCACATTGCGGATGCTGGCCGAATCCTTGTTCTGCAGCAGCAGCTCCCGTACCGGTTCGTCGACAGGCAGCAGCTCGTAGATGCCGCTGCGGCCTCGGTAGCCGATGTCCATGCATTTCTCACAGCCGCGGCCATGGTAAAAGGTGGCGTTAGCGGGCAGACTGGCGGCGAGGCCCATCTCGGTGAATCGCTCCATGGAGGGGGGGTGGGGCTCGCGGCAGTGGGGGCAGATGCGGCGCACCAGGCGCTGGGCCAGGATGCCGACGATGGACGAGGCCGCCAGAAAGGGTTCGATCCCCATCTCTACCAGGCGGGTCAGGGCCCCGGCCGAGTCGTTGGTGTGCAGGGTCGAAAAGACCATGTGACCGGTCAGGGCTGACTGTACGGCGATTTCGGCCGTCTCGCGGTCGCGGATCTCGCCGACCATGATGATGTCGGGGTCCTGACGCAGAATAGCGCGCAAGCCGTTGGCGAAGGTCAGGTTGATCTTGGCGTTGACCTGAATCTGCCCGACTCCTGCCAGCTGGTACTCGATGGGATCCTCGACGGTGATGATGTTCTTTTCCCGGCTGTTGAGACGGGTGAGGGCGGCGTAGAGGGTCGTCGTCTTGCCCGAGCCGGTGGGGCCGGTCACCAGGAAAATGCCGTGACTTTTGTGGATCATGGCGTTGACCTGCTTGAGCATGGGCGGGTCCATGCCGATCTCCTCCAGGCTCAACACGTTGGACGCTTTGTCCAGCAGCCTCAGCACCACCCGTTCGCCGAAGGCGGTGGGCAGGGTCGAGACGCGCACGTCCACATCCTTGCCGGCGATGCGTACGCGGAAACGGCCATCCTGCGGCAACCGCTTTTCGGCGATATTCAGACCGGACATGATCTTGATGCGCGAGGTGATGCTGGCCTGGGCCTTGTGCGGTGGCTGCAAGACCTCGTAAAGAATGCCGTCGATACGGTAACGCACAACCAGGCTGGTCTCGAAGGGTTCGATATGAATATCGCTGGCCCGCTCTTTGTATGCCTGGGTGATCAGGCTGTTGACAAAGCGGATAACGGGCGCCTCGTCGGAAGCATCGAGCAGGTCGGCCGGCTCCAGGTTGCGGGCGAGGTCGCCGCCGAATCCTTCCTCGATGTCCTCGATTACTTCCTGCGCTTCACCGGCCCGGCGCTCATAGGCCTGATTGACGGCCCGCAGGATTTCCTCGGGCGCGGCCACCACCACCTCGATGGCCTCCCGGGTCAGGGCGGCGAGATCGTTCAGGGGGCGGCTATCAGCCGGGTCGGCCACGGCCACCCGCAGGTACCCCTCGCGTCGCGCCAGGGGGAAAACGCGATATTCCTTGGCAAAGGCGATGGGGACGAGGTTGAGCAGATCGGCATCGGTGCCGCTGTCGGGGATGGTTTCCAGAAATTCCAGGCCTCGCTGGCTGGCCAGGGCCCGGCTGAGGATCGCCGGGGTAATGGCCTTCATGGCCAGCAGGGTCTCCCCCAGGCGCCGGCCGCTTTCCTGGCGGGCCTCGTCGGCCTCGCGGATCTTCTCGACGGGTACGGCGAAATCTTCCTGCAGGATGACCGCCAGAGCGCGCCATGCCGTGGTCCCCTCGTTTCCTTTATGACTGCCCAGAGTGCTCATCCGTCACTATTCCCAGGGGTCTTGAGGAGCTTGTTGCAGACTGGCGGGATCGACAGGCAAATCCTGTGGCAGTTCAGCTGGGAGCACGGGGGCGATGTTGCCCTCCTTGAACTGATCCATCTGGTTTTTGGCTCGACGCGTCACCTGGGCCAAATCGTTGGCGTCATTGATAATGCGCGGAGTGACAAAGAGCAGCAGGTTGGTTTTTCTCTCACTGCTGTTCTTGCTCTTAAAAAGCCAGCCAAGCAGGGGGATGTCGCCGAGTAAGGGCACCTTGGTCACTGATTGCTGGACATCACTGCGGATGAGGCCGCCCAGGGCGACGGTGCGGCCGTCCTCAGCCAGCACGGTGTTGCGGAGCAGGCGTTTGGTCAAGGTCGGACCGACATCGTTGACGTCACCGACGTTGGTGCTGGCGAGGTCGGTGATCTCCTGATAGACGTTGAGGCGCACCAGGTTGTCCTGGATGATCTGGGGTGTCAGCCGCAGGGTCAGGGCAACGTCCTTGCGCTCGACGGAGACGCTCTGTGCCAGCGAGCTGCCGCCGGCGTCCGTGAGGCGGTTGGTGATGATGGGGACGTTGGAGCCGACGATGATTTCGGCCTCTTCGTTGTCCGAGGTCAGCAGGCGCGGGGCCGACAGGATGTTGACGTCACCGTCGGTCTTGGACAGGTTGATCAGCGCCGACAGCGCCGGCACCGTGATGGTCTTGCTGCTGTCGTTGGGATCGGTGACCGTGATGGTGTTGAACAGGCCGCCCAGCATGATGCCGTTGACCGCCTTGGTGAGAATACCCGTGTAGCCATCTTCGTCGGGAATCAACTCCGCCGCCGCTGAGGGTCCTGTCGAAGCGAAGACAGCGCTGTCCGAACCGGTGTCGATCGCCCCTTGCAGGGAGACGCCCAGAGCCCGGGTGGCATCCATGGACAGCTCCAGGATGAGGGCCTCGACGAACACCTGTTTGCGCTTGATATCGAGCTGGCTGATGATGCCTTTAAGCACTTCGTAGTCTTCCGGCGAGGCGTTGATGATCAGGGAATTGGTCGGTTTGTCGGCAATGATGCTGGTGGCGCCGGCTTGGGGCGTCGGCGTCGGCGGGGCACCCGGCTGGACCTTCTCCTGGGCCTTGATGCCGGTGACGATCTCGTTGAGGGTTTTGGCCAGGGTCTCGGCATCGGCGTTTTTCAGGTAGTAGACGTTGATGCCGGAGCGGTCCTGCACCGGCTTCTGATCCAGTTTGGCAATCAGGTCGCGGATCATCGTCATGTCTTCCTGGCTGGCCATGACGATAAGCAGGTTGCCGCGGGCGTAGGGCAGCACTTTACTGACCTCCTTGCCGCCGGCGGTCTGCACGTTGCCAGCGGCCCGCCGACGGGCCACGGGGCTGGCGCCCCCTTCGGACAAAATCTGGGTGACGAGCTGGGCAACCTCGTCGGCCCCGGCGTAAACCAGAGGGATGACATCGAGCATGTCCAGCGAACTGGGGACGTCCAGTTCCCGGGCGATGCGGGTAAGCCGGGAGATGTTGGCGGCGCTGTCCGTGATGACCAGGGTGTTCGAAGCCGGAAAGGCCACAATGCTGCTTGTTTTGGGGATAAGAGGCGCCAGGACGGTGGTGGCCAGTTCGCTGGCGTCGATGTTCTTCAGCGTAATGAGGCGGGTAACATATTTCTCGTTGATTTCTCCGCGTACCCCGGGTCCGATGGTGGGCAGGTTGCTTTCCTTGGCGTCTTTAATCGCCACGATCTTGTTGGTCTTGCCCGACGGCACCACCGTGTAGCCCTTGGTATTGAGCACGGTGAGAAAAAGCTGGAACGCGTCGTTGATCGACATCAGATCCGGCGAGATAATGGTCACTTTGCCGCGCACCGATTCGTCATAGACGAAGTTCATACCGGTCACCTCACTGACAGTGCGAATGAGGTCAGGCAGCTCGATGTCCTTGAAGTTCAGGGATACCATGTTGGGATCCTGACTTTCCTCGGTCGCCTCGGGCTGTGCAGCCGCCAGGATGGGAAGATGCCAGATAAAGAGCAGGCAAAGAAGAAAGGACCACCGGATCAACGATTTTTTTAACACCTGGGTTGGCCTCCTAGTTGACTTCATAGGCGAAATTCATCGGCTGGCCATTGCGCTCCAGACCGACGACAATGTTTTTGGCTTCGCGCAGCTGCTGAAAGATCTGCAGGGCTTTTTCCGGGCTGTCCAGCGTGACGCCGTTCACCTCGATGACGACATCTCCCAGCTGCAGACCCATCTGAGCCAGGATGGAGTTGGGGCGGATCATTTTGACGGCAAAACCCGCCGTCTTGCCGTCGATGAGGCGCGGTTCCATGCGGGCCTGCTGCAGCAGTTCACCGATGTTCTGGCGCGCCCGTTCCGCCTGCTGGCGGGGGATGGCCCACTTGTTGTCGCCCACAGCCCTGACCTGGTAGTCGTCGGTCCCGGCGCGCTTGGCGGCAGCGGGAGGGACGGTCGTTTGGGGCTGGGCCTTTTGTCCCTCCTCGTGGATAACGAGGGTTTCCCGAGAGCCGTCAGGGTAACGGACGGTGACGGCGTCTCGGGTGATCTCTTCCAGCCGGCCATTGCCGGGCAGACTGTCATCCAGACGAAAAATATCGATTTCGTTGTTGGCCCGGATAAGGGCCAAGGATTCGGGGCCACGCGCCACGGTACCTATCAGGGTCAGGCTGCCGCGGGTGGCGGGGGCCATCGAGGCCGTGGCAGAGGTGGGGGCTGCGGCGCGGGTCGCGTTTTGAAAAGAGACCACGGGGCTGCTGCCCGATGAATCAAAAATATTGCGGACGAGAATGCCTTCGTAGTCGGACAGCGCCGCCTGCCGCTCTCTGGCCAGGGCTGGCGGGGTGGCTCCCTGGGCCATGATGACTGGGGGGCTGACGAAGATGCCGATACCGTCCGCGGCCAGCTTCCCGAGGGACAGTCCCAGTAGGGCCACCAGCAGCAGAAGGAACTCGCGATAATAGCGTTGCAGGATGACAAGCATGAAGGGTCCGATGATGAATCGTTATATAGTGATACAGTGCGGGATGGTCATCGTCTAACGCCTTTATATTATGGAAGAATCTTGAAAATGCAAGGGTTTTTCCTTACGACTTTTCAGGAGCAAAAACGAACGGTGTTTTTAATGAGAGAAAAAAGGGCGAAATCGGCAGGTTGTTCCAAGCAAAAACACGCCTTTGGTTAAACGGTTGGTTTTTGCCTCGAGAAGTGGCAGAATGTCTGGCGCTTCTGACCAGGAGGATACCCCATGACATCACAGTCCAAACGACTTTATCTCATCGATGGCTCATCCTACATCTACCGAGCCTATTTTGCCATCCGGCATCTGTCCAATTCGAAGGGATTCGCCACCAACGCCGTCTACGGCTTCATCAATATGCTGCTCAAAGTGGTGCGGGAGGAGGAGCCCGATCATCTGGCCGTGGTCTTCGATGCCCCGGGGCCGACCTTTCGCAAAGAGATCTACGACGCGTACAAGGCGAACCGAGCCAAGATGCCCGAAGATCTGGTGCCACAGATTCCGGTGATCAAGGATGTGGTGCGGGCCTTCAACATGCCGGCCATCGAAAAGGAGGGATTCGAGGCGGACGATATCATCGCCACGCTGGCCCGGCGCTTTGCCGCCGAGGGGATGGACGTCACCGTGGTCACCGGTGACAAGGATCTCATGCAGATCGTCAATGAGCGGGTGCGTCTGCTCGACACCATGAAGGACAAGGTCTCCGGCCCGGCCGAGGTGCTGGAGCGTTTCGGCGGCCCGCCGGAAAAGGTGATCGAGGTGCAGGCCCTGGCCGGCGACAGTTCGGACAACGTTCCCGGCGTGCCCGGCATCGGCGAGAAGACGGCGGTAAAGCTGATCCAGGAGTTCGGCTCTGTCGAAGAGCTGCTGGCCCGGGTCGACGAGGTCAAAGGGAAGATGCAGGAAAAACTGCGCGAATTCGGCGAGCAGGCGGTGCTGTCCAAAAAGCTGGTGACCCTGGTCGATGACGTGCCTCTCGAGGTGGATTACGACAATTTTTCCCTTTCTGAACCCAACCGGCAAGCCCTGACCGCCATCTTCAAGGAGATGGAGTTTCACAAGCTGATTCAGGAGTTCTCCACCGAAAATCGCGCCACCGGGGAAAACTATCACGGCGTGTTGGATGAAAAGGCCCTCGATGCCCTTGTCGCCCGCCTGCAAGTGGCCCCCCGTTTTGCCTTCGATACGGAGACGACCAGCCTGACCGCTGTTCAGGCGGATCTGGTCGGCCTGTCCTTTGCCCTCGAACCGGAAGAGGCTTGGTATATTCCCGTGGGCCATCGTTATCTGGGGGCACCCGAGCAGCTGGCGCGGGACCATGTGCTGGACAGGCTGCGTCCTTTGCTGGAGGATGCGAGCCTTGGCAAGATCGGCCAGAACATCAAGTACGATGCGCTGGTGCTGCGGCGGGCCGGCGTACAGGTCAAGGGGATCACCTTCGATACCATGCTGGCCTCCTACCTCACCAACCCGGCCTCCAAGAGTCACGGTATGGATGCCCTGGCCAGTGAACTGCTCGGCCACAAGACCATCAGCTATGCCGAGATGACCGGCAGTGGCAAGAAGCAGATCGGTTTTGAGGAAGTCGAGGTGGAAAAGGCCATTGTGTATGCGGCCGAAGATGCCGATATCACGCTGCGTCTGGCCGAAGTTCTGGAGCCGAAGCTGCAGGAGACGGAGCAGGAGACCCTCTTTCGGGACGTGGAGATGCCGCTGGTCGAGGTGCTGACCGACATGGAGTGGACCGGAATCCGCATCGATTCGGGCTTCCTGGAAGGGCTCTCCGCCGAGATGGAGCAGAAACTGACAACGCTGGAAAAGGAGATTTTCGAGCTGGCCGGCGGTTCTTTCAATATCGGGTCGCCCAAGCAGCTTGGCGAAGTGCTCTTTGAGCGTCTCGGACTCCCCAAGGGGAAGAAGACCAAGACGGGCTGGTCGACGGACGTGGAGGTGCTCAACAAACTGGCTGAGGACCATCCCGTGGCGGCGAAAATTCTCGACTACCGCTCGCTGGCCAAGCTCAAGGGAACCTACGCCGATGCCCTGCCCAAACTGGTCAACCCGGAGACAGGGCGGATACATACCTCTTTCAATCAGGCCGTGACCGCGACGGGTCGACTTTCCTCCAGCGATCCCAACCTGCAGAACATCCCCATCCGCACGGAAGAAGGGAGCCGTCTCCGCGAAGCCTTCATTCCGGCCGAGGGCAATCTGCTGATCTCCGCCGACTATTCCCAGATCGAGCTGCGGGTGCTGGCCCATATGGCCGACGAGGCGGTGCTGCAGGAGAGCTTTGCCCAGGGGGAGGATATCCATCGCCGGACGGCCAGCGAGGTCTTCGGGGTCTTCCCCGAGATGGTGACGGCGGAAATGCGGCGACAGGCCAAGACCATCAATTTCGGCGTCATCTACGGCATGGGAGCCTTCAGCCTCGGCAAAGACCTGGGCATTCCCACCCGCGAGGCCCAGACCTTCATCGACAACTACTTCGCCCGCTACCCTGGCATCAAGGCCTTCATGGAGGGCAAGAAAGAGGAGGCCCGCGAGAAACTCTATGTTTCCACCCTGCTGGGCCGCCGCTGTGCCGTGCCCGAGATCAACAGCAAGAATGGCGCCATCCGCAGCTACGCCGAACGCAACGCCATCAACTATCCGATCCAGGGGTCAGCGGCCGATATCGTCAAGATTGCCATGGTGCGCATCCACGCGCGCCTGCGTCAGGAGGGCCTGCAGGCGGCGATGGTGCTGCAGGTGCACGACGAACTGGTCTTCGATGTGCCGGAACGGGAAGTGGAGCAGGTCAAGCGCCTGGTACGCGAGGAAATGGAGGGCGCGGTGGCGCTCAAAGTGCCGCTGCTGGTCGAACTCGGTGTGGGCAAAAATTGGCGGCAGGCTCACTAAAAAGAGGCCGCGGGCGGGGTCATAGCGGTTGTTTTTCCCGGTGACTGGGTATAATATACAGACTGTTTTCAATTCTGCGGGCATGAAATGGGAGGAAATCCATGATTAAAGAGGTTGGTTTTGTTGGGCTCGGGACGGTCGGCAAGCACATGGCGATCAACCTGTTAAAGGGGAACTACAATCTCACCGTTTTTGACAATAATGCCGACGCGGTCAATGAGCTTGA
The DNA here is from genome assembly GCF_024197615.1 of Desulfuromonas sp. KJ2020. NCBI lineage: Bacteria > Pseudomonadati > Thermodesulfobacteriota > Desulfuromonadia > Desulfuromonadales > Desulfuromonadaceae > Desulfuromonas > Desulfuromonas sp. KJ2020. The sequence continues at coordinate 105,714 of NZ_JAKUKE010000003.1, forward strand.
GAAGCGGGGGGCCAAGGGGGCTTCCAGCGCCATGGAGGCGGCCAAGGGCAAGGATCTGGTTATCGTCATCCTGCCGGAAAAAGAGGAGTGGGAAGCCGCTCTTTCGGCCGAAACCGGTTTTCTCAAGGGGATTGATCCGGGCACTATTCTTGTGGACATGGGGACCCACTCCCTGGAGACGACCATGGAACTGGCGGAAGAGGCGGCGAGCCGTCGGGTTATGTTCCTGGAGGCGCCCGTCTGGGGAACCAAGGAACATGCCGCCAACGGCCTGCTCACCATTCTTACCGGCGGCGACCCGACTTTGCTTGGGCGTTGCCGAGAGCCTTTTTCCTTCTTCGCTCTCAACGTTATTCATGTCGGCGAAATCGGCTCCGCCACCCGCATGAAGTTTGTGGTCAATCTGGTGCAGGCCCAACTCGTGGAAGGGCTGGCTGAAGGCCTGGTCTTTGGTGAAAAGCTCGGCTTTTCCGCCGACCGCATCCTCGAGGTGCTCGACTCGGGTGGGGTGGCTTCGCCGCTGCTGCATTCCAAGGGACGCTCCATCGCCCGTGGCGATTTTTCCCGCAACCTGGCCCTGAAGTATGTCTTCGAGGGGCTGCAGATCGTCAAGGATGTGGCGGACAAGGCCAACCTTGAACTGCCGGCCAACGACGCCGTTCTCAAGGTGTACGAACAGGCGGTCAAGGATGGACGCGGCGAGGAGGATTTCTCCGCGGTGATCAAGGTGCTGCGCCGGTAAAGCGAGACCGGCCTGGCTGTACGAATAAAAGCACACAGGGCGCCACCGCAAGGGGCGCCCTTTTCACGTGACTTGCCCGTCCGGTTGAGGCGCGACAGGTAAGAGGGGGCCTGCTTTCGTCGATGGAACTCTGGCAGCAGCAACTGAAGGAATCAATCACGAGCCCGGCTGAACTGGCCCGGCGCCTTGGGCTGGATCCCGCCGAAACGGACCGGGTCGCCGGCCGTTATCCTCTGCGCATCACCCCCTATTATCTGGACCTTGTGCGGGAGGCCGGGGATCCGATCTGGCGGCAATGCGTGCCAGACCCAGCGGAGCTGGCGGCAGACGAGGATCTGGCGGACCCGCTGGCCGAAGAGGTTCTTTCCCCCGTCCCGGCCATCGTACACCGCTATCCGGACCGGGTGCTGTTTCTGGTCAGCGGCACCTGTGCCACCTACTGCCGTTTCTGCACGCGCAAGCGCAAGGTCGGCTGTCCGTCCATGCGGGTCTCTTTCCACGAGGTGCTCGACGGCATCGCCTACATCACCCATAAGCCCGAGGTGCGTGATGTTCTCCTCTCTGGCGGCGATCCCCTGATGATGTCGGACCTGCTGCTTGAAGATATCCTCGGCCGCCTGCGCGCCATCCCCCATGTGGAAATCATCCGCATTGGCACCCGCATGCCGGTGACCCTGCCCGACCGCATCACCGACGGGCTCTGCAAGGTGCTGCGCCGCTTTGCCCCTCTCTACCTGAACACCCACTTCAATCATCCTCGCGAGCTTACTCCCGCCGCGGCCGAGGCCTGTCGCCGCCTGGCCGATGCCGGCGTGGTGCTGGGCAATCAGACGGTGCTGCTGAAGGGGGTCAATGATAAGGCCGAGGTGATGGCGGAACTGTTCAGAGGACTGCTGCGTCTGCGGGTGCGGCCCTACTACCTGCACCAGATGGATCTGGTCAGCGGCACCCGGCACTTTCGCACGCGGGTGGAGCAGGGGATCGATATTCTCAGCGCTCTGCGCGGGCAGGTATCGGGGCTGGCCATTCCCCACTATGTCATCGACCTGCCGGGTGGCAAGGGGAAGGTTCCGATTGTGCCCCAGGTTGTGGAAAAAATGGGGGATGAAATCCTGATCCGCACCGCCGACGGCGAACTGGTGCGCTTTCCTAACGGGTATGGCGTCTAGCGGCAGGAAGGAGGCGACTTACAGCCAGTTGGCGATAATAATTCCCACGCCAATGCGGTTGGTGGAATGGTTGTAGTCGATCAGGCTTTCGCCGTAGCCATTGAAGTACTGGATGTAGCCATCGAAGCGGGGGTGTAGAGGGAAGCTCCAGTCGACCTGGACGGCACCGTAGTTTTCCGCGCGGAAGTTGTTGCGCAGCATCAGGCCGAAGCGATGGTTCCCCCAGGTGTAGACGGCGTTGAATTCTCCGTAGCCCATATATTTGTGAATATCGGGATTGTCGTCGCTGGAACGGCTTTCGGGGAGGCGATACCAGGGGCGCAGGGCGAAATAGAGGTTGCCCCGCTCAAAGGCGAATTGGGCGTAGAGACGGTTCCAGCTGCGGGACAGGGGCTCACTGCGTCCGTTGGACTGGTGTTCGAAACCCAGAGTGATGAGGCGGTTGCGCACACCCAGCAGAGAATAGTCGTTGTCGAAAGTGAGGAAGATTTCAGGCTGATAGTTCGTTTCCCGAAAGGGTGAGGAGGCATCGCTGTTGTAGGCCTGCCAATGGGATTGTTGAGTATAGCCGGCGTACAGGGTGCCTCGGCCGGCGATGCGCTCCCACAGCGGCGTTTTGAAGCTGACCTGAAATTTGACTTCTATCTCCTTAAGTTCCAGGTTGCGGTCCGTGCCCGTGTAGGGTTCGTTGTTGACCGAAGAATTGTACGTGGCGGGCAGCAGGTAGTTCGGTTTGTGCGGCATGATGGCGAAACGGCTGGCCGACATCTTTTTTTCAAAGGCCCGCCGCTGGGTGATAGCCGATTCAACGGGCGCGGTGAGGGCTTCGGCCGGGAGGTTTTCCGTGTTGCCGTTCTCCTCGGCCCCGCTAACCGCAGGCAGGATCAGCAGAACCAGCAAAAACGGCAGGCTCGGCCGTAAAACGCGGTAAAAGAGGCGGGGAAATGCGGTCCATTTTTTCATGATCACAGCTCCTCCGGGGTGAAGGCGACGACTTCGTCAATGGTGCCGGCATTGGCCAGCAGCATGACGAGCCGGTCGAGTCCCAGGGCAATGCCTGCCGCTTCCGGCATAAGCAGCAGCTCCGTCAGAAATTTCTCTGCCGGCGGGTAAGGAGGCTTGCCGGCGGCCTGCCGCCTGGCCTCCTCGGCCTCAAAACGCTGGCGCTGTTCGGGCGCATCCGTCAGCTCCGAGAAGGCATTGGCCAGTTCCATCCCCAGGACATAAAGCTCAAAGCGTTCCGCCACTTCCGGCTGTCCCGGTTTGCGGCGGGCCAGGGCCGCCAGCTCGGCCGGATACTCGATGAGGAAGGTTGGTCGTTCGCGGCCTAGCTTCGGTTCGATCTCAAAAGCGATCACCTCGTCGAAGGTGTCCGTTGCCAGGGCCTGCTCCAAGCTGACGGAGCCGTACCGGCGAAAGGCCTCACGGACGGTCAGCTGCTCCCACGGAGGTGTCAATGGCAGCGACTGTCCCTGCCAGCGCAGAGTGCCGTCGGGAACCAGGCAGGTCAGCAGGTCTTCGCATTCCTCCATGAGCCCCTGGTAGTTCATGCCGGTACCATACCATTCGAGCATGGTGAACTCGGGGAGATGGCGGCTCCCTCTCTCCTGATGACGCCAGCAGGGGCAGATCTGGAAAATCCGCTCGTAACCGGCCGCCAGCAGGCGCTTCATGCAGAGCTCCGGCGAGGTGTGCAGGTACCAGCCTTCACTGGTCACGGCATCGATGGTGCTCTCGGGGGCATTGGTGGGTACGCGATGGGGGGTGCTCACCTCAAGATAGCCGGAATCCATAAAAAAGGCCCGGATTCTGTGCAGAATCCGGGCTCTTTTTTCAAGGTTCAGACGTTTTCTGGTCAGAGCCCAGTTCGGGTCCATCCTGATTTATTCCTTGACGCGGGTGACGTAGTCGCCGGTGCGGGTGTCGATCTGAATGAGATCCCCTTCCTCGACAAAGGAGGGGACGGCCAGATTGTAACCGCTTTCGACCGTGGCGGGTTTGTTGTTGCCGGCAGCGGTATCCCCCTTGACCCAGGGATCGGCCTGGGTGACGCGCAGGTTGACGAAATTCGGCAGGGTGATGCCGATGCCGCGGCCGTTGTACATGAGGATTTTCACTTCCATGTTGTCTTTGAGGAAGTATTTGTCGTCTCCCAGCGTCTCTTCGGTCAGAGTGACCTGCTCAAAGCTCTTGTTGTCCATAAAGACGTAGCCTTCTTCGTCCTGGTAAAGGTACTGCATATCGCGGTCTTCCAGGGCGGCGGGCTCGAAGCTTTCGCCGGAGCGGTAGGTGCGGTCGAAGAGGGAGCCGGTGATCATGTTGCGCAGTTTACACTTGTAAAGGGCCTGCCCCTTGCCGGGCTTGGTGAAGTCGAATTGGACGATGACATGGGGCTCGCCTTCAATCATCAGCTTGAGGCCTTTTTTGAGGTCTGCACAGGTGTACATGGAACGTTCTCCTTCGCGTATATGTTTTTTTATGTGGAAACAGGTACGAGTGTCATGCCTCGGAAATTGCACATTTAATCACAGGAGTGCCTGTTTTGTCACTGAAAATTTCCTGAGCGGTCTGATTGTTTTTTGGGGAGCCCCTGTGATATGTTTTGCCGTCGCACTCAATTTTCCGTGAAGGAGCCAATCATGATCACCACAGCCGATTTCAAACGGGGCCTCGTCATTCAGCTGGATAACGCCCCCTGTCTTATTCTGGATCTGACCACCCAGTCGCCTTCCGCCCGCGGCGGCAATACCCTGGTCAAAACCAAGTATCGCAATCTGCTCACCGGCCAGGTGCTGGAAAAGACCTTCAAGGCGGGAGACAAGGCCGATGAAGCCGATTTCGAACGGCGCAAAGGACAATTTCTCTATCCTTCCGGGGATGGCGGCGTCTTCATGGATCTGGAAAACTACGAACAGTACGAACTGGATGAAGAACTCTTTGAGCCGATCAAGGGGTTTCTGCTGGAGGGCGCCGACGTGCAACTCGGCGTTTTCGAAGGGCGGGTCGTCAGCGTCGATCCTCCCATGATCGTCGAACTGCTGGTCACCGAAACGGCCCCAGCGATCAAGAACGCCACGGCAACGGCCCAGACCAAGGACGCGGTACTTGAGACGGGTATGCATATTCAGGTTCCCGGTTACCTCGAAGCCGGCGAGCGCGTCAAGGTCGACACCCGCGAAGCACGTTTCGTCTCTCGCGCCTGATTTTTCCTGCCAACAGGTTCTTTTAAACGCCACCCCCACCGGAGGTGGCGTTTTCTTTCAGCCTCCCTCAATCCCTCCTTTTTCTGTCCGGTGAATCCCGGTTCAAGCCAGTTTTTTGCAAAACTGCAAAAGGCCTTTTGCGGCTGATCGCGGAGTCGCAAAACGGCGATTTGGTCGACTCCGATTTCTCCGCAGCCCCCTTGTGGCACCGATTTGGTGCACATTTCACAGTGATCCATCACGTCGCGGTCGGCTCTCGGCCTTTTGCATTCGTGCAAATTTTTTGGGGTAGAGCGGGGCTTGAATTGTCAAGGTTTGTTTGTTGTAAGTATCTGAAAATAAAGCGGAAAATATTTTTATCCGGCAAAAATCAAACATTGGTATGGCGGTTGCTCTATGAGGTATACAACACGGGCACCGATTGGCCCGAACTGACAACCTCCTATGGGAGCAGGTTCACGATGGTTTGTCCCTATTTCCGCCAGAACGAAGATTATTGCGACGTGGGTTGCGGTTACATTTCGCCGCACGATGTGAAAACCATCGTTGCGTTCTGTAACTGCCGGTTCAGGGAATGCGCCAAATATCAGGAACTCGCCGAGCGCGTCGGCTCCCTGCCTGAGCCGCAGGTTGAAATGCCGCGGCCCCGCCTCGCGGCCATGGCTCCGCAGGCAAGTGCGGCGACGGCGGTTCGCAAAGAGGCCCCCATCAAAATTCCCTTCAAATCCCGTTGGCCCTTGTCTTTTCAGTTGCGATACGTCACGGCTCATTATCACGAAGCCTATATTTCACCCATGACAGAGGAGAGAAAAATGTCTGAACAGTCGAGCAGTAGAGGTTGGACCGTTGTTTTGGCCGGGACCGGAATAAACCTGGCTCTGGGTATTCTTTATGCTTACAGCATGCTCAAGGGAGATATCGCCAAGCTGTTCGATGGCGCGGGCGACCCCTATGCGACTGCCTGCCTGGCCTTTGCCCTGTCCATGATTATCGGCGGCAAGATGCAGGACAAAGTCGGTCCCCGCATGACTGCCATTGTCGGCGGTCTTCTGGTCGGCGCCGGCTTTCTGGTCTGCTCCCAGACTTCCAGCTACTGGGGCTGGATATTCGGTTTCGGCGTCCTGGCCGGCCTCGGCTTCGGTTTCGGCTATTCGGCCGCCACGCCTCCCGCCCTCAAGTGGTTCTCTTCGGCCAAAACGGGCCTGATCGCCGGTATCGTCGTTTCCGGTTTCGGCATCGCCCCGGTTTATCTGGCGCCTCTGAGCAAGTACCTGCTCGGCAGCTATGGTCTGCATAGCACCATGATGATCCTCGGTATCGCTTTCATCGTCATCGTCTGCGGTATGGCCCTGCTGGTTGCCAATCCGCCGGCTGGTTATGTCCCGGCTGGTTCTGCTCCCGCTGCCGCCGCCAAGAAGAGCGCCGCGGTGGAGAAGACCCCCGGCGAAATGCTGCGTGAAGGCCGCTTCTACACCCTGTGGCTGACCTACTTCATCGGTGCCGGCGCCGGCCTGATGGTCATCGGCAGCATCGCTGGCATTGCCAAGCAGAGCATGGGCGAGTTGGCCTTTATCGCCGTGGCCGTCATGGCTGTGGGTAATGCTGCCGGCCGCGTTGTCGCCGGCGTCCTTTCCGACAAAATCGGTCGTGCCACCACCCTGACCATCATGCTGGTCTTCCAGGCCGTTCTCATGTTCGGTGCCATTTCGGTTGTTGGCAACACCAATTCGAGTGCTGTAATCGTCACCCTGCTGGCCACCTTCATCGGCTTCAACTACGGCACCAACCTGTCCCTTTTCCCCTCCTTCGCCAAGGATTACTGGGGCGTCAAGAATTACGGCATGAACTATGGCATTCTGTTTTCCGCCTGGGGTATCGGGGCCTTCGTCCTGGTCAAACTGTCGGCGGCTCTCAACGCCAAGTTCGGCGGCTTCACCACCTCTTTTATGGTCGCCGGGATCATGCTGCTGGTTGGCGCCATGATGTCTCTGTCGCTGCGCCCCAAAAAGGCCGAAGTGGCCGTCGAAGTGCCGGTTGCAGTTGGCGTCGAGGAAGAGGAACTGGCCTATCAGGAAGCTTCCAAGTAAGTTCAGAGTTTGCTTCGCGAGCACAAAAAGCCCCGCCCATTCGGCGGGGTTTTTTGTGCTCTTTGCACGTATATCGCGTCGTGACACGATGACGATGGGTGAATCTGACCTCCTTTTTTCGGGTTGACAGAGGGAGGGCCGGGTGGGATAAGAGGGGTCGTAGGATTTTTGCCCTGCGTCGTCTATCGGCGGTTGTTTTTCACCCTCATTCAAATCGGGACGCCATGACCGTATATACTTCCATTCTCGTTGAAATCGCTCTTCCGGTGCTGCTGATGCTGGGTGCCGAGCGCTTTGCCGTTACCTATTTTCTGCGAACCCCTGCCCAGGTGGCCTGGGTGCGTTCTCATACCTGGCTCCACCCCAATTCCATCAGCCGGGCCCGTTATCCCATGGGCTTTGTGTCCGCCACTTTTTTGCACATGGGCTACCCGAAGTTGAGTTTTCTGTTCTTCACCTTCTGGATGATTACCGACATCACCGATGGTGATATTGCCCGCAAGTGTGACCTTCACACGGAGGAGGGGGAGACCATCGATCCCTTCTCCGATAAGCTCATGTACACGCCCATGCTGGTTTATCTCTCCTGGCGGGGCTGGCTCAATCCTTACCTCGTTGGCTTCTTTCTGACCTTCGATATTGCCGGCCAACTCTCCCGCTATTTTATCAAGGTCAAGGCAGCCAACCTCTTCGGTAAGGCCAAGACCTTTCTGGTCGTGGTTCTGTTGATCGTCGTCGGCCTGGAATGGATCTACGGCCCCTTGCCGCTTTTGGGCCGATCCATTCAGCCGCTGATGGGCATGGTCGCCGCCCTGGCTTTCTGTTCCACCTTTTTCAAGCTTATCCCCAACTACTGGTATGCCAATATCCTCAGTATCCTCAACCTGGTGTGCGGCCTGGCCGGGTGCTGGGTGATCCTCGCCGGGCACCCGGCCGTCTATGCCCTGGGGCTGGTTTTTCTCGGGCAGTTTCTCGACCTTTTTGATGGCAGAGCGGCGGAGCGCTGGGGGTCAACCCCCCAGGGCGAGCTTTTTGACGATGTGGCCGATGGCACGAGTTTCGGACTGACCGTCGGACTTATTGTCACGGCCTCGTTTGCCAAACTGTGGGTTGGGGCTCTGATCGGGGCCCTCTATGTTGGCGCTGTGGTTTACCGCCTGGTGCGTTTTGTGGTGGAGAAAAGAAAGGCCGGGATCGCCGGTGGGGTAGGAACTTTTGCGGGAATGCCTTCTCCGGCCGGTGCGTTGCTGGCGGGCACGACCTGCGTGCTGATTCCCAGTGATCTGGTGGCAGCCTTCATCGTGGTGGCGACCTCATTGCTGATGGTCTCGCGGGTGCCTTATCCCCACTTTGGCCGAACGGTGCTGCCCAAAATCCCCAAAATCGCCAAGGTGCTTTTTCTGGGGGTTTTCCTGTTTCTTCTTGCCCTGGGTGTACGCCGCGATCATTATACCGCCGCCCTGGTGGTTTGCATGATAGCCGCCGTGTCGTATCTGGTTTCGCCCCTGTTCTGGAAAAAATCCGATAGCCGCGACGCCCTGAGCTGAAAAGCTCACAGCTCACGCTTTTAAAAGGTCAGACAGCGGGCGGGACATCCTCCATTTCGACCCAGAAGGTGCAGCCGCCGCCGGGCGTATCTTCGAGCCAGGCTTTACCGCCGTAGGCCTGGGCTACTTTCTGTACGATCGCGAGGCCCAGGCCAGAACCTTCGGTCTTCTGGGCATTTTCACCCCGGAAGAAAACCTCGAAAATTCTTTCACGCTCTATTTCTGAAATCCCTCTGCCATGGTCCCGCACAAAAAAGCGGACCCGGTGGCCCTGTGCTTCCCCCCCGATGTTGATACCTTCGGTAGTCTTACTCGCGTAGCGCAGGGCGTTGCCGATCAGATTGCTGAAAACCTGGGTAAGAAAGGTTTCGGGGACATGCAAGGAAGGGAGCTCGCCGATCGAAACCCGGGTGCCGGCATGGTCTGGTCGGCTTTTCAGTTCGGCCAGCACGGAGTTGACCACCTCTGCGGCGGAGACCGGCGATTTCGGTCGTTCCAGGCGACCCACAGTGGCCAGGCAGAGCAGGTCCTCCAGGAGCTTCAGCATTTTGGTGCCTGCTTTTTCAATCTCCCTGAGAATGTCTTCCGTCTGCTCATCCCATTGCTTTTCATGCTCGTTCTGCAGAAAATCGGCAAACCCGATGATGGCCGCCAGCGGCGTGCGCAGATCGTGGGAGATAGTATAGACAAATCGTTCCAACTCTCTGTGCGCGGTGTTTGTCTCCTCTTCAAGGTGCTTCGCCTTGCTGATGTCGCGGATGGCCGTGTGGTAAGTTTCGTCAGGCATCATTTTGCTGTTCATGGCAACGGGGACCGTGGAGCCGTCTTTTCTGGACAGATTCCGCTCGGTCAGCAGTACCTTGCCGGCTTTGAGCAGGTCATAACGCAGGGGGTTAGCCCTTCGTTCTTCGTCAGAAAAGAGGCAGGAGATATTCCTGCCGATGATTTCGTCCTTCTCGTATCCGGTCAGTGTCAAGGCGCTGGCGTTGGCCGCCGTAATGTTGCCCTGAGTGTCTCCCAAAAAGATAGCATCGGCCGCCAGCTCCATCAGGGAGCGGTAGCGGGCCTCCTGGGCTGCCAGTCTGGAATAGGCCGCCTGACTTTCACGCAACTCTTGCCGAAGCAGCTCAATCTCTGCCCGCATCTGGGCCATCTGCTGATTTGGGGTGTTGCCGGGTTCTCGGTCTGAGGGCATAAACAGCTCTCTGGGGATGGAGGGGTGTTTTGAAAGCCTTTAAAAGTCAATGCTTTAAGGGTTTAGTCCCGGTTTTTGACATGGATCGGTGAAACCTTAGCACAAAATACCAGGTGGAGGAACTCAGGAAATTCCTGAGGGTGAGAACTTTCACAAGGGAGGGGGCCGTCGTTCTTTAGGCTGAATCAGGGGACAGTGGTGTCGACGTAATGGGCGTGGGGCGTGACATCTTTGAGAGCTTGGACAAAGGAGACCCCTAAAGGTTTCATCAGGAAGATGGTGAGAGTGCCCATGACGATGAGAGCCATGGTCCAGTTGAACATGGCCGTAAACCATTCCCAGTCCACTTCCGCCTGTTTTTTGCGTTTTTCTTCCTCTTTGTCCAGTTCCTCCTGGCTGCGTGCTGCTTTGCGCATGAGGCGGCCGGAGGTGAGGAAAATAACCGCGGAAATGACAAAGTGAGGCATGACCTCAATGGAGAGCTTGCCGGTGCCGAGCATGACACCGTAAAAGATCATGGAGCACAGGCCGAGCAGGGTAAGATGTTGGCTCAGTCGGGCGTTCACAAGGTCTCCTCGGGTAGCGTCCGTCTCAAGTGGCGAAATCATTCGGGCGGACGTGCTGAGAATCAGGGTGCGGTCAGGGTGGATTAAGCCCTGGCGAGAACTTTAAAACGATATTTTAAATTAACCGTCAGCAGGGCGGGTTGTCAAGGGAATGCTGAATGTGGGCCAAAAATACAGCCTTATGAAGATGAGGCCGTTGAGCGGGCTATATCGACGGCCGTAAAAATTCAGCTCTTTGAGGTGCTGGCGAAGAACTGGCGCAAGGGGGGTGTCATGGCGGCATACAGGGCCATGGTGGCGACCAGCAGGCCAAAAGAACCGGCGAGAATCTGCAGAGCCGGACTGGCCAGGGAAATTGCCGCCGCCAGAGTCAGAATCATGCCGGCCATGCCGGCAAAGACCAACTTGAGTGGGCCTGGAACCTGGGCGTTGATCAGGAATACAAAAGAGAAAAGCCCCCACATGGCGAGATAGGAGACGAGTTCGGCAGTTTTAGGCGCAGCCCCTGAATGGCCTTCGGGCAGAATGATCAGGGCAATCAGGGATATCCAGAATAGGCCAAAGGCTGTGCAGGTCACAGCGCAGAAGGTGTGCTGCCGCCGCCACTCCATGATGCCGACAAGAATCTGTCCGGCGCCGCCGTAAAACATGCAGGTCGCCAGAATTTGGCTGTTTACAGTGAAAAGCCCCGTAAGATGCAAACCAAAGAGCAGGGCCGTGAGTCCCAGACCCAAAAGGCCCAGAGGGGCGGAGCTGACAGTGACGGAGGATAGGGGAAGGATTGAAACCGTGGATTTGTTCATCATGGCAGAAACTTTCTCCGGGGTTTCAGGTCAACAGGATGACGGCCGCAGAGGCGGTGGCCTGTCGTCCGAAGGGTGAAAAGCGGGTGCGGGGGAGTTTCGACCCGTCCCTCAACGGTTCGAAGCCTCACCACGCACCGTCGGAAGCAACTGATCTTTTACTAGAGCAAAGGGCGTACCAACGCTTATTTACAAACTAATAAAATAAAAAATATAAAAAAAACAGGATGTTGCGAGGGTCTGGGCTTGGGCCGTAAGGATGCTTGTTTTTTGCGAATGTGCAAAAAAGTAGGGGAGGTCACAGGGCCACGGCGGCCTTTTGTGGGAGAATCTTGTCTGATAGAGGGATGTGTTGTGTGATTTCAGTATGTTGAGAAGAGAATAAAAGATGAAAAAAATTTTTGCAGATGTGCAAAGGGTCTGAGACAGCCCCTTGCATCACTGCAAGGGGCGATCAGGAGAAATCCTCTCGACTGATTTCGTACTTTTTGAGTTTTCGATAGATAGTGGCCATGTTCATACCGGCTTCGCGGGCGGCGGCTTCGACGTTGCCGCCTGTTTTCTGCAGCAGACTTTTGAGGTAGCGGGTCTCGAAATCGGCCAGTGCCGATGAATAGTCGTTTTCGTTGTCCGAGGAAAGGTCTGGCTCCGCGGTTGTTTCTTTTCCCGTGTCGATGAACTGAGCCAGGGTGTCAAGCTGGATGACTTCTGCGGTTTCTATCGCCATAGAGGCTTCCAGTACGTTGCGCAGCTGGCGAATATTGCCAGGCCAGGAAAACTGGCAGGCCGCCTGGAGTGCTTCACTGGAGAGCCCCTTGATCTGGGTGCCGAATTTCTCGTTCTGCTGCTTGATGAAGTGGGTCACGAGCAGAGGGATGTCCCCGCGGCGCTCCCGCAGGGGAGGGAGCCTGAGATTCACCACGTTGAGACGGTAGTAGAGATCTTCGCGAAAGGTGCCCTTTTCGACGTCGGCAAGCAGGTCGGCGTTGGTGGCCGACAGGATGCGAACGTTCACTTTGGTGGGGCGGGTATCGCCGATGCGATGAAATTCCTGCTCCTGCAGAAACCGCAGCAGGGTTTTCTGTACGTTCATCGGCAGGTTGCCGACTTCGTCGAGGAAGAGGGTGCCGCCATCCGCCGCTTCCAGCAGCCCCTGTCTGTTCTCCGTCGCCCCTGTGAAGGCGCCTTTTTTGTAGCCGAAGAGTTCGCTTTCGAGCAGGGACTCGGGCAAGGCGCCACAGTTGATGGCGAGAAAACGTTTATCGCGGCGCGGGCTGTTGTAGTGAATGGCCTGGGCGATCAATTCCTTGCCGGTACCCGACTCGCCGGTGATGAGCACGGAGGTATCGCGGATGGCGATCTTTGCCACCGTCTCCATGAGAGGGCGCAGGCCGGTGGTGGCGCCGATGATGTTGTCGAAGCGGAACTTGCCCACCAGTTCCTGGCGCAGTTCCTGGTTTTCTTCGAGAAGTTCGGTCTGCTTGAGGGCGTTTTTGACTCGGTAGAGGAGTTCCTCGGGCTCAAAAGGTTTGGTCAGGATATCGTAGGCCCCCCGCCGCAGCGCCTGGATAGACATCTCCACGGTGGCGAAGGCCGTAATCATAATGACGGGCATGCCGGGGCATTTTTCCTTGATGCGCTGTAGCACTTCAAGGCCATCCATGCCCGGCATTTTGACGTCGCTGATGACCAGGTCCCAATCGGAGCCCTTGAATTCTTCTACCGCTTCAAAAGAGCGCGTATAGGCTTTGGCCGCGTAGCCGTTGTCAGTCAGGATCGCCTCCATCATCCGACAGAGGCCCTCTTCGTTGTCAATGAGCATGATGCGTTTAGAAGCCATAGGAGTTTTCCTCTTGGGTCACGGGCAGCAGGACAGTGACGGTGGTTCCTTCGCCAACCGTGCTTTCAAGGGTGATCTTGCCATGGTGCTGCTCGATGATCTGCTTGGTGATGGCGAGGCCAAGGCCTGTGCCGCGTGCCTTTGTGGTAAAGAACGGTTCAAAGATCTTCTCCACATTTTCGGGGGGGATGCCGCAGCCATTGTCACGGAAGGAGAGGTGAAGATAGCCGTCATCCCCCATCCGGGTGCCGACGACCAACTGTCCGCCTTCGGCCATGGCCGGGCCAGCATTGAGGATGAGATTGATGGCTACCTGCCGCATCTGATCGCCGTCGACAGGTATGCGGGGTAGATCCCTGGCAAAATCGCGGACGACGGAAACATGGTGCATGTCCGTGTGATTGGCGGCAAAATCGGTGATCTGGGTGAGCAGGTCGTTGATGTCCGTCTCTTCCAGGGTCGGTTTGGGCGTTCGGGCGTAGCTCAGCAGATCCTGGACGATCTTTTTACAGCGCTTGCTCTCCCGTTTGATCTCGTGGATGTATTTGTAATTGGGATCTTCCGGTGGGATCTTGCCTTCCATGTAGCTGGCATAACCCAGAATGACGCCCAAAGGGTTGTTGATTTCGTGAGCGACGCCGGAAGAGAGGATTCCCAGGGAGGCCATTTTGCCCTGCTGGGCCAAGGCGGCCTCCATTTCCTGATTACGTTTGATGATACCGGTCATGCGGTTGAAGGTGGTGGCCAGTTCTCCCAGTTCGTCCCGGGTCTCCACCTGCATCTGCACATCGAGTCGGCCCTGCTTGACCTGACGGATGACCTCGATCATGTGGTTGATGGGCTCCGTCAGGATTTTGGAGGCTAGAAAAATCAGGATGACCGCCGCTATGCCCACGAAAAGAGGCAGCAGCAGCATGGCGGTAACGATGCGCCATTTGATGAGATTGGCCTCCTGATAGAACTCGTCTTCGTAGGAGCCAACGCCGACAATCCAGTCCCAGGGAGCAAAGTAGACGTAACGCACAATTTTCATGCGCGGGCTGGCCTCTCCCGGGTTCAGCCAGGGATAGCGGATCCAGCCGTTTTTCTTTTCGATCATCTCCTGCAGAAAATGATTCCCTTCCGAATCAACGGCATCGTAATGGTTCTGCCCCTCCGCCTCGGGGTGTACGGTGAATTCACCTTCACTGTCCATGCAGAAGATATAGCCGGTTTTGCCGACCTTCTTGCTTTTGAGTTTGTCTTTAAGCTCTTCGAGGGAGCGGGTTTCAAACGCCAGATCTTCGTAGGTTTCGTCGAGATAGCTGCTGACGGCGATGATCCAGTCCCACTCCCGAAAATAACGGTAGGCGGCGATTTTGCGACGGGGAGCCGTGTCGCCAAGGATTTCGTTGCGCCAGGGGTAGGTGATGAACTGAACTTCGTCCGTTTTTGAGCGGAGGGCGTTTTCCGTCATCTCGCGAATGAAATAGCGGCCGCATTCGTCCTTTTCATCGATGATGTTTTCCCCTTCCCGGGCCACATGAACCTTGAGCTCTCCCGCCGTGGTAATGGCGTAGATATAGCCCGTTTCTCCCACGGCCGTTTTTTTCAAGGCCGTCTTGGCTTCCGCCTTGGCCTGCTCCAAAGTGAGACTGCCACTCCGATACTGCTGATGCTGGGCTTCAACGAGGTTGTAGGCAAAGTTGGCGAGCACACCCATGTCTTCGGTGAAGGACTTGCGTTTATCCTGCTTGTAGACCTGGAACTGCTGGTAGTGGGAGTTGAGCAGGTCGAGTGTAAAGCCCGCCATATGGTCGAGGTCATCCATACTCGTCTGGGTGATGCCGCGATAGGCCTGCTTGGTCGCGGTCACACCGATGAGCGCCCCCACGATAAAAATCGGGATGAGGACCACCGGCAGCACGATCACCAGCATTTTCGGGCGAAGCCTGAGGTTTTTGACAAAACCGAAAAGGTACTTGCTCATCGAAACCACGTTGTTTAAGGGAGAATGGGGGCAGTATGGTGTATACGATATTCCAAAGTCAAGCCGCCGCGGCTGGCGCCGGGCTGTCCCGAAGGACTCCGGCGGTGGTCAGGGGGCGTCAGTGATGGCGATCGGGTTCGGCGATCTGCTCGGGTAACTGGAACGTCCGGCGATAATGACGCGTCTCCAGAATAGCGATTTTGATGATGCTGGCGATGGGCACCCCGATGATCATACCCAGAACCCCATAGAGTTTGCCGCCCATGATGATGGCCAGCAGGACCCAGAGGGGGTGAAGGTTGGAAACGCGGGAAATGAGAATGGGGATGAGGATGAAATTGTCGACGATCACCTGCGCGATCAGGACATAAACCATGACGATCCACCAGAACTGACCACCCATGCCAAGGTCGGTCAAGGCGATGAGCAGGCCGGGTATCATGCCGACGATGGGGCCGATATAGGGCACCAGGTTGGTAACCCCGGCAAAGAGCCCCAGCAGAGGCGCATAGCGGATGTCGGTGAAGGACAGCCCTACGGCTACCACGACGCCGACGATAAAGGCTTCGAGAATGCGCCCGCGGATGAAGTGCGCCATCTGCTGGCTGATGTGAAAGGAGAGGTCGTGCAGCATTTCAAACTGGCGGTTGGGGGCCAGAGAAATCGTGGATCGCAGAATCTTGCGGCCATCGCGCAGGAAAAAAAAGGAAAAGAGCGGCACCAGGATCAGCAGACTGCCCAAGCGAAGAGCCGATTTGGGGGTCTGCACCAGCAGGTAGCCGACGACCCCTTCGATCAGGTCGCGGGCTTTGCTGGTAAATTCGTAGCCCTGGATCATGGGCAGGCGGGCCTGCAGGCTCAACTGCACCTCTTTCACAAAGGCGACGAGGTTGCCGGCATAACGTGGAATGTCCGTTCGCAGGGAGTTCCACATATCCACCCATTGGGGGACCAGCCAGCGGGCGGCCAGGTAAAGGGCCGAGGAAATGAGCAGGTAGACGATAAAAATGCTGAACGTCCGACTGATGTGATCCCTCTCGAGGTATTTGACCAGGGGGTCAAGCAGAAAGGCGGTGATCATGGCCAGCAGCAGGGGAAGGATCAGGCCGGCCGTCGCCGTTCTCAGCAGGCCGAAGACATTGGTGGCCGAGGAGAAGATGGCCAGACCGCTGGCGATGCCGGCCGTCAGTACCAGATAGAGAAGAACGATTTGCGGGCGGGTCAGTTTTCTCGAGTCAGTCATTCGGGCAACCCTGCCGATTCACGCTCCGTCGCGGCTGATTCGAGCTGGGCTTTGAGGCGACGGATTTCATAGCTGGCACTGTGAAGTCTCTCACTGATGCAGCGGGTCAGTCCCATGAGGATTTTGTTGGCCAGGCCGAGATGCTTGGGGATCACCTCCATCAGGTCGGCGCGAAAAAGCCCCACCAGTTCGGCATTTTCCAACGCCCGGGCCGAAGCGGTTCTGCTGGCCGGAGCGGTGAGGGTTGTTTCGCCGAAAAAATCGCCGGGGCCGAGGATGGTTACTTCCTCCTCCTGCCCTGACGGGGACAGGTGAAAAATGCGAACGCGACCGGAACGTATGATGTAGAGACCGCTGCCTGGATCGCCTTCTTTGAAAATCGTCTCGCCGGCATCGTAGTGGCGGATGTGGACGAGGGATTCGAGCAGACGAATCTCCCGCCCGTTGAGATCGGTAAAGAGGGGGATGGTGCCCAGCAGGTAGGCCAGGGACTCTTCCTCGGATTTTTTACGAAAAATATTGCCCCACAGCGGATTCACGATATGCTCCCTAAACAGGATTTGGTTACTTGAACCTCCCGGTTCCGTTACGGCTAAAACAGCGTGTCAGTATAGCAGTTGTCCCGGTAAAAACCAATAAAAACGACGGCTAATCCAGATGCTGGTCTTAAGGGGATTCTTTGGCCTGGACCCCTGTGTTGACAGCCCCTCGGCCCCCTGATATTCTTCGCCCTGCTCGAAGGAGGTTTCCCATGGATGTTTTTCGCTGCAGGATATGCACCGAGCCGTGCCTCGAATCGGTCAGGCCCATGCACTGCCCCTTTTGTGGGGCCCGTCAGGAATACATTGTGCCGGCTGAGGCTTATGAGCCAAATGCTATTGCCGAACTGTCAGACAAGAGCCGCGAGTCTCTTCAGAAGGCCCTGGCCCAGCAGGTGGACAACAGCCAATTCTACCGGGGGGCTTCGAAGGTGGCCGACGATGAAGAGGGCGCCGCTCTTTTTGCCGCCATGGCGGCCCAGGAAGCCCGTCACGCCGAAATCGTCTGCCGCATCCTTGGTTTGCCCGCACCCGAAGAGTTGCGCGATACGGGGTCCTGTTCCCCCTCCCACAAAGAAAATAGGATCGAGGCCGGCAAGCGCCAGACGCGTCTATCCAAGATCTACTCCAAGTTTCTGGAGGATGCCAGCGAGGAAGGGGTTCGCGAGGTTCTCAAGGCCTTTATCGAAATTGAAAACGACCATCTCGGGCTGGCCGGATAGCAGACAGCCCTCACGCACAGACCAGCCAGGGTTTCCCTGGCTTTTTTTATCGACAGAGAGTTGGTCATGCAGGACGTCGACCTGAAAAAATATCCCACCGCGTCCGGCGTCTACCTCATGAAGGAGGCGGGCGGAGCGGTCCTCTATGTGGGCAAGGCCAAGAACCTGCGCGCCCGTTTGCGCAGTTATTTCTCCCGGGAGGGCGACGGCCGCGCCCACATCCGCTTTCTGATGAACAAGGTCGATAGCATCGAGACCATTGTGACGGATACGGAAAAAGAGGCCCTGATTCTCGAAAACACCCTGATCAAGAAACACCGCCCCCGTTACAACATCAACCTGCGGGACGACAAAACCTATGTTTCCCTGCGATTGGACCTGCGGGAGGAATTCCCCTTTCTGCAGGTGGTGCGCCAGGTCAAACGTGACGGCGCCCTCTATTTTGGACCCTTCTCCTCCTCCTCGGCTGTGCGCGAGACCCTGAAGGAGATCTATCGCATCTTCCCCCTGCGCCACTATCCCATGGAAATCTGCCGCCGGCGCCGACGCCCCTGTCTGTTCTACCAGATCGGCCAGTGCAGCGCGCCCTGTCATGGTCATATCAGTGCCGAAGAGTACAACCATCTGGTGCGTGGTGTGGTTTCCCTGCTGTCAGGGAGGGAAACCGAGGTGATCGACATGATTCGCCAGCGCATGCGGGACGCCTCGGCCGCCCTGCGCTTTGAGGAGGCCGCGCGGCTGCGGGACCAGGTCCGGGCCATCGAGGAGACCGTGGAGCGTCAGAAAGTGTGGGATGCCGGCGGCGGCGACCAGGATATTTTCGGCCTGCACCGCGAAGGGGGGGAAGTCGAGCTGGCCGTCCTCTTCATCCGCCAGGGTAAACTCATTGACCGCCGCAGCTACAATCTGGAGTGGCGGATGGATGACGATGAGCTCCTCTCCTCCTTTCTGCAGGAATTCTACGGGCGGGATATTCTCATTCCCGATGCGGTTCTGTTGCCCTTTCTGCCGGCGGACAGCGATACCCTCTCCGAGTGGCTGGGCGATCGCAAGGGCAAAAAAGTGGCTTTGGCGGCACCGCAGCGCGGGGACCGGCGCGCCCTGGTGGAGATGGCGGGCCGCAACGCCCTGGAGGCTTTTCGGGAGCGGGGCAGCCGGCGTGAGGCGCGGGAGCGGGTGCTGGAAGAGATTCGCGACCGGCTGCAGCTGAGCCGGTTGCCGCAGCGGATGGAATGCTTCGATATTTCCAATGTGCAGGGAAGTTTCAGCGTGGGGAGCATGGTCGTTGCTATCGATGGCGAACCGGCCAGTGAGGCCTACCGTCACTTCCGCATCCGCACCGTCGAGGGCGCGGATGACTACGCCTCTCTGCGCGAAGTGGTGCGCCGTCGTCTCAGTCGGGGTCTAAAGGAAGGAGAACTGCCGGATTTTATTCTGATTGACGGCGGCAAAGGGCAGCTGGCCGTGCTCTCGGCGGTTCTCGATGAGCTGGGGCTGCAGGAGCGCATCGATATCGCCGGCATTGCCAAGAGCCGGGTAATCAGCAACGTACGAGGCAAGGCGGTGGAGCGCAGCGAGGAACGATTTTTTCGGCCGGGGAGGAAAAACCCCGTCCTGCTGCGTCAGGGAGGCGCTGCGCTCTTCATGCTGGAACGGTTGCGGGACGAGGCCCACCGCTTCGCCATCACACACCATCGCAAGGTGCGCAAAAAAGCCACGCTTCGCTCCACGCTGGATGAGGTGCCTGGGGTCGGCAAAGCCAGACGCCAGCTGCTATTGAAACACTTCGGCAGTCTGAAAAAAATCCGCGACGCCTCACTCGAGCAGCTGCAGGAGGTCCCTGGTCTGCCACGCCAGGTGGCCGAGGAGGTGCACGCCTTTTTGCATCGGTCGAAAACCCCTTCCTGAGGCACATACTGCTCTGCCTGCACAAAAAAACGCCCCGACAATAATCTAATGCAAAGGGTTTATTTGGTCTGCTTTTTTGCGGATATCCCCATGTCTAGACATGGTAGAGGTTAGGGCCGTAAATACCCCTTATTGCTAAGTCATAATGTTGATATTATGTATTGGATAAATCCATTACAGGAAAGTTGGCATTGAAGAGAGTGGTCAGCTGAGACAAACTTGCCTTTTCATTATGTTAAGCATTTGTCTCTATTCAATTTGTCGAAAAGTCACTTCTCCATTGAGTTGACAAAGTTTATCTACTCCTGAATCGATTTTACCTAGAATGATTAGACCACTGGCATAACCGAAATCCTTATAAAAGATGGCCAGGTTCCCCCAGGGGGCGTACAGGGCGATGTCTCCCGCAGAAGGATCACTGCCCGAGGGCGCCCCTTGCGTGGACAATTTTCTGGGCAGATCACTGATTTTTTCCGTGCCGGCATAATCTTTAAGCGTCAGGGTTAGCGGCAGCATCGACATAAAGTCGCGACTGGTTGCATTGTCCATCATCGTCGCGGTCAGAACTGTCTTTCCTGCGGTTATTTTTATTTTCATTGAGACGGTCTCCTCACTGAATGCCGAGGTGGTCAAGGCGATCCATAGGAGCGGGAACGTAAATACCCTTTTCTTCATCGGCCACCTCCTGCTTCTCACGCGTTTATTTTGCAGCTCGGGCAGCCAGGACCTTTTCCAAGACCTGGTTGGCATTTTCTGCTTCCCTCGCACCAACTCTGGACTGAATCACCGCGATGAAATCTTCCATCTGCGCTTCGGTCATGCCGGTATTCATGGCTGCCCCGAGGTGAAAACTGAGTGGGCCATCCAATCCGGGCATGCTGGACAGGGCGGCGATGGTCGCCAGCTCTCTTTGCTGAAACGTCAGCACGTCCCGGACAAAGATATCCGCAAACAGATGCTCTTTCAGGAAGCTATCGATAACCGGCGAGAACTCCTGCCACTTAGCCGGAGGGGGAATCTTGTCCAACCCGCCCAGTTGAGCGCGCACTTTTGCGCCATACTCATCCCGGTTCAGGTCTGCTGGGAGCGGGCTCGCCTCCTTTCCCATGACATCTTTAATACCTTTGGCCTGCCGTTCATCCATGACCGCCATGAAGGTGCCAAGCCCATTTAGGCTGCGGGGAAAACCGGCGTACGCATACATTTGCACCAGGATCTCTTTGATCTCGTTGACGCTCAGGCCTGCATCCAGGCCTTCGTTCAACGAGGCTTTCAGCTTGGCGAGATCGCCGTTGGCGGTAAATGCGGCGATGGTCATGATACTTTCCTGTTTTTGATCCAACGCACGATGTTTTTCCATAACGTCTCCTTCCGCGCCAAATGCCAGACCCGTTATGGGCAGCGAAACAATCAAAAGGGCAATGATGGCTGTTTTCATAGTGTTCTCCTTACTTCCCCAGATACTGGGCATCACTGACCTTTTCTTTCCAGATGACATTCTTGCCATCGAGGTCACCGGTCAGGACGAGATGTGTCATGGGGGAATCGGGTGTGGCCCCGTGCCAGTGGTCGATGTCGGGCGGGCACCAGACGGCGTCCCCGGCCTTGATGGTCACGATTTTCCCGTCCCGCGTTCCCGTCAGACCGACACCGGAAGTCACGACCATGTGCTGACCTGCAGGATGAAGGTGCCAGGCGGTTCTGGCTCCAGGCTGAAAGGTGACATAAGCCCCCGAATAGTGGGCCGTTTCGTTGGCGGGAAACAGCATGTCAACCTGAACATCCCCCGTGAAGAGGTTTTCCGGGCCCTTGAAAGACTTTTGTGACCCGGCCGCAAAAATCTCCTGAGACGGGTCAGCGGCAAGCGCGGGGCTGGAAAGTCCCACGGCGGAAAGAATCAGGCAAAAGGCTAAATAACGTGATGACTGTTTCATTTCGATCTCCTTTGTGAGGGCCGATGGTGAGCCGACAGCCATAGCCTCTCCGGCACCGGAGAGAATGCGGTAATGACAGACGACCACACCTCCCAGGGTTGTGATGCCCGCTCTTACGAAATGTCGGCGTGACAGTTTTCCGGACACCGTTTTCTCCTTCCTGTCCCTACTTCTATGTTACCCATCATGGCACGCCCGCAATAGACCATTCCTGTCGTCTTTTTGCCTATTCCTGCAATTTGGGAATATTTGCTTCTGTGGGCTGGAATTCGGTGGTAGGCTAAACAGAGTACACACACGGAGAAAAGGTATGGAAATGGAAGCAAATATCAGCACCGATGACATCATAAAATGGGATGCCGTGCAAAAGGCACTGGCCTCAAGCATTGCTCGATGGACCGCAAATTGTGGTGAGTACCAAGGCGGAATACCCGGGCTTATCCTCCTTCGCCACGAGGCACCAACCGAGCCGAGGATTGGCCTGACCGAGCCGAGCATCTGCATGATCGCGCAAGGGGCCAAACGGATACATCTCGAAGATGAGTCGTTTGATTATGATGCCCACAACTACCTGCTCTCCTCGATACACCTACCCTCCACCTATCAGGTCACGACAGCCTGCCCTGACGAACCCTACCTGGGCCTTGTCCTGAAATTTGACATGCGAGAACTGTCGCAGCTCATGATTGACAGCCATTTGCCCTCCCCCCGCTCCAAGGGGGTCGATCGCGGGATGGCAACCGGCGAAGTCACCCTGCCGCTTCTCAGCGCGGTTCAAAAGCTCGTCGCTCTCCTCGACACCCCGGCGGACATCCCCATCCTTGCCCCTTTGCTGCACAGGGAAATCCTGTATCGCCTCCTCGTCAGCGAGCAGGGAGACAAATTGCGCCAAATCGCCTCGGCAGGGAGTCGCACCCATCAGGTGGCACGCGCCCTCGACTGGCTCAAGAGCAACTATTCACAGCAACTGAAGATCGAGGAACTTGCCGCCATGGCGAACATGAGTCCCTCAAGTTTCCATAGCCACTTTCGATCCATGACCTCGTTCAGCCCTCTCCAATACCAGAAACACCTCCGCCTTCAGGAAGCCAGGCGCCTCATGCTGGCCGAGGATCTGGATGCGACCAGGGCGGCGTTCCAGGTTGGCTATGAAAGCTCATCGCAGTTCAGCCGTGAATACAGTCGCCTGTTTGGCGCGCCCCCCTTACGCGATGTCGCGAAATTGCGGCATGCAGAAGCCGGACAACCCAACTAGCGCCCCACAATCCCTCCATCTGCAAACCCACCGTTAAAGGCCCGTTCACGAATGAACCGGCCTTTCTTTTCCACCGATCAACTCCCGGCGAAATGTGCACTAAATCCTATCCCTGTAGGATCGTGCAATCTTCCTGTTGTTCTGTGTATTTAAAAATCCCTTTTGAGAACCTACGATATACCCAACAAAAGGCGACAATTCAAACCCTTCACAAGGAGACAGGAAATGCAGGATTTTACTTTCTACAATCCTACAAGAATCGAATTTGGCAAAGGCAAAGAAGCCAACATCGGGTCATATATCAAGGCGTTCAGCGTCGGCAGCGTGCTGGTGTTGTATGGATCGGAGAGGATCAAAAAGGAGGGTCTCTTCGGGCGCGTTACCGCATCCCTCGAAGAACAAGGCGTCCGCTACCAAGCGCTGGGCGGTGTTGTCAGCAACCCGGTTATCCGCCTGGTGCGCGACGCCGTCAAGGTCGTCAAGGAGCACAACCTGCAAGGCATCGTGGCCGTCGGTGGCGGCTCGGTGGCCGATTCCGCCAAGGCCATTGCGGCTGGCGCCACGTATGACGGCGACGTCTGGGACTTTTTCATCGGCAAGGCCGTCGTTGAAGGCGCCATTCCCGTTTTTACCGTCATGACTCTGGCGGCCACCGGCAGCGAAATGAATCCCTATGGCGTGGTGACCAACGAGGAGACCCGGCAGAAATACAGTCTCGGGGGTCCTTCACTCTACCCGAAGGTCTCTGTCATCAACCCGGAGCTGATGGCCACCGTTACGCCCGACTATCTGGCGTACTCCGCCGTCGACATTTTTGCCCACTGCCTCGACCTCTATTTTACCGCCAAGGTGTTTCCGGAATTTACAGCTACTCTGATCGAAAACATCCTGGAAACCGTGCTCCGCACCACCGATGTGCTGATGGACAACCCTGGCGATTATGATGCGCGTGGAGAATTTGCCTGGGCCTCGACGATGGCGCTTAATGGCAACACCTTTGTCGGCGTTTCGGGCAACACGTTCGACACCCACATGATCGAGCACGCCATGGGCGCCCTTCACGGCATCCCCCACGGTGCAGGCCTCTCCGTCGTGCTCCCCGCCTGGATGCAGGCGATCAAGAACGATAATCCAGCGCGCTTTGAGCGCTTTGCAAACAAGGTTTTCGGCGTGGCTGGCGCCGATGGCGGCATTGCCAAACTGACCGAATGGTTCAGCGCCATCGGGGCCCCGGTCACCTTTGCACAGGCCGGACTTTCTGCAGACGACGTTGACCCGATAGCCGAGAATGCGTTCGGCAACGCCAAGCTCTGGGGCATGGATCCGCTTTACCCCCAGCAGAGGATTGCTGACATTCTCAAGCTGGCTGTGAAATAACGAACGGAAAGGATTTCTGACATGAACGCACATTTTGCAGAGACCCTCACGATATCCTTGCTGTGCCTGGCCCTGGCCATCCCCGGCGTGGCCTTTGCCGCCAAAAGTCCGGAGTGGGATAAAACGTTCCCGAAGAGCGACAAGGTGAACCACGAAAAGGTGTCCTACAAAAACCGCTTTGGGATCACCGTATCCGCCGACAGGTACCTGCCGAAGGGGTTGGATCCATCCCAAAAGCATCCCGCCATTGTCGTGGGCACCCCTTATGGAGGGGTCAAGGAACAGGGCGCCGGTATTTATGCCCAGACCCTGGCCGAGCGCGGCTTTGTGACGATCGCCTTCGACGAGTCCTACAACGGCGAGAGCGGCGGTCAACCTCGCCGGGTTTCGTCCCCCGATATTTTCGTCGAGGACTTCAGTGCGGGCGTTGACTACCTGGGTACGCTCCCCTTTGTCGATAGAAACCGAATCGGCGCGATCGGTCTTTGTGGCAGCGGGGCCTTCGCCATTACGGCAGCCCAGGTTGACCACCGCATCAAAGCGGTTGCGACGGCAAGCATGTACGACATGTGCCGCCTGATGCGCTACGGTTGGAAGGATGCGATGACCGACGAGCAACGCCATCAGACCCTTGACCAGCTGGCCGAACAGCGCTGGAAAGACGTGGATAACGGTACCCCGGAATTGACCCCGGCCTTTCCCAGTGAACAGGCCGATACGATCCCGGAGGGACTCGATCCGATCACCAGCGAGTTCTTCGAGTATTACGCAATGAAGCGCGGGCACCACCCCAATTCCATCGCCGCCTTCACCAGGACGAGCGCCCTGTCCTTTATGAATTTCCCGTTGATGGACCACATCCAGTCCATCTCGCCACGCCCCATCCTCTTCATCATGGGCGAAAAAGCGCACTCCCGCTACTATACCGAAGATGCGTTTGAAAGGGCCGCTGAGCCCAAGCAACTCTATATCGTCCCCGGGGCAAGACATATCGACCTGTATGATAAAATCGACATGATCCCGTTCGACACGTTGACGTCCTTTTTTACCGAAGCCCTGAGATAAATACAGAAAGGGGAGATGAACATGAGTGAAGATTTAAAAAATAGCGTGATTTTTGACCGGGGAGAACTGAACCCTTACGGCAAATATTTCACCGGCACCAGCTACCTCAATATGCTGAGTCTCGAAGGGGTCGTCATGGGCAACGTCACCTTTGAACCTGGCTGCATCAATAACTGGCATATCCACAAAGCGGATAAGGGTGGGGGCCAGATCCTCTTGGTGACCGGCGGACGCGGCTGGTATCAGGAGGAAGGCAAGGACGCACAGGCGCTGCAAGCCGGAGACGTCGTCCATATCCCCGCCGGAGTCAAGCACTGGCACGGGGCAGCCAAAGACAGCTGGTTTGTGCACATTTCCGTTGAAATACCCGGAGATAACAAGTCGAACGAGTGGCTCGAGCCCGTGGATCAAGACGCTTACGGCAAGCTGAAATAAAGAGGAATTGAGAAACACGTACGGACACGCGTAAGAGCAAAAAAGGAGACAACATCATGGTATTACAGGAAACCTATACCCTCGCCAACGGCGTTGAAATCCCCAAACTGGGCCTTGGAACCTGGCTTATCGACAAGGCGGATGCTGAAAAGGCCGTGAAGGATTCCGTAAAAATAGGCTATCGACACATTGATACCGCTCAGGATTATTTCAATGAAGGAGAGGTTGCTGCGGGAATCAAAACCTGCGGCGTTAGTCGCCACGAAATCTTCCTGACCACCAAGCTTTCTGCACGGCATAAATCCTATCAGGATTCGGTCACTGCGATCGATGGCTCTTTGCAGCGCATGGGGCTCGATTATGTGGACCTGATGATTATTCACAGCCCGCAACCCTGGGATAAATTTGGACAGAGCGACCGTTTTTTCAAAGGCAACCAGGACGCATGGCGGGCTCTTGAAGAAGCCCAAAAGGCAGGGAAGATCCGCGCCATCGGCTTGTCCAACTTTCAGCAACAGGACATCGACAATATTCTGAAATCCTGTTCCGTGGCCCCGGTGGTCAACCAGATCCTCGCCCACGTGACCAATACCCCCGTGGATTTAATCAAGTATTCTCAGGATAAAGGGCTGCTCGTCGAGGCCTATTCACCGATAGGGCATGGAGAATTGTTCAAGAACAGTCAACTGGTTCAGATGGCTAAAAAGTATGGTGCTTCCGTGCCGCAGCTGTGCATTCGTTACACCTTGCAGCTCGATCTTCTGCCCATACCCAAGACCGCAAACCCCGAGCACATGAAAAACAATGCGGCCGTCGATTTCGAGATCTCGTCGGAGGATATGACGGTTCTGAAGAGCATGGAAAAGATCAAGGATTATGGCGATGCCAGCAAGTTCCCGGTCTATCAGTAAAGCCAGCGTGTAATACGCCAGTTCCTTCAAAGCCACCCTTTTATTTTTTAAAAGGGTGGCTTTTTGTTTACCCGCCTTCCTCTCGATAGATCGTCCCCATATCCGTGAAAAAATGAGTTCTTGACAAAAACAGTTAGTTGCATATACAACCAAACTATGACGTTTTCCTACGACCACAATCAATCGCTGGGCTACCTGACCGGCATAGCGAGCCGGCTGTTGAGCAACATGCTCGCCACGAGGCTCAAGGCTGCGGGTATCGAGATGACCTCCGAACAATGGGGTGCCATCATTATACTTCTGAATGACGGGGCCATGTCGCAAGGTCAACTGGGGGAGAAACTCAATCTGGAGAAGTCGAGCGTGAGTCGCCTGACGGATGGGTTGGAAAAACGTGGCTGGATCGTGCGGAGCAAAGATCCGAACGACAGCAGGCAAAGACTGGTAGAGCCGACTCCAAAGGCCCTGGATACGGCCGAGCATTGCGCGACGATTGCCAGAGCCATCCATAAAGAAGCCCAGCTCGGTATGACTGAGAGTGAGAGGTTGGTCGCAAGGTCACTTCTGTCTCGTATCATCATGAATCTTAAGGGAACTCCGAATAGGGAATAAACAGCCCCCTATTTCTCTCAGGCTATGCCGATCTCTCATAATGCCGTAAGGCAGGAGGAGCAGATGAAAGAAATTCGCAAAAGCTATTGTGGTCTTTGCCACCCACGCTGCGGCACCCTGCTGCACATAGAGAATAACAAGGTCGTTAAAGTCACTGGCGATCCCGATCACCCCATCTCGCGTGGCGCCATCTGCGAGCGCGGTCGGCTTATGGTCGAACATCTCTATCATCCCCAGCGTTTGAACTACCCCTTGAAAAGAGTCGGCAAGAAGGGAGAGGGGCACTGGCAGCGCATAAGCTGGGATCAGGCACTGGACGAGGTGGCTGAGAAATTAGCCAGCTTGAAAGAGAAGCATGGTGCCGAGACCCTGGCCTTTACCCACGGCACCAAGCGCACCTACCACTGGGACTGCCGCCGCTTTTTCAACCTGTTCGGCTCCCCCAACACCTGCGGCGTCAATACCATCTGTATGTGCCCAAGCTACGCCACCGAATACGCCACCTACGGAGGTATGATTATGGGGAGCGAAGTAATGGGTGCGCGATGCGTGGTTCTGTGGGGCAACAATGCCTCGAATTCCAGCCCGCTGTACCTTTCGGCTCACCTCGCCAAGGCGCGAAAGAACGGTGCCAAGCTAATCGTCATCGACCCGCGCCGGATCAAAGAGGCGGAACAAGCTGACCTCTGGTTACAGGTTCGACCGGGTACCGATCTGGCGCTGATGCTCGGCTGGATTCGACTGATCATCGCCGAGAAGCTGTACGACCGTGAATTCGTTGCCAACTGGACGGTCGGCTTTGACGAACTCAAAGTTGCGGTAGAAGCCTACACCCCGGAGAAGGTCGCTGAAATCACCTCGGTGCCAGCGGAGTTGATCGTTCAGGCCGCACGCATGTACGCCACCACCGGACCGGCCGTCATTCCCTTCGGCTATGGTCTCGACAAGCAGGGTATCAATGCCACACAGTGCGCACGCGGACGGGCAATTCTGAGGGCGATTACCGGCAATCTGGAAGTCTCTGGCGGTGAAAACTTCAGCATGGCCGGTGACATTGGTAAAATCCATGACTGGGAATACCTTGAACTCAACGATACTCTGCCCGCCAGTCAAAGGGCAAAGCAGCTCGGAGCGGAGCAATATCCCATCTTCGGTTTTCCGGGCTGGGAAAGAACCTCGGCCGCCAACAAGAAGCTGCCCGAAGGCTACGTCGCTCCCCCCGAGGCATGGCATTCCAATTTGGCCCATGCTCGCGAGGTAATGAACGCCATTATCACCGGCAAACCTTATCCGGTGACTGCGGCAATTACCCTTGCCAACAATCCTCTTCTTGCCCTGCCAAATACCAAACGCGTGTTCGAGGCCTTGAAAGCGCTTGAACTCTACGTGGTCGTCGATTACTTCATGACACCATCGGCGGCTATGGCGGATTATGTTTTCCCGGCTGCGTCAACAGTTGAGACACCCGAACTCTGGCTCACCGGTGGTTTCTGTGTCGCCTGTCCACAAGCGATGGAGCCACTTTATGAGCGGCGTAATAGTTATGACTTTTACCGTGGGTTAGCCATACGTCTCGGGCAAGAACAGCACTGGCCCTGGGAAACTGTGGAGGAAGTTTATGACCACTGCTTGGAGCCACTCGGCCTGAACTTTAAACAGTTATTGAATCAGCCCGGGATTTTTGGTGCGCGGGAGTATCGGCGCTATGAGAAGTTCGGCTTCGGCACCCCGTCCGGTAAGGTCGAACTGAAATCCTCGATTTTCGAAGAGCTGGGAAAGGACGCGCTGCCGCAGTATCGTGAACCGGTCTGGAGCCCCAAAGCCGATCCGACATTGACAGCGGAGTATCCGCTGATCCTGATTACCGGCAGCCGCTATATGCCGATGTATCACTCCGAGCATCGGCAGATCGAGGCAGCGCGCAAAAAAATGCCAGATCCGCTGGTCTCTCTTCATCCAGCGACAGCCGAAAAGTTTGGTCTTGCCGAAGGCGACTGGGCGGTCATCTCAACCCCGCTCGCCTCGATTCGTCAGCGCGTCAAACTGTCGGACGCCATGGACCCGACCATGGTCGATATCCAGCATTCCTGGTGGTTCCCGGAGCGCGATCCGAAACTTCCGGAACTCTTCGGCGTGTTCGAATCAAATGCAAACATGCTTTGCCCGGACGATCCGGAATTTTGTAGTCCGGAGATTGGTAGCTGGCCACACTCGGCACTGCTGTGTCGGGTAGAGAAGGAGGAGCGATCCAAGTGACGTTTTTCTAACGGTCAGAGTTCCTCCAATACACACTCAAGACGCCATTTAAGGAGCAAACACATGATTGAACAATCAATCCTCGAAGACACCAAAACGTTTCTGGGATATCTCGGTTTGGACGAAGAACCCATCGGCGTCTATTACGCCGACACCAAACCAGAAAACGCCTTTGGCCCCAAAGCTGGCCCAACCATCACGCGCGAGTTGGAAGAGCAGGGAAAGATAGACATGCAGGCGGTCTTTCAGAATTTCTCCTGTGTCATTGGCAACATCTGGCTGGCACGGAAAAAGCGCGGTACCGCCTACATCTCCACGGAAGAGTACGGGTGCCCCGGCGGTTCTTTTTACTGCTCCATGATGAAACCGAACCTCAGGTTCATCGAGCACTACGTGACCACAGGGTTCGAGGGGACCCCGATTCACGGTGAGCGCTACCTGCCTTCTCCCGAAGCCATGCGAAAATTTCTGGATACGGTCAACCCCCGAAAGGCTCCGGGCAAATACTGCCTGTTCAAGCCGTTGTCTCTCTTTTCGGGTAACGAAAAACCAGAATTTGTCATCTTCTTTGCCCGCCCCGAAGTGTTGAGCGGCCTCTTCACCCATACGACGTTCACCACCGGTGAGGTTGACTGCGTAGCCTCACCATTCGGGGCGGGATGTACCAACGTGATTGCCTGGCCTCTGTACTACCAGGAGAAGGGGATGGAAAAAGCGGTCCTTGGCGGCTTCGACCCGTCAGCACGAAAGTACATGAAGACCGACGAGCTAACGTTCACCGTCACCTGGTCTCTGTATCAAAAAATGCTGAAGACTTTGCCGGAATCGATATTCAGTGTTGACGGAGAATGGACAACGGTGCGCAAGAAGATCAATCGCAGCTCGAAGATATGGGGAGAAAAACTCTAGACAACAAAAACAAAAAGGCCGATCTCAATAGCGAGATCGGCCTTTTATTATTTTTTCCTAAAGCCAAGACTCTAAAAACAACAGGATAAGTAAATCCCTGACAATAAAGGCCGGGGCGTTTTTTAGTGCTTGGCTGATGTAGGCGGTTACTCCACGGTAACCTTGGCGTCCTCAACGATCACGGCATATTGATAGCCATAGCCGAAATCCTTGTCCACCGCCAGGGCTCCGCTGATCAGGACGGTATCGCCCACGGCTGCGTTCTCCGCCGTGGTGATGGTCAGGTCATTGGTCCCTTCGGCACCGGAGCCATCCTGCAGGTGGATCCAGTTCTTACCCATGATCTGGGGGCTGAATTTGACCACTTTGCCGCGGACGTTGACGGTTTTGCCGGCCAGATCGGCCTTGGCTGCATAGACTTCGGCCACCGTCTGACCACCTTCGGCCTTGGTGATGCCGCTGAGGTCGATGTCGGCGGCAGACGCCTGCGAGCGAACGTCGGGGTGGCCGGCCGGCATGCCTCCCTGGGCACTGGCCTGAGTGGCCCCGCCAACCAGGACGCCGTCGACGAAGTAGACGAGGTCAAAGTCGCGGTTCAAGGTTTTGCTGTGATAGTTTTCCATCGGCATGCCTTCGGGCACGACCACGGCATCACCGACCTTGACGGCAAACTCGGGGGCGGCCGCCCAGATCTTTTCGCTGCCGGTGTCGACCTGAACATAGGTGTAGCCGGCGGCGTTCATGGTTTCAACGACGGTACCGGACTTGCCGGCAGCCTGCTGGGCTTCGGCCTGCGGGGCCGCGGCGGGTTGTTGGCTGGCAGCGGGAGTTTCGCTGTTCTGGTTCTTGCAGCCGGCGGCCAACAGGGCCATTACAGCAATGGACAACAGCAGAATACGAGTCTTTTTCACGGAGATCCTCCAGGGGTTGGTCGGGCGGTTCCACCGTCCGCAGTTCCAAGTTGTTAATGAATACACTCGCGAGAATCTACCATAAGTGTTTGTCCATACACAAGCCGGCAGGTATAAAATCGTTTAAGCGCACCCCTGTGCCCTGTTCATATGCACAGGCGGGACTGCTCATTTATTCGCAACAGGGGCGCGCCCGTAGAGTCGGGTCATCTCCGCCAGGGTCTCGCTTTTATCCGCCGTCAGCTCTGCGCCGCGATAGCGCCAGCCCCAGTTGCCCCGACTGGTGCCGGGGGTGTTCATGCGGGCGGTGGCGTCGAGACCGAGGATATCCTGCATGGGCAGCACACACAGCCCCGCGACGCTCGCCAGGGCGCAGCGGATCAGGTCCCAGGGCATGGCGCGCAGGCTGCTCCCCAGATAGTTTCTCACGGCGGCTTTTTCGGTCGGAGTCAAGGCCTTCCACCAGCCGAGAGTGGTGTTGTTGTCGTGGGTACCCGTGTAGACGACGCAGTTCCGGGTGAGGTTGTGAGGGAGGTAGGGATTCTGCGGACCCGAACCGAAGGCGAACTGCAGGATCTTCATGCCGGGAAACCCGAAATCGTCCCGTAACGCTTCTACTTCCGGGGTGATGACCCCCAGATCTTCGGCGATAAGGGGGAGCGGGCCAAAGGCCGCCTGCAGTGTCTGGAAGAGTTGGCGGCCCGCCGCGGGCTGCCAGTGACCGCCGATGGCGGTTTTATCCGTAGCGGGGATGGCCCAGTACGATTCGAAGCCGCGAAAGTGGTCGATGCGCACCAGGTCGGTCAGCGTCAGGTTCCAGCCGAAGCGTGCCAGCCACCAGGAAAAATCCTGCTCCTGCAGGCGCTCCCAGTTGTAGAGGGGGTTCCCCCAACGCTGGCCGGTCGCGCTGAAATAGTCGGGAGGAACGCCGGCAACCAGGGTCGGATGCTGGTGTTCATCCAGATAGAAAAGCTGAGGATTGGCCCAGACGTCGGCGGAATCAAAGGCGACGAAGATCGGAATGTCCCCCATAATCCGCACCCCGCGCTGGTTGGCGTATTCCTTGAGAGCAAACCATTGCTCAAAGAAGACGAACTGGGCGTATTTCTCGACGGCAATCGGTTCACTGAGGTCTTCACTCCAGGCATGCAGCGCCTGCGCCTGGCGCCGCCGCAACGCTTCCGGCCACTGGTTCCAGCTCTTGTGCTGAAAGTGGTCTCGCAGCGCCTTGAACAGGGCATAGTCGTGCAGCCAATAGCCCTGCTCTTGGCTGAAGCGGTCAAAGGCGCTGGCGCGATCGGTCCCGCCCCGCCGAAAAAAAGCGGCCGCGCCTTTGCGTAACAGCCTCTCCTTGAGGGCGTGGACCTGATCGAAGTGGGCGGTTTCTTCCTCATAATCAATCCCCTGAAGGTCGACGGCGTCGAGATCCCCGTGGGCAACGAGCTCGTCCAGATCGATAAGGAGGGCGTTGCCGGCAAAAGCGGAGAGGGCGTTGTAGGGGGAATCGCCGTACCCCGTCGGGCCGAGGGGAAGAATCTGCCAGACGCTCTGCTGGCTGTCGACCAGAAAATCGATGAAGCGGCGGGCTTCCTGGCCCAGGCTGCCGAGGCCAAATCTCCCCGGTAGGGAGGTGGGGTGCAGAAGAATGCCGCTGGCGCGTGGTGTGAGCATGCCGGTGTCTCCAGAAGGTCAGGCGCTCTGGCCTGAGCCGATCAGGGGCAATTCCTTGTCAATCCGGAAGATGACCAGATAGCGGGTTTTCGGCAAATCGTCCCGCTTGCCGGGGTAGCGGCGGCTGAGAGTTTCAATCAGGGGCGAGTCAGTCTCTTCACGCACCTTGGTCAGAAAGAGCCTCTTGCCCCGGTAGCCCGGCCCCTCTTCGATGAACATGTAGGCGGCGTGCGGGTTGGACTGCAGGTTGTGGTGACTGAGCCGGTCGAGCATGATCATCGCCAGGTTCCCGTCGTCCATAACGTGAGGGCGGGCATAGATGGCGCAGTCGACCCGGCCTTGGCCGTCCGCGGTGGAAAGAATACCCGTGCCCTGGGTGTTTTCAAAATAGTCGTGCAGATTCATGATGGATTCTCCTCTTTAGGGGCGTTTTTCCTGGCGGAAGGCGGACCTTCCCTCAGGGATAGAAGCGCTCGTGGGTTTTCAGGAAGTCGCAGGGATCGAAGCGATCCCCCAGAATCCCCTCCAGATCGGTCAACTCCAGGAAGAGGCGCCGCAGCCCCTCCTGGTCGGCCCAGCGGCACAGCCCGCCGGTGAAGGGGGGGAACCCGGTGCCGAAGATCATACCCGTGTCGATGTCCTCGGGACCGGCGACAATCTTTTCATCAAGACAGCGACCGGCCTCGTTGACCATCAAGAGCAGCAGCCGGCGCAGGTCAGCCTGAGTGGCTTCCCGATCGGCGGCGAGGTTGACCATGGGGCTGACCTCCTCGTTAGGCTTGGGATCCTGGCCGGACTCATAGAGATAGAAACCTTTGCCTCCCTTCTTGCCGAGAAGGTTCCGACTGGCGACCTCATCGAGCAGGGGGCTGCGATGCAGGTAATGAAAGGCTTCGGCGAGGGTTTTGCCAACCTCGAAGGCCACGTCGATGCCGACTTCATCGATGAGGCGGAAGGGGCCCATGGGGAGCCCGAATTTTTTGGCCAGTCTGTCGACAGAGGTCCACTTGACTCCGGCGGCGGCGAGGAGGCAGGCCTCGTTCAGGTAGGCGCCCAGTAGTCGATTGACCAGAAAACCAGGGGAATCGGCAACCAGGATGGGGGTTTTGCCCAGCCGTGTGGCCGTTTCAAACAGGGTGGCGAGGGTATCGTCTTCGGTGTGCTGCCCTTTAATAATCTCCACCAGGGGCATGCGGTGTACCGGGTTGAAAAAGTGCAGGCCGGCCACCCGGCCGGGGTTTTCGGCCACCTTCTGCAGTTCGGTGACCGACAGGGCCGAGGTATTGGTGGCGAAGAGGCCCTGGGTGGGGAGGACCGTTTCAAGCTCCCTCAGGACAGACTGCTTGACGTCCATGTTCTCGACCACGGCTTCAACCACCAGATCCATTTTGGAAAAGCCCTGGTAGCCCACCTGTCCGCTCAGCCGCGCCATCTTTTCGTTGATCTGGGCCTCGGTGGCCTTTTTGCGCCCGAAAAGTTCCCGGGCCCGGGCCAGCCCCCGGTCAACGGAATCCTGCCGGATGTCCGTCAGGGTGACCTCCATCCCCCTATCTACCATAAGCTGGGCAATTTCGGCACCCATGACGCCGGCGCCGACAACGCCGACCTGCCCGACCTTCCTGGCCGTTCCGGGGGGCGCCCCGGCTTTTTTGGGGCGCTGGCTGAGAAAGAAGACGTGGACCAGGTTGCGACATTCAGGGGTGACGATCAGCTCACCAAGCGCCTGGGCCTCCATTTCGAGCCCCCGACTCAGGGGAAGGTTCCAGCTCTGCTTGATGACTTCCAGCGCTTTTAAGGGGGCAGGATAATGGCCACCCGTCTCTTCCAGTACCTTTTGGCGGGCCTGGTGGAAAAGTGCCGTCCGCCCGAGGGGGTTCCTCTCCAACATCCAGGTGCGGACGCTGTCCTTTTTGGATGGCGGCAGTTCGCCCTCCTGCGCCAGCCTCTCCACCCGGGCCAGGGCGGCGCTCTGCAGTTCCACCGGCGCCACGCAGTCGTCCGCCAGGCCCATGTCCAGGGCCTTGGTCGCCGACAGGGTGCGGCCGCTGAGGATAAGGTCGAGGGCGTTGCTCAGCCCGACCAGACGGGGCAGCCGCTGGGTGCCGCCAAAACCGGGGAGAATGCCCAGTTTTATTTCCGGCAGGGCCAGATGGGCGCCTTCGGCCAGGATACGGCTGCTGCAGGCGAGCGCGAATTCCGTCCCGCCGCCCAAACAATGGCCGTGGATGGCGGCGACGGTGGGGATGGGCAGTTCGGCCCAAATTCCGAGAATCTCCTGACCCCGCCGGGCGAGCTCCGCTCCTTCCGCGGCGGAACTGACTTTGGTGAAGCTGCCGATGTCGGCACCGGCAATAAAGCCCGCCTCTTTGGCGCTTTGGATAATGGCCCCGCGAAGATCCTCATCCCGCTCCAGTTCCAGGGCGACTTGTTCCAGGGCCTGGAGGAACTCCTCGTTGAGGAGGTTGACCTTCCCCTCGGGGGAATCCAAAGTGACGCGGGCAATGCCGTCCTCTACCGTGTAGCGTACGTACTGGTCATTCATGGTTTCTCCTTCTGCGCGTCGGATGTTCAACCACAAGGATACCCGCTGGACGGCAGGGATCAATGCTCCGGGTTGTCTTTTCCTGCGACGAACGCGCTGACTCGACCAGGCGGCTTGTGATCCGCCCACAGGCTGCTACACTTCAACAGTAAGTCAAAATCACTGAAAACGTTGAATTTATCCAAACTTAACAAAGAGGGAGACAAGAGTGGATACTTATCGACTGGCCCCAGAGGAACTGACCTGGCGTTGCGATCCGGCCCAATTCGAATTTGCCACGACCCGTGACATCTCCTGCCTGGAAGGAACCATCGGACAGGATCGGGCCCTGACGGCCATCGAATTTGGGCTGGGGATAGGGGACAGCGGCTTCAATATTTTCATCCTCGGTGAACCGGGCACCGGGCGCTCTTCCACCATCAAGAAGATGCTCAAATCGCGGGCCGCCGACGAGCCGGTGCCGGATGACTGGTGCTATCTCTACGATTTCGCTGACGGGGCTAGGCCCGCCTATCTGCGTCTGCCGGCCGGACAGGGCAAGGAGCTGCAGAAAGACGTCGACACCCTGATTGGTCGGCTGGCGGAGGAGATACCCAAGATCTTTGAAAGCAAAGAATATGAGCAGCATAAGAACCGCCTGGCCGCCGAATCGCAGGAGCGTCACAAGAAGCTTTTTCAGACCCTGGAAGAGAAGGTCAACGAAGAAGGTTTCATTCTGCAGCGGACCGTGAGCGGACTGGTGCTGGTGCCCACCCAGGACGGACATCCCATCTCCCAGCAGGAATACGAGGAGCTCTCCGAAAAGGACCGGGCGAGTCTCGAAAAAAAGGGAGAGGTGCTGCAGGAGCAGCTCAATGAGGTGCTGCGGCGGGTGCGGGAGCTGGAAAAGAAATTGCGGGCGGCCACGGAAGAGATGGAAAAAGATGTGCTGATGGCCGCCATCGGTCATCTTTTTGATGAGCTCGAAGAGAAGTACGGCAAGTTTGAAAAGGTGCTCGAGCACTTTGCCCACTGCAAGAAGGATATCCTCGAACACATCGACGCCTTCCGCCCCAGCCAGGGGCCGCAGATCATGCTCCCCGGCATGAAGGGCAACGATCAGGAGTCTGTCTTCGAGCGCTACAAGGTGAACCTGTTCGTGGATAACAGCGAACAGAAGGGCTCGCCTGTCGTCTATGAAGCCAACCCCACCTACTTCAATCTCTTCGGGCGCATCGAACACATCATCCAGATGGGCAATGCCTCCACCAACTTCACCATGGTCAAGGCGGGAGCCATTCATCGCGCCAACGGCGGCTATCTCATTCTCGACTGCCGCGAGGTGTTGATCAATCTCTTCTCCTATGAAGCCCTCAAGCGCTGCATCCGCAACAAGGAGGTCAAAATCGAGGACCTGATGGAGCAGTACCGCCTCATCTCCACCGTGTCCCTCAAGCCGCAGCCCATCCCTCTTGACTGCAAGATCATCCTCATCGGCACCCCCATGCTCTACTATCTCCTCTACCAGCTCGACCCTGATTTCCGTAAGCTGTTCAAGGTGAAGGCCGACTTCGACCGCATGATGAAAAACACCTGGGAGAACGTGCAGCAGTACGCACTCTTTGTGGCGACGCACTGCCGGGATGAGGATCTGCTCCCCTTCAAACCGACCGGGGTGGCGAGGGTGGTAGAGTATGCCGCCCGGCTCATTGAGGATCAGAACCGCCTGTCTTCGCGCTTCATCGATCTGGCCGACCTTATCCGGGAGGCCTCCTTCTATGCGGGGCAACAGGGCAGTTCCACCGTGGATGGCAGCCATGTGCAGCTGGCGGTGGATGCCAAGGTGTACCGTTCCAACAAGACCGAGGAACGCCTGCAGGAATTCATCGAGGATGGGACCATCCTGGTCGATACCGAGGGCGAAGTGGTCGGGCAGGTCAACGGCCTCTCCGTCTATCTGCTGGGAGACTACTCTTTCGGCAAACCCTCGCGCCTGACTGTGCGGACCTATATGGGGAAGGGGGGCGTGGTCAATATCGAGCGGGAAGTCAAACTCTCCGGCCCCATCCACGATAAAGGGGTACTGATTCTGACCGGCTTTTTCGGCGAGCGCTTTGCCCAGGACAAACCCCTGTCCTTTGCCGCTTCCATCGGCTTCGAGCAGTCCTACGCCGGGGTGGAGGGGGACAGCGCCTCCTCCGCCGAACTCTACGGCCTGCTCTCGTCTCTCTCCCGCCTACCCCTTCGTCAGGGCATCGCCGTGACCGGCTCGGTCAACCAGCGCGGGCAGATCCAGCCTATCGGCGGGGTCAACGAGAAGATCGAAGGGTTCTTTGCCGTCTGCAAAGCCAAGGGCCTGACGGGGGAGCAGGGGGTGATCATCCCGGTGCAGAATCGGAAGAACCTTATGCTGCACGAGGAGGTCATTACCGCTGTGCGTGAGGGTAAATTCAGTATCTGGTCGGTCTCCACCATCGACGAAGGGATTGAACTTCTCACGGGGGTGCCGGCCGGCGAGTTGCAGGATGATGGCAGCTGGCCGGAAGGGACGGTGAATTTTCTGGTGGATAAGCGCCTGCGGGATATGGCGGAACAACTCCGTCGGTTTTCGGCGGGCAAAGACCCCGATAAGAACGACAAAGGTTGAAATCCCGCGCCCTTTCTAACGGGGGAGTCGGTCGGTGACTTTTTTTGTCTCTCCCCCCGTGGCCTGGGGCCATCGTATGGCAGGCGGCAGGTTCTTCACCGGACCTGCCGCTTTTCGCGTTTCCCCTGTTTCCCCCACCCCGTGGGGCCGTTGCCGGTTCGGTGACCATTATCCCTTCACGGTGGAACGCAATTTGCTAGGACATACCAACTACCCTCAGGTCCTTGTTCCCCCGGATGACTTCATGATGCTATTTCGTCGCATTTTCGCTCCCTGGTTTGCCGGGCTGCTCCTTCTGCTGCTGGTTCTGCTGGCCATTCTGTTCAATGCCCCATCGCTGCGCCGTCTTGACTACCCCCTGCTGGACGCTCTCAGCCGCTATCGAAGCATCCCGGCCGGCGGACAGGTTGCTGTTGTTGCTATCGATCGGGACAGCCTCGCCGAACTGGGGGACTGGCCCTGGCCGCGCAGTGTTCTGGCTCGTCTGGTGGAGCGCCTGACAGCGCAAAAGGTCCGTGCCATCGGGATCTATCTTCCGCTGACCTATCCGGAGGCTGTACCTGCCCTGGAACGGATTCGAGAGCTGAAAAAGCAGGCTCAGTCCCCGGAGGCGCCGGTGATTTTTGCGGTTCAGGCAGGGCTCACGGCCCCCCTTGATCAGCTCGAGGCCGATTTTCATGGCGATGCGGCCCTGGCTCGCGCCCTCACTGACGGCAAAGTCGTGCTGCCCGTGCTCTGCGAGTTTTCTGCCAAAGAAGCCCGTATGGCGATTCCTCTGGCGGATTCCCCCCCTTGGACTCTGGCCGCCCCCGACATGACCATGGATCTGCCCGCCCTGCTGGGAGCTCTGCGTCACCCGTTTGCCGCCATGGCCTATCCTCTGCCCCGGCCTACGGCGATCATTCCACCCTTTACGCCTCTGGCCAGTGCCGCCGCGGCCCTGGGGCATTCGCTTGTGCTGCCCGATGAAGACGGCTCGATCAGAAAAACGGCGCTCTTTGTCGCGGTTGGTGACCGTTTTGTTCCCTCGTTGCCCTTGAGTCTGGCTGCCGTTTCTCTGGGAGTATCCCCCTCAAATTGGAAGATAGTGGATGACCGCCGCGACTTTTTCGGGCTCGAATTGAACTCGGTGCGCATCCCCACGGACCCGGGTTTCCGGCTGCTGCTTCACCCGGATCCCACCGAGAACGCAGTGGCGGTTTTCTCCGCTGCGCGCCTTCTGGCCGGCGACATCTCTCCTGGCACCTTGCAGGGCAAGACCGTTCTCATCGGTCTTTCGGCCCCTGAGACTGCGACTTTGTTTTCTGGCCCCGGCGGGTGGCAGCCGCCTCCCGTTCACGTTGGCGCCCGGACGGTGGCGACGATTCTGGCGGGAGCGGCCCTGGCCGTCCCCCCTTGGGGATGGGGGCTGGAGGTGGCGGTTCTGCTCTACTTCGGTTTCTTTCTGCTTTTTGTTCTGCCCCGCATCAGCCTGCGCATGGGGGCTGTGATTCTGGCCATTTTTCTGGCAACCTGGTACGCGCTGAGCAGCGCCCTTCTGGTGTCCCTCGGCTATTGGGTGTCACCCCTCTCCGCGACCTGCTTTGCGGTGGCCGGCTTTGCGCTTCTGGGGTTTTTTCGCTGGCTGGCGGTCGCCCGGGAACGCAGCGAGAAAACAATTACCAACAAACTGCAGGGGGTGGCCTTCCAGGGGCAGGGGATGCTCGATCTGGCGCTGGAAAAATTCATGGCCTGTCCGCCCCACGATGCTTCCGTGCGGGAGTTGCTCTATCACCTCGGCCTTGATTTTGAGCGCAAGAGAATGTTCTCTAAAGCCGTCACGGTTTATGAACAGCTCGCGCGGCAGGGAAAATTCAGGGATGTCGCCGCCCGCCTGGCAAAGCTGCGCCAGGGGGCGTCTCCGGTCTCTTTCGCCGCCAACGGCAGACAGGAATCGACCCTGGTCCTTGATCCCGGCGCGATAACGCCGACATTGGGACGCTATGAGGTTCTGCGGGAACTTGGGCAGGGGGCCATGGGTACTGTTTACCTGGGCCGGGATCCCAGGATCAACCGCGAAGTGGCCATCAAGACGCTCAGCTATGCCGCGATTGAGCCGGAAAAACTGGGAGAGGTCAAGGAACGCTTTTTTCGCGAGGCGGAAGCGGCCGGTCGCCTCAACCACCCCAATATCGTCACCATATACGATGTGGGGGAGGATCATGATATGGCCTACATGGCCATGGAGCTGCTGGAGGGAGGGGATTTGAGCCGGCACTGCCAGCAAGGCCGCCTGCTTGGCCCGGCCGAGGTGCTCCGCATCGTCTCCAAGGTGGCCGCCGCACTTGAATATGCTCACGAGCATGAAGTCGTCCACCGCGACATCAAGCCCGGCAACATCATGCTGACGACCAGCGGCCAGGTCAAGGTCACGGATTTCGGCATCGCCCGCCTGGTACCGAACTCCCGGACGCAGACGGGCGTCATTCTCGGCACCCCCAGCTATATGTCTCCCGAACAGGTGGCCGGCAAAAAGGTCGATGGTCGTTCCGATCTCTTTTCGCTGGGGGTTGTGTTGTACGAATTGCTCAGCGGTGAGAAGCCCTTCCAGGGAGACAGCCTCGGTGCCCTCATGTTTGCTATTGCCAACGCCACCTATACCCCCTTACGGGAAATCGCACCCGACGTGCCGGAGTGCTGTCTGCCGATAGTCGAGAAACTTCTGGCCAAAACCCAGACCCGGCGTTATGCCAAAGCCGGTCAGGTTTTAAAGGACCTGCAGGCTTGCCTGCGGGAGACAGGGTGACCGATGCGCCTCCTATCCTGGGGACAGACCGACCAGGGGCTGCTTCGTGAAAACAACGAGGACAGCTTCACCCTTTGCCCCGACCAGGGCCTCTTCGTTGTGGCCGATGGCATGGGTGGCTATGCGGCCGGTGAGGTGGCCAGCAGTCTCGCGGTTCGCGAGGTGCGGCAATTTGTGGAGGGCTTGGCCCGCGACCGGGCCCTTGCCGACGGGTCGGCGGACGAGGTACTGCGCCAGGCTCTGCTGGCTGCTGATGAAGCGGTTTCCCGCGAGGCTCGCGACAACCCGGGCTGGCGTGGCATGGGCTGCACGCTGGTGGTCGCCTGGATCCAGGGCGAGCGGCTGACTGTCGCCCACGTCGGCGATAGCCGACTCTATCGGATACGTGGCGGAAATATCGAACCGTTGACCGAAGATCACACCCTGGTCCACGAGCAGGTTCTCCAGGGCCTGATCTCCCCGGCCGAGGCGACTCTTTCACCCCACCGCCATGTGCTGACCCGGGCTCTGGGTTCTTTTCCAAATACAGAGGTTTCTGTCGCTCCGTTCACTATCGAAGAGGGGGATCGATACCTGCTGTGTACCGACGGTCTCACCGACATGCTTGACGACGAAACCATCCTGTCTCTGGTCCTGTCGACGGACGACCCGCGCACCGTCTGTGCCCGTCTGGTCGACGCGGCCAATGCCGCCGGTGGGAAGGACAATATTACCGCCGTGCTGCTTTTTTGTCAGCCCAACGGCATCAGCCGATTTTTCTCGGAACGGCTGCCACGATTGAGGAGGGAATAGGGAAATGCTCAGGATTCTGCTCAAATTCAACGACAAGGTTCTCAAGGTCGTCGATACGGACAAGGAACAGCTGACGATCGGACGAAATCTGGAGAACGATCTGCAGATCGACAACTTGGCTGTTTCGAGTTTTCACGCCCGGGTGGAAAATCAGTTGGGGCATTACTTTATTGAAGACCTCAACAGCACCAACGGCACCTTTGTGAATGGTCGAAAAATCACGCGCTGGGGTCTCAAGCCGGATGACGCGGTCACGATCGGCAAGCACACTCTCGTCTTCATGGTCGAAGAAGGCGAAAATGTCTCCTCCGGCACGGCCCTGCGGGAACTGGACATGGACAAGACCATGGTGCTGGAAACGAGGCAGCATCGGGAGGCGCTTGATCGGATGGAACTGTCCGGCTGCCCGCTCGGCGTTTTGGCCGCGGTTGGTGGCGCCGGCAGCGAGACGGAGTTTGAACTGACCCGCTCGCTGACCGTCATGGGCAAAGATGCCGGTGCCGACATCCCCTTGAAAGGCTGGTTCGCTCCCAAAGTCGGGGGCTATGTCCTGCGGGGCAAGGACGGCTATACCCTGTCGCCGGGGGAGGGTCGTCCTCGCCTGAAAATCAACGGTCGCAGCGTGACGGAAGATATTCCCCTGAAAGAAGGGGATCTGGTCGAGGTTGCCTCGCGCCGGCTGCGTTTTCACCTGCGTCAGTGATCGCCTGCCGCCTCTCTTGCTTTTAATCCCCCTGTCATGTTCAAATGACCCTCTGTGACCTTGGAGAGGGAGGCCTCGTCGTGACATTGTTCTCTGAGAAAGTTTTTTCGGTTCCCGGCGCCGACTCCCAGCCGGGCGAGGATGTCCTGTCGCGGCAAGCGCGCTATTTCTCGGACGAGTTCCTGTCCCGCCACCTGCTGGATGCCTTGCCCACGGTGGTCGCCATCGTCAACGACCGGCGGCAGATCGTCTACGCCAACAAGCCCCTCCTCGATCTCGTCGGTGTAGGCGATGTCGAGGACTTGCGGGGGCTTCGTCCCGGCGAGGCTCTGCGGTGCGTGCGGGTCGCAACCAGCGGGCAGGGCTGCGGCGACGGCCCCATGTGCCATAGCTGCGGTGCCGCCTTGGCCGTGCTGAGTGCCCTGGCCGGTGAGGCGGCTGAACGGGAGTTTCGCATCTCCCGTCAGTTTGACGGTCGCCTGGAGGCCCTCGATCTGGTGGTCCGCGCCACACCGCTGACTTTTCGGGAAGAGACCTTTTCGGTCTTCGCGCTGGCCGATGTCAGTCATGAAAAGCGCCGCGCCTTTCTGGAGCGCGTGTTCTTCCATGATGTTTTGAACGTGGTCGGGAGCATCAAGGGCTTTGCCGAACATCTGCGTGTCTGCGACCCGGAACAGCAAGAGCGGATTTTTGACCTGATCCAGCTGGCCGCTGAGCAGACCATTGACGAGATTGAGGCCCAGCGAGCTCTGACGGCGGCCGAGTCGGGGGAGTTGGCATTGGATGTGGAAACCTTCTCCAGTCTCGCCTTTATAAGGAATTTGGCCGAGATTTATCGCCAGCACGAAGTGGCCGCCGACAGGGAGCTGACGGTCGATGCGGACGCTGCGGATCTTCTTGTGACCAGCGACCAGACTTTGCTCGGCCGCGTGCTGGGCAATATGCTCAAGAACGCCCTGGAAGCCTGCCCCGTCGGGGAACAGGTCACCCTGGGTTGCCGTGGTGACGAAGACCGCATCGCTTTCTGGGTTCATAATCAGGGAGTGCTGTCACCGGAGGCCAAAGCCGGTATTTTCCAGCGCTCCTTCTCCACCAAGGGGGGCTCAAGGGGGCTGGGTACCTACAGTATGAAGCTGCTCAGCAATTACCTGGGCGGCTCGGTCCACTTCACCAGTTCCGACCAAACAGGCACTCTTTTCACCGCGTCCTACCCCCTGGCCGGCCCGGTATCGTCAGCCGGCGGCAAATCGTCCTGATTCATCAGCCCAGTCAGAATCGTTTCGGCCTGCAGGAGTGGCAGGGAAAAATGCCCTTCGTCCGCGAGAAAAATCCCCCTGCAGTTAGGGATCTTTTCGGCCAGGAACCGTCCCATGGCGCAGGGGACGACCGTATCCCTTTCGCCGTGCCAGAGCAGCACCGGGGCGCGGATCTCTTCCAGGGCAAAGCCCCAAGGTTCTCCATACAGACAGAGGTCGGCAAAAGCACCGGCACTGCCTTGGCTGAAGGCTTCACGCAAAGAACTGGCCAGCAGCGGACCAATTTCTCTTTTCATTATCACTGTTCGGTCCCAGGGAGGCAGCGTCCCGGCGATTAATCGCAGCAGACCCTGAGGCCGTTGCCTTGCCGCTATCCCCGCCACCAGCAGAGGCGGGCGAAAAAGAGGGCGCGGCAGTTTTTTGAGCCAGCCGAAACGGCGATCCCGCCCTTTGAGCCGTTTCAGTAACTCCCCATCGTCCAAGGGCGCGAGACCGCAGACAATTCCCGTTGTTATAAGGCGCTCCGGCATGAAGCGAGCGCAGGCCGCCGCATAGGGGGCGCCGCCGGATACGCCAAGCACGCTGAATCTATCCAGCTTGAGAGTATCGGCAATCGCAGCGATATCCCGTGGCCAGTGCGCGAGCCGTCTACCGGGCTGGTAGGCCGATTGCCCATAGCCCGGTCTGTCGACGGCGATGAGTCGGATCTGCTGTCTGCACGCCTGTTCATGGACCAGTCGGGCCTCCAGGCGCGAGCCGGGAAAGCCGTGGAAATAGAAGAGAGGTTTTCCCTTCGGTGCGCCAAACTCGCTCAGGCCGAACCGGCGACCGTCCTTTGGCAGGACTATGTGGGTGTCATCGTTTGCCATGTGGCTCTGTATGCAGGCGTTGTCAGGATACTCTCAGGCCGTCCTCGGTGAGCTCGAGCCGCGCCAGGGTTTTTACCGGAAGGCGAAAATCCGCCAAGGTGTGACGGCCTCTTTCATCCACCTTTTCGACCAGAAAAGCGAAGGCGCACAGGTGGGCGCCGCTCTGCTGTACCATCTGGCCCAAAGCGGCAGCGGTCTGGCCGCTGCCGAGGAAATCGTCGATCACCAGGACACGATCTGTCGGAGCCAGATATTCCCGGGACAGAAAGAGTTCGGCGGCGCTGCCCCGGGTGCGGCTGGTGACCCCGGCACACAGCGG
Organism: Desulfuromonas sp. KJ2020; assembly: GCF_024197615.1. NCBI lineage: Bacteria > Pseudomonadati > Thermodesulfobacteriota > Desulfuromonadia > Desulfuromonadales > Desulfuromonadaceae > Desulfuromonas > Desulfuromonas sp. KJ2020. Next base: position 150,475 of record NZ_JAKUKE010000003.1, read on the forward strand.
GTTGTCGGCCATGGTGAGGGGACGGCTCTTGCGGGCATAGATGAAGGGAATATTCAGGGACTGAGCCGTGGCGAAAGCCGGAACGATGCCGCTGGCCTCGGCCGTGACGATTTTACTGATTTTTTCCGAGGCAAAAAAACGGGCAAGGTGCTGTCCCGCCTGGACGAGCAGGGCGGTGTCCACCTGGTGATTGAGGAAGCCGTCCACTTTAACAAGCTGGCCGCCGAGGGAGCGGGCCTCCCGGCGGAGGCGTTCGATCAGTTGCTGCATGGCTTTCCTCCCGCTAAAATGAAGCAGGTTCAGAAAAAGGGTCCGGTGGCATAACCGCCCGTCGATTCCAATAATAAAACAAGGCCGGCTTTCTGCAAAGCCGGCCTAGACTGAAAAGGGGATATTATGAAAGGATTATTGCTGCGCTGGTTGATTTTGACCCTGGCCATTCTCGCCGCCTCCTACCTAATTGAGGGGATCTCGGCCAGCGGTTTTGCGGCGGCTTTTTTTGCGGCCGCTACCCTGGGGATTCTCAACGCTCTTCTGCGGCCCATCCTGCTGTTGCTCACTCTGCCGCTCAATATTCTGACCCTGGGCCTGTTCACCTTCGTGATCAATGCCCTGCTGTTGATGATGGTGTCCGGGGTCATCTCGGGTTTTTATGTCCGCGGTTTCGGTTCAGCGCTGCTGGGTTCGCTGATTATCAGCCTGGTCAGCTGGTTGCTGAGTTCCTTTATCAACGACCAGGGTCGGGTTGAGGTTATTGCCCTGCGCCAGCGTTCAAACGGACGCTGGGAGTGAGACCATCCGCCTGAAAAGAATCAGGGGGCGGGTATCTGCAAGCCTTGCTCTTTCCAGAAGGTGATAGCGCCGGGATGCAACGGCCGCACTCTGGTCTGCACCCCTTGCTGTTTGTTCAGGCCGGCCAGGCTCGGTTCCTTCTCTCCCAGCCTGTTCAGGCCTTCGGCGGAAAAGACTTTTCGTAACACTTCGCGCACGGCTTCCTCGGGCACCCGGGCTCCGGCCGCCAGCAAGGCGCGATCCGAAAAGGTCGAAATATCACGATCAAGCCCCGGATAGGTTCCCGCCGGAATGACGGCCGGTGTGAAAAAAGGGTAGGCGGCAAAAAAGCCCGAGGCATCTCCCGCCCCCTGAAGGTCGAGCAGGCGTACGGGAAAAGCCTGGGCTGCGTGTGTCGCCGCCGGCGTGGGCAGGGCGGCGAAGAGCCAGATGGCGTCGATATACCGGTGCGCCAGGGCGGAGACCGCCTCCTGATAGCCGGTGTAGTCGGGGCGGATGTGGTCCCACAGGCCGACGCTGGTCAGGTAAAGCTGGGCGGCGGCGGCAGCACCTGAGCCGGGCCCGCCGATGGCTACGCGCTTGCCGGTCAGATCTTCTACCGTTTCGATGTCGCTGTCCTGGCGTACCAGCATCTGCGCCGGGGCACTGTAGAGATAGGCGGCTGGTAGCACATTGTCATAGGTGCGGGCATCGTAGGGCAAACGCCCCTGCTGGGCCAGGAAGAGATCGCCGGCGTAGACAATGCCGAGATCGGCCTCGCCGGAGCTGAGGCGGCGCAGATTTTCCACTGAACCGGCGGAGATGCTGCGGCTGACGACCATTTCGGTATTTTTGTCATTGACCAGACGGGTGATCGTGTCCCCCACCACGTCAAACGTTCCCCCAGCCGGGCCGCTCACCAGCCGAACCTGCGGGGGAGCGGCCAGGACCAAGCTGGCGGGCAGGGCCGCCAACAGGGAAACAAAAAGGCTGCATAGGTAAAAAAAACGCTTGCTCATGGACTTTCCTCCAGGGCTGCAGTAAGTCAGTTCGCCTGCTGTTGTACCGTGAGAACAGGGATTTTCGAACGCCTGACCACTCTTTCGGCGGTGCTGCCCACAATGACATGTTCGATGCCGGTCCGTCCGTGGGTTCCCATGACGATCAGGTCGGCTCTAAAGGCCTTGGCCTTTTCGATAATCTGTTGAAAAGGGGTGCCGATAACCACTTCCGACGTATAGGGGATCTGCTCCCCGAAGCGGCTTTGACAGAAATCCTCCATCTCCTTGACGGTTTGCACTTCCACATTCTTCTCCAGCATGGCAAAAGCTTCGGGCTGAATCTGGCTTTTGCGATTGTCCATCAATTCGCCGATAACGTGCAGCACATGCACGGAGGCTCCCGCCAGTTTGGCCAAGGTCAGCGCATAATCCGCCGCATCGTCGGCGCTTTCGGAAAAATCGGTCGCATAGAGTATTTTCTTGATGGTTTTCATGGCGTTCCTCGCGAGACAGCGGTTCAGGCGGCCAGCGCCTGTTCCCGCTTGTTTTTAGCCTTCTGCATGATAAAGACGATAGCCACCAGGCCGATACCGATGGCGTCGGTGACCAGAGTCGGCCAGTAAAGCAAAATGGTAGCCGCGGCCAGAATCAGCCATTCGGGGATGCTGGTGCGGCGAATCCAGAAGAACATGGTCAGCGATGAGAAGGCTATGGTGCCCAGGAATGCCGAGAGGAAGGAGGAGAACACCTTGGTCTTGGTCGCGACGATCTCGCCTTCGATCAGCACATCCCCGGGATTGGCTAGCCCGCCGGCGAAGGTCTTGACCTGGGTGACCCGCCCGTCTTTCCTGGCCTTGATGTCTACGGGTTTGTCTTCCACCAGTACGGTTGCCAGCACATCCCCCTTGACGAACTCGTCTCCTTCCTTGACATCGACTTTGAGGACGGAAGCAAAGGGAACTTCGGCGTGGATTTCCGGCATCTTGACGTTGATCGGCTTGGCCTGAAAGAGGATCGATGGCGTGAAGGCAAAGAGGATCGGCATGACATAGAGCAATTTGGCAAATTTGAAGCTGGTCCACCCGGTCTTCCAGGGGTCGGAGCCAGCGATGGCGGCGCCGGCGTAGGCGGCCACGCAGACCGGTGGGGTGATGTTGGAATCCTGGCTGAACCAGTAAACGATCATATGGGCAGCAATGACCGGTACACCCATCTCCACCAGGGGCGGTACGGCCAGTACCGCGGTGATCAGGTAGGCCGCGGTCACTGGTACTCCCATGCCGAGAACCAGGGAGGCCAGGCCCACCAGCAACAGGGCCATCAGGAGATTGCCCTGGGCCATGGAGATAATGATGTCCGAGAACTTCAGGCCGATGCCCGTCAGGGATATGGTGCCGACGATGATGCCGATGACGCCCAGGGTGGCGCCGATGATCAGAGTATTGTTGGCGCCGGTAAGAATGGCTTCCCATATTTCCCTGAGCCCCATGCGGGTCTCTTTGCGGAACCAACTGATGACAACGCACGAGATCGTTGCCCAGAAGGCCGAATAGCCGGGGGAGCGGCCCAGAATCATCAGCACGGTGATGATGATCAGCGGCAGACTGAAGTACCACTCACGCTTGAGGACGATCTTCCAGTGGGGGAATTCTTCGCCTTTGATGCCTTTAAGCCCCTGCTTCTTCGCCTCAAAGTGGATCATGCAGAAGACGGAGAAAAAGTAAAGCAGGGCGGGAAAGACGGCGATCATCATGATGGTGGCGTAGGAGGTGTTGGTCAGCTCAGCCATCAGGAAGCCCCCGGCGCCCATGATGGGGGGCAGGAACATGCCGCCGATGGAGGCGGCCGGTTCGATGGCGCCCGCCACGTGGGGCTTGAAGCCCGCCCGTTTCATGAGGGGGATGGTAAAGGCGCCGGTGGAAACCGTGTTGGCGATGGCGCTGCCCGAAACGGAACCGAACAGGGCTGAGGCCATGACGGCTACCTTCGCCGGTCCACCGGTACTGTTGCCGGCAATGGCCAGCGGCAGGTCGATGAAGAATTTACCCGCTCCGCTCTTGTGCAGGAAAGCACCGAAAAAGATAAAGAGAATGACATAGGTGGCCAGTACGTTGGCCATGACGCCGAACACGCCGTTGGTGGTCAGGTAGAGGGCTGTAGCCAGGCGTTCGATACCGAAACCGCGATGCGAGAGCATGTCGGGAAAGTAGGGGCCGAAGTAGCCATAGATAAGCATGCCGATGCCGATCAGGGTCATGGACCAGCCGAGGACGCGGCGGCAGACTTCCAAAGAGAGAAAGACGCCCACAATGCTGACCATGGCATCGAGTTCGTTTTCCGCCCCGGCCCGGTAATTGAGGTTTTCGAACTCGTGCATCCAGTAATAGACCACAGCCGCCGAGAGCAGGGCGAAAAGGATATCGGAAATCGTCGGATTGCTTCCGGAACGGCGCATAAGGAGGTTGTCGCCGATGGTAACCAGGGCAAAAATCAGCACGGCACCGACGCCGACCTGCCAAAGCCCGGAGGCCGAGGCAATCGCTCCGCCAAGTCCGTCAGAGGCGTAATGGTCGCCTATTTCCAGCAGTCGGGCATGGAAGGTCGCCATGTCGGAGAAGAACAGGAGCGCCGTTCCCAGCATGGAAAGAATGATGGACAGAACCGCCGTAAGGGGAACACGGATTCTTCCCTTGCCCGCCGGGTAAAGCAGGAACACGAGCACGTAGGTGGCAAAGACATAGACCCCCCGGTGGTACTGGGTAGCCACGGCCGCCAGGCCGGCGGTATAGAAATAGAAGATGACCATGCCGGCGCCCAGCAGGGCGACCAGACCTTTGAAAAAGCCTGTGGGGGAGCGATAGGACTTGGCGTCCTTCTCCATAAGCTTTTTCAGTTTTTTCTGTTCCTCAGGGCTCAGGTCTTCCAGTTCTTGGTTATTTTCTTCCGACATACAGGCTCTCTAAAAGGGCTAGGGTGCGCGCAGATGGAAAGCGGGGCCGAATGGTCAGCCCCGCTTTCAGATGGTCGTATCAAGGCAATGTATCAGATGCTCTCGTTTTTAGCGGGCAGTTTGCTCGGGGGTCAGGGTCAGACCCTTTTCCTTCCAGAATTTCTCGGCGCCTTCATGAACCGGGGTGACGATGCCGGTGAGGGCCCCTTCAACGCTCATGGCCTTGGCGGTGCTCTTCACTTTGACCAGATAGGAAAGCCCTTCGGGGGTGAAGATATCTTTGGTCACCTGATAAATGACCTCGCTGTCAACGTGCTTGCCGGCCACCCAGAGGGCAGAATCCTGAAAAGTTTTGACGTCATAGTCGATCCCGCTGTAAGTGCCGGCGGGAATGGTCACCGGGGCGTAGAAGGGATATTTTTTGAAGACGCCGCCTTTTTCACCCGTCTCATAGAGGCTGAGGATCTTGATCTTGTTGCTGGCCGCGGCCTGGATGACTGAAGAGTTGGGGAAACCGGCGAATACCCACATGGCGTCGATGAGCTTGTCGCCGAGGGCGGAGGCGGCCTTGCTGTAGCCGATGAACTCGACATTCATCTTGTCCCACAGGCCAAGCGCCTCGAAATAGCGCTGGGCTGAGGCGGCGGCGCCGGAACCTGCCCCACCTACGGCAACACGCTTGCCAGCCAGATCGCTGACAGCGTTGATGCCGCTGCCGTCAAGTACGATGAGATGAGCCGGGGCCCCGTAAAGATAGGCCAGGGCAAGGACATTCTCGTATTTGCGGGTATCTTTGGGCAACTGACCGGTGCGGGCCAGGTAGGTGTCGCCCGAATAAGCAATGCCGAAATCGGCCTCGCCGGAGTTGACGCGGCGAATGTTTTCCACAGAACCGGCCGAAGCCATGTTGGAGACTTCGACATTCGGGATAGTTTTGGAAAGGCGGGTGGCCATGCCGTTGGAGAAGTACTGGAAGGTGCCGCCGTCAGGGCCGCCGGAGAAAGCCAGGCGGGTTTTCTGGGCGTGGCCGATGTTCGGCGCCAGGGTCATGGCTGCCACCAGCAGCGCTGAAAGCGTGAGGGACATTAATCTTGCTGTTTTGATCATGTTTTTTCCTCCTGTACAATGTTGGGGGTTAAATAAAAAACAATATTTTGTTCCTTGAAGCCCGGGGAAGGAATGCAGGAGACGCCGGGCCTCAAGGTGGATTAAATATACACGGGAACTGATGTTTTGCAATCATTTACTGCAGGCAAATAAGCCGGTATCGCCCCTGTGAAGCTTCTGCGGGGGGGGAATGTCCAAACCAGTGTGGATGAAAGGCATTTGCGATTACTGTGCCATTATAAAAAAGCGTTTGTATTTTAATTTAAACGGTTCTGCTGTGCGGAAGGGTGGGTTCTTTTGATGCGGATGGCCGAGGGGGATTGGTGTTTTGCTGGCGAAAAATAGCCCAAAGTGGCCAATATTGACCTTTGGGGAGGGTGTTTTTCTGTAGGATGGCGGCTTGACTTTTATTGAATCATCGCAAATGATGCGTGGCTTGGGAAAAAACAGTTTTGGGGGGGTTGGTGTGAAGCGAGTTTATTGGGCTCCAGCAAAAATTAATTTGCGTCTGCAGGTTCTCGGCAAGCGCGAGGATGGCTATCATGATCTGTGTATGGTAATGCAGTGTGTCTCGCTGTATGACCGTATTGAGATATCTCTGTCGAAGGGGAAAGGGGTGAGGGTGTCTTGTCCGGGGGTCGACCTTTTGCCGGGCTCGAAAAATATTGCGGGCAAGGCGGCCGAGGTGCTGCTTGGTCGCCTTGGAAAAGAGTGGGGCGTTGATCTGATCATTGAGAAGAATATTCCGGTGGCGGCCGGTCTCGGTGGTGGGTCTTCTGATGCGGCCACGGTTTTGTCTGGATTGAACGATATGTTGGCCGCTGGTTTGTCCCGCGACGAGCTGATGATGATCGGGTCTTCTTTGGGGGCTGATGTGCCGTTTTTCTTGTATGGGCAGCCGGCGATCGCGCGGGGGATCGGTGATGTTCTGCAGCCCCTGCCGCGGCCCCTTCCCGATGTGTGGTATGTGTTGGTCAACCCCGGAGTGGCTGTTTCCACGGCCTGGGTTTATCAAAATTTGGGGTTGACAAGCCCTGTGGATGAGTATAGATTACCCGGGTTTCCCAAAACGGCTCGGGATTTCAGGTCTTTTGTGGTTAATGATCTTGAGCGGGTGACCATGTCCCGGCACCCTGAGGTCGGGCAGGTTAAGGCACGGCTGTCCGAGTTGGGGGCTTCGGCTGTACTCATGTCGGGGAGCGGTCCGACGGTCTTCGGGGTCTTCCAGGATCAGGCGGAGGCTGACGCGGCCTGTCGGAGTATCCGCCTTGAGCATGAACTCTGGCGAGCCGAGATCGTTCGACCCGTGTAGTTGGTTTTGGCGGAAAAGATATTGCTTTTTTGATGGGGCGTCGCCAAGCGGTAAGGCACCGGATTTTGATTCCGGCATTCCCAGGTTCGAATCCTGGCGCCCCAGCCACTTATCTATCAGGCCTCAGGCGCATCTCTGGTTTGAGGGCTTCAGATATCCGATATCACTTCTTTTTTCGGTTAGGTCATGGTTTTCCATGGCCTACAACTTTTTCCAAGCTACCAGTGGGGGTCCATGGTGGACAAGCTGAAGATATTTTCCGGCAATGCCAATATTCCTTTGGCCCGTGAGATTTGCGGCCAATTGGCCGTACCTCTGGGCAACGCCAAGGTCAGAACTTTTTCTGACGGCGAGATCATGGTTGAGGTTGGCGAGAATGTGCGCGGCAGGGACGTCTATGTCGTCCAATCAACCTGTGCGCCGTCCAACCACAATATCATGGAATTGCTGATCATGATGGACGCCCTCAAGCGGGCCTCGGCCGCCAGGATTACTGCGGTTGTACCCTATTTCGGCTATGCCCGCCAGGATCGTAAAGTCGCACCGCGGACCCCGATCACCAGCAAGCTGGTTGCTGACCTGATCAGTACGGCGGGCGCCGACCGCGTGTTGACGATGGATCTGCACGCCGGTCAGATTCAGGGTTTTTTCAATATTCCCGTCGATCATCTTTATGCGGCTCCAGTTATCCTTGCGGATGTCTGTTCCCGTTTCCCCGGTCGCGTCGTGGTTGTGTCTCCTGATGCAGGGGGGACTGAAAGAGCCAGGGCTTACGCCAAGAGACTTGACGCCGGTCTGGCCATTATCGACAAGCGTCGCAGCGGACCCAATGTCTCCGAAGTTATGCACATCATCGGTGATGTCAAAGGGGAGACCTGTATTATCGTCGACGATATGATCGACACGGCAGGAACGCTTTGTCAGGCGGCCCAGGCTCTCAAAGAGAAGGGCGCCGCCGCCGTCTACGCCTGTGCCACTCATGCCGTTCTTTCCGGGCCCGCCCTTGAACGGATCAGTGACAGCTGTCTCGAGGAAGTGGTGGTGACCAACACGATCCCCGTTCAGGACAAACTGTCAACCTGTTCGAAGCTGCGCGTTCTTTCCGTGGCGGAAATACTGGCTGAATCCATTCGCCGCATTCATGGCGATGAGTCGGTCAGCTCATTGTTTATTTAAGAGTGGACTATTCATTCAAATAGTTGGTTTGTTTGCCAGCTGGCAGCACAAATTTATGGAGGAACAATCAATGGCAAATACGGAACTGGTGGTCTCTGCACGTGAAAGAATCGGAAAGGGTGGCGCACGCAGCCTTCGCCGTCAGGAGCTGATTCCCGCTGTCGTCTATGGAAAAGGGATGGAACCCTGTTCCGTAACGGTAGAACCGAAGGCTCTGCAGCAGGCCATGGCGACCGAATCCGGCTGGAATACCCTCATTACTCTCAGGGGGGTGTCGGAGGTTGAGGGCAAGGTGGTCATCATCAAGGATCTGCAGGTCGATCCTATCCGTCGTGATATGATGCATGCCGATTTTCAAGCCATTGAAATGGGCAAAAAGACGCATGTCATGGTTCCCGTTCACCCTGTCGGAAAATCCAAGGGGGAAAAAGAGGGCGGCAACTTGCAGGTCATCCGGCATGAACTGGAAGTGGTCTGCCTCCCCTCCGCGATCCCTGCGGCGATCGAGGTCGACGTGGCCGAAATGAAGATCGGTGATGTTCTTCATGTGGAGGATCTCGTGCTTCCCGAAGGGATCCAGGTGCCTCACGATGTCAATTTCACGGTCATTACCGTGACCGGCCGCAAAGTTGAAGAAGAAGAGGGCGCTGCTGAAGAGGCGGGTGAAGAGGCCTGATCTTGAAGCTGGTGGCTGGACTGGGAAACCCCGGCAGCAAGTATGCCAGCACAAGACACAATGTTGGTTTTCTTGCTGTCCAGAAAGTCGCTGACCGCGCCGGCATCTCCCTGAAAAAAAGCGGTCATCAGGCGATTTACGCAACGGGTCGCGTCGCCGGAGAAGAGGTGACCCTGCTTCTTCCTCAAACCTTTATGAATCTCAGCGGGGCCAGTGTAGGCTCCGCCTGCAAATCCCTCGGTGTTGAGCCGGGGGATTTGATTGTCGTCCATGACGATATCGATCTGCCCTTCGGTGCTCTCAAGATTAAGCGAGGGGGAGGACATGGCGGTCACAACGGTATTCGTCATATCCGGCAGGTGTTGGGGACGGGTGAATTTATCCGTATTAAGATCGGTGTCGGCCGACCTGCCCCTGGCGGTGACGTCGCCGGTTATGTGCTCAGTCCTTTTTCGGCGACAGAGCGACAGAACCTTGAAGATGTACTCGAAGATGCAGCCATGGCCGTGGAGGCAGTTCTCGAAAAGGGGGCTGAGCGCGCCATGAACGAATTCAACAGTCGAGAAGTTCGCAATTAAAATCAGAGGAAAGAGAGGGAACGAAACAACATGGAACTGCAAATGTATGCACCCATCCTGGGGGTGATCGGTTTCGTCATTGCCGTCGTACTGTATGGCATGGTTAAAGGACAGCCGGTCGGCAACGAAAAAATGAAGGAAATTTCCGAAGCGATCCACGCCGGAGCCATGGCCTTCCTGCGCAGGGAGTACAAGGTTCTTGCGATCTTTATCGTTCTGGTTTTCTTTCTTATTTTTGCCGGCATGGGGCCTCAGACCGCTTTTGCCTTTCTTGGTGGCGCAATCTGTTCAATGATCTGCGGCTTCATCGGCATGAAGGCTGCCACCCGTGCCAATGTGCGCACGGCTGAGGCGGCTCGCCAGTCCGGTCAGGCCAAAGCTCTTGAGGTTTCCTTCAACGGCGGCGCCGTCATGGGGATGTCCGTTGCTTCCCTTGGTCTGGTTGGCGTCGGCATCGCCTTTATTCTCTTTGGGAGCCCCGAGCATGCCAGCTACATCAACGGTTTCGCCATGGGTGCTTCTTCTATCGCTCTTTTCGCCCGCGTGGGCGGCGGCATCTATACCAAGGCTGCTGACGTCGGTGCCGACCTGGTCGGCAAGGTCGAGGCCGGCATCCCCGAGGATGACCCCCGCAACCCCGGCGTTATTGCTGACAACGTCGGTGACTGCGTCGGCGACACGGCTGGTATGGGCGCTGACATTTTTGAATCTTACGTCGGTTCCATCATCGCCACTATCGCAATTGCCGCAGCTGCTAGCACCGAACTGCTGACCCACCTGTCGGTTCCCGGCGTCGAGCTCAGCGTCATTCAGGCCAACGCCATGCTGCTGCCCCTGGCCCTGGCCATGGTCGGCCTGATTTTCTCCGTCATCGGCATCGGTTCCATGAAGCTTCTCAAATCCATGGATCCCGCCAAGGCGCTGCATTATACGACTTTTGTTGCTGCCGGCGGTTTCCTTGTGGCCGCATTCTTTATTGTCCGGGGTCTGCATATCTCCAACGGCGTGTTCTGGGCAATTCTCGCCGGTACTCTGGCCGGTATCGCCATCGGCCAGATCACCGAGTACTACACTGCTGCCACTCCGGTCGCCCGCATCGCCGACGCCAGCAAGACCGGTCCGGCTACCAACATTATTCATGGCTTGGCTGTCGGCCTTGAGAGCACCGCCGCACCCATCATTATCATCGCTGTCGGCATTTTCATTGCCAACTATTTTGCCGGTCTCTACGGTATCGGTATCGCCGCGGTCGGCATGCTCGCCACGGTTGGTGTCACCATGACCGTCGATGCCTATGGTCCCATCGCCGACAATGCCGGTGGTATTTCCGAAATGGCCGGCCTCGGCCCCGATGTGCGCAAGATTACCGATGGCCTCGACGCTATCGGCAACACCACGGCCGCCATCGGCAAGGGGTTTGCCATTGGTTCGGCTGCCCTGACGGCCCTGGCCCTTTTCTCGGCTTATGCGACCACCGTCGGACTCACGTCAATCAATCTGATCAATCCTTTGACCGTTATCGGTATGCTTATCGGAGGCGCCCTGCCTTTCTTTATTGGCGCGCTCACCATGACGAGCGTTGGCCGCGCTGCCGGCAAAATGGTTGACGAGATTCGTCGCCAGTTCCGTGAAATTCCCGGTTTGCTCGAAGGTAAAGAGGGCGTTAAGCCCGAGCCTGAGAAGTGTGTCGACATTTCTGCTCGCGCGGCGCTTAAAGAGATGGTTCTGCCCGGTGTTGTCGCCGTTGTGGCCCCTGTGGTCATCGGTTTCGTCCTTGGCGCCGAAGCCCTCGGTGGCATGCTGGCTGGCGCCACGGTTGCTGGTGTTTTGCTGGCGCTGATGATGTCCAATGGCGGCGGGGCTTGGGATAACGCCAAGAAATACATTGAAAAAGGTGAGCTCGCTGGTGAGAAAAAAGGTGGCGAGGCGCATAAGGCTGCAGTTGTCGGTGACACTGTTGGCGACCCGTTCAAAGATACTTCCGGTCCGGCCATGAATATTCTCATCAAGCTGATGAGCGTAGTGGCCCTCGTCATTGCGCCTCTGCTCGTCTAAATCGGGGCTATACGCCCATTGGTTAAACATGGATAGCCGGGACACCGTTCCCGGCTATCTTCTTTTATAGTGAGAACGTAAAGCATGGGTTTTAAGTGCGGTATTGTTGGTTTGCCCAACGTAGGTAAATCCACTATTTTCAACGCCATCACTTCGGCCGGGGCCGAATCGGCCAATTACCCTTTCTGTACCATCGAGCCCAACGTGGGGGTGGTGAGTGTCCCTGATGCCCGCCTGGATCAGTTGGCTGCTATCGTTCACCCTGAGCGCGTCGTGCCGACCACCATGGAGTTTGTCGATATCGCCGGACTGGTCAAGGGGGCAAGCCGCGGCGAAGGCCTGGGGAATCAGTTTCTTGGGCACATTCGACAGGTCGATGCCATTGCGCATATTGTGCGCTGCTTCGAGGATGACAACGTCGTCCATGTCGACGGCTCTGTCGATCCCCTGCGGGATGTTGAGGTTATTCAGACTGAATTGAACCTGGCTGACCTGGATTCGGTTGAGAAAAGAATTTCCCGCACGGAAAAGCAGGCCAAAAGCGGCGACAAAAAAATGCAGGAAGAACTCGCGGTCCTGCGCAAGGTTCAGGAGACTCTTAATGGCGGGCAGCCAGCTCGGGCGACAGAGCTCTCCGTCGAAGAAAAGCGGATTCTTCGGGATCTGCACCTGATTACTGCCAAGCCCGTCCTCTATGTCGCCAATGTCGGGGAAGACGATCTGGGGGGGGAGCATCCTTTTGTGGAAAAACTCCGCCACTTCGCTGCCGATCAACAAGCCGAGATGGTAATGATCTGCGGCAAAATCGAGGCGGAAATTGCTGAACTCGATGCCGATGAGAAGACTGATTTTCTCAGTGAAATGGGTCTTTCTGAGTCAGGTCTTGATCGCATGATTTCCGCTGGCTATCAACTGCTTGGCCTGATTACCTATTTTACGGCTGGCGTCAAGGAGGTTCGAGCCTGGACCATTGCTGAGGGAACCAAGGCCCCCGGCGCTGCCGGCGTAATTCATACCGATTTTGAAAAAGGTTTTATCCGCGCCGAGGTTACCGCCTTTCATGATTTTATTACTTCAGGTGGCGAGGCTGGTGCCAAAGAAAAAGGCCTGATGCGACTCGAAGGCAAGGAGTATGTCGTCAAAGATGGTGATGTCATGCACTTTCGATTTAACGTCTGAGCCGCTTAAAGATTGAAAATAATCTTGACTTGTGATAAAAAGTCAAATTTGTCTAAGAACGGGTGCCGCTGTGGTGCCCGCTCCTTGCTCCGGATTGGTGCCGGGGCTATTTAACCCACGAGGAGGTAACACGAATGCGTACCTACGAAACAATCTACATCGTCAACCCCGAAGCGACCGGCGATGCCTATGCCGCGATCGTTGACAAGTTCAAGGGAGTCCTGACCGAACAGGGCGCCAGCATCATCAAGGTGGATGAATGGGGTGTCCGCAAAATGGCCTATCCCATTAAGAAACAAACCCGCGGAAGTTATGTCTTGACTGTATTCGAGGCTCAGCCCGAGGTCATCAAGGAATTCGAGCGCCGCATGCGGATTGATGAGACCATCATGAAGTTTCAGACGGTGTACCTGGAAAAGGGGTTTGAAGCCTCTGCTCCTGCCGAGGCGCAAGAGGCTGAAGCAGCAGTCGACCAGGAAGAAGAAGCGGAATAAATCTCTCGAACTGACAACGTGACCATCTATACGGAGGATATAACAAATGGCTATTGAAAAACCCGCTGGAAGAAGACCTGCAGGCGCAGGAGCGCCGAGAAGACGTTTTGTCCGTCGCAAGGGCTGCCGCTTCTGTGCCGACAAGACCATGAAGATTGATTATAAAGAAATCCGCACCCTGCGCTATTTTATTTCCGAGCGCGGTAAAATCGTGCCCCGACGTATTTCCGGTAACTGCGCCGAGCATCAGCGCAAGGTGTGCGAGGCTATCAAGCGAGCCCGCAATATCGCTCTGCTGCCCTTCACCGCCGGACATGCCATTGACTAAGGTGGCTACAGGACGAGAGCGTTAACATGGGACAGCGCGGGCTCTTTTTTTTCGGGAGTATCGTTCTGACCATCTTGTTGCAGATGGTCTCGTCCGCTTTGGGTGCAGGAGGCGTGCTGCTGGCTCTGCTGGTGCCGTTTCCCGCAGCCTATGTACATATGAGGTTTGGGGCACAGCTGGGGGGAGGTGTTGTCGCTGCCACGACGCTTCTATTGGCCGTTACCGGTGACCCCGCCGCTTCGCTGGGTTATTTTCTCCAGTTTGGCCTGGCTTCCTTTCTGCTGCCTCTGCTCCTGCGCCGACTCTGGCCGTGGGACCGGGCTGTGATTCTTACAACCCTGAGCCTGGTTGTTCTAGCTGCCATGGCACTCGGACTTTATGCGGGCAGCAAAGGGATATCGGTTAAGCAGATTGCCGCCGATTATGTACAGAAAGAGGTCGATCAGGCACTGCAGGTATACCAGCAGTCTGAAGTTACACCCCAACAGACGGCAGAACTCGAGCAGATGCTCCGGGGTCTCGAGGATTTTCTTTTACAGGCCTACCCGGCGTTGGCCATCACGGTAACCTGGGGGATTCTGCTGTTGCTGGTTTATCTTCTCTCGCGATTTTCTCGTGGGAGGTATGCCATACCCGGTCCACCCTTTCATTTGTGGAAGGCATCTCCGCTTCTGGTCTGGATCCTGATCGGAGGAGGATTTGGTGTGGTGCTGTTCAACGGTCTTATTGATGTTGTTTCACTCAACCTGCTGGCGGTTGTGCTGCCGATCTATTTTTTGCAAGGATTGGCTATTGTCAGCTACTTTTTTATCCGGAAGAATATTTCAACCGGTTTCAGGGTCATGGGATATCTTCTCATTTTTTTTCTCAACCCATTGCCTATGGTTGTCACCGGCTTTGGAATTTTCGATTTATGGGCGGATTTCAGAAAACCCAAAATTAAAGAAACGTAGATCCTTTTCAGGAGGAGATCGATGGAAATCATCCTTACAGAGAACGTAGAAAACCTCGGCAATATCGGTGACTTGGTTAAAGTAAAGCCCGGTTATGCTCGTAATTACCTGGTCCCCCGCGGTCTGGCCATGGAAGCCAACACCCGGAACATCAAAGAACTTGAGCATCAGAAGCGTCAGATGGCCCGCAAAATGGAGAAGATTACCGATGCGGCCAATCTCCTTAAGGGGAAAATCGAGGCGGCTACCTGTGTGATCAGCCACCGGGCCGGCGAGGAAGGCAAGCTTTATGGCGCCGTCACCACGATGGAAATTGAAGCTAAGCTCAAGGAAGCCGGGATTGAGATTGATCGTAAAAAGATTCAGCTCGATGAGCCGATCAAAACACTCGGAACCCACGAGGTGCCTGTTAAGCTGCAAGCCGGCATTGTGGCCACTATCAAGGTCAACGTTGTCGCCGCCGAGTAAAATGTTCTCCAAAAGGGGAGGGAGCAGTCGTTCCTTCCCCTTTCTTCTTTTTCTCTTTTCACCTGCGACCCGGTGTTGATGAATGGATAAATTACCGTCTCATCGGCTTCCTCCCCAATATCTCGAAGGGGAAATGTCTGTTCTCGGTGGCATTCTCCTCGAAAACCAGGCGCTGAACAAGGCACTGGAAATCCTTGTGCCTGACGATTTTTATCGGGAAAGCCATCGAAAAATCTTCAAAACCTTGATTGACCTCTCTGAACGCGGGGAGCCTGCCGATCTGGTTACTCTCAGCGCCGCTCTCCAGCAAAATGGCGAACTTGACGCGGTCGGAGGGGGGAGTTACCTCGCCACCCTGGTTGATTACGTTCCCACTGCCGCCAACATTACCTACTACTGTCGTCTGGTCAAAGAAAAAGCCATGGCCCGCCATCTGATCGAGGTGGCTACTGAAATCGCGACCCGCGGCTATGAGGGGGGGGACATGGAGTCTACTCTCGATTGGGCGGAAAAATCGATTTTCGATATCACCGGGATGAAGACCCGGCCATCCTATTTTTCGACCAAAGAGATTCTGAAGGACACCTTTAAAGCGATAGAGAAGCTCTACGATCGCAAAGAGTTGGTCACCGGTGTTCCTACGGGATTTCTGGATCTTGATCAGATGACCGCGGGCCTGCAGGGTGGGGATCTGATCATCATTGCGGCACGTCCTTCGATGGGAAAGACCGCTTTTGTTCTCAACCTGGTGGAAAACGCCGCCGTCCACGCCAAGACCGTCACCCCGTCAATCGTCTTTTCTCTGGAAATGAGCAAAGAGCAGTTGGTGCAGAGGATGCTCTGCTCCATTGCCAAGGTCGACGCCAGCCGTTTGCGCACCGGCCACCTGGGAGACTCTGACTGGCCCAAGCTTACCAATGGTGCCGGTTTTCTAAGTGAAGCCCCCATCTATATCGATGACACCCCCGCCATTTCTATTCTCGAGCTGCGGGCCAAGTGCCGCCGCTTGAAAGCGGATAAGGGCCTCGGGCTTATCGTGGTTGACTATCTTCAGCTCATGCGCGGCCACAACGCCGAAAACCGTCAGCAGGAAATATCGGAGATATCCCGTTCGCTTAAAGCGCTGGCCAAGGAACTTAATGTGCCCGTCATTGCGCTCTCTCAGCTCAATCGTTCATTGGAAAATCGTACCGATAAGCGTCCCATTATGGCTGATTTGCGTGAGTCGGGTGCAATCGAGCAGGATGCCGACGTGATCATGTTCATTTACCGTGAGGCGGTTTACTGCGAAGCGTGTAAAAAGCGCGACAATTCCTGTGAAAAAGGGCATGAAAAAGATGCAGAAATTGTTATTGGTAAGCAGCGTAACGGTCCCATCGGGACCGTGCATCTGACCTTTCGTGGTGAATACACCCGTTTTGAAAATCAGACCAGAAGGGACGATGGCGCCTAGGTTACGCTCTGTCCTTCTCGATATGAAGATAGCCCCTGGAGACAAGTTCCCCAGGGGCTATCTTTTTAAGACGCAAAGGAATGGCAGTAATCAGTCCTTTTTAACATCGATTTCCAAGGTCTGAATCTTTTTCCTCAAGGTGTTGCGATTGATCCCCAGAATGTCGGCGGCCTTCACCTGGTTGCCGCGACATTTTTCCAGAACGATGCGGATCAGGGGCCTTTCCATCTGATGAAGGACCATTTCATATAGATTATTCAGTTCGTGAACCTCGACCTGGAAAAGGGCGGATCGCAATTTGTTGGCAATGAGGGTTTCGAGAGAATTGCCGTTGTCTTCCTCCGGGCCGGTCGGAGCGAGAAAGGAGAAGTCGGCAGGGGTAAGGAGCGGATCGGGTGACAGCAGAACGGCCCGTTTAATGGCGTTTTCCAGTTCTCGCACATTGCCCGGCCAGTTGTGGCCTTGCAGGAGGGAGAGGGCTTCGGTCGTACATCCCTGGGTGCTCACTCCGAACTCTTCGCGACTCCGGCCGATGAAAAACTCGGCGAGAAGGGGGATGTCGTCTTTTCTTTCCCGCAGGGGAGACAGGTGAAGCGGCACGACATTGAGACGGTAAAAGAGATCCTCACGGAATTCCCGCGCCTGTACCCTGGCGTTAAGGTCCTGGTTCGTGGCGGCAACGATACGCACATCGATCGCAATCGGCGTGGTTCCTCCCATGCGGGTGATTTCCTTTTCCTGAAGGACGCGCAGGAGTTTCGCCTGCAGATCCAGTGGCATGTCCCCGATTTCATCGAGAAAAATGGTGCCGCCATTGGCCTGCTCGAATTTACCCGTTTTCCGTTCAACGGCTCCGGTAAAAGCTCCTTTTTCAAAGCCGAAAAGTTCGCTCTCCAGCAGATCGCGAGGGATAGCTGCGCAGTTGATGGCGACAAAAGGTTTGCCCAGTCGCGAGCTATTGAAGTGGATGGCCCGGGCCATAAGTTCCTTGCCGGTGCCGCTCTCGCCCGTGATGAGGACCGTCACGTCGGAAGGGGCTATTTTGCCGAGGATTTTGTAGGTTTCCTGCATGGCCCGGCTCTTGCCGATGATGGTTCGGTCGACTTTGTAATGATCTTTCAGTTCGTCCCGTAGACGATGGACCTCGTCGGTTACAGTCGAAGCTTTTTCCGCCTTCATGATCGTGGCGTCCAGCGCGTCAAGATCAAAAGGCTTGGTAATGTAATCGTAGGCGCCGCCCTTCATGGCGTCTACCGCGTTTTTCATGGAGTTCTCCGCCGTCATGATGATGACCAGGGTGGCGGGCTTTTCCGCGAGGAATCGGGACAGCAGTTCCAGGCCGCTTATTTCCGGCATTTTAATGTCAAGAATGGCCAGGTCGTAATGATGCTGCCGGAAGAGGCTCAGTGCCTCTTGGCCATCCGCGGCGAGATCGACCGTCAGGCCTTTTTTGGACAGGGCTTTAGAAAGTACCCAGCGGATGCTTTCTTCATCGTCGGCCACAAGAATACGGCGAATGGGCATGATTCCTCTCCCGATCTGTCGTTGTATGACGTCATTGGTTTTAACGAAAAGCTATCAATCAGCTTTCCGCTTTTGCTGTCTCGTCGCGATCTTTCGATTGACGGATGAACGGTAAGGAGACGGCGAATGTAGTCCCTTGACCTGCAGTGCTGGTCACCTTGAGAAATCCCTGATGTTGTCGGACGATTTTCTGGCAGGTAGCCAGGCCGAGCCCGGTCCCTTTGGTTTTGGTCGTGAAAAAAGGCGTGAAGACCTTGTCGACCAGGTCGGGGGCAATCCCTTTGCCATTGTCAGTCACTTCGACCACAATCAGGGGGACAGGCCTGTTTCCCGTCTGGGTCAGATGAAAATCCGATGCGACTCGGGTGGTGATTTCAATCTGGCCTTTTTCATCAATCGCTTCAGCAGCATTCTTGATTAGATTCAAGAAAAGCTGGGTAAGCAGATCGCGGTCCCCCAAGATGGGGGGGATGCTTGGGTCGAGCCGCAAGACAAAGTCAAGTTTTTTGTCTCGCTGGGCTTCCTGCTGGAAAATGACGATGTCGCGGATGACCTGAGCAAGATTCACTTCTTCAAGCACCGGCAAGCGGGGACAGGTCAGGTCCATGAGTTCCTCGATGATGCGGTTGATTCTTTCCGCCTCCCGAGTCATGATCCGGGCATATTCCTGCAAAGGGCTATCCTCAGGGAGTTCCATGACCAGCAGTTGAGAGGCGCCCTTAATGCCCCCCAGGGGATTCTTTATCTCGTGGGCCAGACCGGCGGCAAGGGTTGACAGCATGCCAAGCCGATCAGTTTGTCTTACCGCATCTTCAAGCTCTCTGACCCTGCTTAGGTCTCGAAGAATGAGCACCGCGCCATCCTGCTCACCCTGGGGGGAAAAAATCGGCGCGCAGGACAGACTTACGGGAAGAGAGGCCATGCCGGGCCGGTTGAGGAAAATGTTTTCGTGATCGGAAATCGACCTTCCTTCGCGCATGGCCGTTTGAATCAGGCGGATTACGGCAGGCTGTCCGATAAAAATCTGTTCGTAGTGGCGCCCCACCCCCTGCCGCTCTGAGAGCCCTACGAAGGCCTGAGCCGCCGGATTGATGAAAGAAATCCGTTCTCGGCGGTTTATGGCAATGACGCCCCGGTCGATACTCTCCAGGATGCGAAGGTAAAGCTGGAGATCTTCCGGCGGCCCTGACTCCCTGCCCATATCAGTCGGCCACTCCCTCGGCGTTGGTGGCTAAAAAAGACTCTAAGAGTACTTTCATGTCCTTCAGGTTTCCGGTCTTGTTAATGGCCTGACGAAAATGCGCTGCGCCATTGAGGCCGCGAACATACCAGCACAGATGCTTGCGCATATCCATGACGGCCTTGTAGCTTCCGAACAGGTCGACAAAGAGATCGAGGTGTTTGAGGGCGACCCGCAAACGTTCTTCCGCCGAAGGCGGCGCAAGGAAGGCCCCTTCGAGGGCGGCGGCAATCTCTTTGAAAAGCCAGGGGTTGCCATAGCCACCCCGCCCGATCATAATGCCGTCGCAGCCTGTTTTTTTCAGCATGCTAAGGGCATCGGCGGCGGAAAAAATGTCGCCACTACCGATGACGGGGAGGCGGGATTGCTCCTTCAGCCGGCGGATGTGTTGCCACTCCGAGTGCCCACTGAAGCCCTGACTGCGGGTTCGTGGGTGCAGAACCAGGCCGTCTGCTCCTTCTTCCTCGGCAATCCGGCCAACCTCAAGATAATTGATGGTCTGTTGATCCCAGCCGGAGCGGATTTTGACCGTGAGAGGCAAAGGGGTGGCCTTGCGAACAGCCGCTACGATTTTCCCGATCAAAATGGGGTTCTGCAGTAAGGCGCTGCCAGCTCCTGAGCGAACCACCTTTTTTACGGGGCAGCCCATGTTGATGTCGATCAGTTCACCGTCCTGGCTGACCATGGCAGCGGCGCGGGCCAGAACATCCGGAGAATCAGCGAAAAGCTGGATCCCAAGTGGCCGTTCTTCGGGTGTTGATCGCAGAAGCTCCCGTGTGCGCACCCCGTCACGGATAAGGCCGTTGGCACTCACCATTTCGGTAAAGACGAGGCCTGCCCCGAACTCCTTCATGATGAGACGGTAGGGCAGGTCGGTGATGCCGGCCATCGGGGCCAGAATCAGGTTGTTTTTCAGTTGTAGTTTCGAGAAAGAAATGTTTTTTTGCATAAATTTTAGGCATACTATCATGGCTGATAATGAAAGCAAGAAAAAACCGTGCCCTGTTCTTGACTTCAAACTGAGATAAGCTAGTGTTTAGCTTGCTCGGCATACTGTATACAGAATTGGCTTGACAGCCTCCTCTTGAGTTTGTTAGAACATTTTTTGAAAATGAAGGAAAAGTGGGGGTCAAACCGCCCGCTTTTATTTCCTTTGGAAACACCTCTTCCGTTTATTGCTTCCGTCCTTCGGGCGGTTTGGTTGAAATTGTCTGGGGCCTTTTGGGTTGGTGAACCGTCCGGTTCATCGCATTTCATTTCACTAAAGGAGAGAGAACATGTCCACACTGAAGGAGACTCTGCGCAAAAAGATCGAAGAGCACCGTCCCCGCACCACCCGGCTTGTCAAGGAATTCGGCGACGTCAAGCTGGGTGATGTTACCATTTCGCAGGCTATTGGTGGCGCACGCGGCATCAAGTGTCTTGTAACCGACATTTCTTACCTCGATCCCATGGAAGGCATCCGCTTCCGTGGCAAGACCATTCCTGAGACTTTCGCTGCTCTGCCCAAGGTTCCCGGTTCCGACTATCCTTATGTCGAGGGATTCTGGTGGATGCTGCTGACCGGCGATGTTCCCACCATGGAGCAGACTCTGGAAGTTGTGGAAGACTGGAAAAAACGTTCTCAGATCCCGGCTTACGTCATCGACGTGTTGCGCGCTCTGCCCCGTGATTCCCATCCGATGGCCATGTTCTCCGCTGCCATCGTCGCCATGCAGCGCGACTCTGTGTTCGCCAAGAACTACGCTGCCGGCAAGTTCAACAAAATGACCTGCTGGGAAGATATGTACGAGGACGCCAACGAACTGATGGCGAAACTCGGCCCCATCGCCGCTTATATCTATCGCATGAAGTACAAGGGGGACACCCACATTCCTGCCGATCCCAAACTCGACATGGGTGGGAACTTCGCTCACATGATGGGTGTTGACAAGCCTTACGACGATGTCGCCCGCATGTACTTCATTCTGCATTCCGACCACGAGTCCGGCAACGTTTCCGCCCACACGACTCATCTGGTTGCCTCTGCTCTGTCCGACGCTTACTACTCCTATGCCGCCGGTATCAATGGCCTGGCTGGCCCGCTGCACGGTCTGGCTAACCAGGAAGTTCTGGCCTGGACCCAGAATTTCATGGACAAGTTGGGCGGCAAGGTCCCCACCAAGGAAGAGCTGGAAAAAGCTCTGTGGGACACCCTCAACAGCGGACAGGTTATTCCCGGATACGGCCATGCCGTTCTGCGCAAGACCGATCCCCGCTACACTTCCCAGCGTGAATTCTGCCTCAAGACTCCGGGCCTGAAGGAATACCCGCTCTTCCAGCTGGTTTCCATGATCTTTGAAGTGGCTCCCGACGTTCTGCTCAAGCACGGCAAGGCTAAGAACCCCTGGCCGAATGTTGACGCTCAGTCCGGTGTTATCCAGTGGTACTATGGTGTCACCGAGTATGACTTCTACACCGTACTGTTCGGTGTAGGGCGTGCTCTTGGCTGCTTGGCCAACATCACTTGGGACCGCGCTCTTGGCTATGCTATCGAGCGGCCCAAGTCTGTTACCACGGCTATGCTGGAGGATGCTGCCGGCATCAAGTAATCCGTCAGAAACAGGTGTTTCTGAGTTTTTTGCCATTTCATGGGGGTGTCTTGCGACACCCCCTGTTTTTTTGGAAAAGAAAAAGGACCGTAAGAACGGTCCTTGATGGGGGGGCTATCTGGCTGGGCGGGAATGGCCGCTATTTCTTGTCGGGTCGGGTTGCGTAGAGAAGGATTTTCTGATCCGTATAGCTCTCGACTTCGCCTGCAAAAGTCTCGATTTGAAAATAGTTGTGCACCGAAGCCGGTGCTTCAATAAAGAATTTATTCAATTGCTGCACTCCGGTCCTACCTAGTCCGGCCCGCTTAGCCCATACGGGGAAGTCGTGGGTTTTGGGGATCGTCAGAGTTTCATGGACGGTGAATCCGGCTTCTTCAAGCATCTGCACCCATTGAGACCGGGTATAGGCCTGCACATGGGTTGGGTCCCGCATCTTCTCCATGGTCTGATAGAAATCAGCAATTTCAGGGTCGTCCGGCAGCAGAGTATCTATGATAACCATGCGACCGCCCCGTCGCAGAACACGAAAAAACTCCCTGACGGCCCGGGGGACATCGGGGAAATGGTGGGGAGCGATACGACACGTGAGCAGTGTAAAGGCCCCAGCCGGAAAGGGAAGGTCCTCTGCGTCCGCTTCACGAAAGGTGACATTTTCAACCCCACCTTCCTCGCTAATGTACTCCTGGGCTTTTTTAAGCATCTGCATGGTGAGGTCGGAAGCTACAACGCTGCGAACCTTGGGGGCAAAGTAGAGGGCAGTGTGGCCCCCACCGCAGGCGACATCGAGAAGAATGTCGTCAGGTGTTGGCTTTAGAAGACGGTCGGCTTCAGCCAAGTCATCACCCTGGGCGAAACCTCGGTCCTTGACATAGCCATCGGCCGTTCTGCCAAACTGCTCTCTTACTTTGTTTTTGAAGTCATTTTTCATGGTTTTTCCCGGCCCCTTGCGTGATCTGAAGGCAGTGTCTCCTGAAAAAGAAAATCGCTTTTTGTTTTCCAAACTTTAACAGGTCAAGATATTTTCGCCTGTAGAGAGCAAAGGAATTTTATTCAAAAAACAAAAATTTGGCGGAGAATAGCATGAACGAAGGCTCTTGAAAAGGCTTGTTTGGCCGGGCGAATGGCATTGGTTTAAAGGTAATGCACTGAACCGGAAAGGGGAAATAACCCGCTCTCGGCTAGCGGGCTTCTGTCGCAGTGACAGGCATAAGTGCGGCCAGGCGATTTTCAAGATCTGTTGTTAATTGTGTCAGGTTGTCATCATGCGCATGGGACAGGTCGGGAACTTCTCGCAGGATGGTGGCAAGGCGCCGGGCTGCGCTAAGGGCCATTTTGCAGTTCTCAGCCAGCGTTTGGTCCGGCTCTTTTCTGGCGTCGGTCACCTCGCGAAATTGCTTGCGAATGGTCGGCAGGCTACGATCCTGCTCGATAACCGCAGCGCGCAGGGCGTCGAATTCCTCCGGGGGAAAATTCTGCTCTTCTCTGGCTTGGCGAAGAAGGTCGATGGAGCGGAAATCGGGCAAGGGTTTCAGTTCGCCCTTGCGGGCTAAAAGGGCCGGCTCTTCTTTTTCCAGGTAGCGATAAGCCAGCGTGAGTTTCTCTGCTGTTGGTTTTTTGATACGGACTTCACGGGAACAGTATTCCTCGAAAGAGGAATAACCCCAGTGACTGAAAAGTTTTTCACGATTGACCAGTAATAGCTGCTCCCCTAATTCAACCCAGGACGACTTGAATCGTTTGGCCACATCCAGCACCCGGTAGCGTTCCGAACCGGGATCAAGCTCCTGCATGAGTCGTTCGATATGGATTTCACCGGATGTCTTGGGGACTTCGTTCATGTCTTCTCCTTTGTGTGCATATCGTCAGGCGCCGAAGTCTAGCACAAGGTTGGGGGTTGGTGAAGTAGAATTGCCTTGGTTCCTTCTTCCGATGAAAGTACAATGGCGCGCAAATATTCAGGGCGGTTGCAGTCAGGTTCTTTGAGCAGGAGGCGATGTGGCAAATAACACTGGGTTCATCGTAGGACCCGAAACAGTAAGAATGGTCGAATTGGGGCACCCGTGGGTCATTGCGGACCGCTACACCAAAAGGTGGCCTTCTGGTCATGCCGGCGATATTGTCGCTCTGATCGATGAGAGTGGAAGGTTTGTCGGGACGGCCGTGCGTGATCCCGGGGATCGCATCACCGCCCGTGTGCTTTCCCGGCATCCCATGAAGCTGGACCGGGGCTGGCTTGAAAAGAGGGTCAGCCAAGCTGTGCGTCTGCGCGAGAGCCATCTCGACCTTGAGGGAACCAACGCTTTTCGCCTCATCAACGGCGAAGGCGACTTTCTGCCTGGGCTCACTGTCGACCGCTACAAAGATCATCTCATGATTCAGCTGTATTGCGGAGGCTGGAAGCCTTATCTGGGACTATTGTCCGAAGTGCTCCAGAAGTTTTGCCGGCCCCGTGGTATTTATGAAAAACCTCGCCCCCAAGACACACGCAGTCTAGCCGCCAGCCGGGATGACAAAAAAATGAGTCGCCTTCTTTGGGGAGAGCCGGTTTCGGGAAAACTGGCTGTTCTGGAGAATGGCGTGAATTTCCTGGTGGATTTGGGGGAAGGGCTCAACACCGGACTCTTTCTCGATCAGCGAGAGAATCGAGCCGATCTCATGCGGCGAGTCAAGGGGACACGTGTTCTCAATCTGTTTGCCTACACAGGCGCGTTTTCCGTAGCAGCTGCGGTGGCCGATGCGGCCAAAGTGACCAGTGTCGATGTGTCGGAGCCCTATCTTGATTGGGCCAGGGATAATTTCGGTATTAACCGCCTCAACGCCAAGCGGCATGAATTTATTGCTGGCGATTGCTACGACGTTCTGCAGGATCTCCATCGGCAGGGGTGTTGTTACGATGTCATTGTCATGGACCCTCCCAGCTTTTCCACCACCAGCAAAAGCCGCTTTACGACCCGTAAGGGAACTTCAGATCTGGTTGCCCTGGCTTCGCGTCTCCTGGTGGATGGTGGGCTACTTATCACCTCCTCCAATCTTCAGAAGATGGATGTCGCTGACTATCTCAAGGAATTGAGGCGCGGCGCTTTGCAGGGCGGTTGCGAGCTCAGGGTGATCCAGTTGACGGATCAGTCAGCCGACTTTCCCTATCCCGTCACCTTTCCGGAAGGACGCTATCTGAAATACGTCATCAGCGTAAAGCATGAAGCATAGGGCGTTTTAAACAATTTCATCGAAAGTCATTCTCACCTGCGGAGTTTTTCTGGGACGCTTCCTTGCCTTCGGTACGGCAGAAATACATCCTGGTAAAGAAACTGGTAGCCTGCCAGATTCTCTCTGGTCAACACGGGGTGTCCGTTGGGCAGAATGAGAAAGGGCTCCAGCTGCTCGCCACCCACCGAGCCATGCCCACCGACCTGATCATCAAAACAGACGATCCTGTTTCCATCGTAAGCCCCGAACAGGATCAGGTCCCCACAACTTTCCTGATTGGCAAAACGGCACAGTTCTGGAAATATCTTTTCCGGGTCGCCATAAGGGGCCAGGAAAGACAGTTGCGATTGGTCGGGAACTTTGTCCGGCTGCGCACAGAGGCGGCCGTGGCGGTGAAAGAAGCAGACCTGTCCGTCTTTGCCTCTAGCGATGAAAAAACCGATTCCCTTGTGTCGTGACAAAAACTGCAACAGCAGAGGCTGCTGGGCCTCCAGTTCGCACCAATGGAGTCTCTGGGGGGCTCCGGTCAAATAGAGGTGGGCCAAGGAGCTGGAGTAGGTGATGACAATGCCGCCCTCCGGGTCTACCTTCAGGGTTTCTGGAACCAGAGCATTGATGCGACGCTGAAAAAACTTTTTGCTGGCACGGTAGACCTGATGACGCCAGCCTTTCGGGCTATCCAGTTCTTCCTCAAGATATCCCAGCTGGAGGTGGGTGAATTCCAGTGGGCCGCTGGAGACGGTGGCCTCTTGGTTTTCCCGCAGGAAGGCGCTTACGGCCTCTCCCAGGGTCGCCCCGAACCGGTCTCGGAAGGGGTAGCCCGGAGTCTGGCCATGGTCGGAGAGGATAATGAGTTCATAGCGTCCGCCGGGCGCATGACGCAGCATCCGCATGATTTCGCCAATGCGCTTGTCCGTGTACTTCAGGTTTTTGAGCGCCTGGTGCGAGGCGGGGCCGAAGTGGTGTGCCAGTTCATCATAGCCGCTGTAGGTCGTATAGATGTAAGGGACCCCGGCATAGATGTCGGCGATGACCCCGAACGTCTGGAGTTCGCGAAGAATCACGTTGCAGAAAATGCGGATGAAAGGGAAGAGCCCTTCACGCACTTTCCAGGGTCTGGTTTTGGCGAAATGCCAGCGGTCATAGATTTCCATGAAATACTCAAGGACCGAGGCCACCATCATTCGACAGACCCGTAGCGGATGAAGGACCAGTAAGAGAAGAATGCGGGAGCCACCGAAACGACCAAAGAGGGTCTGCGGGTGAGGGGAGGAGACGGTGAAGACGCTGCGGGCGGCACCGCCATCTAAAATATTGGAATAGGATGAGCCGCCTTCGAGCAGTCCGGGCCGCCCATCGAACAGTTCCTCTCTAAATTTCTGCACGTGGTCGATGTCGTTGCAGCTGAACAACTGCCCGGATTTTTTGTCGAACCAACGGAAAGCCGGAATACCTTCCTCAAGGCCATAAAATATGGTGGCCTGCGCGGCGGGAGTGGTGCTGGGCAGGCCGGCCTGGTACTGCCTAAGCCTGTAGCCCCTGGTGAGATGTCTTTGAATATTGGGAAGATACCCCTTCTCAAGGGCCTGCTTGAAATGGCTGGTGGAGAGTCCGTCAATCTGGATGCCGACAAAGCCTGTCGAGCGTCCCGAGCGCCGCTTCTGCAAGCGTTCTTTTCGAAAGGGGTAGAACTTGAAAAAGTAATAGATTCGAAAAACCCTGTCCAGCAATTGCGTCCAGTGCACGGCATCATCTCCTTGATGTCTGTACATCAAGTATAGCAGTCGTGACGGGAAATCTCTAAGAAGTCAGGGGGATTATAGCTCTGGGAATAAAAAAAGGCCGGGACGAGGGGCCCCGGCCTTGAGGTGATGATGCTTTAGTCGACAACGCTGGCCTTGTTGATGACGACTGCTTCCTTGGGGACATCCTGATGCATCCCTTTGTTGCCCGTGGCTACCTGCCGAATGGCATCGACGGTATCGATACCATCAATAACCTTGCCGAAGACGGCGTAGCCATATCCCGACGGCGTCTCATTTTTGTGATCTAAAAAGGCGTTGTCCTTGACGTTGATAAAGAACTGGCAGGTGGCGCTGTCAACGACCTGTGTTCGCGCCATGGCAATCGTCCCTCGCAGGTTTTTCAGCCCGTTGTTGGCTTCGTTGCGGATCGGACCGCGGGTCTTTTTTTCTTTCATGTCCGCGGTCATGCCCCCACCTTGGATCATGAAGCCGTCAATGACGCGATGAAAAACAGTGCCATCATAAAACCCGCTGTTAACGTATTCGAGAAAATTGGCTGTCGTTTTCGGAGCGTTTTGGGCGTCGAGTTCCAGGGTGATGTCTCCCATGGAGGTCTCCAGTCGGACAGCAGGATTCTTTTCGCTCATCGGTGTGTCTCCTTTTTGAAGGGATCGAATTTAAAAATGCAAAAGGCCAGGAGAAGTACTCCCGGCCCTGATTTGCTGTGGTGCCGAAGGCCGGAATCGAACCGGCACGGCCAGAAGCCATCGGTTTTTGAGACCGACGTGTCTACCAATTCCACCACTTCGGCAAAGCGGAGTGAATTATAGAAATATATGGGGCCACGGTCAAGGGATTTGAGTGTATCGATGAAAAAAAGGGGAGGCGTGTCGGTGGTCAGCTAGGGGCGCCCCTTTGAGGGGCATCAGGAAATTCCTGATATCCCTGTTTCGATTTTTTTGGTAAGGTTGCTCTGGTATTGCTTGCGAACAAAGCCCCGCAAGCAAAGGGGCCCCGCATGGTGTGGGGCCCTTCCTTTTTTGGGGGTAGTGCTCCTGGGAAAAAAGTCCCCCGGCGAATAAACACCGGGGGCATAACAGGTACAACCATTCTGTGTGTTTCGACGTCTATAATAAAAAATTAGAAAATTATTAGTCAACGATTTTTTAGCTGAAATGGCTCAAATCACAAAAAAAGCCTGCGAAATAATTCGCAGGCTTTTTTTATTTGGTGGAGCTAAGCGGGATCGAACCGCTGACCTCTTGAATGCCATTTTTGGGCTCACCCGTGGACATGGCTGTTTGTATTAAGCTTTTTTCTTGTTCGTTTTGGTCCATGTGTCGGTAGCTGTCTGGCCTTGGCGCAGGCGGTCAATGTTGATGTGGGTGTATTTCTCTGTTGTGCGGATCTGGGTGTGCCCCAGGATGGCCTGGGTTAGTCTCAGGTCTCCTGTGGCTGCCAGGGTGTAGGTGGCGCAGATGTGCCGCAGGGTGTGCGGGCCTTTTATGGGGACGCCTGAGCGTTCGCTGGCGGTTTTGAAGAGGTTTTTCATGTGGGTATAGGGCTTGGGGTTTTTGGGGTCGCTTTTGTCGCTGGGGGCTACCAGGCCGGTCTTTTTTTTGATGGGCTCCAGGATGGTTCTTGCTTCTTCTGGCAGCACGGCGATCCGTGGGCGGCCACCCTTCTGGCTGAAGTAGATCACGCCCTGGTGCCAGTCGATGTCCTCCCAGCGCAGGTGGGTGGCTTCTTTGAAGCGCAGGCCGGCACGAACCATGATCCAGATCAGCGCGTTTTTGGGGCCTGGCAGGCGGGTTTTGGTGGCCTTGTCCCAGGGCCCGTCGTTTTCGAGGGCGTCGAGCCATTTCTGCAGGCCCTCTGGCGTCGGTATTCTGGGCAAGGGTTCGCGGTAGGGTAGGCGGTGGATTTTGAAGGGCAGGGGCCTGGCCATGCCGCGCTCGACCATCCAGCTGATGCAGCTCTTGAGGTAGTCCAGTTCGAGGTTGCAGCTGCGGGGTGTTGCCTGCCGTTTTGTTTTGTAGGCGTCGATGCTCTTTTCGGTGATGCGAGGCACCTGGAGCTTGCCGAAGTGCGGCTCCAGGTGCTTCATGGCCCACAGGATGCTCTCCACGGTTTTGGGTGCCCGGTGTATCCGCATCCAGGCGATCCACTCGGGGAACACGTCGCGCAACATGGGATTGGTGACGTTGTGGATGGCCCCGCCCGACTGCCGCAGGTTCATTTCGATGCTGCGGGCTTCGGCCTCGTCGCAGTCGTAGACGGTGAGGTGCTCGTTTTTGCCCTTTCTGCCCTCGGGCCGCCATCGGATGATCCAGGCGTTAGGGATGGTTTTGTGCTTCTGGATGGACATGCTAGATTATTCTGACGGAGATATTGCGCACCGTACATATCTCGATGCGTCTTTCGGCCCGTTAGATATAGTCCCATCTTCGTGCCTAATATACCAAGAGTCGGGTGTTGGTGCAGGAAGCGACGATGGATAAGTTTCAGAAGATGTCCAGAATATCCGATAATATGTTGGCCCCAAAAACGTGTCCTCAAAGAAGTCTGTGTCTATGGCTGGTGAAGCACCTGGAGTTATGATGGTATAAAGTTCACCTACGGAAGGAAGGTGCCATTCTGTAAATCCGGACAGATTTAATTGGTCACAATATGCCATCGCATCGGTCCATGTCATGGCTCCAGGCGTTCTTTTTTGCCATAAAATGCCAGTGCTTTGGTCTAGTACAGTATTTTCGGAAAGATTTAACAGGTTTTCGCGTTGTTGATTATCCCCTGATACGCATATAGTTAAAAAGCTTGAATTGCTCATGTATGTATACAAATACCCAAGGCTCGAATTGAAAGCATAGTAATTGTCGTTTATCGGGCTTGAATAGGCCCATACTTCGGATTCGTAGTATGGGGCCCCGCTAGGTATTAGGGTAAACGGGAAGCCTTCCGCCTTGTAGTCAAAAAAACTGATCAGCTCTTTTGGGGTTGGCATCCTCCATACTGCTCCATCCCCGCTATCCAGGTTAGAGCAGTATGAATATGCGGCAGGCCATGAAAGTTTTGGTCTGGGAAAGTTCATCTCCCATCGCAGTGATGTCAATGGGTCCACTTCATAAGCGAAATATGAAACCTCGCCACCGGGTATAGGCTGTTCGACATTGCCTGAACTGTCGCCACCACAACCAGTTGCAAGGAGAATACTTGCCGAGATTATAGCTCTGTATAAACGCCTCAAGGGATCAACCTCTTTTAGTTTTTTGCTCATCCTAACATTTAAGTAACCCTCAAGCCAAGCCGCCTCATCTCTAAGCGGAGTTCTGCTCCGCCAAGTCTGAGCCTCCTCCGCCGTTTCCCCGCGACTCCTGAGCGTCATCCTCCAGCATATTAAAAGCCGCCCTCCGAATCTTCTGGCTGGCGGCACGGTAGTTTTCAACTAGAAGCATCTCTTCTTTGCTCAGGCTGCTGTTCGACGAATAAAGCCCGGCCGCCTCACATATGCTCTGAGCGAAGGCTTTGTCGCCCTGGTATGCAGCCTTCGCCAATTCGACCAGCGCGGCCTCCCGAGATGGTTCTTTGGGACGATCTGGCTCTTTACCCGTGATGAGCCAGTCGAGAGTCACTTTGCAGGCGCAGGCTATTTTTTGGAGAGACTCGATAGGAACCCCACGTTTTGCACCCCCTTTTTCATATTTTGATACGGCCGCCTTTTCAATTCCCAGGAGATCGCCAAGGTCTGCCTGGGTCATGCCTACCAAGTCTCTGGCGGCCTTAATTCTTCGGCCGATATCCTCGTTAAGTCTCTGCATGGTGAAAAAATACCGCCTTTTTTCCTTTCTGTAAACCCAGTCTACAAAAAAGAAACAAACGAAAAAACATATACTTATGTATGTAATTTTATCCGATATGGGCGCCCTGTAGTAAAAAATTTGTTGATTTTCTCCTTGACAGTCTGCGTTTTAGATACTAATATCTGCTTAAAAGTATCCAAAAAGGAAACCTGACATGACTATCGGTGAGAAAATCAGACAAAGCCGCAAAAGCAAGGGCATGCGGGGTGAGGACCTTGGTCTTGCCGTAGGTCTCACCAAGAGCACCATTTCGAAGATTGAGAAGGACGGTATCAAGGGTGGCCCTGACCCGGAAACTCTTGTCAGGATATCGGAGGCGCTGGAAGATAAGTCCATCCTCATATATGCGCTTCTAAACAACCCCATCTGTCAGCGCATAATCCCCAGGGCTTTCGCGCCCCTGAACAACATCAACGAGAACACGTCAGCCATTTTGGCGAAGCTTCGAGAGGAGCTTAACGAGGCTGTCGAAGCCGTTGACATTCTTGCCCGGATTTTTAGCGTCAAGGACCCAACAACAACCCCGGCCTACAAAGAGACGCTGCTGGCGAAGTTGGAGCAGATTATTGACGCGCCGCGCTGCATCGAGGAGCTTTTTGCTCACCTGAAGGAGTGCGGCGCCATGAGCGAAGAGGAGCACCTGGAGGTGCATATCCGCCAGCAGGCCAAGGTGGAGGCGCATGGCCACCACAAGCCCTGCCAGAAGGTAGCGTAGTGACCATCGAGCAGCGTCTAGACCAGATCGAAGCTCAGCAGAGGCGGATCATCGCCATGCTTGAGGCTCGCCTCGATTCCTCTGACGAGCCAAAGGGCATGGACGCTGTGACGCGTGAGGCCATATTTTCTCTGCCTGATCCGGTGGCTGCTTTGCGAGAGCGTGGCCGCAAACAAAGGCAGATGATGAGGGCAAAATGACTCGTGAAGCTATCGAGAGTGAGCTGCTGGCCTATTTGTCTGAGCCGGCCGGGATGGTGGAGTGGAATAATTTTGCCTTTGACCTGCTGGTCGGCGAGATCATCAAGAAGGGTAAGCCTGTGGCGGAGTTGACGCTGGGTGAAATGATGGAACTGGCAGAGCACGTTAGGGCCAGGGTCAATCGTGTCTATGTGGGGGGTAAAGGATGAAGCTGCAACAGATTCTCAACTTGGTGCGGGACGAGGCCGAGCGTATCTCTGATTCTGGTGGGCTGACGATCGTTACGCCGGCCAGGGAGGCTGACGTGCGCAAGGCGGTATCGATCATGGCTCATCTGGCTTTGCGTGCTGCCAGCGCTCCTGTGGCGGATTTGGCGGCGCTGTCTGATGAGGCGGCCAGGATGGCCTCGGCTCGCTATCTCAAGAGACATGGAGGGCATCATGGTTAGGGCTCTGTTGGTTCTGCTGTTGGCTTTATTGGTGTATGGCCTGGTGGGTGGCATTGAGGCTGCTGATCACGCTGATGTCGAATATCAGGCCTCGATGAGCTCTACCGAGGCGCGGGCCTGGGGGCTGAGATGATGCAGTTTAATTTTCCGCCGACTAAGTTTGCCGAAGAGAACAGCGGCTTTAGCCAGGTGTATCATGTGATCAGTGAGGCTTTTGAAGCCAAGGAGGCTCTGCTTGAGGGCCGCAACGATGACATGCTGGAGGAGCTTGCTGATCTGCATCATAGCCTGGAGACGTTCTGGCGCATCCTCGGTAAGTCGTTGGGTGAGGATCACGTGGAGATGATCTTCGAGCGAGTCATTCTGAAGAACAGGAAGCGGGGGTATTACAAGTGATCGAGGTCGAGTGCCGCACATGCCAGAGCGCCAGGCTTTGCCCTCAGCGCCTCAAGAGTGAACGTCACAGACTGGCTCTAATGGCTTTTGCCCACGGCACTGATCATGACGATTGCCCCCATTACTCCCCGCGCTGGCACCATGGCATTGAGGGTGTCCTTTCCTCCCCGTGCCCCTCCCTCCCATCCGCAGCAAATGATAGGAGATCATAAGATGGTCACCGTGAAACTGACAGGTATCGAGGCGGCTATGCGTGCCTATGACCCGGCCAGAGTGTCGCAGGCAGCGAAACTGGCCATCAACGAGACGGTCAAGAAGATCCACACCGATGCGATCTCTTCGATACGGAACGAGCAGGGTTACAACATCAAGGCGGCGGACCTGAGGAAGAAGGTGAAGATCACGGCGAGGGCTTCTGTTGCCAACCTTGCAGCCGTTGTCACTGCATCGGGCCGGCCTATCTCTTTGTCTTACTTCGGGGCAACCCAGTATCGGGGCCGGACGGTGAAGACCAGGGGAGGCCAGAAGACTCTCAAGCGAAGAAGCAGCAAGAGTGGCGTGTACGTAACCATCAAGCGGGGAGAGAAAACCCATCTGACTGATGCATTCATAGCCCCAGTGAAAGCCACATACAAGAACGGCGATTTTGCTGGGTTTCATATCGGAGTCTTTAGGCGGATGGGAGACAAAAGGTTAAAGATTGCCGAGAAGCGTGTGGTCACGATTGCCAGTATGTACGGCAACGCCCGGACCGAGCGGGCCATACGAAAAGCAATCGATGGGAGCTGGAACAAACGGTTTAATCATCACCTTTCGAGGTTGATCAAGTGAGCGCGGGTCCTTCCATGGACCAGGTGCCCTGCGGGTAGCAAGCGCCCGATAAGTGGGTCCATTTAAATTTTTGATTTTTGGCGGAAAAACGTAATTTCGCCTTAATTTTTAAGAGGTTTGCTGTGAGTGTGATATCTGCCGTGTTGACTGGGATGACTCCCGAAATGGCTGTGGCCGAGCTGAGGCCGGAGCTGATTGACGATGAGGCCGCACGGCGCTGGGTAATGCGGTATCTGCACCCGACAGGTCTGTGGTGCCCCCGTTGCAGCTCCGACGATTTCAGCATGATCGTGACTGCTACCTGGTTCGATGGTGGCCGGGTCCAATGCAAGAGCTGCGGCAAGTGGTTCACGAATCGTACAGGCACGCCCTTTGACGGGTGCGCCATCAGCTGGCGCGATCTCTACGCTCTCCTGCTGTTCAATGGCATCGGTTTCACTTTGGGTGAGATCGCCTCACGCCTCGACATCCACCCCGACACCGTTTCGCGCATGCTCAAGCGTATCCAGGAGCGCGCGAATGTCTGAACTCGTCGACATCAAAGAGCAGATCGAGGCCCGCCGCAAGGCCGAGGCCGAGCAGCTGGGCGATCCGCCTCCGGAAAAGAAAAAAACGACCGGCGGGCCAGACGACCCTCGTTTCGTCATGCAGTGCCTCAACAACAACGAGCGGGGTGACGGTGTGCTCTTTGCTGCCCTGCATCGCGGCAGTTTCCTCTGTAACAAGTCGAAGAAAGAGAAGCCCTGGATGAAATGGGGCGGTCATCACTGGCAATACGATCACCTCGACGAGGCGGTCAGAGCCGTTGAGGCCGTGGCCATGAAGTATCTGAGCCAGTCCGGGCTGATCTCCGACGAGATCGCCAAGATCAAGGAAGAGGTGGAGACGCTCGAGCAAAAAGCCGACACTTGCAGCGCCGATGACGACAAAGCGGGGGAGAAATCCGCCAAGGCGCAGATTGAGCGCAAAAACGCAGAGATTGCCAGACTGGCCACCAAACGCAAAGCCCTCGACCGACGGGTGGATCGTCTTCGAACGGTTCGGGGCGCCGGCAACTGCCTCACCTGGGCCCACTGCATCGAAGAACCCCTGGCCATCAAAGGGGATGAGGTCGACCTCAAGCCCTGGCTTCTGCCGTGCCCCAACGGCGTGGTCAACCTGCGCACCGGAAAACTCCAGCCAGGAGACCCCGAAGACTATCTCGTCAGGGCCGTATCGATTCCATTTCCAGAAGGAAAAGACGTCGAGCACTACCTGGCCACCGGGGAAGGGTTCAAAGGCCAATTCTGGGAGAAGTTCATCCGCGAGATCCACGAGGATGACGAGCTCCGGATCGCCTTCGTCCATCGCCTGCTCGGGTATTGCATCACCGGCCTGCGCACCGAGCACTTCATCGCCTGCTTCCTGGGTGAAGGCGCCAACGGCAAAGGCACCATGTTCGAAACCTTGCACGATGTGTTAGGCGAGATGGCCTGGTCGATCGAGCCCGAGCTGATCCTCGACCAGAAAAACGCCAAGAGCTCCGGCGGACCCAACGCCGACATCATGAGCCTACAGGGTCGGCGCCTGGTCGTCGCCTCAGAGACCGAGCAGAACCGCCGAGTCAGCGCGGCAAAGGTCAAACGCCTGACCGGTGGCGATACCCTTACAGGCCGGGCCCCCCACGACAAGTACGAGATCAACTTCAAACCAACACACAAACTGGTGCTCTACACAAACCACCCGCCGAAGGGCCTGGCATCGGATTTCGCCATGTTCCGCAGGCTGCTCTACATCTGGTACCCGCTGCGGTACGTCGACAATCCCGAACAGCACAAGGAGAAAGATCCCCAGAACGCCGCCATCTATCGCCAGAAAGATCCCGATCTGCCTTCCAAGCTCAAGGCAGAGGCGCCCTGGATACTCGCCTGGCTGGTTCGCGGCTGCCTGCTCTGGCAGAAAGAGGGGGGGCTCAACCCGCCCGAGTCCATTCGGGCCGCTGCAGAAGCGATCCGCCGAGACGAAGACCACATCGAGCGCTTCATTGAAGCCATCTGTGAGCGGGTCCCACCGAACCGATATATCAGCTTCAAGTCGTTCTACGACAACTTCCGCAAATGGTACGAGGAAAACGTCGACGACAACAAGAACAGCCGCTGGATACCGACCAAAAAAGGCGTAGCCGACCAGCTGCGCCGCAAAGGATACCAGCTGCCGCCGGCCAAAGAGACCAGCGGGCAGGTGCTGGTCTACGGATTGGACATCCCGGGAGTCCTTGTCTGACGACATGACCATGTCGGACGGATGCAGCAGGGGACCGGGGTTATGACGACATGACAATCAAAAAAACGGCCTAAAAATGGTCATCATAGGTGCAACATGTTGAAAACAAACAACAAAAATACCGTTCATGACGATATGACGAAATTACCAGAAAAGACCCATCGCGCGCGTGCGCGCGTGCGTTAAACATACCGGTTCTGGGCAACTGGAAATAAATAAAAATGTTTCAAACTTTCTAGGAATTTCATCATTTCATCATAAGTAAAACTTACTGCCAATAAAAACAGGCAGTTAAAACAATTATGACGATTTAAACCACTAAAACAAGATCATCATATCGTCATAACTTTCAGGGGCTTCATGAACATTCTCGATCTGGCATCAAAACACGGACTTTCACCCAAGCGGTTCTCTTCGGCCAAAGGCGGAACCTTCGTTTCCCCTTGCCCGAAGTGCGGCGGGACTGACCGTTTCCAGATCTGGCCCGAAAAAGGCCCGCATGGAGAGTTCTGGTGCCGGAAGGGCGACTTCAGCGGCGATGCCATCACCTGGTTGAAAGAGATCGAAGGCCTCAGCTGCCCTGATGCCCACTCACAACTCGGCATCGACTGCACCTCCTCGACCTGCCCCGTGCTCGATAAATGCAAAAAAGGCGAGGGCAAATCCCAGCGCAGCGAAGACCGCCAAAGAGAAACACCGAAACAGACGGTGGCCGGGCCAGACTGGGCACCCTGCGAAGCTGACGCACCCGCCGACCTGTGGCGTCAGCAAGCCCAGCGCCTGGTCGACTGGGCGCATGAACGCCTGCTGGCCGACGAAAAAAGCCTGGCCTACCTCGCTGCCAGGGGCCTCGATCGCGCCGCGGTCGAAACCTTCAAGCTTGGCCTCATCCCCGACCTGCCCAAAGTCAACTACAGGCCGCGGGCCTCCTGGGGGCTGCCCGAACAGATCAGCGAGAGAACCCAAAAGCCCAAACGCCTCTGGATTGCCCCCGGGATACTCATCCCTTACTTCGATGCCGTTGGTGTTCACCGGATCCGCATCCGCCAATGGCAGGGCGATCCCCGCTACTACTGGCTGCCTGGGTCGGGAAACGACGTTGTTGTTCTTAACCCATCGGCCCAGGCCCACGTTGTTGTCGAATCCGATCTCGACGGGCTCCTGGTTGTCTATAAAGCCGGTGACCTCGTCGGGGCCGTCCCTTTGGGCACTTGTAGCGCCAAGCCCAAGCAGACCGCCGACGACTGCCTCCAAAAATCGCTCTCCATCCTGGTCGCTCTCGATGCCGATCAGGCCGGTGCGAACGCTTCGAAATGGTGGATAGACCACTTCACCCAAGCCGAGCGCTGGCCCGTACCCGCCGGCAAGGACCCGGGCGAATACTTCCAGGACCACGGCGGCGATATCCGCGCCTGGGTGCTCGCCGGGCTGCCTCCGGCCTTCCACGTCACCAAGCCGGTGCCGGCCGTGCCCAAAGCTGAAGAGCCAGCCCCTCAGGTACCGGAACCCGAAAAACAGCCCGAGCTGCTCGTCAAGCTGACGAAGACCCGCGCAGGGCATGACATATACCTCTGCACCATCCACCCGGCCCCCCAGCATGTGATCGACCAGGCCGCAGCCGAAGACATCCCGCTTTTCACGGCGCCTGAAATAGCGCGGATGCGCGACTGCCTGCCTGAGATGGTCGACCACGTTTTGAGCGTGAAGAG
Organism: Desulfuromonas sp. KJ2020; assembly: GCF_024197615.1. NCBI lineage: Bacteria > Pseudomonadati > Thermodesulfobacteriota > Desulfuromonadia > Desulfuromonadales > Desulfuromonadaceae > Desulfuromonas > Desulfuromonas sp. KJ2020. The sequence goes on from NZ_JAKUKE010000003.1 coordinate 187,704, forward strand.
GGTTTTCCCTGGGGCTGTGGTGGAAGAGATCATTAACGAGAAGGAGAGAGAGAAATAATGGCAAGCGTAGCCGAAAGAAACTCCATCGCCGTCCTGGTCATGGTCGAGCTTGTTGCCGGCATGTTCCGCCGCAAGGCTTCGGACACCCTGGCCGTGCAGCTCGATCGCATCGACGCAGCGCTCGAACAGTGCTGGCCGCATTGGCAGGTGCTGAGTCATCGCGAAGTTGAGCGCATTTACCAGACCGTGCAGCAGTTCGATGAAACCACCTTCGGCGGCAAAGAACACAATCCGGCCTTGTTCACCTCCATGCTGATCGCCATGGTAGAAAGCGTCGGCTCCAAGGTCAAAGGATGCAAAGCCGATGTGATCGGGCAGCTGCACAGGGCCGTCATGGCCGTGCATCGCTATTACGACCGAAGCCTGCGCCGATGGAGCGATTACCAGCTGGCCAGCCAATATCTCGAAGCGTGGGAGGTGCAGTGATGACCAAATCAACACGCCCACACAGACTATCCGGATCAACCTACGAAATCGCCACCGGGTGCGGCCAAGTGTACGTCACCTGCAACGACCAGGACGGCCGGCTGTTCGAGGTATTCATCAAGCTCGGCAAGTCGGGCGGATGCGGATCCGCAACGATGGAAGGCCTGGGCCGAGTCCTTTCGGTAGGCCTGCGCAGCGGCACCAACCCGGCAGATATCGCCAAAACCCTGGCCGGCATCCAGTGCCACCGCTCCCAGTCGTGCCTGGACGCAGTGGCCGAGGCGATCAGAGAGCATGAAGGTACGAAGGGATAAAGGAGAGAGGCTATGGATATGAAAATTTTGGAAAGCTTTTGCAGTCAAGACAATGAAAAACACAAGCTTACTCAGCCATTCAGCATTGGTGAGTTTACTTACGCCACTGATGGAAGAGTCATGATCCGAGTGGTGAAAGAGGAATCGGTCGAAAGCATAGAAAACCCGGTCGATGTTACAAAAATTCCATGGGATCATTCCGAACTGGATGATTGGCATCCTTTGCCTAACTACAACCTGGAAGATTTGCCCCAAGAAAAATGTAAGGAATGCAGAGGGCATCTGCGCACTTCTGAATGTCCAGAGTGTTCGGGTGATGGGTTTGTAGAGTTCGAAAATACATACAATTGCTATTCCGTTGATTGCCAAACCTGTGATGGATTTGGCGATGTTCCTGATCATGAAGGGGATATTTGTGAAGTCTGTTCCGGAACGGGCATCCACTTGAGAATTCCCATCGCTTGGGGCGCCAGTCACATCACCGTTCTTTACCTGGAGAAAATCAAAAAGCTTCCAAATGTGAAGATGAGCAAGTTTGGTGATGGGCTTGAGCCTTTCAGGTTCATTTTCGATGGCGGCGTAGGGCTGGTTATGCCCTATCGAGTTTGATCCGGGAAAGGAGAGAGAACCCCATGGCAACATCATTCAACCCAGGCCAGCCCAAAATATACCGCTGCATGCACCTGTTCGCCGGCATTGGTGGCGGGTCGCTGGGCTTCAAATGGGCTCGGTTCAACTGGAGGGGCATCCCTGGCCGGTTCGAAAACATTCTGGCCATCGACAGCGACCCGGGCGCGTGCGAAAGCTATCTCAACATAACCCGCTCCCGCTCCGAATGTTGGGATCTGTTCAGCCGAGACCAGTACACCCGCTTTCACGGGCGCGAACCTCAAGAGGGCTGGGCCGAAGTCACCGCCGCTGACATCAACGAGGCCTGCGGAGGGATCGCCCCTGACGTCGTCTTCACCTCCCCGCCCTGCAAAGGGCTTTCGGGCCTGTTGCCCCAGGCCTCGGCCAAGCTTGACCGGTACCAGGCGCTCAATGAGCTGACCCTCCGCGGCATCCGCCTCACCATTGACGCCTTCCCGGATAGTCCCCCCAGGGTGCTGCTTCTCGAAAACGTGCCCCGCATCAAAAGCCGCGGCAAGCACCTGCTGAAAGAGATCGTGCGGCTGCTGCAAAGCCGCGGGTACGCCGTGGACCTCAGCGACCACGACTGCGGAGAGCTCGGCGGCCTCGGCCAGCGCCGCAAACGGTTTCTCCTTATCGCCAGGCATAAAGAGAGCCTGCAGCCGTTCATCTACCAGCCTCCGAAAAGAGCCCTCAAAACCATCGGGGATATCATCGGGCCGCTTCCGCTGCCTGATACCGAGGATATGGGGCCCATGCACAGACTGCCGCGCCTCAAGTGGCTGACCTGGCTGCGCTTGGCCCTGATCCCGGCAGGCGGAGACTGGCGCGATCTGCAGAAGATAGAACCTGAGGATTTCCGGATCAAGCATTATCCCCGCCCAGGTGTCTACGGGGTAATGGCTATGTCCGAGACTTGCGGTGCCGTTACCGGTGGCTCCGGTATAGGTTCGAGCAACGGCCCGCAAGCGATAGCCGATCCGAGAGTGCCCCTGAAGTCAAACCGGCACCACGCTCATTTTTCTGTGGGTAAATACGATGAGACCGGCGGCACAGTTACCGGAGCGACCCACGCCGCGAATGGTGCTGCTTGCATCGCCGACCCGCGCCTGCATAAAAACCTTCAGGACTACAGCGGGTCGCCCGGCCTGTACGGGGTTAACGGATGGGCCGGGCAAATGCCGGCCGTCACCGGCATGGCCAAGGTCAGCAGCAGCAACACGCCTGCCGCCATCGCCGACCCTCGGCTGCCCGGCTCAAAGGGCACCTATCCCAACAGGTTCAAGATCATCAAGTGGGATAAACACGTGCCTGTGGTCACCGGAGACACCGACGTTCAGTGCGGTGCGCCGTCGATCGAAGACCCTCGCCTCGGCTGCGCACCCAGGGGGAACACAAAAGGCCCGTTCGGCGTACAGCCTTGGAGCGAAACCGCTTCGACCGTCTTCGGCTCCCTCGATCTGCACGCCGGAGCTGCCGCCGTCAATGACCCGCGCATACCGGGCCCAAACGAAAGGCTCGACCCGCCGCCCGTGATCATCTCATTGGATGGAACCTGGCATCGCCCGTTGACCACCCTCGAACTGGCCGCCCTGCAATCTTTCCCCGTAAGGCTTGAGGATGGGTCCCCCTTCGTGCTGGCCGGCAACAACGACGGCAAGTGGCGCGAGTGGATCGGCAACGCCGTTCCGCCCCTAGCCGCCAAGGCTATCGGAGAAGCCATCGGAGAATCCCTGCTTCAGGCCGACCTGGGCGAAACCTTCGTGCTCGGCATGACTCCGGTTTGGGTAAGCCCCGAAAAAATACGGCCGTCGAGAATTTACGGGATTCAGTGAAGGGAGAGAGACCATGACCTGGATGAACATAACCTGCGGAAAGTGCGGCCACCAGGCCGATATCGATGAATTCACCCACACGCCGATCAGCGGGCCGCTTCCGAAAAACACCTTTCAGTGCCCTACGTGCATGGCCGCGATCGAGAGAAGAACCGTTGGCCCTGGCAAGCTCTATGAATCCGGGCTGTATGTTCCTGGGCCGGTGAAGTTGGTTGCGGTGGATTCGAGGTTATAGCCATGCAGCAAAACATCCATTGCCATAAATGCCGGGCCGGGTACACCGCGCTCTACCTCAAAGAAGAGATCCTTGAAAACGGCACCATGCTGCACTCCATCGTCTGCCGGCTGTGTGGTACCAGGATCAAAACCAAAACGGTGACCACGCTGATCGGGTCAGCCCGCAAGCCTGCACCTGCTCCAGTGGTCATTGATGAAAAGCCCAAAAAAGAGCGCCCCAAAAAGCTCAAACTGGCCAAACCGCAATACACCTACTCGCCCTGCCACGTCCACGGCTGCACTGGCCAGATCGTTGAGGTGCTAAACCAAAGCGGTCTTTGCGAAGACTGCGGAAAAGCTGTGCGGAGATGGGAAAGGGGAAAAAGAAGCACGCCGCCGCAAGTCGTGAAGTCAAATGGGCATTGGGTCAAAAACACTGGGTTGCTCCTTGGAGAGGATGTCGTCGTCAAAAAGAAAAAGAGAGCCCCAAAGCCCAAGGTAGCCAAGTTAAGTAAGCAGATAGAGTCCGACCTGGTTAAGCTCTCACGCAGAGGAAACAAGGCAGCCAGACAGCTTCTGGTTCAAATAGGATAGGAGGCACTCATGTCCATTTACTTGATAGTCGTCATTGCTTTCACCATTGGTGGATCGTGCGGGGTGATCCTTATGGCACTTCTGCAGGTAGGCAGAATCAACGAAATGGAGGCCCTTATCGACAAGGCGCCTACCATGGCAGAAGAGGCAAAAGCAAACGGAAGGAGTTTTTTTAGAGGACACTCCATTGTGTATTTGGGCGGCAGGTGGGTCTACGAAGACAATCTGCAGCCCCTTCCTGGTTGGGGCGGAGAGGCGAGGCCGTGCAAGCGGTGTGGTAGTGGCAAATGGTCTGGTGATGGTCACCATGATGAATGCTTAGGGTTGTTGCCTGGGGTAGATAACGCCTGTTGCGGGCATGGTGATAGGAGTCAATCGTACATAAGATTTACCTCTGGCGTTGTTGTCAGGGGCTTTGACGTGGTTGACGCCTGGCGGGTCTGATAAGCGGTGAGGGTGAAATCTCCGAAGGAGCGCATATGAAATACACTGAATGTATTTGCCACGACTGCTGCAACGTTACCCTGCCCACGGACAGCGTTTATTCGTGCGGGTGTGATGACGCAGGCCCAATTTATGACGAAGAGGCGTGCGGGGAGTGCCCCCAGCAGGCCAAATGTGATGTTCCCAAACACCCAGAGCTGTACCAAGATTAATCGCAGTAATTGGTTGGTTATGCATGGAGGCTCACATGGTCAGGCAAAAGGTACAGAAAAACGATGACCCGTTTCCTTACGAAGGTCCCATCGAGAGGGCCGACGGGGTGAGACCTTACAATCATTATATTTGGCCGATGCATGGCGACGGTTGGTGGGCAGAACGAGAGGTTGGGTACCATATTCATGGCCGCTGGAATTTTTGCGTATTCGCTCTGGCCGATGGTCGATACTCGACGAGCGGGCATGTTTGGGACATCGAGCGGGGCTATGACCGCCCTGGTAGAACCTGCGTTTTTGAAACAAGGGCAGAGGCCGTCCGAATGGGTTGTGCCAGGATGATAAGGGCAGCAAGGGCTTCGCGGAAATGGACCGCGTATGGCTGCGGGAAGTTGGAGGGCTCAAACCTCGCCAAGGTGATCAACTGGGCCCGGGGGGTTGTAGCAAGAGAAACGGGCAGGCAGGAGCCAAGGCCTATACGAGTCAGTGAGCCTGAAAAGCCAAGGCCAAAAACGGGCTTGCCGTTGTTGGATTGGGCATAACGACTGAGGTCACCGGACCGGGAACGCGCAGCGGTTCCCGGTCCGAGTGGACCGATTGGTTACACCTTTTTTCGTAGAGGAGAGAACGATGGAAAACTGTAACGCAATGCTGATCGTTGGCCCCGCTGGCGCAGGAAAAACCAGAAGAGCAAAAGAAGAAGCCGAAAAGCGGGGTGGGAATTACGTGGTCACTTTCTGGGAGGAGATCCAGACCGAAAGGGGCCTTGCGAGGGTCATGAAATCGAACCCCAACACGGTGATTGTTGAGGGGCTGCCTGTTTCGGCTCTGAAAAAACCCGAGAAGATTAAGCGGCTCGTTGGTGGCGACGCCCTTGTCTCGCGGGAAAAATTCAAAGCCCCTGTTCTGGTGAAGCTGCCGATGCTCATTTTCACCATGCTGGCACCTGCGCTGCCGAAAATGGAGGACACCGTCTGGCGGCGCTTTGAGGTTGTAGAGGTGTAACAGGACAGAGATAAGCGGCGGACGTGGCCGCGCAGCGGACACCGTCCGCTTGAGTGATGTGGTTAGAAAGTGAGGTTGCTATGGAAAGAGGTTTGTTGCCGATCTTGCTCGCAGCGGCATTTTCAGAACAAAACCTGTACCACCATCCGATCCGTGCCGGAAGAAGAAAACGCACGGTTGAATCGACCATAAGCAAAGCCGAGAGAAAACAAAGAACCGCGAAAAAGAAGGCGGCGAAGAAAAGCAAAAAGCGGAACAGGTGAAGCTTTCTAACGCTTGAGTTAACCGGATTGCGGAGGTGAAAAGAGATGCCATTTTTGGACTATCACAGAGAAGCATTGGAGAGAGCGCAAAATCGTGAATTGCGTAGCAATTCCGAGTTGAGCGGCGGGTTAGCCGCCGAAGTATCAAAAGCGGAAAAAGCCAGACGTCTGGCGGGTGAAATTATTGCCACGCTTTATGTAAATGTTGAACGAGGCAATCTTCCAGAAGCCTTATTGGAAAGGCTGGATATTTGGAAAAACAGGCTTCGTGAATATGGCGGATAACGATGAGGTAGGCGGCGGACCCGGCGGAGATAGCCGTCCGGCGTCCGCTTGACTGATTGGTTAACCCTTTACACATGGAGGCCGAAATAGTGAAAGAAGAATTTATTTCAGGAAAGCTCGAAGCGTTTGAACCTGCTCCGCCGAACCCAGACATTGTGAGAATGACGGAAACTGTGTTGGCGCAGAACGAAAAAATAATTGAGATGAATGCACGTTTACTGGCCGTGCTGACCGCACCGATGCAAATGGTAGCCTGGCGCGAAGAGGGTTAACACCCTGATAACGGGTGGCGACGAACAGTAACTAGCCTTTAGATGACAGCTATGTTCCATCCCGTTAATTAGCTGGTTCTACGGCACTTTTAGAGCGATGGAGGATTTTAGACATGCCGACAATGGAAGATCTAAGACAACACAGACAACTGCCGTTTGTAAGGCGTGGGATGCGTGTTGAGGTAAATGGTAGACCAGGGAGAATAGCCGGGGTCAACAGCAGCGGAAACCTCAATGTGATTTTCGACGGAGAGGCGCATAGCGTTAATTGCCACCCACTTTGGCAGATGACCTACTTTGACAAAGCCGGGAACGTGGTAGCCAGTTACGGCGATTAATGCCATAGAACCATCATTACCCAGCCATCATGGCGGCATAACACCGCAGCCATGATGGCAAGCACCTGAAAACACGAAAGGAGAGAGAGACAATGAGAGCCACCGAAGTGATCGACAAGCTGCGCGAAAAGATCAGGCTTAAGCATTACAGCCTGGCCACTGAAAAAGCCTATATCGGCTGGGTGCGGCGCTATATCTCGTGGCATGTAGAGCGCGTTGCTGCCAGCAGGGCTCTCGAATCCACCGCAGAGGTTGAGGCTTTTCTCTCCTATCTCGCCAGTCAAAGACGGGTCAGCGCCAGCACGCAGAACGTGGCGTTTAATGCCCTGATCTTTCTTTACCGCGATGTGCTCGGTCAGGATCTAGGCAACATCGATGCCCTGCGGGCCAAAAAGAGCAAACGCCTGCCGGTGGTGCTCACCCGGGCCGAGGTGTCGCGGGTGCTGGGCCTTATGCGTGGCGATGCCTGGCTGATGGCCTCGCTGCTCTATGGTGCGGGGCTGCGTCTCTCCGAGGTGCTGCGCCTGCGCGTCAAAGATATCGACTTCGACAAGCGCACCCTGCTGATCCGCTGCGGCAAGGGCGATAAAGACCGCGTCACTATGCTGCCTGAGTCGCTTATCATCGCCCTGCACGATCACCTCGATCAGCGCCGAGCCACCTATCAGCACGACCTGGCCAAAGGCATCGGGGCCAGCATGCCAGCGGCCCTGGTGCGCAAATATCCCCAGGCACCCCTGCAGTGGGGGTGGCAATACGTCTTCCCCGCCTCGTCGGTAGCCAAAGACCCTCGCGATGGGATGACCAAGCGCCACCACCTGCATCCTTCGGCGCTGCAAAAAGCATTCAGGGCCGCCGCGCATCGTGCTGGCATCGTCAAGCCGGCCACTCCTCACACTCTGCGGCATTCTTTCGCCACGCACCTGCTCGAATCCGGGGCCGATATCCGCACCCTGCAAGAGCTGCTCGGCCATGCCGATGTATCGACCACGCAGATCTATACCCATGTCATGGGGCAGGGCATCACGACCCGCAGCCCGTTGGATATGGTGATTTAAGGAGCCTCACCCTCATGGCCGAACCACGCGCACAGCAGGTCTTCAAAAATCGCAAAGCAGCTCACCTGTATCTGCTCTCTGAAAGCATCCAGGTTGGCCAGACGAAGTTTTATGACGACTGCGGCCGCTACAACCTGGTGCAGCCGGATAAGTCGATTCTGCTGGCTGATCTGCTGGCCTACGTGCGGGCTGAGCACAAGCAGGGGCCTGCCGGGCCTGGGCGTGATCTGGGGGCTGAAGACCGTCAGCGCAAAATCGACGAGCTCGACCTGCGCGAAAAAGAACTCAAGGTCGAGAAGCTCGAACGCGAAAAGCGCAACGAAGATCGCAAGTGGGTTGAGCGCGACAAGGTCTACCAGCGCGAAGGCGCCCTGGTCGCCACGCTCATGAACGAGCTGCGCTACCAGATCAAGAAAGTATCCCCCCTGGTTGTTTCGGCCTGCCACGGTGAACCGGAGCGCTCCATTGAAGTCGCCAACCTCATGGAGCGCTCCGTCTTCGACGCCTTTCAGGCCATTTACGAGCGCGGCGAGATCTCTGCAGACTTCGAAGAGGAAAACGACGAATGAGCCAGGCCGCCCTTGCCGAAGACTTCAACGCGCAACCCGTGCCCGATTTTCTGCCCTGGCATGTGCAGCAGGCCTGCGCGGGTCAGTCGGTGCACTTCAAGGTGCACAAGGGCCTGCGCGAGAGCATGCAGGTGCCTGAAAATATCAGCGTCAGCCAGTGGGCCGAGAAGCACCGCAGGGTCACGGCGGTCGACGCCTTCCCAGGAAAGTGGCGCAATGACCTGATCCCTCATGCCGCGTTCATCATGGATCTGATCTCCCGACCCGAAGTGCGCGAGGTGGCGCTGTGCATGGTCGAGCGGGCCGGCAAAACCAACATCTTTTTAAACGCCGCCATGTGGCAGCTCGACCGCGGGGTCGACAGCGGCAATATCTTCTGGCTGATGCCCAGCGAATCCGAAGCCAAAAAGGCCCTGGGCGAGCGTATCATCCCCGCGCTCAAGGCCTCGGATAGAACCGCCCGCCTGCTTTCGCGTTACGCCGACGACACCACCCGCACCATGGTGCGTTTCAGCCACGGGCCGCGTCTCTTCCCAGCCTGGGCGCAGAGCGCGGCTTCGGTATCTTCCTTTTTCGGCAAGCTCTGCATCGGCGACGAGATCGACAAAGCCGACACCAAAGGCGTAGGCACCGAGACCGACATCATCACCCTGCTCGAAAAGCGCATGCGTGACGACGAAGCCGCCAAGCTGTTGCTGGGCTCCACCCCTGCCAAGCGCTTCATCTTCAAGCGCACCATGAGCCGCCAGCATGTTTACGGGTTTTTCTCCCGCTGCCCGCACTGCCACGAACTGGTGATGATGGATGCCGAGCATTTCGTCTTCCCCAAAGACGCCACCCCTGAGGATCTCAAGGCCGGTGTGTACCAGGTGGAATACAGCTGCAATGCTTGTGGAGCCATGTGGGATGAAGAGGATCGCCGCTCGGCCTATCGCCACGGCCGTTTCCAACTGATCAAGGGGCACGATGTCGAGCGGGCCACCACCATCGGCGTGCACCTGCCGGCGTTCCCTCTGCCCAACATCAAAATGGGCGAGATCGCCGCGGCCATCAAAAAGGCCGAAAGCGGAGACCTCGAAGCCGAGCGCGACCTGGCCCACGGCTACAAGGCCATCGACCACGAGAAGCAGCTCTCCACCCGCAAAGAAGATACCATCCTGGCCCTGCGTGACGATCGCATCGAGGCCGAGCTGCCCTCGGCGCCGATCGCCGCCATCACCGCCGTGGCCGACATGCAGAAGCGCGGCTTCTGGTACAAGATCACCGCCTGGGGCTATGGCCTAACGCAAGAGAGCTGGCTGCTCAAGGCCGGCTTCGTCGATTCGTGGGAGGCGCTGCGCAAGCTCTTCTACGAGAGCGAATTCCGCGACGCGCAAGGCACCCCGCACATCATCACGCTGCGGGGCATGGACTCAGGCGGTGGCGAATCCGACGAATCCGAGCTCTCCCGAACGGCAGAGGCCTACATCTTCGCCTACGAAAACCCCGGCATGCTGCTCTTCAAAGGGCAAAAGCGCATGTCGAGGGCCTTCTCGGTCACCGACCTGGACAAGATACCCGGCACCAACAAAGCCCTGCCCGGAGGCCTGAAGCTCTACAACCTCAACTCCAACCACTTCAAAGACCGCCTCGCCGGCAAACTGCAAGTGGCCCCTGCCGATCCGGGCGCCTGGCACCTGCACCGCGACACCGACATCGACTTCGCCAAACAGATGTGCGCCGAAGGCAAGGACGACAAAGGCTACTGGGAAAACCCGAAGAAGAAAGACAACCACTACTGGGACTGCTCTTACATGGAGCTCGCCCTGGTCGAGATTCACCAGGTTAAATTGTGGCAGAGGCCAGAGGCTGTGGTTGAGAGCCAGCCGCAACGCCGAGTCATTTCAAAAGGAGTACGCCGTGACTGAAACCATATCCCGCGAAGAGATCGACAAGGTCAAGAGAGAGTTTATCCTGCGCAATACGCTGCTTGACCCGGTGAAGGTTTCCGAGATCCTGGGGTACTCGGTCAAAAAGGTCTATCGGCTCATCGAATCTGGAGAGCTCGAAGAGACCAACGACACGCCTGGCCGCCAGGGCGTGAGGGTCACCGCGTGGTCTGTCGAGCAGTATCGAATCCGTTGCACCCAAAAAGCGGCAGCCTATCGCTCGGGCGAGTTATACACAAAATGCGGGTAAATTTTTTTATGAAAGCACAATATTTTGTGACATAGCTGGACATAGCTACCTCCCTCCTTTTGTTTTTTTCCTTCACAATACGCGAGACGCTGATAACAGCACTTCTGACATTGGAGTCTCGCGTGGCCGGAATCACTCTCGAAACAGCTGAAGCACAACTTCAATACTGGATCGCCGCAGACATGGCCGTCAGTGGGGGGCAGAGCTTTGAGCACAACTCCGGCGGACAGGTGCGCAAGATGACCAGGGCAGACGCTGCCGAGATCCGCAACAACATCGACTATTGGGATGGCTGGTGTCGCAGGCTTGACCCTTCCACGCGCCGATCCGGAATCCCTGTCATTGGAGTTATCCCGACATGATCTTCCCTGAAGTCAAGCAGACCCTGCTCGACAGGTTTGTCAGCTACTTCAACCCCGTTAGGGGTGCAGAGCGTTTGCAGGCCCGTGCCATGCTCGCTATTGCCGGGGGATACACCGGAGGCCGCCGCGATCGTCGCCAGACCGCCGCCTGGAAGCCTGGCGACGGTGATGCCGATAGCGCCATACTGCCCGACCTTGCCATCCTGCGAGATCGGTCGCGCGATCTCGAGCGCAACTCTCCGCTTGCAGCCGGGGCGATAAATACCAAGGTCACCTGTATCGTGGGCTCTGGCCTCAAGCCTCGCGCCAGCATCGACCGCGATATTCTAAAGGGGCTCACCGAAGAGCAGGCTGACGCCTGGGAGAGAGCCGCTGAGCGTGAGTTCAGGTTGGCGACCTCGGGTGAAGACTTCGACCTTGCATGTGGCCATAACTTTTTTGATTCTCAAGACCTCGTGCTTCGCTCGGTGCTTTCTGCCGGGGATATCTTCGTCAATCTGCCTCGCAAGGCCCGCCCAAACAATCCCTACACGCTCAGAGTCCAGTTTATTGAGGGCGACAGGGTCTGCAATGAAAACTTCGCACATGACAATGACAACCTGGTCGCCGGTGTTGAAAAAGGCGAAGAGGGCGCACCTGTGCGCTATCACGTCGCCAAATTTCACCCCGGCAACATGCGTTATGTGAAGAAGCGCGAGTGGGTCAAGCTCGATGCGTTCGATAGCAACGGCCGCCGAAAGGTTCTGCACATCTACCGCAAACTTCGTCCCGGGCAGACCCGAGGGGTTCCGGATCTGGCTACCGTCATCGAGCTGCTCAAACAGATCTCCAATTATACAGACAGCGAGTTGCACGCTGCCGTCGTCTCATCTCTGTTCACCGTTTTTATCAAGAGCCAAACCGGCCAGGCAAATTTAACGCCACAAACGTCTACGGGCACCGCCGCGGCCAAGCAGATCAATACCGACGGCATGGAGCTGGGCAGCGGCAATATTCTGGGGCTCTTTCCCAATGAAGATGTCGTCTTTGCCGACCCGAAGCGACCCAACACAGCCGCAGAGGCTTTCTTGCGTGCCATGGCCGAGCAGGTGGGTGTGGCCCTCGAATTGCCCTACGAACTTCTCGTTAAGCATTTCACCGCCAGCTACAGCGCCGCTCAGGCCGCGCTGCTCGAGGCGTGGCGTTTTTTCATGCGCTCGCGCACCTGGCTTGCTCGTGTGTACTGCCAGCCGATCTGGGAGATGGTCATTTCTGAAGCCGTAGCTCGCGGGAGGCTCTCTGCCCCCGGCTTTTTTAACGACCCGCTAGTCCGCATGGCCTATCTAGGCTGCGACTGGATCGGAGACGCCATGGGCCAGATCAACGAAGAGAACGCCGTGGCAGCTGCTGAAAAACGTGTCGAGGCTGGTTTCTCGACCAAGGCCCGCGAAACCGTGTTGTTGACCGGTGGCGACTGGGAACGCGACGAGCGACAGCGGCAGAAAGAAGCACGGATATCCGGGCCTGTTCAGACTCCATCCGATGGGTCAGGCTCAAGCTCTGTGCCATCAAAAGTCATTGATTTCGAAAAAGCCAAACAGAAGGCCGACGCCTATGGTGTTGCTGTCAGGGCCGGCGCCGTAACGCCACAGTATGACGACGAAGAACGGTTTCGCACTGAGCTTGCGCTGCCGGCTCCGACAAAGCCGGTGAAAGACGCCTGGGAAAAAGATGGCAATGTAAGGCGGCCTATCACGTTGAAGGCCGGAGATGCCTTTGAGGCTGAGCAGGAAAAGATTGCCGCTGACAACCCAGACGAGGAGAAAGACGAGTGAGCAACGCCAAGCGCACGAGTGCCCCACCCTGTCCGGTCATCATCCTTGGGTCAGGGGGATATCACGCCGAAGTAGACAGGGCCTCTAATGCGCTGAGTGTCCTTGATATCGGTCATTACCATGTGCACAAGGATGTCACTTTTGCGTTCTCTGAGGTCTTCACCGGGTTGTCTAGTGGCGCTTCGATTGACTACCTGTTGCGCACTCCGGTCGAAGGTAGCGGTGAAGTTCACTTTATCTGGAACATAGAGGGTGACGGGGCTCTTGAGGTCGAGTTCTTCGAAGGGGTCGGTGCATCGGCCGACGGTACGGTGCAGACCCTGAAAAACCGCAACAGGAAAAGCGCCATCACGCCCGGCAGCGTTTTGACAAAGGCCCCTACGGGGCTAACCGGGTTAACTACTAGACTTGAGCATCACCGATCGGGCAGTACGGCGGCAACCGGGAGAGCCGGTGGAGAGCTTCAATCCAAGCATGAATGGCTGCTGTTGCCGGACACCCGCTATTTGTTGAGGCTGACGTCGAGGGCGACAACCTTGAATGGTTCGATCGATCTGCACATCCCTGAATACGTCGAATATACGGAGTAGCCCATGAGACTTATTGATATCGTCAACGGCCCCTGGGCCATCACCCCTGAAATGCTCGGTGAGATTCAGAACATATACCGTGCGCATGTTCGGGGCCCCAAGATCGACATCGAGGCCGTTGAGTCGCGCCTGGGGCGACCGCTTAAAAATGAGCCCAAGGGGTACGACGTGATAGACGGGGTGGCTGTTCTTCCTATCGACGGGGCTATCTCGCAGCGCATGAACCTCTTTTCGCAGATTTCGGGGGGCACTTCCAGCGACCTGATCAAGCGCGATCTGGCCGCCGCGCTCGAAGATCCGACGGTCAGGGGGATTGTGGCCGCGATCTCCAGCCCTGGCGGTACGGTCAGCGGCACGGCTGAGCTGGCCGATTTTATCCGCAGCCAGCGCGGTCGCAAGCCGATGTATGCCTGGACGGATGGCCAGATGGCCAGCGCGGCGTATTGGATCGGTTCTGCGTTCGACCAGGTTTACATCAGTAGCGATACCACCCTGGTGGGCAGCATCGGCGTCGTGGCCAAGCACATCGACACAAGCGAGTCCGAAGCCAAGGCGGGAGTGAAGGTTACCGAGATCACTTCGGGCAAGTACAAGCGCATTGCCAGCGAGCACGCGCCGTTGACTGCTGAAGGTCTGGCTGACATCCAGAGCAAGACCGATTACCTGTATTCGGCCTTTGTCAACGATGTGGCGCAAAACCGCAATGTCAGTGTTGAAGATGTTCTGTCACGCATGGCTGACGGTCGCGTTTTTGTAGGCCGGCAGGCCATTGATGCCGGGCTGGTGGACGGTGTTTCCACCCTTGAAGAACTTATCGCACGTATCAATCAACCCAAGGCCCCAGCCGGTGTTGCCAGGGCCGCAGAGAAAGGAACAAAGATCATGACTCTCGAACAGCTGAGAGCGGATCACCCCGACCTGGTCGCGGCCCTGGTCGCCGAAGCCACCGAGGGGATGATCTCCGCAACCGATCTGCAGGCGCAGATCGTAACCGCACGCACCGAAGGGGCCGAGCAGGAGCGTGCCCGCATTCAGTCCGTTGAAGAGCAGCTCATCCCCGGGCATGAAGCCCTGATTGCCTCGCTCAAATTCGACGGCAAGACCACCGGAGACCAGGCCGCATCGGCTATCGTTTCTGCCGAGAAGGGGGCACGGGTTGCTGCCCTGAAGGCTATCGAATCTGGCGCATCCCCTGCCGTTCCGGCAGCCGAGCCTGGCAACGGATCCGGTGTCGACCCTTCGGCCCCGATCGAAGACCGTGCCCAGGCCGAGTGGGACAAAGATTCGAATCTGCGGGCCGAATTCGGCAACCGGTTCGAGTCTTATCTGGCCTATCGGAAAAACTCCGAGACCGGCCGCGCCCGCATCCTGGGCAAAAAGTAACGCAACCAATTTGAACGAAGGAGAATAACGATATGGCAACCCTTGCTCAAGATACCCCCCGCGGCTACCAGCTCGGCGAGATCGAGGAATATCCCGTCATCGCCTCCGACATCATCTACGAAGGTGCGGCTGTCGGTGAAAACGGCAGCGGCTATGCCCGTCCGCTGGTTGCGGCCGACCCGTTTCTCGGATTTGCCGAGCGGCAGGCCGACAACTCTTCTGGAAGTGCCGGAGATGAGCGCGTACGGGTCAAAACTCGCGGCCGTGTGCAGCTGGCCATCTCTGGCCTGGCCATCACGGCAAACGATCGCCCGGCGGTCTACGCCAGCGACGACAACACCTTCACCCTGACTGCCACCAGCAACAGCCTCATCGGCTATGTGTCGCGCTGGGTTTCCACCGGTGTGGCTATCGTCGAGTTCGACGCGGCCCTGGCAAAAGCGGCTCTTCAGGCCTGATAACCAACCATTTACTAGAGGAGATTTTCAGATATGGGAGCTCAAGGACTTTCGAGCCGCGCCATCATCGGCGAATTCTTTGCCCGCCTCGAGCAGAACGAGGGGATGGGTTACGTCAACCGTATCGGCACTGTTCCCTTCCAGTCCGACCAGGCTCAGGAAGAGTACAAGTGGCTCGGACAGGCGCCTGGCATGCGTGAGTGGATCGGCGGCCGCCAGGCCAAAGGGCTGCGCGAAAACGGCTTCATCGTCAAAAACAAGAAGTACGAGTCGACCCTCGAAGTTCTTGTTGACGAGCTGCGCCGTGACAAAACCGCTCAGCTCATGGTGCGCATCGCCGAGCAGGCCGACCGTGCCAACGCCCACTGGGCCAAGCTCATGGCAGCCGCCATCATCGCCGGGGAATCCACTGTCTGCTACGACGGACAGTATTTCTTCGACACCGACCACTCCGAAGGCGACAGCGGAGCCCAGAGCAACGACCTGACCTATGATGCCGCAACCACCACAGCACCGACCGCGGTGGAAATGGAAGCGGCCATCCTGAAGTCGGTCGAAGCGTTGTTCGGTTTCAAAGACGACCAGGGCGAGCCGATCAACGAGACCGCCATGGATTTCGTCGTCATGGTGCCGGTTCCGTTTATGAGCGCCGCGGCTGCCGCTTTGAAAAACCCGATCATCACCGACAGCAACGGCATGCGCACGGGCACCATCGCCACGGCGCTTGGCGGGTTCAACTTCCAGCTGGTGACCAACCCCAGACTGCAATGGACGACCAAGTTCGCCACCTTCCGGGCCGACGGCAACGTGAAGCCCTTCATCCGCCAGGAAGAAGTTCCCCTTGAAGTTTCGGCGATCGCTGAAGGCTCCGAGACCGAGTTCAAAGAAGATAAACACCTCTACGGCATCAAAGCCATCCGTGGCCTTGACTACGGTTATTGGCAGCACGCCGCACTGACCACGTTTGTCTGATGCCAACCTGTGACCGACGGGGAGGGGAACCTCCCCGTCCGGAGGTAGATATGAAGCGATATCGCGTTATCGGAAGAGTGGTCACCGTCAACCCAGGTGGCGTTCTTCAACTCAAAAAAGAGCAGGCAGCGCCGAGAGCGCACGCCCTCTCTGATCTGAAAAAAGGCCTGTACATGGTCAACCAGCCCGTTCAATTCAAAAACGGTGAAGAGTTCGGCTATGACGGTGCTGTGAGCAAGTCGCTCATGGTCGACCTGGCCGACCTGAAAAAGCTCGAAGAAGAAGAGAAGAAAAAGCGGGCCGAAACGGGCGAAGGCGGCGAGGGTGAAGATGCAGATCCGGTAACCGGTGAGGTTACCGAGGGTGGCTCTGACCCTGGCTCCGGAGACGACCCCGAAACAGCGGCTTAACATCCTCCTCCTTTTCCGATTCCCGGGGCGGTCCGGCAACCTCTCTCCTGCCGGCATCCAGCAGAAGCCGCCCCGGGGCTTTTTCGAGCGGCTGAACTTTCAGCCGCTCGAAAAAGCCAACGAGAGACGACGCGACCATGGACTTTTTCAGAGAAACCGATCTTGACGCCATGCTCGACGCCCTGGGTGAAGACATCATCCTGGCAGGGCAACAGACCAAAGGCATCTACGAGAGCGCCTTTGAGCGCGTCTCGATCGGCAGCGAAGGGGTCGAGAGCTACAGCCCCAAAGTCACGGTCAAGTCGAGCGACATCACCGCCCTGGGTGTGGTGCACGGCTCGCAGGTGATCACCCCTGACGGCATTCTCTACGTGGTGGGCATCGAGCCTGAGCGCAAAGACGGCAAGGGCATGACCGTGCTGATCTTGAACGAAGAAGATTTGATCTAACCCCCGGGGCTGCGCCCCTCAGACGACAGCCCACGGAGTGACAAATGGCAGATCCTTGTTCAAGCGCCGGCAAAATATCTGCGATCGACGAGCGCACCAAGGGCCACGACAGGGCCATCGAAGGTTTCAAGGCGGCGCTTGAGGCCACCAACAAGGTGTTGCTGAAAATAAGCGAAGCCCTGGCCGATATCCGGCACCTGCACGAGGATCAGAAGCGAAACGAACAGGATATCAACGAGCTCTTCGGTAGGGTTCGCGGCCTTGAACTGGCACCAGGCAAGGCCATGTCAAAGGTTGGATTCATCTTGTTGACTGCTGCCGGTGGCTGTGTGGGCGGCGTCATTGTCGGACTGGTTGTCTGGTTGGTAACGAGGCCTTGATATGAGTGCTTTCACCCAAGCATTGAATCACACGCTCAACCGCGAAGGCGGGTACTCGAATCATCCATCCGACCTGGGTGGTGAAACCTTTCGGGGCATCTCGCGTCGCAACCACCCCGAGTGGGAAGGTTGGGCGATTCTTGACAGCTACCCGGCCGACAAGCGCAAAGAGCTGCAGGGTGATCCGGAGCTGGCTGGCCTGGTGGCTCAGTTCTACCGGGTGAATTATTGGGACCAGCTCTCTCTTGACGGCATCGAAGCCACCTCGATCGCCTGTGAGCTCTTCGACACGGCCGTCAATGTCGGAACGACAAGGGCCGCCCGCTGGCTTCAGCACGTAGCCAACCTGCTTGGTGATGTCAACCTGGTCGAAGACGGCAAGATCGGGCCGAAAACGCTGGAAGCCGTCAACGCCCTGAACCGCAAGCTCACCTACGTGCCCATGCTCAAGGCGCTGAACGGCATGCAGTTTGAGCACTATCACCAGATCATCCTCAACAACTCCTCGCAGCGCGTGTTTTTCAGGGGATGGCTCACCAGGGTTTGGGAATGGGCAAAGGAGTAAGCGATGGATCATCCGTGCGAACCGGTGTTCAAGGCTTACGGGGTCCGGTGCAGCGACCCGTGTCTATATCCGTGCCACTGTGCGACCAGAATGTCTGTTGCTACAGCAGGCGAAGTGACCGCAAGTGCTCAGCCGCAGGAAGGGGCGCCATCACCTGTGGAAAAACTGACTGTCCAACGGAGTGAATGATGGAGTGGAGAGATGTTGCAAAAACGGCCGGAAGCATCGGCCTTAAAGTTTTGGGTGGAGCCCTTGGCGGGCCTACCGGTGCATCTATCGGTGCCCAAGTAGCTCACAGCCTTGGGCTCTCTGCAGAGTCGTCTCCGGAAGAAGTTGCCAAGGCCCTGGCAGCGGCATCCCCCGAAGCGCTCGTTCAGCTCAAGCAACTCGAGGCTGAAATTATTAAGGCCAACCTGGAGGCTGGCGTTAGACACCATGAAATCGAGGGCCAGGAGCTTGAGTCCGTCAACGCCACCATGCGTACCGAGGCGGGTTTGGGGCATCGGTGGGCGGGAGCCTGGAGGCCTTTTTGGGGGTTTGTCTCGGCGGTCGCTTTTGCTATCGCCGTGGTGGGCATCCTTGCCCTGACCGGCTACGCCCTCAGCACAAAAGACCATGAACTGCTCACGGTGATCCCCTCGCTGGTCGGTGAGCTGACCTTTTTGTTCGGAATTCCCGGGGCAATCCTTGGTGTGGCCAGCTGGCACCGCGGGCAAATGCAGCGGATAGAAGCTGGAGAACAAAAGCAACCGATCCTATCTGGATTGCTCAGCAAGAAATTTTGAGGTGACATGTGACCAAACGCCAGCAGATCGTAGACGCCTTGGATGCCAGGCTTAAATCCATCACCATGGCCAACGGGTACAGCACCGATATCGGGAAAAAGGTTTCAGCCTGGCGCTCGGCTCCCTTGGCTGAGAGTGAACCTTTCGTATTGATCTACCGGGATACGGAGTGCCCTAAAGAGGCCCCCGAGGCAGGCCGCCATAGGCATTCTCTGCAGATAGAAATGACCATCCTGGTGAGAAGTTCCACTTCGCCTGGGACTGTCCGAGCCATGATCGGCGATGTGGTCAAGGCGATCGGGACAGACCCTAGGCTCGGAGGGCTGGCCCTTTGGGCGGCGCTCGTTGCCGACTCTTTGGCGGTCGAGAGAGAAACCCGCACCCTGGCCGGTGCTGACTTGTCCTGGCAGATCACGTATTCAACGCCGCTGTGGGAGGTTTAGATGCTGGTAAAGATTCTCAGTGATTTCGATTCCCCCGTTTATGGGGAGTGCCGTGTCAGCAACGAGAAAGAAGTTTCCGAGGCCGACGCAAACGCGTTTATCAAGCGCGGGCTGGCTGAGAAGGTCAAAAAGCCCGTCCCGAAAGAGAGTAAATAACCTTTTCCCCGCGGAGGTTTGATTATGTCTGAACAGTATTTGGCCTTGGTTGAAGAGAGCAACAGGGGAGCTGATCCCGGGAGCGGATATCTCTTTTATCCCGTGACCGGGAATCTGCAACCCAAATTCAATGTCACCGACGAATCCAGAAAAGAATTCAGGGGGCAGGATACCGCCCTGGGCGATGCTTCGGTGCGCAGACTTTCGAGCAACTGGGAGCACCCGGTGTCCGGGTATGTCTATTCCGGTGCGGAGCTTGATCTGATGCTCAAGCATGTTTTCGGCTTCAAGGGGGCAAGAACGGCCGTCGACACGACGGCGTTCAAGGGTTTGTTCCGGCCTTTGCGTGCCGCCTACGGCGCCGGGAATCCCCTGGGAAATAGCGCTATCGGGATCATCCCCAATACCGACGAGGGCGGCACAACCATGAGCCAGTATCATGGCGGCGGTCGCCCCAAGTCTCTCACCCTGAACGGTGAGCCTGGCGGGGAGATCACCATGGAGCTGGCACTGGGTGGCGCCGGTCCCTGGGTGGGTGATGCTGACCAGGCTGCCATTCCCGGTGTCGCGTTCCCTTCGGCGCTGCCTTTTTTCTTCGCCGAGGCCCGCTTTTACATCGGTGCCGGCATCGCCCGCACTGGCGTGGCCCCCGATTTCACCGACATCGCTCCTGGGGCGATGCTGCCTTTTTACCCCGACAACTTCAACCTGACCATTACTCCCGGGATCGAGGATAAGGAGGTCGGCAACGGAGTTCGTGGCCCGAGCAAGACCGAGCGGACAGCCCAATTTGTGGCGGAGCTTGGCTTCACGCTCGACTATGAAGACCCAGACAGCGGGTTCTCGAGTGCAGCCGAGTACAAGAAGACCTACACCGGCCCGAATACAAATAGCCTTCTGATCGTGCTGGACAACGGGCAGCTGGCCGGGTCCACCAACCAGAACTACCAGATGATCATCGATTTGCCGTTGATGCACGCTGTTCCTGATCCCATGGAGCGCAACAATGAAGGCAAGACCCCCAAGAACACGTACAAGCTGCGGAGCCTTCTTGATTCATCCGTCGGGTACCCCGTGGCCATCATGACCATCAATAAAAACGCCGCCTGATTCGAGAGGGGCGCTTAAGGGCGCCCCTCATTCTTAACACCCTGGAGAGAAATTATGGAATTTCACGCCCCTGATCATGTTTTCGAGTGCGTTCCGGCAGTATGCGGCAACGATAAAGATAAAGATCCCGTTGTGTTCGGCCTCCGGGTTATCACCGTACCTGAGAACGACAAGCTTCTCGAGGAGGCCCGCGGCATGTCCCGCGAGGCCGCAGACAAAAAAACGTACGAGAAGATCAAGGAAAAGGTCACCTTTATCCGCAACCTGGTGATCGGCGGGAAGCCGGTAACCGACTTTGACGAGTTTTACAAAAATGGCCCCCCTGAAATGGTGAGATGGGTTTGCGCAGCCGTTTACAGCACCCAGGCATTATCGCTGGCCGAAAGAAAAAACTCGTTGCCGGAGTGAGGTTCAGTCTTTGGCTGGGCGATCACTCCGGTGAATTCGATTGCAATGAGTGCAAAGAGAAAAACCGCATTATCCGTAACTGCCACAACCGTGCCGGCTGTTCCGAAGAGATCCTTGAAGGGAAGCAGGAGTGGGACAGCATACCGACCGGAAGAAGGCCGGCGTTGAAAATACCCTGGGCGCCGACAAAGTTCATGGCCTGCCCGATCAGTACGATTACTTCAAAGACTTGGCAGATTCTGGCGCTGATCAATGACTGCACCAGCGCAGAAAGCACCGACCTGCTTCACATGCCGTACTCTGGCCCGGGTGGTCAGCTAGGCACGATCTTCGACCAGCCGGAATGGTTTCGTGATGCGGTCCGGATCGTCAGGGCCGAGAGAGGCGCTTACCGGGCCTGGAAGATCAAGCAGCCCCCATCTTCACCGCACGGCGGGAGGAAGAGTAAATGAGCCTGGAAGTTCGCGAAGTCAGAACAATACTCACGGCGAAGAATCAGACCGAACGGCCGTTCACTACGGTTCAGACCGGGTTGACGGGGATCTCGAGAGCGGCCGCTTTCGCGGGTGTTTCCCTCGGCTCTATCGGGTTGGCGGCTCTTGCCCGTGAGATGGTCACAACCGCGGATAAGTTTCAGAAGCTTGACGACATGCTCACCACGGTGACGGGATCCTCTCGGGATGCGAGCGTGGCCATGTCGTGGTTGACCGATTTTGCCAAAGAGACCCCCTACCGGCTCGAAGAGGTCATTAACGCCTTCGTCAAGATGAAGTCCCTGGGGCTCGATGCGTCTGAGGCGGCGTTGCGCTCTTACGGCAACACGGCTTCGGCCATGGGCAAGGATCTCAATCAGATGATCGAGGCTGTGGCCGATGCCTCGGTCGGCGAATTCGAGCGGCTCAAAGAGTTCGGCATCAAGGCCAACAAAGAAGGCGACCAGGTCAAACTCACCTTCCAGGGTATAACCACGACCGTCCGCAACAACTCTCAAGAAATTACCAGCTACCTGCAGGGCATAGGCAACAACCAGTTCGCCACCGGCATGAGCAGCCAGCTCGACAATATCGGCACGGCCCTCTCAAACCTCAGCGCCGGATGGGACGAATTCATGGTGGCCCTTGGTGACACCGGGGCTATCGACCTGGCTACCGATGGGATCATCGGGCTGACCCATTCCCTTGAGAACTTTTCCAACTCGCTCAAAATCCTCAAGGCCTACAAAGATGACCAGATAACCTTCTGGGAATTTTTAACAGCAGGACCTGAGGGTTCGAAAGAATTGTTGGAAAGAATAGCCTCTAAAGGGACTGAGTTGGCCCAACTTGAAAACCACGTCAAAGAACTCAAGGCGCACAAACAAGGGAATATATGGTGGTCTCAGGCCGAAGAGGCAGAGCTGCAGCAGGCCCTCCAGGCTCTTGAGTATTACAAGCTTTCCCTGGGGGATGTGGCCCGGCTGAAAGCGGCCGCACAGCACAGTGTCTTCACAGGGGAAGATGGGGCGGCATCAGGTACCCCAAACCCCAACACGGTTGCGTTGGGTATAGCCGCCGGGAATGCCACGGACCCCGACATGTGGCTCAAGCGTGTGGGGCTTGATGCCGAAGCTCAGGAGAGGGCTAAGACAGCCTACTTCGAGCAGCGCGATTGGATGATTGCCCAGGATATCGAGGCCGGCAATCTGATGCAGGATATGTGGCTGCAGCAGGCTGAAGGTAGAGCCGAGGCCAATATGCGTGGCCTTGAAATGATTAACGCGCAGGAAGAGTGGGCCGCCCAGCAGCGCTTCACGATCGACCAGAATATGTTTCAGGCAAAGCTCGGTTTGACAGGTTCAATGCTCGATGCTTTGGCAATTCTCACCGGTAACAAGAACAAGGCCATTTTTGCGGCTCAAAAGATATTCGGGATAGCATCAGCTGTTGCTGCAGCCTACCAGGCTAAAGCCCTGGCCTTGGCCAACCCGCCGGGCCCCCCGGCGACAATACCCATGTCCATCGCTGCATTCAAGATGGGGATGTTCTCGGCTGCAGGCATCGCCGCAACAAACCTGGCGAGCATGGTCACCTCTTTCTCGGGATCTGACAGCCCAGGGTATGGCGGGGGCACTCCCAACTCGCCGGTTGTCACTCAGCCCACCGTACCCCAGCAGGAGATCACTATCTCTTTGAAGAGCGAGATCCACGGCATTGTCGACGAGCGACTAGTCGAGACAACCCTTGTGCCCATGCTTAATGAGGCAGGTACCCGCAACGTGCGGATTGAGTACGCGTAGGAGTCTGACATGAGCCAGCCTGCATTCCTGTATTGCTCCTATCTCCCCTCGGCGGTCGTGACGGCTCCGGGCTGGTCGGCCGCTTCTTCTGTTGCCGATGTACTGCTTGCCACTGAGGATACCTTTTTGCGCCCGGCTGATCAGGCTGGCGACAAGGCGATCACCATCGATTTCGGCGAGGATCGCACCTGCGACTGCCTGGGGATCGTCGGCAACGCTCTGGATGGGTGTCTGGTTGATGTCGAGGCCTCGGCGGACGGGTTTGTCTCCGATATCGTCCCCCTTGCTTCCGGAGTGACCCTTGAAGCCACCGCCAACGCCGCCGCCGTTTCGTTTGCCGCCGCCGTAAAGCCTTCTATCCGGTTGACCTTCAAAAGCGGATTCTATCCAAGCAATTTACGGGTGGCATGGCTGTGCGCTTCGAAGCTGGCCCTCTTGCCCTATATGGACGATGGCAGCTGGAACCCCGAGGATCTGGATGTCGAAGGGGAATTCCTGATCAGCCAAAGGGGGCTGTTTTTGGGTTCTGAGGTAGAACGGGCCATGATTTCACTGAATTTGGCTTTCGGCCAGGTGTCGGATTTCGAATTTACCTTGTTCGAAGCATGGAAAAATGCCTGCGTCGCGACCATGTCGCCGTTTTTCTTTGTTCCAGACGTTGACGAACCCAAAGTGTTTTTTGGGTGGCCGCCCAAAAAGTTTGTGGCCCCGATCAAACATGGGATGTATGACGTCGGTACGATCACCATGACCACCCGGGGGGCCTGATGCCGAGCGAAGCGTATCTCGACGCCGCAAAATCAGGGAACCGCGAGCCGGTTATCCTGGCATCGGTGGAGTCTGTGTCCTCGATCAAGCAGTCCCTCGAGACCCGCGTCGACTGGGCGGACTCAAAGCTGCTTACCCGGGTGGATATCGATTCCGTGCCGAGCAAGGTTCTCTCTCAGCAGATAATCCAGTCGTCCTTGAAGCCCGACTGGCCAAATATGGCTATCTTCGCGCCTGCAACAGACCACTACCTAGTAGAGGTTCGCGGCACGGTGGAGATCTCCTGCTGGACTACGTCCATGTCGATGGACCCGTATTTTTACATTGTCTGTCTGAACGACTCCACCCTGTATAACTACGCAACCTCAGATCAGAAGTACACTGGGCAGGGAACATGGAGCTACGGAAACAAGGTGTACGTCGATGTAGTTTTCCGATTCGTTCTCTCCGAAATGATCCCGGCAGGGGTGACGCCAAGACTGCAAACGTGGGTGCAGCAAGTGCCGGGCCTATCGACGGTGTTCAGTTCAAAATGGGCATCCGACCCCGTGGTGGTCTACTCAACCCCAACCTCCAAGATACAAACCCGCTCGATCGACCTGGGCGTGGTACCGACCGTACCGACCCGGTTGAACATTGACGATATCGTGCCGGCAAGAGCCTCGGTGGCGTATTCGGCTCGCGGCAGCAATGACGACGTGACGTGGACCTCGCTGGGGTCTGTTTACGATGGCGCCTCTTTGGCGCCGTATCGTTATTACGATGTCACCGCGGACATGACAAGCACGGGGGACGTGACGGAGATATCCCGCATTTCCCTCTCCGGAGGCGACAGTCAGTTTTTGCATTTGAGTACCCACGCGGATCTGCCTGTTGCCGGGGCTCTCCCCGTACTGGAGAGGGTTTCCTCCCGATCGAGCCAGATCGAATTCCTGAAGCTCTCCACCACGGGGGAAGTTTCGGTCGACCTGAAATGGAACAGGGCGGTATCCGACTTGCTCGCCACGGGGTTCGTTAAAAACAAATTCGTCACGATCCGCAGGGGGTACGTAGGCCTTGCCGAGTCTGATTTTGAGCCCGTGTTCACCGGATTCTGGCACGACTACGCTACCAAGGGCCGAAAGGTCACCGTCAAACTGCGCGACGTCATGAGTCGCTTCGCAAAGCGCCGTATCCCGGCTGAGGTGACGGATTCAGAGGGCAACAAAATCACCTCTCCGGTCCCGTTCAACGGCAACGTGATGGACGTTCTGCTGCAGGCGATGGACGTTATCGGCATTCCTGACCGGCTTCTGGACAGGCAGGCCTTTTTGTCGATTCGAGATACGCACCGCAGCGGGTCGGAATGGAGTGTCCGCAGGATCCTGGGCGGTCAAGACGCAGACGGGAAATATCGCGAGCCTGAAAAGGCCGAAGACGTTCTTAACGAACTGCAGACCATTGCCGGGGTGTTCCTGGTGCCCATGCCTGATGGCAGATTGACCCCGTTGCTTTACGACGAGAGCGCCGCGCCCGTTGATACCCTGGATGCCGAATGGTGCGATTTCGGGGGCATCGATGGCGGGCAGAAAGACCTCTACACCCGGCAGTATGTCTACTACTCGCCCTTGAATGAGGACCCCAGCGGAACGAGCGACTATGCCAGGGCTTACTGGATGGTCAACAGCCAGGCTGAAAGCGACTGGGGGCTGACGGACGAAGAAACCGGCCAGGTAGGCGGCGGCGAAAAAACCTGGGAAGAAAAATGGAACGCCACCGCTTCAGCTGTTGAGTCCCTGGCTCTGCGCATGGACGGTTGGTTCGCCAATCCGCACCGGCGCACGTCGGCTACTTGCCCCCCTCGCTATGCCAACGTTTTGCCTGGGCAGATCGTAACCGTCGAGAACCTGAGGATACCGGCCGAAGAGGCCAACTGGCCCGGATTCTCGAACGGCCAACGCATGCTGGTGATCTCCCGCCGAGATGATCCGAAAAAAGGGACCATCGAGTTCGATCTCTTTGACCTGGCTGCCGGAGGAACCCCAGGGCAGGGCACATGGGTGAACCCCATCGTCATCTCCGGAAGCGCCACCCCTTACGGCGCCGGGAATGTCTACACGGCCGCAGGCGGCACGCCACCCTACTCCTGGGCGGCATCGGCCGGCACCCTCACCGTGCTCGATGCCGACTCCGTCAGCCTTAATGTCACCGGACTGCGCGGACCCATGTCGTTGTCCGTATCCGATGCCGAGCACACCAAGGTCATGAGCCTGCGCGTGCCGCCAGAGCTGCCTGCCGACATCGTCCCTGGCTCGCGCATTGATGGCGTCCATCTCACCTTCCCGGGCCTAATGCTGGAAGAAGGCGACAGGGTCGCTGTCTACACCTCGACCACAGACGATCCGCAGACGGCAACTCTTGCCGGTGAGAGTACCACCAACGAATACTTTCACCACGTCGAACCCAACGTCACCTATTTTTACTGGATAAAACTGGTCGATGGTGACGGCACCGAAAGCCCCCTTTTCCCCGCGGTCAACGGTGTGGAGGCGCTGGCCGGCAAGGTGGCCGAAGATCACCTGGTGCAGGAACTCATCACGCCGATCACCGGAATGTTCCCTTTGGAGCCTGATGTTGTCGAGCCGGGAATAGTTATCCAGCAACTCTCTGACGTAGGTGTGATCGAGTTTCGCATGCGCAATGCGGAAATTGAGATCGCCGCCGGAGTTAGTGGAAACTGGGCTTCAATAACCAGCCGGCTGACTACTTCGGCTTATCAGGCTGACCAGCTCGACAGCAACGGGGATCTTCGTATCGCTTCAGCTGAAAACCGCCTGGCAGTATACGACACCACCAATGCTCCTGCATGGGATGGGGGAACCGCATATAGCTCAGGGACAATCGTTTCAAATGGAGGCGGTTATTATCGCGCCCTCAAGAGTGTTCCTGCCGGAACGGCTGTTGGCAACGCTACATATTGGACTGCCATCACCGCCGGCCTGTTGGCCCAGCAGACTCTTAAGCTCAACATAAACGGCCACGTGGCCGGGATCGGCCTCATGCTGGACGATACCGGCGGCAGTGAGTTTGCCGTGGTGGCCGACAAGTTCAAGATCGTCAATCCGAACCTGCCTGCCGACATTCAGCAGGTTTTTACCGTGGGGCAGATCAACGGCTCTGGATCAGTAGGAATAAACGGCAACCTGGTGCTCGATGGGACTCTCACGGCTCGCACCGTCGGAACCAACCTGCTGATCACAGACGCCGCCAATATAGGCGACGCGGTGATCACCTCGGCAAAAATAGAGAGCCTTCAGGCTGAAAAGGTCGCGGCTGGAGAGCTGAGGGCTGGCCTAGTGGCTTCCTCATCGATGATCACCAAGGGGACATCCGTTACAGTGGCCTACGATGGCACAGCCTCGACTCTGCATGTATTCGATACAACCGACCTGCCCGCATCCGGGACGGCCAAGGCTCTGTCGAGGAATTTTGAGTTCACGAATATCTCTGTGACCTACACCGGGAAAACAGCGACTACGTTGACCGGGGTATCCGTCGTAGGTAATACGGCTTTGCCTGTTGGCACGGCAATCGTTCCAGGCACGACATTTATGGCTATAGACCAAAGCACAGGCGGCATCTATTACGATGGCTCCGGTGGCGAGGTCAAGATCGGCCCGGCTTTTGGAGCGTTTTCAGTTGGCAGCAGTATGGTGAAAATAACGGCCCCGACTTCCTATGGTGGGCTAAGCGTATCCGGTGGCAGTGATGGCTGGCCGGCTCTGCGAGTTTCGGACACAAAGGTGCCGTTGCAGATAAATCCGGTGGGAACTGTCGCACCGACGCACTCGGCATCCGATGGCACCCTTTTCGCCGCCGGAAACGGGCACCTGTACTATCGAGGCGCTGGAGTGTGGAAGCAACTAACCTAAAGGAGAGGACAATTGAACATCCAAACCACCACCGCAAGAGAAAACGAACTTCTGGCCATGTCCTTTGAAAAAAACGCCATCATTGATAGCCTTGCCTCCGAAAAACAAAAGCTCACCGAAGAAAATACCAGGCTGAAGGCCGAAATAGACAAAATCAAAAGGGAGGCATAACTCATGGCCACTGAATTAACCCTGGTCGAAACCAAAGGATCCCCGTTAAACGCCAGCGAGTTTGACCAAAACCTTAAAAACCTGCGCACTGCCGCCGATACGGCACAGGGTGAAATTGACGCGCACGAAGCCGCCGCCGACCCGCACCCGCAATATGAGACCAGCACCGAGGCAGCAGCGAAGATTACGGCCCACGAAGGCGCCGCCGACCCGCATCCCGGTTATGCGCAGGAGGCCAACCTGGGGAGTGCTGCCGTGGCTGATATCCTCGGCACAGTCTCACAGTCGGGCGGTGTGCCAACCGGGGCAATCATTGAAAGGGGCAGCAATGCTAATGGTGAGTATGTCAAATTTGCTGATGGAACGCTGATTTGTTGGGGAGGATACCCTGCCTCATCATCGCCACGGTCAATCACGCTTCCGGCGGCGGCTATCGACTCCGGATATCGTATTATGCCAGCGCATGGTTATGGAGATGGGACCAATTTTTTTGGCGTGTCTTACTCGGGGAAAACCAGCGCAGGATTTACATTGTATCCAATGTATTTGCAATCGGGCGGCGCAACTGGTAATGCCGGAGAGGCAGGGGATTGGGCTATTGTGGGTCGCTGGTTTTGAGGAGTAAAAAAATGAAAATAAATCTATCACCACAACGCAGAGACGATGCTTTAAACGTAAGCCGGACGGGCGATATTCTTACAATCAACGGCGGCGGCTACGATTTCAGCCAATTGCCGGAAGGCGCAACCTTGTCTGCGGCGGCAGTCGATTGCGAATTTATTGTGGGGGATATCTCCCGCACGAACGGCGAGCTTGAATTAACCCTGCTCCTTCCTCATGGACCGAACCCAACACAAGAGCAGGCTTTTCCTCATCCCGTCGAGGTGCTGACCGACGGGCCTATCGCTCTCCCGCAAAACCAGGAGGTGGCCGAATGATCGACTGGTCGCAAGTAAAAACGGCTGAGCAAAAAGCGCGGGAAGCGCAGGAGGCTATCCTGCAACAGCTCACAGAAGCAGTCCAGCGCCACCTTGACACGACTGCCAAAGAGCGCAATTACGACAACATGATGAGCCTGTGCACCTACGCCACGTCATTAAACACTAAATTCCAGTCAGAAGGTCAGGCGGGGGTAGAATGGCGGGATAACGTCTGGGCGACCTGCTATCAGGTGATGGCGGATGTGCTGGCCGGGACTCGACCTGTACCTACAGAGGAAGAACTGCTGGCCGAGCTGCCTGTGTTTGTGTGGCCGATTTAGGTGTGTACAGTGGTGTACAGTGCCGAAGCAAAAAGGGTTAGCGGAAAACCGCTAACCCTTTGATTTTTGGTGGAGCTAAGCGGGATCGAACCGCTGACCTCTTGAATGCCATTYWWGSGCTCTCCCAGCTGAGCTATAGCCCCTTGTTGACGGAGCACTTTATATCAAAACGGATCGATGACTGTCAACAGGTTTTTTAAAGATATTTTCCATAGGTGCATCTTCGCCTTGCGATTCGGTTCCCCTAGAGGGTCAGGCTGACCAGAGAAAAGATAGCGGCCCCTATCAAGAACGGATCACACTGGCGAATTTTGCCCAGGCAAAGTTTGATAAGAACATAGGAAATAAGTCCGAAGGCCAGTCCCGTCGCGATGGAGTAGGTCAGTGGCATGAGGCTGAAGGTCAGAAATGCCGGAGCCCCTTCCTCAAACTGATAAAAATCGACCTGTCCGATCCCGCGCATCATGAATATCCCCACCAAGATCAAGGCGGGTGCCGTAGCATAGGCGGGAACGGCCGCGATGATCGGGGTAAAAAACAGGGCCAAAAGAAAAAGAAGGGCGGTGACAACGCTGGTGAGGCCGGTGCGCCCGCCATCGGAGACCCCGCTGGCCGACTCAACATAGGTCGTGGTCGTGCTGGTTCCCAGCAGGGCGCCCCCAATGGTCGCCATGGCGTCCGCTGTGAGCATCTTTGGCAGTCCGGGGATATTGCCATCCTTGTCCGCCATGCCGGCCTCGCGACAGACGGCCAGCATGGTTCCCAGGCTGTCAAAGAGGTCGACAAACATGAAAGAAAAAATGCTGGCCCACATGGAAATTTTGAGAGCGGCCAGTATGTCCAGTTGAAAGGCGAGGGGAGCAGGAGAGGGGGGGATGGCCATCAGGGCGCTGGGCAACGGGGATATTTTCAGCACCATGCCTATGCCGGCCGTGATGAGAATCGCTAGCAGGATGGAGCCACGAACGCGCCGGACTTCCAAAATAATCGCAAGCAGGAGGCCGATGAGTCCAAGAACGGCCATGGGTGTGAATGTGCCCAGTTGCACCAGGACGGCTTCGCTTTTGACAATCAGCCCGAGATTCTGCATGCCGATGAACGCAATAAACAGGCCGATGCCAACCGAGGTGGCCAGGCGTAGCGAAAGGGGAATGGCGTGAACGATACGCTCCCGTACACCCAGCCAGGTGAGAATAAGAAAAAAGACGCCGGAGAGAAAGACGACACCCAGAGCTGTTTGCCAGGGAACGCCTTGTCCCAGGACGAGGGCGTAGGTGAAAAAAGCGTTGAGGCCCATTCCGGGAGCCATCATAAGGGGGGCGTTGGCCCACAAAGCCACAAGGAGAGTGGCCAGTGCGGCGGCCAGGCAGGTTACGGTAGTCAGTGCTCCTTTGTCCATGCCAGCTTGAGCCAGCATGGAGGGGTGCACGAAAATGATATAGGCCCCGGTGAGAAAAGTAGTGACGCCGGCAGTGATTTCTGTGCGGACATTGGTGCCGTGCTGGTGCAACTGAAACAGCTTCTCGAGCATGGAGTGCCTCCGAAAAGAGTGATGTGGTCGGTTGAGGTTGGAGAAACGGCTATGAAAAGTGTTAAACAAAAAAGCCGGAGGAAAACCCCGGCTTTTGAGTAGCGTCAGTGTATCGCCTTACAGGGAAATACCGGTCAGTCGGGTGAGTGCTTCCATGTATTTTTCCCCGGTTTTGCGAACGATCTCTTCGGGCAGGCTGGGGGCTGGCGCCTTTTTGCCCCAGTCGAGGGTTTCCAGATAGTCCCTCAGAAACTGTTTGTCGAAGCTGGGTTGGGCGCCACCCGGCTGATACTGGTCCTTGGGCCAGAAGCGGGAGGAATCAGGCGAGAGCGCTTCATCAATCCAGATCAGTTCTCCCTCGTAGAGTCCAAATTCGAATTTGGTATCGGCGATGATGATGCCCTTGCCATCGGCAATGTTGCGAGCTTTTTCGTAAATGGCCAAGGTGGCCTTGCGGACCGCTTCGGCCATTTCAAGGCCGCAGAGCTCTACGACCTTGTCGAAGGCGATGTTTTCGTCATGTTCGCCAAGCTCAGCTTTGGTGGAGGGGGTAAAGATAGGGGTGGGCAGCTGTTGGCTTTCTACCAGTCCTGCCGGCAGGGGAATGCCGCAGATGCTTCCCTGCTTCTGGTATTCCTTCCAGCCTGACCCGGAAATGTAGCCGCGCACAATACACTCTACAGGCAGGGGCTTGGCCTTTTTGACCAGCATGCTGCGTCCTTCGAGCTGGTCACGATATTTGTGGGTTTCCGAAGGGAAATCCGCTACATCCGTGGAGATAACATGATTGGGGATGATGTCCTGCATCTGGTCGAACCAGAATTTGGAAATCTGGGTTAGTACGAACCCCTTGTTGGGGATCCCTTCGTTCATGATTACGTCAAAGGCGGAGATGCGGTCGCTGGTGACAATTAAAAGATGTTCACCAAGGTCAAAGATATCACGGACCTTGCCGCGGTTGACCAAATTGAGATCAGGGCA
Source organism: Desulfuromonas sp. KJ2020 (assembly GCF_024197615.1). Classification (NCBI taxonomy): domain Bacteria; kingdom Pseudomonadati; phylum Thermodesulfobacteriota; class Desulfuromonadia; order Desulfuromonadales; family Desulfuromonadaceae; genus Desulfuromonas; species Desulfuromonas sp. KJ2020. Next base: position 219,586 of record NZ_JAKUKE010000003.1, read on the forward strand.
GTTGGCTTGCATTAAGACCGGCGTCATGGCCTTACTCCTCTTTAATCTTTAAGGGCGCTAAGAATCGTGGGAGCGATGGTAATCTCCGATTGCTCCCGCAGGCTTTTAAGGGTTTCCACCAGTTTCTGCTCTTGTTTCCGCGCCAGCAGGGTTTCTCTGAGGGTGTCTCGTATGGCGGGAGTCAGGGTAGCCATATCGGCTTCCTGGCGGTTTTTCAGGGCGGCGACCAGGTATTGTCCGTTGGTGGTGTAGACTTCGGGCGCCGCCGGGTTCTCCTTGGAGAGAGAGAAGGCGACCTGCGCCAATTCGTTGAGGTCGCCGATCCGGGGGACGAAGGACCCGTAGGACCGGGTGAAAGAGCCGGTCTCTTCGACGGGAAGTCCTTGCTGTGCCGCCTGGGATGACAACGATTTGCCAGACTCGATGCCTTTCAGGACTTTCAGGGCAGCCTCTTGGGCCAATTCGCGACTTTTCTCCTGACGAAAGGCCATCTCAACCTGCCGTTGCACTTCGGTCAACTCCGGCAGGCGGGAGGGGCGCTTTTCCTTAACTCCATAGAGAATGATTTGGCCCGGGAGAACGACAGGGCGGGCGAGTTCTTTCGCTTCAAGGGTGAAGGCTACGCCCGAAATTTCAGGGACCATGCCGAGACCGTCAATGGCCTCCTGGCGAGAAAAGAAGCCGGTTTCATGCAACTCGAGGTCGTTGGCGGCCGCTGCTGCAGCCAGATCCCCACTCTTGCGGTTGATGTTGTAGGCATCCATAGCTGCTTCCATGGCCATCTGCTGGGATTTTTCCACTTTTAGACCGGCTTTGATTTCCTCCAGAACATCGGCGAAAGGTTTGATGCCCGCCTCAATATAGCCCTCGCTGCGAATGATGTGAAAACCTTCGGAGGTTTGTACGACCTCGCTGAGGTCGCCGGGTTTAAGGGCGAATGCTGCTTCGACGAATTCCCTGCCGGCCTGATCGCGGGTGATGTAGCCCATCGCTCCGCCATTGGCCGCGGTAGCGACGTCATCGGAATGTTTGCGGGCCAAGGAGGAGAAGTCCTTTCCGGCACGAATCTCGTCCAGTATTTTCTGGGCCAGTTGTCGTTTCTTTTCCAGTAATTCAGACGCGGTCCCCGCCGCCGCTTTGATCAGGATATGCGAAATTTTCGCCTGTTCGTTGATTTCAAAGAGGTCCAGGTGCCGCCGGTAGTATTTTTCGAGATCTTCGTCAGAAAAGGTGACTTTGTCTGTGTACCGGCTGGGGTCAAACTGCAGATACTGCAGGGCGACCGTCTCGGGGAGGCGAAATTCTTCGCGGTTTTCGTTAAAGAAAGATTCCAGATCTTCAGAGTCGACCTTGACTTTGTGTTCAAATAGGGCTGGGGGAGATTTGGCAAAGACAAGATTGACTTTTTCGTTCTGATCCCTGTACTCCTGCTCGATGTCGTCATCGGAGACGCTGACGCCTTCCTGGATTTTTGCCTGAGCCTTGGCGATGAGCAATTGCTGTTTCTGCAGGGCTTCAAAATCTTCAGGCGAGAGGCGCTGATAGGACAGAACCTGCAGGTAGCGTTCTTTGTTGAAGACGCCATTGTCCTGAAAAGCGGGGATGGTGGCAATAGAGTCGACCAGTTCCTTTTGACTCACGCTGATTTTGAGCTTTTTAGCTTCCTGTAACAGGAGGGTCTCATCGATCAGGGACTCGACGACCTGCTTCCTGATGCCGAGCTGTTTCTCCAGGGCTGGCGTAAACTGATCGCGATAGATGTTCTGGTAAAGCTGATAGAGATCGTTGTAGGCGTTCTGGTATTCGTTGTAGCTGATGTCCGTGCCGTTGACCGAGATGGCGACTGCTGGGGTCTCGTCGCGGCCGTCGTCCCCTTTGCCCCAGACGAGGAAAATAGTTCCTACGAACGTGGCAATAATGGCCCAGAAAACGAGTTTAACGATGGTGGATTTCTGTTTTTTGCGAATCAAATCAAGCATTGACGAACCTCTCCTTCAGGCGGTTTAATGAGGTCTAAGGAACAGGGCGCATGTTAGACAATCAGGGGTGGAAATGCAATAACTTTTTCGGTTTATTGGCTTGAAAAAACCTTGTGCTTTTGGTAGTGTAAGCGGCATTTTAAGTAAGGGGAGGGGCCTCCCCTCATGTGGGCGAAAGGAGACATCCGAAACATGTTCAACCTCTTTGATGCCATTCTGGGCATTTTTTCCAATGACCTCGCCATCGATCTGGGAACAGCCAATACCCTGGTCTACCTCAAGGGGAAGGGGATCGTTGTCAGCGAACCGTCGGTCGTGGCGGTGCAGAAGGATAGCATGGGGCAGCGCAAAGTGCTTGCTGTGGGCATGGAAGCAAAGAAGATGCTGGGGAGAACTCCGGGCTCCATCGTAGCCATTCGTCCCATGAAAGACGGCGTCATTGCCGATTTCGATATTACCGAGGAGATGCTGCGGTATTTCATTCAGAAGGTCCATAATCGCAAAACTCTGGTTCGCCCCCGCATTGTCATCTGTGTCCCTTCGGGCATCACCCAGGTGGAGAAGCGGGCCGTCAAGGAATCCGCCGAATCTGCCGGCGCTCGCGAGGTCTATCTGATCGAAGAACCCATGGCGGCCGCCATTGGGGCCGGATTGCCCATCACCGAGGCCTCGGGCAATATGATTGTCGACATCGGTGGCGGAACTACGGAGGTGGCCGTCATCTCGCTGGCGGGTATCGTCTATGCCAAGAGTGTGCGAGTCGGCGGCGACAAGCTCGATGAAGCCATCGTGCAATATATGAAGCGCAAATATAATCTGTTGATCGGGGAGCGCACGGCGGAGCAGATCAAAATCGAGATCGGCAGTGCCTACCCGGACGACCAGGTGCGCAGCATGGAGGTCAAAGGACGCGACCTTGTCAGTGGTATTCCAAAGACTCTCGAGATTGATTCCAACGAAATCAGGGAGGCCCTTTCCGAGCCGATCAACGCTATCGTCGAGGCGGTGCGCATCACTCTGGAAAGAACGCCGCCGGAACTGGCAGCCGACATCGTCGACAAGGGGATTGTGCTGGCCGGTGGTGGCGCTATGCTGAAAAATCTCGATGTTCTGTTGCGTGAAGAGACCGGATTGCCTGTGGTCATCGCTGATGACCCCCTTTCCTGTGTTGTGCTCGGTTCGGGCAAGGTGCTCGATGAGCTCGACCTGCTCAAGCGTGTGGCCATTTCCTATTAAGGCAGGGGTGAGCCCCTGTGGTGGTCTCGCCCGATTTCCCGTCGTCAAGGAGGGCTGCATGCCCTCCTTTTCTTTCCTGTCATAAGTCCGGACTTCCATGCTGGATCTGTTTAAAAAATACAGGACCCTTCTCCTCCTTTGCGCCTTTGTTCTTTCGGCGCTGCTCTTTTACTCAACTCATCTGCGCACCCAGGAGCGCACTACTCTGTTCGAAAAGATGGTTCTGGTTTTTACCGGACCTTTGCAGCAGGGCATGGATGGCTTGGTAACCACCGTTGCCGATACGTGGAGCCGTTATCTCTGGCTGGTGAGAACCGAGGAAGAAAATCGTGAGTTGCTGCAGGAGAACCGGCGTCTTAAAGCGGCTCTCGACCAGCTTGAGGAAGTTCGTCTGAGCAACGAACGGCTTCGCACCCTTCTGAATTTTCGCGAGGATATTCAGCTGCCAGCTCTTCCCGCCCGCGTCATCGGGGAGGATGCCTCCGGCTGGTTCCGTACGGTGGTCATCGACCGAGGCTCTGCCGACGGCGTCACCGAGGGGCTCGCTGTCGTGGTCCCCGAAGGCGCCGTTGGGAGGATTATCGCGGTCGCTCCCGGGTACGCCCGGGTGCTGCTTGTCACCGACCCCTCATCGGCCGTCGCCGCCCTCGTGCAGCGCAGCCGTACCCGCGGCGTCGCTCGTGGCCGGGGTGACAGCCTCTCCTTTGAGTATGCCCTGCGCGATCAGGATGTCGTCATCGGCGATCGCATCATCAGTTCCGGTATGGGCGGGTTATTCCCCAAGGGGATTGTCCTTGGCACGGTGACCCAGGTGGCTCGCGAAGGCTACCGCATGTTTCAGGAAGTGGAGATCGCCCCCTTCGTCGATTTCGACCAACTCGAAGAGGTGCTGATTCTGTTGAAGGAAGACGCATGAGCCGCGCCGTTTACGTTTATTTTTTGATCGGCTACCTCTTTATCCTATTACAGACCTCGTTGTTGCCTGTTCTCCTTCCTTTTAACCTGGAGCCCGACCTGCTCCTGATCCTGGTCGTCTATGTCGGCCTGCTGGAAAACTATATTCGCGGCAGTCTGCTGACTTTTACTCTGGGATGCCTCTTTGATGTCTTTGCCGGACATTATCTGGGCCTGCACGGTTTTGTTCTGCTGGTTATCTTCCTTCTTGTCCGCGGAACGGTCGATCGCTTCAATACCGAAAACTCTCTACTCCTTTTGCTCATGGTCTTCGCCGGCACCTTTATCGAAGGGGGCCTGCTGGTCTTTTCCCTGAAGTTTTTCGCTCACGCCGGGCCTGTCGGCAGTCTGATCCTGTGGCGCCTGCTGCCCCAGGCTATCCTCAATTTTGTCGCTACCTGGCTGCTGCTCAGTGGCGTGTTGTGGATTCAAAAACGCTTTTTTCCCCGTGAGAGCATCCCCGGGCTACAGAAGCTGAGATAGTTGCTATGGGGCTCAATGCCGGTTGGTCGGAAACTCCCGGCCTGAAAAAACGTTTCGTGATCATTTCTCTCGCGGCAGCCGCTGTATTTCTGCTGCTGCTGATGCGCCTGTGGTATCTGCAGGTGATCAGTGCCGATTCCTATCTCGAACTTTCGGAAAAAAACCGTTTACGTTATATCCCGGTCGAAGCGCCGCGGGGCGCCATCTATGATCGTGACGGTCTCCTTTTGGTTGATAACCGACCGGCTTTCGGAGTCGCTGTACTGCGCCAGGATGTAGAAGATGTTGATCTTCTGCTGGAAACCCTCGCTGTTTACCTGGGTGAAGATGTGGCCACGCTTCGCGAACGCTATCAGCAGGGCAGACGCCTGCCTGCCTACCGGCCCTTGCCTTTAGCGGAAGACATTGGGCGGGACCGCATGGAAGTCATTCAGGAAAATGCTTCTGATCTTCCTGGTCTGCTCACCGTCGTTCGCCCTAATCGTACCTATCCTTACCAGGAAATCGGCGCTCATCTGTTCGGCTATCTGGGGGAAATCACCGAACAGCAATTACGCAGCAAGGACTTTGCCGGATACCGGTCCGGTGAATTTGTCGGTAAAAGTGGGATTGAAAAACGTCTGGAAGGCTCTTTGCGCGGCCATGAGGGGCAGCAACGACTTGAGGTCGACGTCCGAGGCCAGCTTCTTCGCAGTCTTCAGACCCGGGATCCCTTTCCGGGAAACCGGGTCTATCTGACGATCAAGCGGGATCTGCAATTGGCCGCCGAAGCGGCTTTTGAAGATCATGCCGGTGCGGCCGTTATGCTGGATGTTCATTCCGGTGAGGTTTTGGCTCTGGTCAGTCGCCCCTCCTTCAACCCGGAGGCTTTCGCCCAGGGCATAAGCTCCGAAGAGTGGATCGCCCTTCTCAAGGATCCCCGCCATCCGCTTCAGAACAAGGCAATAACCGGACAGTATCCCCCCGGTTCGACCTTCAAGATTGTGTCCGCCCTGGCGGCTCTGAAGTCGGGGCTGATCACCGCGTCGACCTCGGTTGACTGCACCGGAAAACTCGAGGTAGGCGACAGGGAATTCCGCTGCTGGAAGAGGAGAGGGCACGGTAAAACGAACCTTAAAAAGGCACTGAAGGAAAGCTGTGATGTCTGGTTTTACCAGGTCGCGCAGGACCTCGGTATCGATCGGCTTTCCGAGACGGCCATGGATCTGGGGCTGGGTAGTCCTCTTGGCATTGACCTCGAAGGGGAGAAGGCCGGCCTGATACCGACAAGGGATTGGAAGCGCCGGCGATTCGGCGCTCCCTGGTATGACGGTGAAACCGTCATCGCCTCCATCGGACAGGGCTATGTTTTGACAACGCCCCTGCAGCTCGCGGTCATGACGGCGACCATGGCCAATGGCGGTACCGTGTATCGCCCGCAGGTGGTCAAGAAGGTTGTCGATCTTGTCGGCAATGTGCTGGAGGACCATTCTCCCGAAATTCTCAAATCGACCCCTTTTTCCCAAAAAGACCTGATGGCGGTGCACACCGGGCTGGTGGCGGCGGTGAACGAACCGGGAGGCACGGCCTGGTCTCGCAGGCTTGAAGGGGTGAAGGTGGCCGGGAAGACGGGAACCGCTCAGGTTGTCCGTCTCAAAGACGATGATGACAGGGAGGAGGATGAAGAGCGGATTCCGTACCGTTTTCGGGACCACGCCCTTTTTGTGGCCTATGCGCCGGCCGAGGCGCCTGAAATTGCCGTTGCCGTCGTCGTTGAACATGGCCGGCATGGCAGCACCGTTGCCGCTCCTATCGCCATGGAAATGATTGCCAGCTATTTCGGGGTTGAAGTTGGTCCCCAGCCCGAAAATGTACCCTATGCGGGAGACTGAATACTATGTTTGACCGCCGTCTGCTGACGCACTTCGACTGGTTTTTTCTGGCCCTGGTCTGCCTGGTGGCCGCCATTGGCATGATAAACCTGTACAGCGCCACCGCCTCCTGGTCCCCTGGGGGAACGCCCGTCTACATCAAGCAGATGTACTGGTTTTCTTTGGGGATTGTCATCGCTCTGACCGTTTGTATCTTCGATTATCGTCACCTCGAATATATGGGTTTTTTTTTCTATGGGGCCAATGTCCTGTTGCTGATCGGTGTCCTTTTGTTCGGCAAAACCTCCATGGGGGCCACACGCTGGCTCGACCTCGGGCTTTTCAATCTGCAGCCGAGCGAGGTCATGAAAATCGTCATCATCATCACCCTCGCCTGCCACTTCAGCCGCAAAGGGCATGCGTTTGGCCATAACTTCAGAGAATTGCTCCCGCCTTTTTCCCTGCTGGCGCTACCGGTTTTGCTGATCATGAAGCAGCCCGACCTCGGCACGTCGATGATGGTCGTTTTTATTGGCCTGACCGTTGCCCTCTTTGCCGGTATACAGCGGCTCACTTTTATCGGGTTGACCGTGCTGGGATTTTTGGGAGCCTTTGGGGGGTGGTTTTTGCTGCATGACTATCAACGGGAGCGGGTCTATACTTTTCTCAATCCCGAACGAGATCCCCTGGGCTCCGGCTATCACATTATCCAGTCCAAGATCGCTGTGGGCAGTGGCGGGTTCTGGGGTAAAGGTTTTATGAAGGGGACACAGTCCCAACTCGCCTTTCTACCGGAACGGCACACGGACTTCGCTTTTTCCGTCTTTGCCGAAGAATGGGGCTTTGTCGGCAGCCTGGGCCTGTTGGCGTTCTATCTGCTCATAATTATCTGGGGACTCTATATCGCCCGGCGTGCCGCCGATAAGTTCGGCATGTTTTTGGCCTTGGGCGTGGTGGCCATGCTGTTCTGGCATATGGTGGTGAATCTGGGGATGGTCATCGGCCTGCTCCCCGTCGTCGGCGTCCCGCTGCCCCTTTTTTCCTACGGGGGCACCAGTATGGTGACAACCATGATCGGGACCGGGCTGCTGCTCAACGTCAGCATGAGGCGCTTCAAGTTCTGAGGGCCTGCCAGCGCCGTTGTTTTTCGCGTCTGCTATACTTCCTGCAGGGGATGAAAACTTCAGGGAGGGATTCATGCGCGAAGCTGCCTTCTGGGAAAAAAAAGATAGCGATAAAACCCTTTGCACCCTGTGCCGCCACCATTGCCTGATTGCCGCTGGCAAAAGAGGCCTTTGCGGGGTGCGAGAAAATCGCGACGGCATTCTCTACTCGCTTGTTTATGAAAAACTGATTGCCGAGAACGTCGACCACATCGAGAAAAAACCTCTCTTTCATTACCTCCCAGGATCCACCAGCTATTCTATCGCCACGGTCGGCTGCAATTTTCACTGCCGGCATTGCCAGAATTACGACATCTCCCAGTGGGGTGCTTCCAGGGGGCCGGTACCGGGTGAGAAAGTGTCCCCAGCCGATCTTGTCCAGCGGGCCCTGGCGGCGGGATGCCGGAGTATTTCCTACACCTATACTGAACCGACCATCTTCTACGAATATGCCTATGACACCGCCGTGCTGGCCAAGGAAGCCGGTCTCGGCAATGTGTTCGTCAGCAATGGTTATACAGGGACCGCTGCCCTGGAACAGATTGCCCCCTATCTCGATGCAGCCAATATCGACCTCAAGGGTTTTACGGAGGATTTCTACCGGGAAGTGGCGGGAGCCCGTCTGCAGGGAGTGCTGGATACCCTGCGGGACTACCGGCGGCTGGGCATCTGGTTGGAAGTTACCACCCTGCTGATCCCAGGCCACAACGATAGCGATGAAGAGTTGCGGGCCCTGGCCGGCTTTGTTTGCAACGAACTTGGCGCCCAGGTTCCCTGGCATGTGACCGCTTTTTATCCAACCTACAAGATGCTGGATGTGCCGCGCACACCCGTGGAAACCCTGCGGCGCGCCAGGCAGATAGGGCTCGAGGCGGGGTTGAAATATGTCTATGAAGGCAATGTGCCCGGCGAGGGGGGCGAAAACACCTTCTGTCCGGGATGTAAGAAAAAGATTATTTCACGGGTGGGATACCGTGTCGACGCCAGCCACCTGGATCGGGGTCGCTGTGATGCCTGTGGACACCTTCTCGATGGTGTCTGGTTCTAGAGTGGTTTCCTTGGGGCGATCGATCAAGGCGCCATGGTGGGTGTTTATTGTCGTGGTTTTGACCGTCAGCGCGTACATTTTTTGCGCAGAGTTGTCATGTCTCCAGTCAAAAGCGGTACCCTGCACTTACCCCAAGCAGGTGAAGTTGGGACTCATAGCGTCCCCTGGCGTAGTCGGCAGAGTCGGCGACAGCCGGATTGACATCGGGCAGATAGCTGTTGTTCTTGCTCCGGTCCTCCAGGAGTTGGTAACCGTAACTGAGCGAAATGGTCAGTCTGTCGAAGTTCAGGGTTGCGCCGAGGCAGAACAGTTGGGAGTCTGAATCGGGGACGGACGGCTCAAACGTGGCATTGCCTATGGCATCTTCGCCGTAAAGATATCCAGCCAGCAGAAAGACCCTTTCATTCAGGCGATATTTTCCGCCCAGGTTCCAGGCCCAGGTGGCCTGCCAGTTTTTGGGATAAATGGAGAAATCTGAGCCGTTGACCGGTTGAGCAAAGGAAATGTGCAGTTCATCGTAAGAAGACCAGTCTTCCCAACGGATGCCCGTCTCCAGGGTGATATTGTCGGTGGGGAAAAAGGCCAGTCCTGCTACAAGTTGCTGGGGCAAGTTAATATCCGTTTGTGCTGTCGTATCCGGTAATATGGCTGCCAGGCTCGGGTCAGGAAGAGTGAAGTTGACGCGACCATCGATGTCAACCTTTATGGAACTTCGATAGCCTGCCCCAAACTGTATTTTCGGATTCAGTTTAAGAAGAATGCCCAGATTGAATCCCACTCCTGTTCCGTCCCCGGTGAATTTTTGCTGGCCGTCGCTAAGTCCAACAAAGGCTAGTTTAACCTGCTTTTCCAGCGTGGCGTCAAGGTAGAGCAGATTCAGACCCGCGCCAATACTTAGCCAGGAGTTCGGGCGGTAGCCCACTGCAGGATTAAACATATAGGTGACAATTTCCGAACGGGTGGCCAGATAGCGACCTTCCCAATCGGTATTCCACTCTGTGCCCAGTCCGAATGGATTAAGCAGGCCAATGCCGGCGCTGAATCGGTCGTTAAGGGCATGGGTCAGGTAGAATGTGCTAGGGGTGTAAAGGGTGCTGTCCGTGAAATCTTCACGGCCGGTTGTGTCACTGGTAAAGTCTCTTCGGGGATATATCAATGTTGTACCCAGTTCCATCCCGGTTCCCGGCAACTCTGTAAGCAGGGCAGGGTTGAAATACAGAGCCGAAGGTCCGTCGGCGTGCGCAACGGTGGCATTGGCCTGCCCGAGCGCACTGGCGCCCTGTGTGAATATACCGAAGCCGGAAGCCAAAATGCTCTGGGGGAAAAGAAGGGCTCCCGTCAGGATGGCCAGGAAAAAAGAACGAACGTCACGGGCGCTCAGCATGTTAATCTCCCTCTGCATGGTTGGCAGAAAACGTTTCATAAGCATTTTCCCCGCAGTTCCCCTTTATGTCAATGTACTCAGGAGCACGTTCTCATGGCTGAAGGCCGAATTGAAAGCGGAGACCTGAAATGATAAAAGAGGTTAAGGAGGGTAGCAACTTGTCCAAATCCAAGTATCTCATGGAACACGAGAAGGAAGCCCAGCGGCTTGACCAGAAAACGGATCGAGAGCGATTGAGTGAACAGGCCCTCTGGGCAGGTCTGCGCCCTGGTATGCGGGTCGCCGATATCGGTTGTGGCTCAGGAAAAACCACGGGATTTTTGCATAGTTTGGTTCAACCCGGTGGGAGCGCGATGGGGGTCGATGCTTCGGCGGAGCGCATTGCCCATGCTCAAAGAACACAGTCTTCTCTGGGGGCGACGTTTGTATGTCGAAATATTTATGCCCCGCTTGAGGATTTGGGAACATTTGATTTTATCTGGTCTCGATTTTTTCTGGAATATCATCGTCAGGAAAGTTTTGCCATCGTGCAGCGATTAACGGATCTTTTGCAGCCGGGAGGCATTATGTGTCTGGTGGATCTTGACTACAACTGCCTGAGTCATTACGGTCTGCCTGCCCGCCTTGAAAAGACGGTCTGTGGCGTGATGAAAACACTGGAGCAGACAGCCGATTTCGATCCATACGTGGGGCGAAAGCTTTATGCCTATCTTTATGATCTGGGCTATGAAGAAATTCGGGTCGAAATGTCGGCCCATCATCTGATCTACGGTGAACTCGACAGTACAGATGCTTTTAACTGGGCCACGAAAGTTGAGGTTGCAGCTCAGAACTCAGGTTATCCTTTTTCGGACTATCCGGGCGGATATGATGAATTTCGTAAAGAGTTTATGACTTTTTTTCAAGATCCGAGGCGTTTCACCTATACCCCACTTATTGCCTGCCGGGGGCGAAAGCCCATGAAAAAAGGGGGTCAATAAGGGGACACAGGGGCCGGGTTGGTTTTAAGGTGGTCGGCAATAGCCCGTTTCTCCGTTTCAGAAATCAACGTGAATTCGATGCCGAATCCCTGAGGATAGGAAGGTTTTCGTCGGTTGCCCGTGCTGTTGAGCCAGGCGACTCTTCCTTGGGCTCGGATGGTTGCCGTGAGGCCGGGAAGATTGAAGCTAAGATGCAGTCGTTCCCCCAATTCGACGTTCTGGCTGCTGGTGACATACAGGCCACCCGGGCCCATGTCCACCGTATATCCTCGCCAGGAAACGCCCGAAATTTCCATGGAGAGGGGGAACTCCATGGGAACGCGCGGGTCATTACGGGTTACTGGGGAGCGACCCGGTTCATTAGTCGAATTCACAATGTGTGCCCGGGTGTAGTAATCCATGAAAGCGATGACAACCCGGGCGTCAAAATGGCGACCAATCCCCTCTCGAAGCAGTTCAAAGGCTACATTTGTGGGCATTGGTTCCCGATAATGTCTTTTGGCGGTGATCGCTTCGAAAAAATCGGCGACAGCGAGGATTCGAGCTCCTAGAGGAATCTGCTCCCCCTTAAGCCCTTCGGGATAACCGGTACCGTCAAATTTTTCATGATGGGCCCCAGCTACGATGGGTACCTCGGCCATGATCCCTTCAAAGTTTATCTGTTCGAGAATATTACGTGTCTTCAAGGAATGTGTCTTGACGGCTTCGTATTCATCGTTGGTAAGACGACCCTCCTTCTTGAGGATGGAGTCGGGGACGCCCAGTTTGCCGTAATCGTGTAAAAGGGCGGCCACACGGATCATTTCCGTAAAGTCCTGGGGAAGGTCCATTTCCTCACATATACCCAATGCATATTCAGTGACCTTCTCCGAATGCCCTGCCGTCAGGGGGTCTCGCGCGTCGATACTGGCCGCTAATACCTGCAAGGTTGATTTGAATTGCTCTACGCGAGCATTCATGAGCTTCACGTTGTGCATGCTGATGCCAATAAAGGGGGTGATGCCCATCAGAAGACTCATGTCGCTGTGTACAAGGGGTCGCGGTGCCTTGAGATTGTCCACGGCCAGAATGCCTACGGTTTCTTCTTCGCTGATAATAGGGCAGCAAATAAAGGATTTTACGCCAAGAAAACTGGCGAATTTAAGGCTTCGCTCAGAGAGATGCTTGCTGATTTCTTTAAGGTCGTTGATCAGAAAGGGCTGCTTTTCGCGGAAGGATCGGATAAAAATGCCTGCAGATTCAGGCCGGGTCAGGTCGAAATTGGTGTTTTTTAGAAGTGCCTCCTGCTCTTCTGTGTAGCCGAATCCGCCCTTGTATTCCAATGTGGTGCGGTCCGAATTGGCAAGCAAAATCATACCACGTTGGTAGTCCAGATAGTTCTCGAGGATCTTAATCGTCTTATCCAGGATGCTGTCAATATCTGTCTGTTGGCTGAGCGCCTGGCCTATTTCATTGGTCAGGCTGGCATTGGTGTGGTTGATGTTGATCTGGTCCACCAGTTTTTCGGTGGAGCCCATAAGGATGTTCAGGCTGGAACGCAGTTCTTTTTTTTCGGCAATATCCATGATGATGGTAAGGCCAAAAAGGATGATGGTCAGAGTGGGGAGGGTAATGGTTAAGGTGAGCCAGGGATCGTAGAGCAGGGACCCGAAGATCAACAGAAAGAACAGAGGAATTGACCAGAGCCTGATTTTAGACCAGAGAGAGGCCAAGGTGTCTTCCCAGGAAACAATATACCGGCAGCAGGAATCTCCCCTGAATAGACATTCGGGGTGGGTGACACCCGGTCGATGAAAATTGAACATCATGATGATGGCTTCGAAAAAACCCATCCGGTTTTCACACTGGAATTTTTTTTCCTGAACACCACGGTTGGGTGTGACTGTGATTTCAACCCGGTTGGAATCAAGTTCTCGGGAAGTGTATTGGGATGAACGGGTGAACTGAGCCGAGGTCTTCTGGATCAGGCTGAAAGCGTTCGCCGGTCCAACGAGACCGAGAACATACTGACGCATGGCGCCCAAGGCCTCAGGGGAGGCCGCGTAGCGCCCCGCTTCCCGGGCAATCGATTCGTCACCGGTCAGTTGGACCAGTTTTTCATAGAAAAGGTCAACCTGCTCCTGACTGAACCAGTGCCCCTGGTCGGCGATTTCGCAGGGGTCCATGTGGGCATGCCGCAGAATTTTCTCAATGTCGATGTGCGGGTATTTGTCTTTTAGAAGGGCGAGATAGGCATGAATGATTCTGCTGTTATACAGCGGAAGACTCATGTTGGTGATGGCTTTTTCGTCGTCTTTGGACAATAGCGTCACCTACCCTTGTTTCGCAATATGATGTTTTTATATGCGTGCCAGGAAAGTGTTGCAGAATTTGAAGTATTGGTCAAGATTCTGACAATTTAAAATCCACATGGTGTAAATCTTATCATATTTAATATCCTGGTCTTTGGCATATTTGACCGGATATAAAATGGCGGGAATCTTATCACTCTCAAAATACTGCCTGCCTAGCCTGTTTAACGCGGCCATCAACTCGCCCCTGGTGAGATTGTCCTGGTCAAGGACAATTACCTGGATGCAGTTGGTGAGCTCAGACATATTCAGACCGGCGTCGGAGAGGTTGATCAGAATCATCGCCTGTAATTCGCCATCTCGTTTTAAAGAGAAGCACAGTCGCTGTCTCTTTAGCCCCAACCTTGAGAATTCTTCATCAGGCTCATCTTCGCTTTCGATTCCAGGTTCCAGGTCAATAGCCGGAATCATGAGTCCTCCAGAAAGATGCTCGTAGTAATAGCTGAGTTCAACGAGATCCTCCTCGACCGTCGGCTGTACGTGACAAGACCCTTCCGCCCGCAGCCCTAGCGTGGTATCAGGCTGAATATAGAAATAGACAAAGTCATCGGTTGAGCATCCTTTGGGATTGTTGATGTACTTCGCCACACCTCCAAAGACGCGGCGAGGAAATTTATTGTCCGGCCGAAAATAGCACATGACGAAATTCATGTGAGACGAGTGGAGATTGTGGGAGTCGTTGATGTAGCTTCCGATCTGCTCCAAAACCACCAGGCCTGCTCTTTGTGATAGTGTCCGGTCAGCAGCATGGTGATGGATCAACCAGGTTTTACTGTAGATTCTCAGCATGGCCATGTGCCCCATAATCACCCCCTTGTCCTGATAAATAAAGTGACGGGCAATTCGAGGGCTTTCTGTGTAGAGCTTCTCGTAGGTCTTCTTGAACCTCTCTTTTTTCGCCTGAATGTGGGCATACTTTTCCGGGTAGATAAAGCCCGTCTCAAAAAAGAAATGCCATAGCGCATCCAGGTCCACCCTGTTGCAGAGATAGGAACGTGGATCATTGACCTGCTGCAGGAGTGAAAGCAGGTTGACATGTTCCTCCATTTTCATGTCGAGTATGGCCAGCCCGCAAATTACACGGGTCTCCCCTGGATCATCACTGCGAGGTCGTCGATAGATAACCTGAGCCATGCAAGTCAGAGTGAAGCTGGTTGCAAAGGTCATCTGAAGTTCAGGAATGATAAGCCCTGGCAGCAGCACGGAGTGCGACAGGTCTTCTTCGACAGCCAGCCCCGTGCCGGAGAGATTAATGACACCAAGGTCGATTTTTTTTTCTGTCAACGGATGCAGGAATTGAATGTTGGGGGAGGGGATCAGCTCCTGCCGCGGACTTCTGAATTCCTTGGTTTTGAAGCGGGGAGTCACCTGGCGCTGGATGTGCAAAACCACGGTGCGGGTCTTTTGCTCCCAGTTCTGATAGACGATATGGCACTCTCCGCCAAAAAGGGGAATGGTGTCGTTGCTCAGCACAACCATGACGGGTTCATTGGGGTTAAGCCAGTTGAAGGTCTGTGGTGCGACTGTGCTCAATTTGACGGCGAAAGAACAGGCGGTAAAATCCTGAAGAACTCCTTTGAAATGCGCACTATTCTGTATGACATCGACCTGCAGGGGAAGACAGGGAAAACGTTGTGTCTTTCGCGAACGCACCTCGCATCCCATCTTCGGCAGCAAGATCCGCATCCCTTGTGGCGAAATGCCGACAAGGTCGGGCCTGACAACGATAAGTTTCAGGCCGTCAGAAATAATCAGATGGTCGAATTCGTAGGTCTTGAGCTTGCCCTGGACAGCCTCAGGCTCTAGCCACAACAAGTCAACTTGCGCATTGAAGCAGGGTTGGGGAGCGGCTTTCAGGGTTATCTTTTGCGGATAGCGACGATGCGAGAGGGTGATCAAGACATGGCCGCCATGAAAATTGATGGAGTTAAGCTTATTGATCAGGGCTTTTTGGCTGACTTCGCGTCCCTTGTTTCGGCAGTTTTCTTCCGTGATCGAATCCAGGAACTGTCCGGCAAGATGATGGTTCTCCATAGGCCTCTCTGGGGTAATTTAGGGGAGGGCAGGTTCCTTAAGCTCGCAACCTGAGAAAAATCTTTCTTAGACGCTGTGTAGCGGTAATGCTACGCATAAACAAGCGGGAACTCCAGAAAGAAGAGTCCCCGCCCATTATGGCCCATCTGCGTAGCCTGCACAATTTTCTTTAATCAGTATCTTGCTTGTGCGGCTTGTCTGTATCGTCCTGCGCGGTTTTCCTTGACTCCTCTGTCGAGGGAGGGCGGCCAAGGTCCGCCCAGTGGCGCATCCTTTCACCGATCATCTTTTCGTAGCCGCGGTCCTGGGGACGGTAAAATTGCCGCCCCTGTAGCTGGTCTGGCAAATGCTGCTGCGGAGCGAAGCCCCCTTCGTAATCGTGGGCGTAGCGATATCCCTGGCCGTAGCCGAGTTCTTTCATCAAGCCGGTCGGGGCATTGCGGATATGTAGAGGCACAGGCAGGGCGCCGCTCTGGCGTACTTCGGCAAGCGCCTCATTGATACCCTTGTACGAGGCATTGCTTTTGGGCGCAGTGGCCAGATAGGTGACGGCCTGGGCCAGCGGGATCCGTCCTTCCGGCATGCCGACGAACTGCAGGGCCTGCATGGTGGCGACGGCGAGTTGAAGCCCGCGGGGATCGGCATTGCCGACATCTTCGGCCGCAAAAATTACCAGCCGCCGCACGATGAAGAGGGGATCCTCGCCCGCCTCGATCATGCGGGCGAGCCAGTAGAGGGCGCCGTCAGGGTCGGAGCCGCGCAGGCTCTTGATGAAGGCGGATATGACATTGTAGTGCTCTTCGGCACCCTTGTCGTAGAGCAGGGGCTTCTTCTGCAGAACCTCCTGCAGCAGTTGCAGGGTGATCCGTTTTTCGGCTGCGGCGGTCGATACCGCCAGTTCAAGGGTGTTCAGGGCCACTCGCGCGTCCCCCTGTGCCTGGTCGGCCAAAAAGTCGAGAGCGTCCGGAGCGATCTGCCGGCCGCGTCCCTCCGGCCAGCGTTCATCCTGCAGGGCGCGTGTCAGGAGAACGCCGATGTCGTCAGGACTCAGGGGCTGCAGGACAAACACCCGAGACCGCGAAAGCAGGGCAGAATTCACTTCAAAGGAAGGATTTTCGGTGGTGGCGCCGATGAGGATGATGTCGCCTTTCTCTACATGGGGGAGAAAGGCGTCCTGCTGGGCCTTGTTGAAACGGTGAATCTCATCGACAAAAAGCAGGGTTTTCCGCCCATGATAGGCCTTTTCTTCTCGGGCTTTCTGGACGATTTCACGTACATCCTTGATGCCCTGCATGACGGCGGAAAAGAAGACGAAGCGGCTGCGGGTCGTGTTGGCGATGACCTGGGCCAGCGTTGTTTTTCCCGTGCCGGGCGGACCCCAGAAGATGATGGAGGCGACCTGGTCGGCCTCGATGAGTTTGCGCAGGATTTTCCCTTCGCCGATCAGGTGATCCTGACCTACCATCTCATCCAGTGTCCGCGGGCGCAGCCGTTCGGCCAGGGGGGCACTTTTTAAGCCTTCGGAACCGTGGGTAAAAAGATCCATAATCATCCTCTCTGCGGCCTGTGGCCGGCTCGGAAAAGCTATCACAGAACGTCCTGGCTCACAAGGGTCTGTCAGCCTAAGTTCCTGAAAGCGATGGACTTTGCCCCGGGTGTGTGGTAGCTTTGAGCCACTTTGCCTCCATGAGGATTACCATGAAACGTATCGGTATCTACATTAAACGCAAAAATCCCACTGCGGTGCAGGTTGCGCGCGAGGTCAGCGACTGGTTGGCGCAGCGGGGAATAGAGGTCTTTTTCGAGGAAGGGCTGGCGGCCGAAATGGGGGGGGCCCAAGGCTATCCCGGTCGCAGCATCCCCGCCATGGTCAACCTCATCCTGGTTCTGGGCGGCGATGGCACTCTGATCTCCGTCGCCCGCCAGGTCGGCGATTTGAAAACGCCCATTCTCGGGGTAAACCTGGGGAGTCTTGGCTTTCTTACCGAAGTCACTCTGGATGAGCTTTATCCCGTGCTGGAGCGGGTCATTCAGGGCGATTTTACCGTCAGCGATCGCATGATGATGGATGTGGTCGTTCTGCGCCAGGGTCAGAAAGTCGGGCGTTTCCGGGTCCTCAATGATGTCGTCATCAACAAGGGCGCCCTGGCCCGCATCATCGACATGGAGGCTTCGGTCGACGATGTCTATCTGACGACCTTCAAGGCGGATGGTCTGATTATTTCCACGCCCACCGGGTCCACCGCCTATAATCTGGCGGCCGGCGGTCCTATCATGTCTCCCGGTCTGCACTGTCTCGTTATCTCACCGATCTGTCCCCACATGCTGACCAATCGTCCGATCATCGTCCCTGATGAATCGATAATCCGCATTGAGGTCAAGTTTCAGGACGAGGATGTGGTTTTCACGGCAGACGGACAGGTCGGCATGCCGCTGCAGGGCGGGGACATTGTCGAGGTCCGTCGGTCCAAAAGCAGTACCCTGCTGGTCAAGAGTCCTTCCAAGGACTTTTTTCAGGTTTTGCGTACGAAGTTGAAGTGGGGGGAACGTTGACCTCAGTCTAAATGAACAAGGCATTTTATGCACAACGTAAGGGGGCGAGCTTCTTTATGCTGACCGATCTCATTATCAAAAACTTCGCGATTATCGACCGCTTGCATGTGACTTTCCAGCCCGGCTTTAATGTGTTGACAGGCGAAACCGGCGCCGGGAAGTCGATTATCATCGATGCCGTCGGCTTGCTCATGGGAGATCGGGCTCGGCCGGAAGTCATCCGGACGGGAGAGGACGAAGCCCAAGTGGAGGCCATGTTCAATATTTCCGGTCGGCCCGGGATTGTGCAGCGCCTGGAGACTGAAGGTTTTGAGGCCGGGGAAGAGCTGATCGTCAAGCGGTTGGTGAGCCGGTCAGGAAAAAACCGGATCTATATCAACGGCTCCCTGGCCAAGTTGTCCCAATTGGAGGACGTGGCTTCTGAACTGCTGACCATTTATGGTCAGCATGAGCACCAGAACCTGCAGCGGGCCGATACGCACCTCGACCTTCTGGATCGGTACGCCAATCTGCAGGAGGAGGTGGCCCGTTACCGGGACATTTACCGTGATACCCAGGAACTCGAGAATAACCGGAAGAAGCTTGAGGAAGCCGAAAAAGAACGGCAACAGCGTCTCGACCTGCTGAACTACCAGAGTCGGGAGATTGACAGGGCCCAGTTGCAGCCCGGTGAAGAGGAGAGTCTGGCATCCGAAAGACTGCGTCTGCAACATGCTGAGAAGGTGGTTGCTGCCACAGACGGGGGGCACGAACTCCTCTATGGCATGGACGGGTCGGTCTGTGAAAAGTTGGGTGCTCTGGCTGACCGATTGGAGGGCCTGCGCGAGGTGGATTCGGGGCTGGGAGCCCTCGGTGAAGCCGTGCGCAACGCATTTTATGCCCTCGAAGACGTGGCTCTTCAGCTTCGTGATCACGCCGGGCAGGGAGGTTATGAGGAAGGACGTCAGGATCAGGTGGAGCAACGCTTGGCCCTGCTGGCTGGACTCAAGCGTAAATACGGGGCAACTGTCGATGAAATTCTGGCTTATAAAGAGAAAATCGATCATGAAATCGAAGTTCTCAAAGATATTGACGCCACCCGCGAGGTGTTGGACAAAAAATTGACCGAAAACCGGGCGCGCCTTCATGAGGCCGGCCAGCAGTTGTCCGAGGCCCGTCGGTCGGCTGGCGAAAGGTTGCGTGAAGCCCTCGAGCACGAGCTAAAAGATCTGGCCATGGAGAAGGCCCGTTTCGAGATGCGCCTTTTTCCCCTTTCCGCGCCGGGCCCCAAAGGGTTGGAGCGGGGGGAGTTTTATATTTCCGCCAATCCTGGTGAAGAGCCCAAACCTTTGGCCTGGATCGCCTCAGGCGGTGAGCTTTCCCGCATCATGCTGGCCCTGAAGAGTGTCGCCCCCGAGCGGAATGGTGTCTCTACGCTCGTCTTTGATGAAGTCGATGCGGGTGTCGGCGGGACGGCCGCCACGGCGGTCGGGGAAAAGTTGCGAAGAGTGGCACAAGGGTTGCAAGTTCTTTGCATTACCCACCTTCCTCAGGTCGCCGCTTTTGGCGACAGGCATTACCGGGTGGAAAAGATGCAGCAGGGGGGACGAACTTTTACCGCCCTGGTCCCCCTGGAAGGGGAGGATCGGGTCCGAGAGATGGCCCGGATGCTCGGTGGAGCCCAGATGACCGAAAAAACCCTTGCCCATGCCCGGGAGATGATTACCTCCTCGGCCAGGAGTTGAGTCGAGCCTTTTTATATTTCCTTTCTATGGGGTCTTTTTTTCGAGGGGGAGAGCAACCGCGTTATGATACGCCGAGCCAGAATACCGGACGCCAAGTCCATCCATAAACTTTTGATCGGTTATGCCAAGGACGGTCTCATGCTGTCCCGTTCCTTGGCAGAAATATATGAAACAATTCGTGATTTTTACGTTTTTGAGGAAGACGGCGAAGTGGTCGGAACGGTTTCGCTGAATATCTGCTGGGAGGACCTGGCCGAAGTGCGCTCTCTGGCGGTTTCAGAATCCAGCGGTCTGAAAGGGATCGGGCGTCAGCTTGTCATGGCCTGCTTGGAAGAGGCTCGCCAGCTTGGGGTCAGACGGGTCTTTGCGCTGACATACAAGCCTGGATTTTTTGAAAAGATGGGATTTCATCTGATTGAAAAATCGGAATTGCCCCACAAGATCTGGAGTGATTGTATCAAGTGCGCCAAGTTTCCCGAATGTGATGAAATCGCCCTGAGTATCGAACTCTGACCTCTTGGCTCAATGGCGGCCCGATGAGCCCAAAAACGTCATCAGGTCTTATCAGGTAAACCGAAGATTTCCAATTAGCTTGACAGGGCTTGGCGGCTTCTTTTATTAATGAGCGTCGCGGATTCATGTTCATTCGGATGGTGCGATACTAAAAAACCAGGAGGACCGTTTGTCCGCTAAACGATTTACACTGCTTGTCATTCCGGAAGGATCTCATCGGGTGCGCCGGTTCACGCTGCCCCGACGCTGGATTTCTCTGGCCATTACGTGTTCCGTCCTGCTTTTTCTGGGCACGAGCGCGCTGCTATTCGATTACGTCAGAACACACGTCGACCGTCAGGAGCTGCAGCGCCTGCGTACCGAAAACCGTTCCCAGCAGCAGGAGATCGGCCGACTTTGCGCTAACATCGAAGATCTTCGCAAAGAAATGGTGGTCTTGGCCCAGAATGACGCCAAGGTTCGGGTGCTGGCCCAGTTGTCCGGTCCCCGTCCCGATGCCCTCAACGGCATGGGGGGAGCGCCGGAGGACGATGCGGCCACGGAATTCTCTGAATTGCAGCGGCAGATCGACCAGATCCGTGAGGCCATTGAACTTCGTCGGGAAAGTCAGGAAGAGGTCCAGGGTTTTCTTAATGACCAGCGCTCTCTCATGGCAGCAAAACCCAATGGCTGGCCTGTCAAAGGCTGGGTGACTTCCAATTTCGGCATGCGTAATTCTCCCTTCACGGGTAAACGCAAAATGCACGAAGGGCTTGATATCGCGGCCAGTACCGGTACGACGGTTATCGCCACTGCCGACGGCATCGTCAGTCGGGCCGAAACCGCTCCCGGTTACGGCAAGATGGTCGTTATCGACCACGGCTACGGTTTCAAAACCCTCTATGGCCACAACTCCAAACTCTTTGTCAAGGTCGGTCAAAGGGTCAAGCGCGGGGACAAGATCGCGGCAGTGGGCAACACGGGGACTTCTACCGGTACCCATCTGCATTATGAGGTTCGCCTCAATGGCGTGCCCCTCAATCCAAAAAAATATATTTGACGATTTGCCTGTCGCCCATTACAAAACCCCGGAATTTCCGGGGTTTTGTTTTTTGGGGATGGCGCGAAACGGCAGTATGGGAGCGTCATAGTCCTTGTGAGGATTCTCGGGGCTATGCTATGATTCCAGGTCCTCAGCGCGATCTGGCCTGCCGGTGTAAAAACTGGCGACGCCCCGCTGAACAAATTCTGAAACGTTAAGGAGCCTTTTGATGATCGGTTCATTGGTACGAAAGATTGTTGGCAGCAAGAATGAGCGTGAACTCAAGCAGTTAAGGCTTGTCGTAGATAAAATCAACGCCCTGGAGCCTTCGATATCTCCTCTGTCCGACGAGGAACTCCGTGGTAAAACAGCCGAGTTCCGTCAACGCCTTGAGCAGGGGGAGTCCCTGGACAACCTGCTGCCGGAAGCTTTCGCCGTTGTGCGTGAAGCGGCGCGTCGGGTGCTCGGCATGCGTCACTTTGACGTCCAACTGATCGGAGGCATGGTCCTTCACTCAGGGAAAATCGCCGAGATGAAGACAGGCGAGGGCAAGACCCTGGTCGCCACCTTGCCAGCCTATCTCAACGCCTTGAGTGGGCGCGGCGTTCACGTCATTACCGTCAACGATTATCTGGCGCGCCGCGACTCCGAGTGGATGGGGCAGGTCCATCGTTTTCTGGGGCTGACTGTCGGCTGCATCGTGCATGGCCTCACGGATACCCAGCGCAAGGAAGCCTACGGCTGCGACATCACCTATGGCACCAACAACGAATTCGGCTTCGACTATCTGCGCGATAACATGAAGTTCGCCCTCAGCGATTATGTGCAGCGCGAGCTCAACTTTGCCATCGTCGATGAGGTTGACAGCATCCTGATCGATGAAGCCCGTACGCCCCTGATCATTTCCGGTCCCAGTGAGGCGTCCAGCGAACTGTACTATACCGTCAATCGCATCATCCCCATGCTCAAGAAGGGTGAGGTCATCGAAACCCGCGACGGCAAGATCGGCCAGACCCTCAAGGAGTACACCGGCGACTTTACCGTCGATGAAAAGGCCAAGGCTTCCAGTTTGACCGAGGAGGGGGTTGCCAAGGTCGAAAAGCTGCTCGGCGTGGAGAACCTCTACGAGCCCCGCAATATCGAACTTCTCCACCACGTCAACCAGGCCCTCAAGGCCCACGCTCTCTTCCGTCGGGATGTCGACTATGTCGTCAAGGATGGCGAGGTCATGATTGTCGATGAGTTTACAGGGCGTCTGATGCCGGGGCGGCGCTGGAGCGACGGTCTGCACCAGGCCGTGGAGGCGAAGGAAGGGGTCAAGATCGAGAGCGAAAACCAGACGCTGGCCACCATTACCTTTCAGAACTATTTCCGCATGTACAACAAGCTTTCCGGTATGACGGGGACGGCCGATACGGAAGCCGCGGAATTCCATCAGATTTACAAACTCGATGTCGTGGTCATTCCGACCAACCGTCCGCTGCTGCGTAAAGACTACGCCGATGTCATCTATAAAACGGAAAAAGAGAAGTTCAAGGCGGTTGTGGACGATGTGGTCGGCTGTCATGAAACGGGTCAGCCGGTGCTTGTCGGTACCATCTCCATTGAAAAATCGGAAGTGCTCGCCGAAATGCTGCGCAAGCGCGGAGTTCCTCATCACGTTCTCAATGCCAAACATCACGAGAAGGAGGCGGAGATCGTGGCGCAGGCTGGCCGCAAGGGAGCGGTGACCATCGCCACCAATATGGCCGGTCGCGGCACCGATATCATCCTCGGCGGCAACGCCGAGCTCCTCGCCCGTCGGGAAGCGGCAACGGCTGAGGATCCCGATGCGGCGGAAATGGCTCTGCTGGAAAAATATCGTGCCCTCTGCGCGGCAGAAAAAGAGGCGGTACTTGAGGCCGGCGGACTTTATATTCTGGGCACGGAGCGTCATGAATCACGCCGCATCGACAACCAGCTGCGCGGCCGCAGCGGCCGCCAGGGCGATCCCGGGGCGAGCCGTTTTTATCTAAGCCTTGAAGACGATCTTCTGCGTATTTTCGGTTCGCACCGTGTCGCTTTCGTCATGGACAAGCTCAAGATTCCCGAAGGGGAGCCCATTGAGCACGGCATTATCTCGCGGGCCATTGAAAACGCCCAGAAAAAGGTGGAAGGCCACAACTTCGACATCCGCAAGCACTTGATCGAATATGACGATGTCATGAACAAACAGCGCGAGGTCATTTACACCCAGCGCAAGGAGGTTCTGGCCGGGGAGAATCTGCGCGAGACCTACGAATCGATCGTTGGCGAAACCATCGAGGATATGGTTGCCACTTTCTGTCCTGAGAAGACGCGTGCCGAGGACTGGAACTGGCAGAGCCTGGCGGAAGACTTTCTAAACCAGTTCAATTTTCCGCCAGATTTGGGTGACACCGCCGCGGTCGACCTGACCCAGGATGCTCTGGCCGGGCGTCTCCGGGAGCAGGTTCTGGAACGGCTGCAGCAGCGCGAGGAGGAGTTTACGCCTCCTGTTATGGAGCACCTGATGAAGGTGCTGCTGCTCCAGACCATCGATTCTCAGTGGAAGGACCATCTGCTTTCCATCGATCACCTCAAGGAGGGGATTGGGCTGAGGGGCTACGGACAGCGCAATCCCAAAGAGGAATACAAACGGGAGGCTTACAGCCTCTTCATGGAAATGATGGGGCGCATTCGCCATGAAGTGGTGCAGAAGCTCTATCGTATCCAGTTGGCCAAGGAAGAGGATGTGGAGAAGTTGGAAGCCGAACAGCGGCGCCGGCGCATCGTTCTGAATCGTGTGGGGGGCGAGAGCCAGGATAAGCAGCCGGTGACCCGCGAAGAGGACAAGGTCGGGCGTAACGACCCCTGTCCTTGCGGCAGCGGTAAAAAGTACAAAAAATGTTGCGGAGCCTAAGCGAACATCCGTCGCCGGCTCAAGGCTATCATGTTTTCTCATCCATCACGTCAGGATCCGGGAGCATCTGTCATGACTGAGACCACATCCGAAACGGTCAAGGGGTTTCGCTTCGCCGCGGCTTCGGCCGGCATCAAAAAGTCAGGGAAGGCTGATCTGGCGCTCATCCTCTCCGAAGTGCCGGCGACTGCCGCCGGTGTTTTTACCACCAATAAGGTGATTGCCGCTCCATTACAGGTGACCGCACCCCGCATCCATCTTGGACGCTGTCAGGCGGTCCTCGTCAACAGTGGTAACGCCAATGCCTGTACCGGAGAACAGGGACTCAAGGATGCCCGCCGCTGCGGCGCGCTCTGTGCCAGTGTGCTGGGTATTGAAGAAGAGCTGGTCGCCGTCTCTTCCACCGGTGTTATCGGGGTGCCGCTGCCGATGGACAAGTTCGAAAGAGCCATTCCTTCGCTCCCTGTGGCATTAAATAAAGGCGCTGCCCAGGATGTGGCCCAGGCCATACGCACTACCGACGCCTTCCCCAAGATGGCCTCGGTGCGTGTTCCCTGTGGGCAAGGGCATTACACCCTGATGGGCATCGCCAAGGGCGCCGGCATGATTCATCCCAACATGGCAACCATGCTCGGCTTTGTGATGACTGACGCCGAAGTGGATCCCTCTTTTCTGAAGGAGGCGCTGCGCCAGGCCGTTGCCGATTCCTTCAACAGCATCACTGTGGACGGAGATACGTCTACCAACGATATGGTCCTCATCCTTGCCAATGGTCTGGCCGGCAATACACCCATTCAAGCGGGGACGGAAGCCGGGGCCGATTTTCTGCAGGCCTTGAAGACAATTCTGCTGGATCTGGCCAAGATGATCGTCCGTGACGGCGAAGGGGCCACCAAGGTTGTCCGCATTCACGTGCAAGGGGCCCTTGATGCCGCCAACGCCAAAACGGTGGCTCGCAGCATCGCCACCTCCAATCTGGTCAAGACCGCCTTTTTTGGGGCGGACGCCAACTGGGGACGCATCATTGCTGCGGCCGGATATTCAGGCGCTGAGGTCGATCCCAATCGGGTGACCATTCTGTTCGATGAGGTTCCCGTCGTTCGTCAGGGGCTGAGTACTGGCCAGGACTTCGAGGCGCAGGCGACTGCGGTGCTCAAAAAACCGGAATTCACCGTGACCGTTGACCTGGGTCTGGGTGAAGGGACGGGCGATTACTACACATCTGATTTGACCTACGATTATGTGAAGATAAACTCCGATTATCGCAGTTGAGGGGGCGGACTTCTGTCTTTTCTGCTGTCTGCTGAATGATGCGGGCCGCTTTTTATTGCGGCCCGTTTCTATTTTGCTACCGTTAAATGATGAGGCTGAATATGAATTTTAAGAGCCCTGCCTCCCGGATTGATCATACCCTATTAAAAGCAGATACTCGTTCGAGCCAGGTTCGCCACCTGTGCGAGGAGGCAGTGGAGTACGGCTTTGCCTCGGTTTGCATCCCGCCTTTCTATGTCCCTCTGGCTGCGGATGTCCTTTATGGCTCGGAAGTCGCCGTGGCCACGGTGGTCGGTTTTCCTCTCGGTTATGCCAGTTCCCTGGTCAAGGCATTCGAAGCGCAGGACGCGGTGAGAAGGGGCGCCGCTGAAATCGATATGGTTATTCCGGTCGGGGCGGCGCTGGAGGGGCGCCGGGATCAGGTTTTACAGGATATCCGTCAGGTAGTCGCCGCCGCCGAAGGGGCCCGGGTCAAGGTCATTCTGGAATGCTGTTATCTGGAGGATGCCCTTAAGGGAGAGTTGGCACGCCTGGTTGTGGAAGCTGGCGCCGCTTATGTCAAGACCTCAACGGGCTTCGGCCCCGGTGGCGCGACGACCGCGGATGTCGCCCTGCTGGCCGAAGCTGTGGCTGGACGGGTCGGGGTCAAGGCCGCCGGCGGCATACGCGACTGGGAAACCTGCCATCGCATGCTTGCCGCCGGAGCTACCCGCATCGGTACAAGCGCAGGGGTAACCATCGTCGAGCAATGGCGGCGTCAGAGGGATCTATGAACAAGGCGGCATTTGAGCGGGTGGTGCTGATTACCCTGGACGGGGTAGGTGTCGGTGCCCAGGAGGACGCCGGGGATTATGGAGACGAGGGGGCTGACACCCTGGGGCATGTGGCTCGGCACTGCGGCGGCCTGCGGCTGCCGACCCTGCAGGCCCTCGGCCTGGGAAACATCCATTCCGTAGCAGGCGTGTCGCCGGTGGCAGAGGCCAAGGGTTTGTATGGCCGCCTGCGGGAGATTTCCGCCGGCAAAGACACCACGACCGGCCACTGGGAGCTGGCCGGCATTATTCAGACGCAGCCTTTTCCCACCTACCCCGACGGCTTCCCGGCTGCAATCATGATGGCTTTCCAGCGTGAGACGGGTTTGGAGCCTCTGGGCAATATCGCCGCCAGTGGTACTGAAATTCTCAAAGTGCTAGGAGAGGAGCATCTGCGTACGGGCAGGCCCATCGTCTATACCAGCGCCGACTCGGTCTTTCAGATCGCCGCCCACGAAGAGGTCATTCCGGTGGAACGCCTTTATGAAATCTGCCGTATCGCTCGGCGTCTGCTCGACCCTTACCGGGTGGGCCGGGTGATTGCCAGACCTTTTGTCGGTACGTGCGCAGCCGATTTCCGCCGGACCTCTCGACGGCATGATTTTTCCCTCCTGCCGACCCAGAAAACCATCCTCGACCGGGTCAAGGAGATGGGGATGCGTGTATACGCTGTGGGTAAAATCAGGGATATCTTTGCCGGGCAGGGGGTTACCGACAGTGTGACCTCGCAGAGTAATGCTGATGGCATGGCCAAGACCCTGGAGGCGCTGTCTGTGGTGAACCGAGGGCTGATCTTCACGAATCTGGTGGACTTTGACATGCTTTACGGCCACCGTCTGGAGGCGACGGGCTTCGGTCGTGCCCTTGAAGAATTCGATCGGTGGCTGCCGCGTCTCCAGCAGACCATGGGCCCGCGGGATCTTCTGGTGATCACGGCCGACCATGGCTGCGACCCGACCACCCCCGGCACGGATCACTCCCGTGAATACGTGCCGCTGCTTATCTGGCATCCGGGGCTGGAAAAGGGGGCGGATCTCGGTGTGCGCGCTTCTTTTGCTGATGTGGCGGCAACGGTCGCCGCCGCGCTGCAGGTGCCTTTTGCCGTGGGGGAAAGCGTTCTGTGAGGAAGGAGTGCCGGGGGCAGTCAGTGACTGCTGATAAGTTTCAATGAAACATCCTGGTCGAGGTCTTGGACCTGGTCGTCAGTCAGGTCCATGCGGCTCCTTTCGCTCGGCGTCATTTCGCCCAGGAAGCAGCGCTCGATGAAACGCTGCAGGCAAAGGTGGTCCTGGTCGGTCAGGTGCTGGAACTCCACGCCAGAACCTTGCAGGTAATTGTTTTCTGGTGCCGGCAGGACGTTGTATAAAACCCGCCCTTCGATCTCCAGTTCTTTCTTCATCCCCATCAAAGGAAAAATGACTTGAAGCGGCTCATTTTGGGCCAGTCGAAAAGCACTTCGGATAAACAGACCCTGCTCGCTCAGGCTGAGGATCTCTGATAGATGAGGGGCGCCGTCCCGATAGAGAACACCCGGGAGCTTGAGATCCAGCCTCAGATTTTTTCTCGGGGTTTTTTCAAGATATTTCTGGATCATGGCGTAGAGTTCGAATAACCCGATAGGAACATCCAGGCTTTCGCACGGAAAGTTGGCAGGAAACGGCCGGCCATTTTCTTTGAGGACGACGAGAGGACATTTTTCGCCCAGCGTCTTGTCTCCAACGGTTTGGGTCAGTTTGGTGGGCCCGGATTGCAGCAAGTGGGCTCCCATGAATAACAGGTCAGGGGAGGTCTCCAGTAACAAGGCCTCTATCTGCTCAGGGCTTGAAGATACCACTACCCTGTATCCCCAGTGTTTGAGAATAACCTCCAGGGTTGAGAGGACCTTTTCCCGGCTGTCGCCGACGATGACGCGTTTCATATCCTGTATCCTTTTGGTGGCGGCAAGACAATTTAGAGCAGGGTTTTGGGCCGGGTCAAGGGGAAATTCATACAATGGCCATCGCCGCTAAAAATATACCCCCTGTGCTGGCGTACCCGAAAAGCCTATGGTATATAGTTGGGCATGCTGGAAACTTCATCCGATCTGTAAAGGAGAAAAATCTATGAAGCGCTTGTCTGTAATCGCCTTTGTTCTACTTGCGGCATGCCTGAGTCTGCCTGCCTCGGCTTTTGCCCTGGAAGTGGCCGAAGGTGCGATCACTTCTCAAATCAGTGACCGCAATCCCGTCGATTCGTTGACCAGTTATTCGGCCGATGTCGGGAAGTTGTATTGTTTTACCCGCATTGTCGGTGCGGAGTCTGACAGCCAGGTAACCCATGTCTGGTATCGCGGAGACGAAGAAATGGCCCGGGTTGATCTGGCCGTTCGCTCCAATAATTGGCGGACCTGGTCCTCTAAGGCTCTTCTCCCTGAATGGACGGGAGATTGGCGCGTGGATGTGCTCGATGCAGAGGGCACAGTTATTCACACCCTCGCATTTACGCTGAACTGAAATCAGACATTGGTCAACACAAAAAAAGCGCCCCGCCAGGGCGCTTTTTTTGTAAAGCGTGTCCTTTTAGCGCAGACTGTTACTTTTTGGTCTTGGCTTTACTCTTGGCGGCGCGGGCTTTGGCGAGATTCTCGCCCAGACCACGGTCAACAGCCATTTGCCGTCGACTTTCCGAATAGGCACGGGCTGCCAAGGGCTGCGTGCGGGGAATGTCGAACTGCTTGCGGTATTCGCTGGGTTTCATGTCGTGAGCCGTGCGAAGATGGCGGGCCAGTGTCTTCATCTCTTTGCCGCAGATCATGCAGGTCACCTTATCTTTGCCAAAGGCTTTCTTGCGGGAAACAGCGGGGGCCTCGACGGCTTCCGCTTCGGCAGCAACGGCCTCGCCTTTTTCAAGCGCGCTCAGGGCGTTGTGGATTTCACTGAGTTCGGCGACCAGTTCGTCACGGGACATGGGTGTGGTCGATGCGTGGGCCGCAACAATTTCAGCCGCCATCTCGAGAAGTGTTGCCATGGTTATCTTCCTCCTTTTGAATGTGTGGTTTGTTTAGATAACAGAGATTGACAAGGTTCTATAATAGAACAATTGTCGATAATAAAATCAAGGGGAAAAAGTGCTGTAGTATGGTCACTATTGTGAAAATTCACTTCTCCTGAAGTTTTTTGTGTTACTTTTGGAACAGGTGGGCGTTTCAATCCGTTCTTTTTTTAAAAAGAAAGAGCGATACCCCCTGAAAACAAGGAGGCCTTGGGAGGGTTTTAAATTGTAAATGGCACTAAAGGCTCCATTTGTTTTTTTAATGTCTCTTGTCTGAAATAAGCTTATTATCGCCAGAAGACAAGATGGCGATCCATTTATCAGGACTTTTCTGGACAAGTTTACACCAAAGTTATAGGGCTTTTATGACTATCCGTGAGCAACTCGAACACCAGGAAGAACTTTCTCTGTCGCCCAAGGCCTGCTTGAGCATGCGTGGAGGCAAGCGTGAAAAGGAAGAAGACCCCTGCGCTGTTCGTACGGCTTTTCAGCATGATCGTGACCGCATTCTTCATTGCAAATCGTTCCGACGACTTAAACATAAGACCCAGGTCTTTCTGGCGCCAGAAGGTGATCATTATCGTACTCGGCTGACTCATACTCTTGAAGTGGCGCAGATCGCTCGTACTGTCGCAAAGGCGCTTCGTTTGAATGAGGATTTGACCGAAGCCATTGCGCTTGGTCATGATCTGGGCCACACCCCCTTCGGCCATGCCGGCGAAAGGGTGCTGAGCGAGCTGGTGTCGGGTGGTTTTCATCATGTCCGTCAAAGTCTGCGGGTAGTCGATTGTCTGGAGAAGGAGGGGCTCGGGCTTAACCTGACTGCCGAGGTGCGTGACGGTATCGTCAAGCACTCCAAGGGGAGGGGGGCTATTCTGGCTAAGGACCCTGCGGTAAGGGCGGAAACTCTGGAGGGGCAGGTTGTGCGTTTGGCGGATATTGTTGCCTACGTCAATCATGACCTTGACGACGCTCTTCGTGCCGGCCTTATCCGATCAGAACAGGTTCCGGCCGGCATTGTGGATGTTCTCGGTCGTAGTCACTCCCAAAGAATCAATACCATGGTCTGCGACATGATTCAGGCTTCGCTCGGTGCCGATGAGGGGGAAATTTCGCTCTCGCCCAAGGTCGTCGAAGCCATTGACGCCTTGCGTGAATGGCTGTTTGTTCACGTTTATCAGGTAAAAACCGTCCATGACGATTTCATCAAGGCCTCACGCATCCTGCGGGAACTGTTCCTTTACTTCATGCAGGACGAGGAGGCGCTGGTTGCCCATGGAGGCGATCGCTTCTGCGAGGATTCTCTGGAGGTTTCGGTTGCTGATTTTATCGCGGGCATGACCGATCGTTTTGCCATCAATCTGTATCACCGGCTTTTTCTGCCCCAGCCATGGAAGATTTTGTAAGGGGCTTAACTCTTTGAATTTCCGATGAAGAAAGCTTGACTCGCCTGATTTTTCTGTGCTAATTTTATGGCGTTTTTGCGTCTTTCGCCGGCGGACTAATTCCCTTTTTCTGGGGATATTCCCTGGCGGGCGTATCCGGTTCGCCATTTAGAGGCGCTGGACCTGTTTTGATTCGATGCCATACGGCTTTTTCCGCGGAATTTTGCCGGTTCCCTTTATCGCTGGGTGCCAAGGAGGCTTGCATGAGCAAAAAACTGTTGTTGGCCGACGACAGTATTACCATCCAGAAAGTCATAAGCATTACCTTTGCCAACGAAGATTATGACCTGACCGTGGTTGACAACGGTGATGCCGCCCTGGAGAAAGCCCGCACCAGTCATCCCGACCTGGTTCTCGCCGATGTGTTCATGCCCGGGAAAAATGGCTATGAGCTTTGCGCGGCAATTAAACAGGAAAGGGGACTTAAAGGCGTGCCGGTTCTGCTTTTGACCGGCACCTTCGAGCCTTTCGATGAAAATAAGGCCAGTGCCTGTGGCGCGGATGGCTGGATTGCCAAGCCTTTTGAATCGCAGGCTCTTATCCGGAAAGTCGAAGAGCTCCTGGCCGCCTCCGATGATATCGCGGCCGAGGTTCCCGAAGTAGAGGACGTGTCGCCGCCGTCGTCGCAACCTTCGGAAGGGTCCGCTCCGGCTGAGGGCGTTGAGGCCGATATGTGGGAGGAACTGGAACCTGCTGCCGTGGCCCCTGCCGCTCCCTTCGAGCCCTCTGGGGAGATGGACGTGGAGGATGGGGTTGCTGCTGACGAGGATCTCTGGTCCGATGTTTCCTTTGACGACGAAGAGTTGGACCAGCAGGCCGCGACCGGCCGGACCGATGAAGAAATGTGGGGAGCCGCAACCGAAGTCCTCGGCGAAGAAGAGAATGCCGATACCCTGGCGGATCACCCGGTTGAAGAGGCCACCCTGGAGGATTTCGGCTTCGAAGTCGAAGACAACGAGGATTGGCAGGAAGAGGCATCTCCGAGTCCGGTAACGGCCCCTGAAGATCTGATGAGCGCTGAAGCCAGCGATGATCTGTGGGGGGATGAACCTGAGGGGCTTGGCGAAACAGACGAGCAAGCGGCCACCGCCGTTCCCGTCTCCGAACCTTCCGCGGCTGGCGTGGATTTGATGAGTGCCGAGGCGGAAGAGGATGCCTGGGGAACTTACGAGGCGCCCACTTCTGTGTCTGAGCCCGCCGAAGATGAGGAGGAACCCGAAGATATCCTGGCCTTGTCCGACGAGGATATTCTGGAAGAGGCCGATCTGGCGGGCTGGGACGATGAGGATCTTCTTTCTGAGTCGCCTGAAGACGCACTCGACGCGGGCTCGGAAGAGCCGACTGCTGCTGAGGAGGCGCCGGCAGTGCCTTTCGACAGGCCTTCTTCGACGGAAGAGCTCCCCGCTGCCTTCGAGGAGGCTGCCCCTGTTGCCGAAGAGGGTCTGTTCGAGGAAGCCTTGTTCGAAGAACCGGCCCCGGAAATGCCCGTTGCTTCCGCCCCTATCCCTGCCACGGCGCCCGCCGTTTCTGAAGCGGAAGTGGCTCGTATCGTTGAGCGGGTGGCGGCCGAAGTGGTCGAACGCCTGGCTGGAACTATTCTTGAGAAGATTGCCTGGGAGGTCGTGCCGGATCTGGCGGAAAGCCTGATCAAGGAGGAAATCCGCCAGATCAAGGAGGGGGCTGCTTAATAGCCAATTTTCCTGCAAAAGGCACACACAGCGATATATTGACGGACGAAATGGGGATTGCTAGAATCCCCATTTCCTTTTGCAACCCCTGTCAACGCCAGGGAACCCCTTGGGACCCTGAGTACATAGAAGATGGAAGGACCAGTTCATGGACGCAACGCTCCCCAAAGGGTACGAGCCGAAAGAGGTTGAGGACAAGTGGTATAAAGCCTGGGAGAAGAAGGGCTACTTCCACGCCAACGAAAAATCCCCCAAGCCCCATTATTCCATTGTCATCCCGCCCCCCAACGTTACCGGGGTTCTGCACATGGGGCATGCCCTTAACAACACCTTGCAAGACATCCTGGTGCGGTGGAAGCGCATGACCGGCCATGAAGTGCTGTGGATGCCCGGCACCGACCATGCCGGTATCGCCACCCAGAACGTGGTGGAGAAGCAGCTTGCCGCCGAAGGACGCGACCGCCATGCCCTCGGCCGCGAGGAGTTCATCGAGCGGGTCTGGCAGTGGCGTGAGCAGTCCGGCGGCCAGATCATTAATCAGCTCAAGCGCCTTGGCGCCTCCTGTGACTGGGAGCGCGAGCGCTTCACCATGGACGAGGGCCTCTCCAAGGCGGTGCGTACCGTCTTCGTGCGCCTCTATGATGAAGGGCTGATCTATCGCGACAACCGCCTCATCAACTGGTGCCCGCGCTGTCACACCGCGCTCTCTGACCTTGAAGTGGAGCACGAAGACAAAAAAGGTCATCTCTGGCACCTGCGCTACCCGGTGCTCGGCACCGACCGCTATCTCGTCGTGGCCACCACCCGCCCCGAGACCATGCTCGGCGACACC
The DNA here is from genome assembly GCF_024197615.1 of Desulfuromonas sp. KJ2020. NCBI lineage: Bacteria > Pseudomonadati > Thermodesulfobacteriota > Desulfuromonadia > Desulfuromonadales > Desulfuromonadaceae > Desulfuromonas > Desulfuromonas sp. KJ2020. The sequence continues at coordinate 252,858 of NZ_JAKUKE010000003.1, forward strand.
GCCGTGGCCATTAATCCCGAGGATGAGCGCTACCAGGATCTGATCGGCAAAAAGGTGCTGCTGCCGTTGATGAACCGGGAAATCCCTATCGTCGCCGATGACTACGTCGACAAGGAATTCGGCTCCGGCGCCGTCAAGATCACCCCGGCTCATGACTTCAACGACTTTGAACTCGGCAAGCGGCATGATCTTGAATTCATCAATATTTTTGATCCCTCGGGAATAGTGAATGAAAACGGCGGTCCTTACGCCGGGCAGGAACGCTACGAGGCTCGCGCCAACGTAGTGGCCGACCTGGAAAAACAGGGGCTGCTCGAGCGCATCGATGATTACGCCAATGCCGTCGGCGAGTGTTACCGCTGCCGCACGGTCATCGAGCCCTACATGAGCAAGCAGTGGTACGTCAAGGTCGGCCCACTGGCCGCGGAGGCGATCAAGGCCGTCGAGACGGGCCAGACCCGCATCGTGCCGCCCCAGTGGGAGAAGACCTATTTCGAGTGGATGAACAATATCCAGGACTGGTGCATCAGCCGCCAGATCTGGTGGGGACACCGTATCCCCGCCTGGTTCTGCGACGACTGCGACCAGATCACCGTCGCTATGGAAGACGCCCGCAGCTGCGCTCATTGCGGCAGCGACAACATCCGTCAGGAGACAGACGTACTCGATACCTGGTTCTCTTCAGCCCTTTGGCCTTTCTCCACCATGGGCTGGCCCGAGAATACCGAGACTCTGCAGAAGTTCTACCCCACCTCCTGCCTGATCACGGGTTTCGACATCCTCTTTTTCTGGGTGGCGCGCATGATGATGATGGGGATCAAGTTCATGGGGCAGGTTCCCTTCCAGGACGTTTACATTCACGCTCTTGTGCGCGATGCCCAGGGGCAGAAGATGAGCAAGAGCAAGGGCAATGTCATCGATCCGCTGACCGTCATCGAAGAGTACGGCACCGACGCCTTCCGTTTCACCCTGGCTGCTTTTGCCGCCCAGGGGCGCGACGTCAAACTTTCCACCGAGCGCATCGCCGGTTACCGGAACTTCGCCAACAAACTGTGGAATGCCAGCCGTTTTGCGCTGATGAATCTCGACGGCTTCGATCCCGCCACCATTGACCTGACCCGGCTTGATCTTTCGTTGGCTGACCAGTGGATCCTGACCCGTCTGAGCGAGGCGGCCCAGAATGCCGGACGCGCCCTCGCCGAGTACCGCTTTAACGAAGGCGCCTCCATTCTCTATGCCTTCACCTGGCACGAGTTCTGCGACTGGTATATCGAGCTCAGCAAGGATGATCTTTACGGCGATGACGAGGCGGCCAAAGCTCGCGCCAGGGCGGTGGTCTTCACCGTGCTCGAGCAGCTCCTGCGTCTGCTGCATCCTTTCATGCCTTTCATCACGGAGGAGATCTGGCAAGCTCTACCCGGCGGCCGTCCCGTTGATTCCATCATGCTGGCCGACTATCCCACCGGCGAAGGCCTGCCCGTCAACCAGGAAGGCGCCCGGCGGATGGAGTGGATCATGGAGGTCGTCAAGGCTATCCGCAACATTCGCGGTGAGATGGATGTCCCGCCCTCCAAGCAGATTGCCGCCGTGCTCGACTGCAAGGGCGAGGAGGCGGTGGCTGTTATGGCCGCTGGTGAGGGCTACATCCGCGCTCTCGCCCGTGTCGGCGAGTTGAGTTACGGCGTCAGGGTCGAACGCCCCGTTCAGGCCGCCACCCAGGTGGCTGGCGAGGTTGAGATTTTGCTGCCGCTGGCGGGGCTGGTCAACGTTGAAGAGGAAGAAAAGCGTCTCGGTAAAGAGATTGCCAAGGTGCAGAAGGATGTGGAATTTTTTGCTAAAAAACTCTCCAACGAGAAGTTTGTCGCTAATGCGCCACCCGAGGTGCTGGAGAAGGATCGCGGCAAGCAGAAAGAGGCGGAGGAAAAGCTGGAGATTCTGCAGGAAAGCCTGAAAAAGATTCAGTCCCTCAAAGGGTAGGGTGTAACGGGGCCAGGGCGAAAACCCTGGCCTTTTTTGCGGCCTTTTGGGGCCGTCTGACGCTTAATGTGCTGTCGCCACAAGGGCGGCGGGCCAAGCGCGGCTTTGCGCTTTTCGAAAAAACTCTGCGCACGCCGCCGCCGGCATCGGGCGGGCATAAAAGAAGCCCTGACCGATGGCGCAGTGGTTCTCGGCCAGAAACCTCACCTGATCTTCCTTCTCGATGCCCTCAGCGACGATGGTCATATGCATGGCGCGGCCCAGAGCCATGATGGCCAGCGTGATGGCCGAGGCGTTTTCGTCGTGCAGCACATCGCCGATAAAGGATCGGTCGATTTTCAGTTTGTCCACCGGAAACTGTTTTAGGTAGCTCAGCGACGAATAGCCGGTGCCGAAATCGTCGATGGCCAGTTGGACTCCCCGAACCTTGAGGTCGATGAGGGTCATCATAGCGGCACCGAAATCCTCCATGATGGCACTTTCCGTGATCTCCAGTTCAAGCCACTGCGGATCCAGGCCGGTGGAAGCGAGGACTCCGTCCACAATATCGACAAAATCACTCTGGCTGAACTGTATGCCTGAAATGTTGACGGCCACGGTCCGGCAGGGCAGCCCTTGTCTTTGCCAGGCCACATTCTGTTCGCAGGCCTGGCGCAATACCCAGTTGCCCAGGGGTACAATCAAACCGCACTCCTCAGCCAGCGGAATAAACCGGTCAGGGGGGATATGGCCCAGAACGGGATCGTGCCAACGGATGAGTGCTTCGACCCCCACGATGTCCCCGGTGGTAATTTCGAACTGCGGTTGATAATGGAGGGTGAAGAGATCCTGGGCCAGCGCCTGTCGCAGACGGGTTTCCATTTCGAGAAATTCCGCGGCGCGACTGTTCAACTCGGGAGTGTAGAACTGAAAAGTGTTTTTGCCCCTGGCCTTGGCGTGGTACATCGCCGCATCGGCGCAACTGGTCAGCCCTTTGACGTCGACGGCATCGGCGGGGAAGCGGCTGATGCCGATGCTGGCCGTGACATACAGCTGATGGGAGCCGATGTTGAAGGGAGGGGCCAGCTGTTCGAGGATTTTGCGGGCGACCACGGCATCATGATTGGGGTTTTCTGAATCTTCCAGCAGCAGCACGAATTCATCGCCGCCCAGGCGGGCCAGGGTATCCGAATGACGTACGATCTGACGCAGGCGACCGGAGGTTTCCGCCAGCAGCTTGTCGCCCATTTCGTGTCCCAGGGTATCATTGACCTTTTTGAACCGATCCAGGTCCATAAAGAGCAGAGCGACCTCCTTGCCTGTGCGGCGAGCCCGGTCGAGAGCGTGTAGGAGCCTGTCCTGAAAGAGGCGACGATTGGGCAGGTCGGTCAGAGGGTCATGGTGGGCCAGATGGTCCAGGAGTTGCTTTTTTTTCAGCAGGGCGCGTTCGGCCTCCTGGCGTTCCCGGATATCTGAAAAAGCGATGACCGCCCCTTCTGCCTTCTGCTCCTCGTTCAGAATAGGGGTGCAGATGTATTCCACCGGGATGGCGCGGCCCTCTTTATGGTAGAACAAGGCACTGTCCTGCCGGGCCGGTGCGCCCGTCTCCCAGACCTGGCGAATGAGGCAGGGGGACTCCGGTGGAGTGTCCTTTTCGTCTGAAGGGCAGACCACCTTGAGATAGTTTTGTCCTACCAGTTCGCTCTGCTCGAAACCGAGCAGGTCGGCGCCGGCCTGGTTGATAAAAGTCGTGTTGCCATCCGGCGAAAGTCCCATGATCCCTTCCCCTGCCGAGTTCAGGATGAGATTGTGGTGCCTGGTCACTTTTTCCAGTCGACGGACCTGCTGGCGAATGCGCAGACGGATGAGCGTGCCCAGAATCAGGAAGGCGGTCATGGCCAGAGCGCCGTTGCGTCCCATGCGCCAGAGCGCCTGGCTGATGCCGGCTTCCATCGATTCCGTCAGGCGGCCGACCCTTTCTTTGGTTTTGTGGGCCAGCTGAGGATAAATGGCCTCGATTTGGTCGAAGTGTCTGGCGATGGCGTCATCCAGGGCCAGACGCTGGGCCTGAAGCTGCAGGTGATCCTGACATAGGCGAAAAAAGCCGCCGGTGGCTTCGATGGTCTGATAATCGTGGTCGATGCGGTGGCCTCGACCGAAAATGGCGTTTTTGTAATCGTGAAAAAGGGCGAGGGTGTCGCCGGCCGGGAAAATCCCTTCCTCTTCCAGGATAAGGATGTTGTGTTCCAGGCGATCCATGCTGGGCTTGATCTGATTGTCTTTGAGGTCATGCAGGTGGTCGATGCTTTTTTCGCTGGCCAGTCTGGCGACCAGCGTTGACAGGAAGTTGAGCTCGACGGAAAGTTCGTTCAGCAGAGGAAACCATAGCTCTCCCCGTTTTTCCAGGATGTTGCGGGCTATCCGCTCTGCTTCAGCGCCGGAGCTTTCGCGCCAGCGCCGGATCTGGCGGGCTTCCTTCAGGCGCCAGCGCCCTTCGGCCGACTCGATAGCGGCCGCCAGTCGCTGCTGGAAGTCCTGCAGGCTGTTCATGGAAATATCCTGTATCAGGTCATTTTCGACCCGGATATAGCGCTCTCGCCAGGTGGAAGCCTCCCTGGCGAGCTCAGACAGGGGGGCGGAGGCACCTTCGATCTGAGCCCAGATTGCTTCCTGGCCCAGGTGAGGCGTTCTTTGGGGGATATCTGCGAGAAGTTGCAGGTAGCTGGCTACCTGCCCGTCATCGGTAACGGGGGCTCGGGTATGGTAGAGTTTGCTGTTGAGTTCTTCTTTGGCCGCATGCGTCTTGCTGCGAAGTTCTTTGAGGAGGTACACTTCTCCCTGCTGAACCTGAAGGAGATGCTCCCGCTGTACCTGCGTGTCCCCTAGAATGGTCGTCAGGTGGACGATGCCCATGACTGGGACGAGCAGGGCGATGGCAATAAGAACCCAGATCATGAGGGAGATACGTTGAAAGCAGCGGGTGATGATCATGGCGAGGTCACTTCTCTCAGCAGGGGGCCGATTTCCGTCCAGGAAAAGGGAAGAACATCCTGCGCCGTCAGGCGGGTTGGCCAGACACCGTCACTGGCCTGGTGTCGCTGGCGCGAGAGCTTTAAGGGGATGCCCGGACCGAGGTTGAAGGATCCCAGGGATTCCAGGCTGTCGATCACCGCCTCCCGGGTCAGGGACGAAGGCGCCTTTTGGAGGGCTTTTCCCAGAATCCGTGCGGCCATATATCCTTCGAGACTGACATCGTTGGGATCGGTTTTGGACCGAATTTTTTCCAGGTCGGCGATAAATTCGTCGGCGACCGGGGGGCGGCTTCCCGTAAGCGGGGGGACGACCTGGGTGATGATGACATTGTCGGCATAGGGGCCGAGCTTACGCTGCAAAGGCTTGCTTCCGACAAAGGAGACGTTGAGGAACAGGGCCTTGAGGCCCGATTCTTTGGCCAGCTGGATAAACTTGGCGCAGGGGGCGTAGGCGCCGACCATGATGACGGCCTTGGGGGGATGCCGGTAGTACAGGATATCGGCCAGAGCGTTTTCTACGGCCAGCGTGTTGCGCTCATAACGCACATGCAGGATTTGCCGGTCGTTTTTCAAGCCTCGTCGTTTAAGGGCGCGGTAGCCACTGACGTATCCGGCGTCCCCGTAGCCGTCGCGCTGCGTGAAAAAAGCAATGTCCGTCGGCGCGAGTCCCCCCTGTTCGATGAGTGCCTCGACCATGGCTTCGATTTCCTGCTCGTAACTGGCGCGATAGTTTACGACATAGCGTTCAGGGGGATGACGACGCAACAGCCCGGCTCCGGTGAAGGGAGCAAAGAAAAGGGTTTTTTGTTCTACGGCAATTGGTACGGAGGCGATGGCCGTCGGTGTCCCGACATTGCCGATGATGGCGAGAACCTGCTTCTCTTCAAGCAGGGTTCGCATGTTGGCGGCCGCGCGGTAAGGTTCGTAGCCGTCGTCGAGGACGAACAGTTTGAGCTGGCGTCCATTGATGCCGCCAGCCCGGTTGATCCGTTCGAGGCCGGCCACAACGCCGTCCCGCATGGCGGTTCCGAGCTCCGATGTCGGTCCGGTGAGGGCGGTGGTCATGCCGAGGAGAATGTCGGGCGTTTCTTCTGCCGCGCTACTGTGATCTGATAAAACGGCCAGCAGCAGGACCGCCACCAGGCATCGTTTCATGGGAGACAAGGGGGACGAAAATGGTTTCATGGCCCTATTATCCCCAGGAATGCAAAAAAGTAAAACACTATTTTATTTGTGGAATTTAAAAAAAGCTTGTACATCCAGAATGAGGTTCTGCCCCTGACTGGGCTGTGAAGGAGGAAGTAATGATCGATGTTTTAAAAGATAATCCCATGTCCCGTTTTGCGATCGGTTTTTTTTATCCTTTTAAAAGTCTCGGTTTTATACGGAAAAACCCGCGACTGCTCAAATATGTGGTGATCCCTTTTCTCATCAACCTGGTGGTATTTTCCGGCGCCGTGTTTTTAGGCCTGGATTTCTTCGGGGACATCGTCGCCCGGTATGTTCCTCGCGGGGAGGCCTGGTATTGGGCTTTTTTGACATTTTTCGCCTGGCTGCTGGCGTCCATTGTGACGGCGCTGCTGGTTTTTTTCTGCTTTACCGTGGTGGGGAATCTGATCGCCTCTCCCTTTAATGATCTGCTGTCCGAACGCACGGAAGAGATCCTGACCGGCATCGGCTCAAGCGAAGCTTTTTCCTGGAAGACCTTTGGCGGCGATGCCTGGCGCGCTATTGTCGTGGAAGGGAAGAAAATGAGTTTTTTTGTCGTCGGCATGCTGGTCCTGCTACTGCTTAACCTGGTTCCTTTGATGGGACAGTTGCTTTATTCCATTGCCGCCGCCCTCTTTACCCTCTTTTTTCTTGCGGTTGAATATCTCGGCTATGTCTTAAGCCGAAAACGTTTATCTTTTGCCCAGCAGCGCCGCTATATTTTCGGACAGACTTTCCTGCACCTCGGCTTCGCCGTGGGTGTACTGTGCCTGCTGGCTATCCCCCTTATGCAGTTGCTCTGCATTCCCCTTGCCGTTGTGGGGGCAACACGTCTGTATTGTGAAAAAGGAAATCTGTCTGCCGACGGATAAATTTGCTGTGCCCGCATCTACTCCCTTTGTTCATCCGGGGAAGGGATGCCGCACTGAAGGAGATGACCTTATGAAAGACATAGCCATCGAGGCTGCCCTGTCCGCAGGCAAAGTGCTTATGCAGCGATTTGGCACCGCTTTGACCGTGGAGCACAAGGGGGACGTGGATCTCGTTACGGAAGTGGATCGGGCTTCAGAAGACGTGATTGTCTCTATTCTGCGGGGAACCTTTCCGCGGCACGATATTCTGGCCGAAGAGGGGCAGTATGTCGACAGCGGCAGCCGCTACCGCTGGATCGTCGATCCGCTGGATGGAACCACCAATTACGCCCACGGATTTCCCTGGTTTGCCGTTTCCATTGCTCTGGAGGTGGAAAATGAAGTGACCCTGGGGGTAGTCTATAATCCCTTCAGCCGGGAACTTTTTTGGGCCGAAAAGGGGAAGGGGGCTTTTCTCAACGACGTGCAGATCAGCGTCTCGCGGACAGGCAGGCTGGGCGATTCTCTGCTTGCGACAGGGTTTCCCTACGACCGCAAAAAAAGCGCTGTCAATAATTATGACCATTTCGTCCATTTCCAGCAGGCGGCGCAGGCCTGTCGCCGGCCGGGAAGCGCCAGTCTCGACCTGGCGTACGTCGGTGCCGGTCGCCTGGACGGCTACTGGGAAATGAAGCTCAAACCCTGGGATGTCGCGGCTGGACAGTTGATTGTCAGCGAGGCTGGTGGCAGGATCAGCGATTTCGATGGAGATCTGTTCGATATTTATGGGGTTGAGTGTCTGGCCAGTAACGGACGCATCCATCAAGAAATGATCGAGGTGCTCAAGGCCGGCAAGAGGCCGGAGTAAATGGTTTCGTCTATTCACGACAGGGGGGGCCGGTTGCTATCCTGGCCTTGAGCGCTACACTAAAATAGTGCGGCAACCGCTGCGAAAGTTTTCGTGGTGCTGACTGCTTCAGTTGGGCAGAGGGCCTGATGGGGCAGTGAGCCCAGAAGTGGCAAGGAGGTATCATGACCGAGCGAAACACCCCGTTGGAAAACCAAAAAAAGGCCCCCGGTCTCGACAAAAACCTCGAACGATTGGACGCTGAACTGGATGTCATGGAGAGACATTCCACAGAACTTGATGACATGGAGGAGGAGGAGAGAGAGGCCCTCAAAAAAAGGGATCGTGAATATAAAAACGAGCATTTGCACAGCATTCCCCGCCCCCGTAAACATGTTCGCTAATCATTGATATCGCCTGCAAAAAAGCCCCCGTGCCATTGCGGGGGCTTTTTTGCGTTCAGACGGCTTGATCTTCAAGCCTGAGGAGGGGGTTCGTCTTGTGCCGGCGCCGGTTCGGCCGGTTCCTCTGCCTTGATGGTTTCGATTTCTTCTTCCAGCGCCGCTGCGTCCTGTTTTAATTGGTCGAGCCGGGCAAAGATCACTGCGACCTCGGCGTTCGCCAGAATATCACCTTCTCCGGCTTCCCGGCAGTCATCGATCTGTTTACCGAGATCTGTGTGGGCGCTGGAAATCTTTTTGTGAATGGCGGCCAGGTCAATGCGCTTTTGAACCACACGCTTCATCTGGGTCGCTTTGAAGGCGGCGGTATGCAGCCCCTTTTTGGTGGCGTCCCAGATTTTTTCGGTCTTGTTGCTTTGGCTGTTTGAGGTCTTTTCGTCGGTCATGGGTTTCCTCCCTCTGTAAGATCAGGATGTTATGGCTCAAAAAATATCAGTTTTATACCCTGAGTCAAGACGTCAATGCTTTTTCACACAGCGGACTTGCTGGTTGGGTGGGTTTGGTCTAATATGATTTACCGAATTTAACCATGTTTTTATTTCAGGGCACAGGAGGTGAATTGGATGGGCGAGGCTGGCCAGACCAAGTTTCAGATGGATCTTCGTCGTTATCTGCGCGAGCAGGAAGAGGACCGGAATCTCACGAGACTCATTTGCGAGATCGCCGATGCGTCCAAGTATATCGTCAACTCCATCCGGACCGGCGATCTGGGCGTGGCGGGAACCTCCAATCTGTATGGCGAAGATCAACTGGCCCTGGATGTCCTTTCCGACCGCATCCTGCGTAAACGCCTGCTTCATTCCGGGGTCGTGGCCAATATCGTCTCGGAAGAGACCAGCGATATTATTTCCATCTCCACGAACTTCGATGGGCGCTATTCCGTGGCCTACGACCCTCTGGACGGGTCTTCTCTGGTCGACGTGAATCTGGCCGTAGGAACGATTGTCTCGATTTATGAGGGAGGCGAACTGCTGCAGCCGGGCAGAAATCAGGTGGCTGCGCTCTATATCCTGTACGGTCCCCGCACGACTCTCGTCTACAGCACGGGCCGAGGCGTGCATGAATTCGCCATGAACCAGCTGATGGAGTACACCCTGGTGCGGGAAAATGTCCGTATGCAGCCCAAAGGCAGCATCTATTCCCCCGGGGGGCAGCGCAATCTGTATACTCCCGGCACCGAAAGCTTCGTGCGTTATATGGAGGAAAATGGCGCCAAGCTGCGTTACAGCGGGGGGTTCGTCCCCGATATCAACCAGATTCTCATGAAGGGGAAGGGGGTGTTCATGTACCCTCATCTGCAGGGAAGTCCTGACGGTAAGCTTCGCCTTTTGTACGAACTCAATCCCATGTCGTACCTGATCGAGCAGGCAGGAGGGGCCGCCTCTACCGGACGGGAGCGGATTCTGGATCTGCAGCCACGCCAGATAGATGATCGGGCGCCAGTCTTTATCGGCTGCAAGGAGGATGTGGCCAAGGCCGAAGAGCTGATTCGCGCCCAAGGGTGATTTTTTTCTGATCTTGGGGCGTATACTGTTCGCCTCCTGCCACGAAAGATCCTAGACGCTGTGGATCCCTCCACCCTTTTCATGCCGGCGGGCGCTCCATGAGAGACGGACGCTTCAGTGCCTTCTGTCCCCTGTTCTTTTTGGCTGCGGGGATCCTGCTGGCTCCCTTTGGGGGACCTTCCCCCGCCGTTGCCGCTCTTGCCGCCGTTCTGGTGGCTGTATGGCTGGTTCTGCGCCGTTTTGACGCGGCGCTCTTTCTGCTGCCGGCCGCTCTCGTCTTTTTTGGCTTCTCCCTATATCATCACCACCTTTCTCCACCTCTTACCTCTCAGGATGTCCGCTCCTTTGCCGACGGCGAGGCCGTGTCGGTGCAAGGCCGGGTGACCGCCATAGAAAACCGCTCTCTGGGCCGCTCTACCCTCAATGTTGATGTTTCTCAAATCGAGCGTCGTCGGATCGGGGTAAACTGCCGCGGCATGGTTCGCGTCTTTATTGAAGAGGGCGAGCCGACCGTCCGCATGGGGGATTCCGTCCGCTTCTATGCCCGACTGAAAAGGCCTCGCTCTTTCGGGACGCCCGGTGAATTCGATTTTCCCCGACACCTAGCCCGCCAGGGCATTTATGTGACGGCTGCTTTGGAGCGTTTTGAGGATGTGGTGCTGGTCCAGCAATCTATAGGATTTTCCATGGCGGATTTTCTGGCACAGCAGCGGGGTAGGGTGGTTCGGCTCATCGACGGGGCGGTTTCAGAGGAGTTGTCCCCTTTTGTCAAGGCTCTTGCCGTTGGAGAGAAAAGCGCACTGCTCCCCGCGCAGCGTGATCTGTTGTCCCGCGGGGGAGTGTCGCATCTCTTTGCCATCTCGGGTTTGCACCTGGGGATTATCGCGTCCTTTTTCTATGGCATCGGCCGTTTCTTTTATTGCCGCTCGGAAACGCTGCTGCTTCTGGCCCCCCCAAGGCGCCTGCTGCCCGTGGTGATTCTCCCTCTGCTCGCCGGCTATCTATTCCTGACGGGCCGCGCTATTCCGACCCAGCGGGCGTTTCTCATGGCTGTTGCCGTGGCTCTGTTCTGTCTGAGTTCACGGCGCACCAACCCCCTTCATCTGTTGGGGACGGTCGCTTTTCTTTTTTTGCTGGTCAGCCCGCTGTCTTTGTACGAAGCCTCTTTTCAGCTTTCTTTTGCCGGTGTTTTAGGCATCATGCTGGGGGTGCCTCGCTTAAGTGCGGCCTTGAAGTTATACCATTGGCCTCTGCCTCTGAAATGGGTCACCCTGCTTCTGCTCACTACCATGACGGCAACCCTGGCGACGGCGCCCCTGGTCGCCTTGCATTTTCACATGTTTTCCCCTGCCGGTCTTCTGGCCAACCTGGTGGCTGTTCCGGCTGTCGGTTTTATCGCCGTGCCTCTGGCGCTTATGGGGGCTCTTTTGAGTCCCCTCAGTCCTCTGCTGTCGAACGTGGCTTTTGCCGTCTGCGGAGAAGTGGTTTCCACCGTACTGGTCGTCCTGCATTTTCTGCTTTCTTTTCCCCTGCTCGACAGCGTAAATGTATTCCTCTCGCCAAAAGCCTTGCTCTGTCCCGTCTTGCTGCTGATTCTCGTTTTTCTTCCCTGGTCAAGGTTTTATCGATTGCGCATAGTTTTGGCCTGTGCGGCCCTGTTGCTTTTCTTCCTCCCTCAGACTACCTCGCCGGTCCTTTCTCTGACGGTCTTTTCTGTCGGCCAGGGGGAGTCTCTGCTCTTGTCGACGCCTGATGGCAAGCATCATCTGATCGATGGGGGAGGCCTCCACAGTGAAACGTTTGATGTGGGAGACCGCTTGCTGCTGCCAGCTTTGGCCCGCCTCGGGATATCGGCGCTCGACTCCGTCATCCTGACCCATGCCCACCCGGATCACTATCTTGGTCTGGGGGCTGTTCTGTCCCGTTTCCCGGTAGGCACCTTCCGGACGGCCTTGCGTAGGGAGGAGCTGCCAGAAAGCCTTCGGGATTCCCTGCTGATGGCCCAGGTTCCCCTTGAGACGCTACCGGCAGGATGGATGCATGACAGTGTCGATTGTTCTGCCAGGTTGAGCCTCTATGTGCCACCCCAGATCGGCAACATCAATGATCGCTCCGTGGTGTTGCTCGCCTCCTTGGGTGAGGCGAGCCTCCTGTTGACCGGAGATCTGGAGTCCGCCGGTGTTGGCGAATTGCTGGACAATCTTTCTCATGATTCAGTCCAGTTGCTCAAGTTGCCCCATCATGGCAGCCGTCATTCTTCTGCCGAAGCTCTTTTGGAAGCCCTGAAGCCGCAAATGGTTTTTACCTCGGTTGGCTTGGCAAATCGCTACGGCTTTCCTCATGAGCCAGTGGTGAATGCGCTGACCTCCCAAGGGATTTCTTTTTATCGCACGGATTGGAACGGCACCTTACGGTTTGTCAGTGACGGGAAAGACTGGCAGGTGTATCCGTGGCGATCCAGGCTTTTCCGTTGACAGAAATCCGCGGTTTTGTTAGCGTCAGCCTGTAATCAAAGGGGGCCTTCCTGGATGAAAAAACCCACCATACTGGTTGTTGATGATGAGCTATTCTTCCGCCGGATGTATTCCGAGTTGTTGAGTGAGGAAGGCTATATTGTCGAATCCTTTGCCTCCGGTACTGCGGCTCTTGAGCGGGTTGCCATGGGGGGGGTGGATGTTCTCCTGACCGACATGGTTATGCCGGATATCGGCGGCCTGGAAGTTCTTTACCAGGTTCGCAACATGGAGAATCCTCCCGAAGTCATCCTGGTGACCGGGCATGCTACGTTGGAAACCGCTATTAAGGCCCTCAAGGGGGGCGCCCGGGATTATCTCATCAAGCCCTTTAATCCCGAAGAGCTGCGGCATGTGGTACGGTCGTGCCTCGATCAGGTCCGCCTTCTGGACGAAAATACCCTTCTCAAAAGTCAGATACGCCTTTACCAGAAAGGGCAGAATCTTGCATCCTTTCTGGATATTGATAAATTGCTGCCTCAGGCGGTGAATACCCTGCTGAAGGAAATTGGTGCCGGTCGCGGATTTGCCATGCTCCTGTGTGATGGAGAGCGACTGCGTCTGGCGGGGTTGGAGGGTGTGGAAGCGCTTGGGGCGTTATCTTTGGCTATGTCCATTCGGCCCCATCTGCCAGGACTGACCTCCGTCCGCATCCTTCAGGCATCTGATCTGGATTCGCGGCCGGACTGGCCGGTGAATGTCCAGGAAGCCTGTCTTTTCCCTCTTTTTCTGTCCCGTGAATTGAAGGGGGCTATCGTAGTCTTTAATCCCGTCGAGGGAGGGTTGCCGCGTCCGCTGCCCAAGGAAAACCTCACTTTTTTGTCGGATCAGGCTGCCTTGGCTTTCGAGAACTCACTGCGTTACCAGGATGTTCAGCAGCTTATCTATATCGATGATCTTACCGGCCTGTTCAATTATCGCTATCTGCAGATTGTGCTGGAACAGGAAATCAGACGGGCCGAACGTTTCAAACTCAAATTTGCTCTGGTCTTTATCGACATAGATCACTTCAAGGAAGTCAACGACACCCATGGCCATCTGGCTGGGAGTGCGGCGCTGAAAGAGGTTGGCAGTCTTCTTCACCGGGCTGTTCGTGAGGTCGATTCATTGTTTCGTTATGGCGGGGACGAATTTACTGCTCTGCTCATCGAGACGGATGCCAAGGGGGCTGCCCTGGTGTCGGAAAGAATACGCAAGGTCATAGAAGAGCATGTTTTTCTGGAAGATATGGGGTTGGAATGCCGCCTGACCGCCACGGTGGGGAGTGCTATTTTTCCTGATGACGCCGACGATCGAAACAGCATCGTCGATTTGGCCGACCGGGCAATGTACGAAGGGAAAAAAATACGTAACGTGATTCGCGGGGCCTGGGAAATCAGGTCCTGATCTGCCGGTTCAAGCCTCCTGACCCCTCTGCCTGGGGGACCTCCTTCTCCATGACATTGGAATGCGGTTAATTCTAGCCATGAAGGAGCCCTGTGCCTTAAGGGTTTGGCTGACCTTGTGGTGATCCCGGCTTCGTGTGCCTGTTGTATAACCATAAATAAAGAGGAAAAGATCAGTGAGTATTACAGGTATCAAGGGGATGAACGATATCCTGCCGGGCGAGGTGGAGACCTGGCAATTTCTCGAACGCAGCGCTCGGAAGGTCTTCGGGGCCTACGGATTTGCTGAAATCCGCGTCCCGGTGGTTGAGAAAACCGAGCTATTTTGCCGCTCAATCGGTGAAACAACCGATATCGTTGAGAAAGAGATGTATACGTTCAATGATAAAAGCGCAAATTCCTTGACCTTGCGTCCGGAAGGGACCGCACCGGTCATGCGTTCCTATATTGAACATAAAATGTACGCACAGGATCCGGTGGCCCGGCTTTACTACATGGGTCCCATGTTCCGTTACGAGCGCCCACAGAAAGGCCGCTACCGCCAGTTTCATCAGATTGGCGCCGAGATAATCGGGGTGGAGGATCCCCGGGTTGACGCCCAGGTGCTGGCCATGCTGATTCATTATTTCGAAGAGGTCGGCATTGGTGATGTCGAGCTGCAGGTGAATTCCTTGGGATGTGCAGAGTGTCGTCCCGGCTTCCGTCAAACGCTGGTGGAGTTTCTGCAGGAGCGTCTCGATTCTCTCTGCGAAGATTGCCGCCGGCGGTATCAGACCAATCCGTTGCGTGTTCTGGACTGCAAGGCGACCGGCTGCAAAGAGGCCACCGCCCAGGCGCCGTCGGTTCTGGATCATCTCTGCTCAGGTTGTGATGACCACTTTTCCCAGGTTCAAACCTATCTGCGCCTGCTGAATACCCCCTTCACGATCAATCCCCGGATGGTACGCGGGCTCGACTACTATACCAAGACCACTTTTGAAATGGTCACTACGCGACTTGGCTCCCAGAATGCGGTGGCGGCTGGCGGACGTTATGACGGTCTTATCGCCGACCTCGGGGGGCCTTCTCTGCCCGGTATCGGTTTTGCGATGGGGTTGGAGCGCCTGGTTCTGATGAAGGGAGACGATCACGAGCCGGCTTCGAGGGCGGATGTCTTTTTAGCGGCTATGGGAGAAATGGCCAGCCAGAAGGCCTTTGTCCTTATGTCTGCTCTTCAGCGTCACGGTCTGCATGCGGAGATGGATTTTTCCGGAAAGAGTCTCAAGGCGCAAATGAGACGGGCTGGCAAACTCGGGGCTCGTTTTGTCGTGATTGTCGGGGAAGAGGAGTTGGCCCGTAACGTGGCCCAGCTCAAGGATATGGACAACGGTAATCAGGCCGAGGTCGTCTTTGACCGCCTTGAGGAAGAACTGCGCGCGAGAGTGCTCGGAGCATAACGGAATCTTGTCTTGACGCCAAGCAAAAAGGCTCTGTATAATTTCGTTTTGCTTGATTTCGCCACGGTTCGGTGGCCGATTTAACCATTTTGGAGGACAGGGCGTGAACGACATTCTTGGTGACTGGAAAAGAAGCCATTATTGCGGGCGTGTTACCGCTGCAGATATCGGCAAGGACGTTTGTCTCATGGGGTGGGTGCAGCGTCGCCGCGACCATGGCGGGCTTATTTTTATTGATCTCCGCGATCGGGAAGGGATCGTTCAGCTGGCCCTGGATCCAGACCGGGACCCCGAAGCCCACACCAAGGCCGACCGGGTGCGCAATGAATATGTCATCGCGGTGCGCGGGGTCGTTTCCCCCCGGCCCGAGGGGACGGTCAATCCCAAAATGTTCACTGGCGAGGTCGAGGTGGAGGTCCGGGAGTTGCGCGTTCTCAATACGGCCAAGACCCCTCCTTTTATGATCGACGAATATGCCGATGTGGCGGAAAATATCCGTCTCAAGCACCGCTATCTTGATCTGCGTCGTCCAGGCATCCAGAGCAATCTCATGCTGCGTCACCGGGTCGCTCGTACCGTTCGCACCTATCTTGACAATCAGGGTTTTCTGGAGATCGAAACTCCGGTGCTGACCAAAAGTACACCTGAAGGCGCTCGTGACTACCTTGTCCCCAGCCGTGTCAACCCTGGCACTTTCTATGCTCTGCCTCAATCCCCCCAGCTGTTCAAGCAGCTCCTCATGGTCTCCGGCTATGATCGCTATTGTCAGATCGTCAAATGTTTCCGTGACGAGGATTTGAGGGCGGACCGTCAGCCGGAGTTTACTCAGATTGACTGCGAGATGAGCTTTGTCAACCGCGATGACGTGATCGCTGTCATGGAGGGGATGATCGCCGAGGTTTTTCGCGTCGCCATTGGGGTGGAGGTTGTCCTGCCCATGCCCCGCATGACCTATGCCGAAGCCATGGCCCGCTACGGGGTGGATAATCCGGATCTGCGTTTTGACCTGGAACTGGTGGAGATCTCCAATCTGGTCAAGGATTCCGGTTTTAAGGTCTTTGCCGATGTGGTCAAGGGTGGCGGTATCGTCAAAGCCCTCAACGTCAAGGGGTGTGCCTCCTTTTCCCGTAAAGAGATCGATGATCTCACGGAGTTTGCCAAAATTTATGGGGCCAAAGGTCTCGCCTACGTCAAGGTCACCGAGGATGGGTGGCAGTCTCCGATCGCCAAGTTTTTCTCCGAACAGGACCTCGCGGCGCTGAATCGTGTTTTGCGCGCCGAGGTCGGCGACCTTCTGCTCTTTGTCGCCGATAGCTACAAGGTCACCAACGAAGCGCTGGGGCGACTGCGTGGCCACTTGGGGCACAAGCTTGGCCTGACCAGCAAGAATGACTTCAAGTTCGTGTGGATCACCGATTTCCCCCTTCTTGAGTGGGACGGAGAGGCACGGCGGCATGTGGCGGTGCACCACCCCTTTACTGCGCCGATGGATGAAGACATGCCCCTGCTCGATGGAGATCCCGGCAAGGTGAGGGCCAAGGCCTACGATCTGGTGCTCAATGGCTCGGAGATCGGCGGTGGCAGCATTCGTATCCATGATCAGGCTGTGCAGAGCAAGATGTTCGACCTCATGGGGATCGGACTCGAGGAGGCCAGGGAGAAGTTTGGATTTCTGCTCGATGCCCTTGAATTCGGAGCGCCCCCTCACGGAGGAATTGCCTTCGGGTTGGATCGGCTTGTCATGATTCTGACCGGTTCCGATTCCATTCGGGACGTCATTGCTTTTCCGAAGACCCAGAAGGCTACCTGTCTGATGTCTGAGGCGCCCAATGTGGTGGACGAAAAACAGCTGCGTGAGCTTTCGATTCGCCTGGCCAGCCGCCCCAAGTAGTCCGTCGCCCCCTGTCCCGTTTCTTGTGAGGGGGCTGATCCTCTTCTGAGTTCTCGGCTGAGGAAGGTTTTGTCGTTAAATGTACAAGTTTTTGGTCCTTTTGTTTCTGTTTGTGTTGGGGGGGTGCGCTTCGCTCCCCCAGCACGAGCTTCGGGTGGCCAGAGAATCCGTCGCTCAGGCTTATGCTGTCGGCGCGCCGCAGTTAGCCCCTCTTGAATACCGTTCGGCCAGTACGGCCCTTTATGATGCGGAAAAATATATCCATGCCGGTGACTACCGGCAGGCTCGCCAGATCCTTCCCTTGGCCCAGGCCCATGCCCGCCGGGCGATATCCAGGTCTCTCGACGAAGCCGCGCGTCTTCGTGAACTCGAGGCCGCTCAGGCCGCCGAACGGGCATCCCTGTCCATAAAAACCCCCGTGAAAAAAAAGCCTACCAGACCGGCTGCTCCCAAGGTGCCGGATTCTTCCACGGCGGAAAGTCCCGCCGACAAGGATCTTTCGCCAGCAACGCCAGTGCTGGCGCCGCAATATACTGTTGTGGGTGGCGAAAATCTCTGGTCTATTGCGGCGAAAGAGGAAGTTTATGCGGATGGTCTCTTGTGGCCGCTTCTTTATAAGGCCAATCGGGACCAGATCAAGGATCCCCGCCAAATATATCCGGGCCAGGTTTTGAGTATTCCCCGAGATCTCAGTGCCGAGGCAATGGACGAGGCGCGGGAGAAGGCCCGAAGGTCGGACATATTTCCGGTAGACATCATGTTGAAGCCCAGAGGGTTAGTTGAGTGATTCTCTGCTGAAATCAGGGCCTTTTGGGGGTTGTAAACGACCCGATAGCCGCCATGTTTTTTCTTGACACTCCCAGGTCTTTTGCATACTGTATACACGATTAACTGGATGGTTTTGTTTGGTCCGGTTAATTAACTGTTTGTTGTATCAGGGGTTTGTGGCAAGTCCCGGTCGCGTGCCCTGGCGGGGCAATCGGAGATCGGCTTGATTTTGCTGATATTGTTGGACCTCTGGCGATGCTGGCATAAAAACTAAGGAGAGAACATGACCACGAAAGACGCAAAGATTATCTGGACTGAGATTGACGAAGCACCCGCATTGGCTACCTACGCTCTGCTGCCGATCGTGCAGGCTTTCACCAAGGGCACCGGCGTCTCTGTCGAGACCCGCGACATCTCCCTCTCCGGGCGAATCCTCGCCAACTTCCCGGACAATCTCAAGCCCGAGCAGAAGGTTGCTGATTATTTGACCGAACTCGGCGAGCTGGCCAAAACACCTGAAGCCAATATCATCAAGCTGCCGAATATCTCGGCTTCCATTGTTCAGTTGCAGTCGGCCATCAAGGAACTGCAGGAGAAAGGCTACGACGTTCCTGATTATCCTGAAGAGCCCAAAAACGATGCAGAAAAAGCGATCCAGGCCCGCTACGCCAAGGTGCTCGGTTCTGCTGTTAACCCGGTGCTGCGCGAGGGGAACTCCGATCGCCGCGCCGCCGCTTCGGTCAAGAAGTTCGCTCAGCAGAATCCCCATCGCATGATGAAGCCCTGGCCTGAGGTTTCCAAGACCCGCGTTGCCTTCATGGACAGCGGAGACTTCTATGAGAACGAGACCTCGACCACCATTCCCGCCGCCACCACCGCCAAGATCGAGTTCGTGGCCGCTGACGGCAGCGTTACGGTGCTCAAAGACAAACTGGCCCTTCAGGCCGGTGAAGTTCTTGATTCGACCCACATGGACGTGGCCAAGCTGCGGGCCTTTTATGCCGAGTGCATGAAGGAAGCCAAGGATAAGGACGTCTTGCTGTCGCTGCACCTCAAGGCAACCATGATGAAAATCTCCGACCCGATCATGTTCGGTCATGCTGTTTCGGTCTATTTCAAGGACGCGCTGGAGAAGTACGCGGCCGACCTCAAGGCGATTGGCGCCAATGTCAATAACGGTCTGGGCGATGTGCTGTCCAAGCTCAGCCGCCTGCCGGCCGACAAAAAAGCCGCTATCGAAGCGGACATCGCCAAGTGCTACGAGTCCGGCCCGGCTCTGGCCATGGTTGACTCCCGCAAAGGGATCACCAACCTGCATGTGCCTAACGACGTTATCGTTGACGCCTCCATGCCCGTAGTCGTTCGTGACGGCGGCAAGATGTGGAACAAGGCCGACGAACTGCAGGACACCATCGCCATGGTTCCGGACCGCTGCTACGCCACCATGTACCAGGCCATGATCGAAGATTGCCAGAAAAACGGCCAGTTCGATCCCTCCACCATGGGAGCCACATCCAATGTCGGCCTGATGGCGCAGAAGGCGGAAGAGTACGGCAGCCATGACAAGACTTTCACCGCCCCCGGCAAAGGAACGATGCGCGTCGTCGATGCTTCCGGTGCTGTACTGCTGGAGCAGAAGGTCGAGACGGGCGACATCTTCCGTGCCTGCCAGGTCAAGGATGCCCCGATTCAGGATTGGGTCAAGCTTGCGGTTAATCGCGCTAAGGCTTCCAGTACGCCCGCCATCTTCTGGCTTGACGAAAATCGTGGTCACGATGCTCAATTGATCCAGAAGGTCAACACCTACCTCAAGGATCACGATACGGCCGGTCTTGACATCCGCATCATGAAGCCGGTTGACGCCATGAAGTTCACCTGCGAGCGGGCCCGCAAGGGGCTGGACACCATCACGGTGACCGGCAACGTTCTGCGTGACTACCTGACCGACCTTTTCCCGATTCTGGAGCTTGGCACCAGCGCCCGCATGCTTTCCATCGTGCCGCTGATGGCCGGTGGCGGTCTATTCGAAACGGGTGCCGGCGGTTCCGCACCGAAGCATGTCGAGCAGTTCCTTCGCGAGGGGCATCTGCGTTGGGACTCCCTCGGTGAGTACTGCGCTCTGGTGCCGTCCCTGGAGATGATTGCTGATAATTTCAAAAACGCCAAGGCGGCGGTGCTGGCCGAGACCCTTGACGAGGCGGTATCCAAGTATCTGGAAAACGCCAAGGCCCCTTCCCGCAAAGTCAACGAGATTGACAACCGCGGCAGCAGTTTCTATCTTGCCATGTACTGGGCCCAGACTCTGGCCGCCCAGAACAAGGATGCCGACCTAAAGGCCCGCTTTGCTCCAGTGGCTGAAAAACTTGCAGCCAACGAAGAAAAGATCAATCAGGAGCTGCTGGCTGCCCAGGGTCGTCCTGCCGACATCGGCGGCTATTTCCGCCCCGTGTTGGAAAAGGCCAACCAGGAAATGCGTCCCAGTGCAACTCTGAACGCAATCATCGACAGCCTGTAATTCATAGTGTGTTACGGTCGGGACGGGGCCTGTTGCCCCGTCCCACTCTAATTTTCTAACGATGAGGAGAGAGACAATGGCTAGACCGAAAATTGCATTGATTGGTGGTGGGCAAATTGGTGGTGTGCTGGCTCAGCTCTGCGCTCTGCGCGAACTGGGCGACGTGGTGATGTTTGATATTGTTGAGGGCCTGCCCCAGGGCAAGATGCTCGATATAGCCGAAGCTTCTCCTGTGGACGGTTTCGATGTCAATCTCAAGGGGACCAACGACTACAAGGATATCGCCGGCGCCAATGTTGTCATCGTGACCGCCGGTCTGCCCCGCAAGCCCGGCATGAGCCGTGACGACCTGATCGAAGTCAATTCCAAAATCATGACTCAGGTGGCCGAAGGTATCCGTGATAACGCTCCTGACGCCTTCATCATCGTCATCTCCAACCCTCTCGACGCCATGGTTACCCTGTGCCAGAAAGTAACCGGCTTCCCCGCCGAGCGCGTCATGGGTCAGGCTGGCGTCCTCGACTCGGCCCGTTTCGAGTCTTTCATCGCTTGGGAACTCGGTGTTTCCATCAAGGACGTGACCGCCATGACTCTGGGCGGGCACGGCGACGACATGGTTCCCCTGGTTCGTTATGCCAGCGTCAAAGGCATTCCGGTTATGGAGCTGCTTGAGCAAAAATACGGCAGCGCTGAGAAGGCCAAGGAAGTCATGGAAGCCATGGTCAAGCGCACTCGCGGGGCTGGCGGCGAAGTTGTCGCCCTGCTCAAGACCGGCAGCGCCTTCTATAGCCCGGCTTCTTCCGCCATCGCCATGGCCGAGTCTATTCTGAAAGACCAGAAGCGCGTGCTGCCCACCTGTGCGCTGCTTAACGGTGAGTTCGGCGTTAAAGGGTACTACGTCGGTGTTCCCTGCGTCCTTGGCGCCAAGGGCATCGAACGCATCATTTCCTTTAAGCTTGACGCTGAGGAGCAGGCGATGATGGACAAGTCCGTTGCTGCCGTTAAGGGCCTCGTTGACAGCATGAAGTAACCCAAGTTTCAGTGATTGTTGCAAAAGAAGGGCAATGGCAACATTGCCCTTCTTTTGCATTTGAATTGTTGGATAAAATGTGTATACTGCACCCGTTTTTTGGGTGGAAACAGTGTTTGCACGATGTCAAAGTGGAACACTTTTTCACAAAAGGCATGTTTCAGGTGGTTCGACCCTGATCAAAATCAGGGCATTGTGGATTCTGGTAACGTTTTGTCCGGCCGCGTTTAGCGCGGTAAAAACTCGCAAAGGAGAAAAGCGGTAATGAGCAGTCCGAGAGTGGAAGTGATCGAAAGGTACTGCAAGGGGTGCAGCATTTGTGTGGAGTTCTGCCCCACCAAGGTCCTGGAGATGGATGCCTTTCTGGTAAAGGTTGCCAAGCCTGAGGCCTGCATCGCCTGCATGCAGTGCGAATTGCGGTGCCCCGACTTTGCTATCAAAGTCTTCAAAGATTAATTTAAAACTTTAGGAGGTCGGTTAACGTGGCTAAGAAAGTTGCTCTGTTGCAGGGGAACGAGGCTTGTGCACAAGGCGCTCTTTACGCCGGCTGCAAATTCTTCGGCGGTTACCCCATCACCCCCTCTACCGAGGTTGCGGAAGTTATGTCTGTTGAACTTCCCAAGGTCGGAGGGAAATTTATTCAAATGGAAGACGAGATCGGTGCGATGGCTTCGGTTATCGGGGCCTCCCTCACCGGGGCTAAGGTGCTCACCGCGACCTCTGGTCCTGGCGTCTCCTTGAAACAGGAACTCATCGGCTATGCCTGCATCGCCGAGGTGCCCTGCGTTATCATCAACGTTATGCGTGGCGGACCCTCCACCGGGATGCCCACCGGCCCTGGCCAGTCTGACGTTCAGCAGGCCAAATGGGGCACACACGGTGACCACGCCGCTATCGCGCTGGTACCTGCTTCCTGCCAGGAGATCTTCAGCGAAACGGTGCGGGCTTTCAACCTCGCGGAGAAATACCGCATGCCCGTGCAGGTGCTCTTCGACGAGATCGTTGGTCACAGCCGCGAGCGCATCGAGTTCCCTGAACCGGGTGAACTCGAGGTCATTGACCGTCAGGGCCCGACTGTTTCCCCTGAGGAGTACAAGCCCTTCGATACTTCCTTCGGTGACGTCCCCCCCTTGGCTGCTTTCGGCACGGGGTATCGCTTCCACGTGACCGGCCTGAACAAGGCCCAGGATGGCTTCCCGACCACCAAGGCCAGCCTCGTTGACGATGAGCAGCGCCGTCAGCTGCGTAAGGTCGATGCGGCTCAGGCTGACATTGAGAAGAACGAAGAGTACCTGACCGAGGACGCCGAAGTGGTGATCTTCGCCTATGGGTCGACCAGCCGTTCGGCTCGCTATGCGGTCAACGAACTGCGCAAGGAAGGCATCAAGGCCGGTCTCTTCCGCCCCATCACCCTCTGGCCTTTCCCGGAGAAGCGCATCGCCGCCCTGGCCCAGCAGGCCAAAGCCATCGTCGTGCCCGAAATGAACCTGGGCCAGATGGTGCTTGAAGTAGAGCGCGTTGCCAAAGGGGCCTGTGAAATCGGATTCATCGGTCGCGTCGACGGCGAGCCGATCAACCCCGGCCAGATCATTGATAAAGTCAAGGAGGTTAAGTAACATGGCTTTCGATTACGATAAATATCTGCGCCCCGGCAAGCTGCCCCACATCTGGTGCCCCGGCTGCGGCCACGGGATTGCCATGAAGGGCCTTATCCGGGCCATTGACATGTGCGGTCTGGACAAGAACAATACCGCCATTGTTTCCGGTATCGGCTGCGCCAGCCGTCTCCCCGGTTATGTTGACTTCAACACTCTGCACACCGCTCACGGCCGCGCTGCTGCCTTCGCAACCGGCGTCAAGATGGCCAAGCCTGAGATGAACGTGATTTGTGTCGGTGGTGACGGTGATGGTACCGCTATCGGCGGTAACCACTTCATCCACGCTTGCCGCCGCAATATCGACATGACCTATGTCATTTTCAATAACAGCATCTACGGCATGACCGGCGGTCAGTTCTCTCCTTGCACTCCCACGGGGGCCAAGGCTTCCACCACTGTTTACGGCAACCCCGATCCGACTTTTGACATCAGCAAGTTGGCAATCGGTGCCGGCGCGACTTTTGTCGCCCGTACCACCGCGTTTCATGCCACCCAGATTGACAAGCTGATTGCCGAAGGCATCAAGCACAAGGGGATGGCTGTCATCGAAGTTCTCGACGACTGCCCCACCACCTATGGGCGCCGCAATAAATTCCGCAGTGTCGTCGACATGATGAAGCGTCTCAAAGATATTGCCGTTCCCGTGGCGGCCGCCAGCAAGATGACGGCTGAACAGCTTGAAGGGAAAGTGCTCACCGGTGTCCTCTATAAAGAGGAAAAGCCCGAGTACTGCGAGCAGTATGCTCAGGTTATCGCCAAGGCGCAGGGCGCCTGATTGTCCAGCGAATAAGGAGAAATATCGATGTCTGAAAGATTTGAAATTCGATTTTCCGGCGCCGGTGGTCAGGGGCTGATCACCGCCGGTATCATTCTGGCTGAAGCGGCCTCCATCATCGAAGGCAAGCACGCCGTTCAGTCTCAGAGCTATGGTCCGGAAGCCCGCGGTGGCGCTTCCAAGTCCGAGGTTATTATCTCCGACGGACCTATTGACTACCCCAAGGCGACCATCGTCGATGCCTGCCTGGCCATGACGCAGGAGTCTGCCGACAAGTACGCCAATGGCATCAAGGCCGGCGGAGTTCTGCTGCTTGACTCGGACTTTGTCAAAAACGAGCCCCAAGGGGATTTCAAGATTTACAAATTCCCCATTACTCGTACTGCCAAAGAGGATCTTGGCCGTGAAATCGTCGCCAACGTGGTTGCCCTCGGCGCCATGATCGCCCTGACGGGCGCTGTCTCCCGTGAGGCTGGCGAAAAAGCCGTTCTGGCCCGTGTACCTGAAGCTTTCCTCGACCTCAACAAGAAGGCCTATGCGCTCGGCTACGAAAAAGTCAAAGAACTCATGAAGTAAATCTTTATCGTTCCATTAAAAACGCCCGGAAGCTTTTTGCCTCCGGGCGTTTTTTTTGCGTTGTCCCAACTCCCTAGATAGGTCTGGTCATGATTTGTGCGTTGCCTGGCCTGGATATCTTGGCTCGTTTTGGGGGATGGACCCGTTGCATTTTCCGGCGACCTGATTTTTGGGAAAAGAGGTCCCTTTTGGGTGCATGGCAGGTGAGCGAACTGAGAACGGCTGAAAAAAATCCGATAAGCATGAGAAGTTCAAACATGGCGGCCTCCTTTACTGGAAAGCCTAGCGTCTTCGTATGACAGAATGTGTCGCACTCTGGGGGGATGATATAAGGGCTGAAAAGTCCGGAAAAAGTGTTGATGGTCAGTTGTCCGTCTTCTGCTGGACCACGACATGTGTCGGAGTTGAACGTTGACAAGGGCTTTGTAAATCGTATACAGTATGCAGGTTTCAGTATGGAAAACGCGCCCGGACGAAGCAGGAATTTGCAGCTTCGCAGCTGGGACACGGTGTGAATAGCGGCCTTGCCAACGGGCGATAAACGGCCGCAATAATTCGAGGAGGAGAGAGATGATCGACGCTTATCTGAAGCACGAAGCCGAGCGGAATGCCCAAGGCATCCCCGCGCTTCCCCTGAATCCCGAGCAGACGCAACAATTGTGCGAGTTGCTGCAAAACCCACCGGCTGGTAAAGAGGATTTTCTCAAACACCTCTTCACCGAGCGGATTTCTCCCGGTGTCGACCCCGCGGCCGAAGTTAAGGCGGACTTTTTGGAAAAAGTTCTGAAAGGACAAGCCAAGACTCCTCTGTTCGATAAAAAAGAGGCCGTACGTATTCTCGGCACCATGATGGGCGGATACAACGTCAAGCCTCTCGTCGATGCGCTTAAAGACGCCGATTTGGCGGACGAAGCGGCCAAGGCTTTGTCCGGCATCACCCTGGTGTATGATGCCTTTGATGAAGTTGCCGCCCTGGCCAAGTCCAATGCCGCGGCCAAAAAGGTGCTGGAATCCTGGGCCAAAGCCGAGTGGTTTACCAACAAACCGGCCATGCCCGAAACCATCAAGGTTAAAGTTTTCAAAGTCGACGGCGAGATCAATACCGATGACTTTTCGCCTGCCGGCGACGCCTGGAGCCGTCCCGACATCCCTCTCCATGCTCTGGCTATGGGTAAGACCCGCTTTCCTGGCGGGTTGGAGACCATCGCCAAGTTCCGTGAAGAAGGTTTCCAGGTGGCTTTTGTCGGTGACGTGGTGGGTACCGGCTCCTCCCGTAAATCCGCCTGTAACAGTGTCCTCTGGCATATCGGCAACGAAATCCCCGCCGTGCCCAACAAGAAGACCGGCGGTGTCATCATCGGCAGCGTTATTGCGCCGATCTTCTTTAACACAGCCCAGGATTCCGGCGCCCTGCCGCTGAAGATGGACGTGACGGAGATGAACACCGGCGACGTCATTGTCATCAATACCAAAAAGGGTGAAGTGACTGACGAGGCGGGCAAAGTCATCACGACCTTTGAGATCACGCCCAACACGGTGCCTGATGAGTTCCGCGCCGGCGGCCGTATTCCCCTGATCATCGGTCGCAGTCTGACCGCCAAGGCCCGGGCCGCCCTCGGCATGCCCGAATCCGACATTTTCACCCAGCCCGTGAATCCCGTGCCCAAGTCCGGCCAAGGCTACTCGCTGGCCCAGAAGATGGTCGGCAAGGCCTGCGGCGTCGAAGGCATTCTGCCCGGCACCGCCTGCGAGCCCAAGATGACCACCGTCGGCTCCCAGGACACCACCGGTCCCATGACGGCCGACGAACTCAAGGAACTGGCCTGCCTCAAGTTCCAGTCTCCGATGTTCATGCAGTCCTTTTGCCACACCGCCGCTTATCCCAAGCCGGCGGATGTGAAGATGCACAAGACCCTACCTCAGTTCATTGCCGAGCGTGCCGGCGTTGCCCTGCGCCCGGGTGACGGCGTCATTCACAGCTGGCTGAACCGTCTGTTGCTGCCCGACACTGTCGGTACCGGCGGTGACTCCCATACCCGCTTCCCCATTGGCATCAGCTTTCCAGCCGGTTCCGGCCTGGTCGCTTTCGCGGGCGCCATGGGCTTCATGCCCCTGGATATGCCTGAGTCGGTGCTGGTCCGTTTCAAGGGCAAGTTCAATCCTGGCATCACCCTGCGTGACGCAGTCAATGCCATCCCTTACTGGGCCATCAAGCAGGGCCTGCTGACTGTGCCCAAGAAGAACAAGAAGAACATCTTCAATGGCCGTATTCTCGAGATGGAAGGTCTGCCCGAGCTCTCCGTTGAGCAGGCTTTCGAACTGACCGACGCCGCCGCCGAGCGCTCCGCCGCTGCCGGTTGTATCCAGCTTTCGGAAGATTCCGTTTGCGCTTACCTGCGTTCCAACGTGGCCCTGATGAAGAAGATGATCGAAGAAGGCTACCAGGATCCGCAGACTCTGCAGAACCGCATCGACGCCGTCAACGAGTGGCTGAAGAATCCCAAGCTGCTCAAGGCTGACGCCAATGCTGAATATGCTGCCGTTATCGAGATCGACCTGGCCGAGATCACCGAGCCGATTCTGGCCTGCCCCAACGACCCGGATGATGTCAAGCTTCTCTCCGAAGTGGCGGGAACGCCGATTCAGGACGTCTTCCTCGGCTCCTGCATGACCAATATCGGTCACTTCCGCGCCGCCGCCGAGATCTGGCGGGGCCAGAAGTTCAACCCTGCCGTCCGCACCTGGATCTGCCCGCCGACCCGCATGGATCAGCAGCAGCTCAAGGACGAGGCGCTCTTCTCGATTTACAGCGCCATTGGCGCCCGCATCGAGATCGCTGGCTGCTCCCTGTGCATGGGCAACCAGGCCCGGGTACCCGATGGGGTGAACATGTTCTCCACCTCGACCCGTAACTTTGATGATCGCATCGGCAACGGCGCCAAGGTTTACCTGGGCAGCGCCGAACTTGGCGCCGTGACCAGCAACCTGGGCAAGCTCCCCACGCCGGCTGAGTATCTGGCCGTCTACCAGGAGAAGGTCGCGCCCAAGGCTGATCAGGTCTACAAATACCTGCAGTTTGACGAAATGGAAGGATACGGCAAGTAAGGCTGCCGTACTCTTTTCAAACGCAACAAAGCCCCTGTCGAAACCACGGCAGGGGCTTTGTTATTGGGACGCTGAACAGGCAGGCGATGAATCTCAGAAATAACGGCGTCCTCCCACGTAGGTGCGGGCAAAGAAGCGGTTGGATAGGTTCTCGATGCGAACGGTCTTGCCGGTGCGGGGAGCGTGGATGAACTTTCCATTGCCGATGTAAAGCCCCACATGAGTGACCCGCGTGCCTCCCTGGGTGGCGAAAAAGACCAGGTCCCCTTGGGCGAGCGCGTGCTGCTGTACGGATGTCCCCGCCTGATATTGGCTGCGTGAGTTGCGGGGCAGGTTGAGACCGTTCAGGCGATAACAGACCATGGTCAGACCGCTGCAGTCGAAGCCATTGTTCCGATCCTCGCCACCCCACCGATAGGGGACACCGATAAAACGACGGGCCGTTTTAACCAATTCGGTCCCCAGGTCGCCCTGGCCGCTGCGCTGGATGCGACTGTGGGCATAGTCTTCCGGTATGACGATGAAGAAATCCTGGATGATGGTGAGGTTATGCAGGCGCTCGGCTTCGCGGCGGGCAGTGTCATAGTGGTCGTGATTGCCGAAGCGGACCTTGTATAAGCCCGACTCGTCACGGAAGTAGTAGGCGTCAACCCCCTGGGCGGTCAGGGTTGCTTCCAAACGTACGGCATTTTCCAGACTGGCAAAGGCGCCAACCTGGATGCTGTAGCCCATGGATCCCAAGGCGGCAGGGTGGAGCCCGCCCAGCATGCCGGCGATCGGATCATCCGCTGCCGAGGGGGCAAGGCTTGGGGGCACGCCCGTGCGATCCGGCATGCACCCGGCCAGAATGCCCAAGATGACTAGCAAAACTCCTTTTGCCGCCCATCCTGTGGCCCGAAAACGTCTTCCCGAAGTCATGATTCCCCCATGGTGTGCCTCTATCCGCTTGCCTCGGCGCTATGCTTTACCTATACTTTCCCGATACGCACGTCACTAAAACCGAAGGAGTTATCCCGTGAGCCAGTCCAATCCCCTTATCCAGATGGAAACATCCCTGGGCGAAATCATCCTTGAGTTGGATGTTGAAAAAGCCCCTATTACCGTCGAAAACTTTATCGCCTATGCGCGGGCAGGTCATTATGACGGCACGATTTTCCATCGCGTCATCAAGAATTTCATGGTCCAGGGCGGGGGGCTCACCCCCGACATGCAGGAAAAACCGACCCGTGCGCCAATTGTGAACGAAGCCCAGAACAAGCTCAAGAATAAAACCGGCACCATCGCCATGGCGCGCACCCAGGAGGTGAACAGCGCCACCGCCCAGTTTTTCATCAACACCGAAGACAACAAGTTTCTTGACAATGCCGGCACCGACCCGGACAACTTCGGCTATGCCGTCTTTGGCAAGGTGGTCGATGGCATGGATGTGGTCTATACCATCGAACAGCAGGCGACTACCAAGGTAGCCGGCTTCGACGATGTCCCCAAAGAACCGATCGTCATTCAGCAGGTGACTGTGATCGATTGACGGTCGCCGCCCCCAATCCGTCTTCGAAGAGGACTCCCTATGCCTGAGGCCAATGTTTTCTTCCTGCCCATCGCGGCTTTCTGCCAACGCGAAGTGGTGTCCTGTCCGCCCGATGAAGCGCTGGTGAACGCCGTTGGCGTCATGAGGAAGAAGAACATCTCGAGCATTGTGGTGACGGCCGACGAGGCGCCCGTAGGGATCGTGACGGATCGGGATTTGCGCAACAAGGTCGTCTCGCGCGGCGTGGATCCGAACGCGCTCTCGGTGGCCGAGATCATGAGCAGCCCGTTAATCGTGATCGGCGAGGATGAGCTGCTCTTCGAAGCGCTCTATCGCATGTCCCGCCACGGCATCCATCGGTTGGGGGTGGTGGATGCCGGCGGCCGCCTGGTTGGCATTCTCACCGACTCGGACATCCTGCGATTGCAGACCCGTTCTCCCCATAAAATGGTGCGCGACATTGAGCTGGCCGAAAGTCTGGATGATCTGCGTCGTTTGCGAACCCGCATCAATGAACTGGTCGTTCATCTCACCGGCACCGGGGTGAAAACTCCGGACCTGGTGCGGCTCATCGCCCAGCTCAACGATCAGCTGCTGCTGCGCCTCATCGCCTTGCTGCGCCGGGATCGATTTGCCGATCTTCCGTCGGAATTTGCCTTCATCGTCCTTGGCAGCGAAGGGCGGCACGAACAAACCCTGGCCACGGACCAGGACAACGCCATCGTCTACGCCGATCATCTGTCCGGCGACCAGGTGCGGCAGCTTGAGGAGTTCTCCCAGGTTCTTATCGACGCCCTTATCGAGACCGGGGTGCCGCCCTGTCCCGGCGGGATCATGGCCAAGAATCCCCCCTGGCGTCGGAGCTTGCGGGGCTGGCAACAGGAACTCGACAGCTGGCTGGGCAACATCAGCTCGGAAAACATTCTCAAGGGGAGCATGTTTTTCGACCTGCGCACCCTCTACGGCGATCCCTCTTTGGAAAAGGCTCTAAAGGAGCACATCTTCGGCAATATCCGCAAAAATGAAGTCTTTCTGGCGCGGGCCGCGCTGAACGTGCAGGGGTTCCGTCCTCCCCTGGGATGGTTCGGCCGGATCAAGACAGAAACGAAAGGGCCCCATCAAGGGCTGGTGGATGTGAAAAAAGCCGGAATTTTTGCCATCACCGAGGGGGTGAAAATTCTGTCCCTGCAGGCCGGGATACTCGATGGTGGCACGCGCGACCGCATCAACGCGCTGGTCGACGCCGGCGTGCTCGAACCCAGGATGGCCGGCGATCTCGAGGCCAGCTTCAACTACCTTGTCTTCCAACGGCTCCGCGGGCAGGTCGCGGCGATCAGCCGGGGGGAGACCCCGACCAACCACATCTCCCTGGAGGAGCTCAACCGCATGGAGCGCGGCCGCTTCCGTCTGGCCCTGGAGGAAGTCAAAAAATTCCTGGAATCTCTTCGCCTGCGTTTTCGCGTCGACCTGCTGCGTTGATGCTAGTAAATCTTGCGTTTGGAAAAGGTCGAGCCGAGCACGTTGAAGGTGTTCTCCACGATAAACATGGAGTAGGGATCGCTGGTGAAGACGATCTCCTCCAGCCGTTTGAGCTGGATATTGTTGATGACCACCATCAGCACGGTTTTTTCCTTGCGATGATAGGCGCCGACGGCGGGCAGGAAGGTCGCCCCGATCTTCATGTGCGACATGACCTGGTCAGCGATCTCCTGGGGCTTTTCCGAAATGATCAGGGCCAGCTTGCGCTGGTTGAAGAGAGACAGGCAGTAGTCGACGGTCACCGAGGTGATGAAGACGGCGATCATCGAGGCGATGACCAGATCGTTGTCCAAAGTGGCGAAGCTGAAGGTGAAAAGGGCGCAGTTGAAGAAGAAATAGAACTTGCCCAGACCGAGGTTGAATCGCTGGTTGAGAATGACCCCCACCACGTCAAGACCGCCGTTCGAACCCAGGGAACGCAGGACCATGCCGGCCCCTGCCCCGATGATGACGCCGAAGGTCACGGCGGCATAGAGTTGGTCAGTCAGGTTGATCTGAAAATCGATCACCATGAAAGACAGGGACAGGGTGAGCATGGACAGAAAGCTGTAGCCGAGAAAGCGCTTCGAGA
The DNA here is from genome assembly GCF_024197615.1 of Desulfuromonas sp. KJ2020. Lineage (NCBI taxonomy): Bacteria > Pseudomonadati > Thermodesulfobacteriota > Desulfuromonadia > Desulfuromonadales > Desulfuromonadaceae > Desulfuromonas > Desulfuromonas sp. KJ2020. Next base: position 284,009 of record NZ_JAKUKE010000003.1, read on the forward strand.
TAAAGATATACCCCAGAACAAACATGGGGATGTTGAACAGCAAATAGATGAGGCCGGTATTGGCAAAACCGGTCTTGTACTGAATCAGGGTGGAAACGCCGAACAGCCCGCCAGGGACAAAGCCCTGCGGTTCCCCCAGCGCTTTGAAGCCGATGGCCTGAATGAAGGAACCGATCAGGATGAGGCCGCAGTTCCAGAAGAGAGAATAGGTAATCAGTGATTTCTTAGGCGACATGTGAAAACTCCTTTGCGGCCCTAGAAAAAACATATCCGGGGGGGCATTGTCAAATGTTTCCGACGGAAAGTCGCCCGTTGCCTCAATCCTTCTTCGCATTACAATGGTAGAGTAAGCCCAGCCCGAAAGGTTTTGCCCTGATGCTGCTCCGATTGCTTGCTGTCTCTGGTGCGCTGTTTCTCGCCTTGTTTCTGGCCACGCCCGTGTGGTCCGACGAGGCAGAGGTTGACCTGCGCTCTGGCTTTCGTCAGGATGAGCTGCGTTGGAGTATTGGCGGCGGAGGGCTGGATGTCCTTTCTGAGTTGCGCTGGGACAACCTGGAGATCTTTCAGGTACAGGGAGGGTGTCGCTACCTCTGGGAGCGGCCGGGCGGCGCCTTTGATGGTGCCGTACGGGCCAGCGCCGCTTACGGCTGGATTGTCGACGGGGAAAATCGCGATTCCGATTATGCCGGCCCAAACCGCAGCGACGAGTGGTCACGCTCCACTAATGCCGCGGACCAGGGCGAGGTGCTTGATCTGTCGCTGGCCGGCGGCCTGCAGTTTCCCCTGGCCCGCGGGCAGGCCAGCATCATGCCCCTGCTTGGTTATTCCTACCATGAGCAAAACCTGACGCTGCACGACGGGGTGCAGGTTCTTTCCGACCAGGAACTGGCCGATCAGTTTTTCGGCGTAGGGGAAGTGACGGTTCCCGCACTCGGGGCTTTTCCCGGGTTGGACAGCACCTATGAGACCCAGTGGTACGGGCCCTGGACGGGCGTCGAGGTGACTTTCTCCCCGGCCGATCGTTTTTCCCTCGCCGGGCGCCTGGAGTTCCATCTGGTCGACTTTCGAGCCGAGGCGAACTGGAATCTGCGTAGCGACATGCAGCATCCCAAGAGCTTTGTCCAGGAAGCGGTAGGGTATGGCTTGGTGGGCGAGGTGACGGGGCAATACGCTCTGGATTCGCGTTGGGCCATAGAACTGGCCATGGCGTACGCTGACTGGCAGGCTGAAGATGGCACAGACCGCATCTATCTTGCCGACGGCACTCAGGCCTCCGCCCGGCTCAACGAGGTGTCCTGGGCGACTCTTTCCCTGAATCTGGGGATCGTCTTTCGCTATTGACCGTCTGCAAAGACTGGGGGCACAGGTGTTTTAGTCCCGGTAGCGCCGGGTCAGATCACCGTACGCCTCAATGCGCCGATCCCGCAGGAAAGGCCAGATACGACGCACCGCTTCGCTACGTTCCCCGTCGACTTCAACCAGCAGAACCTCTTCCTTCTCCCCCGCCTGGACGACGATTTCCCCCTGGCAGCCGGCTACAAAGCTGTGCCCCCAGAATTGGGCGCCGGCGCTTTCGTTTTCCGGCGCCGCCTCGAAGCCGACGCGGTTGACGCTGATGACCGGAATGCCGTTGGCGACAGCGTGGCTGCGCTGAATGGTGATCCAGGCCTGCAGCTGCCGCTGTTGTTCCTCCCGGTCGTCACGAGGATCCCAGCCGATGGCCGTAGGGTAGATCAGCAGGTCGGCGCCGGCCATGGCCATGAGGCGGGCGGCTTCCGGGTACCACTGGTCCCAGCAGACGAGCACGCCCAGACGGCCGACGGAGGTGTCGATCGGCGTAAAGCCCAGATCGCCGGGGGTAAAGTAGAACTTTTCGTAGTAGCCGGGGTCGTCGGGAATGTGCATTTTGCGGTAGGTCCCGGCAATGGAACCGTCCTTCTCCAGTACCACGGCCGTGTTGTGATAGAGTCCCGGCGCCCGTTTTTCAAACAGCGAGGTGACCAGCACGATACCCAGTTCTTTGGCCAGGGCGCCGAATTCTTCCGTCGAGGGCCCCGGAATGGTCTCGGCCTGGTCGAAACAGGCGGTGTCTTCGCACTGGCAGAAGTACAGCCCCGTATGCAACTCCTGCAGCACGACAAGCTGGGCGCCTTGACTGGCGGCGCGGCGGATTCCCTCCATGCTGGCGCGCACATTGGCCTGGCGATCGGCACTGCAGGACTGCTGAACCAGTCCGACGGTGAGATTTTTCATGATAGAACTCCTTCGGGAAACTGCATGGTAACGCAGTGCAGGGAGCCGTGCTGCAGAATCAACGGCAGGCAGTTGATACCGATGATTTCGCGCCCGGGAAAGGCCTCGGCAATAACCTGCAGCGCCTGCTCATCCCGGGCATCCTCATAGGCCGGCACCAGTACGGCCCCGTTGATGACCAGGAAGTTGGCGTAGGTGGCGGGCAGGCGCTCCCCGTCCTCGTCGTAGGCGGCCTTGGGCCAGGGCAGGGGGAGCAGGCGATAGGGCGCGCCGTCCCCCGTCCGGAAGGCTTGCAGCTCGACCTCCATTTTTTTGAGGGCCTCGAAATGCTCATCGGCGGGATCGTCGCAGGTGACGTAGACGATGGTATCGTCGGGACAGAGGCGGGCCAGGGTGTCGATGTGCGAGTCGGTATCGTCGCCAGCCAGGTAGCCGTTTTCCAGCCACAAAAAATGGTTGAATCCTAGCAGCGTCTTCAGCCGGGCCTCGATTTCCGCGCGGGAGAGATGGGGATTGCGGTTGGGGTTCAGCAGGCACTCCGCCGTGGTCAGCAGGGTGCCGCGGCCATCGCTTTCCAGGCTGCCCCCTTCGAGGATGAGGCCAGGAATCTCGAGGGAACAGGGGCCGAACGCCCCCGCTTTGGCCAGGGCCTGATTGACCTGGTTGTCGTAATGGGCGGCGAATTTGAGCCCCCAGCCGTTAAAACCGAAGTCGAGAAGGACAGGGGCGCCGTCCCGCCGGACGGTGATGGCCCCGAAATCTCTCGACCAGGTGTCGTTGGTGGGGATGGCGTAGAGGCGGATGCGCGTCAGGTCCGCGTCAGTGCGGGCGAGTTGCGTGCGGACGCGTTCGGTGTCCGGGGCGACGATGAGGACGCGCTCAAACCGGCTGATCTCGGTGGCGAGCCGCTGAAAGACCGGTTCGACCACATCCAGGTGCTGTTCCCAGTCGCTGTCCTGGTGCGGCCAGGCCAACAGGACGCCGTCCTGTTTTTCCCATTCGGCAGGCATGCGTATATTCATAGTGGATCCTTATCTAGTATTAGGTGAGAATCGGGTTTTTCGGCCTCATTTTCTACCACAGTTGACGTCTCAGGGCCAGCCCATTTGCAACAGTTGGGTCCGGATGAGCAGGGTGATTCCGCCTATGGCCGCGGCAATCCCCAAGCTCAGGAGCACCAGCCGTATCCCCCGAGGGAATTGTAGGGGCGGCCAGTGTGAATGCCAGGGAAATTCACCGGCGTAGCGGCGGCGAATTTCGGAGGCAGTGATAAGAAAGGTCAACCACATGGCCGCCAGGGCAAAGCCCGCCAGCACGTCACTGAGCCAGTGAACGCCCAGATAGACGCGGCTGAAGCCGATGAGCAGGGCAACGAAGCTGCCGCAAAAAAGCAGAACCGCCCGCGACTGCCAATCGCGGATATGGTCGAGCAGCATATAGGTCAATAAACCGTAAAAGACCAGGGCGACAAAGGCGTGGGCGCTGGGAAAACTGGCACTGAATGGCTCCAGATGGGGCAGCAGGGGAACGGGGCGGGGACGGTCGAAGACGAATTTGAGGGCAAAAACGAGTATTTCCCCCCCCAGCGTGCCGGCGGCGAGGATCGTGGCCGAAAAGAAACGCTGGTAAAGCATCAGCCAGAACAGAGCCAGCAGGCCCAGAATAAGCACGGCTCCCGCACTACCCAGAGTGGTGACGGCCAGAAAGAAGGCGTCGGCCACGGGGTGTTTCAGCTTGGACACTTCCGCGTAAACCCACAGGTCCACGCGAAAGAGAGGCTCCCGGATGTGCATGGCGTTGGTCAACCCGACGAACAGGGTGGCAAAGATGGCGCTGAAAAGCAGCCCCGTGGTCAGGTAGAGGCCGGCCCCTTTGCGCAGGCTGAAGCGGTCGGCCAGAAACTGCCAAAGCAGGGGATAACGGCGCTGCAGCCGTTGCGCCGTCGGCCCCTGCAAAAGGCGTTCACCCTGCCGCCGCAGCCTCAACCAGCCGCGCGTGCCCAGGTCGACCAGCCGCGGCGCCAGCTTTTTCCAAAAGAGGCCGTTGAGAATCAGCAGCACCACCAAAGCCGTTACCGCCAGGCTCAGCTGTCCGGTCAGCCGCCGGACCTGCTGCCAACTGGCGCCGCCGAGGTAGCCGAGGCCCGGGTAGCTCAGGCCCCAGAGGATGGCGCTGATCAGCGTATAGAGGACAAAGGGCAGCGGGCGCATGCGGGCGCTGCCAGCGACAAAGGGGATGAAACCGCGGATGGGGCCGGTAAAGCGCCCCATAAAGACGCTCTTGCCACCATGCGCAGCGAAAAACGCTTCCGCCCGATGAACCAGGGCGCGACGTTTATGCAGGAAGGGCCGCTGCATGAGCTGAGACCCCAGTCTGGCACCCAACCAGAAGCTGAGCAAATCGCCGAACAGAGCACCAAGGGCGGCGCTCCCCATCAAGGGAAGGATCGCCCCTTTGCCGCTGGTGACCAGGAACCCGGCAAAGACCACCAGCACACTCCCCGGCATGAGCAGACCGATGCCGACGATGGATTCAAAGAGGGAGATAAAGGCGATAAGCAGGTAGTAACTGCCACCCTGCGGCAGCCAGGCAAAGAGCTCCTGCAGCCAGACTTCCATCCACAGTCCTTTCTCAGACCGGCACGCCGGTGGAAAAATAGCGGTGCCACTGGTCGAAGACGATCACCTTGTCACGACCGAAGCGCTCCAGGCTCTGGCGGACCGCCTCCACCGACCGTTCCTCGTCATTCTCCAGCGGGTTTTTGGAAAAGAAGAGATCGGCGTAGGCCACGATCTCTTCCTCCAGGGTTTTGGGTACCATGTTTCGCACGGGCAGAGGCAGCTTGTCACGGGCGATCTCCCGCGCCGTCAGGCCGACCCCGATATGGCGTTCGCAGACCAGGGCATGTCTGGGGAAGCCTTCCTCTTCCAGAATTTCCCGGCCCTTGTAGCCGTGGGCCAGATAAGGCAGGTCGCCGTGGCAGCCCAGTTCGGGGGCATGGGTACGGCAGATACCGATATCGTGCAGGAAGGCCGCTTCCTGCACGAACTTCAGGTTGACGCGGCTGCTGCCGAGTTTTTCGGCAATTAGGCCGGCCTTCTCGGTCACCTTGTGGCTGTGTCCAAGAAGGATGTCGTGGGCCTTGGTGCCTGGCGGGTAGTAAGTGTTGAAAATCCTCATCAGGTCCAACAGAAAACTCCTTTTATCTCTGCAGGTTTTGTCTTGACCCCTGTCAGCCTGTAATCAATAATACGCACCTGTGCGCTGGGTTTGCAGCAACTTTAATTTTATCATTTAATTATCATCACGGGATCAAGCATGAAAGTCGATTTTTGCCGTCGAGGTCAAGGCACAGGTTCTGGAAAAGGGCGGACCCACCTGCTGGCCCGATGGGGGCTGGCCCTGCTGGCCCTGGCGCTGCTGTTGGGCTGCAGCGATAAAGAGAACCAGCCATCGGCCGCTGCCGCCGAGCGTCCCGGACAGATCCCCACGGTAGAGGTGCAGGTACTGCAGCCGGAAAACCTCGAAGAGACCTTCACCCTGCCGGGCACGCTGGAAGCCTGGGAGGATCTGACCCTCTCCGTCGAAGTCGCCGGCACCGTCCGGCAGATCGGTCCCCAGGAAGGCGATCAGCTCAAGGCGGGCGCGACGATCCTGCACATGGATACGGACATTCTGGAGACCAGCCTCGAACGGGCCGAGGCCGATTATCGCCTGCGGCAGAAAGAACTGGAGCGGATTCGGCGCCTGCGTGAACAAAACTTCGTCAGCGCCCAGGAACTTGATAAGGCCATCAATGCCTTTGATGTGGCTGACGCCGAGCGCAGCCGCCTGCAGACGACCCTGGCAAAAAGCGCCCTGCGAGCCCCCGTGGCCGGGCGGCTCGATCGCCTGCTGGTGGATCGGGGGGAATATGTCAAGGAGGGGACTGCCGCCGCTGTAGTTATTCAGGTCGACCGCCTCAAGGTGCTCATCGAAGTGCCGGAAAAAGATGTGGCTTTCGTCCAGGTTGGCGACCAGGTGCGCATCGAGCAGGCCGCCATTGAAGGTTTGCCGCAGATCGTTTTGCCCGGAGAGATCATCCACCTGGCCTATAAAGCCGATACGTCCACCAAGACCTACCTGGCCAAGATCGAAGTGAACAACGGCACCGGTCTGCTGCGCCCCGGCATGATCGTGCGCACCCGCATCGTGCGCCGCAGTCTCCCGGATGTGCTGGCGGTTCCGTTGTATGCTGTCGTGGAAAGAGAGGGGCAGAAATTCCTCTTTGTCGAAGAAGGGGGAGCCGTTTTTCGTCGCCCCGTTGAGTTGGGGGCCGTCATTGGGGATAAGGTGGTCATTGTCCGCGGAGCCTCTGCCGGCGAACGCCTGGTGGTCAAGGGGCAGCAGCTCATGACCGATGGGGCCAAAGTCAAGGTGGCAGGCGACTGACATGCTCATCACCGATGCCGCCATCAGCCGCCGCAGCACCGTTTTTGCCCTCATGGTCATCGCCGTCATCAGCGGCCTGTACAGTTATCTGACCCTGCCCCGGGAATCGACTCCCGACATCACCGTGCCCTATGTGCTGGTGCAGACCATCTATGAAGGGGTGGCACCCGCCGACATCGAAACCCTCATTACCCTGCCCATCGAACGCAAACTCAAAGGCTTGAAGAACGTGGAGGAAATCCGCTCGGTCAGCGCCGAAGGCTCCTCCATGATCACCATCGAATTTACCCCCGATGTCGATATCGAAAACGCCCTGCAGTGGGTGCGCGACAAGGTCGATCAGGCCAAAGGCGAACTCCCCGACGACCTGGAGGATGACCCTTCCATTCTGGAGATTAACCTCTCCGAGTTCCCTATCCTCGCCGTGGCTGTTTCGGGGAACGTCGACGAACGGATCCTCAAGGCCGTGGCCGAGGAGCTGGAGGATCGTATCGAGGAGATCCCCGGGGTGCTCGACGTGGTGCTGGCCGGGGCCCGTGAACGGCAGATCCGGGTGGAATTCGACCCCGAGCGGCTGGCTGCCTACCGGCTCTCCTTCTCGGAGATTCTCGCTGCCATCCAGCGGGAAAACGTCAATATCCCCGGCGGCAGCATCGACATCGGCCGCGGCAAGTATCTCTTGCGCATCCCCGGCGAGTTTACCGACCCGGCCCAGATCGACAACCTGGTGCTGGTCAGTCGCGACAGCCGTCCCATCTATTTCAAGGACGTCACCACCGTCCACGACAGTTTCGAAGACCGCACCAGCTATGCCCGTCTGAACGGCCGCGACAGCGTCACCCTTTCCATCAAAAAGAGAACGGGGGAGAACATCATCGCCGTGGCCGACCAGGTCTTTGCCCTACTCGGCGAAGCGGAGCGCCTGCTGCCCGATGGGGTGCAGCTCGCTGTCACCCTCAACCAGTCCAAGGACATCCGCCGTATCGTCGCCGAGTTGGAGAACAATATCCTCAACGGCCTCATTCTGGTCATTCTCGTTCTCTTTCTCTTCCTCGGCTTCACCAACTCTCTCTTTGTCGCCCTGGCGATTCCCTATTCCATGCTGCTCTCCTTTACCATTCTGCAGGCGATGGGCATCACCCTCAACATGGTGGTACTCTTCAGTCTGATTCTGGCCCTGGGCATGCTGGTGGACAACGCCATCGTCATTGTCGAAAATATCTACCGTCACATGCAGGAAGGCAAGGGGCGCCTTGACGCCGCCCGCGAGGCGGTGTCCGAGGTGGGCTGGCCGGTGATCAGTTCGACCCTGACGACCCTGTGCGCCTTTTTCCCTATGATCTTCTGGCCGGGGATTATGGGGGAATTTATGCGATTTTTGCCTCTGACCCTCATCGTCACCCTGAGTGCCTCCCTCTTTGTCGCCCTGGTTATCAATCCCGTCGTCTGCGCCAGCTTCATGCGGGTGCCCTCCGAACGGGCTGCCGGAACACAGCGGGAGCCCTTCATTCTGCGGCTTTACCGCCGGACGCTGGAGGTGGCTTTGCGTTTTCGAGGGCTGGTCGTGCTGGCCTCGGTAGTTTCGCTGGTGGGACTGACGGCCATCTACGCCATCTATGGTCACGGGGTCGAACTCTTCCCCGACACGGAGCCCAACCGGGCTTTCGTGGAGATCAAGGCGCCGGAAGGGGCCAATCTCGATACCAGCAACGCCCTGGCCCTGGCGGTGGAAGAGGTGGCTCTGCAGGAGCCGGATATCCGCTATGTCATCGCCGAGGTCGGGGTAGGGTCGAGCGGCGACAGCGGCGGCTCCACCGGACAGGCCCACATGAGCAAGATCTCCCTCGATTTTCAGGAGCGTCGCGACCGTCAGGAAAACTCCAATGCCGTTCTCGCCCGTATCCGTCAGGCGGTGGTGCCCTTCCCCGGGGCGGAAATCAAGGTGGAGAAACAGGAGGAGGGGCCCCCCACGGGGCCACCGGTCAACGTGGAAATCAGCGGTGAAGAAGTCGCGACCCTGGGCGCGCTGGCCAGCCAGGCCAAGGCCCTTATTCAGGATGTACCCGGTCTGGTTGACCTCAAAGACGATTTTTCCATGGCCATGCCGGAGATTCGGGTGGTAGTCGACCGCGAAAAAGCCAGTCTGCTCGGCCTGTCGACGGCCGAGATCTCCCGCACCGTCAAGGCGGCCATCAGCGGCAGCAAGCTCGGCGTCTACCGGGAAGGCAAAGACGAGTATGACATCGTCGCCCGCCTGCCGGAGCCCCGCCGCCGGGAGTTCAGCGACATCGAGAACCTGCTGGTGCCCACCCAGGCCGGTGCGCCGATCCCACTGTCGACGGTGGCCCAGGTGGAACTAGGCACCGGTTTCGGCTCCATCCGTCGCCTCAACCAGAAGCGAGTGGTGACCCTGTCGGCCAACACCTACGGCCGCAACAGCAACGAAGTGCTGCGCGAGGTGCAGGGGCGTCTGGCCGGCCTCGACCTGCCGGCCGGTTATCGCGTCAACTTCTCCGGTGAGCAGGAAGAACAGCAGAAGGCCACCGCCTTTCTCGGCAAGGCTTTTCTGGCGGCGGTCTTCCTCATTACATTGATTCTTATCACCCAGTTCAATTCGCTGTCCCAATCGCTCATTGTCATGACCTCGGTGGTTCTTTCTTTGTCCGGCGTCTTTTTCGGCCTGCTGGTGACCGTGACCCCCTTTGGCATCATCATGACCGGCATCGGCGTCATCTCCCTGGCCGGGGTGGTGGTCAACAACGCCATCGTGCTCATCGACTACATCAACCAGCTGCGCAAGCAGGGGCTGGAGCTGAATGAAGCCCTTATCCGGGCCGGGGTGGTGCGCTTTCGCCCCGTCATGCTGACGGCCATGACCACCATCCTCGGCCTGCTGCCCATGGCCGTGGGCCTGAGTTTCGACTTTCGCAGCCTCGCCTGGGAGATCGGCGGCGAGTCGGCCGAGTGGTGGGGGCCCATGGCCATCGCGGTGATCTTCGGTCTCGCCGTGGCCACCATGCTCACTCTGGTCGTGGTGCCGGTCCTCTATTCCCTGTCCCAGTCCCTGCTGGCGCGGGTTAAGGGAGGTGAGGCGTGAGGCGGTTAATCCTTCACGGCGTTCGGTCGTGTTGCTTGGCTGTGCAGAAAGAGGATGGCAAAGGGGAGCAAAAGTAGGGCAAAGGCGGCGGCGAGCACCAGGAAGGTCGTGGCCAGTCCCTGATGGTCGGCCAAGCGGCCCACCAGCGGGCTGCTGGCGACAAAGAGCAGGCGAAAAACGAGGGATTTGAGCGAGAGGATGCTGGCGCGGGTGCCGGGACGGCTTTCCCTTTGCAGGTGGTGGCGCAGCAGCGGCCCCTGCAGACCGCGCATGGCGGTCAGCAGATAATAGAATACGAAGCCCCAGACGCTTTCCACCAGCCCCAGTCCGACATAGCCGGCGACCACCAGACAAAGGCAGAGGATGATCATGCCGCGATGGCCCAGGTGGAAGCTGAGGCGGTGGCTGAGCAGAGAGAAGAGGGCGACGGTCAGATTGGCCCCGGCCCACACCGGTCCAAACCAGGCCAGGGGCACGCCGGCGAGCTGCATGGTGGGCTGAATGAGCCAGACGGGGATGAAGGAGGCCAGTCCCAGCAGGGCGGCCAGGGCGATGCCGTAGCGCAGTCGACGATTCTCCAAAAGGGCGTGGCGGCTGATCTGGATGGCCTCGGTCACACCGGCGCTGAGTGTTCCCTGATGCAGGTGCGGCGGCTCCCGCAGGGTGCGGGTGAGGATGAAGGCCAGCGCCCATACGGCAATCTGCAGAAAGAAGGGAGTCAGGGGAGCGAAAGCATAGAGGGTGCCGGCAAAGAGGGCCCCGGCCGCTTCGCCGCATTGGGCCCAGCCCGTCATGCGGCCATCCAGGCGCGCGTAGTGCTCCTCCTGACCGTCGGCCTTCAGTGTTTCGAAGAGCAGGGCGCTGTCGGCGCCGCTGATGAAGGCATAGGAGATGCCCAGCAGGATTTCGGCCCCCAGCACACCGGCGAAGGAGCCGGCGACGGTGTACCAGCTCCAGCCGGCGATGCCCAGCAGCGAAGCCAGGCTGAGGGTGAGACGATAGCCCAGGCGGTCGCTCAGGTAGCCTGAAGGGTACTCCATCAGCAGGGTCGCCAGCGAAAAGATGGCCTGCAGCAGCAGGATTTCGCTCAGCGACAGCCCGATGTGGTCCTTCCAGAACAGGGTGATGATGGCCATGGGAAAGAGGGCCATCTTGAGAAAGGAAAAGGCGTAGAGCTTGCGGATGTTGGCGGTCAAGGTCACAGGCTGGCCTCGCAGGTCTGGGGCCAAGATGAATCCCCGATCCGTCTAGTCCTGCCAGTGAATGCAGGCGGCGGGGCAGTTGTCCATGGCCTGCTCGATCTTCTCCTCCGAAGCGCCGGTGGGGTTGTAGACGAAGGATTTGTGATGGTGATGATCGTCTCCCTCGCCTTGCATGCGAAAGACCTCGGGGCAGATGCTGACACAGACTTCGCAGCTGATGCATTCATCCTGATCGACAACGGGTATGCGGGACATGGCAGAAATCCTTTCCGGGGAAAATGATCGGCATCATAACAGCTTGATCTTCTCTTGACTATTGGAAATCTTACCCATCAAAACGCTGGTGGCGCAAACGGATATATTGTGGATTTTTTAAAGGTGGCCCATGAGTAAAAGGCGGTTTGGCCTTCAAACCGAGGTTGTGGTCAGTATCGTGCTGTTGATGGGGGCCGCCCTCCTGTTTTCCGGGCTGCTCATTCTGAAAATCGCTGAAACCCAGATCCTGGATCAGCGGCTGGCAGGGGCTTCTCTGGCGCTGCAGACCACCGCCCGGGCGTTGGCGCCCGATTTGGCCCAGATAGCGGAGTCTCCGACCGGTTCTTTTGAAAAGGACCATCCTGTTCGACTGCTTCCCGCGCAGTTGGGCGCGACAGCCTGGCAGATTCTGGACAGAGACCTTGCGCCCCTTGTTCAAGAGGATCGTTTCGGCCGATTAATGTTTTACAAGGACGATCTTGGCCTGGCCCGATACGGGGAAGGCCCGCTGTTTTCCGTATCTTATTCTACCTCTCTGCTTCCCTTTGCCGGTCCCGCCGATAACTTTGCTGTCCTCACACTGCCTGTCCGACATGAGGCGCAGCGGGTAGGGACCATTCAGGCCCTGTTCTCCCTGGACGATGTTTCACGGCAGCTTATGGAGGCCAGAAGGGTCGCTTTGGTCTACGTCGGTCTATACGGGACGATTCTGGCGCTGTTCGGCATGTTTCTGTTGCGCCGCAATGTTATTCGCCCTGTTCGCCTGCTGATCGAGGGGACGCGGCAGGTGGCCGGCGGCAATCTGGACCATAAACTGTCTGAAGAAGGACCCCGGGAGATCGCCGAGCTGGCGGGCGCATTCAACGCCATGACGGGTGCTTTGTCCCACAGCAGAGCCCAGACTGAGGCCAATATTGCGGTTCTGGAGCGAACCAACCAGGATCTGCAGCAGGCCAGGCGGGAACTGATCCTGTCGGAAAAGATGGCCTCCGTTGGTCATCTCGCTGCCGGCATGGCGCACGAAATCGGCAATCCCCTGGGGGCTATCATCGGTTATCTCGGCTTTTTGAAACAGGAACTTCCCGACGGAAGAGAAGCGGACGTCATTGGCCGCTCCCTGGAAGAAGCCGAACGAATCAACCGCCTTGTCAAGGATCTGCTCGATTACGCGGCGCCGGGACGCGGTGAGGCCGAATGGGTCGATCCTTCGGCGGTGGCGCGGGATGCCTGCGATATCCTCCGCAGCCAGGGAGGATGGAAAGAACGCCAATTGGTGACCGACCTTCCGGTCGGCCTCCCTGCCGTCTTTATTCCGCGTCACAAGCTGCTGCAGGTTTTTGTCAATCTTCTGCTTAATGCCCGTGATGCCACCTCGGCGGATGGTGTGATACGTGTTTCTGGCGGGACAACAGACCAGTCGGTCTGGATTGCCGTGGCGGACAACGGCACGGGAATGGCGCCCGAGGTAAAGGCCAATATTTTCGATCCCTTTTTCACCACCAAATTCACCGGCAAAGGCAGAGGGCTGGGTCTTTCCGTTTCGCACCGGATCATTGATGAAGCTGACGGCCGCATCGATGTTGAGTCTGACCCGGGCCGGGGAACCGTATTCACCGTATGGCTTAAGCAACAGGGGTGATGGACACCATGGTTACCAAAGAACGCACTATTCTGATTGTTGACGACGAAGGATCCATGCGACACATGCTGCGTATGGTTCTCGAAAAGGAGGGCTACCAGGTTCTGGAAGCCGCTCACGGATTGCAAGGACTGGAGGTCCTGTCCCGCGCAACGGTAGACCTGGTGCTGTGTGACATCCGCATGCCGGAAATGGATGGAATAGCCTTCCTGCGTGAACTGGAGCGCGCCCGCAACCCGGCCACCGTTATCGTCATGAGTGCCTATGGCGCCATCGACACGGCCATCGAATGCATGAAACTGGGGGCCTACGATTATATATCCAAGCCCTTCAAGCCGGATGAAGTGTTGCTGACCGTGAAAAAGGCGGAAGAGCGTCTACGCCTGCAGCAGGAAAACAGACAACTGAAAAAAGAGTTGAGCCAGACGCAGTTCAGGGACGAGATCGTCTTCGCCGGGCCCGCTATGGCCAGGGTGCTCGAACTGGTAGACGCTGTGGCCGACTCTGCTTCTCCCGTACTCATTACGGGGGAAACGGGCACGGGCAAGGAATTGGTGGCCAGGGCGCTACACAGTCGGAGCGGCCGACGGGACATGCCTTTTGTGGCAGTGAACTGCGGTGCCATTTCTTCGGGGCTGATGGAGTCGGAACTGTTTGGCCATGTCAAGGGAGCCTTTACCGGCGCCGACCGTGAGCGCCAGGGGCTGTTCAGTGCCGCCAACGGCGGCGTGCTCTTTCTCGATGAAATCGGTGAATTGCCCCTGGATCTGCAGCCCAAGCTGTTGCGAGTCCTGCAGGAAGGGGAAATTCTGCGTGTCGGTGAAACCCGTCCCCGGCCAGTCGATGTAAGGGTCCTGGCCGCTACCGCCCGGGACCTGCGCGACGAAGCGGCTGGCGGACGTTTTCGGGATGATCTCTACTATCGGCTGGCAGTTGTTGAGATTGACATCCCCCCGTTACGGGAGCGCCGTGAAGACCTTCAGCCTCTGGCGGAGAGATTTTTGGAGCAGATTGCCTCACGCGAAGGCAGAACGGTGCCCCGACTCCTGTCAGACGCCCTTGCCGCCCTGCAGGACTACCCCTGGCCGGGCAACGTCCGTGAACTGAAGAATTTCCTTGAAAAAACCATGATCTTCTGTCGGCGGGAAGAAATCGACAAAGGCTGCCTCCCTTGGGAAGCGCGGCGAAAATCCCGTGACCACAGCGATAACTATTCCCTGAAAGCCGCCATCCGCCGACTCGAAAGGGAGTACATCGAAAAGGCTCTCAAGGCGACCGACGGCAACCGGACCCACGCCGCCCGCCTGCTCGAAATCAGCCTGCGGGCTCTCATCTATAAAATCAGGGAATACGATATATCCTGATTTTATCCCCCCTTTCTATGAAAACTCTGCATACGACTATGCAAAATTTGCGTAGATTGTTGTGCGTCTCCGCCAGACCTCTTTTTAATATCACCTAAAAACCGCCAGTTACGGTTTCTCTCTCTTTGGAATGGTCTTTGCTCATGTTGTGGGCATCGGTTTGAAATTTATTTGACGAGGGGAAGATGACTGTGGATGTCTCCAGCGAAAAAGCTTTTACCCTGATCGAGCTGATTATTGCCATGGCCTTGCTGGCTATCGTCATGACCATCGCGATGCCCAATGTGTCGCTCTGGATGAAGAATTCCGCCTTTTCAGCGGTAAGCCGCGACCTGGTGTCGGCCCTTCGATTGGGCAAGTCGACCGCGGTTTCCAGTAATGTCAATGTCGTGGCCCGTTTTGTCAGCGGCGCTTATACCCCTGCCGGCGGCGTGGGCAGCTACATGGTTTTCATCGATGATGGCAGCGGCGGCGGCACCGCTGGAAATACCCTGCGCGACGGCGGTGAACGGGTTCTGGCTCAGCAGGATATGCCTAAGGGTGTTTCGCTGACGTCGACCAACTTCGGCAACGTCGTCACCTTCAATAACCGGGGATTTGCCTCGTCGTCAGGGATCGTTACCCTGAAAAACGAGTTCCGGGAACGCACCGTTGTCTTCACCTTGGCCGGGGCGGTTTCCTTGCAATAGGCGCTGATTGGCTCTTCCGGCAGCGAAGAGGCGAGGAAGGATGATTAAGATGAACCAGAAAGGTTTTACGCTGACCGAGATCCTGGTAACCCTGGTCCTGGTGGGCATTTTCAGTACGGCCATGCTGGGGCTCTATGTCACCAACAGCCGGGATTATACCGTGCAGACCCAGGTGGTCGATATTCAGCAGAATCTGCGCGCCGCCATCTCCATGATGGCCAAAGATCTGCGGATGACGGGTTACGATCCCTCGTTCCAGGCCAGTGCGGGTGTGCTTAATGCCGGCATCAACGCCATCACCGTTACCATGGATATCAATGAAGACTGGGATGTGGCCGATGCCGGTGAGTCGATCACCTATGCCTTGGCTGGAGGCAATCTGGAGCGCACGGCGACAGCTGCCGATGTTGTGGCGGGAAACGTGGTAGGTCTGGGTTTTGCCTATGCCTTTGATGCCAATGGTGACGGGCAGCTCGATACCGACGCCGGCGGACGCGTACACTGGGCGATTCCGGTAGCGGGCGGAAACTGGCTTGAACTCGATGCCAACGGGGACGATCAGATCACCCCCGACGACGACACCGATGGAGATGGGGTCATCAATACGCTCGACACCGGCGTTCTGTTCCGGGCGGCCGATATTCGCGCTCTGCGCATCTGGCTGGTGGCCCGAAGTCAGAATCCGCAACCCGAGCATGTGAATTCCCGATCATTCGTGGTCGCCAACACGGTGCTCAACCCTGCCGATGGATTCTACTACCGCGATGTGTCGACCATTGTCAAACTTCGGAATATGGGACTTTAGTTATGAAGAGCCATCTGAATGAACGAGGATTCTCCCTGATCGAGCTGATCTTTGCCATGTCCATTTTCGTCATAGGCATTCTGGCCGTCACCAACATGCAGTTTTTTTCCAGTCGTCACAATGTCAATGCGACCATGATGACGGAAGGGGCCTTGCTGGCGGAAAGTAAGTTGGAAGAATTGATGACGCTGAATTTTGGACATGCCGACCTGATCGACACGGATGCCGACGGCAACGCCGGTCTCGGCGACAACCCTGCCGCAGATCACAGCCAGAATCCGTCCACCCTGAATGACAGCTTCATGGTGCATTGGAATATCGCCGACCGTGATGCCGACTCCAAAATAATCCGGGTCATTGTCACCTGGAGAGACCGTCTGCTGCCCAAAAACTATTTTGTCGAATCGATCAAGATCCGCTGATGTCAACAGTGGTGAGGAAGGTTGCCTGCCATGCTTAAATCATTGAAGATACTGCAAAACCAGAGAGGCTCCATCATGCTCATCGCCCTGCTGATGATGGCGCTGCTCACCATCATCGGAATTTCGGCTCTGGATATTTCAGAGATCGAACAGAAGGTCGCCAGCAATGACCGGATCGTCAAGAAGAATTTCTACCTCGCCGAAGCCTCGGCCCTGGAAGCGGCCAGTCGGCTGGAGAGTCTGCCCTCTGATGAAATCGCTCCCGACACGGCGACCCCACCGGCCTGGCTAAATCTGGACAGCGATTTTGATGCCGCCAATCTGGCAAATTGGGTGGTGGGGGACGCCGACCCGGCCAACGATACGGCCGCTGTGGCGGATATCGACAGCCGCACACGATTTTCCGTGGTTTATGAGGGCATCGCGGCCGGCGGTTCTCTGGACATGTCAGCCAGTCAAGTCCATCAGTATGGCGTTTTCGGTCTGTACGACGACCCCACCGGAGCCTTCAGAGGCCAGTCCCTGGTGGAAGTCGGTTATCGTCGTCGATTTTGATCAGGAGGATAAAAATGATGAATGCATCCGCGATTTATTCGCCCGTGTTTGATTCTCTGAAGAAACCAGTTTCGCTTTTGCCAATCGCGACGCTGTCCCTCGCGATCCTCCTGATGGCAGCCCTGCCAGCCTGGGCGGTGGATATCAGTGATACCCCCATGGGCACCAACATCACCTCGGCCGCGCCCAACATCATGTTCGTCGTCGACGACTCGGGGAGCATGGACTGGGAGTTCATGACTTCTGAGGGAGACGGCCTGTTCGACGGACATTACTATGTCTTTGACCCGGCCCATTACTCGTCAAGCCATGACAACACCTTTTCCTCCTACTGGACCACTTACCACCTGACTGGTTCGGAGCGCCTGGAGTGGAAATCCCAGTGGTCTGGATACAACAAGATTTACTACAATCCATCCGTCGATTATAAGCCCTGGCCTAATAAAACCCACGCCGATGTCAGCACACCCCGATCCAATCCCCACAATGCCACGCCAACCTTTGATCTGCGGCTGGAATATACGACGGCCAATCTGACCGCCGTGGAAGAGGTCGTCGTCGATAACATTCCCGGCCCCAATTTCGTGATTTCGTCCGGTTGGGGCACCAGTACCTCCAACTGCATCGGGGATAACTATCACTGGAAAAATGTCGTGGATCCACCTCAGGAAGCCAAATGGCTACCGCAGATCCCCCGCAATGGCGATTACGATGTCTGGGTCTGGATCAACGACAACAACCCATCACGAGATACGGCCGCCAAGTACACGGTGACCTACAATAACGGCGCTGGCACGGCCACCGTCACCATGAATCAAAACAGGTCGCCTGGCTGGTATAAGCTGGGAACCTGGTATTTTCGTTCTCAGGCTCCTTCCGACGCCCAGTCCGTGCACCTGGCGGCCGCGCTTTCCGGCGTCAGCACCTACATGGCCGACGCGGTCAAGTTCACGCCGGTCGGCATGCCTTCCACGGTGCGGATCAACAACGCCCACTATTACACCTGGGACGATGCGGACGAAAATGGCCAGCTTGACGCTGGTGAGGGGATCTACCTTGTCAACTTCGTCGATTCCGATTCGAACGGAACCTTGGACCGCCGGGATTATTACGAAGTGACCACCTCCGGTGATGCGGTCAGCCTGCTCACCCCCGTGGAGACCCCGCCCGACGGCATCAAGCCCAGTCTTTTTAATGAAGACGGCAGTGTCAGCCGCTTCAAGACCGACGCCGAAGACTTGCAGAATTTTGCCGACTGGTTCTCGTTTTACCGTCGCCGCGAACTGACCGCCAAGGCTGCCGTAGCCCATTCCATCGTTAAGATGTCACGCGTAAGCGTGGGTATTTACACTATAAACGATTCATCAACCCGCACCCGTGTACTCCCCATTAAACTTGAGGAGGCGGCGGGGACCAGCCTTATTGACAATGGTGATAGCGGCTATTATGAAAATGGCGATTGGGACAGTCCCAGCAGTGGACGCTATTGGGTCAGTACGGGCAGAAAACGTTGGGACGGTTACTGGGTTTATTACGATACCAGCGGATATCTGGATACAGCCTATCAGGCAAGCAGTCGCTACACCTCTGACACGGGGGCTTATGCCCGCTGGACTCCCAGCCTCAATACCAGTGGCAACTATGATGTCTATGCCTGGTGGCACTGCAACACCACCGGTGATACCAACGCCAAATACACGATAACCTATGATGGTGGCACCGATACGGTTTACAAGGATCAGAGCGATTCGGGCAGCAATGTGTGCGGCGACTGGGTTCTGCTGGGAAATTACGATTTCGCGGCGGGTTCCAGTGGCAGCGTCCGGGTCGATCGGCATGCCGGCAGCACGGGTACAAGCACGGCGGCCGACGCCGTCAAATTTGTTCCTACGGCCACGGCGGCCACGGAGGTCAACGAGACCGGCACCCTGCTGGATATCCTCTATAATGTCGGCGCCAGCGGTGGCACGCCGCTGCGCACCGGTTTTTACAACGTCGGCCGCTATTTTGACCAGGGGGACAATCATGACGGTGGCATCAGCGGCAGCTCCGGCATCGACGGCAGTCCGTATGCTGCCGAAGCCGATGGCGGCGCCTGCCAGAAAGCCTTCGCCATTGTCATGACCGACGGCTATTACAACGATTCCTTCTCTTCCGTCGGCAACCAGGATGGAACCTTGGGCGCCCCCTACGCCGATTCCTATTCCAATACGCTGGCCGATGTCGCCATGAAGTTTTATAAGAACGACCTCTCCAGTACCTTGTCCAACGTCGTTCCGACCAATTCCTGCGACCAGGCCAATTACCAGCATCTGGTCACCTACACGGTATCCTTTGGTGTGCAGGGGTCTATCGATTTCGCCGACATCAACGACGACGGGGTGGAGGACTCGCCCCTGTACGAAGAAAATACCTGTTTTCTGGATGATCGGACGCCCCGTCCCGCCTGGCCCAACCCGGCTGACAGCGACAGCGCCAAGATCGATGACATGTGGCATGCCGCCATCAACGGCCGTGGCCTCTTTTTCAGCGCCATGAACCCGGAAGAGATGATTGAGGCGGTCTCCAGCATTGTCACTGACCTGACCGATCCCGCTTCGGGCAACTCCGTTTCGGTCAACAGTGAAGAACTGAAAACCGATACCGTGCTGTATCAGGCCCGTTATCAGACCGGTGAGTGGGTCGGCGATGTTATCGCTTATCCTATCGATCCCATCAGCGGTGCGGTGCGCTCCGGTGTGGGAGAGATTCTCTGGCAGGCTTCCAATGTCCTGCAGACCATCGACTGGAACGACCGCAAAGTAATTACCTACAACCCGGAAACCGCCGCCGGTGTTCCTTTCCGCAGCGCCAATATCAGCGCCGATCAGTTGTCACTCCTTGACGTGGATACCACGACAGCCGGCACTATGATCGAGTTTCTGCGCGGGCGCACCGATAACGTCACCGCCACCGGTTTCCGCTATCGTACGCGGGTTCTTGGGGATATCGTCCATTCGTCCCCCATGTACTTCAATGGCACCGTCTATGCCGGCGGCAATGACGGCATGCTGCACGCCTTTGACTCAGAGACGGGACGGGAGCGTTTCGCCTATGTTCCCAACCTGGTTTTCGATAATCTTCACCATTTGACCGATCCCGATTATCAGCATAAATTCTATGTTGATTTGACTCCCTATGCCCGCCGCATCAGCGCCACCAAAACCTTGTTGGTCGGAGGACTAGGCAAGGGAGGAAAGGGCTACTATGCCCTGAATATCGCCAATGTCGGCTCGATCGGCTCTACTTCCGATGAAGCCTTGGCCGTCGCGCCGATCGTCGAGTGGGAATACCCCGCCGACCCGGCCACGTCGCCGGACGATGACTTGGGCTACACCTACAGCCAGGCCTATATCGTGCGCTCCAATTCGAGCAGCGCTGACGAAGAATGGGTTATCATATTCGGCAACGGCTACAACAGTGTCAATGGTCAGGCCATGCTGTATGTGATGGACCTCGACGGCAATGTCATCCGTAAGATCGACACGGGCATCGGCTCTGACAACGGCCTGTCCACCCCTTCAATCATTGACGTCAATAATGACAACCGGGCGGATTATGTCTATGCCGGCGATCTCAAGGGCAATCTCTGGAAGTTCGATCTGACTTCGAACAACTCGGCGGATTGGGCGGTGGCCTATCATGACGGCACGAGCCCGCAGCCTCTGGTCTCGATCAGCGGGGAAGCGATCACTGCCAAGCCCGATGTCATGCGCCATCCCATGAAGCACGGGTACCTTGTGGTTTTCGGCACCGGTAAGTTCCTGGGTGAGGCGGACCGCGCCGATGCCGCTGTCAAGGGAATCTACGGCATCTGGGACGCGGGCGACGACTCGGACGACCGAGAATATCTGGGCGCTCTCAATACGACGACAGGAGGCCTTGCCAACGGTAACGGAGCAACCCTGCTGGAGCAGACCATCATCGATGTCCGGAATATTTCCTATCAGGACACCGCCACCTACCGGACATTCAGCAACCATCTCATCGACTGGACCACGGCCGCTGATATTGCCGATGTCGACAACGATTCGACCAACAATAGCGATGTCAACGGTGATGGCTATATCGACATCGATGATCAAAAACCCAATCCGGCCGCCCATGCCGGTTGGTTTGTCCGGTTCCCCAATACGTCACCTTTTGAAGGCGAGAGGGTAATCAAGGATTTCCTCATCCGAGACGGGCGCGTCTTCGTCGTTTCCTTCGTCCCCAACACCTCGCCCTGCTCGGGAGGTGGTGATTCCTTCCTCTATGTCATCGACGCGGAAAGCGGGGGGCGTCTGGATGATGCCCAGTTCCGTATCGGTTCCCCGGACAATCTGATCAATATCGGTACGGTCGACGATCCCGTCTACGTGGCGCCCACAGGCAAGTCCTTCACCGGCATGCTGCATATGCCCAAGATCATCCGTCTGGGGAACGGGGTGGAACGTCTGTATATGAGCTCCTCTACCGGGGTGATCGAAGAAGAAGACGTCGATGCCGAACGCATAGGGATGAGTTACTGGCTGGAGCGTTGATGAGGCGCCGATCGTCATTAAGGACAAAAAAGGAGTGTTGATATGTTCAAATACATAAAAGATGCGAACATGATGGGTGCTTTTAAAGGGTTTTTCCCGAGCAGGCCGGGTGTCATCCTGACGGCGTTGCTGCTGGCGCTGGTCTTGATCGTGAGTGGTGCCGCGGCCGCCGACGGCCGCCGCGTCCCTCTCTCCTACGACGGCTTTGGCGTGATTGATCAGATTGAGCCGGAACGTCTGATCATCAACGATTCGATCAAGCGCCTGTCTTCGCGCGTGACCTTTCACGACGAGCAGGGGCGATATGTCGCCCGCACTCTTTTCACCGCGGGGACACAGGTCGGCTACCAGATGAACAAGGAGGGAGAGGTCATCCGGGTCTATCTCTTCGATGGCCAGCTGCCTTGACCACCGATGATCCTTTTCAGCTTTTGTCAGATCTTTGACGCAGGTGACATTTAAGGGCATTCTCCAGGGCTTTTTGCCCGGGCTGGAATTCCGTTGACATCGCATATGCCCTCTTTTCTCGCCATAACCACGGGTTGTGTCTGCAGAGGAAAGAGGGTATACTTTTTGCAATTTTTTGAAATGTCTAAGGAAATTTTCCACCCATCGGAGAGAGTCTGAAACATGAACAAATCTCGCTTTGCGCCGGGGCAGGAAGGGTTTACCCTTGTCGAGCTGCTCATTGCCGTCACCATTTTCGCCATCGGTCTGCTGGCGGTCGCCGGCATGCAGATCACCTCGATCCGGGGCAACTCGACGGCCAACATCGTCACTTCCGGGACGGCCGTGGCCGAAGGGATCCTGGAAGAGGTGCTTTCCTGGGATGGTTCCCGGCCGGTCTTCGCCGCGGATGCCGCTGACCTGGCCTGGAATTTCGGCACCGTCGGCTCGCCGCAAGCCACCCTTGCCGTCGAAGGCGGTGGCACCTTTTCGGCGACCTATACCATTGATGCCGACTATGATGGCGTCGTCAATGTCAGTCGCGTGCAGGTGACGGTGACCCAGGTCGGCGGCGTGCTCAATCGTCCTATTACTCTGGTTGGTTTCAAGAGGCGCGTATGAAATGTGTTGATCGCAGGGGTTTTACCCTGATTGAAATTCTGGTCACTATGGCCATCCTCGGCATTGTGACCATGGCCATTTACAGCCTTTATCTGACTACCCAGCGTACCGCCACCACCCAGGACGAGGTGGTCGAATTGCAGCAGAACCTGCGTATCGCCATGGACCAGATGGTGCGTGACATCCGCATGGCCGGCTTTGTGGTGGCCTTCAGTGATCCTCCCATCGAAAACGCGCCCATTGCTCCCGTCGAGGGTGACGCCTTCATCATGAATACCGCTAGTCCCTCCGGCCGTGCGGCCCGTATCGACAGCGACAAATCGATTGCCGCGGGTGACACCGAGGCCACCTTCACTCTGGGATCCTCCGACATGGTCGACCTCTTTTATGCGGATGCCGCCACGGGTGACCTCGTGCGCATTCTGCGGCCACCCAGTCAGGAGCAGCCCTACGCAGCCCTGTTCCGCGTGATCAGCAAAGACCGGACGGCCCGTACCGTAACCCTGGAAGGCTTCGGCGCCTCGCCTGGCATTCAGTACAAGGCGGGCGACGGCTTGGTGGTCAGTTCGGGCACGCATCCGGGTACCATCGCCTTTTATCTCAAGGATTTCGAGATTTTCAAGGAGATCAACGGCGGGGCGGCTCAGCGGATCACTGCCAAAAGACAGGTGGGGGCCAATCTGGTCAATGGCGTCACCGGCCTGGAGTGTGAATACCTGATGGAAAACGGCAGCACCCTGTCCACTGTCACGGGCACGGACCGCTGGAATGTCAGAGCCGTGCGGGTCACCGTGATAGGCGAAGCCAATGTGCAGGGCGACGTGAAAACGCGCAGCCTGACCAATGTTGTCACTTTGCGAAATCGCTAGGGCTTTTATAGGGAGTCTCGGTTTATGAAGAAGTTGTTCTTCCAGAAAATCAATCTTTGCGGCAAGGGCAGGGGGCGAAGCTTGGGCAATGAGCGCGGCGCCGCCCTGATCATCGCGCTGGTTATGCTGGCCCTGATGAGCCTCCTCGGCGTCATGGCCCTGAATACCACTGATACCGAATTGAGTATTTCGCGCAACTACCGCGCCAGCCAGCAGGCCTTCTATGCGGCAGAGCGAGCCATTACCTACGCCACCGTCAGCGAGGATGTCTATTCGACGATCGGGGTAGGCGCGGTGACCCTCGATGGCGCTCACGCCACGGCGATCGCCGCCGATACGCCCAACAGCCACCTGAAGACGGATGCGGTCAATGAAGTGCGTTTCCTGACTACTGGCCCGCTGCCGCCGGGCAGCGGTTCCGATCCGACCTATTTTCAGTCGCGGTTCTACACGATCAACGTCACGGCCGAAGGTCCCTCGAGGGCCACGTCGCGCATCGAAGCCCAGGTGGCGCGCATCGTTCCCAAATAAGAGCGGAGGTTTTTATGTTCAGACCTATAAATACAATCACAACGCTTCTGCTTTTGTTGCTGCTGGCTGCCTGCCCCTTCTCTGCCATGGCGGCAGACACCTTTCTGGGTGATTCGGCCATCTACGCCTACAGCCCTCCGGCCGACCCTGACGCTGAAGTCGCCAAGCCCATCAATCTGCTGTTTATTATCGACAACAGCTCGACCATGGGGAATGCGGCCGCCGGCAGCCCCTATGCTTTGGGACTGCAGGATTCGACCCCCGATGACGGTAATCTGAACTATGCCGACCTGCTGCCCTGGGATTCTCAGGATTCGACCCAGTTTAAGATCTACCCCGATCCAGCCGATTACGACACCAACGGCGACAGCATCCCTGACATCGTGGTTCCGGAGGCGGAGCAAGACGCCTGGACGGTTTACAAGCTGACCGGACAGTCCAACTACGTCGCCCATATCACCGCCACCAGTTATGCGGACTTTCTCACCAAAGTCACCTGTGAAGACGCCAGACGCGCGCTGCTGCTCGGCGGGCGCTTTGCCGGCGCTGACGGCTGGGAGCTCAAGAATGACGGCACCTGCGGCAAAAGCAGCGCCGGCACGACCTACCTGGGCAATTTGCTCAACTACAACGAAGCGCCACCGGCCACCGGTGAAACGACCTCCCAGATCGATCTGGTCATTGGCGCCCTGAAATCGGCGGCGGAAGGGGTAAAAAACACCATCCGCATCGGCATCATGGAATTCGGTCATAACAACAAGGGTGGGCAGGTTACCTTCCCGGTCAGTGACCTCTCCGACGATACCAACCGTGCCGACTTTTTCACCAAACTGGATGAGCTGAGCAACTATGTGGCGACGACGCCCGGCAACAGCCGGCCCATGGCGGAATCCCTGTTTGACGCCCGCTTTTATTTCGACATGGATCGTACCACCAGCTACACGCCGATCTCCAATACCGAGGTGCCGGATTCACCCATCCAGAACTCCTGCGACAAAAATTTCGTGATCTTTATCACCAACGGCGACAGCGTCGGTGACAGCGACCCCAACATGTGCAGAGATCTGCCGGCGGTGGGTAGTTATGCTGGCGACTACGATGGCGACAACAACGCCGGCGACCAATGCCAGGCCAATGTCTACAGCAACGGCACCCACATGCTGGACGATATCGCCAAGTATGCCTTTGATTCGGATCTCTCCTTGACTTTTGAAGACAAGCAGAATATCCGCACCCATACCTTGCTGGTCTTTAGTCCGGACAACGATCTGCTGCGGGCTGCCGCCGCCGACGGGCATGGTCTCTTCGCCCAGGCCAGCAGCACCAATGAGGTCAGCGCGGCCATCGACAACATTCTCAACAATATCGTGGCCGAGGTCGATACGGCCTTTACGGCGCCGGTGGTGCCCACCAGCCCGGAGAACAGGACCTATAGCGGGTCCCGCGTCTATCTGGGCTTCTTCAAGCCCATTTCGGGGATGTCCTGGCACGGCAACTTGAAAAAATTCGGTATCAACGCTCACTCCGAGATCATTGACCAGAACGGGGATGTGGCTACCTGTCCCGATCCCAACGATACCACTCTAGCCTGCGACGGCATTCCTTCCGGCGGCTTCAAGCTCAATGCCCAGTCCTACTGGAGCACGAATGCCGACTCCGGGGATGTCGAAGATGGCGGCGTCGGCGAAGGATTGGTCACCCGTGATCTGTCGACACGGATGATCTACTCCAACCTTACCTCCAATCCAGACCTCACTGATGCGAGCAACCGCTTTAATACCACCAATGTCACGGCGGGAATGCTCGATATTACCTCCATGGATCCTACTCAGGATGCTGCCGACGCCGTTTCTCTGGTCAATTACCTGTATGGCTACGATACGGGCGACGAAAACGGGGATGGCAGTACCACCGATACCCGCGACTGGGTCATGGGAGACATCCTGCATTCCAAGCCGCTGATCATCAATTACAACTCGTATATTTTTACTGAAGACAACGAAGCGGATACCGCCGTCAACAAGACCATGATCTTCGTCGGCAGCAACGACGGTATGCTGCACGCTTTCCGTGATGCGGACGGGCAGGAGATGTGGTCCTTCATTCCGGATAACATCATCCCCGAGCTCAAGGAACTGACCAGCGGCAGTCACCCCTATTACATGGATTCCTCGCCGGTGGCCTATATCTACGACAAGGACGGCGATGGCAACATCGGTCCGGTGGCGGAAACCATGACGGGGGATATTGATCCCTTTAGTGTCACGGACAACGGGCAGGACGACAAGGTTATCCTGCTCTTCGGTCAGCGCCGGGGCGGCAATGCTTACTACGCCCTGGATGTGACGGATCCCCTGAATCCCAAGTTTTTATGGAAATTTGACAACACCACGACCGATGGCAGTGGCAATGTGCTCTTCCCTCACCTGGGCCAGACCTGGAGTGAGCCACAGCTGCACCTGATGAAGATCGGGATCCAGCGCAAGATCGTGGCTTTTATTGGTGCCGGCTATGATACGGAAGAAGACAGCCGTTTTGGGGCGACCTTCAATTTTCCCAGCCCCCTCGATCCTCAGGTGGGTGATGGAAATGTCACCAGCGCCCCCGATATAAACCCGAACAATCCTCTGACCAGTCGGCCTGACGCCAAGGGACGGGGCGTCTACGCCTTCGAGGTGGCCACCCTGAACAGCAGCGGTGTGCCGACCATCCCGACGGTTCCGACCAAGATTTGGGGCTATACGGCTTCGAACGACTCCTGGCTGAAGGTGGCTATTCCCTCCGACATCACGGTGCTCGATTCGGATTTTGACGGCTACGCCGACCGGCTGTATGTCGGCGACCTCGGTGGCCGCCTCTGGCGCTTTTCCGTGGGCAGCACCGATCCGGCCAACTGGACCGGCCGCGTCATCTTCTGGGCTGGGGCGAACGAAGGACGCAAGATCTTCTACCGCCCGTCGGTGGTGCAGGAGCCGGGCTATTGGATGGTGGCCTTCGGCACCGGCGACCGTGCCCATCCCCTGAATACTGCTGTTGTCGACCGTCTTTACATGATCAAGGACATGGGGCAGAATACGGCTGGCACGGTGGTCAATTATCCAACCAATAGCAATCTGATCGATGTCACCGGCAATGAATTGCAGTTGGAAACCACGACGGCCAGCGAACAGCAGGATATCCTGAATGACCTCAGCTCCAATACCACCTTCGGTTGGTACATAGACCTCGATCGGCTGAACGAGGAGGGCGTACACGGTGGCGAAAAGGTGCTGGCTTCTCCCCTGATTTTCAACAAAGTGGCCTATTACACAACCTACATGGCTACCGCCTCTTCGGCGCTGTCCACCGACCCCTGTGTGGTGGGTAACCTGGGTATCTCACGCCTTTATGCGGTGGACTACAAAACGGGCGAGGCGGTGTTGAACTTTTATCCCTACAATGACGTGAATGACCCGACCACGGTCTCCAATGAGCGGGCCCTCAACGAGGTCGACGAAGTGCTGCGCAAAGAGGACCGTTCCCTCGA
The DNA here is from genome assembly GCF_024197615.1 of Desulfuromonas sp. KJ2020. NCBI lineage: Bacteria > Pseudomonadati > Thermodesulfobacteriota > Desulfuromonadia > Desulfuromonadales > Desulfuromonadaceae > Desulfuromonas > Desulfuromonas sp. KJ2020. Next base: position 311,277 of record NZ_JAKUKE010000003.1, read on the forward strand.
ACTCGGCGTCGGCATCCCCTCCGGTCTGGTCGTGGTCATGCCGCCGAGCGGCGACGCGACACTGCTCATCGGCTGCGGCGGTGGTCTCTGTAGCGAAGATCCCGTTTCGGGCGGCACCATATTTCAGATTTACTGGAAGGAGTGGTAATTGAAAAACTGCAATGCAATTTCATGGCATATCGGCTGTCTTCTGGTTTTTTTCCTGTTGGGTGGCTGTGATTCGGGAGGGACGCGCGCCGTTGCCCCCGAGACTTCTTCGCAGGCTTCCAGTCAGGCAGCCGATACCGGCGAGGAGGGTGCCGCGGGTGGGAGCGAGCGCGGTCAACTGACGATGCGGCTCCTGCCCGAGTCGCCTACCGTGAACGACAGTATCGAGGCCGTGGTGCAAGGGGCTGCGGGCACGCTGACGTTTACCTGGGAACGAAATGGCGAGCTGCTTGAGGCCGCGGGTGCGGTGCTGCCCGCACACAGTGCCGCCAAAGGTGATGTGGTTCGTCTGACGGTGCAGAACATGTCTCAGGAGGTCTCTGCCGAAGTGACTATCGGGAACGCACCACCGGCTATCATCGCTGTTCCCTTCACGAACCCGGATATCTTCAGGGGCGTCGATATTGAGCTCAATCCTGAGGGGGTTGACCCGGACGGTGATTCCGTCACGTATTCCTACCAGTGGTACCTCAATGGCGAGCCTCTTTCTTTTCAGGATGGCCCGGTTCTGCCCGGTGATCAGTTCCAGAGGGGGGATGTTGTCCGGGCTGAAGTCATCCCCTTCGACGGTGAGGCTGAGGGCCGCGCTTTTGAGAGCACCGAGCTGACCATTCCCAATGGACCGCCGCGGATCGTCTCCGACCCTCCCGGCGATTTTTCCGGCATGCGCTATGTATATCCAGTTGAAGCGTACGATCCCGATGATGATCCTTTCCGTTATGCGCTTGAAGAGGGGCCGGCAGGGGCGGTCATCGATGAGGAGACTGGCGTTTTGACCTGGGATGTAACTGGAGCGCAAGAGGGAACGTCACGTTTTCTCATTGTCGTTGAAGACGAAGAAGGCCGGCGCTCCTCGCAGGAATATGACCTCAACCTGGAATTCTCCCGATGATATCAACTGAACACAAGCCTCGTAACGCCGGTTTTACCTTGACAGAGCTGATCGTGGTCATCGCCATGATATCGGTCCTTGTTACTATTGCGACCCCCTACTATCTGGACTGGCTTCGCAACGCCAAGTACCGGGAAGGCGCCCAGGCTGTCACCTCGCTGCTTCGTGAGGCCCGCAGTCGGGCTATTGCCGAGCATCGGGAATATCGGGTTGTTTTTAATGCGGCCCCCGATAGTCCCCAGGCGCCCTCAACCATGCAGTTGCAGGGAGGCAATCTTTCCTATAACAGCTCAAGCTGGCCGATAATGGAGACGCCAGTCACTCTTCCAGAAAATCTCGATATTCGCTATCGTTCCAGCTGCACGTTAAACGTCGCTGCCCAGTCGGTACTCTTCCTCCCCAGCGGAGCAGCCAGTGCAACCGCCGCCATTGAGGCTTCCAGCCCGGATCTGGGAGGAATCTGCATTATCGATGGCGACAGCGCCATAGCCGCTCTAAATGATCGCAAAAAATATCTGGTCGAAATGGTTTCTCCCACGACAGGGGCGTTCAAGGTTCGCAAATGGAGTGCCTCATCGACTTCCTTTCAGTAGCGAACCTGCCACCGTTTTGTTCTCCTGGGCCCCAACTCGTTTAGTTGGGGCTTTTTAATTTGTGGCTTGAAAAATATTAATATTCGTTTAGATTCTCTCTGGATTTGAAAATCATAATATCTGGAGGGTTCGTTGAATTATTCGCCACAAGGATTCACCTTGCTGGAACTGATGGTGACCCTGGTCGTCACTGTGGGTCTACTTGCTGTATCACTGCCTATCTATGGAGCCTGGCTCGATAAGCAGGAAAATCGCGCCGCCGCCCGTGCTATCGCCGGGGCATTGCGAGAGGCCAGGGCCGCCGCTGTCGCCCATCACCGGGAACATCGGGTCAAGTTTGTCGCTCCGCCACCGGTCTCAGGACAAAATCCCTCTTTCCTTTTTCAGCGAGGTAACCTGTCGAGAAACAGTACCGAGTGGGAAGACCTGACATCGAACAATCCTCTTCCGGAAGGGCTCTTTCTGCGGTTCACCCAGAGTTGTGTCGAGGATGTTTCGCCTCGCTATCTCTCCTTTAATCCGGATGGCTCAAGCAACAGTCTTTACCTCTGCCTTGGTCGAAGTGCAGGCGGGGAGAATGAGCGGACTTTTGCCGTGGGGGTAAGTCACTCCAGCACCGGCCGTGTCACAATTCTTCGCTGGAACGCGGCCTGCAGCTGCTTTCAGTAAAATCTTTTCCCTTGCAACCCAAGTACCCTTTTCCTATAGTGTAAACTTCATTTTCAGTCATTTAAGGGAGTTTGCACTATGGCCAAGATTGTTCCTTTTCGCGGGCTTCGCTATAACCTGGAGCAGATTAAAAAGCCCGGTGCGGTAATGGCGCCCCCCTACGATGTTATTTCGCCTGCTTTGCAGGACGACCTCTATGATCGGCATCCGGCCAACGTGGTGCGCCTTATTCTCGGCAGGAAGACGGCGGGGGATGATGACACAAACAACTGTTACACCCGTGCTGCCGCCGATTTTGAACAGTGGCAGCAGGACAAGGTTCTGCAGCGGGATGCCGAGCCTTCCATTTACCTCTATGACCAGCAATATGAGGTCGAGGGGCTGGGGACGGTTGTTCGTAAGGGGATTATGGCCCTGACCCGCATCGAGGATTTTTCCACCGGCGTGGTCAAGCCTCACGAAAAGACCCTGGCCGGCCCGAAAACGGACCGACTGAATCTCACCAAGGCCTGTGGCGCCAACTTCAGCCCGATCTTCTCCCTCTATTCCGATCCCTGCTGTGTCCTCGAATCTCTCAGTCGCTCCCAGAAGGAGCGCACTCCCGATGTGGAAGTGGCTGATGACGATGGGGTGATCCATCGCCTTTGGCAGGTCACCGACGCCGCGGTCATCGACAAGGCCCAGGAGCTTCTGGACAGCAAGCCCCTGTTCATTGCTGATGGCCATCACCGCTATGAAACAGCCATCAACTACCGCAACTACATGCGGGAGAAACATCCTGACTTTACCGGAAAAGAACCGTTCAACTATGTGTTGATGTATTTCGCCAACATGGAAGACCAGGGCATGCTGATCTTTCCGACCCACCGGCTCCTGTTCAATCTGCCCGGTTTCCGCATGCCAACCTTCATTACGGCCCTGCGTCCCTACTTCGAGGTCGAATCGATGAGTCTTGATCCCGAGGATGCCGAGGCGCGTAAAAAGGTGCAGCGCACTCTGCTGGAGAAGGGGGAAAAAGGCCATGCCTTCGGCCTTTATGGCGGCGAGAATACCGTCTATTTCCTCACGCTGAAAGATGAAACCGTCATGGACCGCTTCTTCGACGAGAAAGCCCCCAAGGCGCTGCGCACGCTGGACGTCTCCATCCTCCACCGCCTGGTGCTGGAAGATGTCCTCAAGATCACCCCGGAAGCCCAGGAACAGCAGACCAATCTCAAGTACGTCAAGAACATGGACGAGCCCTTCTCCCGCGTCCTGTCCGGCGAGGTGCAGCTGGCCTTCATGCTCAACCCCACCCGCATGAGCGAGGTGCGTGATGTGGCCAACGCCGGTGAAAAAATGCCGCAGAAATCGACTTACTTTTATCCGAAGCTTTTGACCGGCCTTGTGATCAACAAGATTGTGCCCAGTGAGAAAGTCGAGGACTAAATACCCCTGCCAGCCGGTTCTTTAAGTCGGGCCGGGAGGCAATGCCTGAAGGATATCGACCACTAACCGATGCCAGTCACGCCCAGCGATATTGTCAAATTCATTGAAAGCAGACCCGGGCGTCCCCTGTCGGCCCGGGAAATTGCCGAGGGTCTGCGCATTTCCCCTTCCCAACGAAAAAAGTTCTATCGCCTTCTTGAGTCTTTGGCCACCGAGGGTCTGGTGGCCCATCTCAAGGGGGACCGCTATAGTCTTCCCCGCAAACAGAATCTGGTCACCGGCACGATTTCCGTACATCGTGACGGCTATGGCTTTGTCTCGCCACGGGAAGGGCAGGGACCTGACGTCTTTGTTCCGGCGCGTTTTCTGCGTGAAGTCATGCACGGCGACGAGGTCGTGGTGCGGGTCGAAAGAGGGGGGCGACCCGGAAAACCGGAGGGACGCCTTGTCCGGGTGGAGAAGCGAGCCCACACCACCCTGGTCGGCCTTTATGAGCAGGGGCGCAAATTCGGCTCGGTTCATCCCGCCGATCCCCGGCTGAACCAGCCCATATTTGTGCCGGCTGGCCAGGAGCTTGGCGCCCGGGGAGGGGAGGTCGTCCTGGTCGCCATCGACGCCTATCCCAATGAATTTCGCAACGCCGAAGGGCACATCGTGCAGGTGCTTGGCGACCCCTCCGACCCCGCCGTCGAAATCCTCTCCATCATCCATAAACATGGGCTTTCTCACGAGTTCCCCGACGACGTGCTGGCCGAGGCCGACTTTTTGCCGGAAGAGGTACAGCCGGGCGACCTGGAGCAGCGCGAAGATCTTCGCGACCTGCCTTTTGTGACCATCGACGGCGAAACGGCCAAGGATTTCGACGATGCCGTCTGTCTCCGGCGCGAGGAGGGCGGCACTTCCCATCTGTGGGTGGCTATTGCCGATGTCGGGCACTATGTGAAGGAAGGCTCCCTTCTCGACCAGGAAGCCTATCTGCGCGGCACCAGCGTCTATTTCCCCGGGCAGGTTATCCCTATGCTCCCCGAGCGGCTGAGTAATGGCATCTGCTCCCTCAACCCCCAGGTGGACCGCCTGACGCTGGTGGCCGAGATAGTCTTTGACGCCAAGGCCCGCCGGCAAAGCAGCCGCTTCTACCCGGCGGTCATCCGCAGCCGGGCGCGGCTGACCTATACCGAAGTCCACGAGATGGTGGAGAAGCAGCTGGCCGAGACCATTGAGCGCTATGTGGATCTCTACCCCATGCTCACCGAGATGCTGGCTCTGTCGGAAGGTCTGACCGCCATGCGTCGGCAGCGGGGAAGCCTCGATTTCGATCTGCCCGAGGCGGAAATCATCCTCGGGGTACGGGGGGAGCCCGAAAACATCATCAAGGCCGAGCGCACCAAAGCGCACCGGCTGATCGAAGAATTCATGCTCGCTGCCAATGAAGCCGTCGCCTTCTTTCTGGGTCAGCGGGACATCCCCTTACTCTACCGGGTCCACGAACCCCCCGATCTCGCCAAACTGCAGGCGTTTCAGCAGTTCATCGCCTTTTTCAACTATGGGCTCAATCTGGAGGCGGAGGGTGTCGATCCCCGGGCTCTGCAGGAGCTGCTGGCGCAGGTCGAGGGCAAACCCGAGGAACGGACGATCAACCAGGTCCTTCTGCGCAGCATGAAGCAGGCCTTCTACGCGCCGGACAACGTCGGGCACTTCGGTCTGGCGGCGGAACATTACTGCCATTTTACGTCACCGATCCGGCGTTATCCCGATCTGCAGGTGCACCGGGTGCTGCGTCAGGCCTGGCGGGCCGGCGGCCTGGCGGAGCAGGAGCGAAATCGTCTCGCCGACAGGCTTCCCGAAATGGGGGAGCATACCTCGCGGACCGAACGACGGGCGATGGAGGCCGAACGGGAGATTGTCGAACTGAAGAAATGCCAGTTCATGGCCGAGCGGGTCGGGGAAGCGTTTGCCGGCTACATCACCGGGGTGCAACCCTTTGGCCTCTTTGTCGAGTTGAAGGAATTTTTTGTCGAGGGGTTGGTGCATCTGACTTCGCTCAGCGACGATTTTTATACCTACGAAGAGGACCGGCACCGTCTGGTCGGCCAGTATCGCCGGCGTATTTTCCAGGTGGGGAATGAAGTCGAGGTCCTGGTGCAGAATGTCAGTGTGGAAAGGCGCGAAATCGATTTTACGCTGGTTGATCTGGCCGCCCAACAGACGACAGCGCAGGAGTCACCCAAGGGTCGGCGTGCTCAGGGAAAATCGAAAAAACGATGATAATCATAAAAGATCTGAAAAATATCTCGACCCCCTTCAAGGGCGCGGTGGTGACACTGGGCAATTTCGACGGCATCCATCTGGGGCACCGTGAGATCTTCCGCCGCGTGGTGGCCAAAGCCAAAGAGATTCAGGGCACTTCCGTCGTCTACACGTTCGTACCGCATCCGCTGAAAGTCCTGGCTCCCGATCGGGCGCTGCGCCTCATTAACACCTATGAGGAAAAAGAGCGCCTCATCGAAGCGTCCTGCATCGACGTGCTGATCAGTGCCCCCTTCACCATTCAGACAGCCGGCCTTTCCGCCGTGGAGTTCGTGGAGGAGATCCTGGTGCGCACCATTGGGGTCAAGCATCTGGTGGTGGGCTACGACTACGCGTTCGGGAAAAACCGCGAAGGGAACGTCGATTTTTTGCAGGAGATGGGGCGTAAGTGGGGATTTACTGTGGAGGTGGTCGGACCGGTCACCAAAGAGGGGCTGGTTTACAGTTCGACCCGCATTCGCCAACTGATCGGCGCCGGGGAGGTCGCGGAGGTGGTCCGTTATCTGGGGCGCCATTTCACTCTTGAAGGCCAGGTTGTGCATGGCCAGTCACGCGGCCGCACCATCGGCATCCCAACCGCCAACCTGAGTACGGACAAGGAACTGCTGCCCCGGCCGGGGGTCTATGCCGTCAAAGTCCGTTGGCAGGATTCGCTGTGGGACGGTGTCGCCAATATCGGCACCAATCCGACCTTCGGTGGCTCGAAGACGACCATCGAGGTGCATATCCTTGGCTTTTCCGGCGAGATTTACGGGGATACGGTACGGATCTACTTTGTCGAGCATTTGCGCGACGAGGTGCAGTTTCCCGCTGTGGAACTGCTGGTCAAGGCGATTCACGCCGATATCTGCCGGGCGCGCCAGATCCTGGCTGAAACCCCCATCCTCGAATACCGGGACTATCTCGACTGTGGTCTGCAGGTGTCGACCCTGGGCCGGGGAGGGGCGTTGTGAGGCTGTCGGGTGGCACACGCGTTCTCGGTATTTTCGGGGATCCCATCGCCCACTCCCTGTCGCCGCGCATGCAGAATGCGGCCCTGGCCGCGGCCGGTATCGACGCCGTCTACGTTCCTTTTCACGTGCGGCCGGCACATCTGGCGGACGCCGTTCGGGCCATCCGCGCTCTGCCCCTGTGGGGGGTGAATCTGACCGTTCCACACAAAGAAGCGGTGCTGCCTCTTCTTGATCGGGTGGCGGAGCCGGCCCGTTTGATCGGGGCTGTCAATACCGTGACTCACGAAGACGGTTGTCTCATCGGGCACAATACGGATGCGCCTGGATTTTTGCATGCCCTTGCCGCGGATCTGAACTTTGTCCCGGCGACGAAAAAAATTCTTGTTCTGGGGGCCGGCGGCGCCAGCCGGGCGGCTCTGGTCGCCTTGGCCCAGGCCGGCGCCGCAATGATCGTCATTGCCAACCGAACGCTGGACAGAGCCCGCCTGCTATGCGATCATTTCGCTCCCTTTTTCCCGGGTACGGATTTTGCTTGCACATCTCTGGACAACGGGGATTTGCGCCGGGCGTTTTCCGGGGTTGACCTGCTGGTGAATACTTCGGCCATAGGCCTGAAGGGAGAATCCTTTGCCCCTCTCCCCTGGACCTTTTTACCCGAAGCCGCCAGCGTCTACGACATGGTCTATGGCCGCGGCAAGACCTCCCTGCAGATCGAGGCTGAAAAGCAGGGACATCGCACCGCCGACGGGCGGGGGATGCTCGTGGCCCAGGGAGAAGCTGCCTTTGCCCTGTGGACGGGGCAGAGACCGCCTTCTGGCGTGATGGCAGACAGTATATTGACGGAGTGATGAGCCTGTGACTCCATGGAAAATCAGATAAAACTTTTCTTGAGGAATTATTTTTAATAGAATTCCGGGTAATTGACATCCCAGGAGAATATCCGTCTCATGACAAGTAACCGACTTGGCGAACTGCTGGTACGCAATAATCTGATCAATGCCCAACAGCTGACCAAAGCGCTGGAAGAACAGAAGACCCAGGGCGGTCGACTGGGCGCCAGCCTGGTCAAGCTGGGGTTTATCAAGGAAGACGAGCTGGCCTCCTTCCTTTCCCGCCAGTACGGGGTGCCCTCCATCAATCTTAACGATTTCGAGATCGATGCGGCGGTGACCAAACTGATCACGGCGGAGGTGGCGCAGAAATATCAGATCATCCCCATCAATCGCGCCGGCGCCACCCTCATCGTCGCCATGAGCGATCCCTCCAATATCTTCGCCATCGACGATATCAAGTTCATGACCGGCTACAATGTCGAGGTCGTGGTCGCTTCCGAGACGGCCATTAGAAATGCCATCGACCAGTATTACGATCAATCGGCCACCCTGGCCGAGGTCATGGAAGACCTCGATGATATCGACCTGGAAGTTATCGATGAAGAAGAAGTCGACGTCAACGCGCTTGAAAAGGCCACCGAGGACGCTCCCGTCGTCAAGCTCGTCAACCTGATCCTGACCGACGCCATCAAGCGCAAAGCCTCCGATATCCACATCGAGCCCTATGAGAAGTCTTTCCGCGTTCGTTATCGCATTGACGGGGTGCTTTATGAAGTGATGAAGCCACCCATGAAGCTGAAAAATGCCATTACCTCGCGCATCAAGATCATGTCCGAGATGGATATCGCCGAACGGCGCCTGCCCCAGGACGGTCGCATCAAGATCAAGCTGCCCGGCGGCAAGGACATGGACTACCGGGTCAACTGCCTGCCGACCCTTTTTGGCGAGAAGATCTGTCTGCGTCTGCTCGACAAGTCGAACCTGCAGCTCGACATGACCAAGCTGGGCTATGAGGAAAGCGCTCTCAAGTGGTTCAAGGAACAGATTCACAAGCCCTTCGGCATGGTCCTGGTTACGGGGCCGACGGGATCGGGAAAAACCGTCTCCCTCTATTCGGCCTTGGCCGAACTTAACAAAATCACCGAAAACATCTCCACCGCCGAAGACCCGGTCGAGTTCAACTTCGCCGGTATCAATCAGGTGCAGATGCACGAGGAGATCGGTCTCAACTTCGCCTCGGCGTTGCGGGCCTTTCTGCGGCAGGACCCCGATATCATCATGATCGGCGAAATCCGCGACTTTGAGACCGCCGAAATCGGCGTCAAGGCGGCGCTGACGGGACATCTCGTCCTGTCCACTCTGCACACCAATGACGCGCCCAGCACCATCAACCGCCTGCTCAATATGGGGATCGAGCCCTTCCTGGTGGCCTCCGCCGTCAACCTCATTACCGCGCAGCGATTGGGTCGCCGGGTCTGTTCCGAGTGTAAAGAAGTCGAGGATGTGCCTAAGCAGGCCCTTATCGATGCCGGCGCTTCTCCCGACGAGGTTGACGAGTATGTTTGCTACCGGGGCAAGGGGTGCCCGACCTGCAACAACACGGGGTACAAGGGGCGCGTCGGCATCTACCAGGTCATGCCCATGTTCGAGGAAATCCGCGAGTTGATTCTGGCCGGCGCCAATACGGCCGAGATCAAGCGCGAATCGATGCGCCTCGGCGTCAAAACGATGCGCCAGTCCGCCCTCACCAAGCTCAAGGAAGGCGCCACGACCTTTGAAGAGGTTCTGCGCTGTACCGTGGCGGATGACTGAACCGGCGAGTCCCGAATAGCTACCAAAGGAAACGGATCACATTATGACGAGTGAACAGCAACCTCGCCCTGGAACTCCCAGCATGCACCAGTTGCTCAAGGCCATGGTCGATCAGGGCGGCTCTGATCTGCATATCACCACCGGCAGCGCGCCCCAGTGCCGTATTGACGGGCACATGACCCCCATGAAGCTGCCCCCTATGCAACCGGCCGAAACCAAACAGCTCTGCTACAGCATCCTGACCGACTCGCAGAAACGCAAGTTCGAGGAAGAAAACGAGCTGGATTTTTCCTTTGGTGTCAAGGGGCTCGCCCGCTTCAGGGGGAACATCTTTCTGCAGAGAGGGGCTCTGGCTGGCGTTTTTCGGCAAATTCCCTACAAGATCCTGTCCTTTGATGAACTGGGTCTGCCACCCGTCGTTCGTGCCATTGCCCATAAACCGCGCGGGCTGGTGCTGGTTACCGGGCCTACGGGCAGCGGCAAGTCGACAACTTTGGCGTCTATCATCGATGCCATCAACAGCGAACGCCACGAACATATCATTACCGTTGAAGACCCGATTGAATACATCCATCCCCACAAGAAGTGTGTAGTTAATCAGCGAGAGGTTGGTTCCGACACCCAGTCTTTTAAAAAAGCTCTCAAGTATATTCTGCGCCAGGACCCCGATGTCGTGCTGCTGGGTGAGCTGCGTGACCTGGAAACTATCGAGGCGGCCCTGACCATCGCTGAAACGGGTCACCTCTGTTTTGCCACTCTGCACACCAATAACTGTGTACAGTCCATCAACCGTATCGTCGACGTTTTTCCCACCAACCAGCAGGCGCAGGTACGCACTCAGCTATCCTTCGTCCTCGAAGGGGTCTTGTCGCAGATTCTGTTACCCAAAATGTCGGGGAAAGGCAGGGCGCTGGCCTTGGAAGTCATGGTGCCCAATATGGCCATACGTGCCCTTATCCGCGATGACAAAATTCACCAGATCTACTCGCAGATGCAGATGGGCCAGGACAAGTTCGGCATGCAGACGATGAATCAATCGCTGTTCATGCTCTATCACAAAAAGCAGATTTCCATGGAAACGGCCCTGACGCGTTCTTCCGAGCCGGAAGAACTCAAACAGATGATTGCCAACCCGGCCTCTGTGCTCAAGCGGCAGGTGCCTACAGCGCCTGGGCGCGGATAATTCATTCAAAGGAAGAAGAGGGGACTGATGGCCAAATTCTCTTGGGAAGGAAAAACCCGTACCGGCCAGGTACAAAAAGGGGAAATGGAGGCGCCGAACGAGGCGGCTGTCACGGCCACCTTGCGCCGTCAGGGGATTACACCTTCCAACATCAAGGCACGTGGCAAGGGCCTCGATATGGAGCTGAAAATCCCGGGGTTCGAACCCAAAATCTCCACCAAGGACCTGGTCGTTTTCACCCGCCAGTTTTCGACCATGATCGACGCCGGCCTGCCCTTGGTGCAGTGTCTTGATATTTTAAGCCGGCAGCAGGACAACAGCACCTTTAAGAAAATTCTGCTTCAGGTCAAAGAAGATGTCGAGTCGGGCTCGACCTTTGCCGAAGCCCTGAAAAAGCATCCCAAGGCCTTCGATGAGCTGTATGTCAATCTGGTGGCAGCCGGCGAGGTCGGCGGTATTCTCGATACCATTCTCAACCGTTTGGCTGCTTATATTGAAAAAGCGCTCAAACTGAAAAAACAGGTCAAGAGCGCCATGACCTACCCGACCACTATTATCGGTATTGCCGTGGTGGTCATCGCTGTTATTCTGATCTTCGTTATTCCCGCTTTTGAAAAGATGTTCGCTGATTTTGGCGGGTCCCTACCTGGCCCCACCCAGGTGGTTATCAACCTCAGTAATTTTATTCAGGATTATATTCTGGTCATTATTGCTGCCATTGTGATTTTTATCTGGGGGTTTAAGCGGATATATAAGACACAAGCTGGGCGCAAAAAGATTGATGACTGGGCCCTCAAGCTGCCGATCATGGGCATTCTTATCCGTAAGGTCGCCGTTGCCAAGTTTACCCGTACCCTTGGTACCATGATGACCAGCGGGGTGCCGATCCTTGACGGACTCGATATCGTTGCCAAGACCGCCGGCAACAAAACGGTAGAAAACGCCATCTACAAAGTGCGGCAGAGCATCAGCGAGGGCAAGACCATTGCCGAGCCTCTGGAGAAGTCGGGCGTCTTTCCACCCATGGTCTGTCAGATGATCGCCGTCGGTGAACAGTCCGGCGCCGTCGATACCATGCTCAACAAGATTGCTGATTTTTACGATGACGAGGTCGATGACGCTGTCGCCAACCTGACGGCCATGATGGAGCCGCTGCTCATGCTCTTTCTCGGCACCACTGTCGGCGGCCTGGTTATCGCCATGTACCTGCCTATCTTCAAGCTTGCCGGCACGGTCGGAGGTTAGGGGGGCCGCTTGGTCACCTGCGAGCTGGCCACAGATCGTCTTTCACCCCTGACACGGCGGCAGCTGGTCTGGCTGCTCTTTGTCCGGGTTTTGGTGACCGCCCTCTTTCTGGGCGGCACCTTGGTCTATCAAGTGCGCGGGGGAGTGCCACTGGGCTCCAACGCGCACACCTATCTCTACCTGCTTTTTGCGGCCAGTTTTGCCCAATCCCTGCTGTCTGCCCTGCTGCTGCTCAAGGTACAGCTCTGCCGGGTTTTTCTTCACCTCCAGTTTTCCTGGGATTTGCTTTTCTGTACCGCCCTTATTTATCTGACCGGCGGCCTCGATAGCATCTTCTCCTTTTTATTTATCCTGGTCATTCTGGGGGCCAGTGTTTACCTGCCCCGCCGGGATCTGTATGTCGTGGCCTCCGCTGCCGCCATCCTCTATGGCAGCTTGCTCGACCTGCAGTACTATGGCTATCTCCCTCAGTTGCGCGGCCTGACCTTTTCGGTCTCGCGCGAGGGGGGCGAAGTTTTTTTTGCTGTCTTCGTTAACGTCTCAGCTTTTTTTCTCACCGCATTTCTTAGTGGAATTCTGGTTGAACGGCAGCGCCGCAGTCAGCGCGATCTGGAACGGCGGGAAATTGACTACGAAGAACTTGAAACCCTCAACAAGGCCATTTTGGCCAATACGCCCAGCGGGCTGATGATTGTCAATGAACAAGGCAGAATCCGCTCCTTTAATGTGGCCGCTTCCCGTATCACAGGGTTTTCTCTGGCCGATGTCTATAACCGCCCCGTCAGTGAGTTGTTCCCGGATATGCCCCTCCTGCGCGGAGGAGATTTTATCCTCATCAGCCGGGGTGAGGGGACTTTCGTCAGCCCGAAAGGCGAAAAACTTGTTTTAGGTTACGCCACCTCCCTTCTTGATGGGCCAGACGACAAGACCATCGGCCTCCTGGTGACCTTTCAGGATCTCACCCATCTCAAATCCATGGAAGAAGAGCTCAAGCGCACTGACCGTCTGGCGGCGGTCGGGCGGCTGGCTTCTGGCATGGCTCACGAAATTCGCAATCCTTTGGCGTCTATCAGCGGTTCCGTACAGCTTCTTATGGAAAATCCTTCCATGAACGAAGATGATCGTCGCCTGATGCGCATCGTGGTGCGTGAGGCGGATCGCCTTAGCCTGCTGCTCAGCGATTTTCTTGTGTTCGCCCGTCCGGCCAAACCCCGCAAAGAATCCGTCGACGTATCTTCTCTTCTGGATGACCTGATTGAAATGGCCAGTTGCGACCCGCGCTTTGCCGCCGTTCGCATCTATCGGGACTATCCCGGCGCCTGCCGAATATTTGCCGATCCCCAGCAGTTGCACCAGGCCCTGTGGAATCTCGCCATCAACGGGGCTGAAGCGATGCCTGCTGGCGGAACGCTTCATATTGGGATCCATCCCGAGTTCCATGAAATATATGTGGAAGATTCTGGCCCGGGCATTCCCGAAGAGATACGCAGCCAGATATTCGATCCTTTCTTTACCACCAAGGATCGTGGCACTGGCCTGGGGCTTGCCACCGTTCATGCTATTCTGGAAGCCCACGGCGGCAGCCTCGAGGTGCGCCATGTCGAACCCCATGGCACCCGGTTTACCCTCATCCTGCCTTAAATCTCACCGTCTTTTTGATTTTCCATGAAACAAAAATTGTCAGTTGCTTGCCAAGCCGCTATAATCGTTTACATTGTTGCGAGAAGAGCAGTGAGGTAAACATTTTGAAAAGTGATGCGCACATTCTGGTCGTTGACGATGAAGAAAGCATGCGGGAGTTTCTTTCCATCATGCTCAAACGCGAAGGCTATGGCGTCAATGTGGCCAGTGATGGCGCCCAGGCTCTTGAATTGCTAAAAGAAAACAACTATGACCTCGTCATCAGCGATATCCAGATGCCGCGTCTAGGCGGGTTCGAGCTGCTGGCTCAGGTGATGAGCCGCACGCCGGAAACGGCCATGATCATGATCACCGCTTTTTCATCCACTGAACAGGCGGTGGAGGCCATGAAGCAGGGGGCCTACGACTATATCACCAAACCCTTTAAAAATGAGGAAATCCGCCTCATTGTCAAAAACGCTCTCGAACGCAAGCTCCTCAAGCAGGAAAATCAGGAGCTGAAAAAAGAACTGGGGCGGCGTTACTCTTTCGGCAACCTCATCGGCAAAAGCCGCTCGATGCAGCAGGTTTACGACCTCATCGCCAAGGTTGCCGCCAGTCGGGCCAATATTCTGGTCACGGGAGAAAGTGGTACGGGTAAGGAACTGGTGGCCAGGGCCCTCCATTACAACAGCGACCGCCACGAGGCACCTTTTGTGCCCATCAACTGCGGGGCCATTCCCGAGAACCTGCTCGAAAGCGAACTGTTTGGCCACGAAAAAGGCTCTTTCACTGGGGCTATACAGCAGAAACAGGGCCTCTTTGAAGTGGCCAATGGTGGCACCCTGTTCCTCGATGAAATCGGCGAATTGCCGGCTATGATGCAGGTCAAGCTGCTCCGGGTTCTGCAGGAACGCGAAGTGCGGCGGGTCGGCGGCACCCGCGACATCCCTGTCGACGTACGGGTTGTGGCGGCCACCAATAAAGATCTGGAGGGCGAGGTCGCCAGCGGCACCTTCCGTGAAGACCTCTTCTATCGCCTTAACGTTATCCGGCTGGCGCTGCCGCCCCTGCGCGAACGTCGTGACGATATTCCCCTGCTCATTGAGCATTTTTACCAGAAGCTCACGGGCAAAAAAGAGCTGCACGTCAGTGAAAAGGCTATGCGTCGCCTGCTGGACTACGGCTGGCCCGGCAATATCCGTGAGCTGGAAAATATTGTCGAACGCTGCCTGGTACTGGGGCAGGGGGAAGAGCTCTCGGAAGATTGCCTGCCCGCCAACCTGGTCGCCGACAGCGCTGGTACCGAAGGTCAACTCAGCCAGATTCCCGACACCGGGCTCGATATCGACGCGTACCTCGGTACCATCGAGAAGGATATTCTGCTCAAGGCCTTGGACAAGACCGGCGGCGTGCGTAAAAAGGCGGCTGAGCTACTCGGCATCTCCTTTCGCTCTATCCGGTACCGCCTGGCCAAGTTCGGCATCGAGGCGGATGGGGACGAAGAGTGACGATATTTGTCAGCGTGGTGGCGTAATTTCTGGGTCTTTGGCTGAAAAACGCATGAAGAGCTCTTCTGTCAGAGATGGGGCAAAGAATAAAATGTAATAAAAACAGGGGCATATTGATAAAAACTTAGGCGTTGTCTTTTTGGTATATGCTTTGCTATGGATAATGTCATCACATGAAGTCAGTGCCGTATCCGGCATGAAACATCAACCCCGAAAGGAGTACAGACATGCTCAAAAAGTTCAGAAAGAATCAAAAGGGTTTTACCCTGATCGAGCTGCTGATCGTCGTCGCGATCATCGGCATCCTGGCTGCTATTGCTATCCCCCAGTTCGCCTCCTACCGTCAGAAGGCTTATAACAGCGCTGCCCAGTCCGACCTGAAGAATATGAAGACTGGCATGGAAGCCTACAATGCTGACAATCAGGAATATCCGATCGATATGGTGTTCGAATAATTAAAACAGCATTTTTGAGGGTAAGCAAATTTTTACACATTATTAATTTGGGAGATATTTATGAAAAAGATATTTGTGTTAACTGCATTTCTTTTGTTGCTTGCAGTGTCCAGCTTTGCTGCAGGAGATGAGACGTATATTGATGATTTCGCCGTTACCGGTGCTACTCTGTATGGCGATGAAGCTGATGCCTCGGCGACCACCCGTACCTCTATCGGTAGGACATCCACTGGGGTTGCCATTGCTTGGTATTGCGACGCTGGTGGCAATGGTTATGCCATTGCAACACAGCATAAGAGTGGCACTAAAGCTTACGGTACCTCTTATGACAGCACAGCAATTTTCCAGACTCCAGGTTCGGTCGATCCCGGCAACCCGGCTTGGACTGGCGGTGCTTTGAGCGCAACTGATACTACCGACTTCACATCCTGGAATCAGATGTAAGTCAGGTACAGCTTTAACTCCAAACGGGATGTTTCGGCATCCCGTTTTTTTTTATGAGAAATAGATTTCTACCGATGTCGATCGCTATTGTCACCTTCAAGGGAATAATTCGTGATCGGGTGCCGCAGGGTATTTTGAGTTGCGCCTTGATTTTCTTGGTGATCCCAGCCGTTAGCGCTTTGTCTATGCGGCAGGTCACGGAGTTGTCTTTGACTTTGAGTCTGTCTTTGGTCTCTTTCCTGCTTTTGCTGCTGGCAATATTTCTTGGGTCGGTTTCTCTTTGGCGTGATGTTGAACGAAGATATACCCACGGTGTGTTGACGTTACCAATCAGCCGAGGCCGTTACGTCGTTGGGCGTTTTGTTGGGATCAGCACATTTTTGTTCGGAACCGTTATCTTCCTGGGAGGGCTTACTTTAGCTGTGGTAGCCTTTGTCTCCGCAACATACGTTCCCGAGCGGGCAGTGGCCTGGACGGCTGTGATAGCTGCGCTTGGCTTTGAAATGCTCCAGTGCCTTTTGCTGGTTGGCTTCGCTGTTCTCTTTTCTTCCGTCAGTACCTCCTTTTTTCTCCCGGTCTTCGGTTCTCTTGCTGTTTACCTGGTCGGTGGCGCATCGCAGCAGGCTTACGATTATGTCCTTTCCCCGGCCGGGCAAACCCTGACGCCGCTGGTTCGCCAAGTGGCGGAGGTGCTCTACTACATCCTGCCCAATTTCTCCGCTTTCGATTTGAAGGTTAACGCCATTTATGCCTTGCCTCTCGACCCCAGCGCTATTGCTCTTACTGCTTGCTATGGCCTTCTTTATACCGCTTTTGTCTTGATCCTCGCTGCCGCCATTTATTCGCGGCGGGAGCTCGGGTAGGCTGACTATGAAGGGTTATTTCGCACCTGCTGTCTGTGTGTTGCTTGCTTACCTAGTTCTTCTCGGCCCTTTTACGCGGGCCATGGCGCAGAAACCATTCGAGGAGAAACTTGGACTGGTTCCCAACCCCAAGGTCCTGCAGGTGCTTTTACCCGACTATCAGGAGGTGATGGCAGCCTCGATCATCGGCAAAGTGATCCTCTACTACGGATCCCTGACCGGCCATCTCGATCAACCCGGCAAGATCATTTACGCAGCGGATTATCCGGCCATGTCGCGTACTGTTCATGCCGCCTTACGTCTTGATCCTTACAATATGGACGGGTATTATTTCGGGCAGGCTATTCTGGCTTGGGATGCCCGGCAGTATCAACTGGCCTCCGATCTGCTGGAATACGGCATGCAGCATCGCACCTGGGATTGGCAATTGCCTTTTTTCGCGGGCTTCAATTACGCTTATTTCCTTAGTGACAAAGAAAAAGCCGCCCAAATGTATATGCGAGCCGGTGAACTTTCGGGTTCTGCACTTTTTAACAAGTTGGCTGGCCGCTATCTGCAAGAATCCGGACAGACCCAGATGGCCATAGATTACCTGCAAACGATGCTGAAAGGTGCGCATAATCCTGCTGTCAAAAAATCGTTACAGGTAAGAATCGAGGCTTTTCAGGCGGTTTTACTCATCGAACAGGCACGCGATCGCTATAAATCGGTCAAGGGACGGGCGCCAGGTGCTGTTGAAGAGCTTGTAGTAGATGGTTTTCTCGATACTTTGCCACCAGATCCCTACGGCGGCCGATTCTACTTTGATAAAAACCAGCAAGTCCACACCACCAGCAAATTCGCCTTCTCATCGTCTCCAGATTCGTCCGATAGTACTCCCTGACAATCTTCTTTTGGCAAACAGGTTATGGCTTTGAATAAAACATCTTATCCAATTCACATATCAAACCTCAAAAAGACCTATCGGGGCAAGCGAGGCAAGCTGGTCGAAGCTCTTCGTGACCTGTCGCTGGAAATCGTGCCTGGAGAGGTATTCGGTTTCCTCGGCCCAAATGGAGCCGGTAAGAGCACGACGATAAAGATTCTGATGGGTTTAATTCGTCCGAGTGGAGGTGAAGCCTCCATTTTCGGCACCCCTGTCAGCCATTCTGAAGCGCGGCGCCGTGTCGGGTTTTTGCCGGAAAATCCAGCCTTTTACGATTTTTTGTCGGCACGTGAATACCTGAAATTCGTGGGTAAGTCTTTTGGTATGACTCGGGATGCCATCCAGACCCAGAGCGACCGGGTTCTTGACCTCCTGGATCTGACTGCCGCGGCCGGGCGTCCTCTGCGAAGCTACAGTAAGGGCATGGTGCAGCGCCTGGGTATTGCCCAAACACTGCTGCATGACCCCGATCTGTTTATCTTGGATGAACCGATGAGCGGCCTTGACCCCATTGGCCGAGCCCTGGTCAAAGAGATTATCCTCGATTTAAAGGCGCGGGGGAAAACCGTTTTCTTCAGCACCCATGTGACTGCTGATGTGGAGCGGGTTTGTGATCGCATCGGTGTGATTGTCAGTGGTATTTTCCGTGAACAGCGCGTCGTCAGTGAATTGCTTCGCGAGGGAATCGATGGCTACTTCTGCCGGGTGCGAGGATTGGAGTCTGCAAAAGTCATGGCTCTTGGTGGTGCAGACTGCGGCGATGGGGTTTGCGAGGTCTTTGTGCCAAGAGACGGTTTCGATGCTTTTTCTGCTGAGCTTTTAACGCATGGCGGTGCCTTCGACCTTGTCGAACCCCGCCGCCGGGATGTGGAAAAATATTTTCTGGATCTGGTCGCCAGGAGCGAAGGAGAATCCTGATGCGCCTCAGAACCTGGCACTGTCTCTGTCTGATAGGGCTTTTCGTTCTTCTTGCCTACTACCCTACCGTACATGCCGGATATAATTCGGTAGATGACCTTAAGATGGTCACAAATATCGACCGGGCCGGCCCCTTGGATTTAGAACGACTGGAACGTCTTTTCGTTCGGAGTGGTTCCTACTATTACCGCCCTTTGACCATTCTGACCTACACCCTTGACCGCGACCTCTGGGGCTCTATCCCTTCTTTCATGCATCTGGGGAATATCCTGCTCCATCTGGTGAATGCTCTTCTGGTTTTTGCCATCACCCGACAACTTTTCAAAGTTTTTAATCGCGGCAGTCTGTGGCCCGCTCTTTTTGCGGGTCTCTTTTTTGCTCTCCATCCCCTGGCGACTGAGTCCGTGGCCTGGATCAGCGGTCGTACCGATCTGCTGATGAGCGTATTTTTGCTTTTGGCTGTATGGTTGACCTTGTTGGCATTGGAAAGTAAGCATCCCGTTGTGATTGCGGGAGCCGGGGTTTCGCTTTTTGTTGCGCCACTGGCGAAGGAAGTGGCCGTCTTTATTTTGCCAGGCATGCTGTGGTTGATTGCCGTTTATCCCGGCGAGGGACGATTGCTTGGCCGCCTGCAGCAGCGCTGGTTGCTTTTGGCCTCAACGGTCGGCAGCGTTGTCGCCTATTTTTCCTTACGCGCTTTGGCGATCGAGCGAGATAGCGGCATTAAGACAGCTCTAAAGGGTATTGCGGGGAGCGATGGGCATGGACTTTTTGAATGGCTGGATAAGGTCCGTGTAGCCTTTAAGGTTTATGGTTTTTATTTTAAGAAGCTTTTTGTTCCTTGGCCGCTGAACTTTGGGATTGTCGAAATCTCAGGCTGGTACATTCTGGTCGGTGTTCTGCTGGCAATGGTCCTTCTTTACCTGGCCTGGCGTGCCGATGTGCTGGGTTCATTTGGTTTAATGGCCTTTTGCGTGCTGTCGCCCGCCTTGCTGATTGTTTTTGGCAAAATGGCCTGGACTCCCCTGTCCGAGCGCTACCTTTACGCTCCTGTGGCCCTCTTTGCACCCTTGGCGGCCTTCTTTGCGGTGTATGTTAAAACCAAAGTCGCCCCTTCCTTCGGGCCGCTTGTAAACATCTTACTGATTGCTGGATTAGCCATTTTTTTCAGTACGACCGTTCATCGGGCCTGGATTTGGCAGGATAATGTGCGCCTCTATCGTGATACGGTGGCAAAAAGCCCCAATTTTCCCCCAGCGAAGAGTGAGTTGGCTTCTGCCCTGTTAAAGACTGGAAGTATTGAAGAAGCAAAAAAAATATTAGGGAGCATGCAGGTGGATGATTCCCCTGTTTCTTATATCAGTGACGATATTAATCTGGCCTATTCACTCGCAGCCGAGGGGGAATTAGATGAGGCTCGCCAGATGCTACTGCCTCTTTTAAAACAAAACCCCAAAAAACGATTTGATGTTCTGCAGTCGCTGATCAGAGTCAATGACATGCGATTAGGTAAAGAGGATACTCCCGAGGGCAAGGCCGTTATTCATAGAGAAAACCTGGATTGGCTTCTGGAACAACAGCGTCTTAAGCCACAGGTCTTCACTCTGTACCGTATTGGAAAACGGTATCTGGCTTTGGAGGACGAGGCCAAAGCGCTTGACTATTTTAAGAAAGTTTATGCCCAGGCACCTCAAGATGCCCATTATCGTGGGGCGGCAGCCACTCAAATTAGCCGCCTAGAGAGCCAATGAAACTTAAACCGATCCTGCAATTGCTGCGTCCCCATCAGTGGCTGAAGAATCTGATGCTGCTCTTTCCCCCTTTTTTGGGGGGCGTTCTTTTTGAGCCGGGTGTTTTGCAAAAAGGGATCGTTCCTTTTGTGGCTTTTTGTCTGGCTTCAAGCGGCACGTATGTGTTCAATGATTTACGCGACCGTGAGAAAGACCGCGCCCATCCGCGTAAGCAGCATCGCCCCCTGGCCAGTGGGATAATATCCGTTCCCGCGGCCACCTTTTTAGCCATACTGCTTTTTTCTGGCGCAATAATAGTAGGATGGCGTGTGTCTCCTGCATTCTTAATGTGGCTTTTGGCTTACCTGGGACTGTCCGCGGCCTATTCGATAAAGCTGAAAGATCAGCCGATTTTTGACATTTTCTGCATCGCCTCGGGTTTTGTCTTTCGAATCTTTGCAGGTGGTGCTGCCTTCGATGTCCGTGTGTCGGACTGGCTTTTTCTCACCGTGCTGCTGCTGGCCATTTTTCTCAGTTGTGGAAAGCGACTGGGAGAAAAAAATCTGCTGGGGGAATCATCTGCGGAACATAGAAAAGTTCTGGACGACTATCCTCCCGGTGTGTTGGAAGGGTATATTTACATTTCCGGAGCAGCCGTATTGGTCACCTACACCCTTTATGTCATAACCCGACATCGTCTGATCTACACTGTTCCCCTCTGCTGTTTCGGGTTGTTTCGTTACATTCTCATCGTAAAACGTGGAAAAAGCGGAGACCCTACGGATTCTTTGTTGAAAGATCCGGTTATGTTCCTCGTCGGATTGGCCTGGGTGGTCATGGTCGGATTCGTTATATACATAAAAAGCCTCTGATGACACAGTATCCGAACAATAAAGACGCCGATTACGGTACACATCTGAAAAGTTATCGGCGGATTTTCGAAAAGCTACCGTCTGTTCGAAAACGTCAGTTTTGGGGCCTGACTGGAGTAATCCTGGTTCTGGCGTTGACCGAAACCCTGGCAGTAGGGTTGATTTCTTTCTACGCAGCAGCTGTTTCCGATCCGGAATCCACGTTAAAAATCGGGTTTATCTCCTATGCCGAAACCTTTCTCGGTGAGGGCGGTGATTTTACTAAGAAGTCCCTTATCGGCTTTTTGAGTTTGGCAGTTGTCTTTGCTGTAATTTTTAAAAATACGTTGCGTGGCGCTTTTGTTTATTCGGTTTCCCGCTATAGCGCCAGTCTTGAAGCGTACTTTGGTCATCGTTTACTGGAGAATTTTTTACATAAGCCCTATGACTGGTATCTTCAGCAGAACAGCGCCGATTTGATCCAGGTTGTCAACTGGCGAACCTATGTCGGGAGAAATTTTGTTACACCCTCGTTAAACATCCTCAGTGAATCCTGTGTTTTGCTGGCGTTGCTTTTTTCTTTGTTGCTTATCGAGCCTTTGATCTTTCTTCTCTTTTTGGTAGTGCAGGGGGGCGCGACTTTTTACTTCTACAAAAAACTGAAACAGAACCTCGATAGGAACGCTCGTTTATGTAAAGAGAAGGATCGGATTATAAATCGTGAAGTGACGAAGGCCATCCATGGTTATAAGGATGTAAAAATCACCTCTACAGCTCCCCATTTCATGAACCAATTCGATTTGCACGCCGACTCTTATGCCCGCAATTTTGGTCGGCAGCAATTTTGGCGCGAAGCCCCTCTGTTGACCCTTGAAAGTGTAGGGTTTGTATTGGTTTGTGGTGCCATCCTGTTTATGCTGTATGTTCTGGAGTATTCGCCTTTGGCTATTACTGGAACGACGGCGTTACTGGCTGTTACGGCCTGGCGGACGTTGCCGGCGCTCAATAGGGTTGTTGCATCCTTGACCACTATGCGGACGGCATTCCCGTATGTTGAATCTTTGCTGCCGACACTGTCGGAGCTTACTGATATCCCGGCCAGTGAACCAGCCTCAACGGATCAACCAATTAAGTTCAAAGATTCTATTGAATTTAGGGATGTTTCGTTCACTTATCCGTCGTCTCCTGAAAGAAAAATCCTGAACGGTTTCAATCTGACCATTAAACGGGGGCAGACGATTGGCGTCATGGGGCCATCCGGGTGTGGGAAAAGTACCTTGATTGACCTGTTGGTAGGACTTTTGAAGCCGACCGCCGGGAAAATTATTGTCGATGGTCAGAGCCTCACGCCCGAGCATTTGACTGAGTGGACAAAAAATATTGGTTATGTTCCGCAATTTCCTTATATATTTGACGGAACCTTGGCTGAAAACGTGGCTTTCGGACAACCTGCCAACGAAATTGATCGAGCAGAAATTCTGAAGGTTTGTCGCATGGCTGCCATCGACTTTCTTGACTTATTGCCCGATGGAATAGACAGCATGATTGGTGAAAGAGGTGTCCGATTGTCTGGCGGCCAAAGACAACGGGTAGCAATCGCTAGGGCGCTTTATCGCAATCCCGAATTGATCATATTTGATGAAGCCACAAGTGCTTTAGACGAATTGAAGGATGCAGAAATCCGGCAATTGATTTCAATGCTAAAAGGAGAACGTACTCTCGTGGTGGTTTCACATAGGCGATCGACAGTTGAATCTTGCGATGGTGTGATTCGTTTTTGATGATAATGTGAGCTGAAACAAGGCATTGATTTTGCAATTATATTAGTTTTTTTGCAAAGGGTGGCCCATTGATTTTACGTTCATTGCCGAAAATTTCTCAAATCTTATCAAGAGAAGACGAAACGATCCTCGCTTACCTGCATGGTCAGAAGTTTCAGCAGATCCCCAGCCTGCGTAGCCAAAAACCCTTATTGAGAGGGATTTTCTGCCGGGTTTTAGCGTTTTTGTACTATTTACTGAAAAATTGTGTTTCATGGAGACTTGATCTTAATTTAGAAAAAGTGGATTACTTGGTTTATGCCGAAACTAGCAATCAGATGGATGCCCTTGCCTCTTCCTTGCAGGAATTAAAACATAAAAATCTCAAATTTGTAGCACTTGGGAAGGTAAATCTCATCAATAATGATTTTAGGAAGAAATTTTACAATCCTCAAAGGTTTAACTTTTTGGATGCCGTTAGTGCCTTAATTCTCGTTTTTTTGCGGGGTAATAGGTTGCGCCGCAAACTGCTCCATCAAGGTGATAAAGTTTTAGTGACCTGTTTTTTTGACCATTTTTGCAAATCATATTTGTATCTGGCTTATTTCATAAGAGTCCTCGAGAAATACCAACCATTGTTTGTTATTGGTTCAAATGATCATAGTGTTTCAAATCGATGTCTTTATGCTGCTGCCAACTTTTTAGGTATAAAGACAGTCTATATGCAGCATGCATCAGTTAATAACAATTTTCCTGCTCTCAGGTTTGACTATGCCTTTTTGGACGGGATGGCAAGTCTCGAGTGCTATCAAAGATGCGAAGTTAATCCACCTGCTAGAAAACCTGGGTTTCCTTTGCCTTTAGTTTTTCTTTCGGGGCAAAAAAAACAACTATTAAAATATGTACATGGGAACTCGCGCCCTTTTGTTGGCTTGGCTATCAATACCCTTGATCCCAGTGGGGCTGTTATTGAGCTAGTTAATTTTTTAGTTGCCCATGGAACCAAAATTAAATTGCGGTGGCACCCTAGGCAACAAATAGATGTTGTTGAAAAAATTAAAATTCAATTTAGGAAGTCCCCGTGTGTCAGTTTAAGTGATCCTGCAATGGAAGATGTTGCCCAATTCCTTTCACAGTGCCATTCACTTATCGCAGGCAATACAAGTATCCATTTAGAAGCTGAGTTGATGGGAGTAAAAACCTTTTATTATGAACTAGCTAAAAACACGTTTTCTGATGTTTACGGATATGTTGCAGGTGGTTTAACAGAGAAGGTCTCAGATTTGTCATGTCTTTTGAATCTTATCGAGACAAATAATACCTCTTCTTTAAGGCGACCAAACGCTGAGGTGATAAGACACTACAGCGCTAGTTTCAATACCTGTTGGGAGGGTAGGGAGGGAGAATTAGTTGTTGAGACTTTGCTGAGAATAACGAAAGGTGAAGCGCTCGAATCTATTTTCTATAAACAAATAGATAGCGCTGGGTACTCTGCCATATATTGCTTGTAATGTCTATAGTAAGGCTTTTGAATCAAGGAATATTGGAAAGATTGAAAAGTATTAGTAGCCAATCGATGTGTAGCTATTGTTATCTTAATAATTAAAAATATGTTTTAAGAACAGACATTCATTGTTTTTGAGAGTTTAAATATGGGTAATCTAGGGCCACTTGTTTCCGTTGTTGTGCCAAGCAAAAACCGAAATGAGCTTGTTTCTAAAACTATTGATAGTATTCTGATGCAAACTTACAAGAACATTGAAATAATTATTGTAGATGACAGTTCAGACATACCACTTCAGCCAATGATTGAAAATAAATTTGGTAAAAATGTATTCTGCGTTAGAAACGAGCACTCACTTGGTGCCCCCGCATCTCGAAATATTGGATTTTCTTATTGTGCGGGTGAATTTGTTGCCTTTCTTGATGATGATGATCTGTGGTTGCCTGAAAAAATTGAAAAACAAATAAATGAATTTTCGAATCTAAGTAGCAAGTTTGGCGTAGTCTATTGTGGATATGACTACTTAGTTAACGAAAACGTTGTAAAGAAAAATAATACATACCATCAATCTTTTAATGTCTTTATTCCAGCCCTAGGACGATGTCCTATTGGGTCACCAACACCACTAATAAGAAGGAGTTTTTTTGACTTTGTTGGTGGTTTTGACGAACGTCTTTGTGCCTGTCAAGATTGGGATTTATGGATTCGATTATCACGGGTATGTCTTTTCTTCCCAGTAAAAGAATCTTTGGCGCTTTATCGCCTGCATGGCAACCAAATTTCAACTGATATTCTAAAAAAAATTAGTTCAAGAGAGGCTATGCTTTATAAACACAAAAACACATTAGATATCTATCCAAAAATTCTTTCAAAACATTTTGAAAAACTTGGCTCTCTTTGTGTCTTGGCTGGAAAGTACAATAAGTCAAAAATGTATTTTTGGTGCTCTGTAAAAATTTATAAATTAAATATTATCAGCTGGATTCATCTTTTTTTGAAAATATTTTCTAGTACATTTGAAAAATTATTGACTGAACGTTTTGGTGTCAAAAAAATAAACAATATTAAAATTTATGGTTAAAAAGCCATTATGTGTTATTTATTTGCTTTGTAGATAATTATAAAAGTTTTACAAAAAGATAGCGTTGAATTCACTCTCAATTCTTGATGCAGTATTTTTTTCTATTCTATAGGGCTATTGCGACATGTCAGGCATAAATCCTGAGGGTAATATTGATTTTGTTGTAACTTGGGTAGATGGCAATGACCCCTCTTGGTTGGAACAGTTTTATTATTATGCCCCCACACTTGACGGCGATAAAAGAAAATGCCGGTTTCGTGATTGGGATAACCTTCAGTACCTGTTTCGTGCATTTGACATTTTTACCCCTTGGGTTAGGAAAATTCATTTTGTAACTTGGGGCCATCTGCCTCCTTGGTTAAAAACAGATCATCCAAAGTTGAATATTGTTCGTCATGATGACTTTTTAGATTGTGTGAATTTGCCTGTATTTAGCTGTAATCCAATAGAAATTAATTTACATAGAATTCCGGGATTGGCTGATAAATTCGTATATTTCAATGATGATACTTTTTTGCTTCGCAAAATAAAACCACAGCGTTTTTTTCGAAAAGGTTTGCCCTGCGATGTTTTCTCTTTTAATGCTCTGTCAGACAGTCAAATTGCACACATAAAATTAAGTAATATTCAAATTGTGAATAATAACTTTAAGAAATATGAAGTTCTGAAAAAAAATTTCTTTAAAGTATTTTGTTACAAATACTCCGCTATTAACATTTTAAAAACTATTCTATTGCTTCCATGGCCTAAAATTACTGGTTTTTATGACCCGCACATGCCTCAGCCTTTTTTAAAAAAAACATTTGAATCAGTTTGGTTAGTTGAAGAGTCTGTGTTGAAGGCAACCTCCGGCCGAAAAATCAGGTCCTGTGAAGATGTAAGCCAGTACCTTTTTCGTTATTGGCATTTGTGCGAAGGTAGGTTTTCTCCGATAAAAATGCCTAAAGTTTTTTTTGAATGGGTACGAAACAGGGAAGATGCCGTTAAGTTTAGGGATAGCATTAATTCAGGAAAATATGCGATGGCTTGCATCAATGATGGAGTTGAATCAGATGAAGAATTCCTAGAAATAAAAAAAATTGTTAACTCAGGGTTTGAGAAAATTTTTCCAGAAAAATCTTCATTTGAAATATAAATTTATGATTACTGTTTTAACATATGGTACCTTCGACTTTCTTCATGTTGGTCATATAAGGCTTCTTAAGCGGGCCAAAGCCTTAGGGGACCACCTTATAGTTGGTCTTTCGACAGATTCCTTCAATCTAATCAAACATAAATCCGCTTTTATTCCTTATGATCAGAGGAAAGAAATACTCGAATCAATTAGATATGTAGATATTGTTATCCCTGAAGAATCTTGGGAACAAAAAATTCAGGATGTGCTTTCTCACAATGTTGATATTTTTGTCATGGGGGACGACTGGGAGGGGGAATTCGATTTTTTAAAAGATTATTGTCAGGTTGTTTACTTGCCTCGCACCCAGGATATATCCAGTTCTGCCTTAAAGGGTCAGTTGCGCAATGGCTAATCAATCCAAGTTGAATATCGATGTTAAGCAGGCTGATGCCGCGATGTCCCTGAAGACATGGTGGGCATTGTGCTTTATTTACCCCTTGGCAAGACCCCTTACTGTTTTTTTCGTCAATAAAACGACCATTTCCCCTAATCAAATAACCTTGGCGGCTATTGTTCTGCGGTTTTTTACCGCTTTATGTTTTTTTATTGGCGGTTATGTTTTCTGGGCGATCGGTGCCATGTTTTATTTTCTGGCCTATGTCTGTGACTGCACGGATGGAACCGTGGCTAGAATTACAGGCCAGACCTCGGAACTTGGACGCTATCTTGACCATGTCGCTGATCTTGTCGGTGATGTTGTGATTCTTCTTGTTCTGGCGGGCTCTCAGGGCCTGCTGGGAACGCCGATGATATTTGGCATGATGTTCATGCATGTGGCCGAAAGCTATATCAGTTATCTCAGCGGTTTTGCTATTGCCCCCGAGAAAAGTCATAAACCTTCTTTCGCCCTGTTCACTCTGGTGAATCGCTACCGCCGGTGGTGGTTCGACAAGAACATCAAATCCTTCTTCTCTTTTCCTGATTATACCGCGTTTATTTTCGTGCTTTTCCCTTTGCTGGGCAAACCTGCAGTCGGTCTTCATATCGGTTTTTACCTGCTTTTGTTGATCGTCTTTTATACGGTCTTCTCAACGTTTGTTTCGATACACACCGGTGAGCGCCGCTTCCCCTGAATGGATTTATGATTTGAAATCATTCGTCAAGGTTCGTCTTCAGAGCGACCAAGCCTTTTCATGTCCGGTCTGCGCAACGCCGGTCTTCGATATCTCTTACGTCTTTGAAGATGAGGGAAAGAAATCCAATTTCTTTCAATGCCCTGAGTGCAGTTTCTTGTTCGCCCGCCCGATTTTTATTCCCGAATTGGACCATCGGCAGATGGACGGGCTGGAAAACGCCGAGTTATTCAATTCCCGTATGCTGAAAAGAATCTATGTCCATTATTTCATCAAAAAGGAGATTCGGGCACTGAGACGCGTAAAGGGGAAGGGGGCACTGCGTCTTCTGGATATTGGCTGCGGAACCGGTTGGACAACCAAAGTTTATGCCGATCAGGGATTTGAGGTGACGGGGCTGGAGCCTTCCAAGGGGCGGGCCGAGTTCGCTCGTGAGAAATATGGCATCGATGTCCTCTGTGATTACATAGAAGATGTTGAAATAGCTGAGAAATTCGATGTCATCGTGCTTCGTCATATTGTCGAACATTTTTCTGACCCCGGGTTGGTTCTGCGCAAAATCCGAGGCTTTCTCAAAGACGATGGGGTGGTTCTGGTTATTGTCCCGAATATCAACTGTCTCGGACGTTATCTGTTTGAAACGAAATGGGCTTGGGTTCTTCCTTGGCACTGTAATTTCTTCACACCAAAGTCATTACGAACATTTTTAAATCACGAGCATTTCGAGATCCTTGAATTTTATCAAACCCCGACCCCTCTGTACTATCCTGGCGCTATTATGCGTGCTTTTCCTAATAAGATTGTAAAATGGATATTTGGCAAAAATCGCTTTTTTGCCATGCTACTATGCGCACCCTTGGCAATTGCTGGGAAGTTGATAGGGATGGGGGATAACCTCAATTTAGTGGCGAAGGTCAAATAGTTTGGACACCATGCCATTAAAAAAAGTTGATACATTTCTCGGGTCTTGGCTCTCCAGGCTTTTGCCGAAACCCAAAGCGCCAGACTCCTTGCCTGACACATTGCAGAACGTTTTGTTTGTTCGCCCTGGCGGTATCGGCGATGCAGTCCACCTTGTCCCGTCCATCCAGGCGCTAAAGCGTGCCTATCCAGCTGCAACGATCGACATTCTGGCAGAAAAGCGCAATGCGGCTGTTTTTGCCCTGTGCCCACAGGTTAACCACCTGTTCCACTACGATAGGCCTGCAGAGTTTTTCAGTGTCATGCGTCGTCGCTATGACGTCATCATCGATACCGAACAGTGGCACAGGCTTTCGGCGATTGTCGCTCGTTTGATCCGCTCGAATTTCAAAATCGGCTTCGCTACCAACGAACGACAGCGGATGTGTACCCACCCCGTGGAGTACTCCCACGACGATTATGAGATGAAGAGTTTTGCTCATTTACTCGCACCACTCGGGCTATCTTGTGACATGGAGATCCAGAGCCCCTTCCTGGTTGTCCCCGAGTTGGCCAAGGCGCGGGCCCAAGAGCTTCTTGCGCCCTTGACGGCCCCCTTTGTCACGCTCTTTCCCGGGGCCAGTATCTCCGAAAGACGTTGGGGGACCGCCAACTTCAAGAGCCTGGCCGAACGATTGCTTCACTCAGGATTGAATGTTGTGGTGGTGGGAGGCTGGGAGGATCGCCAGGCGGGAACAGATATTGTCATTGATGGCGGACTGAATCTCGCTGGATGTACCTCCTTGCCTGAAACGGCAGCTGTTTTGCAGAGAAGCGCTCTTCTCGTGAGCGGCGATTCAGGGGTGCTGCACCTGGCCGTGGGGTGTGGTACGCCGAGCGTTTCTCTCTTTGGCCCCGGCATTGCTACCAAATGGGCGCCCAAGGGGGAGCACCATCGCGTTATCAATCTCGGCGTTGACTGTTCGCCCTGCACCCGTTTCGGCACGACCCCGCCATGTCTTTCAGGTGCTCGCTGTATCAAAGATATCAGCGTCGACGAGGTGTGGTCCTCCGTCAATCATCTGCTGGAGGGATGTTCTTCGTCTCACTTATCCGAGAGGCTGTCTTAACTTTTCACGCGTCGGTGAGTCTTCGTTTATGGGAGTTTCCATGCCTTACCCGTTTTTGATCTTCGCTTTTATCCTCGGCGCCGTCATCGGCTCATTTCTCAATGTATGTATATATCGCGTTCCAGCGGGAGAGTCCGTTATTTCACCGCCATCCCGTTGTCCCAAATGCGATGCCGGCATTCGCTGGTACCAGAATATTCCTGTTTTGAGCTGGTTTTTTTTGCGGGGACGCTGCGCTTCATGTAAGGCGCCTATTTCCGGGCGTTATCCCGCCGTGGAGGCGCTTACCGGCGGACTTTTTGTGTTGGTGTTGTGGACCTTTGAATTCCAGGCTGCCACCCTGGTTTACTGGATTTTTGTCTCTGCGCTGGTAGTCATTACCTTTATTGACCTCGATCACCAGATCATCCCCGACGTTATCAGCCTCCCTGGGATACCGGTGGGGTTTGTGTGTTCCTTTTTTGTGCCCTGGCTGAGTTGGACCGACTCGCTGCTGGGCATTCTGATTGGTGGCGGCAGCCTGTATCTGGTGGCCTTCCTCTACGAACTACTGACCAAAAAGGAGGGAATGGGTGGCGGCGATATCAAACTGCTGGCCATGATCGGCGCCTTCCTGGGCTGGAAGGCGGTCTTTCCTGTGATTTTTTTTAGTTCTCTCCTCGGAACCTTGGTGGGCGTGCCGGTAATGCTGGCACAAAAAGCCGACAGCCGTCTGGCCATCCCTTTCGGCCCTTTTCTGGCCCTGGGATCTTTGATTTATCTTTTTTGGGGCTATGCAATCATCTCCTGGTACCTTTCTTTTTTCTCCTGATCGGCCTATTCGCATAAAAAAATTGCCATTAGTGCCCCTATATCTTGTGATGTTAACTGGGGCTCTTAGCCCTATCTTGTGTTTTTCGTCTATTTAACTATAAAAAACAATATGTTATAGAAATATAGTTCTTGACAGGTGTTTTTACTGAAATATAATTATGCACAATTTGCATAACAATTATGTTTAAGGGAGTTACTCTGGATGGCCGCAAACCGTGTAAAGGATATTCGTGAATCCCTGCTTATGAGCAAGGCAGAACTGGCACGGAAGGCCGGGGTGTCACCTTTGACGGTGGATCGTATTGAGCGAGGGGAGGCCTGCCGCATGGCCACCATGCGTAAAATTATCCTGGCGCTGGGTTTGCCCTTGTCGGAGAAGGATAAGGTCTTCCCGGAAGATTAAAATCCGCTGGCATATACCTTGCTTTCTATGTCGGTGGTTTAAAAAGTATCAGCAGTCAATCAACCTTTTTGCGAGGATGAATTCATGTTGTTCAAGTCGAATAAGGATTTGATCGGTGTCGATATCGGCTCCAGTGCTGTTAAGCTGGTGCAGTTGCGGGAGTCCAAGGGGAGGTATCATCTCGTGACTTTTGGCATGACCGAATTGCCTAACGAGGTCATTGTCGACAACGCCATTATGGATTCCGCCGCCTTGGCGGATGCCATTCGCGGTCTGGTGGAAAGCCTCAAGATCAAGACAAAAAATGTCGCTACTTCGGTGTCTGGCCATTCGGTCATCATCCGCAAGATACAACTGCCTCTTATGACCGAAGATGAACTGGAGGCTTCGATTCAATGGGAGGCTGAGCAGTATATCCCCTTTGAGGTATCCGAGGTGAATCTTGATTTTCATATCCTGGGGCCCGATGCGAACGATCCCTCGGTGATGAATGTTACCCTGGTGGCGGCCAAGAAGGATATGGTCAACGACTATGTCGCGGTCTTCAACGAGTGCGGCTTGACGCCGGTTGTCATGGATGTCGACTGCTTTGCGCTCGAGAATGCTTTTGAGTCTTGTCTAGGGTTTGAAGATGAAGAAGTGGTAGCCCTCATCAACATGGGGGCCAGCGCTATGAATGTCAATATTCTCAAGGCCGGGAACACGGTTTTTACCAGGGATGTTCAGGTCGGTGGCAATATGGTCAACGACGAAATTCAAAAACGCCTTGGTCTCAATAGTGAAGATAGTGAGCGGGCGAAGCATGGCGAAGAGGTTGAAGGCGCAGATTCCGAATCCGTTCAGGAAATCGTGGCGTCTGCGACGGAAAGCCTGGCCCAGGAAGTACAGCGCTCTCTCGACTTCTTCTCGGCGACGTCAGCTGATGAAAAAGTTCACAAAGTTTTTATAACCGGCGGGGTCTCTCAAACGCCTGGCGTTAAGGGGATGCTGGAAAAACGGCTGGGTATTCCCGTGGAAGTGTTTAATCCTTTTGAATTGATGGGTGTCGATAGCAAGGAATTTGACCCTGAATACATCCAGAATGTCGGCCCGATGTTTACTGTAGGGGTTGGCCTGGCGATGAGGAGGGCGGGGGATAAATGATACGGATCAATCTATTACCCGTAAAAGCGACCAGGAAGAAGGAGATAGTCAAGGGGCAGTTAGCTGTACTTGGTGTGACCCTTCTCATAGCGCTGTTGGTCTGTGGTGGGCTTTACATGAGTTTGTCCTCAAAGATCAGTGATGAAAAGGCCCTCATTGCTCAAAAAGAGGCGGAGATTGCTTCGCTAAAAAAGAAAATAGGCGAGGTGGCACAGTTTAAGAAGCGCCAGCAGGAACTTCGAGAAAAGCTTGACATTCTGGATAAGCTCAGTGCCGGGAAAACCGGGCCGGTTCGGCTTCTTGATGAACTGAGTCTGGCTATTCCCGACAAAATGTGGGTTGTTAGCTATTCGGAATCAAACGGTAATATTGTTATGAGCGGGGTCAGTCTCACGGAAGAAACTGTGGCGCAGTTTATGCGAAAGCTCGAAACCTCTGATTACTATCAAAATGTAGAGCTGAGGGTCGTAGAGCAGACTCGCAACAAGGATAATGTCCTCCACAAGTTTGAGATCTCCTGCAGAGCACAGACGCCTGCCAAACAATCTGCCGCGAAATGAGGTGCATTGACCATGAATCCTCGTGTTGAAAAACTTCTGAAGCTCCCTCTCTATCAGAGAATTCTTATCTTGGTAGGACTTGTGGCGGTCGTTGTCGCCCTTTTTGTCTACTTGCTCTATCTGCCTAAACAGGAAGAGCTACGCAGTTTGCAGGAAAAGAGTGAAACCCTCGAATCTAAACTGCAGGAAGATCGCCGCATTGCCAATAACCTTCCCAAATTCAAGGCCGAATTTGAAAAAATGTCCGAACAGCTACAGGCGGCCTTAACGCAACTGCCTAATCAGAAAGAGATCCCCAGCCTCCTTTCGAGTATCGCATCTCTGGCCAACGACCAGGGTTTGGAAGTCCTTCGGTTTAAGCCTGGGAAGGAAGTCTCACGTGGTTTTTATGCAGATGTTCCGGTAGAATTGAAGCTTGTAGGTTCTTTTCACCAGGTAGCCTCCTTTTTTTATGAGGTTGGCCAGTTGCCTCGAATTGTCAATATTGGAAATGTGAAACTTTCAAGCGGTAAAGGGGAGCTTCTGTCGGTCGATTGTATGGCGACGACATTTAGGTTTGTAGAACAGCCTCCAGCGGAATCTGCTAAAAAGAAGAGGAAGAAATAATGATACGCAGACTCTTTTTTCCATTGCTGACAATTTTGCTGGCCGTGGGTCTGCTCAGCGGGTGCGGCGCTGACAACGACACGACCAAACCTTCCCCGAAGCAGAAAAAAACTGTCGCTAAGACGCCGGTAAAACCCAAGGAGGCGACTGCTCCTGAAGAGGAAGTCAAGGAAGCTCCCCAGTATGTCTACACGGCGGAGGGGAAGCGGGACCCCTTTAAGGCCATTGTTCAGGTCCAAAGGGTTTCCTTGGAAGCCCCTGAGCAATTGACCCCCCTGCAGAAATTTGACCTGGCTCAACTCAAGTTGATCGGGATTATTCTAGGCAAGGGTGATCCGGTGGCCATGGTGATCGCACCGGATCAGAAGTCCTATATCCTGAAAAAAGGGATAAAGGTAGGGCGTAACGGTGGAGTGGTTACCTCGGTGGAAAAAGATGCCGTTTTGGTCCGCGAGACCTATCTTGATATGATGGGCAAGGAACAGCAAAGCTTTCAGAAAATCCAACTTCCGCAGCGGGAAGGAGTCTAGCGATATGAAGCGTATGTCATTTGGTGGTTTGTTTTTGGGCAGGGTCAGTTTGCTTGTTGTTCTTGTGTCCACCTTTCTTTTGGCTGGATATGCCGGGGCGGCCGATAGCCCGGCCAAGACCTCGACTAATCGACTGGTCGAGATTCAGGTACAGGAAGCCGATGGCCTGCCGGTGGTAGGGTTGGTGACGGAAAAGCCTGTCGAATACCGTTATACGGTTTACGAGTCTTTCGACCCGGTCCGGGTGGTCATCGACTTCCCCGGCATGGATGTGTCGGCGGTCTCTGCGCTGACTGCCGTCAATCAGTCCCCTCTGCAGGAAATTAAAGCCTCTACCACCGAGCTTCCTTCGGGCAAGCTGGGGCGTGTTGAGTTGGTTCTGTCCAAGCCCTCGGCCTATGATGTGTCGCTGGTCAAAGAGCGATTTACTCTGACGTTCCGTGGCGCGGCCGAGTCGAAGCCGGTTGTTGCCGCCGCTACCGCCATGGCGCCTGCTCCTGTCGTTAAAAAGGCCGTTGAATCCGCAAAGCCTGCTCCTGTGGCAGGCAAGATGGTTTCCGCCGTGGACGTAACCCCCGGGAAGGCTGTTTTCAGCCAGACATCGGGTGAGCCTTCCTTCAAATACTTCACACTTAATTCGCCATCCCGCCTGGTTGTCGATCTTCTGGGGGTGAAGCCTGCCTTTACGGAGAAGTCCTTCACGGCCCAGAATGGATTTGACAAGATAAGGGTTGGCACCTATCCGGACAAGACGCGTTTCGTCTTTGATGCATCCAGCGCTGCGCTGCCGGATTTTGCCGTCAATAGCGATCAGGACAAGGTATTGGTTACCTGGACGGCGGGTGAGCAGACTCAGAAAGATAGCCCCGCTCCCGTTGTTGCCGCGACTTCGGCACCAGCACCGGTTGTCGAGGCTGCTTCAAGTGCTGTTGATGTCGAGGCCTTGGATTTTAGTGCAGAAAATGGTCAGTCCGTCTTCACCGTCAGCCTTTCCCGTGCTGCTACCGTCGGCAAACCATTGCAAAAAGGAAATATCGTCTCCTTCGATGTCAAAAATGCCTATATCAGCCGCAGTCTGCGTCGCGTTTTTGACGCTTCCGCCTTTCCTAGTGCCGTTAAGCTCATTACGCCTTACACCGTACAGGAAGAGGCCAGCCAGACCGTGCGTTTCGCCGTTGAACTCAAAGGTTCCGTTCCCTATGAGCTGAAGACTGACGGCAGGGAGGTTCGGTTTGTTGTGCAGGATGGCAGCTATGCTGAAGCAGCTCCCTCACCTCTGGAAACCGTGAGCCTCGCGGTGCCTGCCCAGGAGCAAGCCCCCGTGGTTACAGCGGTAGCCGCCCCGGTTGAAAACGATTCAGCAATGGTCCAGGATTCCGCCGTACCAGAGGAGAGCCCAACGACTCTGAGCCCCGTCGTCAAGCCTCAGTATACGGGGGAGAAGGTCACCCTGGTTTTTGATGATGCCGACATCCGCAAGATTCTGCAGTTGATCGCCGAGGTCAGCAACCAGAACATCATTGTCGCGGAAGAGGTCAAGGGCAATATCAGTCTGCGCCTTATCGATGTACCCTGGGACCAGGCTCTGGATCTCGTCCTTGAAATCAAGGAATTAGGCATGATTCAGGAAGGTAACGTCGTCCGCGTTCTGCCCAAGGCGAAAATCCGCTCCATGGATGAAGCCAAGCTGACTGCTGCCCGCACCAAGGAACAGCTGGAAGATCTGGTGACGGAAGTGATCAGCGTCAGTTACACCGACCTGAAAAATGTCTCAGCTCCCGCTCGTGAATTGCTTACTGAAAGAGGGAAAATTACTGAAGATGCCCGCAACAAGCAGATTATCGTCAGTGACATCGCCTCGCGTATCGCCGAAGTGAGAAAACTGGTCAAGATTCTCGATACGCCGGAGAAACAGGTCATGATCGAGGCCCGGATTGTCGAGGCCAACTCCAATTTCGGGCGCGACCTGGGTATCAATTGGGGAATCACGTACACGGGGGATGGCGATCCCTACCTGGATCCGACCCTTGGCGGACTGGCCGGCGGCGGCAGCTTCTTGCTCCCTTCCACTGTCGGAACACCTGGCCTGGGTGGTAGCCTCCGGTTCGGCAATATCGGTATCGATTCCACTATTCTTGATCTGCGTCTGGCAGCCTCTGAGACACGGGGGCAGAGCAAGGTTATCTCCAAGCCGCGGGTAACGACGCTTAACGGTGAGGAAGCCACCATCTCTCAGGGAACACAGATACCTTACCAGTCCGTTGGCGATGCGGGAACCCGAACCGAGTTTGTTGATGCAACACTCGAATTGGAAGTAAAGCCGATCATCAATCCGGACAATACGGTGATTCTGGAAATCAAGGCCTCCAACAACACGCCGACGACGGTGGCCGGAGCGACTGCTCCTGCTATCGATAAAAAAGAGGCGGAGACCAAACTGCTTCTCAAGGACGGCGAGACGACTGTACTCGGCGGGATTTTCGTCGAAAATGAATCTTACAGCTCGCAAGGGGTGCCGATTCTCATGCATATCCCGGTGCTTGGCCATCTGTTCAAGTCGACGAACAAGTCCAATGACCGTCGCGAACTGCTGGTCTTTATTACGCCGCGGATTATTTCCGAATAAATACGTATTCTTTCAGTTGAAGCAAAAAAAGGACAGGGTGACCTGTCCTTTTTTGTATAGAACGCTGGCCAGGAAGTGAAACCGTAAAAGATCATGACAAAAAACCGTGCATCCTCTGAAAAACCTGACCATCTTGTTCTTGTCGGCTTTATGGGGGCAGGAAAAACTACCGTAGGGCGGGTGTTGGCTGCCTTGACCGGACGAGAGTTTGTCGACCTGGATCACTCGATTGAAGAAAAAGCCAAAACATCGATCAAAAACATATTTGCGGTTCAGGGCGAAGAGTACTTCAGGGTACTCGAAAGTGAAGCCCTGGAGGCGATGTTGAAAAGAACGCATTGTGTTGTGGCGACCGGTGGCGGTATAGTGGGGCGCGCCAAAAACTGGGAGGTGATGCGTCGCTTGGGGGCGGTCATCTATCTTGAAAATGACTGGGAAACCATTGTTTCCAGAATTGCCGATTGCCCTGACCGTCCCCTGGTTACCGGCAAGGACCTCGAAAACGTCCGGGCTCTTTTTGCACAAAGACAGCCGTTGTACGAACAAGCCGACCTTCGGGTGGCAGTCAAGAATCAAAAGCCATCTGAAGTAGCCCTCAGCATCGTCGAGATGCTCTCAAGGGAGAAACATCGTGCCTGAAAGAATTGTCGTTGGTCTTGGGGAGCGGAGCTACCCGATCTGGATTGGTCTGGGAATTCTCGACCAATTGGGTGTGGCTCTGGCCGCGGCTTCCTTCCCCCGGAAAGTTGCTGTTGTCAGCAATCCGACCGTCTATGCATTGTACGGGCAGCGCATTGAGGAGATTCTGACAGCCCATAAGTTCTCATCCACCGCGATTCTTATTGGCGATGGGGAAGAATTTAAGAATTTCTCTTCGTTGCAGCAAATCTATGATGCACTTATCGAAAAGGGATTCGACCGTTCCTCGGGACTGCTGGCGCTTGGAGGCGGAGTCATCGGGGATATTACCGGTTTTGCGGCTGCCACATACCTCCGGGGGATCCCTTTCGTGCAGGTTCCAACCACCCTGCTATCCCAGGTCGACAGCTCTGTCGGTGGGAAAACAGCGATCAATCACCCTCTGGGCAAAAATCTGATCGGGGCTTTCTATCAGCCTGTCCACGTTCATATTGACGTGGAAACTCTGGGCTCCTTACCAGAACGTGAATTCTCCGCCGGCCTGGCCGAGGTGGTTAAATACGGCGTCATCCGGGATGACACGTTTTTTGAATGGCTTTGCGCTCACAGAGACAGGCTCTTAAACCAAGACCCTTCGGCGCTCATTCACGCTGTAAAGAGGTCTTGCCAAATCAAGGCGGATGTTGTAGAAGTTGATGAAAAAGAAAGCACCTTAAGGGCTATACTTAATTTTGGACACACGTTCGGACACGCGGTCGAGACGCTGACAGGGTATGGCACCTATCGCCATGGAGAGGCGGTTTCGATCGGAATGGTATTCGCGTCCGAGATTGCCATGTCTCTCGGGCTCTGCACCCGTCAGGACGTGCAGGCCATCAAAAACCTGTTGGTTGGCTTCAGGCTGCCAGTCTCCTTCCCAGCGTTTTCAATTGAACAATATCTTCAGGCCATGGGACGGGACAAGAAAGTCAAGCAGGGGGTTCTGCGCATGGTGCTCAACAAGGGGATAGGGGATTGTCTGGTTAGAGATGTTCCCGACCCGGAGGCCCTTTTCGCCCCTCTTTTGAATAACTTGTCAGAAGGTTAGGTATCGCGCATGTCAAACAGCTCTCCCGCCTCCACCCTTCTTGGAAAAATAGCAACCTATACCGAAATTCTGTCTCGCGACCCGAAGTCCACGGTCTTTGTGCCCTTGGCCGATGCGTACCGCAGCATGGGAATGCTCGATGATGCGCTCGATATTGCTCTGCAGGGTACTCTTTCGCAACCCTTGTATCCGGCCGGGTTTCTTGCCCTGGGGCGTATTCAGGTAGAGAAGGGACACTTGGGCGATGCGCGGCAATCTTTTGAAAAAGCTTTGGCCATCGAATCTGAAAACATGGAGGCGATCAACGAGCTCGTCCGAACCTGCCGGCTCCTAGGAGAAGAAAATCTGGCCCTGCGTTGGCAGCAAAAAGCCGCCTCCCTGGTTACAGAGGATGAGGACGTAAAAGGGGAGGAGGCTAATCGAGCCGCCATCGAGCCTTCGCCGGTGGTGTCCTCCGGAGCCGCCGAAAATGCGGCTGATAGGGGAGTGGAACCGATCACCACCGCCACCATCGCCGAAATTTATATTCGGCAGGGATTTTTGCAACGGGCTCTGAAGGTCTATCGTGACCTGCTACGGGCAGACCCCCAGAATACGGTTGTCAAACAGAAGCTCACCGATCTGCAACAACGCATTCTGGAGACTGAAGGGGGCACTGCCGAAAAGGCTGTCCTGACGCCGCCTTTGAAAGATGCGTCGCTTACCCATGCCGTTCCGCCCGAGGTGGAGAATCTTATATCACCCCCATCGGCCGAGCCTTCGCGGCGTCCCGATTTGCTTGCGGTCTTAAACGGCTGGCTGGAATCGATTCACAGGAGGAAAATGGATGTTCGCTGAGATGCTGCAGGGAATCGTGGAGAAGACTCCTGGCGGCGTAGGCGCCGTCCTGATGGGCTATGACGGCATCGCCATCGACCAGTATTTTCTACCCATTGAAGATGTCGACCTGCAGCTGGTTTCCGTGGAATATGCCAATATCCTGAAAGAAATCCGCAAGACGATTGAGGTGCTTGGTACGGGGGCCATGGAAGAAGTGGTTATCAGGACTTCCCAGTTTTATGTCATTTTGCGCTCTGTTGGGCAGGATTATTTTGTGGCGCTGACGGTAGGGTCTGATGGCAACTTTGGCAAAGGGCGCTACCTCCTTATGAAAGAGACGCCCAGATTTCTGGAAGCTCTTCAATAAAGGCCCTTTATGACCTTTCTTGTATTGCACGGCCCCAATCTCAATCTTCTCGGTTCCCGCGAACCGGAAGTGTACGGTCATGAGACCCTTGAAGATATCAATCGACAACTGACCGATCTCGGGCGGGAGCTGGGCGTTAACCTCGTTTTCTTTCAGTCCAATCACGAAGGGGCTCTTATCGATCGCATTCACGCCGCCCGGACCGAAGGGATAGCCGGGATGGTCATCAACCCCGGGGGGCTGACCCATACCAGTGTCGCTCTTCGTGATGCCATTGCGGCAGTGGCGATCCCAACAGTGGAGGTTCATCTCTCCAATGTCCATGCGCGAGAGGAATTCAGGCGGCATTCGTATGTGGCCCCTGTCGTTCTCGGGCAGATCGCCGGCTTAGGGGCCTTTGGCTACCAGTTGGCTGTTCGCGGACTTTTAGCGAGACTGAAATAGATAGTTATTGAGGGTAAAAGCCCATTATGGTACAAGACAGAACCGCCTCCGCTCAGACTATTTTGGCGGGATACAAGCTGGATGCCCTGCTTTTTACCGGGGCAGCCAATGTTCGCTATCACTCGGGCTTTACCGGGTCGGACGGTGTTTTGGTCCTCACCCGCGAAAAAACCTGTTTCCTTACCGATTCTCGTTATACCTCTCAGGCCCGGCAGCAGGTTGTGGCGAAGGAGGTGAGAGAATACCGGCTCAAGGCAGATGGTGTGACATCCTTTCTTGCATCCGAAGGATGCCGCCGGGTTGGTTTTGAGGCAGAGGCGATGACCTGCGCTGAACTCCAGCGCCTGAAGGAAAGCAACCCTGCCCTGGAATGGATTCCTCTCGGGAAGGAACTTCGAGACCTGCGGGCGACCAAAAAGGATGACGAAGTAGTTTTCATTGAAAAAGCCGCCACTATTGCCGCTGAGGCTTTTTTTGAGATACAGCCCCAGATAAAGCCGGGCGTTTCCGAAAGGGATGTCGCCCTGGCCTTGGAATTTGCTATGCGACGCCTGGGAGGGGAGGATCGATCCTTTGACCTGATCGTCGCTTCCGGCCTTCGTGGGGCATTGCCCCATGGAGTCGCTTCGGATAAGGTGATTGCCGAAGGGGATCTCGTTACCATCGATTTTGGCACCCGCCTTAACGGCTACCATTCCGATGAGACGGTCACGCTGGCTGTCGGTGAGGTGTCGTCCGAGCTGCGAGACATTTACGATATTGTCCTGGAGGCCCATGACAGGGCCATGCAGCTGGTGCGTCCGGGGGTACGGCTTCAAGATGTCGACGCGGCGGCGCGAGGGCATATTCAGGCCCATGGTTATGGGGATTGTTTCGGGCACGGCTTAGGGCACGGCGTCGGCCTGCAGGTTCATGAGGCACCAACGCTGTCGTCGCGAAGTGATGACGTGGCGGTGGAAGGCATGGTATTTACCATCGAACCGGGCATATATCTGCCCGGAACAGGCGGTGTTCGCATTGAGGATATGGTGCTGGTGACCAGGGATGGCTACCGCACCCTGACCAAAATACCCAAAGGCTATACTGTTCTGCCCTGCTGAGAGGGGTGGGGCATATCAATTGTACAGAGGGTGGGCTTTCTTGAGCCATTCCGTTGTTTCACGAAAGATAACAGGAGGATATAAATGGATATCAAAGATCTTAAAACACTGATCAAGATGGTCACGGAAACGGATATCACCGAATTTGAAATGGAGAACACGGAAGAAAAGATTTCCATCCGCCGTGGCAAGACCCAGGAGATCGTTCATGTGACCGCTCCGGCTCAAATGGCTGCGCCGGCCATGGCGGCTGCGCCTGTCATGCAGGCTCCAGCCGCCCCCGCCCCGGCGGCTGCGCCGGCAGCCCCGGCGGCTGGACCGGCCCTCGGTGAGCGGCAGGAGATCATCAACTCTCCCATCGTCGGTACCTTCTACCGGGCGCCGTCCCCGGAATCGGCGGCGTATGTCGAGGTCGGCTCCGTAGTCGAAAAAGGACAGGTCTTCTGCATTGTGGAAGCCATGAAGCTGATGAACGAGATCGAGGCAGACTTTAAATGCAAGGTCATCGAAATTCTCAAAGAGAACGCTCAGCCTGTGGAATTCGGAGACCCTCTCTTTGTGGTCGAGAAGCTCTAATTTTCGACAGAGCACTCCAAGGGCGGCCGCCTTTCGTTGGCTGACTCTTTCGAATTATCGAAGCATTTATAGGAGTAGATGAATCCATGTTTCACAAGGTCCTGATCGCTAACCGCGGAGAGATCGCCCTGCGCATCATCCGCGCCTGCAAGGAAATGGGGATCAAAACCGTTGCGGTCCATTCGACGGCTGACCACGAGGCCCTGCACGTCAAAATGGCCGACGAGAGTATCTGCATCGGTCCGGCGCCGAGCTCGGAAAGCTATCTGAACATGCAGGCCATTATCAGCGCCGCCGAGGTCACCGATGCCGAGGCCATTCATCCCGGCTATGGCTTTTTGTCGGAAAACGCTGAGTTTGCTGAAATCTGTGCCAACTGCGGCATCACCTTCATCGGACCCACCCCCGAAAACATGCGGCGCATGGGGGATAAAATCCGGGCGCGGCAGACTGTGACCGAGGCCGGCGTCCCCATTCTGCCTGGCACCAAAGAGGGCGTCTTTTCCGTTGAAGAAGCCAAGCGCATTGCCGATGAGATCGGTTACCCGGTTATCATCAAGGCGACCGCCGGTGGTGGTGGTCGCGGCATGAAGGTGGTGCATTCGCCGGCTTCTTTGGGCAATGCCTTCGCGGCGGCCCGTTCCGAGGCCCAGGCCGGATTTGGCAATCCTGATGTTTACATCGAAAAGTTCTGTGAAAAGCCGCGCCACGTGGAAATCCAGATTCTGGCCGACAAACACGGCAACGTGATTCACCTTGGCGAGCGGGACTGCTCGATCCAGCGTCGTCACCAGAAACTGGTCGAAGAGGCGCCCTGCCCGGTGCTGAACCCCGACGTCCGCAAAAGGATGGGGGAGTGTGCCGTAGCCGCAGCCAAGGCTGTTAACTACACCAGTGTCGGCACCATGGAATTTCTCCTGGATCAGGATGGCAGCTTCTACTTCATGGAGATGAATACCCGCGTTCAGGTGGAACATCCCGTCACTGAGATGATCACGGGCATCGACATCATCAAAGAG
Source organism: Desulfuromonas sp. KJ2020 (assembly GCF_024197615.1). Taxonomy (NCBI): domain Bacteria; kingdom Pseudomonadati; phylum Thermodesulfobacteriota; class Desulfuromonadia; order Desulfuromonadales; family Desulfuromonadaceae; genus Desulfuromonas; species Desulfuromonas sp. KJ2020. The sequence goes on from NZ_JAKUKE010000003.1 coordinate 354,073, forward strand.
CAGATACGGTCGGCGTATGGGCTTCCTCTGCGTTACAAACAATCGGATGTGAAGATCCACGGTCATGCCATCGAATGCCGGATCAACGCGGAAGATCCCGTGAAATTCACACCCTCTCCCGGCAAGATCGATGGGTATCATACCCCCGGCGGGCTTGGTGTACGGGTGGACAGCGCCGTTTATGACAAGTACACGGTCCTTCCTCACTACGATTCCATGATTGCCAAACTCATCGTCCATGCGGATACGCGTGAAGAAGCCATTAAGCGCATGTCACGGGCCCTGGATGAATATATTATCGAGGGCATTCGTACTTCCATCTCCTTGCATCAACGCATCATGGCGAACAAGGATTTCATGGAAGGCAAGGTTGATACAGGTTTTATGGAACGACTGTTCTTCTAGTAGATGGAAAAAGTCAGGGGTCTTCCTGGCTTTTTCTCTTTGGGGGTAGGTGTTTGGTTTCGTGGCGGCTTCTGCAGACCGGGCCACTATCCGGCTCGCTCAATATGGCTCTGGATGAGTCTCTGTGGGAAGCCGTTCGGTGTGGCCAGTCGCCACCTGTACTGAGGCTCTATCGTTGGCAGCCGCCCACAGTGAGTCTGGGATACGCCCAGAAAACCCATCAGGCCGTCAACTTGTCAGCCTGTGCGGAACTGGGGATTCAGGTCGTGCGGCGCATGACAGGCGGCAGGGCGGTGCTGCATGATCAGGAGGTAACCTATTCGGTCATTTCTCCCGATCGCACGAGTCTTTTTCCGGCGGGACTACTATCCAGCTATCGAATTATCGCTGATATCGTCGGGCAGACCCTTAGGTCTTGCGGACTCGATGTGCAGTTGGCCCCCGGACAGTTTAGCGAAAAAACACCGAGGACAGCACCTGAGAGCGCCTGCTTTACCGCTGTATCTCATTATGAGTTGACCTGTCGGGGGTGTAAAATTGCCGGGAGCGCGCAGAAACGAGGGGACGGTGTTTTTCTCCAGCACGGCTCCATCCCCGTCGATCTCGACCTGGAGATGCTCTATCGGGTGCTGACTCCAGGGGCGGTCGACTGTAAAGGCCAGGGAGTGTCCGCCTACGGCCAGAAGATTGGCTGGGTCAACCGCTGGCTTGATCATCCTGTCACTGTTGATATGCTGGAGCTAAAGCTGATAGAGACCTTTATCCGAAGCCTCGGAATTAGCCTGGTGCCGGATCAGGTAACCGCAGCCGAGTGGACGCTGGCCCAACAGCTGGCCTGCACCCGGTACCTAAACCCGAATTGGACTTTCAAGGATTCACGTCAACCTTGCCAGAGTGGTTGTTGAGCACCTACTAGAAATAGTCCTTGCCGAAAGGAGACCATAATGAAACGTGTGTGGCTGTCTATTTTTGTCCTTCTGGGCGCCTTGGTCCTGTTGGGTATGGGAGGCGGTCCGCAGGGTTCGGTCCCCGAGCCTGACGAAAATCATGCTGTCAGTCTGCTGGATCGCAGCGGCACCAATACGGCGATATCCCAGTTTTCCATGGATGGAAACACCTACTTCGAAGGTTGGTTGGGGGACGGCAAGGTGACAGTGTTCTTCCGGAACGTTAAATCCATCGAATTTGGTGAGATCAGCGGGGAAGATGTCCAGGCCAGCCTGGCCCTGAAATCGGGAGAAACACTCCAGGTTGTCAGCCGCAAAAGGGCCATGTTTTATGGAAAAACCTCTTACGGAAACTACCAGATTCGCGCCAGCGACATCGCTCGCATTAAATTTCAATGAAATGGTTTTGGGTTATTCTGATAGCACTGGCCGTTTTACCAGGGGATGTTTGGGCCGCGCCCTCCCGTTCTCTTGACCTGGCGCAGGCACAACGTCTTGCCATCGAACGCAATCTCGATCTCAAGGCCCAGCAGTTGCAGCACCGGGCCAGCCGCGCCCTGGAGCTGAAAGGGTTCGGCCTATATGATCCCCGGGCCGAGCTGTCCTACACCGAAGGGCAGGGGCAGGAGCCCCTCAACCTGTTCTATACCCCTTCGTTCAGGGGGGCGGAAAGCCGCTACCGGCAGCTGTCCTTTTCCCTATTACAGAAGCTTCCCACGGGTGCCGATGTTGGGCTGATTTATACTTCCCGCCGCCAGGACGACGAGCCGGCGGGCGCCATCAACCCGGCCTTTACCGGCGAGGCAGCTCTGACCCTGCGCCAGCCACTCCTGAAAAACTTCGGGCTGTTGCCTACCGAACAGGCCATTATCTTGGCGGCCAGGGAGCGGGAAACCTCCTTGACGGATCTGCTGCTGAAGGCCTCTCACCTGGTAGCCCAGGTTCGGGATACATATTTCCAGGCCCTGGGGGTACGCGAAACCCTGCACACGCGCGAAACCTCTGTCGCGCTGGCCCGCCGAATTCTGGCCGAGAATAAGGCCCGTGTTGAGGCCGAAGTTCTGCCGCAACATGAAATTCTTGAAGCCGAGGTTGGCCTCAATGTGCGTGAAAGAGAACTGCTGGAGGCACAACAGGCCTATCGCGATGCCCTGGATGAACTGGCGGTTCTGGTAGCAGCTGATGCTTCTCCCGAATTGGCGGAAACACCTCTGTCGGTCCCTGCCTTGGCCGTTGATGAAGAGGAGGGATATCGGCAGGCCTTGCGCCGGCGCCCGGAAATACAACGCCACCTTCGGCAACTTGAGAAGCTTGAATTGGAACATACCCTGGCCAAAAATCAGCAACTTCCCGCTGTCGACCTGGTGGCCAGCTACGGATACAAAAGCCTGGGAGATAGTTTCGCTGACAGCCACGATGAGATGGCCTCGGGAGATTTCGAAAACTGGGAAGTGGGCTTGGCGCTTTCTTATCCTCTCGGCAATCGCGCCGCCCGCTACGAAGCTCACCGAAGCGCTCTGCTGCGTAAAAGCCAGGCAGCTCTGCTTGCCCAAAAGAAGCAGGAAGTTCGCCGTGAGATTCGTCAAGCTGCTCGCACCCTGGAGGTCAGTCGGAAAAAAATTGAGGTCACCGAACTCGGCAAGGCTCTGGCCGAGGAAAAGCTGAGTATCCTGCTCAAACGCCAGGAAGTTGGGCTGGCCACCACCCGTGACGTTCTGGAAGGAGAAGAAGACCTTTCGCTGGCCCATACCGAGCACACCCTTGCCCTGGTCGACTACAACCAAAGCGTGACAGAGTACCTGCGGGTTACCGGGATGCTCCTCGAAAGTCAGGGCATCTACGTATCGGCCGTAGAGGATCCTCTCGCCCCTGCGCCTGTTTTGCGAATGCAACCATGACAGTATTGAATATCGGCCATATCCACTATATTAACTGCGTCCCGTTTTTTCACTTTTTGCCCGCAACGCTGGAAGGCCATGCCGTCCGCATCGTGCAAGGTGTCCCCTCCCGTCTCAATGCCATGCTTCACGATGGCGATATCGACGTCAGCCCCTCCTCTTCGTTCGAATATGCCCGCAACTGGCGTCAGTACCTCCTTTTGCCGGAACATTCCATCAGCTGCTTCGGCGATGTCCAAAGTGTCCTGCTTTTTTCCACCAGAGATCTGGAAGACCTGAAAGAGGAGGTGTTTTACCTGACAGGAGAATCCGCCACCTCGATCAATCTCCTTCAGGTTCTCCTGCGAGAATACCTGGGGTGCGAAAATTTCCGCAGCACCGTGCCTGATCGCCCCGTTGAAGAGCTGATCGCCGAGGGAAAGACCGCGCTCCTGATCGGCGACCGGGCGTTGCGGGCTGCCCGCAACCGTATCGAAGGGCAGCAGATCTACGATCTGGGTGGCTTGTGGAAGCGTTTCACCGGATTGCCGTTTGTTTTCGCGCTGTGGATTTTGCGTCGCGACGCGGCAGAAAAAAAGGGGGAAGCCCTGCGCGCCCTCCGGCGCCAACTGGCGCAATCTCGCGAGCAGGCCATGGAAAACCTAGGTGAGGTGGCGGCGGAAACCCCCGAAAAAGAGTGGATGGGGGAAGAGGGGCTGGTGGACTACTGGCAGTGCATGTCCTATGATCTAGGCGAAGAGCACCTTCGTGGCGTGCGGCACTTTTTCCATCTCTGCGCCAAATATGGTCTGCTCCCTGAAGAGCCCGAAATCCATTTTTTTGCCTAGGTGATATTACCTCTGCCTGTCCTCGTAGTCCTGCAAGATCTTGGCGTGATCGAAGCACAAAGGCTGAGGAAGATTATCCCAATCAAACCAGTGTGCTTCGGCGGCATCGTCGCCGCTGGCCAGCCAGCCCTCTTCCCTGGCCGAAAAGACAAAAGAGATGGTGTGCTGACGCGGATCCCGCGCGGGATCCGAATAGGCGCCGAACTGGGTTAACTCAGACAGGTTTAGCCCCGTTTCTTCCTGGGCCTCCCGCACCGCCGCTTCTTCCAGTGTTTCGCCATAATCGACAAATCCCCCCGGCAACGCCCAACCCAGTGGCGGGTTTTCGCGTTTGATCAGGACGATCGCGTTGCCACGGCGAATAATGATATCCACGGTGGGAACAGGGTTGCGATAGACGGTGACGGCCTCCCCGCACCGGGGACAATTGAGCGTTTTGTTATTCACACGGTCTCCTTTTAAAGTTGATCAATGCCCGCAACATACCATGTTTTCGGTTGACACTTCCCGGTCAAATTGATTAGTTTTAGCGCTGCATTGCCCGGGTGGCGGAACTGGCAGACGCAAGGGACTTAAAATCCCTCGGCCTTATGGCTGTACGGGTTCGATTCCCGTCCCGGGCACCAATTAGGAATCCAATACAAGTTAGGTAAGTCCAGGAGGCCCGCTAAAATAGCGGGTCTTTCTGTTTTTATCGTCCAGTAATATCTGTTGTTGTCCATTGACATACCCCGTTCTTGGGGGTATATGTTGGGGTACGTAGTCCCTATTGCTGTTTTGCCTACCCCCAAAGGAGGCTGTTATGGCGAAGCAAGTAACCCCGCTTAGTGATACCCAGGTCAGGCAGGCCAAGGCTTCTGAAAAACCAACCAAGCTGTTTGACGGCGGTGGACTCTTCCTTCTTATCACTCCCCCGGCCAAAAATACAAAGGCCAAACCCTCCAAAATATGGCGTTTTAAGTATCGGTTTAACGGCAAGGAAAAACAAATTTCCTTTGGTGCTTACCCTGACTTGTCCCTTGCAGATGCCAGAGAAAAAAGAGCTTGGGCTAGAGGGCTTGTTGCTGCCGGAGTAGACCCTTCCCTGGCTAAAAAAAGTGAAAGAGAAGAGGCTGCGGCCCGCCAAGCTAACACCTTTAAGCGATTAGCCGAAGAGTGGTATAGCAAGCAAAGTACCTTGGCTGAAAAGACAAGGTTAATGCTTTGGCGGAGGTTAGAAGTCGATGTTTTCCCTGTTATAGGGAATACCCCAAACGCAGAACTTACCCCTAAAATGGTCCTTGATGGCGTGTTGAGGCCAATTGAAAAAAGAGAGGCGGTTGAGCTTGCTCACAGAACAAAGAGTCTGGTCTCCCGTATTCTTCGTTATGGGGTTGCTTGTGGCTATGTTGAAAGGGATGTGACCGCCGATCTGCGCGGAGCGCTGCAACCGTTTAAACGGAAGCATCTCCCTGCGATTACGGACCCCAAAAAGGTAGGGGGCTTGCTCCGAGCCCTAGAAGGCTTCGATGGTTCTGCAATTGTAAGGACCGCCTTGCTTCTTCATCCTTTGGTGGCAGCACGTCCAGGCGAATTGCGGCACATGGAGTGGAGTGAGATAGATTTTGATGAGGGAACTTGGAATGTCCCCTCTGGCAAGATGAAGATGAAAACTCCCCATCTTGTCCCGTTATCAAAGCAGGCCATAGAGCTTCTTCGAGAGATTCAACCGCTCACAGGGTCGGGCAGATATGTCTTTCACTCTGTCCGTTCAGTGGCGCGACCGATCAGCGATAATACTTTGAATGCCGCGATGCGAAGATTGGGTTTTGAGAAGGACGAAATGACCTCACATGGCTGGCGTGCTGTGTTCCGTACCCTGGCCGCCGAATGTCTGCATGAACGCATCGACTTGATCGAAATGCAGCTGGCGCACCGTGTTGCTGACGCTCTGGGTCGGGCCTATAACCGAACCACGTTTTTGCCCGAGAGACGCACTTTGATGCAACGGTGGGCCGACTACCTGGACTCTTTGAAGCAAAGCACCGAGAACGTGATTCCGTTCGCGAGAAGGGGATGATTTGAGCTTATAAGCGGCCCGGGCGGGCAGAATCTTGAAGGGACGCCGGAGGGGGGCGACTATGATGTTATTGGAAGAGCTCATAAATGCGATCATAAAAGGGTTGCCAGAGGGGGCGACCATAAGGCCGTTGGAAGAGCTGATCAGGGCGATGATCTGCCAACCCGCCAGGAAAGAAATTACTGAAGATGAGTGGCTATTTCTCGCGAACCTCCTAGACAGCATTTCTAGGAAAAAGGGTCGCCCAGCCGGTCTGAAAAAGGAAAGAGCAGACTTCGAGAGGGATGTATTTGAGCAAGTTGTGAAGCTATGCAATGAGCAGAAAGTCTCGAAGAATGCGGCGATGGAGGAACTCGCATGGCCGAATCCAGACACGTCCTTCGAATTTGACTATGAGGCAATAAAGAAAATCGTAAGTAGAGTGAAAAAACGAGACAAGGAATGGGGAATTTCAATCGAATCAGAACGAAAAAGGTTACGTAATAGCCTGGAAAACAGGCTGGAAGAAATCTTTGAAGAGCAACAAGGGAATTCCAGTGCCGTTTGCCCTTACTGTGGAAGCGGCTTGAAAGAGGGTACGGAAAATACCTGATTTTCCGTACACTGACAAGCCATTACAAAAAGACTAGCGTGGCCTCCAAAAAACAAAGGAGGTTACACTATGTCAAACCCTCTCCCCGAGTCCGGCTACGTCCGGCTCCCCCAGATCATCGGCAAGCCCAAAGCAGATCCACCCGTTCCCCCCATCATCCCCGTGAGCAGGTCGGCCTGGTGGGCCGGCGTCAAGTCTGGCCGCTATCCGAAACCCGTTAAGCTCGGACCTCGCACGACGGTCTGGAAGGTCAGCGACATTCGCGAGCTGATTGAGAAAGCCGGAAACTGAGGGGGGCGCCAATGACAACGACACAGGCCAACCCCAACGATCAAGCTGCATCGGCATTCTTCGAAAATTGCAGGCGGCTGCTGGAGTTCGACGACCTCAAAGCCCAGGTACAGCTGCTTGAGGTTGCCCTTGCCGACACAGAAAGGCTGTGGCGCGAGGAGCGGTCCGCTAGACGTGAAGCCGAGCGTCGGCTTGCTGTGAAGGAGGCGTAGATGAATGGGGGCTGGATCAAGTTCTATCGCGCACTCTTGAGCGATCCGGTATGGACGACGGCGACTGCGGACCAGAAGGCCGTATTGGTTGCCATTCTCCTGTCGGCAAGCCATGAGTCCCGGCAATGGGCCTGGGAGGGGCGGAAGTTCGAGATCCAGCCGGGCCAGTTCGTGACCTCACTTTCTTCCCTGGCGAGCAAAGCCGGCGTCTCCGTCAAGTCTGTCAGGTCAGCAATCGCACGTTTTGAAAAATTGAATTTTCTGGCAAACAAGTCGGCAAAGACGGGTCGCATTATTTCTGTAATAAACTGGCGTAGTTACCAAGGTAGTGCCGAGGAACCAGGCAACGAGGTCGGCAACGACCAGGCAAAGACCGGGCAACTATCAAGAAGTAAAGAAGGTAAGAAGGAAAAGAATATCCTTCCCGACGCCCTCCGGTTGTCGGGTCGCCTGGCGGAACTGATCTTTGCCAACAATCCGAACAACAAGCTTCTCGGGCCTGAGCGGAAAGAGGGGAGCGTTGAACGCTGGTCGGATGACATCGACAAGATGCTCCGCCTCGACAAGCGATCCCAGGAAGAGGTTGAGGCCGTCATTGAGTGGTGCCAGGCTGATACGTTCTGGCGCTGCAATATCCTGAGCGGGGTCAAGCTGCGGGAGAAGTTCGACACGCTCCTACTGCAAATGCAGCGTGATGGCGAAAAGAACCGGGGCGGGGTGGTTGCCATTGCGACAGCCGGACGGAGGGTTTTCTGATGGACGCTGGACAGATTGCCCGCAGACTCGCTGAACGCGCCGAAGATGTGGCTGCCTATCTTCTCCCGGGTGGCACACGGCAAGGTCGTGAATGGTGCGTCGGAAGTGTGGGCGGTGAATCCGGGAGATCTCTCAAAGTTTGTATCTCTGGAGGCAAGGCCGGTGTATGGAGTGACTTTGCAACAGGCGAAGGCGGTGACCTGCTTGACCTTTGGCGTTCTGTGCGCTCTGTTTCCTTCCCTGAGGCCATCGTGGAGGCAAAAGCATACTTGGGCATATCTGAGCCAGAGAAAACGCCTCAGAGTGTAAAAACCTACCGAAGACCCGAGAAGCCGAAAGGTTTGACCAAGCCTCAGTCCAGGGTGAAGGAATATCTCCTAAGTCGTGGCCTCACCGATAAGAGCCTTACCGCCTATCAGGTGGCCGAGGTGCCAGAGGTCGGCCCTTGGAAGAACTGGAAGAAGCAACAGCCCTGGAGAGGCCCGTGGATCGTCTTCCCCTACCTGCGAGAGAAAGAACTGGTCTTCACCAAATACCTGCACCTGGAGCGCCGGGACGGCAAGAAGCAGACCGTTGTCGAATCCGGTTGTGAGCCGATCCTCTACGGGATGCAGGTCATCCCCGAGAATCAACGATTCCTCGCCATCACGGAAGGGGAGATTGACGCCCTGAGCCTCTTCGAATATGGGATGCCTGCCGTGTCGGTCCCGTTCGGTGGTGGCACTGGCGAAAAACAGGCGTGGATTGACTGCTGTTACGAATGGTTGGAGCGATTCAGTGAGATTTTCTTGGTCATGGACGCCGACGCAGAAGGGCAGGCAGCGGCCAAGGAGATTGCCCGCCGGCTGGGTTTGCACCGCTGCAAGGTGGTCACGTTGCCGAAAAAGGATGCTAACGAGTGCTTACAGGCTGGCATTCCGAAGGAAGAGGTCCTGCTATGTTTCCAGAAGGCTGGAACCTTCGACCCGGAAGAACTGAAACCGGCCCAGGCTTACATCGATGGCGTTATCAACCGCTTTCATCCTTCTGGTGGCCAGCGTCCGGGAATTGATCTTCCGTGGGAGAAGACAAAGGGCAGGCTTCGACTCTATGACGGTGAGGTCTCCATTTGGACCGGTATCAATGGCCACGGCAAGAGCCTGTTGCTTGGGCAGGTCATGATGGGGGCGGCTAAGCAGAATGCCCCTTGCTGCATCGCCTCGATGGAGATGCACCCAGAAAAGACCCTCGGGCGCATGGTGCAACAGTGGACCAAAATCCCCAATCCTTCGCCGGATATGATCCGCACGTCCATGGAGATTTTAAACGGCTCGGTCTGGATTTTCGACCTGACGGGGACAGCCAAGCGCGAGCGGCTGTTAGAGGTCTTCCGCTTTGCCTTTCATCGCTACGGGGTGAAGCAGTTCGTCATCGACAGCCTGAGCAAGTGCGGCATCGGAGAGGACGATTACAACGGCCAGAAGGCATTCATCGACACCCTAGGGGACTTTGCCAAAAGTACCGGCACCCACGTTCACCTGGTGGCCCATGCGCGCAAGGGGGGCGACGAATTCAGCCCACCGGGAAAGATGGACGTGAAGGGGACCGGGGCACTGACAGACATGGTGGACAATGTTCTGGTGGTTCATCGCAACAAAGCCAAGGAGCGGGATCTGGCCATTCTCGACAACGGGGGCAGTGTCCGCGGCAAGACGCGGGATGACATTCAACGGGAATATGACGCCTTTATGTGCTGCGACAAACACCGTGAGGACGGCGCCGAAGCTGAAGGGATGTTTGGCTTTTACTTTGACCGCAAGGCCCAGCTTTTTGTGGAGAGACAACCGTGAACTTTTCTGACTTTATCCAAAAGGAATGCCCTTCGCTGGTTCCGGCAACCTTACCGCACGGGCTCGCTATGTCGGAATTGGAAGCCGAGTTTGGACAGGATCCTCAATGGGAAAAGATTAAAGCAGATCCTCGATGGCATTCGCACCTGGCCCAGACCATTCACTTTCGGCGCTTGCGGCGGAAGGGGATTGCACCCCCGTCCTATACGGCGAGCAGGGAGTGCTCTGGGTGTGGTCCCGTCCTGCTGGAGCCGTGGACACCGGAGAAGGTGGAGGGCTGCCCCTGGTGCCTGAACCGGGCCAAGGGATTACCCATTCCGCGGCAGGGGGTGGCTCATGGGTAGGGCTGAACGAAACAAGGGCGCACGGGGTGAGCGGGAGGCCACACCCCGAGTTGCCCGGCAGTCGTGCCACCCCAAACAAAATAAGGACGCGAGTATGGATCAAGTTGAATCCTTTGACGATGCTGATTACACCGACGCTGACACTGTGCGGATTGTCAAGAAACACCTGATCTGCCCACGCTGCGGAGCGAAAACAAGAGCATATGAGGTGGCCGAAGGGGCCCGAGGGGTTCGGAAGCTGTGCGGAAACTGCAGGAGAATGGACCCTGACGGGATAGGTTTTGAGTCGGAGTTGCGTCAAAACACAATCAAGAAATCGACGCCACGGGCGCGAGCCTTTTATTGTTCCATCCCAACCGATCAGGCGATTGTCTGCTGCACAAAGACGATGTTGGCGGAAGTCAACGCGGCCGGATTTGTTGGGGTGTTGGCGCCCCCCATAAAGAAGGAAGAGGATTGAAACCATGTGCCCATTCGGGAGAGCTTTTGACGCGAAACACCCCTCATGCCGGTCTTGCCAGGACCAAGCCATCGTCTGTAAGCAGCGACGAATCAAGAAAGCGAAATCGAATGTCGTGGCAGGGTCGGCAAGGATCGACGACCGCAAGGCATGGGTAATTGTCGGACGGGACACTCCGAGCCTCAACACCTGGACACGGAAATATGCCGGGATCAAGAGAGCGTGTCGGTAGGGGGAACGAATTGTTCCCCCCTGTAACCTCAGAGTGTGGCGGCAATCAGAGCCGGATACAGCGAAAGGACGGCAGCGCAGCAGGGCGCGAGGTTGTTAAGAAAAGTTAAGGTCAAAGAGGTCATAGACAAGGGCATGCCATCAAGGGCGATTCCATTTGGGGTCGTCCTTTGTTCATTCTGTTCCTGACACCCCCTCCAAATACTATTTCTAGGGTTTTTCCTGATACCATTTGTGTTTTCAGTATGGTAGCTTTTGAAATTAGTATTAATCCTTTTCAACCCTTCTGCATTTTTCATAAAAACCGTGCCCCTGGAGTAGTAGATGTCTGAACAAGAATTTCTGCAAAATCTCGAAAAGAAACTCTGGACCGCCGCCAATAAGCTGCTGCCGGCGCTTGATGCAGCGGTCTACAAGCATGTTGTTCTCGGCTTGATTTTCGTCAAATACGTCTCCGACGCCTTCGATATCCGCCGCCAGGAGCTGATCGAGCAGTTTAAGAACGAGAACCACGACTACTACCTCAACCCTGATGATTACGAAACTGCGGCGGAGTATGAGGCGGAGATCGCCGCCGAGTTGGAGATCCGCGACTACTACACCGAGAAGAACGTCTTTTGGGTGCCGCAGCTGGCGCGCTGGGAGACGCTGCAGAACCATTCCAAGCTGCCGCCCGGCAGCGAGATCGTCATCAAGAACGGCAAGGAGACGGTCTACACCATGCGCAGCGTCGGGCGGCTGATCGACGATGCGCTGGAGGCCATCGAGAAGGACAACCCCAAGCTCAAAGGGGTGCTCAATAAACAGTACGGCCGGTTGCAGATCGACCAGGCCAAGCTCGGCGAGCTGATCGACCTCATCGCCACCATCCCCTTCAAGCACGCCTCCTTGCAGGCCAAGGATATTCTCGGCCACGTCTATGAATACTTCCTTGGCCAGTTCGCCCTCGCCGAAGGGAAGAAGGGGGGCCAGTTCTACACCCCCAAATCGATCGTCACCCTCATCGTCGAGATGCTGCAGCCCTTCTCCGGGCGCGTCTATGACCCGGCCATGGGCTCGGGCGGCTTCTTCGTGCAGAGCGAGCAGTTCATCAAGGAGCACGGCGGCAAGCTCGGCAACGTCTCCATCTACGGCCAAGAGTACAACCACACCACCTGGCAACTGGCGGCGATGAACATGGTCATCCGCGGCCTCGATTTCAACTTCGGCAAGGAGCCGGCCAACACCTTCACCAACGATCAGCACCCCGATCTGCGCGCCGACACCATCATGGCCAATCCTCCCTTCAACATGAAGGAGTGGGATACCGGCGTCAGCGACGACGACCCGCGCTGGCAGTACGGCAAGCCGCCCAGCGGAAACGCCAACTTCGCCTGGTTGCAGCATATGCTCTACCACCTGGCGCCAGGCGGCTCCATGGGCCTGCTGCTGGCCAACGGCTCGATGAGCTCCAACACCAACACCGAGGGAGATATCCGCCGGGCGCTTGTGGAGAACGATCTGGTTGAGTGCATGGTCGCTCTGCCGGGGCAGCTCTTCACCAACACGCAGATTCCCGCCTGCATCTGGTTTCTCACCCGCAACAAGAAGGCGCGGGGGACGCTGGCCGACCGCTCCGGCAAGGTACTCTTCATCGATGCCCGTAACCTCGGCTACATGAAGGACCGGGTACTGCGCGACTTCAAGCCGGAGGACATCGCCAAGGTCGCCGATACCTTTCATGCTTGGCAGCAGGGGAAGGATTATGCCGACGAGGCCGGCTTCTGCTACTCGGCGACGCTGGAGGAGATCAAGAAGCACGACTTCGTGCTGACGCCGGGGCGCTATGTCGGTGCGGCGGACGAGGTGGAGGATGGCGAACCCTTTGCCGAGAAGATGGCGCGATTGACGGCGCAGTTACAGGAGCAGTTTGCGCAGAGTGCGGAGTTGGAAGGGAAGATAAAGCGGAATTTGGCGGGGCTTGGGTATGAGTTCTGAGCAAATTACAACTGAGTACGGACCTATTTCAGCTGATTTTCAGACTGCCAAGCTCTCTGAATTATGTGTGGAGAAAATAGGGGTTCAAACTGGTCCGTTCGGCAGTCAGTTGCACCAAGAAGATTACGTTGAAATAGGTACACCAATAATTACCGTCGAACATTTAGGCGAAAATAGGATTTTGCACGACAACACGCCATTTGTAAGTGACGCAGATAGAGATCGGCTTTCTCGGTATAGCCTGCAAGAAGGAGATATCGTCTTTTCCCGCGTAGGCTCTGTAGACAGGCGCTCCTTAGTTCGCAAAGCTGAGAATGGTTGGCTTTTCTCAGGTCGTTGCTTAAGGGTTCGAGCCAAAAGGGATTTAATAGATCCCATCTATCTCTCGTATTTTTTCGGCCATGAAGGATTCAAGAATTACCTGCGCAGTATTGCCGTTGGCGCTACTATGCCCTCAATCAATACTAAAATATTGAGCGATGTTCCTATTTATTTCCCAGAGTTAGAAGTCCAGAAACGGATAGGTAAAATCCTCTTAGAAATTGACGACAAAATCGAACTCAACCGCCAAATCAACCAAACCCTCGAACAGATCGCCCAGACCATCTTCAAAAGCTGGTTTGTCGATTTCGAGCCGGTCAAAGCCAAGATCGAAGCCAAAGCTGCCGGCCGCGACCCCGAGCGCGCCGGCATGTGCGCCATCAGCGGCAAACTTGAGCCCGAACTCGACCAGCTTTCCTCCGAACACTACCAGCAACTCGCCGCCACCGCCGCCCTGTTTCCCGATGAGCTGGTGGAGTCGGAGTTGGGGTTGATTCCGGAGGGGTGGGGGGGGCAACGATTGGAAAACTTACTGGATCTTTGCTATGGCAAGTCACTGACTAAAACTGAACGAAGAGATGGTGATTTCCCCGTCTATGGCTCCGGTGGGATTACTGGATTTCACGACAAACCATTGGTTGCAGGCCCTGGAATCATTGTCGGGCGCAAAGGAACAGTCGGGGCATTGTATTGGGAGGATCGGGATTTTTTCGCCATTGATACGGTCTTCTACGTTGTGCCAAAGAACGGGGCCACTTTTGAAGTTCTTTTTTATTTGCTTCAAACCCTCGGATTAGAAAAAATGAACACTGACGCTGCTGTTCCTGGGCTGAACCGCAACAATGTTTATAGACTACCAGTGCCAAAATATCCGAAAGAATTGATGGAAGTATTTTCTAAAACTGTCGGAATTGTCAGGGGGAAGATTTCTTGTGGCTTGTGTGAAAACAAAACATTCGCCACTCTTCGAGACACCTTATTGCCAAAACTTCTTTGCGGTGAATTGAATTTCATTGAGGAGGTTGCATGATGTCCAGATGGAATGAACAGTACGAAACTCATGCCTTTAAAAAAACTTGGTCAACTTTACACGATGTTTTATCGAGTGAAGATTTAGAAAAAAATAATTCTGAACAGGCAGTTAAAGAAATTGCAAGATTATTTAAAGTAGTTTCTTATATTGATTCAATATTGGAACAAATTGATCCAGAGCTTATGCCCGCCTCTTTTTTGAATGGGGCAAACCAGCATGCGACAAATTGCTTGAATGAGTTAAATGCATTTAAAGGCAATCAGAATCCAGGTCATCTCCAGAATTCAAATAATCATGCCGACCAATTGATTGTAATTTTTAGTCAGACACCCTTCAATTTAACGGCCCAACAAAAGGGCGCATTGAGCAAATCAGCTACAGTTTATGCGTCTGTTTTAGATGAACATCTAAAAAATCTGAAAGAAAATACTGACACAAGAATTGATGAAGTTTCAAAAGGTATCGAAAAATTAAAATTAGGTACAAATGCTGTAAGCGTAAATTTGAATGATCTCCAAGCTCAATTGAAGACAGTTTCTCAAACAATTGAAAAACAAACGGCTGAATTCAATACCCAATTTCAAAGTGGAGAGCAGGGGAGAAACACAAAATTCGAAGCAGTGTCGCTGAAGCTTCAAGAGAAGGCCGACAAAGAGTTTGAAAAACTGGCTGAGAAGGTGGCAGTTTCACTTGACGTGCTAGGTAAGTATCTTGATGATGCTTCAAAGGTATTTGGTGTTGTCGTAAATACATTGCAAGCAGGGTCTTATTCGTTGTATGCAAATGAAGAGAAAAAGACTGCTGACTGGCTTCGAAGATTTGCTTTTCTATTTATGATTGCCGGAGTTGTTATTTTGTTGGCGCCGGAAGTCGCCAGAATGTTCAAAGACTTTTCAGATTACACCTTTGACTGGAAAAATATCGCAGGCCGTAGTTTTTTCTCGCTTATCCTATTTATACCTGGTTTTTATCTGGCCAGAGAATCTACAAGTCACAGGAGTAACGAGATCCTAAATCGAAGAAGAGAATTGATTCTTTCGACAATTGACCCCTATTTGGCATTGCTTGACAAGGTGAAAGCGGAGCAAATTAAGACCGAACTGGCTAAAAATATTTTCTCCGAAGGCAATGTCGCTTTAGAGGACAACTCACTAGACGCATCAAACCTTTTCGCTCAGTTTTCGAATCTCGTAAAATTAATAAGCAAGTCTGGTAAGTAGTTATGATTTCCGAAGGCCAACTCGAACAACTCTGCCTTAACTGGTTTCGTGAAGAAGGCTACGCAACCGCCTTCGGCTCCGACATCGCCCATGACGGTGACTCGTCAGAGCGTCGCGACTATCAGCAGGTGGTGTTAACCTGTCGCCTTCTCACCACCCTGCAGAAGATCAACCCACACATCCCCCTCGCCACCCTCGAAGAAGCTGCCCAAGCCGTCACCAAACCTGAATCCCCGGTGCTGATCCACAATAACCGGGCCTTCCACAAACTGCTTCTCGAAGGCGTGCCGGTCGAATACCGCGACGGCGATGAGATCAAAGTCGACCATGTGCAGTTGATCGACTTCTACAACATCGAGAAGAACCAGTTCCTGGTCGTCAATCAGTTCACCATTCTGGGGACCAAACGCCTGCGTCGCCCCGACATTGTCGTCTTCATCAACGGCCTGCCCATCGCGGTGATCGAGCTGAAGAACCCTGCCGACATCAACGCTGACGTCTGGAATGCCTACGACCAGTTGCAGACCTACAAGGATGAGATCCCTGACCTCTTCGTGTGCAACGAGGCGCTGGTGGTTTCCGATGGCCTGACAGCACGAATAGGCTCATTGACCGCCAACAAGGAGCGCTTTCTCCCCTGGCGAACCATCCGCAACGAGGATGACAAGCCGCTGCTCGAATACGAACTGGAGAAGGTGGTTAAAGGGTTCTTCGACCGCGAGCTGCTGCTCGACTATCTGCGCTACTTCATTCTCTTTGAGCAGGACGACGGCAGCATCATCAAGAAGATCGCCGGCTACCACCAGTTTCATGCCGTGCGCGAAGCGGTGCGGGTGACGCTGATTGCCTCGGCCCCGGTCAAAGCCGGAGAGATCGCCGACAGCCAGCGTGCCACCTGGGGTAAAGAGGTAGAGCCCGGCTCGCGTAAGGCCGGGGTGGTGTGGCATACGCAGGGGTCGGGCAAGAGCATCACCATGTGCTGCTACGCCGGCAAACTGCTGCAGCAACCGGAAATGAACAACCCGACCATTGTTGTCGTCACCGACCGCAACGATCTCGACGGCCAGCTCTTCGCCACTTTCTGCAATGCCCAGGAGTTGCTGCGGCAGGCCCCGGTGCAGGCTGACAGCCGCGAAGACTTGCGCCGGGAATTGGCGGCGCGACAGTCGGGGGGCATTATTTTCACTACGGTACAGAAATTCTCCCTGTTGAATGCCGAAGACAGTCATCCGGTACTCAGTGAGCGCAACAACATTGTCGTCATCAGCGACGAGGCCCACCGCAGCCAGTACGGTTTCAAGGCCAAACTCGACACCAAGACCGGCCAATACATCTACGGCTACGCCAAGCACATGCGCGACGCCATCCCCAATGCGTCGTTCATCGGTTTCACTGGTACGCCCATCTCCCAGGAGGACAAGGACACCCGCGCCGTATTTGGCGACTATGTCAGCATCTACGACATTCAGGATGCGGTCGACGACGGCGCGACAGTGCCTATTTACTACGAATCACGCCTGGCCAAGCTCGATATCAACCACGCTGCGATTGAGGAACTTAACGACGAGGTTGAAGAAGTCATTGAGGACGAGGAGGACGTTGGCCTGCGCGAGCGCACCAAGAGTAAGTGGGCGGCGCTGGAAAAGCTGGTCGGTGCAGAACCGCGCCTGAAGGAGGTCGCTGAAGACCTGGTGCGGCACTTCGAGGCGCGCACAGCGGTGGTAGACGGCAAGGGGATGATCGTCTGCATGAGCCGCGAGATCTGCGTGCATCTTTACAACGAAATCGTCGCGCTGCGGCCTGCCTGGCATGATCCTGACTTGGAGAAAGGGGCAATTAAGATTGTCATGACCGGCTCCGCCGCTGACAGACCGCTGCTGCAATCGCACATCTACAACAAGGTGACCAAAAAGCGCTTGGAAAAGCGCTTTAAGGATGCCAAGGACGAGTTGAAACTGGTGATCGTGCGTGACATGTGGCTGACTGGCTTCGATTGCCCGAGCTGCCACACCATGTACGTCGACAAGCCGATGCGCGGTCATAATCTGATGCAGGCCATCGCTCGCGTCAACCGGGTGTTCAAGGACAAGCCGGGTGGGCTGGTGGTTGATTACATCGGTATCGCCAACGAGTTGAAGCAGGCGCTCAAGATCTATATCAACGCGCAAGGGAAGGGGACACCAACGCTGGCGGCGGAAGAGGCGCTGGCGGTGCTGCTGGAGAAGCTCGACGTGGTGCGCGGCCTTTTTCATGGCTTCGATTACAGCGACTATGTCACCCGTGCGCACCAAATTCTGATTCTGGCCGCCAATCACATCCTTGGGGTTGAAGACGGCAAGAAGCGCTTCCTCGACGCCATGGCGGCGATCACCCGCGCCTTTGCCCTGTGCGGCACCCTTGATGAGGCCGAGCCGCTGCGTAAAGAAATCGCCTTCTTTGCGGCCATTCGTGCCGCCATCGTCAAGCACACCACGGTCGACAGTAAGCTGACCGAAGAACAGAAGAACAGCGCCTTGAAGCAGATTCTCGACAACGCCGTCATTGCTGAAGGGGTGGCTGATGTTTTTGCTCTGGCCGGTCTCGACAAGCCGAACATTGCGTTGCTCTCCGACGAGTTTCTCGAAGACGTGCGCAACATGAAGAGCCGCAACCTGGCCCTGGAGCTGTTGGAGAAGCTGCTGCGGGACACCATCAAGGCGCGTACCCGCAGCAACCTAGTGATGGAGCAAAAGTTTAGTGATCGCCTGCTGGCGACGCTGAACCGCTACCACGCCCGTGCTATTGAAACCGCGCAGGTGATCGAAGAGTTGATCCAGATGGCCAAGGATTTTCAGCAGGCCTTGAAGCGCGACGAGGCCCTGGGACTCAACTCAGACGAGGTCGCCTTTTATGACGCTCTGGCCAACAACGAAAGCGCCGTGCGGGAGTTGGGGGACGACATCCTCAAGAAAATCGCCGTCGAGATCACCGAAAAGCTGCGCAACAGCACCTCGGTCGACTGGCAGGTGCGGGACAACGTTCGGGCCAAACTGCGCAACCTGGTGCGGCGAACTTTGCGTAAGTGGAAGTATCCGCCGGATAAGCAAGATGATGCCGTGGAGTTGGTTTTGAAGCAGGCGGAAGTGCTCTGTGCGGGGTGGGCGTGATAGACGAGCTTTATGCAAGGCTAGCATTGCCCAGTTCATTTATATCTGCGAGAGAATTGCCATGAGTCAGTCGTGGGCGGAAGTGCGTGACGAGCTGCATCGACGACGAGATATTCTGGTTCATCGTTCATACGATACTTCCTTCCAAATGGAACCTTCGGAGAGGGAACGCATCCAATTAGACCTTGAGCGCTGGAAGTCACCGCCCCGGTGTACCGACATACCGAACCTGATGAAGCAGTTCTGTGTCAGTGCTTATAGCTACGCCCCAATAAGAAACAATCTCCTCTCTCCGTTAGCTGAAGGTCTGCCGACCAGACAGAACATTGCCCTGGCACTTTCCAGGGTATTCGACGATCAGCAGGAATTTCTAGATGACGCCTTCTGGTCGCCGGATCTCTTGGGAGATTTGGCTGCTGAAATTCAGGAGAGGTACAAGTTTAATCAATCTTCGAGACAATTCAGACCACGTATTCTCGCCGTCTTGCTCACAGGGAGTCGCAAATTGGAGGAGGCGCTCAGAGATGGGCTCGACGGATTTTATGAGATGGTTGGGCACGCCAAGACCCCTTCGGCGATGTGGAGTCTGGTCAACAATTTTTCCAAGGGAATAGATTATGTAGGCCCCGCCCTTGTGTGTGACTTCTTCAAAGAAATCGGTTTTGTTCAATATGTTAAAGTAGACCATCATTTCGCTGCCCAGTTTCCTGAATTGATCAAATGGAAAGGCGGATGCCGGTTGAGTCCAAGGCAGAGTTTTATCCTCTCCCAAGAAATCGCCGATGCCGTGGGTATGACGCCCTTTCATCTGGATGCAATACTCTACCTTTGGGGGCGCTACGGAGACAGGTCCTGAACCTTCAAAAGTACGGGTGGAGGACCCACGGGAGCGATCATGTTTCTTTGGGCCAGATGTTGTTTTTGGGCTGGCAATGAGGCAGTTTAGGGGTATGTAAGGGGGCTTAAAGGGGATTGCTTGTTTTAAAAAACATAAAAAACGCTAAGTTGAATAATTAGTTCGATTCCCGTCCCGCTGATTTATTCAGTCTGAAAAGCCCTCTGAAAACGAGGGCTTTTGTCTTTTTTGTCCCCTTTATTTGATCCGGTGTTTGTGACCTGTTATAAAATGATGAAACTTTTCGTGCGGTCTTTTGTGAACCAGGTGGGGTGTAATGAAAACAATCGCGTCGGAACTCGCCTATTTTCTCCGCGGCAGAGTGGTCAAAAACCTTAAATACCTGGCCTACTACTGTGTTTTCCTGGTCGGCATGATCCTGCTGTACGCGGTTCTCTTCCGCTATCTCATGTGGCATCTAGAAGGGCGTGAATTTTCGCTGATTGCCGGGATTTACTGGTCCATTACGGTGATGACGACCCTGGGATTCGGGGACATTACCTTTCACAGCGACCCCGGCTATATTTTTGCCGCAGTGGTGACGGTATCGGGGGTGATTTTTTTGCTGATCATCCTCCCTTTTACTCTGGTCAGCCTGTTTCTGGCACCCTGGATCGAATACCGCCTGAGCCACCGGCCGGATGTTGATCTGCCGCCAGAGACTGCCGGGCACGTCCTGATCTTTGGCGTCGATTCCGTCACCCGCAACCTGATTCGAAGACTTAAAACCCGCCAGATCCCTTTCGTGGTGGTGACCGAAGATAGCAGTGAGGCAATAAACCTTGAGGACCGCGGTGTCAAGGTGGTGGTCGGTTCACCGACCGATCCTGAAGTGCTTCAAGGCCTAAGGGTTGCCGAGGCGCGGTATATCATTGCCAACCTCAGCGACCCCGAAAACGTCAATCTGTGTCTGACTGCCCGCTCCCTTTGCGAAACGCCCATCGTCGCCTTGGTGTCCGAGGCAGAGCATGGGGATCTGCTGCGCCTGGCGGGGGCCAATCAGGTTATCCCCCTGCACAAGATTCTGGGGAACTACCTGGCCACCCGGGCCACGACCAAGGGGGCCATGGCCCATGTCATCGACAGCTTCGGTAAGCTCGTCATAGCGGAAATCCCGGTGCACGGCACACCATTTTCCGGACTGTCGCTGGCAGACTCCCTGATCCGGCAACAGACCGGGCTGGCCGTGATCGGTCTGTGGGAACGGGGGAACCTGACTCTTCCCGCCGCCGATACTCTACTCAGGGATGATGCCCTGATGGTGTTGGCGGGAACCCGGGAGCAGCTGGAAGCGCTTGAACAGTTGACTGGTGAGCAGGCGAATGAGGATCTGATCTTTATCCTCGGCCATGGTCGCGTCGGTTGTGCCGCCGCCAGTTTTCTTGACCGCAAACCGGTGCCGTTCATCCTGGTCGACCGCCAGGAAAATCCCTACTGTGAGGAGCACGTTCCTATTTATGGCGATGCGACGGTCCGTCATCTGCTGCAGAAGAGCGGTATCGACAAGGCTCGTGGCCTCATCGTCACGACGAACGATGACAATACCAATATCTTTCTCACCCTGGCCAGCCGGCACGCCCATTCCCATATCCGCATCGTGGCGCGGGCTACTGTCGATGAAAACGTCGCCCAACTTTACGCGGCGGGCGCCGATTTTGTTGTGTCCAGCGCCTCGGTGGGGGGCAGCATTCTGCTGAATATCATTGAATCCAAAACGTCGGTATTTCTCACCGAGGGAATCAATATCTTTCGCCGCCCTCTGCCGGCCGCGCTGGTGGGCAAATCCATTGCCGCCTCCCACCTCAGGGAAAGGACGGGCTGTTCCATTGTGGCTCTGGAAGGTCACGGAAAAGCAGATCCTGTCGTCGTGCCCTCACCGGAAACCGTCTTGCAGAAGGACGATGCACTGATTCTGATCGGCACCCCTGCCCAGGAAGAGGCCTTCGGTAAACTCTACCCCAAGTGAGGCCAAGGATTGCGCTTGTCGGACTCTTTTAGTCATCAAGGACCTGATCAATTATGCGTTTCATCCACACGGCGGATATCCATTTAGGAAAAACCTACCGCAACTCAGCCGGCGAGAAGGAGCGTTACGACGATTTCTTCACCGCGCTGGCGATTATCGTTCGCGATGCCGTCCACGAGGGGGTCGATGCCGTGCTGATTGCCGGCGACCTCTTCCACGTTGGACAGATTTTGCCACGCACCTTTGCCAAAACGATCGAGACGCTGCAGCCGCTCAAGGATGCCGGCATCCCCTGTGTGGCTATCGAGGGAAATCACGACTGGATTCATCGCCGTGACAACATCTCCTGGATGGAAGCTTTGTCCCAGATGGGCTATATCCGTCTGCTACGACCTTCGCGTACCGAGGAGGGCGGCTATCATTTTGATCCTTTCGATGAGGAAACGGGCATAGGCGGCCATCTGTGCATCGGTGATGTCAACCTTTATGGTCTGGGGTATATCGGCGCGCAGGCGGGCGCTCACGTCAATCGCATCGTTGAGGCCATTAGCACGGAACATAATCTGCTGCTCTTCCACGTCGGCATCTGGAAATATTCACCTGTCGAAATTGGCAATATGAAGCTGGAGGAGGCTCATCCGCTGGCAGAGCGATTCGGTTATGTCGCCCTTGGCCACGGTCACAAACCCTATGTCATTGAAACGCCGGAGGGGAAGTCCTATGCCTTTAATCCCGGCTCGCCGGAGCGGGTTAACTTTGGGGAGGAGAAGTACGACAAGGGCTACTATGTCGTCACTTTCGAAAAGGGCGTGTTTACCCCTGAGTTCCGGAGCACCTCGCCGCGCCCCATGTTCGTCGAGACGATTGACCTTCAGGGGGCCGAGAACGCTGACCAGGCACTTGCCCTGTTTCGCGACCGGGTGGCAGCCAGGATAGAACCCGCCAGCGATAAACGCCCGCCGCTGCTTGAATTGAAACTGGTCGGCCGCGTCGGCTTCCATCCCTTTGAGCTTGGCCGCGAGCGGCTGAAACTGACGCTGGCAGAACTGTTTGAACCCTTGCATGTCGAGATCAAGAACCACCTTTCCCTGGTCAGTAGTGCGGGGGAGGGGGGGGCGACCAAAAAGAGCCTGGAAGAGATCGAGCTGGAAGTTCTGCATGATCTGATCCGGTCCGGCAGCGATTATCAGGGACGTGAGGAGGAACTCGTCCAACTCGCTGTCCACTTGCGCGAGGCCGTGAGAAAGGGCGATGTCGATGGCGATGAATTATTGGCATTGCTGGATTGATTCTTAAAAAACGAATAGGGCTGGCCTGTGCAAATTCTTTCTATCCATCTCAAAAACATTAAATCGCATCGCGATACCGAGTTGACTTTTTCGCCGGGCATCAACGTCCTCTCCGGCCCCAATGGGGTCGGTAAAAGCACCATCTTCGAGGCGATCGGTTATGCTCTGTTCGGGGTTGACGCTCAGAGCTTTGTCGGCAATATCGACCGGTTTGTCACCATCGGCGCCAAACGGGGGGAGATTGCGGTGGTTTTTCAAGGGGTCGGTGATGAACGGTATCGGGTTAGCCGGACCGTCGGGACCCCGGCAAAATGGCTGCTGGCCAAGGAGGTCGGTAGCACCTTCGAGGTCGAGGAACATAAGGACGCCAAGGAGACCGAGGCGCGCCTGAAAGAGCTGCTCGGGCTCAGTGGCGGGCGTTCTCTGGCCGAACAGTTCGAGCTGGTAATCGGCCCCTTTCAGCACGAATTCCTCGGGCCTTTCGTCATCAAACAGCCGGCCAAGCGTCGCGACAAGTTCGATGAAATCCTCGGAATTGATGCCTGGCGCAAGACCTTCAACGAGACCAAGGTGCTGACCGCCGCCATCAAGGCGAAGGTGGATGCTCTCGAAAGTGCCATTGGACCCCTAAAGAGTCAGGTCCTCGAGCTGCCCGTGAAGAAAGCCGAATGCCAGGCCGTCGTAAAAACGCTCGCGGAGGCCGAGGCTGATCTTGCCGCTCAGCAGCAAAGGCTCAAGGAGCTGGAAACGCAGCTGATTGATGTCGATCAACGTGAAAAGAAGCTCAAGGAGCTTGAAAAGGAGATCGACAGTCTCAACGTGCGAATCGGTAATGGCAATGAAATGATCGGCAAACAAAAACTGCTGGTCGATGAAGCGGTAAAGGCCGGCAAGATTATCGAGGAGACCACCTCGGGCAAGAAGGCTTTCGAAGAGGCCGAGGCCCGTTTGAGCGCCCTGCGGGAGCAGGTCAAGGCGCAGCGGCGGCTTGAACAGGAAGCTGCCGAGCTTAGAACCCGGGTCAGCGTTTTGGGGGAGCGCTACACAGTCGAGTCTCAATCCATCCAAAAAGCCCGGCAGGACCTAGCTTCCGAAGAAAAGAGTCTGGCCGAAAGCCGTAAGGCTTTGGCGCTGGACGAGAAACAACAGGCTTTGGCGACGCGCCTGCCGGAAATCCGCCAGCGTCTTGAAGGTTTGCGCCAACAACTTGGGCAGCTCGATGGACGCCGGGGCGCTCTGGCGGAGGGGAGCGAAAAACTCGCCGAGGGAGTCTGCCCTTTTTTCCAGGAGCCCTGTCTCAATCTGGCTGCAAAGCCGGCGGAGGATGTCTTCTCGGTCCGATTTTCCGACCTGGATAAAGAGCGCCTGCGCCTTCTGCATGACGTTCAGTTGTCCGAACAGGAAGAGAAAGCGGCAAGCCGGGCCAGCGATGAGATCAAATCCGTTACTGTCAGACTTCAGGGCTTAGACGAGCAGCTTGCCAGCCTTGTCGTGCGTCGTGAGACCAATGAGCGCCGGGCCGGTGATTTGGCCCAACTGCAAAAGGAACAGCGCTTGGTCCAGCGTCAACTGGATGAAAAACAGAAACCATTGGAGGGGTATCGCGGCTTGCAGGCCGACATTGAGGCCACCGAACAGGAGAAAGCGAAGCACCAGCCGGCTCGTGACCTTTATGTCGCCAACCAGCAGCAGGCCGCCGAACTGGTCGGGCGTCGTGCCGAACTAGAAAAGTTCGAAAACCTTTTAGGCCAATTGCAGGAGACCTTGACGGCCAGGGAAACGGCCCACGGCCAGGCGGGTAAGGAATATGACGCCGCCGCGCATGAGGCGCTTCGCAAGCAGAGAGACGCGCTTTTGGGGGGAGTCAACGCGCTCGGGCAACAGGTTAAAGGGCTGGCTGCCGACGTCACCCGTCTGAAGGCCGAAGTCGACAAGCTCAGGCAGGTCGAAAAGGATATTGCCGCCAAACAGGACCAGGTCAGGGTGTACAGGGAGAAGGACGAGCTGGTCAAGTTTCTGCGCAACCGGGTGTTTCGCCATGTGTCGGGGTATCTGTCCGAACGTTTCCGGGAGGAAATCAGCCAGCGGGCGAACCGCATCTACCGGATCATCGCGGAAGCGGATGAGGAACTGGCCTGGGGCGAGAATTACCAGATTGTGCTGCGCGACCTGGCTGACGGCCAACTGCGCGAACGGGCAGATGATCAGCTCTCCGGCGGCCAGACCATGAGCGCCGTGGTGGCTTTGCGGCTGGCCATGCTGCAGACCATCGGCGCCCGCCTGGCCTTTTTCGACGAACCGACTTCCAACCTCGACGCGACCCGCCGTGAAAATCTGGCCCAGGCTTTCAGGGCTATCGACGTCGGCCAGGAAGAAGTGACGGAGCACTGGTACGATCAGCTCTTTCTCATCAGTCACGATGTCGCTTTTACCGAGGTAACTGACCAGATTCTGACACTGACCTGATTATCCTCTTCAGGCTTTTTGGGGAAGGCGGCCTCAGGTAAAGGGAGTCAATGGCGACCGTGGCAGGACGAGGGTAACGGTCGTGCCCTCAAGGGGGATGCTCTCTACCTTGATCTGCCCGCGATGTGCCTCGATGATGTGCTTGACCAGGTTCATACCCAAACCCAGTCCACGAACGGTGGGGTCGTCGGGCCTGGCCCGATAAAAAGGCTCGAAGATCCGCTCCACTTCGTCTTCCGTCATGCCGATCCCTTCATCGCGGACCGTAAGTTTTAAGCCGTCAGGGGCTCCCTCGGCGCTTAGGTGAATGAACGAGCCGGGCTTAGAGTACTTGATGGCGTTGTTGAGAATATTTTCCAGTGCCTGTGTAAACCGGGCCGCATCGATAGTGAAAGTGGGCTCCATGTCCTCCGCTATACTGACATCAAATCGGTACTTTGGAAAAAGATTGATGTAGGAACGCCAGATTTTTCGTAGTAACTCCAGCATGTTGACCGATGAGACTTCAATGGTGAGCTTCTGGCCTCTTTCGATGCGGCTGAGGTCCAGCAATTCATCAATGATTTTGTTCAGGGCGCTGGACTTGGCCAAAATTTCCTTTACAAATTCTTTCTTCTCTTCTGGCGTGAACTCTTCTGAGCCTTCCGCTGCCTCCAGCAGTTCGGCGTAACCGATAACCACAGCCAGAGGGGTGCGCAGTTCATGGGCCGCGATGGAAATAAAATCAGTACGTAGCCGCACGGATTCTTGCAGGGCTTCTTCCGCCAGTCTTTGCCGGGTGACGTCCCTCACCGCTTCCACGACAGAGGTGATCTTCCCTCCCGCATCGCGAATCGGGCAGGAGATCACTTCGAAATACAGCCGTCCCTCCGCGTTCAAGGCCTCGACCAGTCTTTTGTGACTTTTGCCGTCCTTCAGTGTTTTGGCTACCAGACATCCTTCGCAGACTGTTTCGAGGCCATGGTACGCCAGGTAACAGGGGCGCCCCACCTGATCCCCCTGTTTGGCCCGGTGGCTTGAATTCTGATAAAGGACTGTGAAGTCTGGGCTTACCAGCGTTATGCCATCCTCGATAGCCGAGATGACCCCTTCAAGCTTATTACGCTCGTTGATCAGGCTGGTTTCGTAAGCTTTTCGGCGGCGGATGTCCCGTACCGAAGAGACCAGGTAGTCCTCGTCCTGGCAATGAATCATGCGGACGTTGACTTCCACCGGAACTTTTTCACCGGAGCGGGTGCGCTGATAGGTTTCAAAACGGCGCTGTCCGATCGTTTTCATCTGATCGCGAAAGTTCGCGAATTCTTCGGGAGTGGTGACGTTGCCGGCGTAGTCCCAGAGGTGGAGGGTGGTGAGCTCAGCGTGGGAGTACTGAAGATTGCTGCAGGCTTGTTCGTTGGCGTAGAGCACCTGCCCGCTGTCCGGGTGAACAATAAAGATGGCGTCTGATGACTGATCGATCAGATCCTTAAAAATGTCGAGGTGTTGATTATCGTTGAGAAAGTTTTGGTCGGGCATGCGAGTTCCTGTGAATACGGGGAAAGACGGGCAAGAAAAAGACGGTGGCGCACTCACCAGTCTCTATAAGGCGTGCCGCCGAGGGAGATGAGATCGCTGCCGCTCCGCACATCGAAAACCTGGCCCTCGGCAAGTTCGCCGGAGGAGGAGAAGGCAGGTGGAATCGTTATCCAAGTCTCTGACGAGCGGGTGAAGGGGTCGCGGGGAATGGTGCGCAGATATTTGCCCTCCTGGAGATCTTCCAGGGAGTCGGGGTAGCGGCCGTTGTCCGCATAATAGGCGTCAATCGCGCTGCGCATCTGGAACAGGTCCTCCATCAGCACTGACTCGCGGGCCTTGATCAGGCTGTTCTTGTAATTAGGAGCCGCGATAGCAAAGAGAATGCCGATAACAGACATGATGATCAGCAGTTCGATCAGGGTGAAGCCAGCCACTTTTCGATATCGAAGAATAGAATTCATAACTCTCTACCAGGTGTTATAGGAGGTGCCGTCCAGGGCGGTCAGGTCACTTTGGGAATAGACATCATAGATATCGTTTCCCCCCCAGACCGTAGAATCGGGGTCGTCCTCGTAGGATCTGAGCCCCCAGCCGTCGTTATACTGGTCGAAGGGGTCGCGTGGGAGCCGGCGGAGATATTTGCGCTTGTAGGGATATAGTCCGCCCCAGTCCGTGCCCTCGAGCAGTATGTCCAGGGATTCCGGGTAGCCGGTCTCACCGACGACGGCAGATATTTTCTTTTGGGCGACGGCCTTGTCATAGTCGCCTTTATAGTCGTCGATGGCGGTGCGAATCAGCCGCAGGCTGCGGCGCAACTCCAGTTCTTTGGTGCGTTTGACGTTGACCTCGGCAAAGGGGATGACGGCGGCCGCCAGGATAGCCAGGATGGTCACAGCGATGATCATTTCGATCAAAGTCAGGCCACGCTCATTTTTGCACAAACGTCCAACCACCATCTAAGATTATTTAACCTCCAGGAAAAGTTCAGAGGGAAGGACAGCCACGGGCTGTCCTTGTGAATTCTCAAAGTCGATAGTATCAAAATGCAGAAAAGTGTTCCCAGCGTTTTTTGCCTTGAAAAAGATTCGGAAGAGAACCCCTTGCCCAGAAGCTCCTTTTGCGCCTTGTTCCTGACCGTAATCAATGAGCAATTGCCCCGATTCCTGATCGGGTGAAACGTTTAAACGGGTTGGCGCCGCCCCCTGGCGAAGAAAGTCTCCTTCCTCAATCCGCACAAAATCAAGCAGGGCTGGGTCGTAGAGTAGAACTGCCGGGGCGTTGTGTAGATCGACGACGTTGTTCACCTTGACCTCGACGGGGAATTCTTCACCGGTGTTTACCAGAGACGGCCCGAACATCAGTAGCAGGCTCTGGTCTGGCATGGCTGCTTCCTGCTGGAGTGGCATCATTTCGGTCGGCACCTCCTCTAACATGGGTTGCGGCTGAGATTCAGTCTGCCCCACGGGAACAGGGAAGGGGGTCGCCTTGAGCTCGGGTCGGGCGGAGGGAACGACAGCCTGTGGCGCCTGCTCCACCTCGGCCGCGAACTCGTCGGCAAAGGAACCGAGCATGGGGCCGGCCTTGAGACTATCTTCGCCGCCGGACCAGATGGTGGCCACGCTTGATTTGGGCAGGTCGACACTTTGGACGATATGCGGCGTGATGGAAAGGAGTATCTCCCGCTTGGTCTTGATGTCGCTGTGCCCCGAGATCAGGTCTCCCAGGATGGGAATGGCGCCGATAAAGGGGAAGGTGGTTTTGGTCTTGGATGTATCGTCCTTGATCAGTCCGCCGATGATGGTGCGCTGTCCGTCGCTCAGGCTCAGCACCGTCTGGGCGTTGGTGGTGGTAATGATGAGGGGAACGGTGCCGTTGGGGGTGGCCGACCCTTTTTGGGCATTGCTCAGTTCCAGGGTGATTTTGGTGGTGACTGAGTTGTCCAGATTGATGAGGGGCTCGACGTCGAGTTTGACACCAGTGTCCACGTACTGGATGTTCTCCGAAATGACCCCATTGTCGGAAATCGTGGCCGTTATTATCGGGTCCCGGCTGCCGACATGGACCTTGGCCTTCTGCTTGTTCTTGACCCGGATTTTGGGATTGGCCAGGGTCTCCGAATCGGTCAGCTGCTTCTGAAAATCAAAGGTAGCGCTGGGGATGGTGTAGAGAAAATCGAGGTTGTTGAAGTTGCGCAGTGTGATTGAATCTGAAATTGTCTCGACGCCTTCTTTGGCCAGGCCGCCGGCGACCTGGTAACTCTTCAGTTTGGGGCCGAGAGTCATGGTATCGTCATGTTTCACCTCGATCAGCTCCAGATCAAAAACGACTTCGGCATCCGGTCGGTCCGACGCAGCAATAACCTGCTCCGCCAGGCGGATAACATCGGGCGTATCGCGGATGACCAGGGCGTTGAGTTCTTCATGCACGTAGATTTTGCGTAGCTGCAGCATGGTGCGTAGCAGGTTGACGGCTTTTTTGGCGTCGATGTTGGACAGGTAAAAAGTCTGGATAATCTGCTCTTCGTACTGCTTGAGTTTGTCGCGCGTCTTGGGATAGACGATGAGAGTCTTGGGGTTGAGGACTTTTTTGCCCAGGTCGTTCATGGTCAGCAGGAGTTCAAGAGCTTGGGCAAAGGTGGCTCTTTCTAGAAAAAGGGTAACTTTCTGACTGCGAATATCTTCGTCGAAGATAAAGTTGATCCCCGAAAGGCGGCTGAGAATCCCGAAGGCATCGCGAATATTGGTATCCGAGAAGCGTAAAGTGAGGGGATCCGGGGAAGCTATCGCCAATTCGAAGCCGTCGATGATGGTCATTCGAACGGCGGTGATTTCCTCTTGAAGTGCCCTGGCTTCCCGGTTGTCGGGATCGAGCTGGAGCGCCAATTCGATGCTCTTGCGGGCCTGCGGCAGGCGGTCTGTCTCGAAGAACTCGCGGGCTTCTTCGGCAGCCTGCTGGGCTTTGAGACGGGCGGCGGCCAGTTTGAGCTTCTGATTGGCCGCTTCGAGGCTGGGATCCAGGGCGACGGCCTGCTGAAGAGATACTATCGCTTCCGAGAAGCGTTCCTTTTCCAGATGTTTCTGACCCTGTTCCAGATGCCAGAGGCCGGCTTCGGTTCGGGCGTTGAACAATTTCATCCGGTATTCCTGCCGGTCCGGTTTTTTCTCCACAGCTTCGGCGTATTTGGCCACGGCCTGATCGTAGCGGCCTTCACTCAGCAGCTGTTCGCCATCCCGAAAAGCCTGGCGTCCAGCGCAACCGGCCAGGAGAAAGGAGGTCAGTAGGGTGACGGCGACAGTCTTGTGAATATATCTCATCATAAAGCACCTCTTCTTGGCAGGCGTCATTCGGGCATTTTCAGATACGGAACCGAGCCGCTTTCTGTAGGAATCTCGGCAGGCGATTCTTGCGGGGGCGGGCTCTCGGGCAAGGTCAAATCCACCGGCTCTGCTGTGGCCGGCAACGGCTCACGCAGAGGCGCGGAAACCTTGCGTTTGATCCCCAGGGGTTTCCCTGCATTTTTATCCATCAGCGGCAACGTGATCAGACGGTCTTCACCGGTCATGCGAATACTTAGTTGACGGTCAGTCATGCCGACGACGCTGAATTTTTCTCCCGGGCCAAAATGGCTGCCTTGCCTGACCAGATAGAGTTCGGACCCGAGGGAGAGAAAAACCTGTCTGTCTCCGGCTTTTTCCAGCGAGCCCAGGACGGTAAAACGAGGCAGGGGGGCCAGCGGTTGTTGAACCGGTGGCGGAGGCGGGGGAGGGGGTGGCGCGGGCGCCTTCACCTGGGGACGTGCCACCGGCTTGGGGGCCGGGGGCGCCGGGCGATACAAAGGCCCGAAGAGATCTTTTTTCGGGACAGCAAAAGGCTCATCGGCCGGGACCAGCAAATCAAGAAGAACGCGATCGGGATCAACACTTGCTATGGCCGAAGGGCTATCGTTCGCTGCTCTGGCGACGGGCGATTCCCCTTGGGAGATTTTCTGCTGGCGGGGGTATTGAATAATCGCGTAGGCGACAGAGAGGGCGAGCAGGGCAAGCAGGAGCGCGAGCAGGTTTTTTCTGTTCATCGTGCCACCTCCGAGGTGAAGTAGGTGGAGAGGCGTATCTGCATCCTGACGCTTTCCTGCTGTTTTTCACTGCTGCCGCTCAGAGAGAGCTCCTGAATGACAATCAGGCGAGGGGAGTGCTCCAGGGAATGAATGAATTTTTTGAGCTGTCGGTAACTTCCCGAAACCGTAAAAGAAAGAGAATAGACCAGTAACCTTTCTTCGGGTTTTTCCTCGGGATCGTAGGTGATTTGGTCAATTTCCAGGCCGGCGCGGTTGGCGAGTACGGATATGTCGCCGATCAATTCGCTGAATGATTCCTTGTTTGGGATCGCCTCGCGGAAGGATTGCAGATCCTGTCTGCCGCGGGCCAGGATATTTTCTGGAGTGGCCGCGTTTGCCCCTTGCTGGCGGACAAGCCTGGCCTCTGCCTGATTTCTCACCAGTTGTTCTTCCAGGCGTATTACCTTCGGGACAATGACCTGAGTTGCCGTCACGAAAAGGGCGATATTGGCCAAGAGCAGGCCCACCAAAAGGCTCGGCCACAATTTATTCTGCTTCCAGGCGGTCAGAATCAGGTGCTCTCTGCTCATATCAGAAGGCCCCCTTGAGTTCGAGGGAAAAATTCAAAGCCTCGTGGGTGCGTCCGCCTGCATCCTTGATTTCCACCCGGCTCTGAGCGAAGAGGTAGACGTCGGTAAAATGGGGCGAGGCGACGACGCGATCGAGAAAATCCTGCAGAGCCGTCACGTTTTTAGCCACGCCGCTGATTTTGAGAGAACCATCC
Source organism: Desulfuromonas sp. KJ2020 (assembly GCF_024197615.1). Taxonomy (NCBI): domain Bacteria; kingdom Pseudomonadati; phylum Thermodesulfobacteriota; class Desulfuromonadia; order Desulfuromonadales; family Desulfuromonadaceae; genus Desulfuromonas; species Desulfuromonas sp. KJ2020. The sequence goes on from NZ_JAKUKE010000003.1 coordinate 385,590, forward strand.
TTGAATTGAGGCTGAATCGAGCGGATGCGGGTGCTGTCCGTGATGACTTCTTCCAGGTGCCCCAGCAGGGCGGTCCACCGGAAACTATCCTGCCTCAGCATGGCGTTGGCCCAGGCGATTTCCTGTCGCATAGCCACCAACTCGCTCGTGGTCTGTTTGGCGTTTTTGTCCTTTTTCAGATACCCCAGGGTTTCACGAACTTCGGTCAGGTGCGTTTCGGCCTGGCTCTGTCTTGCCAGTAGCGAAAAGAGAGCGCGCCCATTGAGAATGAGCAGCAGTAGAAAGAGAACCGTGAGTACGGTGTAAAGCGCATTAAGGCCTCGACGATTGATATAGGAATGGCTGGCGAGATTGATTTGTGGTTTCATCAAAAGCCTCACATCATGCGTTCGGCAGCGCCGATGGCGGCAGCCAGATCCTGGGGATGGGTGAGGGCCGAGATGGAACCCATGCGATCGACATGGGGGTCGAGAAGTATCGGCTCCCGGCCAAAGGCCGAGCGGATAGCGTCGGACAACTCGTCCCTGTTCGGCCAGTTGGTGTGCAGATAGACAGCAGCCCGGCTGGCCTTGGGAAAATCTTTGGCACAGCCGACCAAGGTTCTGAGCAGTTCCTGGAAGAGGGTTTCGGTGGAAGGTTCGACGTCACGGCTACGGTGGAAACCGAGATGGTGTCCCTGGAAAAACTGCAGGCTCAAGGAATTTCCTTCAGTGGCTACAAGAAAAAAATCTTCACCCAGATCGATGCGTGGCCGGTAATAGTTGTAGAGGTTCAGGGTATGAAAGTCGATATGGGCCGAGTTGAAGCCGGTCTGTGACAGGACTTCTTCGTACTGATTCAGGACGTTTTTGGCCGCAAAGGCCACGGCCAACCGGTGGCGCCCGCCTTCAGTTTTTCCGACCAGTTGGTAGTCAAGCTGAATTTCCTTGGGATCCACGGGAAACTGGGCTTTAAGCTGCCAGCGCAGAATGTCACGACCTTCTTCATGGGAGGCAAAGACCGTATCTGTGTCTGTCAGCAGCAGCCTTCCCGATCCTTCAGGCAGAGACAGGGCAATGCGGTCTTCCTGCCCGGCCAGTGGTCCCAGAATCTGTCTGATCTTATTCTGAAAGGCCCTGGGATCGAGGATGTTGGGATCACGCAGGGACGGCTTCAGAATGTCCGCCGGCAAGGGGGAGGTGGCCGATCCCGTCAGCAGGGAACCCTTGGCCTGGCGACGCAGGGCGACGGCGGCGATTTGGCCGGCATGCAGATCCAGTCCGAGATAGGTGCGTCGAATCACGATGGCTCCACCTGTTCGATAAAGGTTACCCGGTTGATTTCCGCCAGACTCGTCAAACCGGCAAAGACTTTTTCCAGTGCCGCTTCCCGCAGGAAGATGGTGCCGGACTCTCTGGCGGCCTTTTTCAGCTGGGTGACCGGGGCTTTCTGGACGATCAGTTCCCGCAGTTCGTCGTTGAGATCGAGCAGTTCGACAATGGCGCTGCGCCCCTTGTAGCCCATGCCGTGACAGTCCTCGCAGCCGGCTCCTTCGTAGAAGGTGAAATCGCCGTACTGCTCAAAACTCAGGCCCGACTCCTCAAGGGTTTGCCGGTCGTAGCGTACGGGTTTTTTGCACTTGAGGCAGATGCGCCGCACCAGACGCTGGGCGGCGACGCAGTTGAGACAGGAGACGAAGTTGTAGGGGTCGATACCCATGTGCAGGAAACGGCCGAGGACGTCGAAGACGTTATTGGCATGCACGGTGGTGAAGACCAGATGTCCGGTCAGCGCGGACTGTACGGCAATCTGGGCGGTCTCCGGGTCGCGGATTTCACCGACCATGATCTTGTCGGGGTCGTGGCGGAGGATGGAGCGCAGGCCGCGGGCAAAGGTCAGCCCTTTCTTTTCGTTGACGGGAATCTGCACCACACCGGAGACCTGGTATTCCACCGGGTCCTCGATGGTGATGATCTTCTCCTGATCGTTGTTGATTTCGGAAAGGGCGGCATAGAGGGTGGTCGTTTTGCCGCTCCCCGTCGGGCCGGTGACCAGCACCATGCCGTAGGGCTCGCGGATCATGCGGCGCAGACGTTCGATCTCCCGCGGACTGATGCCCAGGGCCTCCAGGGTCAGCCCCTTGAGGTCGGAGGCGATGGCCTCTTTGTCGAGAATACGGATGACGGCGTCCTCGCCGAAGCTGCTGGGCATGATGGAGACACGGAAGTCAATGGACTTGCCGCCCAGACGCACCTTGAAACGGCCGTCCTGGGGGATTCGGCGCTCAGAAATGTCGAGTTCACTCATGACCTTGATACGAGAGATGATCGGGCTCTGGAAACGGCCGTCGAGAGGCTCGGTGGCGCGGTAAAGAACCCCGTCGACCCGGTATTTGATGATCACCCCTTCGTGGCTGGCCTCGATGTGAATGTCACTGGCCCGCTTGCTCAGGGCATCGTAGAGGGTCGAGTCAATCAGGCGGATGATGGGGCTGGTGTCCGCCGTCAGTTTCTCGATGGAGAGCACCTCCTCCCCCTTGTCCGTCTCCTTCACCAGTTGCAGCTTGAAGTCTTCCGACACCTCCTTGAGGACATGCTTGGAACCCCCGTCCGTGCGCTCGAGAAAGGTGTGGATTTTTTCGGCCGGCGCTACCTGCAGGATGAGCGGACGCCCGAGAATAACCTCGAGATTGTCCAGCGCCGCCACGTCCGTGGGATCTCCCACGGCCACCACCAGGGCATCTCCCTGCTGCCGTACCGGCAGAAAGTTGAAGCGGGCCGGCAGGCCGGCAGGAATGGCGGCATAGAGCTGGGCATCCAGACTGAACTGGTCGGGATCGATATATTCCATGCGGAACTGGCGGGCCAGGGCCTGAGCGAGAACGTCCTCCTTGAGCATCCCTTTGGCGATGGCCGTTTCACCGAAACGCCGGTTACTGTCGCCCTTTTCTTCGAGGATCAGATTGACCTCAGATGGATTGAGGTTTCCCATCTCCACCAGGATTTCACCGATCTTTTTACGCTCAAAATTCATCAACGAACTCCCGGTATCGTCATCCGGCCGTGCCGGCGAGCTGGAAAATGGGCAGGTACATAGCGACGACGATGGCGCCGATCAGCAGGCCCATGGTCATCATCATCGCCGGTTCGATGAGGGTGGTCAGGCGATCGAGTCTTTTTTCCACCTCGGCCTCGTAATACATGGCGACATCCTCCAGCATGGAAGAAAGAGAACCGCCTGTTTCGCCCACGCCGATCATGCGCAGGGCCAGTTTGGGAAAGAAGCCGGTCTCTTCCAGCGCTTCCGACAGCGAGGCGCCCTCCTGTACCCGGCGGACGGCCAGGCTCAGCCGCTCTTCCAGCAGACGGTTGTTCAGAGTGCCACGGGACATCTGCATCGCCTGCACCACCGGGATGCCGCTGGCCAGGGTGGTGCCGAGCGTACGACAGAAACTGAGCAGGGCATAGTCTTTAAAAAGCTGACCAAAAAAAGGGAGAACAAGTTTAAGTCTGTCGCGCAGCCAATGTCCCTTTTCGGTGCGCAGAAATCCCCGGGCCACGAACGCCAGTAGGATCAAAAGCGGCAACACCAGGGGAGCTGCCTTTCCCATACCCTGAGAGACGGTGATCAGCAAACGGGTCATCAGGGGTAGTTGTACCTGGGCATCGGCATAGACCTGGGTAAAACGAGGGATGACAAACAGCATCAGAAAAAGGACCACGGCAATAACCGCCGCCGAGAGCAGGATCGGGTAAAAAGATGCATTGCGAACCTTGCTTTTGATGGCCTCCACCCGTTTCTGGTAGGCGATGAAGCGCTCGATGGCCACGGGGAGTTCACCCGTGCGTTCCCCCGCCCGGATAGAGGCGATATAAAGGGAAGGAAAGAAGTTGGGATACCTGTTGAAGGCCTCGCTGATGGAGCTGCCCCCTTTGACGTCGTTGCGGATTTCCCGCAGGATTTCCAGCAGTCGCCCGGACTCCATCCGTTCCATGATGGTGTCCAATACCTGCAGGATGGGCAGCCCGGCCCGCAGCAGAACGAGGAATTCCTGATTGAAAGAGAGAAAGCGGCTGCTGCTCAGACGCCCTTGCTGACTGCTGAGGGCCCCAGAGAGGGGCAGACTGCGTCTTTGAATGCGAAAGACATGGAAGCCCTGATCCTCCAGGCTCTCCTTCAGGATTCCTTTGCTGGTGGCATCCAGGTCTTTTTCCAGGATTCGCCCATCAGCGGTCCCTATTTTGCATCGAAAAGTGCCCATGATGTCACCAATACAGCTTACATTAAAATAGGGGCATGCCCCTGAAATAATAACGCTGATAGCCTCGGTTGCAAGAGATACACCAAGGGCAATCTGCTCTCCTGGCGGGTTTGTCAGGCACAGTTGCCTGGCCGATCGACCACATGCGCAGGCAAGGGGGTTTACCCTAGATCGAAATAGGGGGATTCGCGAACTCTTTACGGCAGGGTCTATTTTAACAGATCTTTGTTGAGATTTTTGGGATGTTTTTTCTAATGGCGGTCGGGGATTGTCTGCCGTTTGGCTGGAAGGCCATAGGGGGAAGGCCCCAGCGGGTGAGAACATATTGAGGTTGCTCGGACTTTTTCAGAAGATGAAGAAGGTCACTTGGATGAACCAATGACTGGTCAATTGCCCGAACCGCTGGAAATAAACCGGTTAAATCGCAAAGCGAAGGTACGGTATCGCCTGGTCGGGTGATTTTGGGGGCTGTTCTTGGAGAGCACCGTGCAGTAGAATGAAAAGGCATCCGTAAAAAGCGAGGCCACAGATGATGACTTTAAAAAAATACAGTACGCCGGCGTTGCTGATTCTTTTTTTCATGGCGAGCCTCATGACCTACGGCACCGCCTTTGGCGCAGTTCTGGATCAAAGGCTTCAGAATGCCTTGCCGTCCGCTGCCGCCGACGAGTTCGTCCCGGTCATTATCCAGTTCGCAGCACCGCCGGAGGTAGAGTCCTTCGCCGTGCGCGGGCTGAGACGAGGTCAAGAGCGGGCCGCCGCCCGCGCCAAACTCATCCGTCATCTCAGGAACCACGCCGAGGGCAGCCAGCAGAACGTCATCCGTTATCTTCGTCAGCAGGGGGTGACGGGGGAGCGTCCCTTGTGGCTTATCAACGCGCTGGCCGTGAAACTGACCGCTGCCCAGGTTGAAGACATCGCCAGCCTGCCCGAAGTGGAATCCATCCGTTATGATGAAGTCATTCGCCTGAGCCAGCCGGCACCCACGGTAGCGCCCTTGGCCCTTTCGTCGTACAACCTCGATGCCGTTAACGCCCCGGAGCTTTGGGCGCTTGGCTATGAGGGGGCGGGGGTGGTCGTCGGCGTCATGGACAGTGGTGTCGATGTGACGCATCCAGCCTTGGCAACCAAGTGGCGGGGGGGCAGCAACAGCTGGTTTGATCCGTACAAAAACACAACCATTCCGTATGATCCTGTGTATCCGACGGACACCGAGGGTTCAGGTCACGGAACGGCTGTTACTGGGGTAATACTTGGAGAAGATGGTAGCGGAGCGTCGTTCGGGGTCGCGCCCGACGCCAAATGGATAGCCGCCAAAATTTTTGATGACGAGGGGAATGCGGATAACTCCAGAATTCACCAAGCTTTTCAATGGATGCTTGACCCTGACAGCAACCCTGCTACGGATGATATGCCGCACATTGTGAACAACTCCTGGGGTTTTGATGGAGAGATAAATCAGTGTATCGATGAATTTCGCTTAGACGTCCAGCGGCTTAAAACTGCGGGTGTTGCCGTGGTCTTTGCCGCAGGCAATACGATGCTAGCAGGTGATATCAGCCCGGCAAATTACCCGGAGTCGGTGGCCGTGGGCAGCCTTGGCCCAAGCAGCGAAGTTTCTTTTTTTAGCGCGACTGGGCCTTCGACTTGTGATGGGGGTGTCTACCCGACATTCGTGGCGCCCGGAGAGGATATTTTTACTTCATATCTTCATCCCACGAATCCCTCAGCTCTCTATGCACTCTACTCCGGCACCTCTTTCTCGGCCCCTCACGTGACAGGTGTCATGGCTTTGCTGCTCAATGCTTTTCCTCATGCCTCGCCGTCCGAGCTCGAAACCGTTCTGAAAACTTCTGCTCTGGATCTGGGTGACTTGGGAGCTGATAATTTCTACGGCTACGGTTTGGTCAACGCCCTCGCCGCCTACGAGCAGCTCAACATTCCCCCCGTCGCCGCCCAACTGCGAGCCCCGGCGAATGGCGTCGTTCTTGCCGGTTCGTCGGTGCTGTTCGAGTGGGCAAGGGGGACGGATGCCAATGGCGATCCTTTGACGGAAACCCTTGTTTATGCTCAAAATGCTGATTTTTTACCGAGTACCTCCATTGACACCACCACGGCGGAATCCACGGTTATTTTGCTCGGTGCCGGACTTTTACTGGGCGCGGGCCTGAGGCCAAAGGGGCGCTATAACCCGATATCGGTGCTGCTGTGTCTGGTGTCGGCTGGTTTGTTGCTGATTTCCTGTGGTGGTGGGGGCGGTGGCAGTTCGGGAAGCGTCACGCCGACACCTGTTGAGATCGTGAAATATCAGGTTGACGGTCTGGCGCCGGGAACGTATTTCTGGAAAGTCGTCACCGAGGACAGCCATGGTGCCGTCAGCGAAAGTGATGTCTGGACTTTTACTCTGCAGTGATGACCCGGTGAGCGAACAATGACCATTTTGCAGCCTCTGAAAAACCAGCGCGGTCTGACGCTGATGATGGTTCTCGTCATGGTGACGGTGGTGGGATTGACCGCCGGTCTGGCAGGTTCAAGCTGGAAGACGGTTGTGCAGCAGGCACGAGAAAAGGAGCTTTTGTGGCGGGGGGAGCAGTACCGCAAGGCGATTGGCAGTTACTATCTTTTCTCCAGCGGAGCAGGTCAGAGGCCGCAGGCGAGAAGTTATCCCAATACGCTGGATGATCTGCTTAAAGACCCGCGCAGCCTTGAAACCCGGCGCCATATCAGGCGGCTCTATCCGGATCCGATGACGGGTGGGGAATGGGTGCTGATCAGAGATCCGGGGGGGCGCATCATGGGGGTGCGCAGTTCCAGTAGCTTGAAGCCCTTCCAGCAGGACAACTTTTCAGAAGAGAACAATAGCTTCAAAGGTAAGGCAACATACAGGGACTGGGAATTCGTCTACAGAACTCCGAGTTCGCCCGGCGTGCAGAAGGGACAGCCGATGTCCGCCTCCGGCAACGTGCCCAAAGAAGATTAATTTAAAGTGTCAGCGCACACAAAAAAACGGCCTCTTATGGGGCCGTTTTTTTGTGAACCGTTTAAGCTTCACCGAAAACCTGGGCGCTGAAGACGTAAATTTCGGTGTCTTCGGCTGTGGCCGCTTCTGGTGGCAGGCCGGCCTTGATGCAGGTCTGCTTGAGGAAAGTATCGCGGTCCCAGCCATGCTCGGTTGCCACCTGAGGGAGCAAGACCCCCCGATAGTAGCCTTTTTCCAGGTAGATGCCGTGTTTGCCGACTTCGATTTCCGAAATATTCTCGATTTTTTTCAAGGGAGAGAGAACCGAGATTTCCAGGGAGAAATCGTCAAGATCCTCTTCTTTCATGGGATAGAAACGGGGATCGCGGGTCGCCGAAGAGATGGCGATTTCGACAACTTCCTTGAAAAGGGGCAGTTCGGATTGAAAGTTGCCGATACAGCCTCTTAGCTGGCCCTTCTGCTTGATGGTGACAAAACAGCCGTTGCGCCGATTGAGAATCTTTTCCTCGCGAGGTTCGACGTAGGTCTCGCCGGTGCGGACATAGGTTTCAATCGCCTTGCGGGCGATGGCAAGCAAGGTCTCTTTCTCTTTGGCATTGAGTTCTTTTTCCACATAACCTCCCGACAAACCGAGTCATCGTTTTGGGCGTCAAAGTCGCGCCAATATAGTCGCAACCTGCCCTTTTTTCAAGTCCAAAGCCATGGCCGCACGATGCGGTTCAGATGACGGGGGTGCGATTTTTCTCTTCGATCCTCTCGACGACGCAGTCGATCCCTCCCTCCTTGAGGCCGGGACGGAAACAGCCATTGCACGAAATGCAGGTGGCCCGATGGTCCTCATTCTGTTGCCAGCGCCGGATCAGAGCGGGTTCGCGGATCAGGGGGCGGCTCAGCGAAAAGAGATCGGCGTCGCTATTTTCCAGGAGACGTTTCATGACGGACAAGGAGCGCAAACCGCCAACCACCATGACAGGAGCGGCAACAGCTTCCTTGATGCGGCGGGCGAAGGGGACGTTGTAGGCTTCGTCCGCAGGGGTGTCGATCCCCTGGCGCACGGGGGATTCGGCTCCGGATGCGGCGCTGCCGGAGCTGACCTCGATGGCGTCAATGCCCAGGGCATCCAGTTTTTGGGCTACCTTCACGGCGTCTTCAACCGTAAAGCCCTCTGGGAGGTTGTCCGCCGCCGTCAGCTTGATGGTGACCGGGAAATCAGCCCCCACGGCCTCACGCACCGCCGCATAGACTTCCAAGAGGAAACGGCTGCGGTTTTCCAGGTCGCCGCCGTAGTCGTCCTGGCGCTGATTGGTCAGGGGGGAAAGAAACTGGTGGATGAGATAGCCGTGGGCGCCATGCAATTGAATGCCGTCAAAGCCGGCCTTTTGGGCCCGGGCCGCTCCGTCGGCAAAGGCTGTTACGAGGCTGCGGATATCCGCCTGAGTCATTTCACGCGGCGTCTCGCCGTAGCTGGGAAAATCGATAGCCGAGGGCGCCAGCGGTGTGGTGCCGATGGTCTTGCTGCTGGTCTGCCCACCGGCGTGAACCAGCTGGCACAGCAGCAGACCGCCTTCGTCATGCACGGCATCGGTAAGGCTTCGCAGAGCCGGCAGCAGGGCGTCATGGTCAATGCCCATCTTGCCCGGCAGTTGTTTGCCGTCGGCCCGGACGAAGGTGTATCCCGAGATAATCAGGCCGACGCCTCCACGCACCAGTTGGCGGTAATAATCCTCCAGCTTCTGGCCGGGCGCGCCCTTTTCGTCGCACATCCCTTCCCAGGTGGCGCTGCGGACGAAGCGGTTGGTGAGTTCCAGGTTTTTAAGGCGAAAAGGTGAGAAAAAGGCAGCGGTCATGGCGTAATCTCCTCGGGGTGAAAAGGTCTGTGAGGACGGGGGAGCATCATTTTCCGGTATGGTGTCATACCATTTTTCCCATGATAATTCCAGGCATTCCTGCTAGACTTTGAACCTGTCGAAGGGATAATCCTTGTTGCGGGTGTTTTTCAACCGTGGTTCGTTTTTTGCGTAAAGGAGTCATGAAGATGAAGATTTTTTTCAGGACAATGGTGGTGATTCTGGCGTTGCTGTCACTGGTCGCCTGCAGCAGCAAACACAAACTCGTGGCCGGTGGTCCCGACTGGGTCAACCAGGGGAGCGGCGCCTTCGAGAAGGAAGGTGACCGGGTCTTCTACGGTGTCGGTGCCGTGGCCGGCATTTCCAGCCAGACGCTGGCGGTACAGACCGCCGATCAGCGGGCTCGAGCCGATATCGCCAAGCAGCTCGATACCTATGTCGCCAACCTCTATCGCGATTATCAGACTTCGACGGCGGCAGCCATGGGACGGCAGGAGATGGAGTCCCAGCATGTGGAGCAGAGTCTCAAGACCTTCACCCAGGTGTCGGTCAAGGGGGCGAAGGTCGTTGACCACTGGAAGGACCCCGAGACCAACACCATCTACTCCCTGGTCCGCCTCGACCTGGATGGCGTCAAGGCGACCCTGGAGCAGATGAAGGAGATGGACCCCGACCTGCGGGGGTTTGTCCATTCCAATGCCGAGAAGGCTTTTGACGAGATCCGTCTGGAAGAGGGAAGGAGATAGAATAAATGATTCGATGGCGCTTTTTTCACTTTATTCTGCTGGTGCTGTTTCTGGGACTGGTTGGCTGTGGCACCAAGGTGACCCGCATCGATACGGATGAAGTACGCGACCTGTCGGGCCGCTGGAACGATACGGACAGCCGTCTGGTGGCCGAAGCCATGGTGCAGGATTGCCTGAACAGGCCCTGGCTGTCGCAATATGTGACCCGCACCGGCAAGACCCCCGACATTATCGTCGGCCAGGTTCGCAATCGTTCGTCGGAACATATCAGTACGGAAACTTTCACCAAAGACCTGGAAAGGGCGTTGATCAACTCGGGTCGGGCCAATTTTGTCGCCTCTTCGGAAGAGCGGGTGGGCGTGCGCGAGGAGCGTCTCGACCAGGATATTCACGCCTCGCCGGAGACACGCAAGGCACCGGGCATGGAGGCCGGCGCGGATTTCATGCTCATCGGCTCTATCAATTCCATTGTCGATCGTGAAGGCAAGGAGATGGTGGTCTTTTACCAGGTTAACCTGGAACTGATCGACATGGTCGATAACCGCAAGGTATGGCTGGGCGAGAAGAAAATCAAGAAATTCGTCGAGCGGGCCCGCTTCAAACTCTAATCGGCCCTGCGGCGGTATTGGTGGCGATGACACGAAGACAAATGGGGTGGGGAAGAGCGCTGCTGGCTGGTGTGCTGCTTCTGGCTGCCTTGACAGGTTGCGCTGATTACCGCAGAGCGCTGGAGCGCAGTTCGGTGCTGGCTCTGTCGGGTGAGTACGACGGCGCCCTGGCTGTATTGGAAAAGTCCTCGTTGGCCCGTAGTGACAAAAACCGCCTGTTGTTTCTGATGGAAAAGGGTCTTCTCCTGCACCTTGAAGGCGAGTACAGTCGCAGCAACGAAGTTTTCGAGGAGGCCGACCGCCTGGTCGAACAGCTGTTTACCCGCAGCCTGTCGGCCGAAACTCTCAGCTTTGTCACCAATGACCATCTCATCGCCTACAGCGGGGCCGATTACGAAACGGTTTACCTCAACTACTACAAGGCCCTGAATTTTCTCAACCTGGGCGATCTTGAGGGGGCTCGCATCGAGAGCCGTAAGATCGACCAGAAGCTGAACTATTTTGCCGACACGTTCGGCAGCCGGGACCGGTTCAAGGAAAGTGCCTATCTGCGGCTGCTCACCGGCCTGATCTACGAGGCTCTGGGGGAACACAACGACGCCTTCATCGCGTATCGTAAAAGCCTCGAACTCTATCAGAGTAATTATCCGAAATATGGGGTGAGGGCGCCCGATTTTCTCTGGAACCGCTTGTTGCTTACTTCGAGACGCTCGGGTCTGCTGGAGGAATATCGCCACTACCGGGAACAGGCAGAGGCGCTTGAACTGGCCGAGGAAGATGAGCGGCCGGTCATCGCCGTTATCGTTGCCACCGGGCTGGTGCCGGTCAAGCAGGAGGTCTTCACCCTCTTTACCACGTCGCAAGGTTTTCCGGTCAAGCTGGCCTTGCCCGAGTTTGTCGATCGTCCGCGGCCGGCACGGCGGCTGGAAGTCTCTCTGGAGGGCGAAGGCTGGGTGAGGCCCGAGCGGGTTGAGGATGTGGAAAAGGTGGCCCGGGCCAGTCTGGAGGATCGCAACGGCCGCATCCTCGCCAAGGCCATTGCCCGGGCGACAGCCAAGCAGGTGGCAGCCCGCCAGATTGAAAAAGATAACGGGCCGCTGGCCGGTCTGGCCATGCAGATCACGGCGTTGATCACAGAACAGGCTGATTTGCGGTCCTGGTCGATGCTGCCGGCTGAAATTTACCTGGCGCTGCTGCCTGACCCGGACTGTGGTCGCCAGATCAGGATACGGGATGGCCAAGACAGCTGGATTTGCCAGGTGCGATCGGCCGAAGCGGACGTTCGCTTTGTGACGCTACGGATTTTTTGAGGCAGTCAAGTATATCAAGGAGGTTTCATTATGAGATGGACTGGTGTGCTGGCGGGTCTGCTGACCCTGGTGCTGCTGGCGTCCTGTGCGCCCAAACCCCCCGAGTGGACCCTGGGGAAAAGCGCGCTCTATCCTGAACAGGCTTATCTGGTGGGGGTGGGGATGGCTTCCACCCGGGTGGAAGCTGAAAACCGCGCCCGTTCGGAACTGGCCAAAATATTCACGGTACATATTGCCTCACGGGAAGTCAGCACCGAGTCCGAGTGGCTCAACCGTGCCGGCAACGTCGCCGGTGCCGGCTACCGGCAGGCAATACAGGCCGATCTGGTCGCCACCAGCGACAAGGTCCTCTCCGGAGTTCACATTGCCGAAGTCTGGCAGAATGAGAAGGCCGGCACCTGGCATGCCCTCGCTGTGCTGGATCGTCTGAAGGCCAGCCAGGCGTTGCGTGCCGAGATGAACGAAGCCGACCAGAGCGCCATGACGCAGGTCCGTCAGGCGGAACAGGCCAGCACGCGTTTCAGGGCGCTGGGACACTATCTGCAGGCTCTTAAAGCCCTCGAGCTGCGGAGCGCTCTGGCCGCCGACCTGCGCATCACCGATCCCTCCGGCTGGGTGGCGGAACCCCCTTACTCCCCTGCCGTCATTGCGGCCAAAGCCGATGAAGTGGCCGGCACGATTCAGGTCGGCATTGACCTGCAGGACGACCGCGACGGTATCGTGCGGGGGGCGGTGATCCAGTCGTTGACCGGTCTGGGTATTCAGCTGGCCCCTTCGATTGCCGGTGATGTGCGGCTGTTGGGGCATGTCAGCGTCGATGCCTACAAGGCCTCGGACCCTTGGCACTGGGTTGCCGCCGCGGCCCAGGTGGAGTTTGTCGAGCCGGATGGCAGGATTCTCGATGCCGTGCGGGTGAATGTGCGCGAAGGGTCGCAGATTGCCTCCCGGGCCGATACCCTGGCGCGGGAGAAGCTGGGTGAGAAGCTCGCCCAGATTCTGATTGAGCGGCTGGGTTTTATTGGTACGTCTTCATCCCGGTAGCGGCCGAGAGACAGAACGGAATAGAAAATAAAAAAACGTCACCATTTTCCCGTTGCAGGGGGAGCCTGGTGGCGTTTTTTATGGGGGTGAGCTCTATCTGGGCCCTCTTACTGGTTGGCTGCCAGTTTCTGGGAAGGATCCCGAACGATGATGGCGTCTTTGCCGTTTCGAATCCACAGCAGGCCGCAGTCGCCGCATTCCTGCAGATTTTTGGCGAAACCATCGGGGTGAGAGTTCAGTTCAATGTGCTTGGTGTTCTTGCAGATGGGGCATTCCATCTCTCTTCTCCTTCGTCTGGTGTTATTTGGTTTTTTTTACCAAAAGTTCTGTTCATTATAAGAACTCTTTGCCTTAATGCAAGGCAAAAATGCAAAAAAACTATTTTAAAACAATATGTTAGCGTTATGTTTGTTTTATTGGCCATACCGTTTGTTTATATTTACCGGGGAAGGTTGGGCAAAAGAGGAGGGGGGCGCCATTAAACGGCTGAAATAAAAGGGATAGTTCCAGAATAAACCACTATTATGTCTGGCAGAGAAATGAATAGGTTTTTCCGAATAAGAAACAGAAAAGGCCCCGAAATTCGGGGCCTTTTTGTCGCTGGCTAACGCGAAGAAAAGATTTTTTATTTGTTTTTCTTCTCGTATTTTTTGCGATCGTTGGCGTCGAGATATTTTTTGCGCAGCCGGATCGATTTCGGCGTTACTTCCACCAGTTCGTCGTCATCAATATATTCGAGGGCCTGCTCCAGCGTCAGCAGGCGGGGCGGCGTCAGGCGGATGGCATCGTCGCTGCCGGAAGCGCGCACGTTGGTCAGCTTCTTGCCTTTGCAGGCGTTGACGATGAGATCGTTTTCTTTGGCGTGCTGGCCGATGATCATGCCTTCGTAGACATTGATGCCCGGGCCGACGAAAAGAATGCCGCGATCCTGCAGGTTGAAGAGGGAATATCCGACGGTTTCGCCGGATTCCAGGGCGATGAGGACACCGTTTTTGCGGCTGCTGATGGGGCCCTTGTAGGGTGCGTATTCGTGAAAGGTGTGATTCATAACGCCGGTGCCGCGGGTATCGGTGAGGAACTCGCTGCGGAAGCCGATAAGCCCCCGGGCGGGGATGACAAACTCGAGGCGGTTGATGCCTTCCATGGGGTGCATGGAGACCATTTCCGCCTTGCGGGTGCCGAGCTTTTCGATGACGGTGCCCTGAAATTCCTCGGGAACGTCGATGACCAGGTATTCCATTGGCTCGCAGCGGACGCCGTCGATGTCGCGGAAGATGACCTCAGGCTTCGAGACGGAGAGCTCGTAGCCTTCACGGCGCATGTTCTCGATGAGGATGGAGAGGTGCAATTCGCCGCGTCCGGACACTTTGAAGGTGTCGGTGTTGTCCGTGTCTTCCACCCGCAGAGAGACGTTCGTGCGCAGTTCGCGCATGAGGCGCTCGCGAATATTGCGGGAGGTGACGAATTTGCCTTCCAGACCCGCGAAGGGGGAATCGTTGACGATGAAATTCATCGACAGGGTCGGCTCGTCGATGGCCACATAGGGCAGGGCGATGGGGTTGGCGGCATCGGCGAACGTTTCGCCGATACCAACGTCGTCGAAACCGGCGATGGTGACGATGTCTCCGGCGAAAGCCTCTTCCAGTTCAATCTGCTTGAGCCCTTCGTAGCCCAGCAGTTTACTGACGCGGCCGCGGGTGATCTTGCCTTCGCGGTTGATGGCGGCGACGGTGCTGCCGGCCTTGATGCGGCCGTTGAAGATTTTGCCGGTGGCGATGCGCCCGATATAGTCGTTATAGTCGATATTGGTCACCAGCATCTGGAAGGGCGCGTCGGGGTTGACCTCCGGCGCCGAAACGCGCTCAGCGATCATCTGGAACAAGGGCTCCAGATCCTTGGACTCGTCTTCGAGTTCGCGCATGGCGTAGCCGTTTTTGGCGCTGGCGTAGACAATGGGGAAGTCGAGCTGCTTGTCGTCAGCGTTCAATTCGCAGAAGAGATCGAAGACCATATTGACCACCTCGACCGGGCGGGCGCCGGGGCGGTCGATCTTGTTGATGACCACGATGGGCTTGAGCCCGAGGTCGAGGGATTTTTTCAGGACAAAGCGGGTCTGGGGCATGGGGCCGTCGAAGGCATCAACCAGCAGCAGCACCGAGTCGACCATCTTGAGGACGCGTTCCACTTCGCCGCCGAAATCGGCATGGCCGGGGGTGTCGACGATATTGATTTTCAGGCCGCCGTGGTGGATGGACAGGTTTTTGGAGAGAATGGTGATTCCCCGTTCTTTTTCCAGGTCATTGCTGTCCATGACCCTTTCGGTAATGACCTGGTTCTCACGAAACACCCCGGATTGCTTGAGCATGGCATCCACCAGGGTTGTCTTGCCATGGTCAACGTGGGCGATAATAGCGATATTGCGAATTTTTTCCGGCATACGATTCTCTGTGACTCCTCTTTTGAGTTCTGCGACTCTCTTTGATTGCGGCTGACGGGAAAACCCTCCAATGATAGGAGATGTTCTCAGTTAAATCCAGAAAAAAATGTGGGGTTGCGGTGGCTGTTTCCGGAAAGAGATCCTTTTGATTGAAGGGTTGCATGACTGGACTATCCGCACTAATATCTAATTTTCCACGGATATCTTGCGACAAGGAGGTCTTCTGCCATGAAGCCGCTGATCCACGTTGTTTTTATTCTCACCTTTCTATTATCCCTTTTTCTGGGTGGCTGTGCCGTCAATCCCGTCACCGGCAAAAAAGAGCTGGCCCTTTTCCAGGTTTCCACTGAAGAGGAAATCGCCATCGGTCAAAAAAGCTATCCCCAGGTCATCCAGCAGATGAAGGGGGAGTATCCCGATCCGGCTCTGGGCCGCTATGTTCAGGAGGTCGGCGCCAAGCTGGGCCGCTATAGCGAGCGACCCGAACTGCCCTACCAGTTCAAGGTGGTGAACGATTCCTCTCCCAACGCTTTCGCTTTGCCCGGAGGGTATATCGCCATCTCCCGCGGCCTGCTGGTGGAATTGGAGAACGAGGCCCAGTTGGCCGCCGTGCTGGGGCATGAGATCGGGCATGTGACGGCCCGTCACTCCGTGTCGGGGATGCAGCGCGGCGCCTTGCTGGGCGTGGGGATGGCCGTGCTCTCCGGCGTGACAGGGCAGTCCGCCTACGGACCTGCGGCCCAGCAGGCGGGCCAGATCGCCGCCCAACTGCTGGACAGCTCCTACAGCCGAGAGCAGGAGCGCGAATCCGACCGCCTGGGCATCGATTACATGGTCAGGGCCGGCTATAACCCCCTGGGCAGCGTGCAGCTGCAGGAATTCTTCTATCGCCAAATTGAGGGGAGTGCCGAACCCATGTGGCTCAGCGGCCTCTTCCGCACCCACCCCTTTTCCAAGGAGCGCATGCTCGCCAACCAGGATTATGTGCGGTCCCAATATGCCTTTACCTTGCAGGCCAGTGATTTTTCCTTCCAGGAAGATCCCTTTCTGAAGGCCACGGCCGGCATTCGCGCCAAGAAAAAAGCCTACGAACTCTATGACGCCGCCCAGCAGCTCGAAGCCCAGAACAATATGACCGCTGCCATCGAGACCTATCTGCAGGCCCTGGACGCGGCGCCGGGAGAAGCTCTCATCTACACCGGCCTGGGGTTGGCCTCGCTGCGCCTGGGCGATCTGGCCCCGGCCCGGCGTTACCTGCAGGAAGCCATCCGGCTCGATGGCAACTACTATGAATCGCGTATGGGGCTGGGCTACGTCTATCTCCAGCGCAATGAAAATCAGGCCGCCGTTGCGGAGCTGGAAAAGGCCATGGAGCTGATGCCCGGTCTGCAGGGAGCCTATCTGCTGGCGGAGGCTTACGAGAAAACGGGACAGACCACCAAGGCTCTTGAGCTCTATCAGGCGGTCGCCAAGGCCGATCCTCAGGGCAAGCTCGGCCAGGCGGCGGCCGGACGGATACAGGCCCTGGGTGGGAGGCAGTGAGCTGGCAACCCCCGTTGTGCGAGGGCGAGCAGATTCTCTGGCGAGGCCGTCCGGCTCCTCGCTGTTATACCTTTCGGCACTGGCGCCTGAACTGGGTGGGTGTGCTGCCCCTTAGTCTCGGCCTGGCCGGATGGCCTTTTGGACCCGTTTGGTTGAGCCTGTTGCTGCTGATCGCGGGCCTGCTGCTGACTGTCGGGCTGCCGGTATTTAACCGGTGCCTTTGGGGGCGCGTCGACTACATCCTGACGGATCGCCGTCTGCACTGGCGGGGCGGCCTCCTCCGTGACCGCAGGACGTTCAGGGAGCTTGCCGACCTCGCCGACTTCAGGATGGATCGCCATGGACCCCAGCTCGCTAGCGTGAGACTGTACTTTCACGCTGACGCGCATCCTCGACGGCTTTTCTGCCTTGAACATCCCGAAACGCTCACGGCCTTGCTCACGCCCCTGCTTGAACGTGAAGCAGATAGGGGCTGAGTCCCTATGGCGTTTTAGCGTTTGACATTTGGCGGTTCGATTGATTACCATCCCGGACACCTATTTCCCGGAGGATTTTTGATCGCGTGACTATGGAAAAACGCTTTTATCTCGAAACGTTCGGCTGCCAGATGAACGTGGTGGACTCGGAGCGGATCGTCGCTCTGCTGGAAGGGATCGGCTACCGGCAGGTCGAAGCGCCCGAAAGTGCTGACCTGGTGCTGCTCAACACCTGTTCCATTCGTGACAAGGCTGAACGCAAGGTCTATGGGCATCTGGGACGCTTCAAGCCCATCAAGGCAGAAAACCCCGGTCTCATCGTCGGTGTCGGCGGCTGCGTCGCCCAGCAGGAGGGGCAGCGCCTGCTCGACAAGCTGCCCTATCTCGATCTGGTCTTCGGCACCCACAATGTGCACAAGCTGCCGGACATGGTGCGGGATGTGGAAGAGAATCGCGCCCGCTGCCTTGAAACGGAATTTCTCGACCGCGACACCCGGTTGCGTCTCTTCCCCGATCGTGCTCCGGGCGAGTCGGTCAGCCGTTTCGTCACCGTCATGCAGGGCTGCGACAACTTCTGCTCCTACTGTATCGTCCCCTACGTGCGGGGTCGCGAGGTCAGCCGTCCCAGTGCCGAGGTTCTTGACGAGGTCCGTTATCTGGCCGGGCAGGGCGTGCGCGAGGTGACCCTGATCGGCCAGAATGTCAATTCCTATGGGCGCAAGGAAGAGGGCGAAATTTCCTTCGCCCAGCTGCTGCACCGTGTCCAGGCGATCGAGGGGATCGAGCGCATCCGCTTCACCACCTCGCACCCCAAAGATCTATCCGACGAGCTGATCGACTGTTTCGGGGCTCTCGACAAGCTCTGCTGGCATCTGCATCTGCCGGTACAGAGCGGTTCCGATCACATCCTCCACAGCATGAACCGGGGCTATACCCGGGCGCAGTATCTGCGCATCGTCCGCCGCCTTAAGGAAGTCTGTCCCGAAATTCGCCTCACCTCCGATATCATTGTCGGCTTTCCCGGGGAGAGCGAAGCCGATTTCGCCGAGACTCTGTCGCTCATGGAGGAGGTGCGCTACGCCGACGTCTTTTCCTTCCTCTATTCCAGTCGGCCCGAAACCGCCGCCGCCAAGCTCAAAGACGAGCTGTCCCCGGAGATCAAGCAGCAGCGCTTCGGGCGCCTTATCGCGCTGCAGGAGTCGTCTTCCGCCTCGATCTGGGCGGCCGATCAGGGCCAAGTGCTCGAGGTGCTGGTCGAAGGGGAGAGCCGCCAGGGCGGCGGGCAGCTTTTCGGCCGCACGACCTGGAACCGTATCGTCAACTTCCATGGCAGCCGCGATCTGATCGGTCAGATCGTGCCTGTCCGTATCAAGCGCGTGTATAAAAATTCCCATCTTGGCGACCTGCAGATTTCCTGAAGATTCCGGACGGCTGGCCAGGTGCCAGGCCGTCCGCTCTTTTTGCAACCCTGAAAGACCATGGCTGAAAAGCCAGCAGTCCTCCGTGAGCATATGGCCAAAGGCAGACTTCTCGCTATAGACGACGAAAAATTCTTCCGCGAATTCTACCGCGATCTCCTCTGTGGCGAGGGATACGATGTCCGTGTGGCCGCCGGCGGCGAGGAGGCCTTGGACATCCTTCGTGCGGAGAACGGCTTCGACCTGGTCATCACCGATATGGAAATGCCGGGTATGAACGGCGTCGAGACAACGGAGGCCATCAAGCGCCTGTATCCTGAACAGGAAGTGATTGTGGTAACGGCCCAGCATGACGTGACCCTGGCCGTAGAAGCCATGAAGCGTGGCGTCGCCGATTATATTCTTAAGCCGGTCAATGCCGAGGAATTCCTCCTGGTCATCAACCGCGTTCTCTTCCGGCAGGCGCTTCACGTCGA
Organism: Desulfuromonas sp. KJ2020; assembly: GCF_024197615.1. NCBI lineage: Bacteria > Pseudomonadati > Thermodesulfobacteriota > Desulfuromonadia > Desulfuromonadales > Desulfuromonadaceae > Desulfuromonas > Desulfuromonas sp. KJ2020. The sequence continues at coordinate 404,711 of NZ_JAKUKE010000003.1, forward strand.
GCGGACCAAGCTGTTCAGCGAAAACCTCGAATTTCTCTCCATACTCCTGGCTTATCGCAAATGTCTCGTTTTTTTGAAGGTGAATGATCCGGATCGTCTGGGCGATCTGATTCTCGACACCCTCATGGAGCTGCTTAAAGCGGAAGGAGCCGTCCTCTGGATGGCCGAGGATGGGGGTAGGCAATATCGCTTCCAGAGCTGTCGCGGACGCTCCGTTCCCCCGGCCGGGGATGAGGTCTTTCGCCCCAACGAAGTAGAGCGCCGACTTATTCACGGGGGCAAGGCGGTCACTATGGATCGTGGCGCCGCCCTCTGGCTTCCCCTGCTAGCCGGGGTGGAGCCTCTGGCCTTTATTCGGGTGGAGCGCCCTGGGCAAAGACCCGACTTCAGCCGTGAGGATCAGGCTGTTGCCGATGCCGTCGGCGAGTTCGCTGCCAGCGCCCTGCACGGCAGCCTGCAGCGTCGTCGCTTTGACCGGCAATGTTTTCGGGTGCGGCCGGGGGGCGGCTACACCATGGCCTTTTTTACGGACACCCTTGAGCGTGAATTGCGGCGCTGCGACCGCTACGGCCGAAACCTGTCGCTGATCAAGCTGGTCGTCGTCAATTACCGTGAGGTCGCCTGCCGGTTTCTCGATCGGGAACTCGGCGAGGTGGTAAATCGTATGGCTGACACCCTGCAGTCCGTTTTGCGCGACGCCGACATTCTGGCCATGGAATCGCCCGATCAGTATTTCATTCTACTGCCAGAAACGGACTACTGGGGGGCGCTGGTGGCCCAGAAACGCATTCGCAAGGCGCTGGCGGGGCAGCTCTGCGTGGTCGGACCGAAAAAGCAGGTCGATCTGGATGTGTTCATGCGCTCCGCCTCCTTTCCCGTCGATGGCGCCACCTTCGCTTCTCTCCGGGCCACGGTGGAAAAGAACATCGCCCAGCTGCCCGACAGTCTTTTTCTGCGGGCCGGGATGGAATCGCTCTCCTTCTGGGATATCGTCGACGGCTTGCTGACCAAAAAGGGCGGGTCTCCGTCTCTTTTCGGCGAAACAGAGGCGGCCTCATCCGTCGACGCCCTCGCCCAGAGCAATCCCTTTTATCTGGACAGCGGCAGGATGAATGCGCTGATGGAAGCCTTTTGCCGCGAGGTGGTCGAGTCGAACCGGGTGCGGGGCATCGTTTACCGCGGCTGTGCGGATTTTGACGCCGTTCGTCAAGCCCTTGGCCAGGTCGATGGCCTCGAACAGTCGGCGACGTCACTCTTTTTTCTGGGGGGCACGGATCGGGTCCACTGGGATTACCAGCGCATCCACCCCATTTATATCGACGACCCGCGCTTCTCGCAGGTCGATTTTCTGCTTTACCTCAACGAAGACCATGCCTATGCCCTCTTTACCCGCCAGGTCGAAGGCGAGTTGGCGGGTTTTCATAGCTGTGACTTCTTTTTTGTCGAAAACCTGATTGCCAAACTCCAGGAGCAGTACCGTCTGCAAGCCCTGATCTAGGATGACCATGGCCTCTCCGACCGCACAAATCCTGATTGCCTCCTCCGAAGACGACCTGGCCCCCCTGGTCCCGCTGCTGTCACAGCAGGGCTACCAGGTGAAATATGACGGGGACAGCGCCAGAGTCCTTGAACGGGCCCTGAAGGCACCGCCGGCGCTTATCCTGGTCGATACCCGCCTTCGGGGGCTTACGGCCAGTCGTTTTGGACAACTGTTGCGCGGTAACAGCCGTACCGAGGGGATCCCGGTTTTTTATGTCGGCGAAGAGGGCGAAAACGTCGAAGGCTTCCGGCGACACAAAGATCGTTTTGTGCCGCGTCCTTTCAATACCGAGCAACTGCTGGCCGATATTCACGCGTTCTTTCGTCGGGCCGGTCAGGTCCGCCAGGTCAGCCGCAAGAAAACTGATTTCGAAGGGAGCCTCAGTCGGTTGTCCCTGGTCGATCTGCTACAGGTCCTGAGTCTGAATCAGAAAGAGGGCGTCCTGACCCTGACCCGCCCGCAGGGCAAGGGGACCATCTATTTGCTGGACGGCTGTGTCATTCACGCGCATACCTGCCAGGTCAGCGGTGAGAAGGCGTTCCACCGCATGCTCACCTGGGACGAGGGTCTCTTTGCTTTTTCGCCCACCCACGTCGATGTGGAAGCCAGCATCCATTTGCCCATGGATCATCTGCTCATGGAAGGGCTTCGGCAGAACGATGAGCTGATGCAGCAAAGGAACGCCCTGCCAGCGCCCGACCTTCTGTTGCGTTTGAATGTACCCCGGCAACAGGTTCCCGAGGATCTGCGCCCCGTTACCCGGGAAATTCTCGACCTGCTTGCCTACTATCCGCGCTGCGGGGACCTCGTCGAACATTGTTCGCGGCCAGATTATGAGGTTCTGCAGGTTCTCAAAGACCTGCTTGACCGCGGCCTGGTTAAGGTTCGTGCCGCCACCGTCTCAAAGACGACCAGTCAGCCACTGCTCAGCAGTGAGGATATTCTGGCGGTCAGGAATCGCCTGGTGCCGATCGATGCCCTGCCAGAGAGGGCCAGTGGCAAGCTGATTCTGCTGGCCCGTTCGCAAAAAAGGGTAGTCACCTTTCTGCAGGCCTTGCAGGGGCTGGAGGAGTTCGAGGCGCGCCGGGAATTTCTTGACATGTCAGAAGGGTTGCCTCTGGGCGACGCCGGCCGGTTAAACCTCAACGAGGTCTTTTATCTCAGGCTTTTTGCGCTCCCTTCCTTAGCCAGCGCGGCTCCTTTGTGGCAATCCTTCTCCAGCCGTCTTTTCGGGGTCATTGTCCTTGATGGCAAAGAAGGTTTTGCTGAAGCGGAGCGCTTCTTCACCGAGCGGTTCGGAGTTCAGGTTCTCTCGTTCGATTCCGCCGCCCTGACCGACAACCGGCGTCAGGGCCTGCTACGCTGCCTCCAGCAGCTGGCGGCGCCCTTTCGACAATCTCTTGAAAAGGATAAACCGTGATCGATCTGCACACCCATTCCATCTACAGCGACGGCGAACTGATCCCGGCGGAATTGACCCGGCGGGCGGCTGTGGCCGGCTATCGCGCCCTGGCGATTACCGACCATGGCGATTTTTCCAACCTGGACCTCATTATCCCCCGTCTGGTCCGGGTCGCTGGCGATCTGGGCAAGGCCTGGGGCTTTACCGTGCTGGCCGGCATCGAATTGACCCATGTGCCGCCACCCATGATGCTGACCGCCGTGCAGGAGGCCCGTCGCCTCGGAGCCCAGATTGTCGTCTGCCATGGCGAAACCATCGTCGAGCCCGTTGCGCCCGGTACCAATCGCGCGGCTCTGGAAGCGGATGTCGACATTCTGGCGCATCCCGGGCTCATTACGGCCGAAGAGGCCACACTGGCGGCCCGCCGGGGTATTTGTCTGGAAATCACCACCCGCAAGGGGCACAGCCTGACCAATGGGCACGTCGCCCGCCTGGCCCTGGAGCAGGGCGCGCCTCTGGTAATCAATACCGACAGCCACGCGCCGGGCGATCTGACGCCTCTGGCCATGGCCCGCAAGATCGCCCTGGGGGCCGGGTTGAGCGAAGAGCAGTTTGAGCAGACCCGTCGCAACAGTGACCAGTTGGTGCGCAAGGCCCTGGGGGTGATGGCTGTCAGAAATGGTGAGTGAAACCTGAAACGGAAAAAGTGAGGTTTTTATGAACGAACAGGATTTTGATTTTTTCAAGCGATTTGTCGAAGCCCCCAGCCCGTCCGGGTTCGAACAACCGGCCCAGCGCGTGTTCCGCCAGGAACTGGCGGACGTGGCCGATACCGTCGAAACCGACGTTATGGGCAACGTCATGGCGCGTCTTAGGGCCGGCCGGGAGGATGCTCCACGCGTCATGCTGGCCGGCCACTGCGACGAAATCGGCCTGATGGTCAAGTATATCGACGACAACGGCTTTCTCTATTTCGGCCCCATCGGCGGCGTCGACGCGCATCTGGTACCCGGCCAGCGGGTGTGGGTGCATGCCGCCGCCGGCAGCATTCCTGGCGTCATCGGCAAAAAGCCCATCCACCTTATCGAGGCCAAAGAACGCGATACGGTGGCCAAGTTCAAGAATATGTTCATCGATATCGGCTGCAGCGACCGGCAGGAGGCCGAGGCTCTGGTCGCCGTCGGCGATCCGGCCACCTTTGCCGTGGGCCTGCAGCGGTTGCAGGGCGACCGCGTCACCTCCCGCGCCTTTGACGACAAGATGGGCGCCTTCATCGTCGCCCAGGTTCTCAAGGAAGTGCGCCGGCGCGGCCATTCGCCCGTGGACCTCTTCGGCGTTTCCACGGTGCAGGAGGAGATCGGCCTGCGCGGCGGCACCACCAGCGCCTATGGTGTCAACCCCGATGTGGGCATCGCCATCGAGGTGGGACATTCCACCGATTATCCCGATGTCGACAAGAAGGAGATCGGCGACTTCCGCGTCGGCAAGGGGCCGATCCTCGCCCGCGGCGCCAACATCAATCCCGTCCTCTTCGAGTTGCTGGTGCAGACGGCCCGGGAGGAGAATATCCCCTATCAGGTCATGGGCGCCCCCCGGGCCACCGGCACCGACGCCAATGTCATCCAGCTCTCCCGCGGCGGGGTGGCGGCGGCCCTGGTCAGCGTGCCGCTGCGCTACATGCACACCCCGGTGGAACTGTTGTCCCTGAGCGATCTGGAGAACACGGTGCGCCTGCTCGTCGGGCTGCTTGGTCGCCTTACCGACCGCCACATGTTTATCCCCGGTTGACGTAGGATTTTTCCTTGACTCGGACCGCCGAGATTGCATAGCATCATCGATTAAAAGTTTTTCCCAGCAACCGACAATAAGGAGATCGCGATGCAGGATCTGGATATACGTGAAGGCCTGACCTTCGACGACGTTTTGCTTGTCCCCGCCCATTCGGAAGTCTTGCCCAAAGAAGTCGATCTGACCACCAGCCTGACCCGGAAAATCAAGCTCAATATCCCGCTGCTGTCGGCGGCCATGGATACGGTGACCGAATCGCGCACCGCCATCTGCATGGCGCGCGAAGGGGGACTCGGCATCGTCCACAAAAATATGACGCCGGAAGAGCAGGCGCTGGAAATCGACCAGGTCAAGAAGTCGGAGAGCGGCATGATCGTCGATCCCATCACCATGCATCCCGATCAGAAGATCTACGAAGCCCTCGACCTCATGAAAAAGTACCGTATCTCCGGGGTCCCCATCACCAAGGACGGCCGTCTCGTCGGTATTCTCACCAACCGCGACCTGCGTTTCGAGACCAGACTCGACCAGCCTATCTCCAACGTCATGACCAAGGACAAGCTGGTCACCGTGCCACCCGGCACCACCCTGGAAGAAGCCAAGCAGCACCTGCATGAACACCGCATCGAGAAGCTGCTGGTGGTCGACGATAGCTACGCTCTCAAAGGCTTGATCACCATCAAGGATATCGAAAAGGTCCGCAAATACCCCATGGCCTGCAAGGACGAGTTCGGCCGCCTGCGCGTCGGCGCCGCCATCGGCGTCAGCGGCGACCGCGAGGAGCGCCTCGAAGCCCTCATCCGAGCCGGGGTCGACGTGGTCATCATCGACACGGCTCACGGTCATTCACAGGGGGTTCTTGAGGCCGTGGTCGACACCAAGCGCCTCTATCCCGACCTGCAGCTCATCGCCGGCAACATCGCTACCGCCGAGGCGGCCAAGGCCCTGATCAAGGCCGGCGCCGACGGCATCAAGGTGGGTATCGGCCCGGGCTCCATCTGCACCACCCGCGTGGTGGCCGGCGTCGGCGTTCCGCAGATCACGGCCATCAACGACGTGGCCAAGGTCGCGCACAAGGCCGGCATCCCCCTCATCGCCGACGGCGGCATCAAATATTCGGGCGAGTTGCCCAAGGCTATCGCCGCTGGTGCCGATATCATCATGATCGGCTCCCTCTTTGCCGGTACCGACGAATCACCGGGCGAAACCATCCTGTACCAGGGGCGCACCTATAAGGCTTACCGTGGCATGGGCAGCCTCGGCGCCATGAAGATGGGGAGCAAGGACCGCTATTTCCAGGCCGACGTGGAGAGCGAAGTCAAGCTCGTCCCCGAAGGGATCGAAGGCCGCGTGCCCTATCGCGGCAGCCTCTCGGCCAATATCCACCAGCTGCTCGGCGGCCTGCGGGCCGGCATGGGCTACACCGGCTGCCGCACCCTCAAGGAGCTGCAGCAGAACGCCCAGTTCGTGCGCATTACCAACGCCGGCCTGCGCGAGTCCCACGTCCACGACGTGGCCATCACCCACGAAGCCCCCAACTACCGCGTCGAGCGCCAGGGTTAGGCCGGAGTCCTCATGTCCGATATCCATAGCGAAAAAATTCTTATTCTCGATTTTGGCTCCCAGTACACGCAGCTTATCGCCCGTCGGGTGCGTGAAGCCCATGTCTACTGCGAACTGCATCCTTACGACATGGATCTGCAGGCCATCCGCGATTTCGCGCCCCAGGGGATCATTCTCTCCGGCGGTCCCAAATCCGTTTACGACCAGGGGGCGCCGGCCGTGGAAGAAGCCCTGTTCGAGCTGGGCGTCCCCGTTCTTGGCATCTGCTACGGTATGCAGCTGATGTCCCGTCATTTCGGCGGCGAGGTGGTGCCGGCGGGCAAGCGGGAATTCGGCCATGCCGATCTGCACAGCCAGGGCCAGCCCGGCCCACTCTTTGACGGCTTTTTCGTCGAAGGGAGCAGCCCCGTCTGGATGAGCCACGGTGACCACGTCTCGCGCCTCCCCGCGGGGTTCGAGGTCGTCGCCCACACCGATAACGCGCCGGTGTGCGCCATCCAGAACGTGGCCCGCCGGTTGTATGGCGTTCAGTTCCACCCCGAGGTCAACCACACCCCCCGCGGCGAAATTCTCATCGATACCTTCGTACGCAAAATCTGCGGCTGCAGCGGCAGTTGGACCCCCGGGCACATCATCGAAGACGCCATCAGTCGCATCCGCGAACAGGTCGGCAGCGACCGCGTCATCCTCGGTCTCTCCGGCGGCGTCGATTCCTCCGTGGCCGCCGCCCTCATCCATCGGGCCATAGGCGAGCAACTCACCTGCGTCTTTGTCGACAACGGCCTGCTGCGGCTGGGCGAGGGAGATCAGGTCATGGCCACATTCGCCGAGAACATGGGCGTCAAGGTCATCCGCGTCGATGCCGAGGACCGCTTCCTCGCTGGCCTGGCCGGGGTGAGCGACCCCGAGCGCAAGCGCAAGATCATCGGCGGCCTTTTTGTCGATATCTTTGAAGAAGAGGCCGGCAAGCTCAGCGATGCCAAATGGCTGGCCCAGGGAACCATCTACCCTGACGTCATCGAGTCGGCCGGGGCGAAAACGGGCAAGGCCCACAATATCAAGAGCCATCACAACGTCGGCGGCCTGCCCGACTATATGAAGCTGCAGCTGCTGGAGCCTCTGCGCGAGCTCTTCAAGGATGAAGTTCGCGCCATCGGCGAAGAGTTGGGGCTGCCCCGACAGATGGTCTGGCGTCATCCCTTCCCGGGACCCGGCCTGGGGGTGCGTATTCTCGGCGAAGTCAAAAAAGAGTACGCCGACATTCTGCGCCGCGCCGACGCCATCTACATCGAAGAGCTCTACAGCAGCGGGCACTACGACAAGATCAGCCAGGCCTTCGCCGTGTTTCTGCCCGTCAAGAGCGTCGGTGTCATGGGCGACGGCCGTACCTATGAGTACGTGGTGGCCCTGCGTGCCGTCGAAACCAAGGATTTCATGACCGCCGGCTGGTATCCCATGCCTTATGCCGATCTGGCTCGCATCAGCAACCGCATCATCAATGAGGTCAAGGGCATCAACCGCGTCGTTTATGATATTTCCAGCAAGCCCCCCGCGACCATCGAGTGGGAGTAGGCCTGCCACAGGCTTCGGATAGAGCCATGGACAGCAAGACACGAATTCTCTTTGTCGACGACCACGAAGTCTTCCACGAGTGCATGCGGGCCCTCTTCGCCGCCCATGAGGGGACGGAGATCGTCGCTACCGCCAACAACGGGCAAAGCGCCGTGCGTCTGGCCGGTGAGCTGCGTCCCGACATCGTGGTCATGGATATGTCCATTCCCGTGCTGCATGGCATCGAAGCCACCCGGCAGATTGTCGCCGAAAACCCCGAGTCCCTGGTCATCATCCTCTCCGGCCACGCCGAAAGTGACATGGTGCGCGAGGCCTTCCGCGCCGGCGCCAAGGGCTACGTTCTCAAGGAAGAGTCCTTCACCGAGCTCGTGCAGGCCATCGAGACTGTGCGCGGCGGCTATCTCTTTCTTAGCCCCCGCGTCTCCGAAATCGATCTTGAAGAACTCTCCGACAGGTTTGTCCCCAAGCCCCTGCCTTCCCTCGAGCTGCTGTCACCCCGAGAAAAGCAGGTTCTTGCGCTGCTCGCCGAAGGGAAGGGAGTCAAGGAAATTTCAGTCATCCTGGACATTAGCAGCAAAACCATCGAGACTCACCGTGCCAACCTGATGAAAAAGCTCGACCTGTATAGCCTGCCCGAGTTGACCAAATTTGCCTTACGCACAGGGCTGGCAAGCCTTTCGACTTAGAGGAAACCAGCGGTTATTTTTTAACATACCCGAAATGGGGGTAGATCATGAAATCTGAGGACATTCGCTGGCAGCAACGATTGGCTAACTACGCCACGGCTCTCGACCAGTTGACCAAAGCAGTTGAGCTCGCTGGGCAGCGTCCTCTGTCGGACCTTGAAAAACAGGGTCTAATCCAGGCCTTCGAATTCACGCATGAACTGGCCTGGAACGTCATGAAGGACTATTTCGTCTATCAGGGGAATCCCGCCATCACCGGTTCCCGTGACGCTATTCGCGAATCGTTTAATAAGGGGTTGGTTGCCGATGGCGAAGGATGGATGGAGATGATCAAGAGTCGAAATCAGAGTTCACACACCTATAATCAGAAGATCGCCGAGGAAATCTCCGACAAGATAAAGGTACGTTATCATCCCCTGTTCCAGTGTTTCCTGCGGCGGATGCAGGAAATTGCTTCATCATGATCGATACGGGGTTACCTGACCAGGCGATAAAAAGCCTCTGCCGGATATTCAAAGACCACCCGCAGATTCACCGTGTGATTCTTTATGGTTCGCGGGCGTTGGGAACCTATCGTCCCGGCTCCGATATCGACCTTTGTCTTGACGCCGACTCTTTGGGTTTGACGGAGTTATGCGCCATCGAGAACAGGATCGATGATCTTCTTCTTCCCTGGAAAGTCGATCTTTCACTGCTGCATACCATCGATAACTCCGCTTTGTTAGACCACATTCGCCGGGTCGGAATTCCATTTTGCGATCGGCTCGAATCGGCCTGATATGCCGTGCAAGGGTTAATTAACGGGGACGAAAGTTAAAGGATCTTCTTCATCCCGGTTATGCCAAGATTAAGGTTTATGGAGATGCTGCAACTTGCAGTTCAGGGATTTCCTGAGTTGCATACATCACCCCTGCCTGCTATACAACTCTCCGCCGGCTAATGATTAAAGGGTCCATGCTCGTGTCGCGCGCTGTGAGAGGGTGGCATTCTGTCTACCGGTTTGGCCAAGCCAGGGCGGTCGCAGGGAGGCAATGAATCGAGGTTAACAATATAAAAGTTGACTTCTGCGACACTTGTTTTGTATTTATGAGTAGTTTTCTTGTCTATGTGCCTGAAAAATAAAGGATAATTGGCGGGCTCTTATGATATCGTCTTTCCGTGCCATTCTGCTGTTCCTAGGGCTGCTTCTCCTGTTTCCCCCTGCCGTTTCGGCTGCGCCGGCTTCCAGTCTCATCCCCTTGAACAGTTGGATCTATCCGGCTTTAGACAAACTCGCCGGCCTGGGGCTGATCGAGTCGTCCCTGCAGGGAACGCGACCCTATACCCGTCATGAGGCGGCCCGCCAGGTGCAGGAGGCCTCCCTGGCGGCAGCGGAGAGGTCGACGCCAGCCGTGGTGCCCGAACTGCTGAGCCGTCTCGAAAATGAACTGTCCGAGGCCATGGCCGAAGTTCGCGGCGACGCAAATCCGTCGGGCACCTTCAAACCGCTGCGCCGTCTTGATCTGGCCTATCTCAACCGCCACGGTGATGAGAACAGCTATCCGCGCACCAACGCCCATCAATTTTCTCTCAACACCAACAATGACGGCATCGACTACGCCAAGGGCAGCAATGGGGAATTGCGACTGTCGGGCGATGCCCGGCTCGGTTCTTTCCTGCAGTTCGAATGGCAGCCCGTCGTCGTCGCTGGCGAGGACGAAGCCGATCTGCACTGGGTTAACACCCGGGTCGCCGCACAACTTGGCGTCGTGGAAATCTCCGTCGGGCGCCAGTCGCTATGGTGGGGGCAGGGCCGTCACGGCTCCCTTATCCTGACCAACAACGCGCAGTCCCTCGATATGCTGCGCCTCACCAATCCAGTACCCCTGCAGTTGCCCTGGATTCTGGAATACCTTGGCCCTTTTCGCTTCGATGTCTTCTGGAGCCGTCTGGAAAACGATCGTGTCGTGCCCGAGCCCTACTTCGCCGGCGCCCGCCTTAATTTCAAACCCCTGACCTGGCTGGAGCTCGGCGTCTTTCGTACCACTCTTTTCGGCGGTGAAGGTCGTCCTGCCATCGACCTGCCAGAATTCATTACCGTCCTCGGCGGCGACAACAAGTTTTCCGGTGAAGAGGATAACGGCAACTCCATCGCCGGCTTCGACTGGCGCCTTAAAATACCCTTTCTGGCCCAGGCTGAGCTCTATGGCGAATGGGGAGGCGAAGATCAGCACGACCGTTGGCCCACCAAAAATGCCCTGCTAGCGGGGCTGTATTTCCCGCGTCTCGATGCGGACGGGCGCCTGGCCCTGCGCCTCGAATACGCCGACCTCAACTATAAGGGCAACGGTCTCGGCAGTGGTCCCGTCTGGTATCAACACAGCATCTATCAATCAGGCTACACCTACGAAGATCAGATCCTGGGGCACCACGTCGGTGGGGACAGTCGCGACTACTTGGCTCAGCTCGACTGGTATGTCAGTCCCTCTTTGCAGCTGGCTTTTTCCTTCGATTATGAAGAGCGTGAGACCTCGCGCCTTAACGGGGCGGCCATTGAGAAACACCTGCAACCCGGTTTGGCCGCGCGCTGGCAGCACTGCGCCACCAGCGCCCTGACGGCTGATTTTTATTACGATCGGGTGGAAAACGCCGACTTTGTCGAGGGCGCCGATGATCACCGCCATCTTGTTCGACTTGGTCTGGAAATGACTTTTTAGTTGAGCCCTTTGATCTAAAAATTGAGGAATCCATGAAGATATTTGGTAAGTTCATCGGTTTTATTCTGGTGTCGCTGCTGGCCGGTTGCGCCTCCTTTACCGACCTGGAGCCTGGTACTGTGCTGGCCGTCAGCGGCTCCCCCGTGCTCGAACGGGAGGAGGTTGTCGTCGATACCCTGCCAACGGAGGTCACTACTGCCGTCGACTACCTGGTCGGCCCCGGCGACGTGCTGCTGGTCAATGTCAACGGCAAACCCGATCTGAGCAGCCCCGGTCTTGCCGGTGGCGGCAGCAGCAGAGTTGCTGGCAGCCGGGTCGACGGCTCCGGTTTCATTCGCCTGCCCCTGGTCGGTTCGGTAGCCGTCTCCGGTCTAAGCCTCGACCAGATCGAGGGCCGGCTTCGTCAGGCCTTTTCTGCCTACCTGCAAGAACCCTGGGTAGTTGTGGAGATTGCTGAATACAAGAGTCATCCCCTCTATCTGCTCGGTCAGTTCAAGAGCGCCGGCACCTACTACATGGATCGGCCTCTTACCCTGCTCAACGGCCTCGCCCTGGGCGGCGGCATGCTCGATACCGCCAACCTGCGCAGCGCCCGCCTTATCCGGGATGGTCTTACCGCGCCGGTCGATATCTACCAGTTGCTGCGTGAAGGCTCCCTTGAGCAGAACGTCTGGCTTAAAGCTGGCGATACCATCTATGTCCCTGACGACAAAAACCAGAACGTCTTCGTCTTCGGTGCCGTCAGCAAGCCCGGTCCCGTGCCCATGCCCAATGGTCGCCTCAGCCTGAGTCAGGCCCTGGCCAGCGCCGGTATCGGCGAAACCCGCGGCAATACCGAGTATGTGCGTATCATCCGCTCCCTCTCCGCTACCCGCGGCGAGCTCATGGTCGTCGATCAGAATCGGGTCATGCGCGGCGAGTCGCTCCCCTTTCCTCTGACCGAAGGAGATATTGTCTATGTGCCGCGTAGCGCCGTCGGCAACTGGAACCAGGCCATCCAGGAGATTCTGCCCTCCCTGCAGGCGGTCAGCGCCGTCCTGCAGCCCTTTGTCTCCATCAAGTTCCTGAGCGAAGACTGATACCTCTAATTGCCTTGTAATCAGCTGAAGGATTGAATCGAACCCATGCCGTCCACCGATAAACCGACCTTGCCGCAAATGGCCCTGTCCTGGCAGGAAGAAGAAGTTCACCTGTCCGACTACCTGCATATTCTGCTGCGTCGTAAAGTCGTTTTTCTCGCCGCTTTTTTCGCTGTCTTCACCCTTGTGGCCCTCTATACCTTCATCGCCACCCCGATCTATGAGGCCTCCGGTACCCTGCACGTGCGCGACGAAAAGGGCAAGGTCGACCTGCTGGGTGATCTGGGTCTCAGCCAGGGCAGCCCCATCGAGTCAGAAATCGAGATACTCAAGTCCCGCACCAACGTCGAAGAGGTCGTACGCCGTCTGCACCTCGACTGGCAGGTGGATAAAAAATCCAAGGGGGTCGATTTTCGCCTGCTGCAATTTCACAGCGAGGCCGAAGAACCGGTGTACCGCATCGAACTGGCCGGAGACGGCAGCTTTGTCGTTAAAGACGCCGATGGTAAGGTGGCCGGGCAGGGGCGTGCCGGTGAGAGGCTGCGGGGGGACGGTTTCGAGTTGCTGCTCACCGATCTGGTCGGGGAAAAGGGCGACAGCTTTCGCCTGACCCAGCGTGCTTTCAACCCAACGGTGCAGGGCGTGCGGGGAACAATCCGTGCCAGTGAACTTGGCCGAAAAACCAACATTATCCGCCTCGCCTACACCCATTCCGACCCCACCATGGCGCGGGATGTTGTCAATACCCTGACCCAGGTCTTTCTCGAGCGCTCTGTCACCCTTAAAACCCAGGAAGCCAGCAAGTCGCTGGAATTCATCGCCGGGCAGCTGCAGAGCGTGCGCCAGGACCTCGATGCGGCGGAGAAACAGCTGGAGCAATTCAAAAGCACCTCTGGCCTCGTCCAGCTCGATGTCGAGGCCCAAAGTCTGATCGAGCGCCTCGCCAAGGCCGAAGGACAGATGGCGGCCATCAGCGTGCGTAAAAAGCAGGTCGAGTTCGCCATTGAATCCCTCGCCGATGCTCTCGCCAAAGGGGAGAATTACGCGCCGGCCGTCATGGCCGATGATCCCGTCATCGCCGGCATGGCTCAGATATTGGCCGAATATGAAGTGCAGAAACAGGCCCTGTCCATCGAGTACACCGAAGCCCACCCTGCTATGCAGGCCGTACTCGGGCAGATTGCCGAAGTGCAGCGCAAGTTGTTGGCCACCTATCGCAGCAACCTGCAGGATCTCTCCCAGCAGTACGAAGCCCTGCGCGCCGAACTCAGCCGCTACGATGCGCAACTGAAGCTATTGCCCGAAGCCGAGCGCCAGTTGGCTCATCTGGCCCGTCAGGCCAAAGTCAACGCCGACATCTATACCTTTTTGCTGCAGAAGCACGAAGAAGCGCGCATCCTGCGAGCCTCCACCATGAGCAACATCGATGTCATCGATCCGGCCATCGCCCCCGACCGCCCCGTGAAGCCGCACAAGAAAAAGAACCTGCTGCTCGGCCTTATCGTCGGCCTCATGGTCGGCGTCGGTCTCGCCTTCTTTCTTGAGTACATGGACGACACGCTCAAGGACAGCGAGCAGATCAAGCGCCTGCTGGGTTTGCCTATTCTGGTGACCATTCCTTTTTTGGGGCGTCGGGACAAAGAGTCGCAGTCACGCAGTCATACCCTGGTCAGTCAGCTCGATCCCAAGGCACCAGCAGCCGAAGCCTTCCGCTCATTACGCACCGGCATCCATTTTTCCGCTATTCACAAGACCAAGCAGGTCCTCATGGTGAGCAGTTCCTTCCCGGGTGAAGGTAAAACGACCATCTCCGCCAATCTGGCCGTTACCCTGGCGCAGACCGGCGGCCGTGTGCTCATCATCGGTTGCGACCTGCGCAAGCCTGCTCTGCACGAGTTTTTTGAAGGGCATCGTACCCCCGGCCTCACCGAAGTGCTGGTGGGGGATGAGTCTTTCGAGAGCGCCGTCAATCTGGCCGGCGCGCCAGGCGTTGACTTTCTGAGCTCCGGCAGTACGCCGCCCAACCCCGCCGAACTTCTTGCCTCGGCGGCCATGACACAGCTGCTCACTGACCTGCGCCAGCGCTACGACCACATCATCCTTGACGCGCCACCCATGCTGGCCGTCACCGACGCCACCGTACTGAGCCCGCTGGCCGACCTGCTCCTGGTCACCTTCGAGGTTGGTCGCAGCAACCAGAAGACCGCCCTCATGCTCCGAGACCAGTTGAATCAGGTACAGGCCCCCATAGCCGGCCTGGTTCTCAATGACAAAACATCCAAGGGCGCCAGTTACTACGGCGGCTACTATGGGGGATATTACGGCAGCTACTACGGGGACAGCGACAACGAACAGCAAAAAAGCTGGTGGCAGCGGCTGCTGAAAAAATAGACGACCAAGGTCAAAGGCATTTTTACAGGGATGAAAGGGATAAAGGGATGATCCCCTTCATCCCTGTGAATACAAAGGCTTGCTTTTTAGACTCTTTTTGAGCTCCCGTCCATAGCGTGTTGCATTTCTGCGACTAGGGTATTTCCTGAGTTGCTAACCCCACCCACACCTGATACAACTCCCCCCGGGCTAATGAGAGAAAGGACCGGCGATGCACCTGCGTCGCCCGGCAGGCAGATATGATCGACTACCATTGCCACTTGCTTCCCGGCCTCGATGACGGCTGCCAGGACCTGGCCGAGGCCGTCGAACTGGCCCGACTGCTGGTCGGGGCTGGCTTTCGGCAGATTTATTGCACACCCCACTGTATACGTGGCGTCTACGACAATACGCCGTCAGTCGTACAGGCGGCGGTAGCCGTTCTGCAACAGGAACTTGATCGCCAGGGCATCGTCCTGCGGCTCCACGCTGGCATGGAATATTATCTTGACGAATACTTCCCGCGCCTGTTGTCCGATCTGCAGCCGTTAGGCGATACGGGGATGGTACTGGTCGAGTCGCCCTCTCAGGCCGAGGGTGATGCTCTCAAAGAGGCCATCTTTGCCATCGTGCGCAAGGGGTTGACGCCACTTTTCGCGCACCCCGAGCGCTACGGCTTCCTGGCGCTGCCCGCCAGCGGCAGTGGTCTGCTGCACAAGGTCAAGACCTACTTCTCTGGTGCCACCAGCGATGGCGAGGCGGGAGCCCACAGTCTGATCGGGGATCTGCAGCGGCAGGGGTGCCTGTTCCAGGGAAATATCGGCAGCTTTGCCGGCCATTACGGCAGCAGCGTCGCCCAGCGCGCTCGCCAGTTGCAGCAGCGGCAGTTTTATTACTGCTTCGGCAGCGATTCCCATCGCCCTGACTCAGCACAGCGAATCCTCGCCGCCGTCCCAGACGTCTTGGGCCTGAATCACGGCCTGGAAGAACGAAATAGCAACTTAGCCGCTGATACACACCGATGAACGCTGATGGGTTTAAAGATTGTGGAGTTGAAATATGATTCTTTCCGTTTGTGAAAACTGCGTCCATGGCTGCGTGCGTCATGGCCGTAGCCATTGTGGCCGCGAAGCGGTTTACAGCTCTCTGACCAATTGCATTCAGCGTCTGGCGCTCGAGGATTACCTGGCTCGAAACAGCCAGCCAGAAGAGACCTCACAGGCCGCGGCACAAGTTTTTTAGAGGACCGATAACAGGAGGAACAACGTGGTTAGTGTAGAGCAGATTCGCAGTAAAGAAGCCAAAATCGCCCTCGTTGGCTTGGGCTATGTCGGTCTGCCGCTGGCAGCGGCCTTCGGCAAAGTAGCCGAGGTTATCGGTTTTGATATCAGCGCCAAGAAAATCACCGAGCTCAAGCGCGGCCATGATGCCACGGGTGAACTCACTGCGGCCGAACTGGCGGCGACGCGCATCGACTATACGCTGGACCCCGCTCGGCTTAAAGAGGCGTCCTTCCTCATCGTCACCGTGCCGACGCCTATCGATGACCACAAAAAACCCGACCTGCGCCCCGTCGAGTCCGCCGCCCGCACTATCGGCCGCCACCTAACACCCGGCGCCATCATCGTCTTTGAATCGACCGTCTATCCCGGTGTCACCGAAGAAATCTGCTTGCCGATTCTCGAGGGCGAATCGGGTCTTAAGTGCGGGGTCGATTTCAAGGTGGGCTATTCGCCTGAACGCATCAATCCCGGCGACAAAGTGCACACCGTCGACAAAATCATCAAGGTGGTCTCCGGCCAGGATGACGAAACCCTCGACACCGTGGCAGGCGTCTACGAAATGGTGGTCGCTGCCGGCGTGCACCGGGCTTCCAGCATCAAGGTGGCGGAGGCGGCCAAAGTCATAGAAAATACCCAGCGCGACCTCAACATCGCCCTCATGAACGAATTAGCCATTATCTTCGGCAAGCTCGGTATCCCCACCATGGACGTGCTTGCTGCGGCTGGCACCAAGTGGAATTTTCTCAAGTTCACCCCCGGGTTGGTCGGCGGCCACTGTATTGGTGTTGACCCCTATTATCTCACCTATAAGGCCGAAGCCATCGGTTATCACCCCGAAGTCATTCTCGCCGGCCGCCGTATTAACGATGGCATGGGTAAATACGTGGCAGAGAATACTGTCAAGAAAATGATCAAGGCAGGGAAGGCTGTCAAGGGCGCGCGGGCGGTGGTGCTGGGGTTGACTTTTAAAGAGAATGTTCCCGATATCCGCAATTCCAAGGTGATCGATATTGTGCGGGAGTTGCAGGATTACGGAATCGAGGTTTTGGTGACCGACCCGCTGGCCGATAGCGATGAGGCTCGCCATGAATATGGATTGGAGCTGGTGGATCTTGAGACCATTGGAACGGTCGATGCGGTGGTGTGGGCGGTGGCCCACGATCAGTTCCTTACACAGTTTACGCCGGGTGCCCTCAAGCATCTGTGCGGCGCTGGTGGGTGTGGGGTCGTAGTCGATGTGAAGTCGGTGTTGTCACCGGAAGCGGTGGAAAGCGAGGGACTGCACTACTGGGGTCTTTGAGGATCAAGAGGCAGGATTAAATCTTTTTCAAGAGCTTAATGAGACGCGGATCCCACGGAATCTATAAAATCCGCCTTTTCCGCGTGCGATTAAGATTTAGATCGGAATTTAAAATTGTTGTCTGCTTACGAAAAGGCAAAAACTGATCTTCAACAGTCCCCAAAGGTTTGGCTTGTCACCGGCTGCGCCGGCTTCATCGGCTCCAACCTGCTCGAAACGCTGCTCAAACTCGACCAGCGCGTCGTCGGTCTGGACAACTTCTCCACCGGCAAAAAGGTCAACCTGGATGAAGTGCGTTCCCTAGTGACCAACGAGCAATGGGCACGGTTCCGCTTTATCGAAGGCGATATTCGTGATCTGTCAACCTGTCAGGATGCCTGTACCGGGGTCGATTATGTGCTGCACCAAGCGGCGCTCGGTTCGGTGCCGCGGTCCATCGACGATCCTCTCACCTCCCATGCCAGTAATGTGACAGGTCAACTTCATATGCTGGTGGCGGCACGGGATGCAGGGGTGAAGCGCGTAGTCTATGCGGCGAGCAGTTCAACCTACGGTGATCACCCAGGCTTGCCAAAGGTGGAAAATGTGATCGGCCGGCCGCTTTCACCCTATGCGGTCACCAAATTCGTCAACGAGCTCTATGCCGATGTCTTTGCCCGCTGTTATGGGCTGGAGTCGATCGGCCTGCGCTATTTCAACGTGTTCGGTCCCCGTCAGGATCCGGACGGTGCCTATGCAGCAGTCATCCCCAAATGGATTGCGGCCCTCCTTCGTGGCGACACGATTTATATTAACGGCACAGGGGAGACCAGTCGGGATTTCTGTTATGTGCAGAACGCAGTGCAGGCCAATCTGCTGGCAGCAACGACAACGAACCCGCAGTCGGTGAACCAGGTCTACAACGTGGCTGTTAATGCGCGCACCACCCTGCTGGAACTATTCGCTCTGCTGCGTGACGGATTGGCTGTGGCTAGGCCCGATTTGCAGAGTGTCCTGCCGGTACATCGGGACTTTAGAGTGGGGGACGTGTTGCACTCACAGGCGGATGTTGGCAAAGCCAAAGAATTGCTGGGGTACAGGCCGGCGCACACCATTTGTGACGGTTTGGCCGAGGCGTTAGGGTGGTATACGAAAGATCTTTGACCGTAGCTTAAATGACACTTTCTCAAAACCAGGATGTATTTGAAAAGTTACGCGCAGAAGACGAGCCATTTGTTTATAAACGTTATGGGCATACTAAAGTTTTTAAACAGAAAGATTGGTAATGCAACAAAAAAAACTAATCTACATTTTGAATAGTTACTCACCTAACGATTCGTCACATTTTCATCATGTGCTGGGTCTCCTTGACTCTCTAGCTAAGCGTGGCGTAGAGATCGCTTTGGTTATTGAAAAGGCTGATGCCATTCCAACCTTTTCCCATCCAAATATACGCGTTATTGCGCTTCAAAACAGGCAGGGTCTCCTGCGTTTTGCTGAATTGTTCCGGGTAATTATCCGCCTAATTCAACAAGGGTTCGATCGCACATATATCCGCATCGCTGCACCGGCTGCATTAGTTGCGACTTTGGCACACCGCATTTATGGCGGTGCCGTTTTCTTCTGGCAGAGCGGCACCACCATTGAATACGATGCAGCGCAACCGATATCCCTAAAAAAGATCAAATGGTATTTGAGCACTTACCTGCCAAACACTCTGGCTCGCCGCTTCGTTCATTATTTTGTCACCGGGCCTGAATTTATGGTTGATTACTATTCCCGTGTCGGCGGTGTAAATAAGGAAAAGATTCGTCTGCTTTATAATGACATTGATGTTGGCCGTTTTGCTCCACCGGCTGATCGCTCAAATCAAAAAGCAGCTTTTCTGGCTGCACACGGTTTTGAGCCGGGGACCTTGGTTTTGCTTCTGGTTCACCGCCTTTCGCCTGTCAGGCGCACCCAACTTTATTTCCCTTCCTGTTTAAAATCTTTACGTGATGGTGGGCTATTGGATCGTGTCGCCGTGATCATTGCCGGGACCGGGCCGGAGCTGCCTGCAATCCAGGCTGAAGTGCAAAGTTTGGATGTTGCCAACCGCTGCATTTTCCTTGGCAGCGTGCCAAACCGTGAGATTCAGCATCTTTATGCTGTGGCGGATATATTCCTCCACCCCACCTATAACGAAGGCTTTCCCCGTGTCGTTATTGAGGCAATGGCAGCAGGTCTGCCCATTGTCTCGACGGATGCCGGCGGGACTCGCGAATTGATGGGTAATCTTCAGTCCAGTCTTATTGTTTCCAGGGATGATCCAGAGGCGTTTGCTCGTTGCCTAGCCGGGATGATTGCGGACCCCTTGTTGCGACAGCGGACGTCCGATGAAAACCAAATGTATGTTGAGCGTTTTTCTACAGAGAACGTTGCAGCCATGTACGATGAGGTCCTTTTTGCATGACGCGCACTTGTTTGTTCCATATCAGTGCCAACCATTATGAGCCCTTTCCTGCGCAGCATCACACCCGACGTATTTGGCATGAGCTGGCTAAAGGTTTTGACGAGTATCATATTGTTGCGCGCGGGAAGAGGAACCGTTACGTGCATAGCGTTGATGGTTCGATTCACCTGCATTTGCTTCCGGCTTTTGGGGAGCGCATGTGGCCCTTCTTTTTCCTGAGTTGGTTCTTGCCCTGGTTTGTCTTCCGATATCGACCAACCCATATGCTCGCTCAATGCCCGGTCTTGGGTGGGTTGGCAGCTGCCTGCTGCGCGAAACTATTCAGAATCCCCCTCTTTGTGGAGCTACACGGTGCGCATTATTTTGCTCCCTCACGGCCAGGCTGGAAAGGTGTGTTAGAGCATGGTCTCTATCGCCACCTGTCCCGCATGACGTTTTTGGCTGCAACCAGAATTCGAAGTCTTTCTGAGGATATGAGTGATTATATTTTGCAAGTTTACGGCCCGGAAACGTACAAGAAGGTCGTTGTCATCCCCAATCGAGTTGACCTGGAGATATTTCATCATGTCAAAAGGTCTTATGAAGCTGGTCCTACCGTTCGGATTATAACCGTCGGTAATTTTTATAAAAATAAAAATCATGGCGCACTTATTGAGGATTTGTGTGCATCAAATATCCCTTTCCGTCTGACTATAGTTGGTGCCGGTCCACTGAGAGACGAATATTTGGCAATATCAGAACTCTTGCATGTTCGAGATCAAATCGAGATGGTTAGCCTTGATCATAAATCCTTAGCATCACTTCTACCGAAACAAGATATTTATGTTCACTACTCATTGTCTGAGGGTGTTTCAAGAGCCATACTAGAAGCAATGGCGGCAGGATTACCCGTGGTTGCAACCCGAGTTGGTTTTATAAAAGGGGTGTTGTGTGACAGGGCGAACGCCCTTGTGATTGACAAGCCCTACACTGTCGGCCTCGTAAATTCAATCAGAGTGCTGGCTACGTCAGAGAACCTTCGTAAAAGGCTGGGAGTTGCCGCACGAGAGACGATCGAAACTTATTTTGAGTGGAACCATGTTTTCGACCAATATCGGTCAGCGATCAAGGCCATGAGGCTGGAGGCGGAGTGAGGATTTTAAGGATCTATCCTTTTCTCCCGCCCTTACCAGGGGGAATGGAGAAGCACATTCTTCGCCTCACTGAGGAGCAGCGAAAACTCAATTGTGAAGTGACACTTGCCTTCAATCAAGGCGATGTCACTTTGCCTACTGATATTCACGTGTTGGGAAGAATTAATCTACGTAAAATTAAACCCTGTTCCTTGCGAGATTTACTGTTTTATTGTGGGTTGATCATTAAATTGGTTGGAGAAAAGAGAAGCTATGATGTTGTGCACGTGCATGGGGACTGGAGCGCCTTTCTTCTAGGCCGTTTGGTTGCATATTTTGTACATCCAAAAAAGCAGATTGCGAGCATGCACGGCACTGCTCGCCGCGGCATATGGGGAGGCCTGTATCGTTTTAGCTTTACTGGTTATAACATGGTCTATGCAACAGGTTCTCTTGATGCAGCCTATATAGACACTTTAACTACCAAGCCTGTTTATTGGCAACATAGTGGCATAGATTCAGATTTTCTTTCTGCAAAAAATCAGCCGAAACGCACTTTTGATGTCATAAGTGTCGGTAGTTTTGTCCCGGTTAAAAATTTTGAACTCGTAATACAGATCGCTGAAAAAATGCCGGAGTATACCTTCCTGATGGTTGGAGATGGCCCACAAAGAGCTGCAATTGAAGCCGATTGCCTACGGAGAGGCATCACGAATGTTACCTTTGCCGGGCAACTTGAGTCGGCAGACGTTGCCCGCGCTCTGTGCAGGTCACGCGTTTTTCTGCTTACCTCCTTCACCGAGGGAACCCCTACTGCACTTCTTGAAGCTATGGCTTGCGGTCTAGCAATCGTTACTTCACGCTCTAATAACTATGATTCTCTGCTTAAGTCTGGGCAAAATGGTTATGTCGTTGATGGATTTCAGCCGAACGATTATGTATTGAAAATACGTGAACTGCTTGATAGCGGTTTGTTGGATGAGATATCTGGCCACAATAGAGCGCAGGCCAAAAATTATAGTTGGCCAGCAGTGGCGAAGCAGATTACCGAATGGATGAAAGTTGATGCACACACAAACCAAAATTGACTCTTCGCGAGAAAAAATGACCATTTTGCAGTTGGTTACAGGGCTGGGGGTGGGTGGTGCTGAGCGGGTGGTCATGGAAATGGCTGGTCGCCTTTCTGCGCAAGGGATCCGCACTGTGGTTGTTTCGTTAAAAAATGATCGAAGCATTCTGGCGCAATATCCCCATGTTAATTTCCCTGTCTACTGTATGGAAATGTCTAAAAACCCATGGTCAGTTATCAAGGCGACCGCCGCATTTATAAAGATTATTCGTTGTGAACATATTTCGCTTATCCATGCCCACATGTTTCACGCACTCAGTCTCGCCTTAGTCAGCAAAATTGTAACTTTTTATCCTAAAGTGGTTTTTACCAGCCACAATAGTAAAGGATTTTCATTCCTGCGGCGTCTGGTGATTTGCATGAGCAAGTTTTTGCGCGCTGCTGACGTGATCTTTATTCCGGGGCAACATCCTGAAATGAATGCGACGAAAACGGTTGTGATTCCTAACGGCGTGTCAGTAGACCCAGACTGGGTGAACAGCAACGGGATGATGAAAGAGCGGAAAGTATTTCTTTTTGTTGGACGCCTTGAGCCGGCAAAAAATCCGATTGGGCTGATTCGTTCATTTGCAGCGATGAAGCAAAAAGAATGTGAACTCTGGATTGCGGGTGATGGTTTTTTACGACCTGATGTTGAACGGGAAATTGCGAAATTTCATCTTGAGGACCGGGTACGCCTGCTGGGCATTCGACGGGATGTGACAAAATTGCTTGAAGAGGCAGATTGTTTTGTTATGGCATCACTTTGGGAAGGCTTGCCTATGGCAATTCTTGAGGCTGGCGCGGTTGCATTGCCGGTTGTCGCCCCCCCCGTTGGGGCTATACCAGATTTGCTCGGCGATGAATGTGGTTATTTGGTAGATCCGTCAGAACTATGTCATGCGCTCGATGACATACTCGAAAATTATGCGGAAGCACGCAGGCGTGGGATCCGTCTTCGTAATAAGGTTATTGCAGGTTTTAGTCTTGACCATATGTGTCTTGCTCATGCCGATTTGTATAGAAGCTTGTTTAATAGTGGTATGAGATGAATCACGAATTTATTAAATTAATACTTCCCTCAATCATATTCATTTCTTGGGTTATATTTTCTTTTCGGTTTAAAAAGAAATATACAATGATTGGTGCGGCTCTTTTTTTAGCCAGTTATGTAGGACTTTCTTCAAATTTTAGTTTTGTTTATCGCGAACTGCATCAGCTTATACAGTTGATTTTAATTGCCCTTTTTGTTGGACCAGCAATCTTAAAAGGTCGACTTGGGTGGATTAATAAATTTCTGTTTGTGTTTCTTTTGTTTATTGGGACATCCTTTGTTTCAGCACCAATCGATGAAGATGCCAAGTCGCAAATTATCAATTTTATTGTTTGTGTGGGGGTCACCAGCTATTTATTTTCTGCACTTAGATCCAGTTCTGATGTAGAAAAAATCTTTCAATATATAGCAACGCTCGCTGTTATTTTGTCCATTGCGGGATGCCTTGAGTTTGTTGCTGATCCCGGCAGGCGAATCGAAACAACATTCAGTAATCCTAATTACTTTGGATTGTTCCTCGGAGTGGGGTTCTGTGCTGTTGCAGCATGTTTCAAAGGTTTTCAAAGGAATTTAGCTTTAATATTGATTCTGGTAATGCTAGTTGCCAGTGGATCGCGCAGCGCGATCGCCTTCCCGTTTTTTTATTTCCTCTGGCAGATTTACAAACAAAAACGTTTTGATAAACAAATCATTCTTCTCTTGGCCTTTTTGATTATGACGACATCAGTCGTTTACTCTGGTATGACTCGTTTTTCCGATATAGATCAAACCGCAGCGAGTGATGCCGAGCGCATTGTGTTTGCAAAAATTGCACTTCGAATGGCAAGTTCCCACCCATTCACTGGCATTGGCTGGGGCCGATTTATTAGTGAATTCGGGAATTATAGTTCTTTTTCTGAACAGGTGGTGACCACTAGCGGTGTAATAGATCTTTCTGGACAAACTAGACGCGTTACACATAACGATTTTTTAAGAGTGCTTGCCGAACTCGGATGGGTAGCTTTCGCCACGGCTATTGCATTGACATTATATGGGGTGAGATTATTGCTGACTAGTTTTCTACATATTTTTTCGTTTCTTCCGCCGATATGGGGAGGAATGGTCTTCTTTTCACTTGGGCATAATAACCTGAATAATGCATTGTTCTGGTTTGTTTTTCTTCTCCCCTTTTTTTTGGCTCATAAACTTAACATGATTAGAGGCTCCCAAAGACTACGCTCATATTCCCTTTCAGTTATGAAGGCTAATAACTAGTGCAGATAAAACAATTGAGTCCAGCCCCCAAAATTCTTTTTTTTATTACCGAAGACTGGTATTTCTGCAGTCACCGCTTGTCCCTTGCTATTGCTGCAAAAGATGCAGGTTATGATGTAGCGGTCCTTACGCGTGTTCAAAATCATGAGCCTATAATCACAAATGCAGGGTTACGCCTCATCCCCAGCACAATGGTGCGTCGTAGTCAGAATCCCTTCCATGAAGTCAGTTTTATCAAGCAACTTGCAGGTGTTTATCAAAAAGAAAAGCCAGATATACTCCACCATGTTGCTTTGAAGCCGGTTCTTTATGGATCCATTGCGGCCCGCCTTGCCGGTTGTAGGAATGTGGTGAATGCCATGGCGGGCATGGGCTTTGTGTTTACCTCTAACACAATTAAAGCCAGGATTTTACGTCCTCTTGTCTCTATCTCATATCGAATGCTTCTCAATCGGCCTAATCATCGGCTTATTCTTCAAAATCGTGATGATGTTGCGCTTTTCACTGATTCGCATTTGATCGAATCTGGGAAAATCGCACTAATTCGTGGAGCCGGTGTTGATACTACGGAATTTTCACCCGGTCCAGAAGTTGCTGGTCCACCGACTATTGTTATGGCGTCCAGGCTATTGTGGGATAAGGGTGTAGGTGAATTTGTTAAAGCGGCCAAGATTTTGCGGCGCGAGGGGCTTGAAGCAAGGTTTGTTCTAGTCGGTGATAGTGACCCTGAAAACCCCGCAGCAATTTCTTATTCGCAAATTGATGAGTGGATAGCTGAAGGCGACATTGAATGGTGGGGGTACCACAATGACATGCAGTCCGTTTTCTTAAAAGCCAATATTGTTTGTTTGCCATCATATCGCGAGGGGCTACCCAAGGTTCTATTGGAGGCCGCCTCTTGTGGAAAACCGATTGTCGCAACCGATGTGCCTGGGTGCCGCGAAATTGTTCGTCACTGCAAAAATGGCCTTTTGGTTCCGCCAAAAAAACCTGCTGCCTTGGCCGAAGCACTCAAAACTCTGATATTGGACTCCGATCTATGTCAGCGAATGGGCGCGACAGGTCGCAAAATTGTGGAGAAAGAATTTTCTCAGGAGATCGTTATTGAGAAGACCTTGGCACTTTATCGAGAAATGCTAGCCAGGTAGGTGCTGGAGAAAGCAATATGGGGAATTGATGGCTTTTGGAGGGAAGAAAACGATCTTGCTTACCGGTGCAACAGGGTTCGTTGGTTCTCGGGTTTGCGCCCGTTTGATGGCCGATGGATATGACCTACGCTGCGCCATTCGTGAAGAATCCCAAGATGGAAATTCTGTCGTTGTCGGCGATATCAGCTCTGAAACACCTTGGGGGGACGCCCTGATGGGCGTCTCCGCCGTCATCCATTTGGCCGCTTGTGTTAATGTCATGAATGCCAACGTCAATGACCAACTGACCGAATTCCGGCGAGTTAATGTTGCTGGGACTCTTAACCTTGCACGGCAAGCCGCCGTCGCCGGTGTTGAGCGCTTTATCTTTCTCAGCACCGTCAAAGTTATCGGCGAAGAAACTGCTGCTGGCCAACCTTTCACCGAAAAGGATGAAACCCGTCCTCAGGGACCTTACGGCATCACTAAGCTTGAGGCAGAAATGGGCATGCGCCGGTTGGCTGAAGAATCCGATATGGAAGTTGTTATCATCCGCCCGCCCCTTGTCTATGGCCCCTGCGCTAAGGGGAATTTTGGTAACATGCAACGTTGGGTACACAAGGGCATCCCGCTTCCCCTCGGAACCATTCACAACCAACGGAGTTTGATCGCTATCGACAACCTCGTCGATTTCATCATTACCTGCATCGCTCATCCCGCAGCTGGTAACGAGACTTTTCTTGTCGCCGACGGGGAAAATCTTTCCACCACCGAATTGCTACGTCGCGCCGGAAAGGCCATGAGTAAACCTGCGCGTCTGTTTCCGATGCCTGAGTGGTTACTCAAGTGCGGTGCCCGAATGCTAGGTAAGCAAGCCATGGCACAACGCCTATGCGGAAACCTTCAGGTGGATATCTCCAAGGCCCGGGAGGTGCTGGGCTGGTCTCCGCCGCTGAGTGTGGATGAGGGGTTGAGAAGGGCAGTTTGTGGAACACGGTCCGAGGCACATGAGAAAAGCTAAACTTGGCTCAGAAAAAGACTTTTTGATGTTTTAAGGACACAACTTATTTATGAAGTGGTTTCTTTTGCGTTTTTTTGACGTACTGTTTTCGACCCTTGGTTTGCTTGTTGGTTTGCCATTGCTTGCAGTCATCACTCTGATTGGATTTTTCGATACGGGCTCACCTGTTTTTCGCCAACAGCGTGTCGGCAGAAACAAAAAACCTTTCGTGCTCGTGAAATTTCGGACTATGAAAGTGGGGACTGCGTCGGTGCCAAGTCATTTAGCCAATGCTTCCGCCATTACTCCCCTCGGCAATTTTCTACGGCGGTCCAAGCTTGATGAGTTGCCCCAGTTATGGAATGTGCTCAAAGGCGAGATGAGTTTGGTCGGTCCGCGGCCTTGTCTGTTCAACCAGGCAGAGTTGATTGAAGCACGCAACAATCGCGGTGTCTTTGACGCACGTCCTGGTATTACAGGGCTGGCACAGGTAAGTGGCATCGACATGTCAACGCCGCAACTTCTTGCCGAGACTGATGCACGTATGATTCGCGAGCTGACTGTTCGCCGGTATTTTCTCTTTATTATCCAGACTGTTTTTGGAAAAGGTTCTGGTGACAGGGTGCGGGGCGGCTGATGGTTTTTTCAGTACAAACCGGGCACATACTTAAAACACAATTACTTAGATTGATGTATCCATGATGGATAGCTGGAAAAAATTGGGACATAAATACCGGATTGTGTTTATTTTTGTCCTGAAAGCGGTGACCATTGTTGGATCTTTGTCGCTTGCTTTTCTGTTGCGTTTCGATTTGGATTGGCAGCGGGTCAACTGGTCGCTGTATCTGAAGTTGGTACCCGCCCTGCTGGTTATCAAGCTTGGCATTTTCTGGTGGCAAAAGGTTTCACACGGTTGGTGGCGTTATGTCTCCATTGCCGATGTGGTCGATTTGGCCCGCGCCAACCTGATCGCCTCTGTCGTTTTTATTCTGTACGTCGTTTTTTTTCACAGGCTTGAGGGCATTCCGCGTTCCGTTCTTATTCTTGACGGGTTTATCTGTTTCAGCGCCATGGCGGGTTTGCGCTTTTTGACCCGCGCTGCCCGTGAAGACTATTTGCCGCTGTTGAAAAGAAAAACAGGGCAGCGTAAGCGCATCTTGATTATAGGGGCCGGCTCAGCCGGGCAAACCATCGCTAAGGAGATGCGGCAGAACCCGGATCTGAATTATTTGGTGCGTGGCTTTGTGGATGATGATCCCGACAAGCAGGGCCGGAGTTTCATCGGATTTAAGGTGTGGGGCACTCTGGCCCAGTTAGAAGCGATAGTCCAACGCACTGGGGCCGAAGAGGTGATTATTGCCATTCCTTCAGCCACGGGTAAACAGATGCAGGTCATCGTCAAGCACTGCGAGGCGTTAGGCCTTCGATTCAGGACCTTGCCGGGGATGGGGTCGTTGATCGACGGTACCGTCTCGATCAGCCAGGTTCGCGATGTCTCCCTAGACGATCTCCTCGGGCGGGAACCGGTTCGGCTGGATGTCGATCGCATTCGGGCTTTCCTAGAGGGTAAGCGGGTATTGGTCACGGGGGCGGCTGGTAGTATCGGTAGCGAGATCTGTCGCCAAGTCAGCCGTTTCAATCCCCAGCGCCTTGTGCTTTATGATCATGCCGAAAGTCCGCTGTTCGCCATCCACAACGAGCTGGCGGAGCTCTATCCCGGCTTGCGTCACACGGCTATTATCGGTGATGTGCGGGACCGGGCGCGGGTCGAAGGGATTTTTGATGAGGTGCAGCCGCAGGTGGTTTTCCATGCCGCAGCCTACAAGCACGTGCCGATGATGGAGCATAACCCCGCCGAAGCCGCCAATAACAATGTGCGGGGCAGCCGCATTGTGGCCGAGACCGCCGATGCCTGTGGCGTGGAGTGTTTTGTGATGATTTCCACCGATAAGGCGGTAAACCCGACCAATGTCATGGGGGCGACTAAGCGGGCGGCGGAGCTGTTTGTACAGGCTTTGTCGCGCACCAGCAAGACGCGTTTTGTTACGGTGCGGTTTGGTAATGTTCTAGGGAGTGCTGGCAGCGTGGTGCCGACTTTTAAAAAGCAGATCGCCGCCGGTGGACCTGTGACGGTGACCCATCCGGATATTACCCGCTTTTTCATGACCATCCCGGAAGCCACCCAATTGGTGCTACAGGCCGGTAGTATGGGGCAGGGGGGGGAGATTTACCTTCTGGACATGGGAGAGCCGGTTAAAATTGTTTCGCTGGCGGAGGAACTCATTCGGTTGTCGGGATTTATTCCCTATGAAGATATCGACATTGTCTTTAGCGGTCTGCGCCCCGGTGAAAAGCTTCACGAAGAGCTGCTGATCGCTGGTGAAGGGGTCAAGCCCACTACCCATGAAAAGATCATGGTGGCCGAATCCAAGGTTCATGATCGCGCCCATTTAGAGCACCAATTAGAAGAGCTTTACCAATTGCAGAGGCAAATCGACTTGCATGGCATTGTGGCTAAACTCGCTGAAATAGTTCCGGAATTCCAGCCGGAAAAAGTCGGTGTTCCGCGTCGAAATTAATATATGGGTTAAGATAATATAAGATTAAAATTAAAAAAAATAAAAATTTATTGGATAAGAAAGTCAACGCACTCCAAAATAAAAATAACAAAGGAACAATCTTAAATGCAGGACATTGACAATCCAATATTCAAAAGCGATCATAATATATATATTTGGGGAAAATTGCCCAAATGTGATGACCTAGATGTATGTGTTGTATCAATTAATAGACCTGATTTGCTAGAAGTTACTTTAGAGTCTTTTTCAAGAAATCTCTTATCACAATGGCCAAATAAAAGATTAATTATTAATGTGGATCCAGTTCCGACTTCTCCAGATTCAGAAAAGTTTTTATCAATTTGCAAAAAGTATTTCAATAATGGGATAATTCGATTTTCTAAAAAAGGAAATTTTTCAAACGCAGTTAAATGGTCATGGTCCAATTCATGTACGAATTATATATTTAATCTTGAGGATGATTGGATTTGCCTTGCTAATATAAAAAAAAATGATGTAGAAAATACCCTTAAAGTAAATAATTTAATTCAAATTAAATTGCCAAAAAGACATCAATTCAAAGTCTTAAATAGTGGATTTAGTTTAAATCCTTGTTTTATAAATGGGGATTGGGCAAGAAAAACTTCTGCCTTGCTTGATTCAAACTATGACCCTGAAAAACAAATCAGGCATCTAATCCCTGATGTAATCCTCTCAGCACAAAATGCTTACAAGTTTCATCAATTTGTCTCCAAATCAAAATTACCAGTTATTTATGATACGGGCACATATTGGAAAAAGATAAAGGGCATCCAAAAAACAATGGATGTTGATCACCAGGTCTCTTGGAATTCACGAAAAGGTTTCAAATATTTAAACGAATGTAATTATATATTAATTTTATCAAAGTTTAAATATTTCAGTCTTGTTTTGCGAATATCACTTGGTGTCGTACAAC
This sequence comes from Desulfuromonas sp. KJ2020, assembly GCF_024197615.1. NCBI lineage: Bacteria > Pseudomonadati > Thermodesulfobacteriota > Desulfuromonadia > Desulfuromonadales > Desulfuromonadaceae > Desulfuromonas > Desulfuromonas sp. KJ2020. Next base: position 434,592 of record NZ_JAKUKE010000003.1, read on the forward strand.
TTTTTTTAGATAAGTACAGAAGTCTAAAATCTTGAATAATTAACTTATATTTTATTTTTAAATATTATTTCTTCTGAATGTCAATTAAGCTAAAAATATTTACAAACTCATCGATAAACTTAGCGACTGCTGGCATAAACATGCTATGTACAGTCCTAATTGTACGTTTTTTCGGTTCCGAAATTTATGCTGGTCTAATAGTTGATCTTTCGTATATTTCAATATTGACAATATTGTTAGAAATCGTCCCGACTAACTATATTTTATTTAAGGTCCAGGATGACCCCACAAGATACCAAGGACTCGCTTTTTTAGCAGTTATTTCATTTTTAATATTAATGATAGCAACATATGTTGCTTATAAATTCCTCGGAATATTTTATACAAATAATTTATGGATAATCCTTTATGTTAGTTCAATCGCTATAAAAAAATACATTGATATTAAACTTCAATCATCTGGTCACCTGTCGGAATATTTTTTGATTGAATTCAGGGGCGCAGTATTACGATTAACCCTATTGTATTTATTGTTCTTGCTTTCTACTCCACCGCCAGTGGCAGTGTGGGCATCCTTAACCATTTCCACAATATTAACCCAATCTATTTGGTTTGCAAAAAATGGAACTGAGCGCAAAGCATTTAAAAACAGTATCAATAGATCTTCTTGGAAACAGTTGACAGGGGATATGCACTCATACCTGCCCTATTATTTAGGGATCACCCTTAAAAGGGGTGGTAACAACCTAACGCCTATTCTTGCAAATGTTTTCTTCAAAGACAAAGAGGTGTTAGGGGCTTTTTTCCTGGCCTATCGAGGACTACAGTTTACAATAGGCCAACTCCGAACTATAGAGGGTTTGCTTAACCATAGGAATACACTTAATAAGATAAAAAGTATTTCAACCAAAAATAAAACTGTCGTTGCTACGGTCTGCCAATTTACCTGTATAGTAATATCTATAGGCATTTTAATGCTATCTGGCATTAAGATTTACAGTTTTTATGCTGTTTTAATTCTAAGTTTTTCAGTCTGGATTAGTATGTTTGCAATGATTGAAAGAGCTAATGCATACTCGACATACAATATAAAATCTGTAAATTTCTCTATAGCTGGATATATTATTGTTTATATTTCGATGGTTTCATTGTCATCTTCATTTGGTATAAAAGGGCAAATAGCATATAGTATTTTGTTAGTTGTTTCAGACCTAGCATATTTGGGGACAATTCTTATTTTTAAAAATAATGTTAAATATGATAATAAATAAATTTAAATGACAAAAACTAAATATGATATTAATTGTAAATAGACAAAATAATATTTATGGCATATTAAAACGCATTACAGAATTTAAATAATGTCGTTATTATTCAGTCAATCAGAGGATAACAATTAAAAATTAAGGCCTTATATGATTAGAGTTGTTGAGAGCTTAGATTATAGTCAAAAAGAATGGAATCAATTTTTTAGTGAAAAAGGAGAATCGTGGCGAGATAAAGATTACAGGTTTCTCGCGCAAGTTTTTGAACTTTCTAACTTTTTCGGCACTCTTCTTGATGTTGGTTGTGGCCTCGGGGACGGTGAAATATTTTTGAAGGAAAACTGCAACAATATTTCAGAAATTTATGCTTGCGATTTCTCTTCCCAGGCGATTGAAACATGTAGAAATAATAAAAAAATTTCGAATACCCATTTTTTTGTCCATGATCTGATGACTCAAAAATTTTCCCAAACTTTCGATTGCGTTATTTGCCTTCAAACTTTAGAGCATTTACCAAATCCAAATAAAGCTTTTAAAACCATATATGAAGCTGCAGAAAAACTTCTTATTGTGTCAACTCCTTACAAAAATCGTCGTCCAGACAAGAATCATCTTTGGTCTTTTGATGAGAATGATTTTAATGAATATAATGGTCAGTGGATTATTGCACAAGAAGGATTGAATATTTTTTGGCTATTTGATAAATCGGGCACGGGTGCCACATTTAAGCAAAATAAAAATATAAATTCTAATTTCAAAAAGCTGGTTTTGGATTTTAAGTATTTTTTGAAAAAAACTATGCGATAAATTAAACTAACTGCAATAAAAAGACATTTTTTCAAGGAATTTCCAGAGATTGTGTTCCACTAATGAATTTTCACGACAGTGGTGACCCGAACACAAAAAAGCGATTTGCAGGTACTTTATTGTCATCATAAATGCTCATGACTGTTCGCGAGCCAAAAAAATGAGGCCCAGGCATAATCTGCCTGGGCCTCATTTGCTAATTGGCAATTATTCCTTAGTTTGCTGTGATTGAGAAATCCGCATCCGAGGCATCTAACCCAAGGTAAGCTGACCCATTAAATGCCGAGATACGGACTCTTGCAGTCGTCGTGCTAATGTTGGGTACTGTCCAGTCGTAGCTTGTGACTGCACCAACGGCCGTGACGTAGGTCCAGGTGGTTCCACTATCGGTCGAGTAGTACACGTTGTAAGAGGTGGCTCCAGTTTTGGCTGCCCAAGTTATCTGACTGACAGCTCCACCGGTTAGAGTTTCGCCACCGTTCGGACTGATAACCGTACCCGGTAGTGTTCCCGGCGTGATTGAGAAATCCGCATCCGAGGCATCTAACCCAAGGTAAGCTGACCCATTGAATGCCGAGACACGGACTCTTGCGGTCGTAGTGCTAATGTTTGGTACTGTCCAGTCGTAGCTTGTGACTGCACCAACGGCCGCGATGTAATTCCAAGTGGTTCCACTATCGGTCGAGTAGTACACGTTGTATGCAGTAGCCCCTGTTTTGGCAGTCCAGCTAATCGGACTGACGGAGGCACCAGTTAGGGTTTCGCCACCGTTCGGACTGATAACCGTACCCGGTAGTGTTCCCGGCGTGATTGAGAAATCCGCATCCGAGGCATCTAACCCAAGGTAAGCTGACCCATTAAATGCCGAGATACGAACTCTTGCGGTCGTAGTGCTAATGTTTGGTACTGTCCAGTCGTAGCTTGTGACTGCACCAACGGCCGCAATGTAATTCCAGGTGGTTCCACTATCGGTCGAGTAGTACACGTTGTATGCAGTAGCCCCTGTTTTGGCAGTCCAGCTAATCTGACTGACGGAGGCACCAGTTAGGGTTTCGCCACCGTTCGGACTAATAACCGTACCCGGTAGTGTTCCCGGCGTGATTGAGAAATCCGCATCCGAGGCATCTAACCCAAGGTAAGCTGACCCATTAAATGCCGAGATACGAACTCTTGCGGTCGTAGTGCTAATGTTGGGTACTGTCCAGTCGTAGCTAGTGACTGCACCAACGGCCGCAATGTAATTCCAGGTGGTTCCACTATCGGTCGAGTAGTACACGTTGTATGCAGTAGCCCCTGTTTTGGCAGTCCAGCTAATCGGACTGACGGAGGCACCGGTTAGTGTTTCACCACCGTTCGGACTTGCCAGTGCAAATTGGGTTGAGGCAATGGTGCCAAGTCCTTCAGCATTGTAGGCATAAACCCTGTAAATGTGAGCTGAAGTACCGGTTTCGTCGGTGAAGGTGGTGGCATTTGCCATGGCAGTGCCTGCTTGCTCCCACGATACCCCACCGTCAGACGATCTTTCGATCTTAAAGCCAATTTCATTCTTCGGATTTCCGAAGTTTGTTCGGGTCACAAAATCAACAGGTGTGGGATCCTCCCATGTCAGATCGACTTGGGCACCATTGACCGTTGCCACCACGTTAGTCGGTGCATCCGGCAGACTTTCCGTAAACAGGAAGCTCATCGGCCGCATCATGTCATTCTCTTCATGACTGAGGATATGGCAGTGCCAGACGTATTCCCAGTCGAAGTTCAGGATGCGGTTGAGGTTAAGTTCAGACCAGGCCTCGCCGGTGTTGGGATCGATCGTGGAGAGGTGGGTCGGATCGCCGATAGCCGTAGCCGGGTTCAGAGGACGGATGCTCTCGGGAATACCGAAGGGGACCGCCGGGGTGACTGGTTTTATGGCAACGATGGTGTCTTCGAGAGGGCTGATGCGAACGGTATCTTTCCAGCCGATCTCGGTGGGGTCGGGCAGACGGAGGAAGCCGTCCCAGCCGACACGGTTAAGAACCTGTACGTCGAACAGGTGGAAGTGAACAGGGTGGGTGTCGACGCCGTTGTGGGTGATCTTCCAGACCTGGATGCCGTCTTCGGCCAGGATCTCGGTCGAGGGGTCGCTGAAGGTCTGCACGATGAAGTTGACCTTGCCCGCGCCTGGCTCGTCAACGGTGAGGCCCAGGCCTGCTCTCATGCGCCCGAACTCGTCGAAGGTTTCACCCTGCTCGTCCTGAATGGCCTTCGCTTCAAGGGGGACATTCTGCACGAGGGTTTTGGTGGTCGGGTCCATGAAGCTGATCTCGGTATCGTTGATCTGGGCGATACCCCAGTTGGGCCACTTGGTGGGGAAGGTGTGGTTGTAGATGTCGTTGATGGCGCTGAAGTCGGTGCCATCGAACACGAAGGCTTCATACATGGCCGGATCGCCCGTGGGGTTCAGGTTGCCCTGGCCCACAATGAGGGGGTCATGGGAATCCCTGAAGACGCCGGGGTCGCCATTGGTGGGATCAAAGGCTTCTTCCAGGTTGGCCATGTTGAAGGTTTGGGCGCCGGTAGAGCCGACTTTGATCTGCATGATGGTACGGGTGTTAGGGCCGAAACCGATGGGGGTGGTGTCGGCGCCCCCCATGTCGCGGTTGTCCGGCGCGTCGGTGTAGTAGTCGTAATGCGGGTCGAGGGCGGGCCAGGGAGCCGGAGCGTCATTGTAGACGATCAGGGTCTGCCCGGCATATTGGGAGAAGTCGACGATGACATCCGCTCTTTCGGCCGGTCCGAGCAGGAGTGAGCCGCCATTGACGTTGCCGGCGTTAAAGGTGGTGACGTCGTTGTTCCAGGTAACGGGCTGGTTCGGAAGAACCACCGGCTGGGGCAGGAAGCCCCCCTCGTTGCCGATCATGACCCACTCAGGGCCTACCCAGCTCCAGTCGGGGATGCCGCCGGGGCGGCCATCTTCAGGCCAGGTAGCGGGTTTGGGCAGGGTGATGCCGCTGTTCGGTCCGCCGGGAGGCGGTGTCGTGCCCGTCTCGCCGGGAACCGCGGGGATCATGCGCACTTCGGTGTTGGGGGCCAGTGCCTGCGCGAAGCCGCCGTAGCCATCCGCCAGGAAGTTGGCAAGGTTCGGAGGATTGGACGGTGTGTTGACCGGTGTCGGCGGATTGGGGTCGGCGATGTAGATCTGCAGGTTGAAGAAGCGGTCATGGGAGGCGTTCAGGATGCGCAGACGATAAGGCTTGGGCTCCACATCCAACACGGGGTAGGCGGTGCCGTTGACCGTGGGGGTGTCCATGAAGGCCTCGGCGCCCCAGGACGGGTTGGGGGAGCTGGGCATTTTGGGCGGTTGGCAGAAACCACCGAGGCTGCCGGGGGTGGCGTCATTGTTTGGATCGCAGCCGCAATAGTCGGGGTTGTAGTTGTCGGCCGTTGTATCGTCACAGTCCGCCGCGTAGTAGGGGTTGGGGATGGGCTGGAAGAAGTTGCCCGTAGCCGGCCAGAAATAGGGGCCGTAGGCCCAGCGTCCCATGGGGGCGATGCCGCTGAGGTCGTAGGGATTCTGGGCGGGCATGTAGACGTGCGGCCACCAGAGATCGCCGGTGACGGGAGTCATCGGCTGGCCGTCGGCGACGGGATTGGTTCCCCATTTCCAGGTCGGGTCGGTCTCGGCGATGGTAGCGGCGTCGACGTAGGTCTTGTCCTGGATGATCAGGGGAATCTCACCGCCGTAGACCACGGTGGTGTTGTCGGACTTGAGTCCGGGGAGGATGTCGTTGTCGATGAGGGCCTGCTCGGCGTCATCGCGGATGACGTAGCCGGCTGCGCCACCGACGTAAACGCCCAGGCGGGTGATGCCCCAGGCGTGGTCATGGTAGAACATCAGGCGCGAGCTCTGCTGGTTGGTCCAGTAGTAGGTCTGGGCGCCGGGTTCGGGCGCAGGCATGTCGGGGACGTTGGAGACGCTGACGCCGATGGGGTAATCGGTTGTTTCGTCGCCAGGGGTGATCCACTGGTGCGGCGTGCCGTCACTGATCCAGGGGCTGCGGCCGCCGTGAAGATGCAGCAGGGCGCGGTTTTGCGTAAAGTCGCCGGTCGTCAGGGCGATAGGCTCTTTGGTGACCGGGTCATAGTCGATTTCAAAGGGGCCGGCCCCCATGATGGAGGTATCAACCGGAACGAAAAGATCACCAGGGGCTCCCGTCGGCAAGTTATTGATAAACTTAACGCGGACCGGGCGATCCTTTTGGGTAACGATGATGGGGCCGAGATAGTGGACGCCAGCATTGACCACCGACCAGTCCGTGTTATTCGCGGTTGTGCAGGGGTTGGCAAGGCCCAGCACCGGATCGGTGCAGCCACCGGAGGTGTCGGTACCGGCGTTGACCTGGTGATACCCCCTCATGGTGGTGGCGTTTTCGCCGGCAGGGAGATCCGAGTGCATCTGCTCACGGAATTGCGTAATTTCAATCTCGTAATAGTCCGAGCCGGGGTAGGTCACGATGTCGGGGACCGCTACGGGAATACACTGACCAAGGTTGTTGGTCTGATCGCAGCCCATGGGGGCCATTTTGTCGATAAACTTGCGCAAGGGGGGGCTGTAGGCCCAGTTGGGATTGGTCAGGTAGTCGGGGATGCTCCCCGGACCGATGACGTAGGCCTGATCAGGGGTTGCTGTATAGTCCCCCAGATAACTCGGATCCATGTACTTGATCTGTTCGGCATCGGCCGACAGAACCGCCGGATTACTCGGGCTGAGATACGCCAGAGCCCCTGTCGCGCCCAGAAGAACGGCGAGGCCGGAGATGCAGAGTGCGGTTAGAAATCTTGATGTTCGTTTTCCCATAACGGTCTCCCTTTAAAGAGGATTGATCGAAACACACCGATAGCAATTCATTTATTGTTGCGGAGCCTTCTCGACGGGCGTGCCGCCAGCATCCATAGTTTCGATGTTCTGCTGACGCAGCTTGAGCAGCTCATCACGCCGTTTTTTGGCCTCTTCCCGTTTCTTCATAAGGTCGAGTTGGGCCTGGGGCACGTTGGTGGTGACCCCTTCAGTCTGGGTTTCCGTTTGGGCTGGGGGTTGCGTGGCGCCGTACTGGTTCTCTGCTGCCAGGACCGGTGCCGCAAGCAGCGTCGACAGGAAGATCGCTGTGGTCACTAGGTATCGTTTTTTCATCTTCGTTTCCTCCTTTTAATCGTTGGCCTGCTGTTTTTTTTGGGTCCTTCGGTAAGAATCGAAGATGCCGTGGATGACCGAACCCCATTCTCATTTGATATAAAAATCACTTGGACATGTAGATGTTGTTGATCTTGACCAGAAACTCGTCCCCTTCACAGGTGCAGGTACCGTAGACGCCCATCTTGTCCAGAGGAATGACGACCTCGGTGTCCTGGGCCACCGGCAGCATACGCCAGCCCCCCGGCGAGGTAATGTTGAGGTAGTCGACGGAGAGGGCGTTGCAGCGGATTCCGCAGAGAAAGTGGCCGAGATCCTCATCTTCTGTTGTGTCCGCGGGCTCATACCGATAGCCTTTGGTGACAAACACGAGCTCCTCGCCAGCCTCTGTCTTTATAGTCTTGGCTGACTCGGTTCCACTCCCTTTGGTCGCTGCCGAGGCGCCGTGATCCTGACTCCAGGCAGGGCCTGAAAACATCAGGAAAAAAGCGGCCAGTATCATCAAAATGTGTGATTTCATCACAACCTGTTCCTTTCGGGTCATTGGATCAGCCATTCACTGCGACGCTCGAGGCGAGGGTTATCCCCTTCGCCGAGCTGCACGATGAAACATCCCTTGGAGGCGTATCGCTGGCCGGGGCCAAAAGTGATACGGTCGAAAAGGGGGAGGTAGGTATCCTTCATCATGCCGATGGTGTCGAAGAGAAAGTCACGATAATATTCGCTGCGCATTTCCATGAGGGCTTTGCCGAGCATGTCATTGGCAATGTAGGACTTTTTGAGTGCTTCGACATCATAGGCGGAAAGAGGCTTGCCCATGAGGACCTTGTTCAGCGAGGTGTTGAAGCGGCTCTCTTCCTGGGGCATGCGGTAAGGATAGGTCATGAAGAGCTGGCTTCGCAGCGGGTCTTCGATGGCGTAGAGGTCATCGCCGAACCAGGTGGCCGAGGCGTAGATGAATTTGGGGCGATCTTTGGCTGCGGCAAGTTTCTCCAAGGCACCGATGGCGGAGGGGCCGTCCCAGACGAGCAGCACCTCAGGGCTTTTTTCCTTCACGATTTCCCCGAGCGTTTCGTCGCTGAGGGTTTGTCCCTCTTCGATGATGTACTCAGCAGCGGTGGGGTGGCCTGCCTCTTCCCAGGCTTGTCTGAACCCTTCCGCCAGGGTGCGTCCCCGGCGGTTGTCCCGGTAGACCTGGACAATTTTAGTGTCGGACGTGAGCAGGTCCATCAGGGTGTTGAGGTAGCGGGCGGCCGCTTCGGCTTCCTGACGAATACCGCGGGAGAAGTAAAGGGTGTACCAGTCGGTATTGGAAATAACCGGATAATCAACGACAGGGAAGAGGTTGGGAATCCTGTTCTCCTCACAGAAGCGGTGCACCGGTTCCCAATCCCCTTCGGAGATCCCTCCGAGCAGGGCAAACACCGGCTCGGCCGCATAGTAGGCGTCCAGCTGGGAGCGCCAGGTCTCGGGTGGCCCTGAAAGAATCCACTTCGAGAGGGTGAACTTTTTGGACATGAGATCGGGGCCGAGCATGTTGTAGGCCATGCGCGCCATGCGGGGGTTGTTCTTGGAGGCCAGTGACAGGGCATTCTTGCGATCGACACCAAACTGTATCGGCAACAGCATCGATTCTACCGCCAGGGGATCGGTGCCCTCGACGATGACCGTGGCAAAGTGGATTTCGTCTTTGGTCACCCCGGGGGAAGGCTCGTCGGACAGCGCCTTGAGATATTCGATCATGATATCCATGTCATCGCCGGCAATTTCATAACGGGGCATGACATGGAGGACAGAGCGGCCGTTGGGGTCGATGCCGGCGGCGATGAGGGTGGCCAGGGTCTCATCGGTATAGGCCGGGCGGACCGGCAGGTACTTGGCGTAGTTTGAATAGGAGGGAACGTGTTCGAATCCCTTGATATAGGGCTCGCGGGGTTCGTACAGGATGCGGCCATTGGTCGGCGGGGTGATGACTTCACCTTCAATGGAGCCAAGACCGCTGCGAAGATGGCAGCTTACACAGGTAAAGGTTGTTCCGTCCACGGGAACGTCTCCCGTGACGAAGGCTTTCATCGGTTCACCCGAGGGCAGCAGGCCCTCGAGGTACATTATCTCCCCAAGCTTGAGCCTTTCCGCCGTGGTTTGCACCTGTTTCTCTTCTGCCCCCAGGGAGATGCCGGCCCCGGCAAGCAGCAGGGCAGGGACGCAAAGAAGGGCGGCCCATAATGTCATCGGCTTAAACCACTTCGTATTCATGGAATTTGACGTCATTTATATCCCCACCTTTTGGAATTCATTCATAAAGTCCCGACTTCCCATGAGACCGTAAAGCCTGATCCATTTGCCGTCGGCCGGCGAGCGGATGAAGGTCAGGGGCTTGTGATCCATTTTGTCCCGGAAATAGGCATCGAAAGAATTCATCACCCGGTCGATATCTTTGCGGCTCCCTGTCAAGAAATCCCAGCCGGGCTTTGCCTGGTAACGTTCCAGGTATTCTTTCAATATCTGCGGTGTGTCGTTTTCGGGATCGATCGTTATAGAAATGAGTCGAACCTTGTCGAGGTCATCTCCGAGTTTTCTCTGCAGGTTTGCGAAACCCGCCGAAAGGACCGGGCAGATCGTCGTGCAGGTACCGTAAATGAAGTCGACGATAATCGTCTTGTCTGACGACTCGATGATCGGCTTGATCCTGACCCTTTCACCGTCCTGGTTCACCAGGGTCACGTCGGGTACCCTGTAGTTTTCAATGGACCGTTCATATTTCTGTCCCGCAGCGAATGCCGAACCGGAAAAAAGGAGCAGTAGAACAACAACCCAATTTCCCATGGAAACAATCCTCTTTCTTCTCATCGGCCGGTAACCTCCTGGTTTGATGGTTTCAAAATCCACTTGTGATGTCCTCTGGTAGGGAATGTCCCCATATCTTTAGTAGAGACCTTTCTCCCGCCATCTGACCAAGATACTAGATTTTTTGAGGAATACCAGCAGACCGCCTTTCTGTGAGAAAAATAATTAACTACAGTTAAGTTACCGAGAAAGTCATCAATCATGCTTTAAAAATACCGTGCATAGGCGTGGTGTCAACAAGCGAGAGCCAATTTATAAAATGGTGTTTCAGATATATTTTAACAGTAAACTAGTATTCCCGCCAAAGTCCATGGGGAAATTTACCCATTTTTGTGGTAGGGAATTGCGGGGTGCCGCAAGGGATCAGGCTTTCCAGAAATCCGGGTCGATCAGACCGATGCGAACGGCGTATTTGACCATGTCGATGGGATTTCTAAGTTCGAGCTTTTTCATGATGTTCAGACGATGCTTCTCGATCGTCTTGGGACTGACACACAGAATCTCGCCGATCTCGGAGGTCGTTTTTCCTTCGACCATGAGTCGGAAAACCTGCTGTTCGCGTTCCGAGAGCAGATTGTAACGAGAATGTTCGTCATTTTTTTCCTTTCGATTGGTCAGGTAGCATTCGATGACGCCGTTTTGCAATTTGCCGCTCAGAAAGAATTCTTTCCGGTGCACTGTTCTGACCGCCTCGATCAGCTCGGAGATCGGGGAGCCCTTTAGGACATACCCCCTGGCTCCCGCATGGAGCACCTTATGTACATAGGCCTCTTTGTTGTGCATGGAGTAGATGAGAATCTCGGCATCCGGAAGCACTTCCTTGATAAGTCCGACGGTCTCGAAACCGTTCAAGACGGGCATGGAGATATCGAGGATAATGACATCGGCTTCGAGTCCGCGAAGTCTTTCCAGGGCCCTTTCGCCATTCTCGGCGCTGCCGACGACCTGAAGGTCTCCTTGGGATTCGAGCAGTTGAGGCAGCCCCTCTCTGACGATGGGGTGGTCATCCACAATGAAAATTCTGATTTTGTTCATACTGTCTCTCCTTCGTGCGGAACCGGTAACTCGACGCGAATTACTGTTCCCCTGTTCCGACTCGAGTTGACAGACCATTGACCTCCGATGGAAGAGACGCGTTCCCGCATACCAAGAAGTCCCAGTCCATGCTTGCCATCCTCTCCCTGATGGTCATGAGGGGCCGGGTTGAAACCTATGCCGTTGTCCTTGACGGACAGAATGACCTTGGGGTGGCTGTAGGTCAGCAGGATTTTGACCTGGTCGGCGTGAGCATGTTTCATGATATTGGTCAGGCTTTCCTGGCAAACACGGTAGAGCACCAACTCTACGGAGGAAGGAAGCCTTTTCTGCAGGCCTATGGCCTCGAAATCGATACGAACATCAGGGGCGTTCAGGGCGACTTCCGAGACGTACCACTGAAGTGTGGGAACGATGCCCAGATCATCGAGCATATCGGGTCTCAGCCCTGAAGAAAAATTGCGGATCTGATCTCCGAATTGCTGAAGAAGTTCTTGTATTCCAGCCAATTTGATCTGTTTTTCCTCGATCTGGTGGGGAGGAAGCAACAGCAGCGACTCAATCCCGAACTGCAGTTCGGTTAAATGTTGGCTGCACTCGTCGTGAAGGTCGAGGGCCAGTTTTTTCCTCTCTTCCTCTGCCGCCGTAATCAGTTTTCGTGAAAGTCTGGTGATGGACTCTTCTGCCTTTTTCCGTTCCTGGACCTCTCTCCACAGTGGCCCGAACCAGAAAATATATATGCAGGGCAACAGGATGATCGACAGGACGACCGAGTCGGCGAGTGCGTGCTGCCACAAGGTCAGGTTGGGCATGTAATCATGAATGTAGGTGATGAAAAAGTTGGCGGTGAATATGGCGGCAGCCAGCAGGAAAAAGAGTATGACCGGCGCTCGACTGCAACGCTTCTTACCGAAAGGAGTAATTTTGCTAAAAGCCCCTCGCATGAAGTCCGGAGATTTTGAGAGCCAGGAAAGATGTTGTTTTTCGCCGTTCATCGAAAAAACCTCACTCTCTCAGGGAAAAAAACTCTTCCTTTGTGTTAATTTATAACCTATTTGGTTATAAATTCAAGTCCGGGCAGAATAAATTTCTGAAAACGTCCCATTTGCGCCGCGGGAATCTGGATCAGAAGAAACCGGGGTATCCTGCCAGTTTGAATGAGCCGAACAGGATGGGCCAGGAGACCATAAGGACGAAAATCAGCAGCAGGGCAAGGGAAACCAGAATCCATTTCCTCTCGATGGAACCAAGGACGGCTCCCAGCCCTGTGCGGTGCATCACGGGTCGCAGGATTCCCGGCATGATACCAAAGAGAGTTCCCGCGAACAGGGTCAGGTAAAGGGGATAACCGATGAACCCGTAATTTTTCTGGACGATGTCAAAGGGGCAGTGGTGAGTGGGAAGTTCGTAAATATAGAGAGAGATAAAAGAAACGATGGACATGAGGGCGACGACAAAGAACACGGCGGCGAGCAGGGAAAACAGGCGACAGAAGACCGCGGTGGCTCGCTCTTTGAGGCAGGGCAGGGCACAGAGCAGGAGCAGCAGCGCCAGCCCGTAAAAGACGCTCATCATCGGCACGACCGGAAGGCCGGCGAGTTCGGCGGCTACACCGGTGCCGTCGGCGCTGAACAGCGAGCCGCAACAGGATGTGATGACTTCGGGTTCAAGGCCGAGGAAGTAATGGATTTTCAGGTACAGCTCTCCCCCCACCAGCGGCGTGAGCAGCAGCAGGCCGGTAAATTTGATGCGGGTCAGTGGCAGGTTTTCGGTCTTGCCATCCAGGTAATTTACGGCAACCCAGAGGGCGGCTGCGAAAAAAATGACGATTTTGAGGATGAGGGCGTACCAGCCAACGGGGTTGGCATTCAGAACGCCGGTGGCACACATGGCGCCGACAAAAAGGCCGTGTATTTCATCGAGGGTATAGACAAAAAGAATCAGGGAAAATATTTCAAACCCGAGGGCGTAGTTGACGATGGTTGAGACAAGGTAGGTCTTTCTCTCCAGGTTCAGCTGTCCTTCGGAGCTGCTGTCGAAATCCCAGCGCCGGATGATCTTTACCGCGAGGCCGCTGGCATAGAGCAGCATGAAAAGCACCAGGGCCGTGCCCAGGATCAACGCCAGAATGCCCGGATGCAGAATCACTGGCCGCCATCCTCAAGAATGCGGCCATCGCGCATGGCGATGGTCCGGCTGATCAGGGGATGGCCGAACACATAGGGATCGTGAGTGGCGATGATGATCGTCTTGCCGGTGCGGTTGATATCCTCCAGGATACCAAGCAGCTCGGCAGACAGTTTGCTGTCGAGATGAGCGGTCGGTTCGTCGGCAATGAGAATTTCAGGATCATTGATGAGGGCCCGGGCAATGGCGACCCTCTGTTGTTCTCCCCCCGAAAGCTTGTTGACCTTCAGATGCGCTTTCTTTTCAATGCCGAGACGGGCGAGCAGGGCGCGCCCACGCTCCTGCATGGGGGGAAAAGGGATTTCCTGGGGATAGAGGGGGAGCAGGATGTTTTCAAGGACACTGATGTCGCGAATCAGATTGAACTGCTGGAAGATAAACCCGTAGGTTTGCCGGCGGATTCGGGTGAGATAGCGTTCAGGGAGTTTGGCGACGTCCTTGCCCGCGACCAGGATGCGGCCGGAGGTCGGCCGCCCCATGCAGCCGATCAGACTGAGCAGGGTTGTTTTGCCGGAGCCGCTGGGACCCTTGAGAGCCACCACCTCCCCTCTGGCAATGGTGAGAGAAACGCCGTCAATCGCCCGAAATTCATCGGCCTGGCGCGGGTTGTAAATCTTGCAGGCATTTTCCGTATGAATCAGATAGTCCACGGGACTTAGCCTCTCATCGCGGTTTCAGGGTCGGTGATGGAGGCTTTCCACGAAGGAACCACCGTACTGACCACATAGGGGGTGACGGTCAGAAAACCGATGACCAGTATCTGGTAGAAATCAACGAAGGGAATGAGCCGAAAGGGGGGAAAGAGAACGGACCAACCCTTTATGACCGGCGCCAGCACGGAGGCCCCCAGCAGAAAGACGTGCACGTAGGCTCCTATGAGCCCCAGCAGGAGACTGGTGAGGGAAACGGCAATCCCTTCCCAGAACTTCAGCGCGAGAATATCCGAGGTCTCCCAGCCGATCGCCTTCAGGATGCCGATTTCACGTTTTTCCTCGGCGCTGATGCCTGTGGCTTTGTCCCAGGCAAGGATGCAGAAAGCGACCAGGGCTGCCGCGAATACCGACAGCATCATGCCGCTTCGCCAGTTGAAAACCCCTGCGTAGGTCTGAAGAATTTCCCGCCGGGAGATTGGGCGGGTGTCAGGGAGGATACGTCGAATCTTTTCGGCGATGGTGGTCACCTCGCGCGGGTTACGCACGGATACCGATATGTCTGTAGCCAGATCGTCGGCATAGCCGAAAAAGCTTGTCAGGTCATGGCGGGTCAGCACGACCAGGTCGTTGGTCAGCAGCTCCGAACCGGTTCGGAAAACTCCTGTCACCTCGTAGGAAATGCCTGTGTTCCGGTGGTCGACAAGGATCAGGTCATCGCCGATCTCCACCTTGCGGATAGCAGCCACCCCCGCGCCAATGGCGCATTCGCCCGGGCCGCCGGGGAGGTGTCCTTCGAGCATCTCCAGAGCCGGCATGCCGGAGTCAACGGCTACCAGGGTGTAGTTGGCCTCGATGAGTCCATCGTAATAATATCCCCAGAACCTCGGAGTGACCTCCGCAACCCCCGGGATGGCACGGATTTTCTCGCCATAGCTGGCAGGGATCATGTCATGCCTGCCCCCTGCGAGTTTCTGAACTACCAGCTCAGGGGCATTCTCAAGCAGGCGGCTGGCCTCGGTCTTCAGGGAATGGGTCAGGAAGAGAACGGATGCCAGGACGGCTATCGTGAAGGCATAGACGAGGGTGATGGAGAGGTTCTTGTATTTTCGGCGCCACAGGGAGGAGAGGGCGTACTCCAGGATCTTCAGGTGTCGTCTCACGAGTCGTTTGTCCGGGGCTCGGGGTTAGCGTCGATCAGGACAGGCGCCATGATGGAGCCGGCGGGGAAATGCTCGAGAGCTCCCGGGAAGTCCTGAAAAGGGGTGAACCGGTCAGCCTGCGAGGGGTGCCGGGTATAGCGCGCCTCCGTCCAGATGGACAGGTCGGTGAGCTGCAGAGCAGTGACCAGGGCCTTCATCCCGGGGATCTCCCGTTTCTGCCTGTGGTGAATCTGGGTCTGTCCGTAGAAAAACAACAGACCTAAAACGGTGATCTGGAGCAGGGTCAAGCCTATGAAAAACCGAACTTTGATCATGGTGACGAGGTGACGTCCGTGAGCTCACGCCCGTTGAATTGCATGATTTTCTTGCCGCCATGGTCCCGCAGAAAGGTCTCGGCGTTCTCCCGGCCTTTAACCGGCACCAGCTCGTAGCCCATGGGGCCGGTAACGTCGCTGCCGGTGACGAGGAACACATCATGGAGATTTTCCATCTTTGTAGAATAGTATTCGGTGACGAACAAGGCCGCGATGTCGTCGATCGTCGTCCCAGGCCGATATTTGGCGAGGTCAAAGAAATAGACGAACATGTCCTTGGGCCCGTCGAAATAGGCTTTGGATCCATCTTTGAATTCGATTGCCGCGACCCAGTCGGGGTAAGGTGCGACGAACATGCCACATACGGGGCAACGGTCTTTGTCGTCTGGAGGCGAGGGCTGCTCTGCAAGGGCTGCGGAGGAGGTGAGAAACAAGAGCAAAAGGGCCGAGATCGCGATTCGAACGGACATAAAATCACTCCTTGCAGGGCGCAATGGTCACTACTGGATTTCTATAAATAATGACGGTAATTTAACCATACAACGGTTATTTCTGCAACCAGGCCCAGGATCTTGAGGGTACAGGCCATTAAGGCTTGATAGCCTGCGGTAAGGCCTCTATACTCTGAAACTACCGTCAGGCTTTGAAAAGGGGAGGACTTGAATGGCCAAAATTTTTGTCACCGGCGGCGCCGGTTATATCGGCAGTCATGTGGTCAAGGCCCTGGGAGAGGCGGGCTATGAGGTGCGCACCTATGACAATCTGTCGACGGGCAATCGCTGGGCGATCCTGCACGGCGACCTGGTTGAGGGGGATATCGCCGACCGGGAGGCTTTGAAAAAAGCCCTGCAGGACTTTCGTCCCGATGCCGTCATGCACTTTGCCGCTTTTATCGAGGTGGCCGAGAGTGTGCGAAATCCCCTGAAATACTACCGCAACAACACCGTCAACGCCCTCGGCCTGCTGGAAACCCTGCGGGAGCTGCACATCCCCCGCTTTATTTTCTCCTCCACCGCCGCCGTCTACGGCACGCCGGAAACCGTGCCCGTCAACGAAGAGGCGCAGCTGGCACCCATCAATCCCTATGGGGCTTCGAAGATGATGACGGAGCGCTTTCTGGCTGATCTGGCCGCCGCCGGCGGTGATTTCGCCTATGTGGCCCTGCGCTATTTCAACGTGGCTGGCGCCGACCCGCACAGCCGCATCGGCCAGTGCTACAAGAACCCCACCCACCTCATCACCCGCGCCCTGAAGACGGCGCTGGGGGAGTTCGACAAGCTGCAGGTGTTCGGGACCGATTATCCCACCCCCGACGGTACCTGCATCCGCGACTATATCCACGTCGATGATCTGGCCGCGGCTCACCTGGTCGCCCTGCGCCACCTCCTCGACGGGGGCGGCAGCGACATCTTCAATTGCGGCTATGGTCGCGGCTATTCGGTGCGTGAGGTGGTGGAGACGGCCAAGCGCATCACTGGCGTCGATTTCCCAGTGGAAGAAGCGCCCCGCCGCGAAGGGGATCCGGCCTCCCTGATCGCCGACAGCAGCAAAATTTCCGCCAACCTCGGCTGGCAGCCCCGTTTCGCCGATCTCGATTACATTGTCCAGACAGCCTGGGACTGGGAGCTGGCGCTGCGGAAGAGGGCGTAGTCGAAGACCTCTGCACGAAAGCCCATCCAAGGAGATATGCATGAGCGACAACCAGACCACCCTGCAGGATCTGAAGGAGAAGATGGCGGACTTTGTGCGGGAACGGGATTGGGAGCAGTTTCACACCCCGAAGAACCTGAGCATGTCCATCGCCATCGAGGCGGGCGAACTGATGGAGCATTTTCAGTGGCTGACGGTGGAGCAGTCGAAAAATCTGTCCCCGGCGGCGCTCCAGGATATTGGCGAAGAACTCGCCGATATCGTCATCTACGCGCTCTCGCTGGCCAATAACCTGGGGCTGGACATGGCCGACACGGTGCTGGCTAAAATGGAGAAGAATATCCGCAAGTACCCCAGCGACCAGGTGCGGGGGAAGGCCCACAAGTACACCTATTATGTGACCAATGAAGAGTGAGGCGTGACCAAGCCGGCCAAGAAATACAGTCAGGCTGCCCGTCTGCATGATGTCATCCGTCTGCTCGAAGCCCGGTACGGCGCCACGGTGGAGGAACTGGTCGAGGAGTGTCAGGTCAATCGGCGCACCATCTACCGTGACCTGCAGGCGATTGCCGACGCCGGTTATCCCCTGGTGCGGGAGCGCGAGGCCGACGGACGCACCCTTTATCGTTTTATCACCGGCTTCAAGAATATCCCGCCTATCACCTTTTCTCTGCCAGAGCTGATGACCCTCTATTTTTGCCGAGGGCAGCTGTCTTTTCTGCGGGGAACGCCTTTTTCCGATGACCTCGACGCCATTTTCAGTCGCATCCGCTCCAGCCTGCCGCCGCGCAGCGTCGCCCATCTCGAGCGTCTGGCCGAGGCGGCCGCGCCCCGCTTTCAGGGAATACGGGACTACAGCAGCAAGAAGGAAATTCTGCGCCGTCTGCGCGAGGCTCTGCTCTATCAGTACCGCTGTACCCTCATCTACGCGCCGCCCCACCGCTCCGGACAGGAATATCTGTTCGATCCCTACACGCTGCTCTTCTACAAGGATTCCCTCTATGTGGGCGGCTACGCCCATAACCGCCAGGGACTGCGCCTCTTTCTGGTCGACAGGATTCAGGAGCTTCACTGCAGCGATACGCGTTTCGAGATTCCGGAGGACTTCCGCCTGGCGGATCTCACCGGCAACGCCTTCGGTCTGATCAACGACCAACCGCTGGCTCTTAAGGTCCGTTTCGGTCCGGCGGTGGCGCATCTGATCCGCGAGCGCAGCTGGCACCCGGCCCAGCAGTTGGACGAGCAAGAGGACGGCTCCGTGCTCCTCTCCTTTGAAGCCGCGGGTGAGCAGGAAATCCTCTCCTGGCTCTATTCCTATCTGCCGCACGTTGAGGTGCTGGCGCCGCCGACTCTACGCAAAACTTTTGCGGCAGGGCTGCGGCAGGCGCTGAAGGCGATGGCGAAAAAGTAGGGAGCAACAACACTTTGCTTTTTGGGTAGTCGAACTGGTGTGACACATTCTGTCGCTTGGCTCGGTATGATGGAATCATAACCGAGAAGGAGGACAGGATGATCTACATTGCGACGGAAGAGATGGAAGGCCGGGGCGTCTATTTTGATACCCATTCGGTAGAGCGCAGCGGGCGTGGCGTACGCGTATGCGGTACGGTGGGGGACGGCTCCTATGAAGGAGAGGTGCTTATTGAGGTTGGCGGCGAGGCTGAGGTGACTTTTGTCGACCAGTGGCTGGGGAGCCGGGAGGCCGCTTCCTTTCTGTCGCGATGCGGTGCCGACAGACTGCGGGCCGCCCTGGTGGAGGCTGCCCTTGATCTGCCCCTGGTGCGGGGGATGCGATCTGATGAAGGCGGCCGCCAGCCGCTGCCCCATATGCATTTGCCCCTCTTTTCGGCAGCGGGCCTGATCGCGGAGGACGTGTCTGGCTGGTGCCGGCAGGGTTGATTGGATTGGCGCGAATGGCCGGTTCACCCATTGCAATTCTGTGGTAGCTGGAGTAAAAAGGGAGGAATTTTTACCCTGAGGAATCTCCATGCGATCCATCGTTCTGGCTTCCACCAGTTCCTACCGCCGCCAACTGCTCCGCCAACTGGAAATCCCCTTTGTGGCCGATGCGCCCCTCTACAAGGAGGAGATGCACAAAGGCATCGCGCCGGAGCTGCTGGTCAAACACCTGTCCTACCACAAGGCGTTCAGCCTGCGCGAGCGCTACCCGGAAGCGCTGATTATCGGTTCGGATCAGATCTTTGTCGATCCGCGCAATCAGGTGCTTGGAAAACCGGGCAGCCAGACCAAGGCGGTGGAACAGTTGCGCGCCATGAGCGGCCGCAGCCACACCTTTTATACCGGGGTGACGGTATTCGACGCCCGCAATGGCCAGGCTCTTTCCGATTTTGCCACCTGCACGGTGACCCTCAAACCCCTCACCGAGGAACAGATCAGCCGCTATGTGCAGCGGGAAAACCCCGTGGACTGTGCCGGCTCCTTCAAGATTGAAGGATTGGGAATTGCCCTCATGCAGAAGGTGGAAGGGGAAGACTACACCAGCCTCATCGGTCTGCCGCTCATCAAGCTGGTCGACTTGCTCGGCCAGTTTGGCGTTGAGGTGATCTGAGGACCCCTCACCGTTCACCCCACGTTTCCTTTTTTTTGCACCAGAGGGATTATGGAACACGCGAACTTCGTTCATCTCCATTTACATAGCCAGTACAGTCTGCTTGACGGCGCCATCAAGATCGGCGATCTCATCGCCCGGGCCCGCGAATACAAGATGCCCGCCCTGGCGGTGACCGATCATGGCAACATGTTCGGGGCGCTGGAGTTTTACAGCAAGGCGTCCGCCGCCGGCATCAAACCGATTGTCGGCTGCGAGATGTATGTCGCCCCGGGGTCCCGTTTCGACAAGAGCAACGCCCGTGGTTCGTCGGAGGCTTCCTATCATCTGGTGTTGCTCTGCCAGAATCTCACCGGCTACCGCAATCTCTGCCACCTGGTCTCCGCCGCCTACCGCGAAGGTTTCTATTACAAACCACGTATCGACTGGGAACTGCTGAAAGAACGCAACGAGGGGTTGATCGCCCTGACCGCCTGCCTGGGGGGAGAAATCCCCACGCTGATCGGTATGAACCGCATGGAGGAAGCCGCCAAGAGGGCGCGGGCCATGGCGGATATCTTCGACGACAACCGGTTTTTTCTCGAACTGCAGGAAAACTTCCTGCCCGAGCAGGAGCCGGTCAACAAGGGGCTTATCCAGCTCTCTCAGGAACTCGAACTCCCCCTGGTGGCCACCAACGACTGCCACTATCTGACGCGTGAAGACGCCTACGCCCATGAGGTCCTGCTGTGCATCCAGACCGGCAAGACCATGGACGACCCCAACCGCATGCGTTTTTCCAACAACGAGTTTTATGTCAAGACGCCGGAGGAGATGACCCAGCTCTTCCGCCACGTGCCGGAGGCCATCAGCAACACGGTGGCTATCGCCGAGCGCTGCAATCTGGAACTCGACTTCAGCACCTACCACTTTCCTCAATATGAGAAACCCCAGGACAAAAGCCTGGACGAGGTGCTGGCCGAGGACTCCCGCAAGGGCCTTGACGAGCGTATTGCCGATATCCGCAAGATTCGTCCCGACTTCTCGGCGGAGGAGGAGCAAATCTATCGCGTGCGCCTGGAGCGGGAACTCGACTGCATCAAGCAGATGGGCTTCCCCGGCTATTTTCTCATCGTCGCCGACTTCATCAACTGGGCCAAGGATAACTCCATCCCCGTCGGACCCGGTCGTGGCAGCGCCGCCGGCAGCCTGGTGGCCTTCGCCATCCGTATCACTGACATTGACCCAATGCCCTATAACCTGCTGTTCGAGCGATTCCTCAATCCCGAACGGATCTCCATGCCGGATATCGACGTCGACTTCTGCATCTACGGCCGTGAAGACGTCATCAACTACGTGCGCCAAAAATATGGCGAAGAGAACGTGGCCCAGATCATCACCTTCGGCACCATGATGGCCAAGGGGGTGATTCGCGACGTCGGCCGCGCTCTGAACATGCCCTACGGCGACGTCGACCGCATCGCCAAGCTCATCCCCGGCGTGCTGAATATCACCCTGAAGGAGGCCCTGCAACAGGAGCCCAAGCTCAAGGAGCTGGTGGAAAAAGATCCCAAGATCAAGGAGCTTTTCACCATCGCCCTGGCTCTGGAAGGGTTGACGCGGCACGCCTCGACCCACGCCGCCGGCGTCGTGGTCACGCCCAAGCCGCTGCCCGAGTACCTGCCCCTGTACACCGATCCCAAATCGGGCGGGCAGGTGACCCAGTTCCCCATGAGCTACGTGGAGAAGATCGGTCTGGTCAAGTTCGACTTCCTCGGCCTCAAGACCCTCACCGTCATCGACAACGCCGTGCGGCTCATCCGCGAGGGCAAGGACCCCCAGTTCGACCTGCGCATCATCGGGGACGACGATCCCGACACCTACCGGCTGCTCTCCGCCGGGGAGACGACGGGGGTCTTCCAGCTCGAATCCTCGGGGATGAAGGAGCTGCTGGTCAAGCTCAAGCCCAACTGCTTTGAGGACGTCATCGCCATCTGCGCCCTCTATCGCCCCGGTCCGCTGGGCTCGGGGATGGTGGACGACTTCATCCAGCGCAAGCATGGACGCAAGGCCATCACCTACGACTTTCCCCAGTTGGAGGCGATCCTCAAGGATACCTACGGGGTTATCGTCTACCAGGAGCAGGTCATGCTCATCGCCCAGACCCTGGCCAACTACAGCCTCGGGGGCGCCGACCTGCTGCGGCGGGCCATGGGCAAAAAAAAGCCGGAGGAGATGGCCAAGCAGAAAGACCTCTTTCTCAAGGGCGCCAAGGAGAACAAACTCGATCCGAAGAAGGCGGAAGGGGTCTTCGACCTCATGGAAAAGTTCGCCGCCTATGGCTTCAACAAGTCGCACTCGGCGGCCTACGCCCTGGTGGCCTATCACACCGCCTATCTCAAGGCCCATTACCCCGTGGAGTTCATGGCGGCGCTGCTGACCGAGGACATGGAGAACACGGACAAGGTCATCAAGAACATCTCCGAGGTGCGCTCCATGGGCATCGAGGTGTTGCCGCCCGATATCAACGCCTCGGACCGCTCCTTCACCGTCCACGGTCGGTCCATTCGTTTCGGCCTCGGCGCCGTCAAGGGGGTCGGTACCTCGGCCCTGGAGTCCATCATCGAGGTGCGCCGCGAGGAGCCCTATACCTCCCTGCATGATTTCTGCGAGCGGGTCGATCTGCGCAAAGTCAACAAAAAGGTGGTCGAGGCCCTTATTCGCTGCGGTGCCTTCGACTCCCTGGGGGGCAAACGCGCCCAGTACATGACCGTGTTGGAAGAGGCCATGGACATCGGCCAGAAGGTGCAGCGAGAAAAGGCCATGGGCCAGGAATCCCTCTTTGGTGTCAACGAGATCGTCTCCCACAACGGCAACGGTTATGGCGAGCTGCCAGCCATGGACGAGTGGCCGGAGAAGGTGCTGCTGGGCTTCGAGAAAGAATCTCTGGGCTTCTACATCACCGGGCATCCTTTGGCCCGCCATGAAGACACGATCCGCCGTTTTGCCACCTGCGACACCTCCGGGTTGCAGGAGCGTCCCGACAAGTCGGAGGTCAGGGTCTGCGGCATCGTCGCCGGCCTGAAGGAGCTGACCACCAAGAAAGGGGACCGCATGGCCTTCGTGACCCTGGAGGATCTCGGCGGTTTCGTGGAAATGGTGGTCTTCCCCGAAACCTACGCGGCCTCCATGGACCTGCTGAAATCGGAGGAGCCGCTGCTGGTCAGTGGGACGCTGGATGTGGGGGAAGATACCTGCAAGCTGATGGCCAACGAGGTTGTTTCGCTGCGCGAGGTCAAGGAACGGCAGACGAAGAAGGTGCATTTTCGCGTCAGCAGCCCCGGCCTGGAGGAAAACCAGCTCCGTGCGTTGCGCGGTATTATGGAGCGGCATCGTGGCGAGTGCGAACCCTTGGTGCATCTGGTCATCCCCAATCGCAGTGAAACGACCATTCGCCCTGTCGAGCGCCTCAAGGTGGCGGCCAGCGACCAATTGATGGAGGAGGCCGAGAAGCTTTTCGGCTATAAAGTGGTGACCTTCGAGTAGGAATCGTATTTTAGGGAAAATCCAGGTTTTTACTTGGGTTTTGGTGCCGGCGGGCGATAAGGCATTGTTATTTTGGCCTTGTTGGTATATACATAGACGCTTGCGACCCAAATGGACAAGTCAGGAGATGTGGCTATGCAATTCTACCTTGATTTTGAAAAGCCCCTTGTCGACCTGGAACAGAAGATCCGCGAGCTGCGTGATTACTCCACCGACAAGGTCGATTTTTCCAGCGACCTGAAAAAGCTGGAAAAAAAGGCCCAGAAACTGCGCGAAGAGATCTTTTCCAACCTGACCCGCTGGCAGCGCACGCAGCTGGCGCGGCATATCAACCGCCCCTTTACCCTCGACTATGTGCAGCATATTTTCACCGACTGGTTCGAGGTTCACGGCGATCGCAATTTCCGTGACGACCCGGCCCTGGTTTGCGGGTTTGCCCGTTTCGAGGGCCAGCCCTGCGCCGTCATCGGCCATCAGAAGGGGAGGGACACCAAGGAAAAGGTCTACCGCAACTTCGGCATGCCCAATCCCGAAGGTTACCGCAAGGCCCTGCGCGTCATGCAGATGGCGGAGCAGTTCGGTCTGCCGATCTTCACTTTCGTCGACACACCCGGGGCCTTTCCCGGTATCGGTGCCGAAGAGCGGGGCCAGGCCGAGGCCATTGCCCGCAACCTGAGAGAAATGGCGGCTTTGACCGTGCCGGTCATCGTCACCATTACCGGTGAAGGCGGTTCCGGCGGGGCGCTGGCCATCGCCGTCGGCAACCGGGTGCTGATGATGGAATATTCGGTTTACGCCGTTATCTCCCCCGAGGGCTGCGCCGCCATCCTGTGGAGTGATGGTACCAAGGGACCGCAGGCGGCCGAAGCGTTGAAACTGACAGCGGCGGACATCGCCGAACTCGGGTGCGTCATCGACGACGTCGTGGAAGAGCCTGTCGGCGGGGGGCACAACGATCACAAAGCCACCGCCGAGAATCTGAGGAAATATCTGAAGAAACACCTGGATGAACTTAACCAGCTTTCCCCGGAAGAGCTGGTAGAGCAGCGCTATCAGAAATTCCGTGCCATGAGCCGCGTGGCGGAATAGCCTGTCGATCCGGGCAAACTTTAGACGTTAAAAAGTACACTGAATACGCAGGGCGGTAGGCCGCAAAGGTCGCCGCCCTGTTCTTTATCGGATAGCTCTTTTGGTGAGGTTTTCATGAGCAAAAAAGTCTTTGTTGTCTTGGGCGTTTTGTCGCTGTTAGCCGGCTGTGCCGGTCAGCCGACCTACGATACCCGCGTGATCGATACCCCGCAGACCCGTGAATTGAAGGGGCACCAGAAACCCTACACGGTTAACGGGGAAAGGTATGATCCGCTGCGTTCCCATCACGGTTTTATCGAGGAAGGGTTGGCCAGCTGGTACGGCAAGGATTTTCACGGCAAAAAGACCAGCAATGGCGAAATCTACGACATGTACGCCATGACCGCGGCTCACAAAACCCTGCCCCTGGGCGTCTACGTACGGGTCCACAACAAGAATAACGGCCGACAGACGGTGGTGCGGGTCAACGATCGCGGGCCCTTTGTCAAGGGCCGGATTATCGATCTCTCCTTTGCGGCCGCCAAAGAACTGGAAGTGGTAGGGCCGGGCACGGCGCCTGTTCGGATCGAGGCACTGGGTTACCAGGTGACGGGTTCATCCGGACAGGTGACGTACCGTGAGCCGGTGAGCTATGCCCCGGCGAGCTATGCTGTGCAGTTGGGAGCCTTTACCCAGGCGGAGAACGCCCGCCGGTTCGCTGCTGAGCTGAAAAACCGCTATGGGGTGGCAACGGTGGCCGAATCGGTGGTGAACGGACAACTCTTCTACCGGGTGCGGGTCGGCCGTTACGCATCCCTGCCGGCGGCGGAGTCGGCCCAGCGGGATTTTGTGGCCCAGGGATACGGCAGTGGATTTATCGTGGCGTTTGACTGAAAAAGGGAGACATCAGGGTTAGCGTTTTTGGCGCCTGCGCAGCTCTTCCTGAACGATGGCGCGCTGAGCGGGGCTCAGGTTGGGGTTGGCCAGCAGCTGTTGGATCTCCGTCGGCCGGAGGCGGGGAAGCAGCACCGTATACCAGATGGATGGGGTTTTACGGTTCTTCATAATAGCCATCTGCAGATTGGGGCGGTGCTTCCAGCGGGGATGGCGGGCTACGCAGGAGATGGTCTCGGCGGTGGCCTTGGCGCCGTTCAGAAACTGAAAAATAGCGGCTTCCTTTAAGCGCGGATTCGTCAGACACGCATCCAGTAATCGAGTATCCCCTTCTTTGAGCAGTTCACCGACAATCAGGGCTGTTCCCCGGCGGGCCAGGGTCATTTTTTGGCCTAATGGCGTGGTGGGTAGCCGTTGCACAATCACCCGTTCCGCCGCCAATTTCTGGTCGCTGGTGGTGCCGGGCAGTACGCAGAGGTTGAGCAATTCGAAGGTAAAGAGTTGCGGCAGCAGGGTCTGCATCAGGTGCCCCGGTGTAGCCGGATTTTGGGCCAGAGCCAATTTGAGTCGGTGACTGTCGGCGCTGTGTTTGTGCTGATAAAGTGCTTTGATGAGATCTTCCGGCAGGTCGCGCCGCCTGAGCAGCGTGAGCAGATGCTCTTCCGCTAGTCGGGGATTTTTAAGGGTGGCGCGCAGCACCTCGCCATCAGCATCCTGCAGCAACGCAAAAAGCTCGTCGGCCGTGGCTGTCAGCGCTTGCCGGAGCTTTATGGCCTTGTTCGCATCCAAGCTGCTCATCCTTCCCGTTTATCCGCTCCGGTTATTCCTCGTCTTCGTTAAATCCGTACTGGCCGAGGAATTCCCGTTTGTAATCGAGGTATTCCCCATTTTCAATCGCTTTTCGGGCCCCTTCGACCATGGTCAGGTAAAAGCGGACATTGTGGATGGCCGCCAGGATCGCTGACAGAATTTCGTTGGCGTTATACAGGTGGTGCAGGTAGGCACGGGTGAAGTTGCGGCAGCAGTAGCAGTCACAGGCGCGGTCCACCGGATAGAAGTCGCGACGATAGCGGCGGTTGGTCAGGCGTATCTTGCCTCGGCTGGTGAACAGGGTGGCGCTGCGGGCGTAGCGGGTGGGAATGACGCAGTCGAACATGTCCATGCCCCGCTCGATGCTCTCCAGAATGTCCTCGGGCAGACCGACCCCCATGAGGTAGCGCGGCTTGTTTTCCGGCAAAAAGGGAGCCGTATAGTCCACGACCTTTTTCAGCAGTTCCAGCCCCTCGCCGACACTGACGCCGCCAATGGCGTAGCCGGGAAAATCCATGGCCGTCAGGGCTTTGGCGCACTCGCGGCGTAGATCCTCATAGACGCTCCCCTGTACAATGCCGAAGAGAGCCTGGTCGGCGCGACCGTGGTTCTGCAGGCACTGTTCGGCCCAGCGCAGGGTCTTCTTGATGGATCTGGCGGCATAGTCGTGGGTGGCCGGGTAGGGGATGCACTCGTCGAAAGCCATGATGATGTCGGCACCAAGGGCATTCTCGATGGCCATGGCCTCTTTGGGTCCCAGAAATATCTCATCACCTGAATATTCATGGCGAAAGAAAACGCCATCCTCGGTAATTTTTTTCTTGGGCAGGGAAAAGACCTGAAAGCCGCCGCTGTCGGTGAGAATGGGCTTGTGCCAGTTCATGAAGGTGTGCAGCCCGCCGGCTTTTTCCACTAGGCCTTCGCCAGGCTTGAGGTGCAGGTGATAGGTGTTGGACAGGATGATCTGGGCGCCGGTCTCTTCGACCTGGGCCGGGGTCATGGCCTTGAGGGCGGCGTGGGTCCCCACGGGCATAAAGATGGGCGTCTCGATGACGCCGTGAGGGGTGGTGACGCGGCCGCGTCGGGCCGCCGTCTGCTTGTCCTTGGCCAGAAGCTCAAATTGCAGCATGGTATGTGTGTTGTCCTTGGGGAATAATATTGTGTCGTGTGGGAAACAGGTCGTCGGAGTTAGTAAAAGGAGCCTGCTTCGGCTCATTTTGGGGCCAACTTTAGCAGAAGGAGGATGGTGGCGCAACCAATTGCTTTACGGTGGTTCAAGGAACACTCCTTTTGGCTTCCCCCTTGGAATGCCCGGCGGTTGCGGGTATGATTGGACATTCAGGGCCAGAGGGCTAACAGGAGATGAACCATGTTTCTACCGGAAATTCCCGCGGGATTGGAGAAGGCTGAATTCGCCCGGGCGGTATTTGTCCTGGAATTTCAGGACCCCTGCGATCTGACAATCGCCCATCTGCTTCGACTGCGTCGGGAACTTCTGCAGGCGACTGCCGTCCTTGCGGCCCTCGAGGGTTCGGCCGAACGTTTCCGTCAACTCTTTTCGCCTCATGTCAGCGCCGATGTTCAGGGGCGCCGCCGACACCAGAAACCCACTCCCCCTTTTGTCCTGCTGCCTGAGGAGACCCAGGCCTCTCTTTATGAGGCGGGTGACCTCCTGCGTCTGCCGGTGATTTTCTGGGGCAAGGGGATTGCGGCCATGGGGGATTTTCTGCGGGCGCTGCAGGAGTTGGGGCGGCAGGGGATCAGTCGGGGTGAGGGGAGTTTTGAGGTGATTGCCCTGGAGACGGCCGATCCGGCCGGCCACTTTAAAAAAATCTGGCGGGAGGGACAGCCGGTCGAACTCCTGTGTCCCGCTATTTCTTCGGCTTCCTGGGAGCTGGATCGTCATGGGGGGGTGCCGTCCCATCTCACCCTGCAATTGTTGACGCCGGCCCGGCTGCTTTCCCATGGGCGACCCCTGTTTCGGCCGGAGTTTGCCCGCCTCTTCCCTTTCGTGCTGCGGCGGGTGACCTCGGTACTCTTTTCCCACTGCGGCGTTGAACTTGAAACGGATCCCAGGGAACTGCTCGCTCAGGCCTCCCTGGTGCGAGAGTCCGAGTCCACCCTGCGCTGGGAGGATTGGCGTACGCTCGAAGGGCAGGACCATGCCATCGATCTCGGCGGCGTGGTCGGCACTACCACCCTGGCCGGCGCCCCTCTCAATCACCTTGCCTGGGTGTTGCGCCTCGGCGCCCTCATGAACATCGGCAAGAGTGCCTCCTTTGGGCAGGGTCACTACCGCCTGGGGGAGTGATGTTCCGGCGCCTCCTGCCTTGCCAAGCACTTCCCCTCGGTTATACTTTTACAAAATCCAATGATTCTGGGGGGGTGCGCTATGACAGATCTGTGGGAAGAGCGAAAAAAAGCCCTGGAGAACAGTTATTTCTACAAACACGAAAAAGAATTGATCGAAAAGATGCGCGACGAGCATCGCGAACAGCTCATTCGGGAACTGTGCCGGAATCGCTGTCCCAAATGTGGTCATGAGATTGTTCCCATGGAATTTCGCGGTGTCCCGCTTGATAAGTGCGTAAAGTGCGGCGGTGTCTGGCTGGGTCCCAAAGACTTGCAGATTCTGGCCGAAAAGGACCATCGCACCTGGTTTGAACACTGGTTCAAGTCGGAAGAAGAATAACGCGGTTGCTGCAAGGCGAAATCAGTCGTTCACCGGTCTGGAGGTGAGAGTGGCCGTACAGGCCGGATCGCGTTGACTGTCTGCCTTTTGCGTAGTCCCGGGGAACACCATGCCCAAGCTTGTCTGGCGTCAGATTCTTATCCTGGCCCTGGTAGCCTTTGCCTTCAACGCCTACCTGATCTACCGGGCGCCGGTTGTACCAGAACGGGTTGCTACCGTCAGCTACAGCCTCCTCAAGGAGGAAGCCCGCCGGAGCAATATCCAGAAGATCACCTTTCAGGATAAATCGATTGAGGGCGTTTTCAGAGAGCCCATTGCTTTGGATGCGGAAAAGACGGCCCCAGATTCTACAGTCCTCTACCCGCGGTTTTCGGCCACCCTGCCGCCTTTCGATGATCCCGAACTGCTTGAGCTTTTGCAGAAAGGCCAAACCGAGATCAACGTTCTTCCCGAGGAAGAACCCTCCGCCTGGTCTTCCGTTCTGGTGTACCTGGTTCCCTGGCTGCTCATTATCGGTTTCTGGTGGTTTATCATCAAGGGGCTGCGTAGCCGCGGCGGCGTCGGCGGCAGCGGTCTGATGGGAAACTTTTCCAAGTCGGGCGCCAAACTCTATTCGCAGGAGCATTCGCGGGTTACCTTCGATGACGTCGCCGGTTTGGACGAAGCCAAGCAGGAACTTATGGAGGTGGTGGAGTTTCTGCGCTCCCCCAAGAAATTCGCCCGCCTCGGCGGCAAGGTGCCTCGCGGCATCCTGTTGGTCGGTCCGCCGGGGACGGGCAAGACACTTATGGCCAGGGCAGTGGCTGGTGAGGCCGGGGTTCCCTTCTTCTCTATTTCGGCTTCCCAGTTTATCGAGATGTTTGTCGGCGTCGGCGCCAGCCGGGTGCGCGATCTGTTCTCCAATGCCAAGAAAAATGCGCCCAGCATTATCTTCATCGATGAACTCGACGCCGTTGGCCGGTCGCGTGGTACGGGCCTGGGGGGCGGCAATGACGAGCGGGAACAGACCCTGAATCAGCTGCTGGCCGAACTTGACGGTTTTGAGCCCCACGAGGAAGTCATCATCATGTCGGCGACCAACCGGCCCGATGTGCTTGATCCCGCCCTGCTGCGGCCGGGCCGCTTTGATCGCCAAGTCGTGGTGGAACGCCCCGACTGGCGGGCCCGTGAAGCCATCCTGAAGGTGCACACCCGCAAGGTGCCGCTGGCCGATGATGTCGACCTGCAGGTAATTGCGCGCGGGACGCCGGGAATGTGCGGAGCGGACCTGGAAAGTCTGGTCAACGAAGCGGCTCTCATTGCCGCCCGGGAGGATCGCGATCAGGTCAGCATGGCCCATCTGGAAACGGCCA
Organism: Desulfuromonas sp. KJ2020; assembly: GCF_024197615.1. Taxonomy (NCBI): domain Bacteria; kingdom Pseudomonadati; phylum Thermodesulfobacteriota; class Desulfuromonadia; order Desulfuromonadales; family Desulfuromonadaceae; genus Desulfuromonas; species Desulfuromonas sp. KJ2020. Next base: position 464,590 of record NZ_JAKUKE010000003.1, read on the forward strand.
AGGACAAGATTCTCATGGGGGCCGAGCGCAAACTTTTTCTCTCGGAAGAAGAGAAAAAGATTACGGCCTATCATGAAGCCGGGCATACGCTGGTGGCCAAACTGCTGCCCGGCGCCGATCCTATTCATAAGGTCACCATCATCCCGCGCGGGCATGCGCTGGGTGTTACCCAACAGTTGCCCGATGATGACCGCTATCACTATACCCGGGATTACCTGATGACGCGCATCACCGTGTTCCTTGGGGGGCGGGCGGCGGAAAAGGCCGTTTTCGGGGTGGTGTCGACGGGGGCGCAGAGCGATCTCAAGGAGGTGACGGAACTGGCCGAAAAAATGGTCTGCCAGTGGGGGATGAGCGATAAGATCGGACCGGTTACTTTCAGTCGGGGCGAAGAGCACCCTTTTCTGGGGCGCAAACTGGCGGTTGAGAAGACCTTCAGCGAACAGATGGCCTGGCTGATCGATCAGGAGATCGAAAAGATCATCAAAGAGGGAGAAAAGGGCGCCGACGAAATTATCGAAAAGCATAGGTCCGCTTTGGAACGATTGGCCGCGGCCTTGCTGGAGGAAGAGGTGCTGGAGAGGGGCCGGGTGGAGAGCATTATGAAATCGGCCGAAACGGCTGAGCAGGAAGATCCGTCAGGCTGAAATCAACGTACCGAGGAGACTTTTTCCTGAAGGGAGGCAAGACATGGGGTTGGGATTTACGGTGTTTCTGGCGGGTGTGGCTGCGGCGGGCTATCTGGGCGTGAAGAAGCTCAAGGAGATCGAACGGGAGATTCGCCAGGAGGCGCGGTCTGTCGCCGAACCCGACCAAGAGAAGCGTCCGTCGGATGTTCAGGTCGAGCCTGAACCAGTACCCCTCGCTGTCGAGACCGAAGAGGGCCTCCCCCTGGAAACCCGAATCCTCCAGTGCCTGGCCGGGCGCCAGGGGATGCTCCAGACGGAGCTTTATGATGATTTCCCCGAGCAGGATCGCAAGACCATGCAGGGGATTCTTCTGGAGATGGATCGCGGCGGCCTGCTGCGGAGGGAGAAGGAAGGGAGCACCTACCGGCTCTTCGTGCCCTGACAAATAGAGCGCGGTTCAGAGCACAAACAGAAAGGGCCCGCGCATCATGCCGCGGGCCCTTTCTGTTTTTCTAACGATCTTTCAATTATTTCTTGCGCAGATTGTAAAATACCCCTTTGCCACTGAACAGGGCGACTTCGTCAAGCTCGTCCTCGATGCGCAGCAGCTGGTTGTATTTGCAGATGCGGTCGGTGCGGCAGAGGGAGCCGGTTTTGATCTGGCCGGCGTTGGTAGCCACCGCCAGGTCGGCGATGGTGGTGTCTTCCGTCTCGCCGCTGCGGTGGGAAACGACCGCGGTGTACCCGGCCCGTTTGGCCATCTCGATGGCTTCGAGGGTTTCGGTCAGAGTGCCGATCTGGTTCACCTTGATGAGGATGGAGTTGGCGATCCCTTTCTCGATGCCCTCTTTAAGGATACGCGTGTTGGTCACGAAAAGGTCGTCGCCGACGATCTGGATGCGCTGGCCCAGGCGTTCGGTCAGCAGTTTCCAGCCGTCCCAGTCGTTTTCGGCCATGCCGTCCTCAATCGAGATGATGGGGTAGCGGTTGACCAGATCTTCGTAGAAATCGACCAGTTCGGCAGCCGTCTTGACGGGCTGCTTCTCGTTTTCGAGATGGTATTTGCCGTCCTTGAACAGCTCGGAGGAGGCGACATCCAGGGCCAGTAGGATATCCTCGCCGGCCACATAACCGGCTTCCTTGATGGCTTCCATGATGACCTGCAGGGCTTCTTCGTTGCTCTTGAGGTCAGGGGCGAAGCCGCCTTCATCGCCGACGGCCGTATTGTAGCCTTTGGCCTTGAGCACTTTTTTCAGGGCGTGGAATATTTCAGCGCCCATGCGCAGCGCCTCTTTAAAAGAGTCGGCCCCGGCGGGCATGATCATGAATTCCTGAATGTCGACGTTGTTGTCGGCATGGGCGCCGCCGTTGATAATGTTCATCATGGGCAGGGGCAGTTCTTTGGCGTTGGCGCCGCCGATGTACTGGTAAAGCGGCAGGCCTGCTTCTTCGGCCGCGGCCTTGGCGCAGGCCATGGAGACCCCGAGCAGGGCGTTGGCGCCGAGATTGCTCTTGAAATCGGTGCCGTCGAGTTCGAGCAGTTTGCGGTCGATGCCGGCCTGGTCTGAGGCCTCCCAACCGACCAGGGCTTCGGAGATGATCTCGTTGACGTTGTCGACGGCCTTGGTGACCCCTTTGCCCAGATAGCGCCCTTTGTCACCGTCCCGCAGTTCGAGGGCTTCCCGTTCCCCGGTGGAAGCGCCGCTGGGTACGGCCGCCCGCCCCATGGCGCCGCTTTCGAGGTATACTTCCACTTCAACGGTGGGATTTCCACGGGAATCGAGAATTTCCCGGGCATAGATGTCGATAATTTCACTCATGGCGTCCCCCTTGAATCAAAAGAATGAGATAGGCCGGCGTGCCGGCGACAGGGTCTTTATATAGCACAATGGGGGCAATTTGAAACCCCTTTTTCGATCGGCCCAGCGGAGGCAGGGGGTGTTGAAATGATTTGATTTTATTTTGGCCCGGTGATATTCTGCGCGTTCGAATATATGTGCCAGCAAAGGGACATTTTTTGGATACGAGCAACATGCGAAAGAGGTTCGTCGCTGAGGATCAGCGCCTGGCGAACCTCTTGTTCGGTCAACAGAATAAGAATCTGAAGCAGGTAGAGCGTTCTCTGGGGGTCCGTATTGGCTCCCGGGGGCTGGAGCTCACCATCGAAGGGGAGAGGTCTCAGGTCGACCTTGCTGTCCGGTTGATGGCGGAACTGCACGCCCTGCTGCAGGAGGATTATCCCCTGTACCCTACGGACATCGATTACGCTGTCCGCATCCTCAGCAGTGACTCCAAGGCTTCCTTGAAGTCCATCTTCCTGGATACCATTTTCGTTTCCGCCCGTAAAAAGATCATCTCCCCCAAGAGTCTGGCGCAAAAGCAGTATATTGACGCCATTCGGACCCATGACATCGTTTTCGGTATCGGTCCGGCCGGCACGGGAAAGACCTATCTGGCCATGGCTATGGCGGTCTCCTTTTTGCTCAAGAAAGAAGTCAGCCGCATCGTGCTCGTTCGCCCGGCCGTGGAAGCTGGAGAAAAGCTCGGGTTTTTGCCGGGAGATCTGGCCGAAAAAGTGAACCCCTATCTGCGCCCCCTTTACGACGCTCTTTTCGATATGATGGGGATCGACAAGGGTCAGGAACTTATCGCGCAGGGGATTGTCGAGGTGGCGCCTTTGGCTTTCATGCGGGGAAGAACCCTCAATGACGCTTTCGTCATTCTGGATGAAGCTCAAAACACGACCACCGAACAGATGAAGATGTTTCTGACCCGCCTGGGGTTCGGCAGTCGCGCGGTGGTGACCGGCGACAAGACGCAGATCGATCTTCCCGCCGGTCGTCTCTCGGGACTGGTGCAGGCCGCCGATTTCCTGCAGGGAATAGATGGTATATTCCTGCAGTATTTTTCAGACCGTGATGTCGTTCGTCATCCCATCGTCCAGAGTATTGTGCAGGCCTATGATCGGGCCACCAGGGGTGCTGTTTCTCAACGGGTCGCGGAAAAGGACTGAATTAATCTTTCTATGACTAAAAACGAACGTAAAAACGAGTCGCCCCCCCGAAAGGCGAAGGGGCTGGCCACTGGATTCCGATTTTCCCTGGAGGAGCGCTATGTCCGTATGCTGCTTCTCTTTGCGCTGGCCGTACTGCTGACCGTGGTCATTATCCCCAAGGGGGGATTCGTCCCCGATTACTACGCGCCGGGGGATATCGCTTCGCGGGATATCAAGGCGCCTCGGGACATGCTGATCCCCGACCTGGAACTGACCGAAAAAAAGCGACAGGAAGCCCATGATGCCACCCTGGCTCTGTACGACTTTGATCCCAAGGCCGGCCAGGAGATTTTTGATCGTCTCCTGCAGGCCCTGAAGGCCATTCAGGGCGCCAAGGGAAAGGCTGGTGAATTCGAGAGCCTGCTTAAGGAGGTCGAAGGGCTTGTCGGCATCAGTCTGAGCGCTGATGAAGTGCGCGCCCTGTCCGACCTTTCTCCTCTGGAGGTGTACCAGGTCCCCCTGCGTAATATCCTTATCCAGACCCTGAACCGTCAGGTAGTCGGTAATCTGCAGCTCTTTGAAGCCGACCGGGAGAAGGGAATCGTCATTCGCGACCTGATGAGCCAGAAAGAGGCGCCCGGACAGAATCTCGATCAGGTAATCGGGTTGGGTGAGGCTCAGGATTTTGCGCGTTCCAAGCTCAAAACCCTTGACGGCGTGTCGGAAAAAGACCGAACCCTGGTCTTTGCCGTTATTCAGAAACTGCTGCGTCCCAACCTCACCTTCAACAAGAGCGAGACCGAGGCGAGAAAACGCAAAGCCGCCGAGGAGGTCAAGCCCGTCCTTTTTCAGGTGAAAAAAGGCGAGATGATTGTGCGCGAGGGCGAGAAGGTTACCACCGACCAGATCAAGAAACTCAGGGCGCTGCGTGAACTGGGGGGAGATCTGAGCGTTTTTCGCATGGGCCTCGGCATGTTGGGGGGAATTGCCCTGCTCATCGTGGCCGCCCACAGCTTCGCCCAGGTCAACATTCGCAAATACCGCCCCAGAACGCGGGATTTTCTCTTTCTCACGGCGGCTTTTCTGGGTCTGTTTCTCCTGATCAAGATCGCCATCTTTATTTCCACCGCCCTGGAAACGTCTTTCCCGTACATCGAGTCGCCGACCTACTACTATGTTTTTCCTTTCGCCGTCGGCGCCATTCTGGTCCGTATCGTGCTCAACTCGGAAATCGCCCTGATTTTCACCCTGGTCTTTTCCGTGCTGATGGGCCTGCTGTTCGGCAACAGCCTCTTCATCACCATGTACACCCTGGTCGGCAGCCTTACCGGCGCGCACTGGGTGCGCCAGTGCAAACAGCGTACGACCCTCTATCGGGCCGGCCTGTGGGTCTCCATCGCCAACGCCCTGATGATTCTGGCCCTGCATTTCATGGCAGGGCGGGCCATGGATATCCAGCTCCTCTACAAACTCGGTTTCGGCCTGGCCGGCGGTTTCTTCTGCGCGGTGATCGTGACGGGCACCGTGCCGCTGGTGGAGCACCTTTTCAAATATACGACCGACATCAAGCTGCTGGAATTGGCCAACATGAATACACCGGTTCTGCGGGAGCTGATGATTCAGGCGCCGGGAACCTACCATCACTCCATCATTGTCGGCAACCTGGTGGAGGCTGCCGCCGAGGCCATCAACGCCAATCCCCTGCTGGCCCGAGTGGCCGCCTACTACCACGACATCGGCAAGATCCGCAAACCGCTCTACTTTGTGGAAAATATCGGCAATCTGGAGAACAAGCATGACAAGCTGGCCCCATCCATGAGCGCCCTGATCCTTATGGCCCATGTCAAGGACGGTGTCGAGCTGGCCCGTGAAATCAAATTGGGTGACCCGTTGGTGGATATCATCCGCCAGCATCACGGCACCGCCCTGATCAAATTCTTCTACGACAAGGCCAAGAGCAAGGAAGATCCCGGTGTGCAGCAGGTGGACGAGCGCGAATACCGCTACCCCGGGCCCAAGCCGCAGACGCGGGAAGCGGCCCTGATCATGCTGGCGGACGCGGTGGAGGCGGCCAGCCGCACCCTGACCGATCCGACACCAGCCCGTATTCAGGGGATGGTGCAGAAGATTATCAACAACATTTTCATCGACGGCCAGCTGGACGAATGCGAACTGACCCTCAAAGACCTCCACAATATCGCCAAGAGCTTCAACCGCATACTGTCCGGCATTTTTCATCATCGCATCGACTATCCCGAGCCTGCGTTCAAGGAGAGGGATAAAGATCCGAGTAAAAGGAAAAACGTTGAAGATACAGATCGAGAACCGCCAAAAGAGGCAAAAGATAAGGAAGCTGGACCTGCGAAAAGTGGCTCGGAAGATCTTAAGCGTCTCGGGATGTCCTGACGCCGAACTCTCCATCGTCATTCTCTCGGATGAAGAGATCCGCGAGGTCAACCGCGATTATCTGCACAAGGACCGCCCCACCAACGTGATCTCTTTTGCCATGCAGGAGGGGGAGGGCGCCGGGCTGAATCCCCTGTTGCTCGGCGACGTCCTCATCTCTGCCGACACGGCCGCCCGCGATGCCGCCGAGGCCGACGTGAGTTTTGAGAGCGAGCTGTATTTCCTCCTGATCCACGGGATTCTGCATCTGCTCGGCTACGATCATGAGCGTGGCACCGAGGAACAGGCCAAACTCATGGAAGCAAAAGAACGGGAAATATTCGCCGTCATCCGGAAAGAGTTCCTGGCGGCGTGAGGCGGGGGTCGGTTTGAAAGAGGAGATGAAGCCTTCCGGGTGGATTCAGAGCGTCAACTGCGCAATCGAAGGGATTATCTGGGCAGCCCGTTCCCAGCGACACATGCGCTATCACTTTGTCGCGGCGCTGGTGCTGCTCTTTCTGGCCCTGTTTTTTCAGGTGACGGCCCTTGAGTTCATCCTGCTCGCCTTTGCCGTCACCCTGGTGCTCTTCGCCGAAATGATCAATACGGCCCTGGAAGTCTTCGTCGATCTCGTCTCGCCCCAATATCATCCCCTGGCCGGCCGGGTCAAGGACGTCGCCGCCGGCGCCGTGCTTATCGCCAGTATCGGGGCGGTGGTCATGGGGTATCTGGCCTTGTCCCATTACCTCTTCCCTGTGCTGGGCCAGGGGCTGAGTCTGCTCGGACACCCTCCGGGGGAGCTGGCCGTGGTGTCCGTGCTGGTGGTCACCATTCTGGTGGTTCTGCTCAAGGCTCTGTTGGGCAAGGGAACGCCCCTGCACGGCGGCATGCCCAGCGGACATGCGGCGATCTCCTTTTCCATTGCCACCTCCATCGTGCTGGCCCAGGTCGGTCCGGTGATTGCCCTGCTGACTCTGGGGCTGGCGGTCATGGTCAGCCAGAGCCGTCTGCTTCTTAAGATTCACACGCTGCGCGAGGTGGTGGCCGGTGCCCTGCTGGGGGCCGGTGTGACCTGGCTGCTGTTCTGGCTTTTTGCCTGACCGCCCGCAGGCGGTCATAACATCATAGATTCAAGGAGAATTTCCGTGGACGATGACAGTCCCCATGACAAACCGCCTTCGTGGGTGACAGGCCTTCGCGGCCTGCTGTTCGGTCGCCGGCGGCCCATGACCGAAAAAGATCTGCAGGACATTATCGAACAGTCCGAAGAAGAAGGGCTGATCAACGAAGGGGAGGGGGACATGCTCCACTCCATCTTCGAGTTTGGCGACACCATCGTGCGCGAGGTCATGGTGCCGCGCACCGATATGGTCTGCTGCAGTCTGACGGCGAGCCTCGATGAACTGCTGGAGGCCATCATTTCCTCAGGGCATTCGCGTATTCCCATCTACGAAGGGAGCAATGATCGCATCGTCGGTATGGTTTACGCTAAAGACCTTTTACGTTTTTGGGGGCGTAGCAGCGAAGATCTCGACATTGCGCAGGTGATGCGCACACCCTTCTTCGTGCCGGAAACCAAAAACATTGAAGACCTTTTGCAGGATTTCCGCTCGCGGCGGGTCCATATTGCCATCGCCATCGATGAATACGGCGGGACCTCCGGACTGATTACCATCGAAGACCTGCTGGAAGAGATCGTTGGTGACATCCAGGACGAGTATGATCTGGAGGAGGACTGGCTGGTCGAAGAGGATGAGTCGACTGTTCTTGTTGACGGCCGCCTGAATATTGAGGAAATCGAAGAGCATTTCGATATCGAGATTCCTCGGGACAAATTCGATACCGTTGGCGGCTATGTTTTCAACCTGCTTGGGCGCATCCCGGTGCGCGGGGAGGAGTTGCGGGACGGCGATCTGCACATGACGGTGGTCGAGTGTGATTCACGCAAAATCGGCAAGGTGCGCGTTTACCGGGAGTCTTCCGAATTTCTGCAGGAAAGCGGCGAATGAGCCGGATGAAGCATCTGCTGCCCGATCGGGTGACGGTGATATCGGCGCTCTCCGGCGGTCTGCTGGCTTTGTCTTTTCCTCGTCCTTCCCTGTCTCTGCTCGCCTGGGTGGCTTTGGTGCCGCTCTTTCTGGTCATGGACAAAAGGCCCTTCCGGAGCGGTTTTGCCGCAGGAATGGCCTTTTTTGGGGTGGTTCTCTACTGGCTCAATATCGTCATGACCACCTACGGAAGGCTGGCCCCAGTTTTTTCCCTGGTCGCCTATCTGCTGCTGGTCGCCTATCTGTCCCTTTTTTTTGCGACCGTCACCTGGGCGGCCTGCCGCCTGCGCGAAAAGAGTGGTTTGTCTATCGCACTGACCCTGCCCGTGCTGTGGGTGGCGCTAGAATTTGTCCGCTCTTTTCTGCTTTCCGGCTTCCCCTGGGCCTCCCTCGGTTATTCCCAGAACCATCTGCTTGTCATGCAGTCGGCGGATCTTTTCGGACTCTATGGAATCAGCTTTCTGCTTGTTCTGAGCAATGCCCTGCTGGCGCAAACCCTGGGGCGTCGCGGCCTGGGGCTTTTTGCGGCTCTGCCCTGGCGTGCCTGGGGGGTCTTTTTTCTGTTGCTGGGGCTGAATTTGGGGTACGGCTATTTTCGTCTGCAGGCCTTTGATCGCCCCCCCGAAAAGGTACTGCGGGTCGGGCTGATTCAGGGAAATATTGACCAGTCACTTAAGTGGGACCCGGCCTATCAGGCTGAAACGGTGGCCCTGTACGGCCAGCTGTCCCGGCAGGCGGGCAAGGACGACCTCGACCTGATTATCTGGCCCGAAAGTGCCACCCCCTTCTATTTTCAGGAAGGAGAGAAGCTGGCGGCGCAGGTCGCGGCAGTGCCGGTGGACACCGAGGCTTTCCTGCTGTTCGGCAGCCCCGCCTATCAGGTTGTCAACCGCTCTTTCCGCTATCTCAACAGCGCTTTTCTGCTCGATGCGCAAGGCGAAACCCTCGGCCGCAGCGACAAGGTCCATCTGGTGCCCTTCGGCGAATATGTCCCTTTCGGCGCTTATCTGCCTTTCATCGACAAACTGGTGGTGGGTGTCGGGGATTTTTCTCCCGGCATCATCAGCCCTCTGCCCATGAACGGCGCCCGCCTTGGCACGCTCGTCTGCTTTGAGGGGATCTTTCCGGAATTGGCTCGCGACTACGTACGCCGAGGTAGTGACCTGCTGGTCAATATTACCAACGACGCCTGGTTCGGTCGCTCTTCCGCCCCTTATCAGCACCTCGCCATAACTCGTTTCCGGGCCATCGAAAACCGCGTCTGGGTGGCGCGGGCCGCTAACACCGGCATTTCAGCGGTAATCTCACCCCTCGGCGTCATCGACCGGCAGACCCCGATTTTCGAAAGGGGCTATCTCAATGCAGAGGTCGGTCTGGGCAGTACACCTACCGTCTATACCCGCTACGGCGATGTTGGTCCCGTCCTGGCCCTGATTCTTAGCGCCTTCTGGCTCTTGCGTACCCGCCGGAAGATGCGCGGTTGAGCAGTCAGAAAACGGGGAAAGAAACCTTGTGGAAATGATTATCAGCGGCTATAATCCCCCTCCTGAATTTTTAAAAGGGGTTTACCATGTTTCGTGATGAAAAAGAGGGACTCAAAGAGATCAAGCTCAAGCTCGAAGAGCTGAGGAGGTATCTTTGACGTTGACACCAAGAAAGAACGCATTGCCGAGCTGGAAGCGGAAATAGCCCAGCCCGATTTTTGGAACCGGGGAGAACAGGCCCAGGAACGCCTCAAGGAGCGCAACTCTTTGCAGAAATGGGTCGACGCCTGGGAGGAAGCGGCCCAGGAACTGGAGGATCTCCAGGTACTGGTGGAACTTGGCGAAGCCGAGGAGGACGAGGCGACCCTGCAGGAAATCAAAGGAATACTCCCCGATCTGCAGCAAAAAGTCGCCAAGATGGAATTTGCCCGCATGCTTTCTGGCGAGCATGACGCCAACAACGCCATCGTCAGCATCAATGCCGGCGCCGGCGGCACCGAAGCCCAGGATTGGGCCGAAATGCTGCTGCGCATGTACCTTCGTTACTGCGAGCGCAAAGGGTTCCGCACCGAGATCACCGATTATCAGCCCGGCGACGAAGCCGGGGTCAAAGGAGCCACTTTCAATGTCGAAGGGGAATACGCCTACGGTTACCTGCGGGCCGAAATGGGCATCCACCGCCTGGTGCGCATTTCTCCCTTTGATGCCAACGCCCGTCGTCATACCTCCTTCTGTTCGGTCTTTGTCTTTCCCGAGCTCTCCGACGATATCGAGATCGAGATCAACGAAAAAGACCTGAAGGTCGACACCTACCGGGCCAGCGGCGCGGGCGGCCAGCACGTCAACAAGACCGATTCGGCCATCCGCATCACCCACATTCCTTCCGGTATTGTGGTGGCCTGCCAGAACGAACGCTCCCAACATAAGAACCGGGCCGTCGCCCTCAAGCAGCTCAAGGCCCGTCTCTATGAGATGGAGGTGAGCAAGAAGGAAGAGGAGGCTTCGGTCATCGCCGGCGAAAAGAAGGAAATTGGCTGGGGAAGCCAGATCCGCTCCTATGTGCTCCACCCCTACCGGCTCGTCAAGGATCATCGAACCGGCTACGAGGTGGGCAATACCGACGCGATTCTGGATGGGGAGCTGGACGACTTTATCGAAGCCTATCTTTTGAGTAAAAAATAAGCCGGCTCAGGCTGAGGGTAGCGCACTTTTTAGGGAGAGTTCAGTGGTCTTTGGGCGTAATGGGTCGACGGGCCCTTGCTCCTTGACTTGAAGGCGCCCTGAGTATATCGTACCCCCTCGCCAAGCCGGGATGAAAGGTGTTGAAATCCATGGAAGAACTGAACGATCTGCTGCTTCAGCGGCGTACGAAGATAGACGACCTGCGTCAGCAGGGGGTCAACCCCTACGCCAATGATTTTCCGGTGGCCCATACCTCCGCTGACGTGATGGCCGCCCATGAAGGCCAGGATGCCGAGGCGTTGAAAGACTGCCCGCAGCATTACACGCTCGCCGGCCGCATCATGGCCCGCCGTGATTTCGGCAAGGCTGCTTTTATCCAGGTGCAGGATCGCAAAGGCCGCCTGCAGGTCTATGTCGGCCGCGATACGGTGGGGGAAGAGGCCTTTGAACAGTTTCGGCGCCTCGATATCGGCGATATCGTCGGCTTTTCCGGCAAGCCTTTCCGGACCAAGACCGGCGAGCTGTCCGTCCGCGCCGAGCAGATTCGCATCCTGACCAAATCCCTGCTGCCGTTGCCGGAAAAGTGGCATGGCCTGACTGATCTCGAGACTCGCTATCGCCAGCGCTACCTCGACCTCATGGTCAACCCCGAGGTCCGGGAGGTCTTCCAGAAACGCACGCGCATCATCCGCCTTATCCGTGAATACATGGAGCAGCACGACTTCCTCGAAGTCGAAACCCCCATGATGCAGCCCATTGCCGGCGGCGCCACGGCCAAGCCTTTCGTCACCCACCACAACACCCTCAAGATGGATCTCTTTCTGCGCATCGCTCCCGAGCTCTACCTTAAGCGACTGGTGGTCGGCGGTTTTGAGCGCGTCTTCGAGATTAACCGCAATTTCCGCAACGAGGGAATCTCCATCCAGCACAACCCCGAGTTCACCATGATGGAGTTCTATCAGGCCTATGCCACCTACCGGGAACTGATGGATTTCACCGAGAAACTCATCTGCCATGTGGCTCAGGAAGTGGTCGGCAGCCTGGTCTTCACCTACGGCGGCCGTGAGGTGAATCTGACGGCGCCCTGGGATCGTCTGACCCTGAAGGAGTCCATCGTCAAGTACGGGAAGATCGATCCGGCCATTCTTGAGGACCGCGATCGTTCCCTGGCCTATGCCAAGAGTCTGGGCCTTGAACTCGACGATCAGATCGGCTTCGGCAAGCTGTTGACCGAGATTTTCGACGAGGTCGTCGAACCCAACTTGTGGAACCCGACGTTTATCACCGAATATCCCACCGAGGTCTCGCCCCTGTCCCGGAAAAACGAGCAAAACCCGGAGGTCGTGGACCGTTTCGAACTGTTCATCGTTGGCCGGGAGCTGGCCAACGCCTTCTCCGAGCTCAACGATCCGGTCGATCAGAAGGATCGTTTCACCAAACAGCTTGCCGAAAAAGAGGCCGGCGACGAGGAGGCGCATGCCATGGATGAAGACTATGTCCGCGCCCTCGAATACGGCCTGCCGCCCACAGCCGGTGAAGGGATCGGTATTGACCGCCTGGTGATGCTGCTCACTGATTCCGCCTCGATCCGCGACGTGATCCTCTTCCCCCAACTGCGGCGGGAAAGCAAGTAATCCAGCAAGGAGCAAGGCGCGGGCAGAGGTGTGAACCTTTTCCCCGGACGCCTTGCTCCTTGCTCCTTACCCCTCACGGAATTCTTCATGGGCTACGAATGGTTTGTCAGTCTGCGTTATCTGCGGGCGAAGCGCAAACAGACCTTCATATCGGTAATTTCCTTTATCTCCATCGCCGGGGTTACGCTGGGCGTGGCGGCACTTATTGTCGTGCTGGCGGTTATGACCGGTTTCCACGACGGGGTCCGCCAGCAGATCCTGGGCAATGTTCCCCATGTGCTCATCCAGTCGCATGGTAAGGAGATTCGGGATTACGGCCAGGTCACCGAAAAAGCTCTTTCGGTCTCTCCTCACGTGGTCAGCGCGGCGCCCTTCGTGTCGAAGGAGGCCATGCTGCTGGCCCGCGGCAACGTCGCGGCCGTCAATGTCAAGGGAATCGAACCGGGCAACAAGATTTTCGTGCAGAAATTTCTCACGGTCGATGACCAGGATGTGGAAGATCTCCTCTTCCACGACGACCGCCTCATTCCCGGTATCGTCATTGGCCTCGACACCGCCACTTCCCTGGGGGTGGCCGTCGGTGATCGCCTCAACGTCATCCCGCCCATGTTTACCATCACGCCCTTCGGCATGATCCCCAAGATGAAGCCCTTTGAGATCGTCGGCATTTTCCGGCATCGCGGTGGCTTCATGGATACCTACTTCGCCTACGTCTCCCTTGGCCAGGCCCAGACCTTCTTCGATTTGCCGGAAAGTGCGAGCGGCATTGAAGTTGAGGTTGACAGTTTCGATAACGCCCGCCTGGTGGCCTCGGAGCTGCGCCAGGATTTTACCTATCCCTACATGGTGCGTTCCTGGGAGGAGCTGTTCGGCTCCTTTCTCTCGGCTCTAAAGCTGGAAAAACTAGGCCTTTTCATCGTGCTGGGAATCATCGTGCTGGTCGCGGCTTTCAATATCGCCACCACCCTGATTATGGTGGTGATGGAAAAGCATAAGGATATCGCGGTCCTGCGAGCCATGGGCGCCACCTCCCGCAGCATCATGAAGATCTTTGTCTTAGAAGGCCTCATCGTCGGGACTGTGGGCACCGCCCTGGGGACAGTGCTGGGGCTCTTTCTGGCCAAAAACGCCGATCCGATCATCAAATGGTGCGAACAGGTCTTTAAGGTGAAGATTTTCGATCAGTCGGTCTACGGCATGGACCGATTCCCATCTGTGGTCCATTCCGCCGATGTGACGGCTGTGGTCCTGGTGGCCATGACCATTTCGCTGCTGGCCGCTATTTATCCCGCCTGGCGGGCGGCCAGGATGGATCCGGCGGAGGCTCTGCGCTATGAATGATCTGCGTTCGAACGTATTGATCCAGGTCGACGGCCTGCAGAAATCGTTTCAGACCGCCAGTGGCCGGGTGGATGTTCTGCGCGGCATCGACCTGAGGATCCATCGGGGCGAAAGGGTGGCTATCGTCGGTTCCTCGGGAGCGGGCAAGACCACTTTCATGCATATTCTCGGCGGTCTCGACCAGCCGACGGCCGGACGCGTCGCTGTTGAAGGGCGCGACGTCTTTTCTCTCAAGGGCGGCGATCTCGATGCGTTCCGCAATCAGACGGCGGGATTCGTCTTTCAGTTCCACCAGCTGCTTCCCGAATTCACCGCCCTGGAAAATGTCATGATGCCGGCGCTTATCGCCCGTCGATCCAAGGCTGAAGCCAGAACCCTGGCGGCGGGGCTGCTGGAAGAGGTCGGCCTGTCTCATCGGCTGACGCACAAGCCGGGGCAGCTGTCGGGAGGGGAGCAGCAGCGGGTGGCCATTGCCCGGGCGCTGGTCATGGGCCCCCGTCTTCTACTGGCGGATGAGCCTACCGGTAATCTCGACAGTGGCACCAGTGATGAAATTTACCGGCTTCTCAATCATCTACACCAGACCAGAGGATTGACCATGATTATTGTCACCCATAGCGAGCCCCTGGCCTCGCGTCTTGACCGCGTGGTCTGCATGGAAGACGGCCGCATACGGGAATAGTTTTTGATTTACACCCTTTTTGGACTTAATCTATAATGCTCTATTTTTCGAAGGCTTTTAGTGAGGATGTGATCTGGATGACCAGAAGAGCGCTGATCGGACTTGTCCTGTTGTTTCTGTTGCCGATGGGGGCCTGGGCTGAGGATTACCAGGTTGACCAGGTCAACGTCAGCGGAAACCAGCGGGTGCAGCTCTCGACGATCACGGCCGTTCTCTCGGCCCGGGCCGGTGACACCGTTGCTGCCGAGACGATCGACCGGGACGTCAAGGCCATTTTCAAGCTGGGGCATTTCTCCGACATTACCGCGGAACTGGATCAGGAAGGGGATCGCCAGGTTCTTTCCTACCGGGTGGTCGAACGCCCCTTGGTTCGGCGCATCGTTTTTTCAGGGAACAAGAAGCTCAAAGAAGAAAAACTGCGTCCCCTGGTCACCTTTCGCTCCGCCAGCATCTTCCATCCCAAAACTCTGGAGCAAAGCGTCGAAGCCATTCGCAATGCCTACATTGAAGAGGGCTATCACGGCGTGCGCATCGAGCCCCGGGTAGAAACGGGTGAGCGCAATGAGGCCACGGTCCACTTCGAGATTACCGAAGGGCAGAAAGTTCTGGTTCGTCAAATCCAGTTGCAGGGGAACACCGTCTTTACCGACAAGGAGCTCAAGAAAGCCATCCAGACCAAAGAGAAATGGTGGCTTTCCTGGCTGACCGATCGGGGGACCTACCGCGAAGAAGTTCTGCAGATCGACCTGGAAATCATCGCCGATCAGTACTACAACAAGGGCTATGTCCAGGTGAAGGTCATGCAGCCCCAGATCACCTTCAGCGGCGACAAAGAGTACATGGACGTGCTGATCGAGATCGAGGAGGGCGAACAGTACCGGGTGGGCGAGATCAGCCTGCAGGGGGATCTCCTTCGCGAAAAAGGGGAACTTTTTTCTCTGTTCAAGCTCAAGCAGGGTGATATCTTCAGTCGCGAAATCCTGCGTGGCGACGTGACGGTGCTCAACGATCTGTACGCCAATCAGGGCTATGCCTACGTGAATGTCTCGCCCGTCACCCGACTTGATCATGAGGAGCGCCTGGTCAATATTCTCTATGATATCGAGCAGGGGATTCAGGTCACCATCGACCGCATCCGCATCACGGGCAATACCCGGACGCGGGACAAGATCATCCGGCGACAGATGCATCTGCTTGAAGGCGATCTGTACAACGCCAGCCTGATCAAGTCGAGCCGCAGCAAGGTCAACAACCTCGGGTTTTTCGAAGAGGTGAATGTCTCTACCAGTAAAGGCAAGGATGAGGCTCATCTCGATGTGGACGTGGAGGTCAAGGAGAAGCCGACGGGCACCTTCAGTATCGGTGGCGGCTACTCGTCCGTAGATGGTTTTATCGCCCAGGGCTCTGTTTCTCAGGAGAACTTTTTGGGACGGGCGCTGCGCATGAACCTCTCCGCTTCGCTGGGGGGCACGACGACCACCTATCAGTTCGGCCTCCTCGACCCCTATTTTCTTGACACGGATTTTGCTTTGGGTGGAGATGTTTATAACACCGACCGTGAATATACCGATTTCTCCAAAAAAACGACCGGGGGAGATATCAAACTCGGCATCCCACTGACCGAAAACACCCGCCTCTTTTTCGTCTATCGTTACGAAGAGAAAGAAATATACGATATCGACCCCCTTGCCAGCATCTACTGGCAGGAGCAGGCCGGCCGCTCCACCCTGTCGTCCCTCTTTTCCTCCTTTTCCCTCAATACGACGGACTACCGTCCCGATCCGACCCGCGGTCACCTCGGGGAGATTTCCTGGGAAATTGCCGGCCTGGGGGGAACGGAATATTTCAGTAAATACATCGCCGACCACCGGGTCTTCTTCCCCTGGAAATGGGGTTCCGTCTTCTCGCTCCACGGCCAGGTCGGCTATGTCCACAAGCTGCGCAGCACCGAAGAGATCCCCATCGACGAAAAGTTCTTTCTGGGCGGCATCAATACCCTGCGGGGTTTCGCGACGCGGGAAGTCGGTCCCCAGGACGAAAACGGTGACTTTATCGGCGGCGAAAAAGAGGCGTTCTTTAACGCCGAATACACCTTTCCCCTCATCCGGGACCTCGGCTTTAAGGGGCTGCTCTTTTTTGATATCGGCAACGCCTGGAGCAAGGATGAAGAGTATTTCTCCAGCATGCGCTACAGCGCCGGCTGGGGTATTCGCTGGAACAGCCCTATGGGGCCTTTGCGGCTCGAATGGGGATACAATCTGGATCCGAAAGAGGATGAGGATCGCTCACGGTTTGAGTTTTCCATTGGTCGGTTTTTCTAAGCCTATTATCTAAAAGGAGTTTTACATGAAAAGATTGCTCGTACCCCTTCTGTTGGTTTTTGCTCTGCTCGCCGCCCCCGCCTTTGCCGAGGTCAAAGTCGGCTATGTCGATCTGCAGAAAGCCCTGAATCTCTCCGAGTCCGGCAAGGCCGCCAAGGAAAAAATTGCCGCCTCGGTGAAAAACTATGAAGGGACGATCCAGATCCGCCAGGAAGAGATCAAGAAGCTCAAGGACGAACTGGAAAAACAGTCCATGGCCTTAAGTGCCGATGCTCGTTCCGCCAAGGAGCGTGACTATCAGCAGAAACTCAAGGAGTTCCAGCGTTTCACCAAAGACATCCAGGAAGAACTGCAGCAGAAGGACGCCGACTTCACCCGTCAGATCATCGAAGATCTGCTCAAGATCGTGCAGGAGATCGGCGCCAGCGAAGGGATGTCCATGGTTTTTGAGAAATCGGAAAGCTCGGTCCTTTACGCCGATAAATCGGCGGATCTGACCGACAAGGTCATTGAGCGCTACAACGCCCAGTTCAAAAAGCAGGGCGGCAAGTAATCATGGCGACGACGGCAACTCTTCGAGAGCTTGCCGATCTGGTTGGAGGCTCTGTCCTCGGGGATGAATCGATCCGGATCGGCCAGGTCGCGCCCATCGACGCCGCCCGTGAGGGCGATATCACGTTTCTCGCCAATCCCAAATACGCCGCCAAGGCCAAGGGAACCCGCGCCTCCGCGGTCATTGTGGCTCCTGGCGTCGAGGTCCCGGGACTCAATCTGCTAGTGGTCAAGAACCCCTATCTGGCCTTCGCCAAGATCCTGACCCATCTGAAGGTGGTTCGGCCGGAGCCCAAAGGGGTGATGGAAGGAGCCTGGATTCATCCGTCCGCAATCCTTGAGGAGGATGTAACCGTTTATCCCGGCTGCACCATCGGTGAAGGAGTCAGGGTCGGTCGTGGCACGATCCTTTATCCCCGCGTCACGCTCTATGACCGCGTTCAGGTTGGCGAGGAGTGTGTCCTGCATGCCGGGGCGATTGTGCGGGAAGAATGCCGTTTGGGCAATCGGGTTATCCTGCAGCCTGCCGCCGTTATTGGTTCCGATGGTTTCGGCTTTGCCCCCGACGGACCGCGATATTTCAAAATTCCCCAGGTCGGCATCGTTGTCGTGGAAGATGACGTGGAAATCGGCGCCTGCAGCTGTATTGATCGCGCTGCTATGGGAGAGACCCGCATCCGCCGTGGTGTCAAACTCGACAATATGGTGCAGATCGGCCACAACGTCACCGTCGGTGAAGATACGGTGATGGCGGCCCAGGTGGGTATCGCCGGCAGTACGGTTATCGGCAATCACTGTACTTTCGGCGGACAGGCCGGTACGGCCGGCCACCTGCGGATTGGCGACAATGTCATGATTGGCGGGCGCGGAGGGATCACCAGCCACACCGAAGGAAATCAGGTGCTTTCAGGGGCGCCGGCCATTCCCCATAAGGACTGGCTCAAAGCGTCCATGAGTTTCGCCAAATTGCCCGAAATGCGTCGTGAGCTGAGCCGACTTAAAAATCAGGTGGAAGCTCTTGAAAAGCTCTTAAAGGAGAAATAGAGACCATGGTTCTCACAACTCAGGAAATCATGAAGCTCCTTCCCCATCGCTACCCGTTCTTGCTGGTCGATCGCATTGTGGAGCTGGAGGAAGGCAAAAAGGCTGTCGGCATCAAGAATGTCACCATAAACGAGCCCTTTTTTCAGGGGCATTTCCCGGGGCATCCTATTATGCCGGGCGTGCTCATTATCGAGGCGATGGCTCAAGTGGGTGGTCTTTATGCCATGGTGGTCAACAAGATCGGCGACGACAAGGTGACCTACTTCGCCGGCATCGACAACGCCCGTTTCCGCAAACCGGTCGTTCCCGGTGACGTGTTGCGTATTGAACTGGAGATGATCAATTGCAAGCGCGGGCTTTACTGCTTTTCCGGTAAGGCCTACGTCGAGGATGTTCTGGTCGCTGAAGCTGAATTGAAGGCCACTTTTGCCCCCCGTCAGGAGGCCTGATACCGTCATGATTCATTCAACTGCCATTATCAGCCCGGGCGCCCAGCTGGATCCTACTGTTGAGGTCGGGCCTTACGCCGTCATCGGCGAATATGTCCGCATCGGTGCCGGCACTGTTATCGGCCCCCACACCGTCATCGAAGGATGGACGGAAATCGGTAAAAACAACCGGATTTTTCAGTTCGCTTCCGTGGGAGCTGTCCCCCAGGATCTCAAGTTCCATGGCGAAAAATCTTCTCTGCGTATCGGCGACGGCAATACGATCCGCGAATTTGCCACGCTGCACCGTGGTACCGAGGATGGCGGCGGCGAGACGGTCGTGGGAAATCAATGTCTGCTCATGGCCTATTCCCATGTAGCCCATGACTGCGTTGTCGGCAACCAGGTCATTCTGGCCAACGGCGCGACCCTGGCCGGGCACGTTCAGGTCGATGACCATGCCATTCTGGGTGGACTTTCCGCCGTTCATCAGTTCACCCGGGTCGGCTGCCATGTCATGGTCAGTGGCGGCTCCATGGTGGCTCAGGATATACCACCTTACACCATTGCTCAGGGCGATCGGGCCAAGACCGTCGGCCTTAACCTTATCGGTCTCAAGCGCCGCGGTTTTTCCGATGAAGCCGTTCGCGGCATCAAGCAGGCTTACAAGCTGATCTTCCGTTCCGGTTTGCGCATGGAAGACGCCTTGACGAAGATTGATCAGGATATTGCCAAAACGCCGGAGCTGCAGGTCTTTATCGACTTTATTCAGAACAGCCAGCGCGGCATCGCCCGTTGATCGGACAGGCCACTGTCGGGAGAGATTTTGAGCAGTCAGGACGGTAAGCGCAGGGCCCTTATTGTAACCGGCGAAGCATCCGGGGATCTGCATGGCGCCAACCTCATCAGGGCGGCCGCCAAGGTGGACCCCGGACTGTCTTTTTTTGGGGTGGGTGGCAAGCGCATGGCCGAAGCCGGCTGTGATATCCTGATCCCCAGTGAAGAGTTAGCGGTCATGGGGGCGGTTGAGGTGTTGGCCAATATTCGGGTCATCGCCAGAGCCATGCGTAAACTGCGTACCGTTATAGATGCAGAGTCCAAGCCAGATCTCGTTGTCCTCATTGACTACCCCGGCTTCAATCTTCGACTGGCCCGGCATGCCAAAGCGGCCGACATACCGGTTCTTTACTACATCAGCCCCAAGGTCTGGGCCTGGAAAAAGGAGAGGGTGAAGACCATCGCCCGTTTTGTTGACAGGCTGGCTCTCATTTTCCCCTTTGAAGAAGCTTATTTTCAGGGGCTTGACCTGGAAGCCGTGTACGTGGGCAATCCCTTGATGGACGAAGTGCAGGATCTGGAGAGCCGGGAACTTTTCCGTAACCGCTACGGCATCGAGACCGCTGCCCCCGTAATCGGCCTTTTCCCCGGCAGCCGCCGCAGCGAAATCCGGTACAATTTCCAGACGCTGGTGCAGAGCGCGCGCCTCATTCTCCAAGACAAGCCCTCGGCCAGATTTCTGCTGCCGGTAGCGTCATCACTTCCCCGGGCGCTGTTTGACGAGCTGCTGGCCGAAGAAGACCTGCCGGTGACCCTGGTCGAGAATGAGAGTATTTACGATTTGGCCCACGCCTGTGACGCCGTGGCCTGCGTATCCGGGACAGTGACTCTGCAGACCGCTCTGGCCGGAACCCCTATGGTGGTGGTCTACCGTATGTCGCCGGTGAGCTTTGCCATTGCCAGGCTGCTGGTCAAGGTTCCCTATGTCAGCCTGGTCAATATCGTGGCTGGCGAGGAGGTCGTCAGGGAACTCCTGCAGGAGGAGGCGAAGCCCGAGAATATTGCTGCCGAGCTTCTGCGCATTCTGGACGACAGCGGCTATAACCAGCAGATCCAGCGCGGTTTGGTCGCGGTCAAAGAAAAGATGGGCGCTCCCGGTTGTTCGATCCGGGTGGCGAAGATGGCGTCGGAAATGAGCCAGGGAAAGGTGCGGTCATGAAGAGCAAGGGAACCCAGGTCTATCTGCGGCTGCTCGGCTATACCCGCACCTGCCGATGGCGAATCATCCTCTCCATGGTGGCCTCCCTCGGGGTGGCTGGATCGGATGCGGCCGCCGCCAAGCTGATTCAGCCCTTTATCGATCGCCTCGTCGTGGCAGGAGATGTCTCTCTGGTCAAACTGGTGCCTTTTTTTGTACTCGGATTGGCCACCATCAAAGGCGTTTCCCGTTTTGTGCAGGAATACTACATCAAGACAGCCGGTCAGCTGGTCATGCAGGATCTGCGCAACGATCTGTTCGGCCACTCCCTCAACCTGGGCATGCGCTACTACTCCAAAACCTCCTCAGGGACGTTGATGTCGCGCATTCTCAACGATGTGACGGTAATGCAGGCCGCTGTCGCCGAAGTGCTGGTTGGCCTTCTGCGCGAGGGGCTCACTCTGGTTGCCCTGACCCTGGTCGCCTTCTACGGCGACTGGCAACTCACCCTGATGGCTTTTGTTGTACTCCCCCTGGCGGCCTGGCCCGCCTCGGCCATTGGCAAAAAAATCAAGCAGTACACCCGCAGTGGTCAAAGTGCCATGGGTACCCTGACCCAGGTGCTGGAACAGACCTTCTCCGGCATCAAGGTCATCAAGGCTTTCGGCACCGAAGAGAGGGAAGTCGGCCGTTTTCGGGATCGCAACCTCTTCTATTACCGCTTCCTCCGTAAAGTCATCAAATATGACGCGGCTTCCTCACCCATGATGGAAATCATGTCTTCTTTCGGCGTGGCGGCGGTGCTCTGGTTCGGTCTGCACCGGGTCATGTCCGGGGCCATGACCCAGGGGGAACTCTTTTCCGTCATTGGGGCTATCATGTTCATGTACACCCCCGCCAAACGGCTGTCTAAAATGTACAACCGGATACAGCAGGCCATCGGCGCGGCAGAGCGGGTTTTTGAACTGCTGGAGACACCCCATGAGATCGTCGACCGTCCCGGTGCCAAGACTCTGACCAATGTCCGGGGAGAGGTGCGCTTTGATCATATATCCTTTTCTTATGGCGATGAACCGATCCTGCAAGATGTCAGCCTGACCGCCCGGCAGGGGGAAGTCGTGGCCCTGGTGGGGCCCAGCGGCGCCGGCAAGTCGACCATTGTTTCCCTGCTGAATCGCTTCTACGACCCCCAGTCCGGTGCCGTGCTGATTGACGGTCAGGACATTCGAGACCTGACCCTGGACAGCCTGAAGGCCCATATCGCCATGGTGGATCAGGAAACCTTCTTGTTCAACGATTCCCTGGCGAACAACATTCGTTACGGGCGCCCCGAGGCGTCTGACCAGGAAGTGGCCGAGGCGGCTCGGCAGGCCTATGCCGATCAGTTTATCCAGACATTGCCCGAAGGGTTTGAAACAGAGATCGGCGACCGCGGCCTGCGTCTTTCCGGCGGCCAGCGGCAACGCATCTGTATCGCCCGCGCCATTCTCAAGAATGCGCCCATTCTCATTCTTGACGAAGCGACCAGCGCCCTGGATACGGAAAGCGAAGCCATGGTACAGCAGGCCCTGGCCAACCTGATGCAAAACCGCACAACCTTTGTTGTGGCTCACCGACTTTCAACCATCCTGCATGCCGATAAAATCGTGGTGCTGGAGCAAGGTCGTGTCTGCGAAGTCGGTCGCCATGAAGAGTTGCTGGCCCATGGCGGATTGTATAAAAAACTTTACGATATGCAGTTTCAGGCCTGAGCATGTTCAAGCGCGTTCTCGACAAATTATTGCTGGCCGTGGTGCCTTTTGCGGGCGCCGGGCTGATCCGCTTTCTGTATTGGTCCCTTCGCATCGATATGGTAGGCGCGGAGCATCCCCAGGGTTTCTGGGATCGAGGGGAGCAGGTTATCCTCTCCTTCTGGCACGACCAACTGCTGCTTATGGCTTGTGGCTACCATGGACCGGGGGCCAAGATCCTCATCAGCGCCTCCAAAGATGGGGAACTGATCGCCCGTACTATGGCCTATTTCGGCCAGGATGCTGTGCGAGGTTCCTCCTCCCGCGGGGGGCGGGCGGCCTTTCGGCATCTGCTGAGCCTGGCCAGGGAGCCCTTTGATCTGGTCATTACCCCCGATGGTCCGCGTGGCCCGCGCCATGAGGTAAAAGAAGGGGTCGTCCAGTTGGCCCGCCTGAGCGGTCGCCCCGTCGTCCCCATGGCCTTTGCCGCCAGTCGGGGGCATCGTTTTCGCTCCTGGGACCGTTTTCTGCTGCCTTACCCTTTTGGCCGCGGCGTCTACTCATTTGGCGAACCTCTGATTTACGAGGGTGATGAATCGATCGAAGTCTTCGGACAGCGACTGCAGGCCGCCATGGAAGAAAATGACAAAAAAGCCCGTGCCTACTTGGAGAGCTGTGGTGTATCTGCTGTATGACATCATACTGCTGCTGGCCAGCGTGGTGCTGCTTCCCTATGCGCTGCTCAAGGGGATAAGACACGGCAACAGCTGGCGTGGACTGGGGGAGCGTATCGGCTTCTACTCCCGCGAGCGTCTGGCCGATCTGCAGGGGAAGCCGCTCATCTGGGTCCATGCCGTCTCCGTGGGGGAAGTGCGGGCGGCCATGCCACTGCTGCGCCAGGTCAAGGAGGCCTATCCCCAGTCTTCTCTGATTCTGTCCACCATGACCTTCACCGGCCAGGCCATCGCCAGGGATTCCGGCCTCGCTGATCTGTGCGTCTTTTTCCCTTACGACCTTTCCTGGATTGCCCGCCGCATATTCCGGAAACTTCCTCTTGACCTGCTCGTCATCGTCGAGACGGAAATCTGGCCCAACTTCATTCACCAGGCCAAAAAAGCGGGCATCCCCATTGTTCTTGTCAACGGCCGTATCTCTGACCGTTCCTTCCCTCGCTATCAATTCATTCGACCGTTGCTGCGGCCCGTTCTCCAGAACTTTTCCTCTTTCTGCATGCAGAGCGAGACCGACGCGCAGCGTATCCGCTATCTTGGTGCGCCTTCCGAGCGTGTTGGCGTCCCCGGTAATCTCAAATTCGATATGCAGGTTGTGGCACCCGAACCAGCCCGCATCATCTCACTCAAGGAAAAATTTCGGCTACCTGAAGAGACGATGATCTGGGTGGCCGGCAGCACCCGTTCAGGCGAACACGAGATTCTTGTCGAAGCCTATCGGCAACTGGTCACTGAGGGGATTGCTGTTGTTCTGGTGCTGGTGCCACGACACGTAGAGCGGTGCAAGGTCGTGGGAGAATTGCTGGCCAGCGAAAAGATCCCCTATGTTCTGCGAAGTTCCCTGCAGAAAGATACGCGATGGGTGCAGCCCGGTGAAGTCCTGCTGGTCGATACGATGGGAGAAATGCTCGATCTTTATGCGACGGCCGACTTGGTTTTTGTGGGCGGCAGCTTGGTACCTGTTGGTGGTCACAATATTCTGGAACCTGCTCTGCTGAAAAAACCTGTGCTCTTTGGACCCTACATGCACAATTTCAAGGAAATCTCCCGTCTGCTGCTTTCCGCCAAAGGCGGCGTCCAGGTGGCGGACCGGCAGGACCTGGTTCTTCAGATCCGCAACCTTCTGAAGGACAGCCGCGCCCGCCGCGTCCTGGGGAATAATGGCAACAGCGTGCTGGCCAGCAATGCCGGCGCTACGCGCAAGACCCTCGACGTGATGAAATCCTTCCTGGAATCTTAAACGTGAAAATCGTGTTCTGGCATAGACACCTGGTGTTGCAGGGGCCTGAGGGGTTTCTTGACCGTCTTCTGCTTGGTGTGCTTATTCCCCTCGGCTGGCTCTATGGCCTGGTGGTGCTTTTTCGGGCCGCCCTATACCGGTGGGGCATTCTCCCGTCTTTTCGCGCTTCGGTACCGGTTTTGTCGGTGGGTAACATTACCGCCGGCGGTACCGGCAAGACACCGGTGGTCGATGCTCTTCTCAAGCACTTTCTCGCCCAGGGTTTGCGGGTGGCTGTCGTCAGTCGGGGGTATGGCGGTTCGCTGAGGGAAGGGGTAGGGGTAGTGAGTGCCGGCGAAGGGCCGCAACTGGCCGCCGACCTGTGTGGAGACGAACCCTTTCTGCTGGCCCGGCGAAACCCGCAAGCGCTGATTCTTGTCGCGCGCAAAAGGGCTGATGGCATCCGCACCGCCGTAGAACGCTACCAGGCTGAACTGATCATTCTTGATGACGGTTTTCAGCATCTCGCCGTGCAGCGCGATGTGGATATCCTGCTTCTTGACGGCAACAACCCCCTGGGCAACGGCCAGGTTTTACCGGCCGGTCTGCTGCGGGAGTTCCCTCCTGCTTTGAAAAGAGCCAACCTGCTGGTTTTTACCCGCTGTCCAGAAGGTACAAGTCGTCCTCAACCATCCCGCCTTTGTGCTGAAAAACCCTTTTTTTACAGCCGGCACGTGCTCGCCTCTGAGGCAATCAGTCTAGCCGGCGAAGTCGTTCCGCTGACGAGTCTGGAGACAAAAAAAGGCGTGGTCTTTGCCGGCATTGCCGATCCGGCATCCTTTTTTGAGGCGCTCGGCGCCAAGGGGCTGCGACTCGCCGAAAACCTTGCCCTGTCCGATCATGTGGTTTATGATAACCAGTTGCTGAAACGGTTAAGAAGTCTCGCCGAAGGCGCGGATTATCTAATCACCACCGAAAAGGACGCCGTGAAGTTGGGCCGGACTGATTTTTCCGTTCCTTGCTATCAGGTTCCGTTGGCGGTGCAACTTTTTGATGAGGAAGGCTTCTTCCAAAAACTCCACCAACTCATCCCCGGGAGAGATCATGACCCTGAATAAAGAACTGCTGGAACTTCTCGCCTGCCCGCAATGCAAGGGGGAGGTGCGCTATGAAGAAACCCAAAGTCGTCTGGTCTGTGAGCCTTGCCGTCTGGCTTTTCCCCTCCGGGATGACATCCCGGTGATGCTGATGGATGAGGCTGAACCTCTCTGATGGTCATCGCAAAGCCGTTCTCAGGAAGATGGCTGACCTGGACGGCGGCAGGGTCCGTTTTTCTTTTCCCCGGACTCGTGGCGACCGTTGATCACGCCGGTTCCCTTCTTTTTGTTCTCCTGCTTCTGGTTGGATTTGCTGGCTGCAAGGGAGGTTGGAGAGATCTGGGTTTTTGGGAAAAGGCCATGCTTTTGGGAATGCTGACTTTTTTCGCTGTCTGCGCCCTGAGTCTTGCGAATGCGGAAGATCTGAAGAACGGTTTCAGTCGCCTCGAAAAGGTGGCACGATTGTTGGCCCTCATTCCCATTTATCTTACACTCCGGCAGTTGAATGTCAGTCTGGTGCGCCCTTTTTTCTGGGGATGTCTTTGGGCCGGACCCTGGATGTTGGCCGTTTCTCTTTACCAGGCCGTCATTGAAACAGCTCCCCGCAGTGCTGGGGCCTATCACCCTATTGTGTTCGGTGACCAGGCCGTATTGATTGCCGGGGTGCTTGGCGCTTCGCTCTGTTTTTCTCCCCGCTCCCGCATGCTCTGGGTTTTAACACTGCTATCCCTGGGTAGCGCTCTCATCGCTTCCGGTCTCTCGGGGTCGCGCGGTGGTTGGCTGGCGTTGCCAATTTTGGTGGCGCTGTATCTCTGGTTTTTCCGTTCATCTCTGGCCCACCGGGTCCGTGTCCTCGTTCTGGCCGTTTTTTTCGTTACGGCAGCAGGCGTAATGGTCAGTCACAATCCAGTCAGGGAGAGGATAACCCACGCCTATGAAGATATCGTCAACTATCGCTCAGGAGACAAGGTAAACACCTCTCTTGGTTCACGTTTTCTCTTATGGGACCTCGCTATTGATATCTGGAAGGAACATCCGCTTATGGGAACGGGGCTTGGCGACTATTCCCACGATATCGACCAAATAATCGATGCGGGCGAAACACGGCTGAATACAGTATGGCCCCATGCCCACAGCATCTATTTCGAGCTGCTGGCGACCACCGGCCTGGTTGGTCTGCTGGCTCTGGTGGGGGGACTGTTCGTTGTCCCCTCTGCGGTGTATTTTCGGAAAATTCAAGCAGGTAAAATGAGCGCAGTGACCTTCCCCATGGCAGCGGGGTTGGGCTGTTTGCTCAGTTTTGCCGTTTTTGGACTGAGTGAGGCCTGGACAGCGCGTTCTCCTCTGCTCACCTCGTATGTGGTATGCCTGCTCGTTTTTTCATCCGGCATGTATGCAGGCCCTGATATGTCAAACAACGTTTTTGATTCTGAACCAATGAAGGAGCCTGCATGACAAAGCGCCGCCAGTCCCTTTCGGTCACGGTCATCACCAAAAATGAAGAAGACCGTCTTGGCAGCTGTCTTGATTCTGTCCAGGAGTTGGCGGATGAGATTATCGTTCTTGACAGCGGAAGCACGGATCACACCGTTGACGTCGCCCGCCGTTATACAGACCAGGTCTGGGTCACTGACTGGCCCGGCTATGGGCCGCAAAAACAGCGCGCGCTCGAAAAAGCCACGGGCGACTGGGTTCTGGCCATCGATGCTGACGAGGTACTCACGCCTGAACTCCAGCAGGAAATAGCGGCAATGCTCGATGGGGATCGGCGAGAAGTGGCTTACTGTCTGCCCTGGGCCGTCACCATCTTCGGCAAGCGCCTGGACCATGGTCGCAGCGCCCGCGCCCCTTTGCGCCTGTTTCGGCGCGAAGGGGCGCGCTTCACCGATGCCCAGGTCCATGAAACGGTGTTGTTGCCACCCGGTAAGGTCGGCACCATGAAGGGGCGACTCCTCCATTTCACTCACCGGCATTTCGGGGAGACGCTTTACAAAAATGCCCATTACGCCTGGCTGGGCGCCAGACAACGTCATGAATCTGGGAAAAAGGGTGGAGGGCTGGTCGGTGCCACCGCGAGGGGCATCCTCGTTTTTCTGCAGGTCTACATTCTGCGTGGGGGCTTTCTTGACGGGTCAGTTGGTTTTTTGATGGCGGTGATGTACAGTCAGGTAGCATTCAACAAATATGCGGGGCTCTGGACGCTGCAGCGTCAGGATCGACTGCAGGGCAAAACTCAGGACAGATGACGGGTTGCATGAATATCCTTGTTTTTACGGACTCCAGAAGTTCTCTGAACAGCATCCGTCCTGAGGCCGAGATGTTTATTCATTTTGCCAAAATGGGGCATCAGGTCACCATTCTCACCGGCAAGGACTCTGAATACGGCCGTATATACCAGTCTCATGGCATCCGGGTTGTCGATTGCCAGCCCCGCAAAAAGATTTCCTGGAGGGCCATCCAAACCGTGCGGGAGGAGCTGAAGCGTACAAGGTACGACATCCTTTATGCTACCAATTCCAAATCAATTCCCAATGGCGCTTTTGCCGCCATCGGGTCAGATGTCAAGGTCGTCACCTATCGTGGTACAACGGGTGGGCTTTACCGCCATGATCCTTCGGCCTATCTGACCCACCTGCATCCTCGCGTGGACGGTATCGTCTGTGTTTCCGAGGCGGTGCGGGAAGATATGCGGCGGCGGGTCTGGAAAAACAGAGACAAGGTGGTGGCGATCCACAAGGGACACAACCTCGCCTGGTACGATGTGCCGTCCGCCGATCTGGCAGAGTTCGGGATCACCTCACGGGATTTTGTCGTCATCTGCGCCGTAAATGCCCGCCCCAGCAAGGGGGTTCCCGTCCTGCTGCAGGCAGCCGATCAATTGGCTGACATCGCCAATCTGCACGTGCTGCTGGTGGGTAAAAATATGGAGGGTTACCGTGACCTTATTTCCCGGAGTCGCATGGTGGATCGCATCCATGTGACGGGATATCGTCAGGATGTGCCAGCTCTGATCACCGCCAGTGACGTACTCGTGCAGCCATCCATCAGCGGGGAAGGGCTGCCGCGGGCCGTCATGGAGTCCATGGGATGTGGCACGCCGCCAATCATCACCACGACGGGGGGCGGCAAAGAGGTGGTCGAAAATGGCGTGACCGGCTTTGTTGTGCCGACGCATGACCCGGAGTCCATAGCGGCTAAAGTCCGTGAGCTTTACGAGAAACCGGAATTGCTCAAGGATATGTCCAGACGATGCCGGGAAAAGATAGGAAGCGATCTCTCCTGTCAACGCACGGCGGAGCACTATCTTGCGTTCTTTCAATCACTGCTTGCGGGCCAGGCAGCTCGGTCTGAACAGTGACTTTAGTCCTCGCCGATTGGATATGAAATGGTCATGACCAAAAAACGCTACCTGATGTACGGCTCCCAACTCTACGCCTTGGCCATTCTACGGCCCCTGCAGAATGCCATTATAGAGCGTGGGGATGAGGTGGCCTGGTTCTTTGATGGACCAGGGGCTGAGCATCTGCAGGCGCACGAGCGCCACCTGCAAAGCGTGGAAGAGGTCAAAACGTTCGACCCGCAGGCGGTATTTGTGCCCGGCAACGTTGTACCTGACTTTTTTCCCGGCATCAAGGTGCAGGTCTTCCATGGCCTCGCCACAGACGATACCGGCAAAAAGGGACACTACCGTATTCGTGGCTTTTTCGACCTGTACTGCACGCGGGGGGATGAAGAAACCTGCCGTTTTCAGCAATTGGCCGAAAAATATAAACATTTTCGCGTCGCCCAGACCGGTTGGCCCAAGCTCGATCCCTTATTCTCCGAAACGCAAGACGCCGATCTGCGCACCCAAGTCGGTATCGATGTCAAACAGCCGGTGGTGCTCTACGGCTCCACCTTCAGTCCCTCGCTGACTTCAGCACCTTATCTGTATGAGACAATCCGCCAGCTTTCCCAGCAGGGGGATTTTTTCTGGCTGGTGACGCTTCATCCGAAAACAGACCCGGAGCTGGTAGCCCGCTATCGGGGGCTTGCCGGTAAAAACCTGCGCTTCTTTGAAAGTCACCAGGATATCATGCCGCTGCTACGTGCGGCGGATGTCATGCTCTGCGATACGTCCTCCATTGCCATTGAATTTCAGATGCTCGACAAACCCTTGGTTACTTTCCGGGCCAAGTGTCCAGGCCACCAGCAGATCGATGTACACGCGTGCGAAAAGGTGGAAGCGGCGCTGAAAAAGGCACTCCAGCGACCAGAAGAGCTTATGAAAGCGACGCGGGAATTTACTCAGTCGCTGCATCCTTGGAACGATGGGCGGTCGAGCCAGCGTGTTTTGGCGGCGGTCGACCAGTATCTTGCCCGCGGCAGAGCAGGGTTGAAATCGAAACCCCTCAACCTGCTGCGCAAATGGAAAATGCGCAGAAAATTGGGATATTACCGTCTATTTTGACAGACTTTTACTTTGCGAGGAGATCGTCATGCTTAATGGCAAATCCATTTTGGTTACCGGCGGAACCGGGTCTTTTGGTAAAAAATTTACCGAAACCATCCTGACCCGCTACCCGGAGATAGAGCGCATCGTGGTTTTTTCAAGGGACGAGCTCAAGCAATTCGAAATGTCCCAAGAATTTCCCCCCGATAAATATCCCCAAATTCGTTATTTTATTGGCGATGTCCGGGATCGTGATCGTTTGCAGCGCGCGATGGAAGGAATCGACATTGTTGTTCATGCTGCAGCTCTTAAGCAGGTTCCTGCCGCCGAGTACAATCCCTTTGAGTGTATAAAGACCAACGTCATGGGGGCACAGAATGTGATAGAGGCCTGTCTCTCGAGCCAGGTGAAGCGGGTTGTCGCCCTGAGCACCGACAAGGCTGCTGCTCCCATCAACCTCTACGGTGCCACCAAACTCTGCTCTGACAAGCTTTTTGTAGCCGCCAACAACATGAAGGGCAAGAGGGATTTGAAGCTTTCCGTGGTACGCTATGGCAATGTCATGGGGAGCCGGGGAAGCGTGATCCCATTTTTCCTGAACAAGCGCAGTGATGGGGTTTTGCCGATTACCGATACCGCCATGACCCGGTTCAATATCTCACTTGAAGAAGGTGTTGCGCTGGTTCTTAAGGCCCTTGAGATCATGTGGGGCGGCGAGATATTCGTGCCTAAGATTCCCAGCTACCGTATTACCGATGTGGCTGAAGCGATCGGCCCAAACTGCCGCCAGGAAATCGTTGGTATCCGCCCGGGCGAAAAGCTGCATGAAGAGATGGTTACTGAGACAGATGCGATTAATACCATCGAGTTCAAAGATTATTTTGTTATTCTTCCTGCCATGCGGCTTTGGGATGTCGATGCCTTTATCAAGTCATTCGATGGAAAGCGTTGCTTGGCCGGTTTTGCCTATAATAGCGGGACAAACACAGACTGGTTGGACGTTGGGCAGTTGCGCGAACTGATCCGCCAGCATGTCGATCCGAGTTTTGAGGTTTAGCGAAAATGAACCAGAAGCGTTTAATCCCTTATGGCCGCCAGGATATCAGCGAGGATGATATTGAGGCTGTTGTCCAGGTCTTACGTTCGGACTGGTTGACTCAAGGGCCAGCTGTGGAAAACTTCGAGAAGGCCATCGCGTCGTATTGTGGTGCACGTTACGCTGTGGCGGTATCTAACGGCACTGCGGCCCTTCATCTGGCTGCATTGGCCGCGGGTTTTGGTCCGGAAGATGAGGTGATTACCTCACCGATTACTTTCGTAGCGTCGGCTAATTGTATTGCCTATACAGGGGCAAAGCCGGTATTTGCCGACATTGACCCTCGCACCTATTGTGTCAACCCTGCGCAAGTCCGTAACAAACTGACATCAGCAACCCGTGGTATCATACCGGTTCATTTTGCTGGTCAACCCTGTGATATGGAAGCGATTTATAGCATTGGCCGTGAAAAAGACCTCGTCATTATTGAGGATGCAGCGCATGCGATAGGGGCCTGTTATGAAGTCGATGGTCATGTGTACAAAGTAGGCTCTTGCGCACATAGCGACATGACTATTTTCTCTTTTCATCCCGTCAAGCATATGACTACAGGGGAGGGGGGAGCGATTACCACAAATAGCCCGGAGCTTTATGAGAAACTTCTTCTTCTTCGAACGCACGGAATAACGAAAGATTCAGCAAAGCTTCAGAGGGACGAGGGGGCTTGGTACTATGAGCAGCAAACCCTCGGCTATAACTATCGTATCACCGACATGCAATGTGCCTTGGGTTTATCCCAGCTGAAGAGGCTTGATATTTTTGTGGAAAGGCGCAGGGAAATTGCACAGACCTATAGCAAAGCTTTCAGAATACATAGTAGCCTGATAATACCTTTTGAACGCCCCGGTAGCCATTCTTCCTGGCATCTTTACATGCTGGGGTTCAAAGGATTTGATCGTAGAGAAGTCTTTGATCAGCTTCGGGCAAAGGGACTGGGTGTAAATGTTCACTATATTCCTGTTACCTGGCAACCCTTCTATCAGGTCAATTATGGGACAGCGCTTGGCGATTGCCCTGTTGCAGATAAGTATTATGCTGGCATCGTGACCTTGCCTTTGTTTGCATCCATGACAAAAGATGATGTGGATTACGTGATTCATGCTGTTCTTGATATCGTAAAGGAACCAGTTTGATGAAAACGGTTGCCATCATTCAGGCCCGCATGGGGTCGGTCCGTTTACCGGGAAAGGTCCTGATGCCAATCCTGAATCAACCTCTTCTGAAATTGCTTATCGATCGAGTTCGATGCGTTGGAAAAATTAGCAGGATTGTTGTCGCTACTTCCCTGAATCGCTGTGACGACCAGATTGAAGAATTCGTGAAAGGCATTGAAGGGATTGTTCTTTTCAGAGGAAGCGAGAAGGATGTTCTCTCCCGTTTTGTTGGAGCCGCAAAGTTAGTAAACGCAGAAATTATAATTCGGATTACCGCTGACAATCCCTTCTTTGACTGCAAACTTGCCGACCTGGCTATTATGAAGTTCAGATCGGGGGAATTCGATTATCTTTCGACACCAGGTTATCCTCTTGGGGTCGGTATAGAGGTCTTTTCCGCGGAGGCTTTATTTGAGGCTGATAGAGAGGCCTTTGATCCCTATGACCGTGAACATGTCACCCCCTATTTTTATCGAAATCCAAGTTTATTCAAGCTTGCTGAAATGAGATGTCCCGAGGATCTTTCTCATCTCCGATTGACTGTCGATACCCCTGAAGATATGGAGCGAGCGAAGAGTTTATTCGTGCGTTTTGGGGTCGATGTGACCTTTCGTGAGGTCGTCGATGCCAAAGACTGATTTAACATTGGGTGCTGCCCAGTTGGGAATGGCTTATGGTATTGCCAACCACCGTGGGAAGATGGGCGATGATGAAGTTTTTGAATTTTTAGATGAGGTTTATCATTTAGGCATCGAAAAGATTGATACTTCTCCAGCCTATGGGGATAGCGAGCAACTCATCGGCCGCTTTTTAAAACAAAGCGGGAGGAATATCAAACTCGTAACCAAGCTGCCGCAGCTTGGTTTCTCTTCTCCTGCGAAAACGGATCAACTAGCCCCTCGCGTAAGGGCGGCACTCGAATCTTCGCTTAAAACCCTCGAAGTGGCAGCAGTTGAGGACTATCTCATTCACTCTGAAGAAGATTTTATCCTTCATGGTGAGGCCTTGGTTGAGGCGTTACGTTGCTGCAGACAAGAAGGTTTAGTGCGGCGGATCGGGGTATCTGTCTATACACCAGAGGCAGCCTTGAAAGCACTTGACCTTGGTATGGATTCGATTCAACTCCCCTGCAATATTCTGGATCGCCGATTTGACAAAGTCGATTTCTTTACAGCTGCCCTTAGTCGGTCCATGATGGTCTATGCCCGCAGTATTTATTTGCAGGGACTGCTGTTGTTGCCCCTGGAAAAAATACTTGGATGGCTTCCTGATGCCGAAAAACCCTTATGTCAATTCCGTGATCTTGCGCATGACCTTGGGCGACCTTTGGCTGAACTTGCTTTTGTTTATATGCGTGACAAGTACGGTGTCGACAGTCTTGTGGTTGGTATGGAGTCGGTAGAGCAAATCCATGCGAACCTGAAGCTTTTGGAGGCTCCCGGTTTGGATGAGGGTGTTTTGCAAGTCATCAATACAGTGTTCGCAAACGTCCCAATCCACGTCTTGAATCCTTCACTTTGGAAAAGAATATGAATTCATCACTTTTCGATCTTTCCGGCAAGGTGGTTCTTATCACCGGCGCTACGGGACATTTGGGCAAGGCTATGAGTGAGGGTCTTGCTGAATGCGGGGCTACCCTGGCAATATGTTCCACGAAACTTGAGAAAGCAGTGAATCATGCCGCTTTTCTCACGGAGAAATATTCAATAAAAGCAGAAGGATTTCAACTTGATCTTTCGGAATACGCCTCCATCTCGAAAGCAATCGAAAGTGTCGTTAAAAATCTTGGCCGTTTGGATTGTCTTGTCAATAATGCCTGCTTTGTCAAATTCAATGATATGGACTCGATTTCTCCTGAGGAGTGGAGACATGGTCTCGAAGGAGGCGTTTCCAGCCCTTTCTTTTTGATGCAGGCTTGTCTGGAGCACCTTGAAAAATCCAAAGGGAACATTATCAACGTGAGCTCCATGTACGGGATGGTGGCACCTAAGCCGCAAAATTATGCGGACACGCCTTTTGGAAGCGCCATCAACTACGGGGCCGCCAAAGCGGCATTGTTGCAAGTAACCCGATATGCCGCTGTTTATCTTGGTCCACGGGGCATTCGTGTCAATGCTGTCAGCCCCGGCCCATTCCCAACACCATCAGTTCAGGAAAACGCCCTTTTTAAGGAAAGGCTTGAGGGTAATGTTCCCTTGGGTCGGCTGGGACATCCTGATGAAATAATGGGTGCTGTTGTGTTTCTCGCGTCGAATGCGGCATCCTATGTCAATGGACACAATCTTGTTGTTGATGGCGGTTGGACCGCCTGGTAGTCATGAATTCTTCTCTATCTAAAAGAGTTGCCATTCGGGTTGATGCGTCAATTCAGATAGGCAGTGGACATGTCATGCGCTGCCTGACTCTTGCTGATACACTTAGCAGGCAAGGGGCTGCTATCGTTTTTGTCTGCCGTGAGCATGCAGGAAATCTTTGCGGATTAATCGAAAAACGGGGGTTCAAGGTCTTGAGGCTGCCGAGACGTGATGATGTCGACTCTTTTGCCTGGAATCGCCATGCTCGATGGCTCCAAACCACCCGTGAAACGGATGCTCAGGAGACCCTTGCAGCGCTACATGATTATTGTCCTTTAGATTGGCTGATCGCGGATCATTATGCTTTAGACGCCGAGTGGGAAAGGTGTTTTCGAGACGTTGTCGGTGGGATCATGGTTATTGATGACTTGGCAGACCGCCCTCATGATTGTGATCTTCTGCTCGACCAGAATTTATTTTTAGATCAGGAGAACCGATACCAGAACCTGCTTCCTGATGATACATTGAAGTTTCTGGGTCCTCGCTACGTCCTGTTGAGAGATGAATTTCGGCGAATTAAATCAAAAGTTAGGGCTCGCCCTGCACAATTCCAAAGGGTCTTGGTGTTCTTTGGGGGGATGGATCCAGGAAATCTTACCTCGCGTGTATTGCCGCCGCTTTATTCACTGGAGATCCCGGAAATCTGTGTTGACGTTGTCGTTGGCCAGACTAATCCCCACTGTGAGGAGGTCAGGTCTATGTGCAGGTCGTTACCCGGTTGCCATTTTCACTGTCAGATTGATAATATGGCAGAGTTGATGGTAAAAGCGGATCTGGCTATTGGTGCAGGAGGAACGGTTGGGTGGGAACGTTTGTTTCTCGAACTTCCTGCCATCGCAATAGCGACCGCCTTCAACCAAGTGCATGGTTTGGAAGTGGTTCATCAGCATCGAGCATTATACTATCTTGGAAAAGAGGACGAGATCTCTGATAAGGTACTCATCGCTGCACTTCAGTCGGTGCGTCGTGGAGAGATTTCGTTCAACTTTCCACCTGTCGCTGACAAGACAAATGAGGTTGTTGCAAAAATAATGAGTGAATAAAATATGCTAGTGATCACGAATTATGGCGTTACTCTTCGTGAAGTCACCGAGGGTGACCTTGAGACACTGCGCACATGGCGGAACGACCCAGAAATAAGCCGCTTCATGGTGACCCAGGATCATATAACTCCTGAAATGCAAAATAAATGGTTTGAAACAACCAGGTTAAGAGGAGATGTTAATTTTATTATAAATTACGAGGGCCTAGATATTGGATTCATAGGCCTGAAGTTGGTCGATGTAAAAGAAAAATTATATAATCCCGGTGTTTACTTTGCCAATACTAATTATCAAAACTCCCATATCCCTTTTATGGTAGCTTTTTGTTTTTGGGATTTTATTTTTGAAAATTATCCGGATATAAAAATTAAAACGACCGTTTTAATTTCAAATAAAAGAGCTATGCGCTTTAATAAGGCATTAGGTTACGAAGAAATTAAAAATAACAATGATGGTCAATTTTTAGAAATGCAATTGTGCTCTATTGATTATCAACAGGCTGCCGAAAAGATTAAAAGAGTTTTTCTGAAAAACAATTAACCCTTATCCCTTATTTATGGAGGTGTCATGAACAAAGCGGGTTTTTATGAACAGTTGGATGATGTTTTGAATCTTGAACCTGGAACCGTCGAAGGTGATGAAAAGCTTGAAGACTTTGATATGTGGGACTCTTTGGGAGTTGTTACCTTCATTGCCCTGATGGACGAACACCTTGAGGTTACTCTTAGTCCTGAAGCCATTTCAAAAGCCGAAACTGTTGCTGACCTTTTGGCATTGGTAGCCGATAAACTCGAAGATTAGTCGTTGGGATATTGAATCATGAGTGAATCTGCTTTTCAGGGCGTTCGTATTGCGGCGGTTGCTGCTGCAGTTCCAGAGCAATTGAGGAACTTGGATGATGATGCGGTACTTTTTGGTCGTGATGAAGTCGAAAAAGTCGCGGCTAGCACTGGGGTGAGGCAACGTCATTACAGTAAAAATCTCTGTACAAGTGATCTCTGTGAGGCTGCCGCTAAGAGACTTTTTCAAGAAAACAGTGCTCTGAAGGAAGAAGTCGACACCCTGGTATTTATTTCTCAAACATCTGACTACCCGTTGCCTGCTACCAGTTGTATCCTTCAGGAAAGACTCGGTTTGCCAAAAAGCTGTGCGTCTTTTGACGTTAACCTGGGTTGCTCTGGTTATGTCTATGGCCTTTGGCTAGCCTCCAGCCTTATTGCTAGTGGTGCTGCACGAAAGGTTCTTCTCCTAGTGGGCGATACGAGTTACCGACTCTGCTCTCCGCAGGATCGTTCGGTTGCCTTATTGTTTGGGGATGCAGGTACCGCCACTGTTCTGGAAAAAAGCTCGCAAGTCACTTCTAGCCACTTTGTTCTGGGTACAGACGGCAGCGGGGCTCATCATCTCAAGGTAGCTGCTGGTGGAAGCCGGCTTCCAATGGCAGACGAATGTCGCCAGCGTACCGAACATGAGGGGGGCAACTGGCGTTCTGAGGCAGATCTGTACATGAATGGGGCTGAGGTTTTTGCCTTCACGCTGAGGACTGTGCCTGCCCTCATGAAGACTCTGTTTGCCTTGTCTGGGAAAACGCCTGAGGATGTGGATGCCTATGTGTTTCACCAAGCCAATAAGTTTATGCTGGAACATTTATCCAAGCGGATGAAACTCCCGGCAGATAAAGTTGTTTTGGCTATGCAAGACTATGGAAATACCAGCTCGGCCTCTATCCCGCTGGCCATGGTAACACATCTGCGAGAGCGGCTTAGAAATGAAACCCTGGATCTTGCCTTGGCTGGCTTCGGAGTGGGCCTCT
The DNA here is from genome assembly GCF_024197615.1 of Desulfuromonas sp. KJ2020. Lineage (NCBI taxonomy): Bacteria > Pseudomonadati > Thermodesulfobacteriota > Desulfuromonadia > Desulfuromonadales > Desulfuromonadaceae > Desulfuromonas > Desulfuromonas sp. KJ2020. The sequence goes on from NZ_JAKUKE010000003.1 coordinate 501,959, forward strand.
CTTGGGCTGGGGCTATTTTGCCCTGCGGCCCTATGATCATTCCGGATCTCGTTACGGTGCCTTCCGACCAACTCAAATGAACCATTATGTTAACCCTGGTGAATTCAAAAGAGTGCCTAAAGGGATTGTCCATAGGGCAAGTTGTGGAGACAACAAATGAAAGCAAAAATATCCGCTATTGAATATGCTCTTCCTTCCCAAGTGTTGACCAGTGAAGATTTGGCTCGGGAGTATCCCGATTGGTCTGTCGAAAAAATTGAGGAGAAGACGGGCATTGCGAAGCGTCATATAGCGGGTGATAAACAATGTGCTTCCGACTTGGGGGTTGAAGCAGCGAAGAAGTTGTTTGCCGAAGGAACCTGTTCGCCTGATAGCATCGATTACCTTATTTTCTGCACCCAAAGCCCCGATTATTTTCTGCCGACCACGGCATGTGTCATTCAGGATCGTCTTGGCTTGCCGACTTCAGCGGGTGCCATTGATTTTAATCAGGGGTGTTCGGGTTTTATTTATGGTCTTGGTTTAGCCAAGGGTTTGATTGAGACAGGCCAGGCAAGGCAGGTTTTGCTGATTGCTGCTGAGACCTACAGCAAGTTTATTCATCCTGGTGATAAAAGCGTCAGGACGCTTTTTGGTGATGCTGGAACGGCTACCCTCATAACTGCCGTTGATTCAAAAAAAGAGACAGTGGGTCCATTTGTTTACGGAACTGACGGACGTGGAGCAAAGAATCTTATCGTCCATAGCGGTGGGTTGAGGCTACCCAAAAATGTCGATACCGCTAAGGTGGAAGAAGACAGCCATGGAAACTTACGCTCCAAAGACAACCTTTACATGAATGGTCCTGAAATCTTCACTTTCACTCTTCTTTCAGTTCCCAGGATGGTGAATGCCCTGCTTAAAAAATGTCAAATTGACCTGGACCAGGTTGATCTGTTTGTTTTCCACCAGGCTAACCGCTTCATGTTGGAGAGTTTGAGGAAAAAGCTGAAAATTTCTGAGGAAAAATTTGTACTTGCCTATGAGGAGTTTGGAAATACGGTTTCATCGACTATTCCTATTGCTTTGCACGAGGCCCAGAAGAGGGGACAGCTGAAAGAGGGTATGCGCGTGATGCTAGTTGGTTTCGGTGTTGGTTACTCGTGGGGCGCCACCATTATCGAATGGTGATAGAAAGAAATAGATTTTTCAAAAGAGATCACTTAAAGGCAAACACTATGTATATAGGGGACAGAGAGATAGGGCAGGGAACGGCCCCATTTATTATTGCTGAAATGTCGGGGAACCATAATCAGTCTCTGGATAGAGCTCTCCAGATTGTCGAGGCTGCAGCAGCGGCTGGAGCTCATGCTCTTAAGCTTCAAACATATACTGCGGACACTATGACCCTCGATATTTCTGAAGGGGAGTTTTTTCTTGCTGATCCCAATGGCTTATGGAACGGGAGGTCTCTCTATGATTTGTATCAGGAGGCCCATACTCCCTGGGAATGGCATGGGCCAATTTTTAATCGTTGTCGCGACCTTGGTATGATCTGTTTCAGTACTCCCTTTGATGCGACATCGCTGGATTTTCTTCAATCGCTGGATGCGCCAGCTTATAAAATTGCCTCCTTTGAGAATATCGATTTGCCTTTGATCCGCAAGGTCGCGGCCACGGGGAAGCCGATTATTATGTCAACAGGTATGGCTACACTGGCTGAGTTGGATGAAGCGGTTTCTGCTGCCAGAGAAGTCGGGTGCAGGGATCTTATTCTACTGAAGTGCACCAGCAGTTATCCATCTTCGCCTGAGAACACGAACATCACAACGATCCCCCATATGCGCCAAATGTTCAGATGTGAAGTGGGGTTGTCTGATCATACCATGGGACTGGGTGTCGCTGTCGCCAGTGTTGCTCTAGGTGCCAGTGTGATAGAAAAGCATTTCACCTTAAGCCGGGCTGAAGGGGGTGTCGATGCAGCCTTCTCCCTTGAACCCGCTGAAATGAAAGCTCTGGTTGTGGAATCCGAGAGAGCGTGGAAGGCTTTGGGAGAAGTCTCATACGGACCTACCGAGCAGGAAAAAAAATCTGTGGACTACCGACGATCTTTGTATTTTACCGCCGATGTGAGATCTGGAGAGGTCCTGACGGAAGAGGTTGTTAGAGCTATTCGCCCCGGACTCGGCCTCCCCCCTAAATACTTTGACAATGTTGTGGGACGTAGGGCGGCCCGTGACATCAAGCGGGGAACCCCTGTTTCCTGGGATCTTTTAGCCTAAATTATTTCTGGGTGTCCTTTGAATTTCCGTGCTGTTGCGCTTGTTAAGTCCCCCCTTCAATTGATGAATGCGATAGAGGCCTGTTCCACGTTTAAGATGCCTCTCTGTGATTGCTTGCTTGTTCTAATGGCTGACCGCAAAAGTCTTCCGCAGCTTTGTTCTCTCATCAATCAAACCCCCGACTGGGGCGGCATTCTACCATTGGCGAACGCCGGCATAAACCCTGCATTGGCTGAGGAGCAAGGCAACTCTTTTATACGTCATCCTCTTTGGGGGAATGATCTTTTTGGAATCATTAAGTTGCGCAACCTCGCGCAGTGCCTCGGCCAATTGGATTTTGTTTTTATTGGTGACTTGGGAAACCCGATGATGAGGCATTTTTCTCAGATCGCGGAAGCGAGAGAACTCGTTGTCTTGGATGATGGTGTCGCAACTCTTCAGTTTGTACAGTGGAGAAATGCCGCTAAATGGGGGACAGACAGAAGACGCCTTAAAAAACAGGCTGGTCTTTTTTTAAAGAGACATGTACTGGGCTTAAAGGATGGCTTTCCGCAGCGACTGACTTTTTATTCCGTTTACGATGTTCATGTTCCTGAACATGATCGGTTGGTAAAAAATTCTTACGATTATCTTCGCAGCCGAGCAGAGGCAAAGACGCCTGATAATGGCATCTATTTTCTTGGAGGACCCTTAGTCGAAGCGAAGATTCTGAGTGAATATGAATATTTTTGGCATCTCAGAAAGGTTGAGGAGTATTTCTCCGGAAGTAAGATTGTTTATGTGGCCCACCGGAGGGAGTCTGCCGAGCGTGTCAATCGCATTGGCCGCTCGTTAGGGTGGGAACCCCGTCTTTTTGACTATCCGATAGAGTTTCAGTTGGCGGTAGTTGGCCAGAGACCCGAAGCGCTGGCATCTTTCATTTCTTCGGCTTTGGAAAACTGTAAAGCGATTTTCGGTTCGCTTTTGCCCATATATTCATTCCGGTTTGCACCTGAAAAATTTCTTTTAAATGGGACCCCCCGAGGGCATGGAATTCAGACACTATTTGATCGCTATGAATCTTTGTCGGATGAGTATTTCAAGGTTATTAAATTGAATTCTTAAGATGCCTGAGACTATAATTTTTCTTATATGCAGAGTATGGCTGGATAGATACTATAATGATATCAGTTGGTACCGCTGATCTTCCCTAGATTGCTTCGTCCAATCTGTGTTGAACCTCTTCTTTGCTTATACGCATCATCGCCTCCGGATTCCTGACCCGCTTGCCCCAGCGCAGCTCTTCCACGCCTTTGCCATATTCCGCTTTAATTGCCTCAGGATATCTGTTCACCGTCAGTTCGCGGTGACAATAGGGGCCGGTGCGCTCGGGGTTCGAGGTGGCGTAGAGGCCGATGACTTTCTTCCCCAGGGCGTTGGCCATGTGGGCCGGGCCGGTGTCGGGGGCGATGACGACTGCGGCTTTATCGAGCACGGCGAGCATCTGTTTGAGAGTGGTGCGGCCCACCAGATTGACGGGGGTGTGACGGCAGGCAGTGACGATAGCCTCGGCATAGGCTTTTTCGTTGACGGCCGGCCCTCCCGTCAGCACAGTGTGTAGACCATGGGTCTCAAAGGCGTGATTGATAACAGCGGCGTAGGACTCCACGCTCCAGTTGCGCCAGTTGCGGGCACGCACGCTGGAGCAGGGATTGATGACCAGAAAAGGTTCGTCAGGTAGCATCCTGTCGGCGGACTCTCTGGCTTCCGGGGGGATGGGGATATCCCAGCATAAGGTGCCGGGCTCCAACCCGAGCGCCTTGGCAAATTCCAGAAAACCGTCCAGAACATGCTGGCGTTTCAGGGGGGCAATGCGGGCGTTGGTAAAGAGCCACTGTCCGTTGGTGGCGCGGGCGCGGTCGAAGCCCAGGCGGATGTCGGCGCTGATCAACAGGCTGGCCAGGCTGGCCCGCAAGGCGGCCTGCATGTGCAACAGCACGTCGAAGCGCCTGTTTTTAAGTTTTTTGTGCAACTCCCGGTAGGCCTTCAGGCCTTGGGACTTGTCAAAAATGATAAATTCGACGCCGGGGATGTCGTTGACCAGGCTCGCTTCGGTCTTGCCAATAACCCAGGTTATGTGACATTGTGGCCAGTGCTGCTGCAGGGTTCGCAGGGTCGGCAGCACATGGGTGACATCGCCCAGGGCGGACAAACGTAAAATACAGAGGCTCTTCGGGGGAGCCGATAATGGCAGGGATAATGACATCTGAACTGGATCCTCGCATCGTCAGAAGTGGAAATCGGCACATTCTATACGATGCCGTGCGGATTGCAAAGCCTTCCGACGACATTTTCAGTCCCGAAAAGCTTGCCGCGGGCGGCTTTCTGGTTGGCAAAGCTCTCGGCCGGGGCGAAGCCTATTTTCTTCGCTTTCAAGGGCAGGATTGGGTGCTGCGGCATTACCGTCGCGGCGGTCTGGTCGCCAAACTCTTTCACGACCATTATTTGGGAGTGAACCCGGAACATTCCCGCGCCTGGCGGGAGTGGCGTCTGCTGGCGGCGCTCTACGCCCAGGGTCTCCCGGTGCCCCGCCCGGTGGCGGCGCGGGTTGTCACCGGCCTGGGCGTCTACCGGGCGGACCTGATCACCGAACGCATCGCCCAAGCCCGCACCCTGGCCGACCGGCTCAAAAATGGCCCGCAACCGGAAGCCGTCTGGCTGGCCGTCGGCCGCTGTATCCGGAAATTTCACGACGCCGGTGTCTTCCACGCCGATCTCAACGCCAACAATATCATCTTTGATGGACAAGGACAGGTCTTCCTCATCGATTTCGACCGGGGTTGCTTCCGCGCATCCGGTTCATGGCAGCAGCGCAACCTGGCTCGCCTGCAGCGTTCTCTTAAAAAAATCCAGGTCTGTCACTCCGAGTTCCAATTCAATGACAAAGATTGGCGGCTGCTCCTGCAGGGATACGCGGATACCTCTTCTTGAAAGAGGATATTCTTGTTATTTCCCTTGGAAATCGCTATAGTTAAGCGTCTTTTGCCCGTTAATTGAACCTTGACCCATGAGACCGCTGCATGCCTGAAGATCTTATCTCGACCAAAATCAACGAACACCTGAGCGGCCATATGCGCACCATGGAAAAGGTGGTGCAGCAGATGGTCCCCGATATCCGGCGCTGCGCCCTGACTCTTATCGACGCCATGCGCCGGGGCAATAAGCTGCTGGTCATGGGAAACGGCGGTTCCGCCGCCGACGCCCAGCACATGGCGGCAGAATTCGTCGGGCGTTTTCTGCGCAACCGCAAGGCCCTGCCGGCTGTCGCGCTGACCACTGACACCTCAATCCTGACCGCTGTCGGCAACGATTTTGGCTTTGACGAGGTGTTCAGCCGGCAGGTCGAAGCGCTCGCCATGCAGGGTGATGTCGTCCTCGGCATTTCCACCAGCGGTCAGTCGTCCAATGTTCTAAAAGCTCTTACTCTCGCGCGGGAGCATGGTTGTACGACGATGGCTCTGGCCGGCAAAGACGGCGGTCCCATGGCCCAGGCGGTGGATCTGGCCCTGGTTGTTCCCGCTGCTCACACCCCCTTTATTCAGGAAGCCCACCTGACCATCATTCACATCCTTTGTGACCTGGTCGAGGAGGCGCTTTGCACCCCTACGGAAAGCGCATAGAACGGCATGAACTACGGCGAAGTCGAAAAGCTGCTGGAATCCTTTGAAAATTTATCCATCCTGGTGGTCGGCGACCTGATGCTCGACGAGTATCTCTGGGGCAGATCCGACCGCATTTCACCGGAAGCGCCGGTTCCCATAGTGAACATCACAGGGGAAGACCTGCGCCTGGGCGGGGCTGGCAACGTGGCCAACAATCTGTTGTCCCTCGGCTGCCGGGTTCGCGTCGCCAGTGTTCTCGGAGAGGATGCCGATGGTCGCAGGCTGCAGGAACTGCTGCAGGCACGCCGCATCGAGGTCGATGGTCTGGTCTGGGACTCGGGCCGGACCACCAGCCGCAAAAGCCGTATCCTCGCCAGCAACCAGCAGATGCTGCGCATCGATCGCGAGGTCTGTACCCCCATCTCTGCCGCCGACGAGGAACGTCTGCTGGCGAAAGTCCGACAGATGCTGCCCGACGTGCAGGGGATTCTGCTGTCCGACTATCTCAAAGGCGTCCTCACGGAGAAGGTCGTTCAGGAAATCATCGCCCTCGGCCTAGCGGCCGCTCTTCCCGTGGTCATCGATCCTAAGGGCACCGATTACCGCAAGTACCGCGGCGCCACTTTGCTGACCCCCAATCGCAAAGAAACCCAGCTGGCCTCGGGGATTCCTATGGTCGACGAGTCGAGCCTGCGCCGGGCGGGTCGGCAGCTTTTCGACGAGCTGGAACTGGAGGCCCTGGTAGTGACCCGCAGCGAAGAGGGGATGACTCTCTTTCTTCCAAACGGTCAGGAAGAGCACTTTCCCACTCTGGCCCGCGAGGTCTTCGATGTCTCCGGGGCCGGTGACACCGTTCTCGCTTCTCTTGGTGCCTGCCTGGCCGCCGGGGTGTCCGTCAACCAGGCCGCCCGTCTGTCGAATCTGGCGGCCGGCATCGTCGTCGGCAAGGTTGGCACATCCACTGTCTCGCCCGAAGAGATTCTTGAAGAACTGTCCCACCAGCACAAGGATAGCGATCTCAAGATCCGCAGCGCCGCCTCCGTCAAGCGTCTGCTCGAAAGCGAGCGCCAGAAGGGTCGCGCCATCGTCTTCACCAACGGCTGTTTCGACCTGCTCCATGTCGGGCACGTCAAGTACCTGCAGAAAGCCAGACGCCTGGGGGATCTGCTGGTCTTGGGCCTTAACTCCGACGCCTCCATCCGCCGCCTCAAGGGTCCCAAGCGTCCCCTCATCGATCAGGACGAACGCGCCCATATCCTCGCCGCCCTCGACTGTATCGACTACGTCGTTATCTTCGATGAAGACACGCCCCTCGAACTCATCCGCGAAGTCCGTCCCCATATCCTTGTCAAAGGGGGCGACTACCAGGCCGACCAGGTCGTCGGCAAGGATGTCGTTGAAAGCTATGGCGGCCGCGTCGAACTCATTACCTTCGTTGACGGCAAGTCCACGACCAATATTGTTGAAAAAATTTTGCAGGCTTATCAGGACTAAATCATTGAACCACCAAGCCACGAAGACACCAAGTAAATTAATTCCAGAAAAGACAGATAAAATCGCTGCATCAATTGTTGATGCCGCTTTTTCTATTCACTCCAAATTGGGGCCGGGTCTTCTTGGAAATGTCTATGAAGCCTGCCTTGCTCATGAACTGCTGAAAAGAAAACTAGTTGTACAAAGGCAGGTCTCTCTTCCCGTCGTGTATGATGGAATCAGGCTCGATGCGGGTTTCAGGCTGGATATAGTAGTTGAAGATCAGATAGTCATAGAGCTGAAAGCTGTAGAAAAAATTCTTCCAGTGCATGTTTCTCAATTGCTTACCTACCTCAAGCTTTCCAGCCATAGACTGGGTTTTCTCATAAATTTCAACACCCCTTTGATAAAACATGGCATTACCCGATTGGCTCTTTAGCTTTTCTTGGTGCCTTGGCGTCTTGGTGGTGAAAAGGAATTGTTTTTATGGTAAGAGCCGTTTTTCTCGACCGTGACGGCACCATCAATGTCGAGAAGGATTATCTGCACCGCCTTGAAGACTTCGAATTTATCCCCGGGGCGATTGAGGCCATCAAACGTTTGAAGGAGTCGGGGTTTCTCATCGTGGTGGTGACCAATCAGTCGGGTATCGCCCGCGGCTACTTTACCGAGGACGACGTTAACCGGCTCCATGCCCATCTGCAAAAAGAGCTGGCCCGCTACGGCACCGGTGTCGATGCTTTCTATTTTTGCCCCCATCATCCCGACTTCGGTACGAAGGCAGGGGAGGGTGACTGCAATTGCCGCAAGGGTAAGCCGGGAATGCTGCTGCAGGCGGCAACGGACTGGAATATCGACCTGACCGCGTCTATCATGATTGGCGACAAACACGCCGACCTCGAAGCAGGTCGGGCCGCAGGTTGCTATACCATCCTGGTGCGCACGGGGTATGGCGAAGAAGAGTTGAAAAAAGGGGCCGGGAAAGTGGCTGATGAGGTGGCGGAAAACCTGTTGGTTGCCGCTCAATATGTCTTGGGGCATGGACAGTGAACTGTGAAGTATGAAGTGTGAACGAATAGATCACCCATACTCAGGAGTTTATAAATGAAACTGCTCGTCACCGGCGGGGCTGGCTTTATCGGCTCGGCGGTTATCCGTCATGTTATTCAGAATACGGACGACTCCGTCGTCAACGTCGATAAACTGACCTATGCGGGCAATCTGGAATCCCTGGTCGCTGTCAGCAGCAGCGACCGCTATGCCTTTGAGCAGGGCGACATTTGCCACCGCGCCGAACTGGACCGAATCTTTGCCCAGTACCAGCCCGACGCCGTAATGCACCTGGCGGCTGAAAGTCATGTCGACCGTTCCATCGATGGCCCAGCCGCTTTTATCGAGACCAATATTGTCGGCACCTATACCCTGCTTGAAGCGGCGCGGTCCTATTGGCTGAGTCTTGATGAAGCCCGCAAACAGGTTTTTCGCTTTCATCATATTTCCACAGATGAGGTCTATGGCGATCTGCCGCACCCGGATGAAGACCCCAACGCCAAGGCCATGTTGTTTACGGAATCCACTTCCTATGCGCCCAGCTCACCCTATTCGGCCAGCAAGGCCAGTTCCGACCATCTGGTTCGTGCCTGGCGCAGAACCTATGGACTGCCAACTCTGATTACAAACTGTTCCAACAATTACGGGCCTTACCATTTTCCTGAAAAGTTGATCCCTCATATCATTCTGAATGCTCTGCAGGGCAAGCCTCTGCCCGTGTATGGTAAGGGGGATCAGATCCGCGATTGGCTTTATGTTGAAGACCACGCACGGGCTCTTTATAAAGTGGTGACCGAAGGCAAGGTTGGTGAGACCTATAATATCGGTGGGCACAATGAAAAACAGAATCTCCAGGTCGTGCATACCCTTTGCGAAATGCTGCAAGCACTGAACCCCCGATCAGGTCAATACACGGATTTGATCACCTTTGTAAAAGACCGCCCCGGACATGATCGGCGCTATGCCATTGATGCCAGCAAGATTGAAAATGAGCTAGGCTGGAAGCCGCAAGAAACATTCGAAAGTGGCATGCGTAAAACGGTGCAATGGTATTTAGATAATGAGGCATGGTGGCAACGAGTACTTAACGGTGCCTATCGGTTGGAACGACTTGGGCATTAGATAGAGGTATTTCACTTGACTTCAGCAAAACGAAAATTGGCTCTACTTGGCGCGAATGGCATGTTAGCCACGGCGATTAAAAAACTGGCACCGATAAATTGCCAAATACAATCCTACGATTTGCCTGATTTCGACATAACCAACCGGACACAGGTTCTTGCTCTGCAGGACAGTGTCCCTGACATTATTCTCAACTGCGCCGCCTATACCAACGTTGATGGTTGTGAGACTCAACATGAATTGGCCATGCAGGTTAATGGCGAAGGGCCTGGGCTATTGGCCCAGTTGGCGTCAGCGATAGATGCCGTGTTGGTGCATGTGTCCACGGACTTTGTCTTCTCCGGGGATAAAAGGGAACCCTACCACGAAGAGGACCCCACCGGGCCCCTGTCTGTCTATGGCCAGAGCAAATTTCTTGGCGAGCAGAGAATCATCGAGTCCGGCTTGAAGAAGTATTTCATTGTCCGCACCAGTTGGTTATATGGCCTTGGCGGCAGCAATTTTGTCGAGACCATGATTCGTCTGGCTAAAGAACGTACAGAGCTCAAAGTGGTCGACGACCAGCGGGGGACTCCGACCTGGACCGATGATCTGGCCGAGGCAATCTTCACACTATTGACCTTAGTTGACGCTCCTCACGCCTCACCCCTCACCCCTCCCAGCCCCTACGGTCTTTACCATTTTTCCAACGAAGGCGCATGTAGCTGGTATCAGTTCGCGGCGGAGATTATAGCTCAAGCGTCTAAGTCCGAAAGTTTGAAAGTTGAAAACATTCTGCCAATTCCAACAGAAGAATATCCCTTGCCAGCCCATAGACCGAAGTATTCCGTACTGTCAAAAGAGAAGTATAAGGTGGCGACAGGAATGCAGGTTCCGGAGTGGCGGGAGAGTTTGCGGAAATATTTTGGGGATAGAACACATAGGGTTTAACAGGGATAAAAGAGATGAACAGGATAAAGCAAAGATCTTGTTCTGGGATTTGACCCCATCCCCTGTATCCCTCGCATCCCTGTAATAATTTTCAGGAGGTTCAGGTGACTGGAATCAAAAAAGGTATCGTGCTCGCCGGTGGGGCCGGTACACGGCTTTACCCGCTGACCCTGATCGCCAGCAAGCAGCTGCAGCCGGTTTACGACAAGCCGATGATTTATTATCCCCTGGCCACGTTGATGACGGCAGGCATCCGGGATATTCTCATCATCTCCACCCCTCTGGATACGCCGCGTTTCAGGGAACTTCTGGGCGACGGCTCCCGGTTTGGGATACGCCTGTCCTATGCGGTACAGCCCGAACCCAAGGGCATTGCCCAGGCTTTTCTGGTCGGGGAGGATTTTATCGCTGGAGACCCGGTCTGCCTGATCCTTGGAGACAATATTTTCTATGGAAAAATGGGACTGGATCGCATTGTTCAGGATTTTTCCTCAGGAGCTCGTGTATTCGGATATCCCGTGGCTGATCCTGAGCGCTATGGGGTGGTTGAATTTGATAAAGACGGCCAGGTTCTGAGCATTGAAGAGAAACCTCCAAAGCCCAAATCCCACTATGCCGTTCCCGGGCTCTATCTCTTCGATGGTAAGGTGTCCGAGCTGGTTCGTCTCCAGAAGCCCTCTACACGGGGGGAGCTTGAAATCACCGACCTCAATATGGCATACCTGCGCCGAGGCGAACTGGCCGTGGAAAAACTCGGGCGTGGTATCGCCTGGTTGGATACCGGCACCCACACGAGCCTGCTCGAAGCCAGTCATTTTATCGGCACCTTGGAAGCACGCCAGGGACTCAAGATCGCCTGCCTCGAAGAAGTCGCCTTCATGAAAGGTTTTTTGACCCGTACGGAGATGGAAAAAGTCATCGCCCAAACCCCCATGTCGAGTTATCGGGAGTATCTGGAAAGGGTGGTAAGGGACGAGTGTTAAGTGTTAAGTCCCTAAATCTTGAAACTTAAAACCTGAAACTTATGCCATGAACGTAATCCAAACCGAAATCCCCGACGTCTTAATCCTCGAACCCCAAGTCTTTGGCGACGAACGGGGGTTTTTCTATGAAAGTTACAACGAACGCGTTTTCCGCGAGGCAACGGGTTTGGAGGTTTCGTTCGTGCAGGACAACCATTCCCGCTCGGTACATGGGGTTCTGCGCGGCCTGCACTATCAATTACCTCCGGCGGCCCAGGGCAAGCTTGTGCGTTGCACCGTCGGTGAAGTGTTCGATGTGGCGGTGGATATCCGTCAAAGTTCGGCCAGCTTCGGCAAGTGGGTGGGGGTGTGTCTTTCTGCCGAGAACAGAAGGCAACTGTGGATTCCAGAGGGGTTCGCCCATGGATTTCTGGTGGTGTCCGAAGTAGCCGAGTTTCTTTATAAGACAACGAACTTTTATGCTCCTGCTCTGGAAAGAACCATTCGGTGGGATGATCCCGAACTGAAAATTGACTGGCCGTCAACTGGCACGAATCCTGTGCTGGCACCAAAAGACATGCTCGGCAAAAGTGTATCTGAGGTTGAGGTGTTTGCCTGAAAGAGAAAGCCCGCTTCTCCTTGTCCCATCAGGAAAAACCTGATTGACCCTCTCCCTCTTTTGGCCTACCATGCCCCATTCTGTAGCAAGGAGGCAGGCTTATTCGTATCGCGGTTATCCACGACTGGCTGGTCGTCAATGCCGGTGCTGAAAAGGTCCTTGAACAGATCCTCCGGATCTATCCCGAGGCGGATCTTTTCGCCACGGTTGATTTCCTGCCCCAACAAGACCGGGCTGTCATTCTTCATAAAAAGGTGCAGACCACTTTTATTCAAAAGCTCCCGCTGGCCCGCCAACATTACCGCCACTATCTGCCACTGATGCCTCTGGCCATCGAGCAGCTTGACCTCTCCGCCTACGATCTGGTGATCTCCAGTTCTCATGCTGTGGCCAAAGGGGTCATTACCGGGCCGGACCAGGTGCATGTCTGCCTCTGTTATTCTCCCATGCGCTATGCCTGGGATCTGCAGCACCAGTATCTGCGCGAAAGCGGGTTGACCACCGGGATCAGAAGCTGGGCCGTTCGCGCCATGCTGCACCGCCTGCGACAATGGGATTATCGAACCGCCCAAAACGTGGATCACTTTATTGCGATTTCCCAGTTTGTGCAGCGCCGCATCTGGAAGGCGTATCGACGTGAATCGACGGTCCTCTATCCGCCGGTGGATACCGATTATTTCACCCCCGGGGCACAGAAAGAAGATTTTTACTTCACCGCCTCGCGGCTGGTGCCCTACAAGCGCATCGACCTGATTGTGGAGGCTTTCAAGCAGTTGCCCGATAAAAAGCTGGTGGTCATCGGCGATGGGCCGGAGATGGGGAAAATCAGGGAAAAGGCCGGCCACAACGTCCAGCTCCTCGGCCATCAGCCCAAAGAGGTGCTCAAAGACCATCTCCAGCGGGCCAGGGCTTTTATCTTTGTGGCGGAAGAAGATTTCGGCATCGCCCCTTTAGAGGCGCAGGCCTGTGGTACACCGGTCATTGCCTTCGGCAAGGGCGGTACCCTGGAAACACTTCGGTGCACCGAGGCAGAGGCAGAGCGGCCGACCGCCGTCTTTTTTCAGCAGCAGGAGGCCGCTTCCCTGCTGGGGGCGCTGGAAACGTTCGAACAGAAATGCGCCGCCTTTCAGCCCGCAAATTGTCGACAAAACGCCCAGCGCTTTTCCGTCGGGTCTTTTGTTGAACAGTTTCGTAATCTTGTTATTGATATTCAACGGCGTGATGGACCCGCCTGACCGTTCAGGAATCGTATTACCCTATGTTGATGTTAAAAGCCCTGTGGGCTTATCGTGCTTTTATAACGGGCAGCGTCAAACGCGAATTTCAGTCCAAATACCGTAACTCCCTGCTCGGAGCAGCCTGGACGGTGCTCAACCCCCTGGCCATGATCATCGTCTATACGGTGATCTTCTCCCAGGTCATGCAGGCCAAACTGCCCGGCATCGATTCAACCTTTGCCTACAGCATCTATCTGTGCGCGGGTATTCTGACCTGGGGGCTTTTCGCCGACATTGTCGGACGAGGACAGAATGTCTTCCTCGAACATGCCAACCTCATCAAAAAACTAAGTTTTCCCCGCATTTCTCTACCCGTCATCGTGGTCCTCAATGCCAGCCTGAACTTCGCCATCATCTTTGGCCTGTTCACTCTCTTTCTGATCGTCAGCGGCAATTTCCCCGGCTGGGCGTACCTGGCGGTTTTTCCCGTCTTGCTCATCCAGATACTCTTCGCCATCGGGCTGGGCATCATCATCGGCGTATTGAATGTGTTTTTTCGCGATGTCGGCCACTTTTTCGGTATTTTTCTCCAGTTCTGGTTCTGGCTGACCCCCATCGTCTATCCCGCGACCATTCTCCCGGATGAGGCCAGACCCATTCTGGCTTATAACCCGATGATGACCTTCATCTCCGCCTACCAGAACATCATGGTTAACGGCACTTGGCCCCATTGGCACGATTTCATCGGCGTCACCCTGGTCAGCTTGGGACTCTGCGTATTCGGGATGCGTCTGTTTCGCAAGCGCGCCGGCGAGATGGTGGATGAGCTGTAGGGATAGCAAAGGGTGAGGAGTAAAGGGAAAGAAGGGTTTTAATGGGATCGATTCGCGTTACACAACTGGGCAAGGCCTATAAACAATATTCTACTCGCTGGTCGCGGCTGCTTGAGTGGGCGCTCCCTTTTCTAGGCGAGAGGCACCAGAAAAAGTGGGTCCTCAAGGATGTCAGTTTTACCGTCGAGCCCGGCGAGGCCGTCGGGATCATCGGAGTAAACGGCGCCGGTAAAAGCACCCTGCTCAAGATGATAACCGGAACCACGCAGCCGACATCCGGCAAGATCGAGATTACCGGGCGGGTTGCCGCCCTTCTTGAGCTCGGGATGGGGTTTCATCCCGAATTCACTGGTCGCCAGAATGTCTATATGTCCGGGCAATTGCTGGGGTTAACCGTCGAGGAAATCGCCCAGCTCATGCCCGATATCGAAGCCTTTGCCGAAATTGGCGACTACATCGATCAGCCGGTCCGGGTGTATTCCAGTGGTATGCAGGTACGTCTCGCTTTTAGTGTCGCAACTGCTATTCGCCCCGATATATTGATCGTTGATGAAGCTCTTTCCGTTGGGGATAAATATTTTTCTCAGAAATCTTTTTATCGGATTCAGACTTTCCTAGAGCAAGGGACGACCCTTTTGTTTGTCTCACATGATGCCACGGCTGTTAAAGCCCTCTGCGATAAGGCATTGTTGCTGGATAACGGCAAGGTGTGCATGTGGGCTGATCCCGAAACAGTTATCGATCGTTATAATGGTATGATTTTAGAAAATTCCAATAACTTGAAATTCACGGAAGTGAAGGGTTTAAGCACAACTGATGAGTCAGATAATTATGTGCCTGAGCTCCGGTATGTAGATGGTTTTAAGGCGATGCATGCCCAAATCGACACAGGGGAGATCCTCCTCGTTGACTTTAGGGTGTTTGATCGGAGGGGACGGCAAATAATTTCGGCCAGAACGGGGGATCGTGTTCAAATCAAATACAAAGTACAGGCCAAAACTGATCTGGAAGATTTGTACTTTGGCATTTCTCTGCGGAATAATCTTGCCATCTCTATTTTTAATACAAACTCCTATGCGTTAGGGCAACAACCGTTCTCCCTTGGGCGCAATCAATTAGCAGAAATAATCTTTGAAATGCGCATCCCCATACAACTTGGTAATTATGGGCTCTGCATGGGAGTTGCATCCGGTGGGAATATGACAGGGAGTTTCGAACGATATTTGTTGAATGTCATAAATGCCGAAGTTCTTGAGGTTACTGGTGCCGGTGTACTTAGTCGATTCGGTGGAGTCGTTGATTTAGCACCTGAATATGCTGCCATAAAAGTTTAGGATTTAGGAGCGTCGTTTTGAATTTTATAACTATAATGACAAGCAACTATGCTCTTAATGCTCAGCGACTTGTCAGGAGTTTGAAGCGGCACCACCCTGAATGTACCATAACCGTCTTTAGCGATGATGTTACTCTAAAACCCTTTTTTGCCATTTTGGGCGCACGACTGGAGTTGTTGCCTGAGATTGCAACCATGGGGGTAAAGCGCGCGAAATTTACGGCTTATAGTCGAGCTGCCCGAAAAGGCAGTTTTATCTATCTAGATGCAGACATAATAATAGTCAAACCATTAATTGCCTTGATTGCAGTCGATTGTTTCACTGCTTGTCGCGATGATCTCAGAGAATGTTCCTTTATTTCAGATCCTATGCGGCCATGGAGTTCTTCTCCACAATTATCTGGTGAAAACTATTTTAATAGTGGTGTATTTGCAGTTCCTTCAGGATTTTTTGAATTTTTTAGCGAAATAGAACAAGCCGCATGTGATAACAATGAGTGGCTTCGATACGTAGTTCCAGGCAAGCTTTATGATAATCATTTTCTTTGTGCAAAAATTGCGCAATATCAAATACCTGTAAAATTTATCTCGGAATATGAATATAATTGGCAAGGTTTCAGGAATTTTGGTGAACTCAATTGTTATTTAGATGATGAATTAAACCTGAGGAACCAACAGGGCGGGATGCTGCGTCTTGTACATTTTGCAGGTGTTCGGGATATTGATGCTTATGTTTCGTCACTACCTCTAGATATTGTTCGGGTTTTGTCCCAACAGGTTGGGGGAGCGGAAACTGGCTCTTTAGAGGTGATAACCACCGCGTTAAACTTAAGGTCTGGTCTTGAAGACCGACTTAAATTGATAATGGCCCGTTCCATGTGTCACCCTCCAGCAGAAAATATCACAAGACCCGGTGCAGAACTCTCCGTACTGACTGAGCCAGAATCCGTGGCGTCAATTGCCCTCTCTGTTCAAGAATCAGATTTTCTTTGGAATGGTTTAAAATGCGGATCGGCTTACTTCACCGCAGCGGAATACCAGAAACTTCGTGATTTCGTCGTTAAAGCGAATGTAGCCGCGGTCTTGGAGTTCGGGGCTGGTTATACCACGGTGCTTTTTGCTGACCTCGTCTCCAAACAGGTTGCGTTGGAAGGGTGGGATGGTCCTTGGCTCGAATATGCCCGCTCTAGGGGTGCTGATGCCCGGCTCGTCCCTTTCTCTGGGGAAACCGGTTTCGATGAGACTGCGATTATTGAAGGGTATAATATACTCTGTTCTATTGCTGGTAAGAGGATGATTTTCATCGATTCTCCTCAAGGCACGGCTAATCGTGCCAGGGTTGTCGAACAGATTGTATCGCATGCTCAAAATGCCGATTTTTACGTCGTCCATGACTCCATCAGAGACTCATCTATCGTTTATCGCTTGTCCTCTGCCTTAAGGTTACAGGTCATAGAACATTTCCCCTCTCTGCGTGGGTTGACCATCCTGGGGAAAGATGGGTTTATTTTGAGCACAAAGCCACAGATAGAGCAATCTCTTCGCGACCGTGCCGCACAAATGCGATTTAAAGTGGACGTCTTGGAAAGATTGAGCGATGCCAGTGGAAGGTTGCAAAAGTTTTTTGTTCATTTAGAAAATATTGGAGAGGTAACCCTTGCCGCTTCAAGCGACGGGCTCGAGTTTTCCATGCACCTCTTGGGCGGATTGGACGAAATTGTTCAATGGGATACTCCTCGTTATACTTTGCCCGTTGATCTTTCGCCGACTGACCATGTCTCTTTTTGGGTTGAAGTTCCTTCGTGCACAACCGATGTAGCCTGGGTTTTTTTCGATTTTGTCAAAGAGGGCGAGTTTTGGTGGTCCGATATTACCAGCAACCCATGCCCAAGACTCGCAATAGCGTGACTTTATTATGAAGACTATAAAGAAAAATGAATCGATGCCATTTTACCGGGCCTTTGAAGAACTGTTTCGTGGCCCGAGCGCCGTGATTAAAAAACGGCTCGAAGTCTACCTGCCTTTTGTCCAACCTCTACTCAACCATCACCAGCCGGCGAAAATCCTTGATCTGGGGTGTGGCAGGGGGGAGTGGCTGGAGTTGATGCGTGAGAACGGATTCGAAGTTGAGGGCATCGATCTGGACAATGGGATGTTGCAGGCCTGTGTTCAGCTCGAGCTGCCGGTCATTCAGGGTGATGCGATTGAGCTTCTAAAAAAAAAGGCTGACGCCTCATGTTCTGTCATAAGTGCTTTTCATGTGGTTGAGCATATTTCGTTTGAGCAGGTCAACGAACTAGTAGCGGAGGCGCTGCGAGTACTCAAGCCAGGAGGATTGCTGATTCTTGAAACCCCCAATCCCGAAAATCTGGTGGTAGCCACCTCAAACTTTTATCTTGACCCCACCCACAAGCGGCCCATCCCCCCCCAGTTGTTGGCCTTCACCCTTAAGCATGACGGGTTCAAGCGGACCAAGATTTTACGACTGCAAGAATCAGAAAAACTTTTGAATGATTCAAACCCAAGCCTGATAGAGGTTTTGTCTGGTGCTAGCCCTGATTACGCCGTCGTCGCGCAAAAAGAAGGGCCAGCTCCAATATTCGAGGCGACGAACGGCGCCTTTGCAGCCGAATACGGGTTGAGCATGGAAACACTGGCACAGCGATATGAGGAGCAGACCATAAAAAAAACCGATCAGTCCCAGGTTCGTGACGCTGAGCTGCTTGAAAAGCTGGGCCAGGCGCTGGCAACCGTACAACAGGCCCAAGCGTTGGCACAGCAAGCCGAAGTCCGCGCCTTGCAGGCTCAGAACAGGGCCGAGCAGGCCACGCTTCGGAATGAGGAAATACAGCGGCAGCTGGAAGAAGCCCTTGCGGCAGTGCAACAGGCACAAGCTCATTCCCATGCGAGTGAAGCAGAACTCGACAAGACAAAGCAGGAGCTGCATCAGGTTCATCAGGCGAACCATCACCACTTGCAACTGGCCGAAGCAAGGCAACAACAGATTGAGGCCCTGCTTAAAAGCAAGTCGTGGCGTCTCACCTGGCCTTTACGCCAGATCATGCAAGGGGTCAAATGGGCTGGCCGATTGCCTGTTCGCTTGAGTAAGGACCTGCTGCGGCTTTTGCTTAAGGTGGCAGTCCAAGGAGTGCTGCAACGGCAGACATGGCGAGTAAAACTGAAAGGTTGGTTGCAGAAGTATCCAAGACTGTACGCCCGCCTCAGACAATTTGCGCTTTATTATGGGTTAATCGATACCTCTGGGGGCGGTGATTTATCCTTTGTTTCCCCGGCATTGAAGACAACACACGAGATGCAGGCCAATTTACCATCGGGGCAGGGAAACAACTCTCAGGGGCTGGACACACTCTCGCCCCATGCCAGGCAAATTTACCATGATTTGAAAGCGGCCATGGATCAGCACCGGAAGGGGAGCAACTGATGCGTATCGTTATTGATATGCAGGGTGCGCAAACCGAAAGCCGTTTTCGCGGCATCGGCCGCTATACGATGTCGTTTGCCCAAGCCGTGGTCCGCAATCGCGGTGAGCATGAAGTTATACTGGCGCTTTCCGGATTGTTCCCCGACACCATCGAACCGATCCGCGCCGCCTTCGACGGCCTGCTGCCGCAGCACAATATTCGCGTCTGGCAGGCTCCCGGCCCGGTGCGGGAAGAACATCTCGGTAACGACAGCCGTCGAAAGGTCGCAGAACTGCTTCGTGAAGCCTTCTTGGCCAGCCTGCATCCCGATGTGATTCATATCAGCAGTCTGTTTGAAGGTTACGTAGACGATGCTGTCACCAGCATCGGTCGTTTCGACACCGCCACGCCGGTGAGTCTCATTCTCTATGACCTCATTCCGCTGCTCAATCCTGATCACTACCTCAAGCCCAATCCGCGTTACGAAAAATATTATTCGCAAAAAGTGGAGTATCTCCGTCGCGCGGCAAAGTGTCTGGCTATATCCAACTTCAGCCGGGAAGAAGGGCTTGAAGCGCTAGGTGTTGATAGCGACAGAATGATAACTATCTCCACGGCCATTGACGCGCATTTCCAGCCCCGCACGATTGAGGAAGCAACGGCTGACCAGCTTCGGCAAAAATTTGGCATCAGCCGCCCCTTTGTCCTCTATACCGGTGGCGCCGACGAACGCAAAAACCTGCCGCGCCTTATTCAAGCCTACGCCGCCCTTCCCATGGACCTGCGTACCTCTCATCAGCTCGTGTTCGCCGGCAAAATGCCCACTGGTGATGTGGTGAGGTTCCAACAGGTTGCTCGGTCTGCTGGGTTGAAAACGGACGAACTGCTCTTTACCGGCTATGTGACTGAAGACGAACTTGTTCAACTTTACAACCTCTGCCGGCTTTATGTCTTCCCCTCCTGGCACGAAGGCTTCGGCCTGCCGGCGCTGGAGGCGATGGCTTGTGGCGCCTCGGTGATTGGCGCCAATACCAGCAGCTTGCCTGAAGTGATCGGCTTGGATGAAGCGCTTTTCGATCCTTTCGATGTTGCTGACATCTCCCAGCTATTGGCTAAGGGTTTAAATGACCAAGCGTTCAGGGCCAGACTGCGTGAGCACGGCTTGCAGCAAGCCAAGAATTTTTCCTGGGATGAAACGGCCAAACGGGCTTTTGCTGCGTGGGAAACGTTGCTGCATACCCAAGCAGGACAAGCCTCCAATAGTCCGCTTCCCGGTCATAAGCCGAGACTCGCTTTCGTTTCACCGATGCCGCCCGAGCGTAGCGGCATCGCCGACTACAGTGCGGAGCTTCTGCCAGTCCTGGCCGAATATTACGACATTGAACTTGTGGTCGCACAGGAGCGAGTTGATGCCTCTTGGGGCAGCCGTCACGGCAAGATACGTGATGTATCGTGGCTGCGTAACCATGCCGGCGAGATCGATCGCGTACTCTACCAGATTGGCAACTCCCCTTTCCATAGGCATATGCTTTCCTTGCTGGTGGAAATTCCCGGAACGGTGGTACTGCACGATTTTTTCATGAGTGGCTTGATGGCTTGGATGGAACTTCATGGTAATGAAGAACACGCATGGATGAATTCACTTTATGTCTCGCACGGCTATGGTGCCATACGCGATCGTTACCAAGAAGCGGACGAAGCAAAGCGCAAATACCCGGTTAATTGGCATATTTTACAAAACGCCCAAGGGGTGATTGTCCACTCCGAATACTCCCGTAACCTGGCGCGGCAATGGTATGGAAATCATCATAAGATCGAATGGGAAATTATTCCCCTGCTTAGGTCTCCGGCGAGTGTAATTGACAAGGAGGCAGCGCGAAAGCAACTCGGCATCGGTGATCACGATTTTGTTGTGTGCAGCTTCGGCTTCCTGGATGCAACCAAGCTGAACCACAGTCTCCTCAAGGCTTGGCTGGAAAGCAAGCTGGGCAGCGATAACCAGTGTCACTTAGTTTTTGTAGGTGAAAACCAAGGTGGTGACTACGGCGCAAACCTGTTGAAAGCTATCCGCACCAGTGGTTGCTCAAACCGTATTCGCATCACGGGTTTTGCTTCACTCGATATGTACCGGCGCTATCTTGCTGCTGCCGATCTGTCAGTGCAATTACGCACCCACTCAAGGGGCGAAACCTCAGCTGCCGTTTTGGATTGCATGAATCATGCGTTGCCGCTCATCGTCAACGCCAACGGTTCGATAACGGAAGTTGATCCCGAAGCTGTGTGGATGTTGCCGGACGAATTTGACGATAGGGATCTTGTCGATGCTCTGGAAGCCTTATGGCACGATCCGGTACGTAGACGATCTCTAGGCGACCGGGCGCAAGCAATCATCCTCGACCGCCATGCTCCAGCAACATGTGCCAAACACTATGCAACCGCCATCGAACGCTTCCATAGGCACTTTGAATTTTCCACGCCTGGCCTTATTAAGGCCATCGCAAATCAGGTGTCATTTGTCCCCGATGATGGAACCCTGATCCGACTATCGCAATCCATAGCGACAACTCTACCAGTCTCCCAACCTGCCAGGAGATTATTCCTGGATGTGACTGCTACATGTAGCAATGACCTTAAGACTGGTATCGAGCGCGTCGCACGGGCTCTTTTATTGGCGTTACTGGACTCTCCCCCAACAGGCTATCGCATTGAACCCGTGTATCTCAGTAATGCTGGTGGCGAGTGGCATTATTGCCACGCGCGGGGCTACACGTTGGGGCTCTTGGGTTGTCCGGTGACCATGTTGAAGGATGAACCCATAGCACCCCAAAACGGTGACTTGTTGCTCAGTTTGGACATTTCTGGTGAGAAACTGATTCAGGCGGAACAGGCCGGGGTTTTTGAGGGTTATAGGAAAAAAGGTGTCTTAGTTTATTCTGTTGTGTTTGACTTGCTGCCGCTTCTTATGCCGCATGTTTTTCCTCCAGGGGCAGATAAAAATCATGCAAGGTGGCTACGTTCAATTTCAACGTTTGATGGCGCTATCTGTATTTCAAAAACTGTTGCGGAGAATCTCGCCGATTGGTATGTGGAAACGGGCATAGATTGGCAAGGTAGACGCCCTTTTCAAATTATGTCATGGCCTTTGGGGGCTGATGTTTCCAATTCTGCGCCCAGCACTGGGTTGCCTGATAATGCTGTTAGTTTATTCAAACAGCTAACCTCTCGCCCCAGTTTTTTGATGGTAGGGACTATTGAACCGCGTAAGGGATATTTGCAGACCATTGCGGCCTTTAGCAATCTTTGGGAAGAAGGGGCTGATATCAACCTTGTCATCGTTGGCAAGGAGGGCTGGAAAAACCTGCCTAGTGGAATGCGCCGAGACATTCCTCAAACTATTGAATGTCTCCGTTTTCATCCTGAATTGAATAAACGCTTGTTCTGGCTCGAAGGGATCAGCGATGAATATCTGGAAAAAGTCTACGCCATTTGCACATGCCTGATTGCCGCGTCTTACGGCGAAGGTTTCGGTTTACCCTTAATAGAGGCCGCCCAACACAAGCTCCCAATCATTGCAAGGGATATTCCTGTGTTCCGAGAGGTGGCTGGTGAACATGCTTTCTACTTCGCTAATGAGAAAGATTCCATCGTAATATCTAAGGCAATTATAAAGTGGTTGGATCTATACAGGACAAAAAATCAGCCCAAATCTGATAAAATGCGTTGGTTCACTTGGAAGGAAAGCGCTAGTCAATTGACAAAACTTTTTTAAGTTTGGGAATAATAAATTAGGAGGCCCAGTGGAAAAAAAAATAAAGATTGCTGACAGAGATTATATCGTGTCATCAGACGATAACTATCTTAATGCAGTGGGCAGTGTTTTTGAACCATATATGGTTAAATTGTTCCAATCTGTTGTTGGTCCTGACGATGTTGTAGCTGACATTGGC
The DNA here is from genome assembly GCF_024197615.1 of Desulfuromonas sp. KJ2020. Classification (NCBI taxonomy): domain Bacteria; kingdom Pseudomonadati; phylum Thermodesulfobacteriota; class Desulfuromonadia; order Desulfuromonadales; family Desulfuromonadaceae; genus Desulfuromonas; species Desulfuromonas sp. KJ2020. The sequence continues at coordinate 524,769 of NZ_JAKUKE010000003.1, forward strand.
GGTAATATAGGACTAACGGCGATACTTTTTTCAACCTTGGCCAAATATGTTTATGCTTTTGAACCAAGTTCAACAACGTTTAATATTTTGAAAAATAATATAGCTCGTACTGGTTTCACAAATATTGAAGCCATCAACCTTGGGCTTGGGGTTGAAAAACAGTCTGTGACACTTACCTTTGCTAAAAACAACCGATCAGGTGGATATGTCAGTAACAAGATCATGCCCGAAGGTGGACATATCACAGAGACTGTCAATATTGAGACTCTCGACGATTATTTCGAAACCAAGCGGCCAATACCAACATTTTTAAAAATAGATGTAGAGGGTTTTGAAAAGAACGTCATAGAAGGTGGGGGGAAATTAATAAAAAAATATCAACCAACAGTTGTTATGGAAATGAATCATTTTTGCCTTGATGTGTTGCAACGTATTACTATCCCTGACTTTTTAGATTTTATGAGAGGGGTATTTCCTTATTTGTATGCTGTCGATTCGGACAATATGTCAGTCGTTAATCTTCATGTGCCTGATCAGGCATATATGGTTATGTATGAACACGTGGTTAATAGAAGATATCCAAATATTGTCGGTTTTTTTAAAAAAGAAATAAAAGAAAAGTTGAAAAAATTAGTTTTAGTTGAAGAGCGATCAATAGGTAAAAAGCTTTTTGAAACACCGGAAGTTCAGGAACCTTTAGGTTCAATTATTTCTAAAAATGTCATGAAATTACCTTTATTGCTTAACCCTGGTGAAGTATTTTTAATTGACCTTGAATTGCGCAACTCCAGTAAAGAAAAATGGTATAGCTATGGGTCTAAACCTATTTTTATCAGTTACCACTGGTATAAAACAGAAGGTGATACTGTAATTTATGATGGAGTTCGGTCTGTTTTATCAAAAGAATTTATCGCGCCATCAACTTACTCGACTGAATGTGCAAAAATTATCGCTCCAACAGAAAAAGGGGAGTACAATCTCATTGTAACCCTAGTTCAAGAGGGTGTGTCCTGGCTTGAATCAAGGGGCTTTGAACCAGTTATGATAAAAACTATTGTCAGTTAATCGTTGTTCTTTGTTAATTATTTAAATCCTTGGGGGGGGAATGCGGGTTTCTAATAGAAAAAGAGTCTTGGTGACAGGTGGCGCAGGATTTTTAGGCTCGCATCTGTGCGAGAGGCTGCTCTTGGACGGTTGCGATGTACTCTGTGTTGATAATTTTTATAGTGGAACTAAGGACAATGTCACCCATTTAATAGGAAATCCACACTTTGAATTGATGCGCCATGACGTCACCTTTCCTCTTTATATTGAGGTAGACGAAATCTACAATTTGGCCTGTCCAGCATCGCCTATCCATTATCAATGGGATCCAGTGCAGACGACCAAGACAAGTGTTCATGGGGCCATTAATATGCTGGGCCTTGCTAAGCGTACTAAGGCCAAAATTCTTCAGGCGTCGACCAGCGAGGTGTATGGCGATCCAGAGGTTCATCCTCAACAGGAGAGTTATTGGGGGCATGTCAACCCAATAGGAATACGCTCCTGCTATGACGAAGGCAAACGTTGTGCGGAGACATTATTTTTCGACTATCGTCGACAGCACGACCTAGGGATAAAGGTAGTTAGAATTTTTAACACTTACGGGCCTCGGATGCACCCTAATGACGGACGGGTTGTGAGTAACTTTATTGTTCAGGCTCTCCGTGGCGAAAATATCACTATCTATGGTGATGGTTCTCAGACCCGCAGTTTTTGCTATGTGGATGATCTTATTGAGGGTTTTGTACGGATGATGGCCACATCCCATGAAATCACCGGACCATTCAATATGGGTAACCCTGTTGAGTTCACTATCAAAGGGCTTGCAGAGACTGTGCTTAATCTAGTCGGCGGGCCTTCAAAATTAGTTTTTAAACCTTTACCTCAGGATGATCCGAAACAAAGGCAGCCTGATATTTCTTTGGTTAGAGCAAAACTGGGCTGGGAACCAAAAATACCTTTGGAAGAGGGTCTCGACCAGACTGTTAATTACTTTCGGAGATTCCTTGGGATATGAACCTGAATCATCACTCTTTAGTTATAGTTACGCCTGTTTACGAAGACGTGGAGGCCAGCACCCGCTTGTTCAGTGAATTGGCCATGCAGTTCAGGGGAAACGTTTTTGTTGTGGCTGTGGATGACGGCTCCGTCAAAGAACCGCTGGACACCTTAGGTCTGGATAAGGCTGCGGTTGACGGGGTTGTTTTGAGGCTTCGTCGTAATGTCGGGCATCAACGCGCTATCGCCATTGGTCTGGGTTATGTGTCGGAACATATACGAGAAAATCAACGAGTCGTAGTTATGGATTCGGACGGTGAGGATTTACCATCGACGATTCCTGCTTTGCTGGAACAACTCGCACCTGAGGGGATTGACGTCGTAGTTGCACAGCGTAAAAGTAGAGTTGAAACCTTTAAATTTAAGGCATTTTATACTGTGTATAAACGCTTATTCAATCTGATGACTGGACGGTCGATCAGTTTCGGTAATTTTATGGCGCTTAAGCCTGGCGCATTAAAGCGTTTAGTGGTTATGCAAGAGTTATCGACACATGTTGCCGCTTCAGTCTTGGCATCGAAGCTGCGTGTTACAGTCTGCCCCCTGGATCGCGGACCGCGCTATGCTGGTCAATCAAAAATGAACTTTGTTGGCCTTGCATTGCACGGATTCAAGGGGCTGATGGTTTTCGCTGAAGATGTTTTAGTCCGTGTAGGTATTGCGTGTGCATTAATCGCTGGGATTTCAGTAGTCGGCGCTCTAGCGGCAATTGTTCTCAAAATAATTGGCTTTTCAACGCCGGGATGGTTTTCTATAGCCTTAGGTGTGCTTGTTTTAATGTTTTTGCAAACAGGGGCCGTAACATTGATGACTTTGATGTTAACTGGGGTGGTGCGAGCTGGGTCAGTTACCACTGCGGTTGCTTATCATCAATTTGTTGAAAAGGTCTTGGTACCTGAAGGCAGCCCAGGTGAAGCATGAAACGGCATGTTTATGAACTGCTTCGCTATATTATAAATGGCCTTGCTGCAACTGCCGTTCATTTTGCTGCTCTCGCTTTTTGTTTTAGCATTTTAGGCATTCCTTCTGCGGGCCTTTCAAATCTTATCGCAGCCTTCTTTGGGATTACGACATCGTTTTTAGGTAGTCGTTATTTCGTCTTCCCTAAAACAAGTGAAGGTTTTGTTACGCAGGCACTTAAGTTCAGTGGGTTGTACGGTTTTATTGCGATTATTCATGGGGTAGTTCTGCTGATTTGGACGGACTGGATTGGGTTCGATTATCGTTTGGGTTTCTTATTGGCAACAGCTATTCAGGTTTCTCTCAGTTACCTTGGAAATAAATTTCTAGTTTTCAGGATTGCAACATGAAAGCCATTAAATTTGCAATTGCTTCCTTGATTTTTTTAATAATTTTACTCTGCGCCTATTATCTACACATAAAGTATTTTAAAGTAGATGTCGTATTTTATGCAGCGATTGTAGACGGCGTTTTTTCCGCCCTGACAGCAGCCTTGATTATTTGTTCTGTGAAAATATTCAATATTTTTTGTAAATTTGAGAAATTATTAATGGTGTTTGTTTGGTTATTGGTTGGTTACTCTTTTGCCATATCCGTACCTACAGTTATTGATAGATCTTTGTCATTTTATATCCTTGAAAAATTACAACAACGTGGTGGCGCAATCAAACAAGACGCTTTTGAGTGGATTTTTATTAATGAATATATGGTGGAGCACCGACTTATAGATGTAAGACTTACAGAACAACTCGAATCAGGGACAATTGAAATAGTCAACGGGTGTGTAATTTTGACAGAAAAAGGGCGTTCGCTAGCTGGCTTCAGCCGATATTTCAGACAGCATTGGTTGCCTAGGAAGCGTTTGCTTATGGGGGAGTACTCCGATGATTTGACTGATCCCTTTTTGAATAGCCAACAAATCGAGGATTACAAATGCCAATAAATGTTAGGCGTTTTTACTTTGCTTTTTTGTTTTTTGCATGTGTTGCCTTTATTTTTCAACTTTTTTTTCACAAGCCAAGCTTTAATTGGACAGATTTGCCAGCTTGGAAAAATGATTATACTAATTTGTTGTGTCATTGGAGTGGTACGCATAATTGTAAACCACTAAGCAAATTCCCTTTTGCATATCTCATCAATTCATTTTTTTTGTCAATAACTCCAAAAACTCATGTTATTATCACCACAACAATAAATTTAATATTTTTAATTTTTTCTGCCTTTTTTGTAGATTATGTGAGCAAGATCAATACTGTACGGAGTACTTCTTTTTTCTATATTATTGCTTTAATATTTTCAGTTATACCATCATTTTATATTAACTCCGGCGCTCTAGAGGTTCAATATGGCGTGGTTTTGGGCGTTTTCTGCTCGAGTTTTTATATTGTTTTATTCAAAAATAAAAATAAAAAGTTTATTTTTTGTGCGCTTTTTATTTCTACATTTATGTTGCCATTATACAAGGATACGAGTGCAATATTTATTGGTATTGTCTATTTAATAGGAATAATAATTAAATCAAAAAATAAAACATTAATTTCATTTTTTAAAACTTCATACGAACATCTAAATATTATTAAAATATTAATTAGCTCTTTGACTCCATCAATTCTTATCACTCTTTGGTATAATTGGCATCGATATTATAGTCTGCTCCCTATACCTTATTTGATTGAGGCTCGTGAAGCTGCGCCGCCTTATGTCATTAAGGCGCTATATTTTTTTTGGATTTTCTTTTCTCCAAACGGAGGTTTGCTTGTCTCGTGGGCTGCATCATTAATTGTGTTATTGCTCTTACTATTCTCTGTAGGACATCGGCCGAGTTTTTTCGGCCTTCTAGCTTCATTAGGGTTGATTGTTTCTAGCTCTATAATTTTGGCAAATTGGTGGACTCCTTTCGGTTGGGAAGGATGGGGTAATCGTCTGATTATTCCTTCAGCAATTGCTAGTTTGATTTTAATATCCAGCACAGCAATACCTAAGACTAAAAACCTTCAGTCTGATGGTAATTGTCTATTTTATAGAAAATCTATTTTTGCATATTTAAAGATGGGGTTAGTCGTTACAGTTTTTATTCCTTCTTTTTTATACATTGCTTTATCTTACTCTGGAAATCGATATATTTACCTTCAAGAATCTCTTTGGGGGAGTGCTGCCTGTAAAGCAGTTGAGCAACTTAGAGACAAGAGGCCAATGTGGGAGTTCAAAAAAACACCTGTTCATCTCGAGTGTCACCTCGATAGATTTAGGTATATACCCGGTATAAGTGTTGTTCAGGATATTTCTCCTTTAACTATTATTGATAATACAAAATATGAAATTGGCAGTGGTAGCGGCCCAGATATTTTTGGCCCTGGATGGTCCCACGTTGAAGAATGGGGTGTTTGGTCTGATGGGCCCAACGCAGAAATTCGTTTTATACCTGGATATAGTATTCAGAAGATAATTTTTGAATTGCAGCCATTTGTATATGGTAATGTTAAAAGTCAAAGGCTTATCATTTATCAAGACGGTGTACCTCTTTACAGTGGTACTTTAACAAAGCCTCAAAATGTCGTTATTTATTTACCAGAATGCTATGCATTCGAACCCAATGACATATTGAATCTATATTTCGAGATTCCAGATGCTATATCTCCAGCTAAAGTCGGTCTAAATCGTGATAAACGAAAACTAGGTATTGGATTGAAATCTATTGAATTTCGATGATAAATTACAAGCTATTTTAAATTATTTATCTTGGTATTTATTTATTTTTCTAAAAAACTATTCTTTTATTTTATAATAAATCAAATTTATAAGGAGATAGTTTTTGAATAAAGCAATCATCACCGGCATTACCGGCCAGGATGGCGCGTACCTGGCGGAACTTCTTCTGAACAAAGGCTATACCGTCTACGGCACTTACCGCCGCACCAGCTCCGTCAACTTCTGGCGGATCCAAGAACTGGGCATTGACCAGCACCCGAATCTGCATCTGCTCGAGTACGACCTGACCGACCTCTCTTCCAGTATCCGCCTGTTGCAGAGCACCCAAGCCACCGAAGTCTACAACCTGGCCGCGCAAAGCTTTGTCGGCGTCTCCTTTGACCAGCCCTTGACTACCGCCGACATCACCGGCCTCGGTCCGGTCAACCTGCTAGAGGCGATTCGCATTGTCAATCCGCAGATTCGCTTCTACCAGGCTTCCACTTCGGAAATGTTCGGTAAGGTGCAGGCGATTCCTCAGGTGGAAAGCACGCCTTTTTATCCCCGCAGCCCCTATGGCGTGGCCAAACTCTATGCCCACTGGATGACTGTGAACTACCGGGAAAGTTACGACATTTTCGGCACCAGCGGGATTTTGTTCAATCACGAATCCCCCCTGCGCGGTCGCGAGTTCGTCACCCGCAAAATCACCGATTCCGTCGCCAAAATCTCCCTGGGGCAACTCGATACTCTGGAGTTGGGAAATCTCGATGCTAAGCGTGACTGGGGCTTCGCCAAGGAGTATGTCGAGGGGATGTGGCGCATGCTGCAGGCCGATGAACCCGACACCTTCGTGCTCGCCACCAACCGCACCGAAACGGTCCGCGATTTTGTCACTATGGCATTCAAAGCTGTGGATATGGGCCTGGAGTGGAAGGGAACCGCTGAAAACGAGCAGGGCATCTGCACCAAAACAGGCAAGACGCTGGTGCGTGTCAACCCGAAGTTCTATCGCCCTGCCGAAGTCGAGCTGCTCATCGGCAACCCGGCCAAAGCGAAAGAAAAGCTGGGCTGGGAGCCGAAGACCACGCTCGAAGAGCTATGCGCGATGATGGTTGAGGCGGATCTGCGGCGGAATAAGGCGGGGTTTTCGTTTTAAAGGCTGTCTCGCGCAGAGGCGCAGAGAACGCGGAGAAAAGCTAAACATTACATACGGTTTGGGTCGGTTTAGAAACAAAGATTGGTTGTAATGTTTATCTCTGTGAACTCAGCGTCTCGAGTGAGCACAGCGAACGGGCGAGAAATACAAAGGTTTTATTGTGAAAAAAGCATTAATTACCGGCATTGGCGGGCAGGACGGCAGCTACCTGGCGGAACTTCTGCTGGCGAAGGGGTACGAGGTTCACGGGATCGAGCTGCCCGGTATTGCGCTGCCTAATCTTGACGGCTTTGAACACCGGCTGCAGCTGCACCGGGGCTCGCTGCTGGAGGCTGGCTGGTTGCAGGAGGTCGTGCACCAGGTGGCGCCGCAGGAGTGTTACCATCTGGCGGCGTCGAGTTTTGTCAGCTTCCGCTTTGAGGATGAAGCGAGCATTCTGCACAACAATGTAGCCAGTACCCATAATCTGCTGGCGGCACTCAAAAGCCGCGCGCCCGACTGCCGCTTTTTCTTTGCCGGCACCAGTGAAATGTTCGGTACGGTGGCGGTATCACCCCAGAATGAGGAGACGCCGTTTCGGCCGCGTTCGGTCTATGGCATCTCCAAAGTGGCCGGACATCATCTGGTTGCCTATTACCGGCAGCAGCACAGACTCTTTGCCTGTACCGGCATCCTGTACAATCATGAATCGCCGCGCCGGGGACAGGCCTTCGTCACCCGCAAGATCACCTCGACGGCGGCGAAGATCAAGCTGGGTCTGGAGTCCAGGCTGGTCCTCGGTAATCTGGAGTCCGAACGGGATTGGGGCTATGCCCCTGATTATGTCGAGGGCATGTGGCGGATGCTGCAGGCCGATACGCCTGGCGACTATGTGCTGTCGTCCGGTTGTCTGCATACGGTCGGGGAACTGGTGGCGGCGGCCTTTGCGGCTGTGGGGCTGGATTATCGCGAGTATGTGGAAATAAGCCCTGAGTTCTACCGGGAAAAGGAAACGGTCCCCTTGTGTGGCGACGCGCGGAAGATCCGGGAGAGCCTGGGTTGGCAGGCCCGCCGGTCTTTCGCCGAGATGGTGGCGGAAATGGTGGCCCAGGATCTGGACCGGCTGAAAGGGGCAGGCCGCGAGTGAGGGTTGTCATCAACACCATCCCTCTGCTGTCGCCGCTGACCGGCATTGGCAAATATACCTGGCAGATCAGCCGGGCGTTGGCGGCGGTGGCGCCGGAACATGCCTACAGTTATTATTATGGTTACTATTCCCGAAAGCTGTTTTGCGCCAACCAGGCAGACGAGAGCAAAGGGGTCAATCGGCTCAAGGATGCCCTCAAGAATATCCCCGGGTTCGGCCGCAGTTTGCGTCGGCTCAAAGGAGCCGCTGCGGTCTTGTCGCCACAACGTTTTGAGCTCTATTTTGAGCCCAATTATATTCCGATTGGGATCAGGGCGCGTAAGACCGTAGTGACGGTGCCTGATTTTTCGCCGTTTCTGCATCCCCAGTGGCACCGCCGGGAGTTGGTGGAGTATTTTCAGCGTCACTTTGCCCGCCGGATCGCCCAGGCTGAGACGATTATCACCATTTCCGATTTTATCCGGCAGCAGGCGATTGATGAATTCGGTTTTGAGGCCGCCAGGGTGAAAACCGTGCATCTGGGCTATGATCGTGAAGTTTTTTATCCCACCAACGTGGACGATTTGCTCGGCCTGCGCGAGCGACTTCACCTGCCGTCCCGCTTCGTGCTGTTCGTCGGTTCCATTGAGCCGCGCAAGAATCTGCTTCGTTTGCTGCAGGCCTATCAACTGCTCTCGGACCGGTTACGTCGCGAGGTGAAATTGGTGCTGGCGGGTTTTCGGGGCTGGGAAAACCGCGAGGTGATGGCGATTCTTAAAAAGCTGGAAGGGGATGTGCACTACCTGGGTTATGTTACGGAACAGGATCTGGCCGCTTTGTACAACCTGGCCGATCTTTTTGTTTATCCGTCACTGTACGAAGGCTTCGGACTGCCTCCGCTGGAGGCCATGGCCTGTGGTTGTCCGGTGCTGGTGTCGCGGATAGCCAGCCTGCCTGAAGTCTGCGGCGAGGCCGCCGCTTACCTTGACCCGGAAAATGTGGAAGAGATGACGGCGGAGTTGACCCGTCTGCTGGAAGATGGCACCGCTCGCGGTCAACTGGCCACAAAGGGCCTCGAACGAGCGCAGCTGTTCAGCTGGGAACGGTCCGCCCGCGAACATCTGGCGGTTTTCGCAGGTTAGTGGGCCAGTAAGGACTCCTTCGCTTCGGATGCCACAGCCCGTATTACGCTTTACGTGTGACCCATTACCGTTTTAATGGAGAAGTTGAAATGATTGTACCTGTCGTCCTTTCGGGTGGTTCGGGAAGCCGCCTCTGGCCTTTGTCGCGGGAAACGTTTCCCAAACAGTTCATCGCTCTGGTCGGCGACCAGACCATGCTGCAGAGCACGGTGACCCGCCTGGCGAATGTCGCCGATCTGTCCTCGCCCGTGGTGGTTTGCAATGAAAGGCACCAGTTCATGGTCGCCGATCAGTTGGCCGAAGTGGGCAAATCCCCCTCGGCCATCCTGCTTGAGCCGGTGGGCCGCAACACCGCGCCGGCGGTGGCCATAGCCGCTCTGGAGGCCCAGGCTGATGGCTACGATCCCGTTCTGCTGGTGCTGCCCTCTGATCATGTCATCCCTGACAGCGCGGCCTTATGTCAGGCGGTAGAAACAGGCAAGGCCCTGGCCCTGCAAGGCAAGCTGATTACCTTCGGCGTGGTGCCTTCGGCGCCGGAAACGGGCTATGGGTATATCAAGGCGGGCGAAGCGCTTGAAGGGGGCGATGATGTGACGCCTCACGCCTCGCGCCTCACGCCTTACCAGGTAGACCGCTTCGTCGAAAAGCCCGACCAGGAGACGGCGCAAGGCTATCTCGCCGCTGGCGGCTATTACTGGAACAGCGGCATGTTCATGTTCAAGGCGTCCCGTTACCTGGAAGAACTGGAGCGTTTTGCGCCTGACATGGTCTCCGCCTGTCGCGAGTCGCTGGCGTTGGCCACGAAACACCGAAATATTGTCAATCTCGAGGCGGATGCCTTTGCCGGCTGCCCCAGCGATTCCATCGATTATGCGGTCATGGAAAAAACGGCGGCGGCGGTGGTCGTTCCCCTTGAAGCCGGCTGGAACGATGTGGGCTCCTGGTCGGCGCTGTGGGAAGTCGGCGGGAAGGACGAAAACGGCAATGTCCGGGTTGGCGATGTTCTGGCCCTGAAGACACGAGATTCGTATCTCCACGCCGAAAGTCGCCTGTTGGCGGCGGTGGGCGTGGACAACCTGGTGGTCGTGGAGACCGCGGATGCCGTGCTGGTCTGCCCGAAAGACCAGGTGCAGGACGTCAAGGAGATCGTCTCACGCTTGAAAGACAGCGGGCGGGATGAAGCCGTCCTTCATAGCAAAGTGTATCGCCCCTGGGGGGCGTATGAATCCATCGACCGGGAAGAACGCTTTCAGGTCAAGCGCATCACCGTGAATCCGGGCGCCCGGCTGTCCATGCAGATGCACCATCATCGGGCGGAGCACTGGGTTGTGGTCAAAGGAACCGCTCGCATCACCAAAGGGGAGGAGGTGCTGATTCTGACCGAAAATCAGTCGACCTATATCCCTCTTGGAGTGACGCATTGTCTGGAGAACCCCGGTAGAATCCCTCTGGAACTGATCGAGGTCCAATCGGGGAGTTATCTGGGAGAAGACGATATCTTGCGTTTTGAAGATATCTATGGGCGGTGTTGAGGGCCGTGAGGCCTTATTGTGCCCTACTGGTCACGTTTTACGGATGACGACTCACCGCTCATTAAAGGGTCACTGATGACAAACAACAAGATAGAAATGACGGCCTTTAAGGCCTACGATATACGGGGAAGGCTGCCGGACGAACTGAACGAAGAGATCGCTTACCGCATCGGCCGGGCCTATGCCCACTTTCTGCAGCCACAAAAGGTGGTGGTCGGCCGGGATGTGCGCCTGAGCAGCGAAAGTCTGTGCCGTGCCCTGGCCGAGGGGCTGACGGACGGCGGCGCAGATGTCTTCGATATCGGCCTGTGCGGTACGGAGGAAATCTATTTCGCGACCTTTCATGCCCGGATGGATGGCGGCATCATGGTGACGGCCAGCCATAATCCCATGGATTACAACGGCATGAAACTGGTGCGCGAAGGCTCGCGCCCCATCAGCGGCGATACGGGCCTGCACGATATTCGTCGTCTGGCCGAAGAAAATGCCTTTGGTCCGGTTGCCCGCAAAGGAGCCGTTGTGCCGCTGGACATCAAACCGGCTTACCGCGAGCATTTGTTAGGCTATGTCGAGGTGGCGCAGCTTAAATCTCTGCGGGTGGTGGTCAATGCCGGTAACGGCTGTGCCGGACCGGCTATCGATCTTTTGGAGAGTTCCCTGCCTTTTGACTTCGTCAAGGTGCATCATGAGCCTGACGGGTCTTTCCCGCATGGCATTCCCAACCCCCTGCTGCCGGAAAACCGGGCCGCCACAGCCGAAGCTGTTGTTTCTAGTAAAACCGATGTCGGCATTGCCTGGGATGGCGACTTTGATCGTTGTTTTCTTTTTGATGAACGGGGTGAGTTCATCGAAGGCTATTATATTGTTGGACTGTTGGCCGAAAGTCTTCTGGCCAAACATCCCGGCGCCCGCATCATTCACGATCCCCGTTTGACCTGGAATACGATTGAAAAGGTAGAGGATGCCGGCGGCATTGCGGTGTTGAGCAAAACCGGACACGCCTTTATCAAGGAACGGATGCGCCGGGAAGATGCCATTTATGGCGGTGAAATGAGCGCCCACCACTACTTTCGTGATTTCGCCTATTGCGATAGCGGCATGATCCCCTGGCTGCTGGTGCTTGAGTTGATGTGTCGTTCCGGTAAACGGCTGTCCGCGTTGGTGGGGGAAGCCATGGCGCGCTTCCCCGCCAGTGGGGAGATCAACCGCCGCGTGGAAAAGGCGCCTGAGCTCATCGCGACCATTGAAAAACAGTATGCCCCTCTTGCCGAGCGCGTCGACCATACGGACGGGGTCAGCATTGAATTCAGGGATTGGCGCTTCAACCTGCGCTCTTCCAATACCGAGCCGGTTTTGCGACTTAATGTCGAGTCCCGTGGTGATGTGGATCTGATGAGGCGGAAAACCGATGAACTCCTGGCTCTCATTGACGCCTGGAGCCCTTAAAGACAGGCTATCCCCATGTTGAGACAGCAGGCGCGACTGTTTACCCGTCTTACCATGCTGACCGACGCTCTCACGCTGGCGCTGGCTTTCGCCATCGCCTATGTGATTCGCGACCGGATCGGTGTCGGACTTCAGAAGCCCATCGAGTATCTCTGGGTGTTTCTGGTGGTGGCGCCGGTGTGGTTTTATCTCCTGACCAAGCACGGGTTTTACCAGTCTATTCGGCGCCTTTCCCTGTTCGACATTATTTCCCGCGTGGCCAGCATTCACCTGATGGGCGGCATGGCCGTCGCCTCCCTGATCTATTTTCTGGATCGGGATCAATACAGCCGCAGTCTTTACCTGTTTTTTCTGCTGCTTTCCTTGGCGCTGTTCTCCGCCCAGAAGATGTTGGTCAGAACCCTTCTCGGGATTTTACGCCGTCGCCGGTTCAACATCCGCCATATTCTGGTGGTCGGGACCCAGACGAAGGCCCGCCGCTTCTGCCAGCTTGTCGAAAGCCACAAGGACTGGGGCCTGGAGATTGTCGGGTTTGTGCAGGTGGCTCCGGGGATTTTGCAGGAACGGGTGGAAGGCTATCCTGTTCTCGGTCGGGCCGACGACTTGATCCCTATTTGCAAAAAAATCCAAGTGGATGAGGTGGTGTTCTGCATCCCCAAGGATTATGTGGTGGGCGCTGAACCTTATCTGCATGACCTGGAGGAGCTGGGAATTACCGTGAGAATGGTGATGGATTTCTTTGAAGAATCTTTTTACCGCAAGGAAATCAGCCTGTTTCACAACGAACTGCCCATGCTCACCTATTATCCCAAGGCCTTCGATGCCCAGCAGCTTTTTCTCAAGCGCCTGCTGGATGTGGCGGGGGCGCTGGCCGGGCTGGCGTTTACGGCTCTCATCTTCCCTTTTGTCGCCTTGGCCATCAAGCTCGACTCCCCGGGCCCGTTGCTCTTCGGCCAGGAGAGGGTGGGGGAGGGCAACCGAATCTTTTGCTGCTGGAAATTTCGTTCCATGCACATCGACGCCGAAGAGCGTAAAAAGGAGCTGATGGCCCGGAACGAGATGAAGGGGGCCATGTTCAAGATGAGAGATGACCCGCGCGTCACGCGGGTCGGCAGGTTGTTGCGCAAGACCAGCCTCGATGAACTGCCGCAGTTCTGGAATGTGCTCAAGGGGGAGATGAGCCTGGTAGGGACCCGGCCGCCGACGCCCGCCGAGGTGGAGCAGTACGAAAACTGGCAGAGACGGCGGATCAGCATCAAGCCCGGGATGACCGGCATGTGGCAGGTCAGCGGCCGCAGCGCCATCGAGGATTTCGACGAGATTGTCCGTCTCGACCTGCACTATATCGACCACTGGAGCCTGTGGCTGGATATCCGCATCCTGTTCAAGACGATTGCCGTCGTTGTTGCCCGCAAGGGGAGTTGCTGACGTCTTTTTTGCTCACCACCATGACAGCAAGACAATCCCTTCTATGGCTAAGAATTTCTTAATGTCGTGATGTCGTGGTGGTGAAAAGAACTTTTCGCCTGAATGGCAGCAAAGCCTTGGGTTTTTATAACGAAATATGGTAAGAAAGGGCTGTTTTCCTGCTGCCCTTTTTTGTTTCCGTGAAAGGATTTAGATTATGCATATCACCGTGGTCGGAACCGGCTATGTCGGGTTGGTGACCGGAGCCTGTTTTGCCGAAATGGGCAATACGGTTACCTGTGTTGATGTCGATAGGAACAAGATTGAGCGTTTGAAGCAGGGGATCATCCCCATTTATGAGCCAGGCCTGGATGATCTGGTGGAGAGCAATGTCCGCGAAGGGCGTTTGCAGTTCACTACCGAGTTAGCCGCGGCCATGGCGGATTCTTCCGTCTATTTTATCGCCGTGGGCACGCCTCCCGGTGAGGATGGTTCGGCCGACCTGCAGTATGTGCTGGCCGTGGCCCGTGAGATTGGCCGCCATATGCAGGACTACTGCGTGGTGGTGGACAAGTCGACGGTGCCCGTGGGAACGGCGGACAAGGTGGCGGCTGCCATCCACGAAGTACTGGCGGAACGCGGGTTGTCCATTCCCTTCGACGTGGCCAGCAACCCCGAGTTTCTCAAGGAAGGTTCGGCGGTGGCTGATTTCATGCGTCCCGACCGCATTATAATCGGCACGGAGAGCGAGCGGGCCAGCGAGATGCTGCGGGAACTCTACGCGCCTTTCAACCGCAATCACGAGCGCACACTGTTCATGGGGGTGCGCGACGCCGAAATGACCAAGTATGCCGCCAACGCCATGCTGGCCACCAAGATTTCTTTCATCAACGAAATCTCCCGGCTGTGCGATGCCTTCGGGGTCGATGTGGAGAATGTGCGGCGAGGGATCGGCTCGGACAGTCGTATCGGCTACTCCTTTATCTATCCCGGCTGCGGCTATGGTGGTTCCTGCTTTCCCAAGGATGTCCGCGCCCTGATCCGCATGGCCGAAGAGGTCGACTTCGATTCCATGGTGCTGCGTTCGGTTCACAGCCGCAACGAGGCGCAGAAGCATGTGCTGTTCGGCAAGATCACCGAGCGTTTCGGCAGCGATCTTTCTCATCTGACTTTTGGCCTGTGGGGACTGGCCTTCAAACCGGAGACGGATGATATGCGGGAGGCGCCCGCCGAGGTCCTGTTGCATGAGCTGATTGGCGCCGGTGCCAAGGTGAAAGCCTATGATCCTGTGGCCATGGACATGGCCCGCAAGGTGCTGCCGGCCGACTGGTTTGAAAATGGCCGGCTCACGCTGGTGAAGAACCAGTATGAGGCTCTGGCCGGAGTGGATGCCCTGGTGCTGGTGACAGAATGGAAGCCTTTCCGCCACCCCGATTTCAACGCCATGAAGCGGGCCATGAAGCAGGCGATCATCCTTGACGGCCGTAACCAGTACGAACCGGCGATGGTGAAGAAGGCCGGTTTTGAATACAACGGCATCGGGAGACGCTAACATGGGGGTGACGGGTCAAGAGCCTGCCGGGAAACGTTTTCTGGTCACCGGTGCCGCCGGCTTCATCGGTTTTCATGTCTGTCAGGCCCTGCTGGCGCGTGGGGATGAGGTCGTCGGCCTGGACAACCTCAACGACTATTACGAGGTGCAGCTGAAGAAGGACCGTCTGGCCCAGCTCGAGGGGCGGGCCGGTTTTGCCTTTGTGCGGCTCGATGTGGCCGACCGTGCCGCTATGGCGGCGCTTTTTGCTCGGGAGCGCTTCGATCGGGTCATCCACCTGGCGGCCCAGGCCGGCGTGCGCTACAGTCTGGAAAATCCCCACGCCTACGTCGACAGCAACCTGGTCGGTTTCATGAACGTTCTGGAGGGCTGTCGCCACAGCCAGGTGGGGCATCTGGTGTACGCCTCGTCGTCCTCCGTCTATGGCGCCAATACCCGCATGCCCTTTTCAGTGCATCACAACGTCGACCACCCCGTCTCCCTCTACGCTGCCTCGAAGAAGGCCAACGAGCTGATGGCCCATACCTATGCCCATCTCTACGGGCTCCCCTGTACCGGCCTGCGCTTCTTCACCGTGTATGGCCCCTGGGGACGGCCGGATATGGCCCTTTTTCTCTTTACCCGCGCCATTTTGGCCGGGCGGCCTATCGACGTGTACAATCACGGGAAAATGCGGCGTGATTTCACCTTTATCGACGATATCGTCGAAGGGGTGGTACGTACGGCCGATCACGTGGCCCGGCCCAATCCCGCCTGGGACAGCGATCGCCCCGATCCCGGCACGAGTCGGGCGCCGTATCGGATTTACAATATTGGCAACAACCAACCGGTGGAGCTGCTCCATCTGATTGAGGTGCTGGAGAGAGCTCTCGGCAAAAAATCGGAGAAAAACCTGCTCCCCATACAGCCCGGGGATGTGCCGGCCACCTTCGCTGATGTCGAGGCTTTGGTGCAGGATGTCGGTTTCAAACCGGCGACTTCTATTGAGGACGGCGTGGAACGGTTCGTGCGCTGGTATCGCCACTACTACAACGTCTGAGGATGCAACGATGATTAAAAGCATGACCGGCTATGGCAAAGGCCAGGCCGAACAGGAGGGTTTGTCCCTGAGCGTGGAGATTAAATCGGTCAATCATCGCTACGGGGATGTGACCATCAAGGCGCCGCGCTCGATGATGTCGCTGGAGATGGAGATAAAAAAGAGCGTCAGCGAAAAGCTCAAACGTGGCAAGATCGATGTCTTCATCACGCAGGAAATCAACGGCGGGGGCGTCATGGCGCCGGCCCTGAATCGTCCTCTGGCCGCTGCCTATGTAGCCCTCTTCGAGGATTTGCGCACGGAATTTCCGGTGGATGGTGGCATCCCCCTGTCCCTGCTGGTGTCCCAGAAAGAGGTGGTCACCCTGAGGGAGGGGGATCTGCCGCCCGAGAGTCTGAAGGCCTGCCTGGACAGCGCCTTAGCCACGGCCTTGCAGGCCCTGGAGGCGATGCGAACGAGGGAAGGGGAAGCGACCCTGCGTGACATGGAGGCGCGGCTGGAAGTGGTGGAGAAGCTGCTGGCAGCGGTGGAGGAGAGGGCGCCCCTAGTCGCGACCGAATGGCAGAACAAACTGAAGGAGCGTATTGCCCGTCTGGCCGGTGAGGTCACCGTGGATGAGCAACGATTGGCCCAGGAAGTCGCCGTTTTTGCCGACCGCTGCGACATCAGTGAGGAACTGGTACGCTTTCGCAGCCATCTGAACCAGTTTCGCAGCCTCTTCAACAGCGACGAACCGGTCGGCCGTCAGATGGATTTTCTGGTGCAGGAACTCAACCGTGAGGTCAATACCATGGGCTCCAAGTCCAACGACGCCGAGTTGACCCGGCAAGTCGTGGCCATCAAAGCTGAACTGGAAAAGGTACGCGAGCAGGTGCAGAATGTCGAGTGAGTATCCGATCGAGTGCGCCGCGAAGTCCACGGCTCCCAAAGAACCGGAGGGCGCGGGCAGTCTCTTCGTTATCTCCGCTCCTTCGGGGGCTGGAAAGACCTCACTCTGCAAGGAAGTCATTGACTTTTTCCCTTTGCTGCGGCAGTCTGTTTCCTACACGACTCGCCCCATGCGGCCGGGGGAAGTAGACGGCATAGACTACCATTTTGTGACCGCCGAGGTCTTCGCCGCCATGGTGGAGCGGGGTGAATTCGCTGAATGGGCCGAGGTCCATGGCAACCGCTATGGTACGGCGCTTTCTACTTTGGCCGAGGCGATGACGCAGGGTGAGGATGTCCTGCTCGATATCGATTGTCAGGGCGCGGAGCAACTGCGTCAGACCTGCCGACAGGCGGTGTTCATTTTCATTCTGCCGCCGAGTCTCGATGAACTGATGCGACGGCTGCAGGGACGCCAGACAGACAGCGAAGAGGTTATCCGCCGGCGTCTGGCTAATGCCCGTCATGAAATCGCCCAGGTGCCGCTGTACGATTTCGTCGTGATCAACGATCAGTTCGCCACCGCCCTGGAGCAACTGAAGGCCATCATCGTGGCAGAGCGTTGCCGGGTTCGTCGGTATCCGGGACTGGTCGAGGATATACTGACTCAAGACTTT
Organism: Desulfuromonas sp. KJ2020; assembly: GCF_024197615.1. Taxonomy (NCBI): domain Bacteria; kingdom Pseudomonadati; phylum Thermodesulfobacteriota; class Desulfuromonadia; order Desulfuromonadales; family Desulfuromonadaceae; genus Desulfuromonas; species Desulfuromonas sp. KJ2020. The sequence goes on from NZ_JAKUKE010000003.1 coordinate 542,443, forward strand.
ACCTAAAAAACTGTGGGATCGTCCGCGATTCCATTATTTCGCCTCAGGAGAACGTATTCATGGCTCGTATTACCGTTGAAGACTGCCTTAAAGAAATCCCGAACCGCTTTCTGCTGGTTATGATTGCGGCCAAACGCTCTAAACAGCTGTACAAAGGGGGAGCCCCCCTGATTGAAAACAAGGCCCGCAACAAGAAGGTTGTTTTGGCCTTGCGCGAGATTGCCGCCGGCAAGGTGGATTACGAAATTCCCACCCGCAAGAAAAGCTAGCTCCTTTTTCCTTCCTGACTCTACGCGCCCGACAGGCTCTGATTGCCTGCCGGGCGCATGTCGAACCTGAGCCGGGTAGAGTCGTCATGATCCAGCCAGCAGAAATCCTCAAAAAAGTACAAGCCTATCATCCCGGTGCCGATCTCGACCTGTTGCGCCGTGGCTGCGAATTCAGCACCCGCATTCATCAGGGGGTTAAGCGCCCGTCCGGAGAGCCCTCCCTGGCCCACGTCCTGGAGGTCGCGCATATTCTGGCCCAACTGCGCATGGACGTGGCGACGGTGCTGACCGGCTTGCTGCATGACACCCTCGAAAATTCCCTTGTCTCCCTGGAGACGCTGCGGGAAGAGTTTGGTGAGGAAGTGGCCACGCTGGTGGATGGTGTCACCAAAATCGGCAAAATGACCTTCCGGACCAACGAGGAGCGGCAGGCGGAGAATTTTCGCAAGATGCTGCTGGCCATGGCGCGGGATATCCGGGTCATCCTTGTTAAACTGGCTGACCGGCTGGCCAATATGCGGACGCTCGATCTCCAGCCGGAGCCAAGGCGCCGGTTGATCGCCCAGGAAACGAAGGATATCTATGTGCCTCTGGCGAATCGCCTGGGGATCAGCTGGATCAAAAGCGAGCTGGAAGATCTGTCCCTGCGCTATCTGGAGCCCAAGACCTATCGGGAGCTGGCCGCCGGCATTGACAAGCGGATCAAGGAACGGGTCAAGTATGTCAATGACGTCAAGGGCATTATCCATAGGAAACTGCAGGAGAATGGCATTGTCGGTGAGGTGAGCGGCCGCTCCAAGCATCTGGCCTCGGTGTACAACAAGATGCTGCGGCAGGGCACCGATCTCGATCAGATTTACGATCTCATTGCGTTTCGCATCATCGTGCCGTCGGTGCGGGACTGTTATGCGGTGCTCGGCATCATCCACTCGACCTGGAAGCCCATTCCCGGGCGATTCAAAGACTATATCGCCATGCCCAAGGCAAACCTCTACCAGTCGTTGCATACGACGGTCATGGGGCCTTTCGGGGAGCGCATGGAAGTGCAGATCCGCACCGAAGAGATGCACCGTATCGCCGAGGAAGGGATCGCTGCCCACTGGAAATATAAAGAAGGCGGCAGTACGCCGGCCGCCGCCCGCGAAGACCGAAAATTCGCTTGGCTGCGCCAGTTACTGGAATGGCAGCAGGAACTGGACGACAGCCGCGAATTCATGTCGACGGTCAAGATCGATCTTTTCCCCGAAGAAGTGTATGTCTTCACCCCCGACGGCGACGTCAAAGAACTCCCCCGTGGCTCTACCCCCGTCGATTTCGCCTATAGTGTACACACCGATGTCGGGCACCATTGTGTGGGCTCGCGCGTCAATGGCAAACTGGTCCCGCTGAAGACACCGCTCCACAACGGGGACATCGTCGAGGTCATCACCTCGCAGAATCAGACGCCGAGCAAGGACTGGCTGGCCTTTGTGCGCACCTCCAAGGCGCGCAACAAGATCCGGCAATGGGTCAAAACCGAACAGCGCGAGAAGAGTATTGAGCTCGGCCGCGATCTGCTCGAAAAAGAGCTGCGCAAGTATGGTTTTTCACTGAAGAAGATGGCCGTTTCGCCGGAAATGGCCCATGCCGTTGAGGAGCTGGGCTTCAAGCGGGTAGACGACCTGCTGGCCGCCCTCGGTTATGGTAAGGTTTCCCTCGGGCAGGTGATCGGCCGTGTCGTGCCCCAGGAAAAACTGCGGGAAGAACGTCCCGCCCCGGGGCGTTTCGAGAAAGTCCTGGAAAAAATCCGACGAAAGCCGTCGAGCGCCCTGAAGATCGACGGCATCGAGGATATCCTGGTGCGGTTTGCCAAGTGCTGTAATCCCCTGCCCGGTGACCCCGTCATCGGTTTCATCACCCGCGGCCGGGGCGTGACCGTGCACGCGGAAGACTGCCCCCATGCCATGGAAGGGGATCCGGAAAGGCGCGTCGTGCTGGAGTGGGATCGCAAGAAGAAGACCACCCGTCCCGTCAAGATCCGCGCCTACTGCCAGGACCAGAAGGGGATTCTCGCCGGTATCTCCGGCGCCATCAGCAATTGCGAGGCGAACATTATCACCGCCAGTGTTCATTCGACCCCGGATCACAAGGGGGTCAACACCTTTGAGGTCGACGTGCAGGATCTCGATCATTTGAATCGGGTGATGGCGGCGATTCGCAAGGTCAAGGGCGTCTACAAGGTCGAGCGCATACGAAATTAAAGCATTAAAAAGAAGGGGATGATGATGAAAAAGATTGAGACGGACAGCGCTCCGGCGGCGATCGGACCCTATTCCCAGGGGGTGGCGGCGGGTGATTTTGTCTTTTTCTCCGGCCAGATTCCGCTGGAGCCCGTGAGCGGAGAACTGGTTCCCGGCGGCATTGGCAAGCAGATGCGTCAGGTCATGGCCAATATGGGTGCGGTGCTGGCGGCGGCCGGTCTCGATTTTTTCCACGTCGTCAAGACCACGATTTATCTGACGGATCTGGGGGATTTCGCCGTGGTCAACGGGATCTATGGGGAATTCTTCTCAGGGACCTATCCGGCCCGCGCCACCGTGCAGGTGGCAGCCCTGCCCAAGGGGGCAGCCATCGAGATCGAGTGGGTGGCTTTCCGAGGCTAAAAACAGCCGGACGGATACAGAAGAGAAACAAAAAAGAGGGGCCCCTGAACCAGGGTGCCCCTCTTTTTTGATGATTTCGGCAACGGTGCAATCAGACAGGTTTGGTTACTGCTCCGGAACGGATGCAGCGGGTGCATACCTTGACGGAACGAACGGTGCCATTGCTGATGGTTTTAACCTTCTGCAGATTGGGAAGCCAGACTTTGCGCGTTTTGTTATGTGCATGGCTGACATTGTTGCCAGTAGTACGACCCTTGCCGCAAATTTCACAGACCTTAGACATGGTAATTTGACCTCCTGGAAGTTTCGAACGCCAATTGTTATCACGCCTTGCGGCGTATTGCAAGAAATTTTTGCCTCGTTATTTTGAAAAGAAAAGACGGTTTTCCGTTGCTTAAGAAGACCTGAAAGATTTGCCGCCACTGAGCCTCTCAGCTACGGCATAGCCCACCAAGATCTCGCCGGAGGGTCCGAGTGCAGGCCAGACGCCCAGGCCCTGAGCCAGCAGCAGATTGCCCTTGAGCTGGACGGGATTCACCAGGCCCGGCAGCGGGGTGGCGAAAAGCGGTTTAGGTAGGGCAGGGGTCCCCTCTGAGGAAGGGGTTTCGGTGAGAGACAAATCGATAAACGGGAAAATGGAGGTAAGCTCTTCCCGCAAGGCGCTAGGCTGGATGGCCTGGGAGGTCGGAGCGGTTACCGTTTCGATAAGGCAGGTGCGCGGGCTGGTGGCCGTCAGGGTTAGCCTCACCGTTGAAGATGCTCGCCAAATCATGCGACGAGCCAGCATGGGCGAGAGGCGGTTTATGGGACTGGTCATAAAGGACGCGGGCAGAGGTTCGGAAGTGGGCCGTTCAAAGGGTGGGGGCAGCAGCCGAGCACCGCCCAGACTGCCTATAACAAAATGGTCGGCGGAGCAGACGGCGCCATCTTTGAGGGTGAGGTTGTGCAGACGGCGACCTTCTATATTCAGCGACGCGACATTGGGCAAATCCAGAGCATCCCCGTGGAACTGATCAAAGCGGTGCAGCAGCAGTTCTTCCAGGCCGGAAGTGGAGACGGTTTCGTGTTGCCGGATCCAGCTCCAGAGCAGGGCGCCCTCCGCCAGGGATAGCCTTCCTATCGGCTGACCCGAAACCCCTTCGAATAGCGCTGTGAGCGATTCGGTTGCTGGTGTTGTTCCCAATGATTGGGTCAGGACGGCGTCGAGCGGTTTTTTAAAAAGCCTGAAAAGCCCTCTTACGCGTAGATTAGTGTGAAGAAGGCGACCCGCCAAGGCAACTTTGCGGCTTTGCCAGAGGCTGCGCTCCAGACGTTCACCTTTGCCGGCCAACTCCTTGAGCAGATTCGCGACCTGTTCATGCTGATCGGGAAATTCGCGAATGAGCTCTTCCTGTTTGGAATGACGTCCGTGGATTTCCCAGCGGGACTGAGGGGTTAGAATCTGTAGAGGGCGGGCGGCGGTGGCGCAGGAGCGACCGCCAAGGGACAGCAGCAGCTGCTGTAGATGCAGGGAAGAGAAAAGCCAGGGTGAGGGCGTATAGGATTCTCGGCAGAAGACAACCTTGTGGCCCCGGCGTGCGAGCAGTGCGGCCGCCACTCTTGCAGCCAGGCTTTCGCCCAGAATGGCAATGTCGTAGTGTTTCTGTCTCACGCCGACCTCTTACACCTTATGTCCCGGGAACCTCGACGGATGGGTTGGTCAAGGCACTGTCCGGTGGGGTGAGGGGCGGCAGGATGCGAACACGGCGGCCTTCAATATGCAATCTGCCCTGGGCGAAAAGCTGGATGGCCTGGGGGTAGATCCGGTGTTCCTGCTTCAAAATGCGGGCCGCCAGGGTCGCCTCGGTATCATCGTCCAGAACGGGTACGACGGCCTGAATGATGATCGGGCCGGTATCGACGCCATTGTCGACGAAATGGACGGTGCATCCGGAAAACCGGGCGCCGTATTCGATTGCTTTCCGTTGCACGTGAAGGCCGGGAAAAGCTGGAAGCAGAGCCGGGTGGATATTCATGATGCGAACGGGAAAGGCGTCCAGCAGAACAGGGGTGATCAGGCGCATGAAACCGGCAAGAACCACCAGGTCGACGTGCGCTTCCTGCAGGGCATCCACCAGGGCCTGGTCGTAGCTTTCGCGGGACTCGTAGTCGCGATGATTGATGCAGCGGCAGGGGAGGCCGGCCTGGCGAGCCCTTTCCAGAGCGCCAGCCTCAGGGTTATTGCTGATGACCAGGACGATTTCAGCGTCAATGGAATGATCAAGGCAACGGTCGATGATGGCCTGCAGGTTCGTCCCTCCGCCTGAAGCGAGAGCGCCTATGCGTACTTTCTGTGCCACGGTTTCCCCTGCATGTAATTGAATGGTCAAGATGTTTTAGGTTGCCGGCAACGGTTCAGGTCAGTTTCACCTGTTCGTTGCAGTCGGAGCATTTGGTAATTTCGCCGATCAGGTAGGCTTTTTCCTGCAGCCCGCCGAGACGGCCCAGAATATCCTCGGCTTCGACTGCCGGTACGATAAGGACCATGCCGATACCGTAGTTGAAGGTCCGGTACATCTCGGTTTCGTCAATGTTGCCGCCCTGGCGCAATACTTCAAAGATGGGAGGCTTGGGCCAGCTGTCTTTTTGAAGAATCGCCTGGCAGTTTTTTGGTAAAACGCGTGGGATGTTTTCGAGGACGCCGCCCCCGGTGATGTGGGCCATGCCCTTGATCTGGAAGTCGCGTATCAGATTGAGAATCGCCTTGACGTAGATGCGCGTAGGGGTGAGGAGGGCCTCTCCCAGAGAGGTCTGCAGTTCATCCAGGCGACTGTCGACCGACAGACCCATTTTGTCAAAGAATACTTTGCGGGCCAGGGAATAACCGTTGGAATGCAGGCCGCTTGAAGCAATGCCGATGATGGCGTCGCCGACGGTGATGGTGGAGCCGTCGATGATTTTGTCGTCATCGACCACGCCGACCGTAAAACCGGCCAGGTCGTATTCTCCCTCACTGTACATGCCGGGCATTTCGGCCGTTTCGCCGCCGATAAGAGCACAACCCGCCTGCACGCAGCCCTCGGAAATGCCCTTGACGATCTCCACGGCTTTTTCAGGGGAGAGCTTGCCCGTGGCCAGGTAGTCGAGGAAAAAGAGGGGTTCGGCCCCCTGGACGATGATGTCGTTGACGCACATGGCCACGAGGTCGATGCCCACCGTGTCGTGTTTGTCCATCATGAAGGCCAGTTTGAGCTTGGTTCCCACGCCATCGGTCGAGGAGACCAGCGTCGGCCTCTTGTATTTGTCGGCATGAAGAGAGAAAAGACCGCCAAAACCACCGATATCCGTTTTGACCTCGGGGCGTGTCGTGGCTTTGACGAGGGGTTTGATCATCTGTACAAAACGATTACCGGCATCGATGTCTACGCCGGCGTCCCTGTAGGTAATTTTGTCTTTCTGGCTCAATGCGGCAGGCTCCTTGATGGTGAAAAGTGGCCCCTTTGTAAATCAATGATCCCCCCTTGTCAATGGCAATCTGCCGCCCGGTGACCGGGGCCGCATTAGTTCTTTACAGGGGGTTGAGGGGTGCATTAAGATAGCGGGCCACGACATGGGGCGGTAGCGGCGGTGCTTCGGTAAATGATCTCCGCAAGGTCATCATTTTATCTTATTTTGCCTTGATGTCACGGCAATTTTTTCCTCTGTGTCATACCGTTCTGCCGGTGTGTTTTCTCCTTGCAGGGAGTATGCGATTGGACCACGTTTCTATCCGGCCCATGACGCCCCAAGATCTGGAAGAGGTTCTGCATATCGAAGGCTTGTGTCAGGCTCGCCCTTGGTCAGTTGCCTCTTTTTTGGCTGAACTAGACAACCCGCACAGCCGCATCGAGCTCCTCTTTATGGAGGATCGTCTGGCGGGTTTTCTCTGCTCCAGTCTCGTGTGCGGCGAGATGACCATCCTCAATGTGGCGACCCACCCCTCGTTTCGCCGCCGGGGAGTCGCGGCCAGACTGCTCACGCATGGGCTCGAACAGGCCAGGCAAGTCGGTCTGGAAAAGGTTTTTCTGGAGGTACGGATTAACAATGTCGGGGCCATCGCCCTTTATCGGCGTTTCGGCTTTCGGGAGATTTCCCGTCGCCCCGGCTATTATGCCGATGGCGAGGACGCCCTGGTGATGCAGCGTGATGAAATATAGTCAGAGTCCGGTTTTTTAGGAACCGCTCGGTTCCAACCGGCGATTAACAGGAGAGATGAGTAGGTATGAAGAATTACAAAACCGTAGTGCTATCCAACCAGGAAATATCCACCGGATATTACCGCATGCGCATCCTGGCGCCCGGTTTCGGCAGCAAGGCCAAGCCCGGCCAGTTCCTCATGTTCCGGGTGCAGACGTCCTTGCCGCCCCTGCTGCGGCGTCCTTTCGGCATCTTCCGCACCGGTTTTCTGCCAGCCGACTGCGATGGACAGGCTCCCAAGGAGTTTGTGGAAATTCTCTACAAAGTCGTCGGACGTGGCACGGACATCATGAGCAACCTGCAGGTGGGCAGCAAGGTGGAAGTCCTCGGTCCCTTGGGGCGCGGCTTCGATATGGGGGTTCCCGGGGAACAGAAGATTCTGGTGGGCGGCGGCATCGGTCTCGTACCGCTTTACATGCTGGCCAGGGAGTTGACCCGGAAGAGTTCTGTGCGCCTGCTGATGGGCGGGCGAACACGAGAAGATATCCTGGCCGTGACCGAATTTGAACGCTTGGGGGTCGAGACCTACGTGTCTACCGATGACGGCAGCCTGGGAGAAGAAGGCCTGGTGACCCAGGTGCTTTTGCGCAAACTCGACAAGTATCCCAACGCCTCCGTCTATGCCTGCGGACCGATGCCAATGATCGAAGCGGTGCAAGAGATCTGTGCCGCGCGCGGGGTGCCCCTGCAGGTGTCGCTCGAAGCCCTTATGGCCTGCGGAGTCGGTGCCTGTCTCGGTTGCGTGGTCAAAGGCGCCGGCCACAGCGAGGCCAGCCCGCGCTATCTGTGCTCCTGCAAGGAGGGGCCGGTCTTCCGGGCGGAACAACTGGATTGGACGAAACTGGGGCAGGAGCCCGGCTATTGTGAGGGATGCAAGATATGAGCGGAAAAGCCAGAGAAAACGGGATGAAGAACAAGCGCCCCAGCCTGGCGGTGGAGATCGCCGGCATCAAGCTAAAGAACCCGGTCATGCCGGCTTCGGGGACCTTCGGGTACGGTGAAGAATATGCGCCCTTTATTGACCTGGAGCGCCTCGGGGCCATTGTGACCAAAGGGCTGTCGCTGGCGCCCAAGGCAGGCAACCCCACGCCCCGCATCGCAGAGACCATCAGCGGCATGCTCAATGCCATCGGCCTGCAGAACGTCGGCGTGGACGCCTTCATTCAGCATAAGCTCCCCTTTCTGCGGGAGATCAATACGCCGGTCATCGTCAACTTCTTCGGCAACACCCTGGACGAATACGGCGAGGTGGCCCGGCGGCTTTCCGATATTCCCGAGGTGGCCGGGGTGGAGCTGAACATCTCCTGCCCCAACGTCAAGCAGGGCGGCATCGTCTTTGGTACCGACCCCAAGGCGGCCTCCGAGGTGGTCGGCCTGGTGCGAAAGCACCTGAAAAAGCCCCTGATCGTCAAACTGACTCCCAATGTCACTGACATTTCGGTCACGGCCCGGGCCGCGGAAGAGGCAGGGGCCGACGCTATCTGCTGCATCAACACCCTCACCGGCATGGCCGTGGACGTCAAGACCCGGCGGCCGCGCCTGGCCAACAAGACGGGTGGGCTTTCGGGGCCGGCCATCCGGCCGGTGGCGGTGCGGATGGTCCATCAGGTGGTGCAGGCCGTCAAAGTGCCCGTCATCGGTGTCGGCGGTATCATGCGTCCTATGGATGCCCTGGAATTTCTGATCGTCGGGGCTAAAGCCGTGCAGGTGGGAACCGCCAACTTTGTCGATCCAGCTGTTATGATGACCATTATTGACGGCATCGAGGCTTTCTGTGTGGAAGAGGGTATTACGGATATCCATCAGCTGATAGGCAGCTTGCAGCTCTAAGGCGCACCGGGGGAACATGGAGGTTATCACCACCCACGTCAATGCCGATTTCGACTGTCTAGGCAGCATGATCGCCGCCAGGCGTCTCTACCCGGAGGCCCATCTGATCTTTGCCGGGGCCCAGGAGCGGAATCTGCGTGAATTTCTGCAGGAAGACGGGGTGGTGGACCCGGCCCTGTTCAAGCGCGTAAAGGATATCGATCTGGACCAGGTCACCCGGCTTATCCTGGTGGACGTGCGTCAGTCCGACCGCATCGGCCCTTTCGGCGAAGTGGCCCGCCGGGAGAAGGTGGAACTCCATATCTACGATCACCATCCGGCTGGCAACGCCGATCTCAAGGGCGTGGTGGAGCACATCGAGTCGGTTGGCTCCACCGTGACGGTTCTGACCGGTATTTTTCAGCAGCGGGGTATCGTGCCAACGGCTGAGGAGGCGACCATGATGATGCTCGGCCTCTACGAAGATACCGGCAGCCTGCTCTTCAGTTCCACCACCACGGACGATTACCTGGCCGCCGCTTTTCTCCTCTCCCATGGCGCCAACCTTAACACGGTCGCCGATTTTCTCACCCAGGAACTGACCGCCGACCAGGTGGCGCTGTTGCATGATCTGATTGAGTCCCGCACGATTCTCCACATCGCCGGTGTCGAAGTGGTTGTCGCCCAGGCCTCGGCGGATCACTTTGTCGGCGATCTCGCCGTGTTGGCCCATAAGCTTATGGACATGGAAGGGACGCAGTCGCTTATCGTGGTCGCGCGTCTGGGCGGCCGGGTCTTCATGGTCGGACGCTCCCGGGCACCTGAAGTCGACATGGGACAAATTTTCTCCCGCTTTGGTGGCGGCGGCCACTCTTTTGCCGCTTCGGCGACCGTACGCGACCTGACTCTTCTGGAAATCGTCGATCGTCTGCCCGCCGTGTTGCAGCAGCATGTTCAGCCTCGCTGGGAGGCGCGCCACCTGATGTCCTCGCCCGTCAAAACCATCGCCAAAGACGCCAGTATGCGCGAGACACGGGCCATTTTCACCCGCTATAACATCAATGCTCTTCCCGTGGTGGACGATCACCGGGTGGTCGGTCTGATCACCCGCCAACTGGCGGACCGGGCCGTTCACCATGGCCTGGCTGAACAGCCGGTCAGTGACTATATGACCGGAGATTTCTTTGAGGTCGATCCTCACACCCCCATCGCCGTACTGCAGGAACAGTTGATGGAGCGCAATCAGCGCTTTGTCCCGGTGGTGGAGGAAGGCCGTCTGGTCGGCGCCATCACCCGTACCGATCTTCTGCGCCACATGATTTCCGGCGCCCGCGCCTTGCGCACCGGCACCGAGGCGATCGACACCCTCGTTGGCGGCGGTGGCCTCAAAAAACGGCGGGTGGAGCGCATGCTGGCCGATCAGTTGCCCCCACGCATTCAAGACCTTCTGCGCCGGTTCGGGCGCATCGCCGATGAACAGGGGGTCAGTATTTTCGCTGTCGGCGGCTTCGTGCGCGACCTGCTCCTGCAGCAGGAAAATCTCGATATTGATATCGTCGTCGAGGGCGATGGCATCGCCTTTGCTGAAGCCTGCGCCATTGACCAGGGCTGCCGCATCCGTTCTCACAAGAAGTTCGGCACGGCGGTGTTGATTTTCCCCGACGGCTTCAAGCTGGATGTCGCGTCGGCCCGCATGGAATATTACACCTCTCCCGGCGCCCTGCCTCAGGTCGAGCACGCCGGCATCAAGCTTGACCTTTATCGACGCGACTTCACCATCAACACCCTGGCGATCGCGCTGAATGAGGCCCATTACGGCGAACTTATCGATTTCTTCGGCGCCCAGAAAGATCTCAAGGAAAAGGCCGTGCGTGTCCTGCACAGTCTGAGCTTTGTCGAGGACCCGACGCGGATTTTCCGTGCTATCCGTTTTGAGCAGCGCCTCGGTTTTCATCTCGGTGTTCACACCCAGCAGCTGCTCCAGAGTGCCGTGCGCATGGGGTTTCTGGCCAAAGCGGGGGGGCGTCGCCTCTACAACGAATTGGTCATTATTCTCAAAGAGGCGGCGCCGTTGCCGGCTTTGCTGCGCATGGGAGAGTTCGGCCTGCTCCAGCGCCTGCAGACCGGGCTCGAGGTGAACCCTGCCATTCGCCAGCTTTTCGAGAGAGCTCCCCGCATTCTGAACTGGTACGAACTGCTCTATACTGGGGAGACCTGCGAGGCCTGGCAGGTTTATTTCCTCTGCCTGCTTTCCGAGCTTGATCATGCGGCCGTACGCGGTTTCTGTGAACGTCTGGATATCCCACCCAAGCCGCGGCAGGTGTTTATGGAGGAGCGTCGGGAAGGTCATCGTGTCCTGCAACTGCTGGAACGCCGCCACAGCCGCAAATCAAGCCCAGGACCCGTTGACTTGCACCGCTGGCTCGAACCCCTCTCCACCGAAATCCTGCTCTTTCTTATGGCCCGCGCTTCCTGCGAAGAAGTGCGTCGCTGGATCTCCCTTTTCGTCACCCAGCTGCGCGAGATCTCGCCGCTGCTCAACGGACATGACCTGCGCCGTCTCGGTATTCCGCCCGGCCCCGAGTACAAAACGATCCTCGCGGCGCTGCTCAAGGCCCGTCTTGCCGGGCGCGTGGTTACCCGCGAGGATGAACTGGCCATGGTGCGCAAGCGTTTTCTGTTACAGGATGTCGACGGCAACGAATAATCGCCTTTTCATCGGGGTCCACGGCTGACTCGGGTCGGGATTCGTTGACTTGCTCTGCCGTATCTGTTAAGAAATTTTACCCTTGCTCTCGAAACGGATCTGCCGACATGGAACAAATACTGGTCAAAATTTCGATCATGCTGGTCCCCGCCTTGCTGGCGGTTACCATGCATGAGTTGTCCCACGGCTTTTTTGCCGAAAAGTTCGGTGATCCCACCGCCCGCCTTTTGGGCCGGCTGACTCTCAACCCTCTCAAGCATCTCGACCCTATTGGTACCCTGGCCCTGCTGTTTTTCGGTTTCGGTTGGGCGCGTCCCGTCCCCGTTAATTTCAACAACCTCAGAAATCCCAAGCAGAATATGATCTGGGTGGCGCTGGCCGGTCCTCTGAGCAATTTTGCCCTGGCGTTGCTTTCGGCGCTGCTCCTGCGTGGCCTCGCTGTGGTCGCCGAGCTGAAAGTTCTGGAAGGAACCCTGCTGCAGGCGGCCTTCGAACCCATCGTGCTCATGGTGTCCTTCAGCCTGCTGATCAATGTCATTCTGGCCGTTTTCAACCTGATTCCCGTGCCTCCGCTGGATGGCGGCCGCGTCTTGACGGGCATCCTTCCCAAGAAACAGGCCGATATGCTGGCCCGACTGGAGCCTTTCGGGTTTGTTATCATCATCTTCGTGGTGTTCTTCACCGATGTCTGGCGCGTTTTTCTGTATCCCCTCATCTGGTTCGTGGTCGACAAGCTGGCCGGGCCCCAGGTGGGTGTGGTGGAATACGTCATGCGTTTCCTGTTCGGAAACTGAGGCGGCTGCTTCATGGCCTATCAGGTAAAAATCGAAAATTTCGAAGGCCCCCTCGACCTGCTTCTTCATCTCATCAAAAAGAACGAGATGGATATCTACGATATCCCCATGGCGGAGATCACCGCCCAGTATCTGGCCTTCATCGACGCCATGAAGAGTCTCAATCTCGATGTGGCCGGCGAGTTTCTGCTCATGGCGGCGACCTTGATCCATATCAAGTCCCGCCTGCTGCTGCCGGCCAGCGAGGAGGAGGATCTCGAGGAGGAAGAGGAGGACCCGCGCGCCGAACTGGTTCGCCGCCTGCTGGAATACCAGAAATACAAGGATGCGGCCGAGAGGCTCGATGCCTTTCCGCAACTGCAGCGGGATGTCTTTGTGCGGGATTTTGTCGAGCCGGAGGCCGAGCCGGCGGCGGAGACGGAGTTCGAAGCCGTGGGTATCTACGAGCTGGTCGAGGCTTTTCGGCGGTTTCTGCAGGAGCACCCCGAAGCGCCCGTGCACGAGGTCGATACGGAGCGGCTTTCCGTCACGGAGCGTATCCATGGCATTCTGGATCTCTTTAGCCAGCGGGAAAACCTGCTCTTTACCGAACTGTTCAGTCAGAAGCCCGACCGGCATGAGATCGTGGTCACCTTTCTGGCCATGCTCGAATTGGTCAAGCTGCGCCTGATTCGCCTGATGCAGAACGAAAAACATGGTCCTATCTGGCTCTATCCGTCTGAGGATGGCGGCGACCGGGCGACCTGGCCTGTGGATGAGGAGACCCTTGGATACCACTGAGATCAAGACTATCGTGGAGTGTCTTATTTTTGCCTCCGAGGCGCCCATCAAGGCGGAGAGGCTGGCGGAAGCGCTCGATGTAAGCAAAGAGGCAGTTGTGACGGCCTTGGGTGAGCTGATGCGTGACTATGAGTCCAGGCGGCGCGGCTTTTGCCTGCTGGAGGTGGCCGGCGGCTACCAGTTCCGCAGTCGTCCCGAATATGCGGAATGGGTCCGGCGCCTGCAGAAGAACCGGCCCTTCAAGTTTTCCCGGGCGGCCCTGGAGACCCTGGCCATCATCGCCTACCGGCAGCCGGTGACCCGGGCCGAGGTCGAATATCTGCGGGGTGTCGATTCGGGCGGCGTCGTCAAAACCCTCCTCGATAAACATCTCATCCGCATCCTGGGTAAAAAAGATATCGCCGGTCGGCCTCTGCTCTACGGTACCACAGCCGAGTTTCTTCAGGTATTCGGCCTGGCCGATCTCTCCAGTCTGCCTACCCTGAAGGAGTTCAGCGAACTGACCCCTGAAACGCTGGAGACGGAAGGGGCGCGCCTGGAAGACGATTCGGGGCATGGCTGGCCCGAGGACGAACTGGATGAATAAAGGGGCCGCCGAAAGGCTGCAGAAGATCATCGCCGCCGCCGGACTGGCTTCCAGAAGACAGGCGGAGAAATGGATCGAGGCGGGGAGGGTGACGGTGAATGGCCGTCCCGCCAGTCTGGGTGACACGGCCGATCTGTCCCGCGACGAAGTGTCTGTCGACGGCAAACCGCTCACCCGGCCGGACCGCCGCACCTATATCCTGCTCAACAAACCGGCCAAATACCTGACCTCCCTGCGGGATCCTCAGGGGCGCCCCCTGGTCACGGACCTGGTGCGTGAGGTGGGGGCCCGACTCTTTCCCGTCGGACGACTCGACTTCATGACCGAAGGGTTGCTCATTCTGACCAATGATGGCGACTTTGCTCAGCGTCTGGCTCATCCCCGCCATGAGGTGGACAAGACCTATCTGGTTCGCGTGCGGGGGGCGCTGACCACTTCGGCCCAAAAGCGGCTGCAGGAGGGTGTCGACCTGGAGGATGGGCGTACGGCGCCAGCCCGGGTCGAGCGGGTGCGGCAGTCCGGCAGTCACACCTGGTTTGAAATCACCATCCATGAAGGACGCAATCGACAGGTGCGGCGCATGTGCGAGGCGGTAGGGTACCCGGTCAGCCGCCTCAAGCGCACGCGCCTGGCTTTTCTCGATCTCAAGGGCATCCCTCCCGGCCAGTTTCGTCACCTCACCCCGGCCGAGGTCAGCCGTTTGAAAAAGCTCTGATCTCTGGCATACTTGAGCATTCAATTCTTGCTTCAAAACACCTGCCCATGAGGGAGCCTTTATGGAAATTCGCCTTGATTACACCAATATGATGGCTGATGCCGTGGGAGAGAAGCAGGGGATTCACGAGGCGGATCTCCACGCCCTGGAACCCAGAACTCTGGAGATCCATCGCCAACTGATGGCGGCCCGTCAACAGGGGAGTCTGCCTTTTTACGACCTTCCTTTTGACCGCCGCACGCTCGATGAAGTTGTCGCCCTGGCGGCGGATCTGCGCCGGGATTTTGACGACATTGTCGTCCTGGGCATCGGTGGATCTGCCCTCGGCACCCTGGCGCTTTTCCGGGCGCTGCGTCCTTTTCACCATAACTTGTTGTCGCCGGGTCAGCGCGGCGACTTTCCCAGACTGCATGTTCTGGACAACGTCGACCCCGCCGGGGTGGCCCAGACCCTCGATCTGCTCGATCCGGTGCGCACCGTTTTTCTGGTGATCAGCAAATCGGGCACCACCGTCGAGACCATGAGCCAGTTCGCCATTGCCCGTCAGTGGGCTTCCGAAGCCTGCGGTAATGAGGTCAACCGCCACTTCATCCTTATCACCGATCCGGACAAGGGGGTGTTGCGACGGCTGGCCGACGAACAGGGCTATCGTTCTCTGCCCATCCCCGCTGGAGTCGGTGGGCGTTTTTCCGTTTTTACGCCGGTTGGACTTCTCCCCCTGGCGGCGGTGGGTGTCGATGTGCAGGAACTTCTGGCCGGCGCGGCGGCCATGGAGAAACGGGCCACCCTGGAGGATTTCCGCAAAAATCCCGCCTATATCAACGCCGCTCTGCAGTATCTGGCCTATCGCAAGAATATGCCTATCTCCGTCATGATGCCCTATAGTGATGGTCTGCGGGACATGGCCGACTGGTATCGCCAGCTCTGGGCGGAGAGTCTGGGGAAAAAATTCGGACTGGATGGCCAGGTGATCCACGTGGGGCCCACCCCTGTCAAGGCGCTGGGAACCACCGATCAGCACAGCCAGGTGCAACTGTATATGGAGGGGCCGTTTGACAAGGTCGTCACCTTTCTGGCTCTGGACCATTATGGCGCCGACCTGACCATTCCCCCCGTCCCGGGCGCGCCCGAACTTGACTATCTGCAGGGGAAAACTCTCGCCCAACTGATTCGCAGCGAACAAAAAGCGACCGCCATGGCCCTGTCCACCAACGGGCGGCCCAACTGTACCCTGACCCTGCCCGATCTTTCTCCGCACTCCCTTGGTGCCCTGGTCTACATGCTGGAGGTGCAGACCGTCTTCGCCGGTGGGCTCTTCGGGGTCGATCCCCTCGATCAGCCCGGCGTCGAGGAAGGAAAGGAATACACCTATGCTCTGATGGGGCGGGCAGGGTATGAGCAGAAACAAGAGGCCTTTGATGACTGGTTTCGGAGCGTTAAGGAGCGATTTGTCTAGGCTTGGTCCCAACGCTGGCTGAAAAGTCCTACTCCTTTGTTTTCTAAAGATAAAATCAGTCTTCTTTGGCCTTGACAGTCCCGGTGGCGATAGTTTAGGTTAGACGGACGCGCCTTTCTCCGCGCGGATTACTTCTCCCAGGTGGCATAGAGTCTATGAAAGAAAAATTACTGGCGTCCGCGCAGAAAAATATCCAGAAAGGTCAGTTGGCCAAGGCCATCAAGGATTACCAGAAGCTGGTCAGTGTCGATGGGAAGGATATTCGTCACCGACAGAAGCTGGCTGAGCTCCTGAGCCGGGCGAAGATGATCGATGAGGCCATTACCGAATATGAAGCGGTCGCCAAGCATTTTTCCGACACCGGTTTTTATCTGAAGGCCATTGCTGTCTACAAGCAGATGCAGAAGCTTGATGCGAACCAGCCTCGATTCTATCAGCGCTTGGCCGAACTCAATGAAAAACAGGGTCTGGCCGGCAACGCCCTGGCCGAATACCGCTCCCTGGTCAGCCTTTATGAGAAGCAGAATAAACACGAAGAAGCGGTAGGCGTTCTCGAGAAGATGAAGAGACTCGACCCCGAGAACCTCTCCATCCGGGTCAAAATAGCCGAACGCTTTGTCGACAGCGGCCGCCCCGACCAAGCCCTCACCGAATTCGACGATGTCTGCAAAGTCCTCGAGGAGAAGCAGGACTGGCCCAGACTGCTGAAACTTTATGAGATCTTTCTCCCCCTGTTCCCCGAGAATGTGGCCCTGAAGGCCGGGCTTGCCCAGACCTTCATTCGCGAAGGGGAAGTCGAAAAGGGGATGCAGTGGCTTAAAGGGTTGATCAAGAGTCATCCTGACGATATTTCCATCCTTGCCACCCTGGCCCTGGCCTATAAGGAAACAGGGGATCTGGAAAATAGCCGGGTTACGCTCAATCATCTTCTTAAAATTGACCCCACCGACCTGGTCATGCAGGAAGAACACGCTCGACTCCTCTTGCAACTTGACAAGGCGTCCGCTGCTCTGGAGGCCCTCGACCCAGTTAGAGAAGCCTTCAAAAAAGCTGACAAGGCTGATGTTCTTAAAGAACTGTACGAGGGCCTGCTTGAGCTTTTGCCCAAGGATCAACGGGTTATTGAGACTCTTAAAGCGCTTTATGAAGAGGCGGGTGAGGGCGACAAGCTGTTCGACCTCATGTCTCGCGCCGGCGACGGTTCTTTTGACGAGGGGATACCCTCCGTTGCCACGCCAGAATCTCAACCCACTATTGAAGAATTGGAGGGATTGGAAGAGCCGAAGGCGGACGAGACCGATGCCCTCACTTTGAACGACATAGATGAACCTGATGAAGTGGAAACGCTGGCGGATGCTGATCTTGTCGAGGTGGTTGACGACCATGAAATCGAGATGGATCTCGAATTGGACGTCGTTGATGAAGAACTCGAGTTGGTCGCAGATGTTGAAAAAGAAGAAGACGATCTCGAAGAAGCCGTCGTCGACCTCGAACTCGACCTGGAACCTGTTGCCGACCTGGAAGAAGAGCTTGAAGAACTCGTCGATGAAGACGAGGTCGCGGTTGAGTCCGTTTCGGCGCCTACCGTCGAGTCGGAGCTTGAAGAAGCCGAATTCTATCTACAGCAGGATTTGCTCGACGAAGCAGAGCAGATCTGTCAACGCCTGCTGACCTCGGATCCGTCCCTTGAGGCCGCCCTTGAAAAACTGGGCGAAATACAGTCCCGCCGGCTTCAGGCTGCACCCGCCCCTGCTGAAGAGCCGGAAGAAGGCTACTTTGATCTTGCCGCCGAAATTATGGACGACGGTGCCCTGGACGCCACGGAAGGGATGGAGGGGATTGACGAGTCCGATCGCTTCCAGTTTGACGGTGTCTTTGCCGAGTTCAAAAAAGGGGTCGATTCCCAAATCGGCGGCGAAGACGCCGAAGCGCACTACAGCCTGGGCATTGCCTACAAGGAAATGGGTCTGTTGGATGATGCCATCACCGAATTCGAAAAGACCATGAAGAATCCGGCGCGATTTGTTGACGGCATTACCGCCAAGGGCATCTGCCTGGCCGAAAAAGGCTCTTTCGAAAACGCTGAGCACACCTTCAAGGCCGGGCTGGCCAATGATGGGCTGGACAGCGAAGAGCGCATCAGCATCTATTACGAACTGGGCCTGCTTTATGAAGTGTGGGGCAAACCCCGCGAAGCCTTCGAGTGCTTCAAACGTGTGGCCGCGGCAGATTCCTTCTTTCGGAATGTTTCGGAGAAGTTGTCCCTTCTTGGCCAGGAGTTGGGTGTCTCCGGCGCGGCGGGGAATGATGACGGCACCGGTAAATCCAAAAAAGATCGCATTTCTTTCGTTTAGCCTGTTCTGAGTTCAGGGGTATTTCATGAGTTACAGCGAACATTTCGGCCTGGAAAGAGAGCCCTTTTCCAACGCTCCAGACGCTCGCTTCTACTTCAACAGTGAACAGCACAGTCAGGCGTTGATCCGCCTGCGTTACGCCGTCGATTCCAACAAGGGGTTGGCGCTGCTGGTGGGTGGGGTTGGCACTGGCAAGACGACTCTGGCCCGCCGCATGCTCGACAGCCTTCCCGACGACAAATACGAATCCTCTCTTCTCGTTATGATCCACTCCAGCGT
Organism: Desulfuromonas sp. KJ2020; assembly: GCF_024197615.1. Lineage (NCBI taxonomy): Bacteria > Pseudomonadati > Thermodesulfobacteriota > Desulfuromonadia > Desulfuromonadales > Desulfuromonadaceae > Desulfuromonas > Desulfuromonas sp. KJ2020. The sequence continues at coordinate 561,049 of NZ_JAKUKE010000003.1, forward strand.
CACACCGGAATGGATTCTGACCCGGATTGCCATGCAGCTTGGGGTGGAAGACCCGGCGCCAGATCGTCTCACCCTGATCAAGCAGCTGTTCGAGCGCCTGCTGGAAATTGAAGCGAGCGGGCGCAAGGCCGTCGTCCTTATCGACGAGGCCCAGATGATGCAGACCCGGGAGCTCATGGAAGAATTTCGCGGCCTTCTGAATCTGGAAATTCCCGGCAAAAAACTGCTGAATATTGTTTTTTTCGGTTTGCATGAAGTCGAGGACTGCCTGCGTCTTGATGAACCTCTGGCCCAGCGGGTAGCGGTCAAATACAGCCTGAAGTCCTTCACCGTGGAGGCCACAGAAGCATATATCAAGCATCGCCTGCGAGTAGCCAAGTCCAAAAAGATGCTGTTTGAACCGGATACCGTGGCGGCGATTCATAGCTTCGCGGGCGGCGTTCCCCGCCTGATCAATACGATCTGCGACAACTGCCTGTTTGAGGCCTATCTGCAAAAACTCCCCGCCGTAAATCTGAAGGTCGTTACGAGTGTGGCGGGAGATCTGGGTCTTTTGAGCAAGCCGCTCTCCAGCGGTTCCCAAAAAGATGACCTGGCTGACTTCGACGAAATCGAAAGCATGCTCGAAAGTCTTGAGCAGAGTTCCTGAAAAGGCGGCATGCAGGATTGTGAGGCGACACGAGACGGCCGGGGATATGCGGCCGTCTTTTTTTTCCAAAAAGACCTGGCTGCCCGGGTGAAGGAATCTGATGAAGCACCGAATTCAACTGCTGCCTGAAAAACTCTGTAACCAGATTGCTGCTGGCGAAGTGGTCGAGCGGCCGTCTTCGGTGGTGAAGGAACTGGTGGAAAATTCCTTGGATGCCGGCGCTACTGAAGTGCGAGTGGAGGTTGAAAAGGGGGGCAGAAGCCTGATCCGTATCGTGGATAACGGTTGTGGCATGGGGCGGGAAGATGCCTTTTTGTCTCTGGAGCGCCACGCTACCAGCAAAATACGGACGGACGAAGATCTTTTCGCGATCCGCACCCTGGGGTTCCGAGGCGAGGCGTTGCCTTCTATTGCCGCTGTCTCCCGTCTGACTTTGCGTACCCGCGAGAAGGGCTCCCTTGAAGGGGTTGAGATCTATCTTGAAGGGGGCACCGTCCGAAGGGCGGATGCCATCGGCATGCCCTGCGGGACGACCATCGAGGTGCGCAATCTCTTCTTCAACCTGCCGGCCCGTCGGAAATTTCTCCGTCGTGAGGAGACGGAGTTGGGTCACATCGGCGACGTGGTGACCAAAATGGCGCTGGCCCGTCCGGATGTGCAGTTCAAGCTGAGCCATAACGGCCGGTCTCTGCTCGACGTTTACCGGCACGACAGTCTTCGCGAACGAACCCTTGCTCTGCTGGGGCGAACCCTGGCAAGCGATTTGGTCGTCGTCGAACGCGGCGAGGGCGATCTGAAGGTGACCGGCCTGGTCTCCCAACCGTCTTCCACCCGTTCGACGACATCGGCCATGTTTTCCTTCGTCAACGGACGTTATGTAAGGGATCGTGTGATTCAGCACGCTATTCTGGACGGCTACCGGAATCTGCTTTTTAAAGGCCGATACCCGGTTGTCGTCCTCTTTATCGAACTGGACCCTCAGTTGGTGGATGTCAATGTCCATCCGACCAAGCATGAGGTGCGCTTCCGCGAACAGTCCCTGGTGCACGATTTTATCGCGGGAAGCGTGAGGGATGCTCTGCGCCCGGCCGCCTGGTTGAAGGATGAGGCCCCTCCTGGGCCCCATCAGGATGCCTCTGCCCCGCGGGCAGAGGTCCCCCGCTCCATGTCGGCTCCATGGTCACCCATGTCACTCCCGTCGGTGCCCCCGCCAGCGCCTCGATTCGAGGCCAGGGAAGCGGCCGATCCCTTTGGCTCGCCTTCTGCGCCACCACTTTCGCTGCCCGAACAGAAAGTTTCCAGCGAGACGTCCGCCGGCTTCTTTTCTTCCCTGACCCTCATCGGACAATTCGGTCAGTCCTACCTGCTCTGTCAGGATGGTGAAGATCTCCTTCTTATTGATCAGCATGCGGCCCACGAGCGGATCGGTTTTGAGCGTCTCAAGGAACAGCTGCGCCGGGGGAACATTGAACGGCAGGCCTTGCTTTTTCCCGATGTGCTGGAATTCGATTTTCGGCAGGCGGCTCAGGTGCAGGAGCATGTGAACGACCTGTATCGCCTCGGCTTTGAGGTGGAGCCCTTTGGTGGCAACAGTTTCGTCCTCAAGGCGGTGCCGCAGCTGTTGCACAAGGCCGACCCGGTCGCCCTGCTGCGAGATGTCGCCGGAGAGCTGGCCCAGATCGGTCAGAGCGGCAAGCTGGAAGAAGCTCTGGATCAGGTTCTCATCCTCATGGCTTGTCACACCATGGTTCGGGCCAACCAGAAATTGTCCCTGCTGCAAATGCAGGCATTGCTCAACGAGATGGACACTGTTGATTTTAAAGGTCACTGCCCGCACGGTCGCCCGGTCATGCAGCGCCTGTCCCGGGGAGAGATCGAAAAGATGTTCAAGAGGACCTGATGGCGGCTGTTTTGACCCATGACGGCCCACAACCCCTGGTGGTTATCTGCGGTCCGACGGCTTCGGGAAAGACCGCTCTGGCTTTGGAGCTGGCCCAAAAATTTCCCGTGGAAATCATCTCGGCTGACTCCCGTCAGGTCTACCGGGGCATGGATATCGGCACGGCCAAGGCGACCAGAGCGGAACGGGCCGCCGTCCCCCACCACCTGATCGATGTCGTCGATCCCGACGAAGAATTCACGGCCGGCCGTTTTGTGACCCTGTCCCAAGAGGCTGTATCTTCCATCGGCCGCCGTGGTCATCATCCCCTGCTCGTGGGGGGCACCGGCCTGTATATCAAGACGCTTACGGCAGGATTGCTGGAGGCGCCCCCCGCTGACGAGGCGCTACGCCTCCGTTTGACTGATCTTGAAGAGCAGTACGGGGAGGGAACCCTCCATGCACGGCTGCAACAGGTGGATCCGGCCCTGGCCGAAAAGCTTTCCCCCCGAGACCGGGTGCGCCTTGTCAGAGCCTTGGAAGTCTTTCAATTGACAGGGCAGCGGCTGTCCGAACTGCAGGCGAGGCATGGTTTTGCCGACACCCCCTTCCGCCTGCTTAAAATCGGGGTCCGGGCCGAGCGGGACACTTTGTACCGTCGCATTGACGAGAGGGTCCACCGGATGGTGGCAGAAGGCCTGGTGGCCGAGGTCGAGGCGCTACTTGCCAAGGGATATTCGTCCCACCTCAAGTCGATGCAGACGATCGGCTACCGGGAGATTATCCGTTTTTTACATGGGGACTTTTCCCTGGATGAGGCCATCTCGCGGATTCAACAGGAGAGCCGCCGTTACGCGAAAAGGCAAATGACCTGGTTCCGACGTGATTCCTCCATTATTTGGGTTGATTCCTCAAGGGAGTCTGATAAAATCCACGAGTTGATGGAATGTTTCTATGTCGCATCATAAAGGAGAGGATATGGCCAAGACCCCGTTCAATATCCAGGATCAGTACCTCAACCAGGCTCGCAAAGAGCGGGTTAAGGTAGTCGTGATGATGATGTCCGGTGAGAAACTGACCGGATATATCAAGTCCTTCGACAGCTTTTGTCTGCTGGTTGAAAGTAGCGGCGATATTCTGCTCTACAAGCATGCCATCAGTTCTATCACCTCGGCTGATGGCTCCTTCCGTCTCCATGGAGGCAAGGACTAGCACGGCAAGCGCTCCCGACGGATCTCTCTTCCCGGCAGGGTGAAATGCCCCGCCGGGTCAACCGGCACGCCCTCGTGTCGGCACTATCCGTTGAATACAGGCCGTTATCGTGGTAAGAACAAGACCTCCTTGCAGGGGTCTTTTTCTTTTTGGGACGCATGTTGGGGAAATACGATTTATTTGCACCGACATCTTTGGCGACCATGACCGGTTCCCCGAGGTGTCCGGAAGAGGAATTTGCCGGTGGTTGAAATCATAGGGGTGGACGAGGGCAGTATCGCGGAGGAATTGGAGTTGGAGGTTGGCGACGTCCTCTTGTCGATGAACGGCCAGCCCGTCCGGGATCTGCTCGATTATCAGATTTATGTGGCAACGGAAGAGCTGCTGCTGGAAGTTCGCAAAAAAAATGGCGAACTCTGGGATCTTGAGTTTGAAAAAGACCTGGAAGATGGTCTGGGTATTCATTTGGAGCATCCGGCGCCCGTGCAGTGCGGTAACAACTGTATTTTCTGTTTCGTACATCAGTTGCCGCCCAAAATGCGACCGACCCTCTATGTCAAGGACGAGGATTACCGCTTCTCCTATCTTTATGGGTCCTATGTCACTCTGACCAATATCGAGGAGAGTGAAATTCAGCGGATTCTCGATCAGCGACTCTCACCCCTTTATGTCTCGGTGCACGCGACGGAGGAGGATCTGCGGACCCGTATGATCGGCCGCCAGGGGCCGGCTATTCTGCCCCTGCTCAAGCGCCTGTGCGACGGCGGCATCGAGCTTCATACCCAGATCGTGGTGTGCCCCGGGTACAATGACGGCGAAGAACTGGACCGCACCATTACTGACCTCTATGCGCTGCGACCGGGAGTTCTCTCCCTGGCGGTCGTGCCGGTGGGCCTGACGGGATACCGTGAACGTCTGCCGGATCTGCGCCCTCCCACGCAACAGGAAGCGACCGACCTGCTGAACCGGGTTCACGATTTTCAGCAGAAATTTCTGGAGCAGGGGGGCTCACGCTTTGTGTATGCCGCCGATGAGTTTTACCTCAAGGCGGGCCTGAATTTTCCTGCGCTGGAGGACTATGAGGAGCTGGCCCAGCTGGAAAATGGCGTCGGTCTCATTCCGCTCTTTCGCCTTGAAGCGGCAGATGTTCTGGCTGAAGCGGGCCCCCTCGGCTCAAAGACCGTATCGGTTATCACCGGGGAATCGGCCTTCCGTGAAATTGAGACCTTTGCCCAGGCCCTTGCCCGGCGCACCGGTATCACGATCCAGGTCTTTGCCATTCGTAACGATTTCTTCGGGGGACAGGTGACCGTCACCGGTTTGCTGACCGGCCGGGACGTTGTTTCGCAACTGACGGGAAAAACTCTCGGCCGCTGCCTGATCGTTCCCGATGTAGTGCTCAAGGAAGGCGACGACGTTTTTCTCGATGACTTCAGCCTGACGCAGCTTGCCGAGTCATTGGGGGTTTCCGTGTGCCGCGTGCCTGCCAGCCCCTGGGGACTCTTGGAGGCCCTGGAGTCCTTGCCGTCCAACCATTAATGAACCCTTCTTTCACATCAGGAGAGCAATGACCATGAATTCTATCGAGCAATGGCTTAACAAGGGGCGGGAAGCGATGGATGTCGGCGAGTTCCGAGAGGCCATCCGCCTCTTTCGGCAGGCACTTCAGAACGATCCGTCTTCCATCGAGGTTCAGGAGCTTCTGGGGGAGGCCCTGGCCGAGGATGCGCAGATCAACGAGGCTCTTGAGATTTATGAGCGCATTTTGAAGGAGGACCCCCATCACCTGGAAGCGCTTTACGCTCTGGGGGACCTTTATTTTGAGCAGGGGCTGAACGACAAGGCCCGCAGTGCCTATGAGCAGATTCTTGAAGTCGATCCGGACCAGTCCGATGCCTTGGTCAGTCTTGGTCTGGTGCATTTTCATCTGGAGCAGATGGAAGAGGCGGAGCGGTGCTACCGAAAAGCACTGACGGTGGAGCCTGATTCGGTCTTCGCCCTCAACAGTCTGGGCGATACCCTCTATGGCCAAGGCGAAAACGACGAAGCCCTGGCCTGCTACCAGCAAGCCGTTGAGCTGGACCCGGAAGACGCCCAGGCTCATTTCAACTTGGGCGAAATGGCCTACGATCTGGGCGATCTGCCGACGGCTGAACGGGAGTGCCGCGAGGCAGTCCGACTCGATCCGGGATTGTCTTTCGCTTACCTGACCCTGGGCAGCCTCTATCTCGATCAGGAGAAGACCCGGTTGGCTCTGCAGTATTTCCAGGAGTTTCTGCTGCATGAACGGGCCGAATCCTCGCGGGATATCCGGGAGGAAGTGGCTGCCGTTATTGCCGGCCTCAAGGAAGAGCTTTAAGCGCCTTCGACGGGAAAAGGGGGGAAGCGGTGGTCAAAGGCCTTTCTATACTGCTGGTCATGCAGTTTGTCGGTGAAATCATATCCAGGGGGCTGGATATCCCTATCCCGGGCAATGTGCTGGGAATGGGACTTCTTCTCGTCGCGCTGGGGCTGGGTATCGTGCGACTGGAATGGGTGCAGGAGGCGGCCGACCTGCTCCTTTCGCACCTGGCTCTGCTGTTTGTGCCGGCCGGAGTCGGGGTTATGGTCTACCTGGATCTCATCGCCAGACAGTGGCTGCCTATCGTCGCGGCCACGGTTATCAGCACCTTTGTGGTCATGGCGGTGACGGCCTTGACGGAATATCTCGTGGCTAGAAAAGGGGGGCGACATGTGGAATGAACTGGTCGCCTCTCCTCTGTTCGGCATCATGGTAACTCTGGGTTTTTTCGCTGTCGCCCAATGGCTTTATCGGCGCACGGGCCATCTGCTGCTCAACCCGGTCCTGGTGTCGATTCTGTCCATTATCTTTTTCCTGAAGGGGGCCGGCGTTTCCTACGAGGCCTATGCTGAAGGCGGTCGCATCATCCTCTTTTTTCTGGGGCCCGCCGTTGTGGCCCTGGCTATTCCCCTCTATGCCCGCCGTGCTGAAATTATGGCGAAAAAGGGACCTATTCTGGCTGGTGTCTTTGCCGGGGCCCTGGCCTCGGCTGCCTCAGCCTCGGGTATTGCCTGGATTCTGGGGGGGAGCACAGAGGTGGTGTTGTCGCTGGCGCCAAAGTCGGTAACGACTCCCATTGCCATCGGAATTGTAGAAAAAATCGGCGGGATAGCCCCCCTGACGGCTGCTCTCGTTGTTTTGACCGGTTGTCTGGGAGCTGTTTTCGGACCGGAATTCTGCCGACTGATTGGTATTCGTGACGAGGCGGCTATCGGTTTGGCGGTTGGAACGGCCGCCCATGGGATCGGCACCGCGCGGATGCTGGAGATCGGGCAATTGGGGGGCGCTATGGCCGGCCTGGCCATCGGGCTCAATGGTCTCGTTTCGGCCTTTTTGATTCCCCTGCTTTTTGTCCTTTTCGGTTGAGAAGGAATAAAAAAAGGCAGGCGCCGGAAGCGCCTGCCCGAGGAAATCACTGAAAGTTGAGCCGGTTTATTTCTTTTTGCCCGCGGCCTTTTTAGAAGCCTTGAGGGGATTCATCTTGGTCTCGACGCTCTGAATCTCCACTTTACGGTGCGTGGCGAAATTGCACAGGCCGCCGACCCATTTTTGCGTAGGAGAGGGCGCTACGGAGCAGACTTCACCGATGGTACCCTTGACGATGCGCTCGCAGCCCTGGCACTCTTCAACGACGTTCTGGCAGGAACCGCCCTGAAAAATACAGCCTTTTTTGGCCCAAAAGGTACACTCGGTACCGGGAAGAACAGTTTGACACTGCATGGATGTTGCCTCCTTGGTTTGCTGTTGTTCCTGATCTGAAACTGAATTCTTAACGTTTTTTTCTGTCTATGTCAACGACAAATTGGCCATCCGGTTCTTTTTCGAGGTGTGCTGCAGTATGCTTTCAGAAAGTCCGGTGGCGACCAAAGGTTTTCCCGGTTGACCTCGGCCATCGTCTCGGCTAGTCTTGGGCCGCGCCGGGGAGGAGCACTGCCAATGATGGACAAAACATCCTGGGAAGCCGTCTGCCGCCGTTGCGGCCGCTGCTGCTATGAAAAGGTCGACTACGATGGGGACATCTTCTATACGGATGAACCCTGTGAGTTTCTGGATCTCAATACCCGCCTCTGCACCGTGTACGACCGTCGCCATGAAGCCAGGCCAGGCTGTGTGCCATTAACGGCCGCGATATTCGAACAGGGGATTCTCCCTGCCGACTGTCCTTATGTGGCCGGTCACGACAATTACCGGGCGCCCACATTGTGGAGCGACGAGGACCCTTCGTAAGGCGCCGTCACGTCCTTTCATGTTCAGGCCAATCTGCTATGCTATGACTGACTGTCACACCTAATTTCAGGAAGGATTCCATCCATGAACCGTATCAGTTTCGGCACCTCCGGTTGGCGGGGGATATTCTGCGAGGATTTCACCTTTGAGAATGTGCGGGTGGTGACCCAGGCTATTGCCGATCATCTCAATGCTCAAAAAATTGGCTCCCAGGGGGTGGTGGTCGGTTACGACGCCCGTTTCATGGGGGATCGGTTCGCCCGGGAGACCGCCCGGGTGCTGGCCGGTGCCGGCATCAAGACGTTTTTGTGCGACCGGGATACGCCGACCCCTGTTATCGCTTTTGAAATCCTGCGTCGGCAGGCAGCCGGCGGCATCAACTTCACGGCCAGCCATAACCCGTACGATTACAACGGCCTGAAATTTTCTCCGGCCTGGGGGGGGCCGGCCCTGCCTGAGACGACTCGGGATATTGAAGATCGGGCCAATGCCATGCTCGGCGAGGTCTGCTATCGTCAGATGCCCCTTGACCAGGCCTTTCGCGCCGCTCTGATTGAAGAGATCGACCCCCGGTCCGATTATTTCGCCGCCGTCCGCAAACTGGTCGATCTGCCGGTCATCGGCCGCAGTGGCTTGATGCTGGCCGTCAATCCGCTCTACGGAACGGGGCGGGGCTATCTCGACACCCTGCTGCAAGAGGCCGGTGTCAAAACCGTCACTATGAATGATCATCGTGATCCCTATTTCGGCGGACTCCCGCCGGAGCCTTCGGCCAGCAGTATCGGAGATTTCATCAAAAGGGTCCGTGAAGATGAGCAGATCAGGCTGGGACTGGCTACCGACGGCGACGCTGACCGTTACGGCATTATTGATGCCGATGGCACGTTCATCGAGCCCAATTACGTGCTGGCTTTGCTCCTCGACTACCTGGTTCGCGTCAAGGGGATGAAGGGGGCGGCGGCCCGCTCCGTGGCCACCTCCCATTTCATCGATGCGGTGGCCAAACATCATGGGCTTGACGTGCTGGAAACACCGGTGGGTTTCAAGTTCATCGGCGAATTTATCCGCGATGATCGTATCCTCATCGGTGGCGAGGAGAGCGCCGGTCTGACCATCCGGGGGCATGTCCCGGACAAGGATGGCATCCTGGCCTGCCTGCTGGTGGCGGAAATGGTGGCGGTCGAAAAGAAAACCCTCACGCAATTGCTGCAGGATCTCTATCGACGCGTCGGCGAGTTTTATACCCGGCGGGTAAATATCCACCTGAGCCCCGATCTGGAAGCGTCCCTGCCGGGCAAACTCCAGAATCCGCCCAAGGCGCTGGCGGGCAAGCCGGTAGAGCAGGTCATCACCATCGATGGCTGCAAATTCCTCTTTGCCGACGGCTCCTGGGTGCTTTTCCGTAAATCGGGCACCGAGCCCGTCGTACGCGTCTATGGAGAGGCGGGAAGTCAGGACGACCTGGACGGCCTGATGAAAGCCGCCGCCAACTTCGTGCAAGGGGCTTAGAACCATAAAAAAAGGAGGATCCTCGTGGATCCTCCTTTTGATTTCAGGTGCAGCGGAAACTCCGCCGCCGTATCAGGCTCAACTGAAGCCGCCACTGCCGCAGGCGGGAGCGGAGGATGATGACGAAGGTGAGGCGGCGGTCATGGATACCTTGCGGACGGCGACACCGTCACACTTGGGGCATTTCTCATGCTCCGAAGGGGCGGAACGGATTTTTTCGAAGAGCTGCCCACAGGTTTGGCACTGGTACTCGAAGATTGGCATGATGGTCTCCTTTCCTTTATTCCGAGGGCGTATCATAAAGCACCACTCCTGAAAAAGCAATTCCCTGTCTTTAGCCGGTATCGGGTTTCAGGGGCTTGAAAATCGCTAAGTTCCTGGTATCCTTAATCAGTTTCAAGGAGAATGTGCAGATGGCGACCAGACGCTACTGGCTGATGAAATCGGAACCGGAATGTTTCTCCTTTGCCGACCTGGAAAATCGTCCCAACGGCATCGAGCATTGGGATGGTGTGCGGAATTATCAGGCCCGAAATTTTCTGCGGGATGAGATCAAGGCGGGGGATGGGGTGCTGTTTTACCACAGCAATATCAAGGAGCCGGCTATTGTCGGTCTCGCCCGGGTGGTCCGCGAAGGTTATCCCGACCATACGGCGCTCGACCCGCGCAGTGATCATTTCGATCCCCGGGCCAGCGAGGAAAATCCCCTCTGGTTTATGGTCGACGTGCAATATGTGGCCCCTCTTCCGCACCCGCTGACACGAAGTGAACTGCAGGCTCATCCGGTGCTTCGGGGGATGGATGTCCTTAAGAAAGGAAATCGGCTTAGTGTGCAGCCCGTGCGCCCGGAAGAATGGCAGGCGGTCCTGGAAATCGCTGGATTGCAGGATAGGGATCTCTGAGGATTTTTACTATTAACGGGGGAATTCATGAAAAAAGCTGCTAAATACGCCGCGATAGTCCTGGCCGTGGTGGTGGTTCTGGTCGTGACGGCTGGAGTGCTGGCCAAGGTTCTGATCACCCCGGAAAGGGTAAAAAACACCGTTCTTCCTCTGGCTGAAAAAACCCTCAACCGCAAGGTCGAGTTGGGGGATGTCCAGGTCAGTCTCTTCTCGGGGATTGGACTCAGTCAGCTGCGCATCGCTGAACCTCAAGGCGAGGAATATTTTGTGGCGGCTGAGAAACTGGTTCTGCGCTACCGTTTCTGGCCACTCCTTTTCATGAAGGTGGTGGTCGACGAAGTCCGCCTCGAAGAGCCCAGAATTCGCATTGAGCGCCTGCCGGACGGCACTTTCAATTTTAGCGATCTGATGGCTGAAAAGAACCCTCCTGCGGAAGAAAGTGTGCCCGTTCCTCAGCCTGTGGAGGACGGTAAGGATGGTGGCATCGATCTTTTGATCTCCCGGGTCGTCCTGAACGGTGGCGAAGTCCTTTTCCTTGACCGCAGTCTCGGTGGCGAAGCGCCCTACCGCTACAAGGTGAGTGGGCTCAGCCTTTCGGCCCTGGACATCTCCCTGGAAAAGGATTTCCCCTTCTCCCTGGATGCCGTGTTGGGGGAAGCGACCCTTGCCGTTGCCGGTAAGGCCAATGTGGCTGCGAGTCGTGGAGAGGCCAGCGTCAAACTTTCTCCTCTCGATATCACCCCCTTTACGCCCTATTTTCGGCAGCAGTTGCCGGGACGTCTCGATGCTCTAAGGGTCGCTCTTGATCTTACCGCTCAAGGGGACAGCAAGGGGCTTTGGTCGCGAGGCACGATCAGCCTCTCGAATCTCGATATTCTTTTGGACGCCCTCAAGGATGTTCCCATCCATGACGCCTCCCTCTCGCTTGATTATGACCTCGACATCGACCTGGCCCAGCAGGTTCTGGATATCAAACCGACCACGCTGACGGCCAACGGGATTGTGGCAAGGATGCAGGGGCGTGTATCGGACTACGCCACGGCGCCGCAGCTCGATATGACGGTTGAATTGCCCGATCTGGACATTCGCTCCGCCTTGCAGGCCGTTCCAGCCGGGCTCGTTCCCGATCTTGGCGATCTCGATCCCGCCGGTCAGGTCAGGGCCCGCCTTAATCTGGCCGGTTCGACGAACGAGCCCCTTAAACTTCTGCGTGACGGGGAAATCGTTTTGTCCGGTGTTCAGGCCAGCGTTGCCTCCCTGCGGCCGGCGCTGTCCGGCCGGCTCGCCCTCAAGGGGGATACCGTCGATGCCCAGCAGCTTGAGGTGAAAATGGGGGACACCACGGCTGCCATTGACCTGAAAGTCACCAACCTTTTCGGTAAACCGCTGCGCATTGAAAACAGCCTCACCGCAGACCGACTGCTGCTTGATCCCTTGCTGCAGGGTGGGAAAGAAAAAGAAGCGACCGCCGGCGCCGGTGGCACGGCTGCCGGGAAGGCAGCTAAGGACCAAACAGCCGATATCGGCCCCTTCGATTTGCCGCTAGACGTTACCGGCGAGGCGCGCATCGGCCAGACGGTCTATCGCGGCATGAAAATTGAAAACTTGTTCGCCCAATATCATCTGAAGAACAATGTTTTTACTCTGGAAACTCTTACCGGGGATGTGGCTGGTGGAACCTTTACGGAAAAAGCCGTAGTTGATCTCGGGCAAAAAGGCCTGGCCTATGATTCGGCCTTTCGCCTGCAGGGGGCCCAGATGAGTCCCATCTTGACGGCGTTTTTGCCCAAATCGGCCGATACGGTTCATGGTGGCCTTGATCTTAATCTCACTTTGAAAGGCAAAGGGGTCTCTTCGGCTGACCTGCGTCGCAATCTCTCGGGTGCGGGTGATTTTCTTTTTAAGGACGGTAAATTGTCAGGCGGCGCCCTGGTCAAGGGTCTGTCTGATTTTTTGGCTATTGAGGAACTGCGAGAGCTGAACGTGCGCGAATCCGCCGGCAGTTTCACCATTGAAAAAGGCAAGTTTCTGATTCAAAGCACTTTGGCCGGGAGCAACGCGCGGTTTAGCCCCAAGGGATCTTTGGGCATGGATGGTTCCCTGGATCTCTCCCTTGACCTGCGTCTTTCCCCCGAGTTGTCGCGCAAGCTGGACAGCAAGGGGACGGTCAGTCAATTCCTGACCGATGCAGACGGTTGGGGACTCGTTCCCCTGCGGCTGGCCGGGACACTCGACAAGCCACGCTTTGGTCTTGATACCTCCGCAGCCAAGGAACAGGTTAAAGAAAAAGCCGCCCAGGAACTGCAACGCCAGTTGGAAAAAAAGCTGTTTAAAACGGACGACACCGCCGAGGGCGAAGCCGATCCGGCCAAGGATGCCGGCAAGAAGGTGCTGGAAGACACCATCCGCGGTTTGTTTGGCCGTTGACAGGCTGCCGCCATCATGTTAGAGACCTGAAAAAAAGACAGGAGATCCTTATTAAGATGACTGGACTGGAAGAATTCAGCGGTTTTGAAGTAATTCGCGCCGCCATGGAAGTGGAAAAACAAGGGCATCGGTTTTACTCCACCATGTCGGCCAAGGCCAAAAGTCCCCTCGCCAAGGAAATTTTCACCTGGCTGGCCCAGGATGAAGTCGGGCACCTGAAAACCCTGGAGGATCTGGCGCCGAAATACGAGGATGGCGCCTTCTGGGAGAGCGAGGAAGTATTTCTCCCCTACCTGCGCCGGTTCTCCGCCAGCGAGATATTCCCTTCGCCGGCCCGCCTGGAAGAGGTGCTGAAAAAAGACGATTCCGACCTGGAAGCTTTGGACCTTGCCATTGAAGCCGAGGAACGTTTTGCCGAATATTTCCACAAGGCTGCCACTCAGGCGCGCACCGAGGACGGTAAGGAAGCTTTCACCTGGCTGGCCGCCGAGGAGGATCGCCACGCTCGCGTCCTCAAGGAGCGCAAAGCCAAAATATTGGGCCAATAGGCGCTTTGATCATCCTGTTTTTCAAAAGCACCTCCTCCGGGAGGTGCTTTTTTGTTATCGGCTGCCACATATTCTTGACCCCTTGGCCGCATTGCAATATTCTCTGTCCCCGAAAAGATGATGTTGACGAGCATAGCGATTCAAGGAGGCACCCGTGGCGGTTATTGAAGTGACCCATCCCCTCGTTCGGCACAAACTGGGGCTCATGCGCAGAAAGAATATCAGCACCAAGGATTTCAGGGAGCTCGCCTCGGAAGTGGCCCGCCTGATTACCTATGAGGCCACTAAAGACCTGGAGACGGAAACGGCGGTCATTCAGGGCTGGGCCGGGCCGGTCGAGGTAGAACAGATTAAAGGGAAAAAAATTACCATTGTGCCTATCCTGCGAGCGGGGCTGGGGATGATGAACGGGGTCCTCGATCTGATTCCCGGTGCCAAGGTGGGGGTCATCGGCCTTTACCGGGACGAGGAAACCCTGTTGCCGGTCAGTTATTATCAGAAATTTACCCGCAAAATGGCGGATCGAACAGCCCTTGTCCTCGATCCGATGCTAGCCACCGGCGGCAGCGTCGTGGCCGCTATCGATATGTTGAAAAAATCGGGCTGCCAGAGAATCAAGGGACTTTTTCTCGTCGCCGCCCCGGAAGGCATTGAGCGCCTGCAAACCGCCCACCCCGATGTGGACATCTATGTGGCTTCCGTCGATGAAAAACTCAATGAGCAGGGCTATATTCTCCCCGGACTCGGCGATGCCGGAGACAAAATCTTCGGCACCAAATAGATTTCTTCTCCTCTATTTCACTCTTTAACAGGAAGGTCAGGATGACTGAACGAACCTCTTGTTCGGATTATAATTTCCGACTCAAAGACAGCCTGCTCGGCGCCCAGATGCTATTTGTCGCCTTCGGAGCCCTTGTTTTAGTGCCCTTGCTGACCGGTCTCAATCCGAATGTGGCTCTTTTTACCGCCGGCGTCGGAACCCTGCTTTTCCAATGGATCACCGGGGGCAAAGTTCCCGTCTTTCTGGCTTCCTCCTTCGCCTTTATTGCGCCGATCATCTATGGCGTGCAGACCTGGGGGATTGCCTCAACCATGTGTGGTCTGGTGGCCGCAGGGGGCTTTTATGTGCTGCTCAGCCTGTTCGTGCGCTGGCGAGGAACCCGGGCCATCGCACGCATTTTCCCGCCCATTGTCACCGGGCCGGTGATCATGGTCATCGGACTCATTCTGGCGCCTGTCGCCGTCAATATGGCTTTGGGCAAGTCCGGTGATGGCGCCATCGTTCTGGTTGAAGGCTCGACGGCCATGATCGTCTCCATGACCTCTTTGGGGGCCACGCTCCTGGCCTCCCTCTTTGGCCGGGGCGTCGTGCGCCTCATCCCCATCTTGTGCGGGCTGGTGGTTGGCTACCTGTTGGCGCTTTTCTTCGGCATTGTCGACTTTTCCCGGGTCGCCGAGGCGGCCTGGCTGGCGATGCCCGCTTTCGTCCTGCCCGAATGGAATGCCGCGGCGATCCTGTTCATGATCCCGGTGGCTATCGCGCCGGCGATTGAACACTTTGGGGACGTGTTGGCCGTCAGTTCGGTGACGGGTAAAAACTATCTGAAAGATCCCGGTGTTCACCGCACCCTGCTCGGGGATGGTTTAGCCACTTCCATGGCCGCCATGCTGGGTGGACCTCCCAATACCACCTATTCGGAAGTGACCGGGGCCGTCGCTTTGACCAAGGTCTACAATCCCGCCGTTATGACCTGGACGGCTCTGGTCGCCATTGTGCTGGCTTTTGTCGGCAAGGTAGGCGCCCTTCTGCAGTCGGTTCCCGTGCCGGTCATGGGGGGCATTATGTTGCTGCTGTTTGGCGCGATCATGGTCGTTGGTCTCAACACCCTGGTTCGGGCCGGACAGGATCTGCTGGAACCACGCAATCTGGCCATTGTCTCTCTCGTGGTTGTCTTTGGGGTAGGGGGGATGAGTATACCCCTGGGTTCGGTCACTCTTTCAGGCATTGGTCTGGCCGGGATTCTCGGGGTGCTGCTGAATCTCATCCTTCCCCGGGGGGATAAAACTTCCGGTGAGGATGGGGCACGGGGGCCGGCGGTACCCCATTAGATTCGGCCGCCTCAAAAAAAATGAGCCTGTCAGGTGCCTGACAGGCTCATTTTTTTTGAAGTCGATGGGGTCGAGATCAGCCGAGATCGTTGTAGGGTCGCGCCCTGAATTCGACCCCCAGGTCTCGGGCCACGTCGGCGCAGGCCTCCATGTCGATACCGGGCATGGCGACGGCGCTGGCCGTCACCGAGGGGATATGGGCTAAGGCCTCGTGCAGAAAGGCTTTGACGCCCTCATAGGCCGGCAGGCCGAATTGGGAGTGACAGATGCGCTGGTAGGTTTCGGCGTCGGCTGCGTTGAGGGAGACGGAAATGGCGTCCACCAGGCCCTTGAGCTCGGGCAGGATGTTGCGGCCGTACACCAGGTTGGCTTGCCCGTCGGTGTTGATGCGCACCTTGGCGCCACGGGCCTTGAGCCAGGCGGCCACTTCCTTGACCGTCTCCAGGCGGATGAGGGGTTCGCCGTAACCGCAGAAGACGATTTCACTGTAGCCGGCCGGGTCACCGATCGCCGCGATAATCTCCTCTGCGGATGGCTCGTGATCGAGTTGCAGACCATGGCCTTTGACGGTGAAGTCTCTAAATTTGGCGCAGAAGGCGCAGCGGTTGGTGCAGCGATTGGTGATGTTGAGATAGAGGGCGTCGCGGATGCGGTAGGCGATGCGGCTGGCCGCATCGGACTCCCCGATGCCGAAGAGCCGGAAGGCGTTGAGATTGGTCACTCGACAGACGTCCTCAAGAGATAATCCCTTGATTTCCGCGATCGTTGCGGCGGTATGTCGCACCAGGGCCGGTTCGTTTCTCTTCCCCCGTCGGGGCTGGGGAGCAAGGTAAGGGCAGTCGGTCTCGACGAGAAAATGATCTACCGGAATCAGCCGGATCAGATCGCGAACTTCCTCGTTTTTCGGATAGGTGATGGAGCCTGGAAAGGAGATGAGAAAGCCCAGGTCGATGCAGGCGCGGGCCATGGCCAGATCGCCGCTGAAGCAATGGACGACGCCGCCAACCTCAGTGGCCTGCTCCTCCCTCAGGATCTGCAGCACCTCGGCGTGGGCATCCCTGTCGTGAACGATAATGGGCTTTTTGAGTTCGCGGGCCAGCCGGATCTGCTGGCGAAAGGCCAGACGCTGAATATCCCTGGGGCAGCGATCGCGGTAGAAGTCCAGGCCAATTTCACCTACCGCCACCACGCGGTTCTTCTCCAGCACCCAGGTTCGCAGCTGCGCCAGCGCCTTCTCGTCCAACTGGGCGGCATCGTGAGGATGGATGCCGACGGCAGCGTAGATGAAAGGGTGTTTTTCGGCTATCTGAAGATTTTGTAGCGAACTGTCCAGGTCGCAACCCACGGTGAGGATGTAACGAATGCCCTCTTGGCGGGCCCGACTGATGACTTCCTCCCGGTCGTGGTCGAATTGTCCGTTGTCCAGATGCGCGTGGGTGTCGATGAGCCAAGGTTGCTGTTCGGTCATAACCATCTCTCTTGAAAAGCAAGGGGGCACCAAAAAGCGCCCCCCGGGGATAACCTGCGAAGTTGTCGGTGAGCCAATCGGAGCGATTAATCCTGTTCGATACGGGGGAACAGAGGGGTCGCTTTCTGGATACGGGTGCCGGGGCGCAAGCCGCCCCAGGCGCCTTTTTCTTCCAGGGACTGGCTGGCCGGATCGATCCCGAGGATTTCCACCATTTTCTGGGCCGTATCGGGCATGAACGGTTCGATGAGCAGGGCAACGAGACGCTGAATCTCCATGAGATTGTACATGACGGTGCCAAGGCGGGGCCGGAGGCTCTCGTCCTTGGCCAGGGCCCAGGGCGCCGTATCATCGATGTATTTGTTGCCGGCACTGATGAGGTCCCAAATCAGCTGCAGGGCCTTGTTGAAGGCCATGGCGTCCATGTGGTCGTCGACCCCCCGCAGCGTTCCGGGGATGCGGTCGAGCAAGGGTTTGTCCATGTCGTCAGCGGCTGTCGGCTCGGGAAGGATACCATCAAAATACTTGTTGACCATGGCCGAACTGCGACTCATCAGGTTGCCGAGATCATTGGCCAGGTCGGAGTTGATGCGATGGATGAGGGCGGCGTGGGAAAAGTCGCCGTCGAGCCCGAAGGGAACCTCGCGCAGCAGGAAGTAGCGGATGGCGTCAACCCCGTACTTGTCGATCAACATGTTGGGTTCGACGACGTTGCGCAGACTCTTGCTCATCTTCTGCCCCTCGACGGTCCACCAGCCGTGGGCGAAGACCTTTTTAGGCAGAGGCACGCCGGCGGCCAGTAGAAAGGTCGGCCAGTAGACGGTGTGGAAACGCAGAATGTCCTTGCCGATGACGTGGGCGTCGACGGGCCAGAACTTGGCAAAGTTGCCGTCGGGGTCGTGGGGATAACCCAGGGCGGTGATGTAGTTGGTCAGCGCGTCGAACCAGACATAAATGACGTGCGCGTCGTTGCCCGGTACGGGGATGCCCCAGGAAAAAGTCGTGCGGGAGATGGAGAGATCGCGCAGTCCCTCCTTGACGAAGTTGAGTACCTCGTTGCGCCGGCTTTTGGGCTGGATGAAGTCAGGGTGCTCCTCGATATGGCGGATCAGCTGCTCCTGGTATTTGCTCATGCGGAAGAAATAGGACTCCTCCTTGAGCTTGTCCGTAGGACGTCCGCAGTCCGGGCAGTTGCCATCGAGAAGCTGGGTCTCGGTCCAGAACGTCTCGCAGGGGGTGCAGTACCAGTCCTCATATTCACCGAGGTAGATATCTCCCTTGGCTTCGATACGGCGGAAGAGTTCACGGACCCCCTCTTTGTGCCGTTCCTGGGTGGTGCGGATAAAGTCGGTGTTTTCGATGTTGAGTTTTTCCCACAGCGACTGGAAGCGTTTGACGACGCGATCGGCCAGTTCCAAGGGAGTTTCCCCGGCCGCCTGGGCCGCTTTCTCGACCTTCTGCCCATGCTCATCCGTACCGGTCAGAAAAAACACCTCATACCCGCGGGACTTTTTGTAGCGGGCAAGCACATCACAGGCTAGGGTAGTATAGGCGTGGCCGATGTGAGGGACGTCGTTGACGTAATAGATGGGGGTTGTTATGTAGAAGTTTTTGCTCATGTTTGACGCTCCTGAGGTTATTTCTTTTTGGGACGACGACGGCCTCTGCGGCGTTTGCGGGGGCTGGCGGCCCCTTCTTCACCGGCGGGCTTGGATGGTTCCGCAGCCTGAGGTTTCCGGCCTTCCGGCCGGGGTTGTGAGGGCTTGCTCTCGCCGGCCGGGCGAGGCTTACGATTTCTGGAGGAGTCCCGACGGCCTCCTTCCGGACGCCTTCCTTCCTTGGCTGGAGGCGGGGAGGGCAGGGTCCCTGATTTTTCTGCCTGATCCAGATCGTCGGCGGTCACTTCGCGGGTCTGTCCATCACCGAAACGAATGGTGACTTTCTGAGCCAGAATATTCTGGTCGATTACTTCGCCTTCCTGACCATCCACCTGGATCTTGCGCCCGCATTTGGGCAACTGCTTGCGCAGGGAGCAGTAGGTTTCGAATTCATACCCCAGACAGCAGAGGAGGCGGCCGCACTGCCCGGAAATTTTGCTGGGATTGAGGGCCAGACCCTGCTCTTTGGCCATACGCACGGAGACGGGGGCGAAGTCGGTCAGGAAGGTACAGCAGCACAGTTCCCTTCCGCAGATGCCCAGTCCGCCAATGAGTTTGGCTTCATCGCGCACGCCGATCTGGCGCATCTCGATGCGGGTGTGAAAGTGATGAGCCAGATCCTTGACCAGTTCGCGGAAATCGATGCGACCATCGGCGGTGAAGTAAAAGATGATCTTGGATCCGTCGAAGAGATATTCGGCCCGTACCAGTTTCATCTCCATCTTGCGCTCGCTGATGCGGGCGGCGCAGATGCGAAAAGCCTCCTTTTCCCGGTCGGCGTTGGCTGCCGCCAGCGCCAGATCTTCATCGGTGGCAATGCGGATGACGTTTTTAAGCTCCTTGGCGGCCTCTTTTTCGTCGATCTCCCTGGGAGCCTGCACGACCGTACCGAGGGCGCGGCCCCGGTCTGTTTCCACCACCACGCGCATATTGGCTTCGAGGGGGAGGTCCTGGCTGTTGAAATCGTACTGCTTTCCCGCCGTGCGGAATTTAACCGAAGTAATTCGGATCATGGTTCTCTGTCGTTTCCTCAATGTGGAAGGTGTGGCGCAAGATGCCCATAAATGACGGGTCCATTTGCATAGAACGGATCTCAGCCGGTCGTGAATGGCGCCTTGCCTCAGGCAGCCAGACGCATGAGCAGAACCTCCATGGCCAGCAGTTTGTTGACGTTACGATCGGCTTGCCGCCGACTGACGGCGATGGCTTCCAGTTTTGCCAGCAGGGTGGCCGTGCTTTCACGTTTCGCTACCCGCTGGATCTTTTCCAGCAGGTCGATGTTGACCAGTTCGCTTTCAGGCATCCCCTGCTTGTACAGAAGCAGGTCGCGATAGAAGGCCTGAAAGAGTTCAAGAATCTCCTGAAAACGTTCCTTCTCGCCGGCAATTTCTTCGGCCAGTTTGAACAGGGCGATAATGCTCCCGGGGGATAAGGCGGTAAGAGCCTTAAGCAACTCCCGTCGCTGATCGAGAAAAAGATCCTTGTCCTTGCCCAAGGCTTTTTTGAAGCTCCCTTCCGAGAGGGCTGCCAGAATATGTCCCTGAGACTCGTTCAGCCCCAGCTTCTCCTGCAGGGCCTGCTGCAGAATGGCTCGCGGTACAGCATAAAAGGGAATCTGCTGACAGCGTGACCTGATGGTCGGCAGCACCCGTTCTTTCTGGGAGGACAGCAGGATGAGGAGGGCCTCCCCCTTGGGCTCCTCCAGAGTTTTCAGGAGGGCGTTGCCGGCGGCGGGATTCAATTTTTCGGCCCCGTCGATCAGGCAGATTTTTTTCAATGCTTCCAGCGGACGAAAGGACAGCTCCTTCTGGATCATCCGCACCTGTTCAATTTTAATGGTGGCCCCATCGGGTTCCAGAATGTGGAGATCCGGGTGATTGTGGTGATCCACCTTGCGACAGGCGGTGCACGTGCCGCATCCCGTGCCGTTCTGGCAGAAAATGGCGCGGACAAAAGCCAGGGCCATCAAGCGTTTGCCGATGCCATCTGCCCCGTGGAACAGATAGGCATGGGCCAGGCGACCCGAGGCGATGGCTCGTCGCAGCAGGTCTTTCTGTCTGTTGTGCCCAAGCACCTGACCGAAAGTCATGACGGCATACTCAGAATCTGTCGTTGTCCCAGCGCTTCACCGATCCGCCTGGCGACGGTTTCCTGCGAACCGAGAGCATCGATGACCAAAAAACGGTTTTGCGTGGTGGCCAACTCCAGGTACCCCTGCCGGACGCGGCGATGAAAGGTGAGGGATTCCAGCTCGAAGCGGCCCTCATGTTCGAGCGTCTGCACGGTGTTGCGGCTTTGCGCCCGCCGCAGGCCTTCTTCGGCCGGCATGTCCAGCAGGATGGTCAGGTCGGGACAGGTCTCAGCCGCCGCCAGCTCATTGAGGCGGTGAATGAGCGTTTTGTCCAGTCCCCGCCCATATCCCTGGTAGGCGCAGGTGGCATCGGTAAAGCGGTCACACAGGACGGTCTTGCCTGCTTGCAGCGCCGGCCGGATGACCTCATCGACATGCTGGGCCCGGGCCGCGGCATACAGCAGCAGTTCCGACCGGGGCACCAGGGCCTGGTTGCCGGGATCGAGCAGAATCTGGCGGATGGCATCCGCGATGGGACAACCGCCAGGTTCGCGCGTAGTGACCACATCGACCCCCTGTGCGGCCAGATTTCGGGCAAGCAGGCGCAGCTGGGTGGTTTTTCCGCAGCCTTCGATGCCTTCGAAAGTGATAAAGAGGTTCATGGTATCCAGGCTGATGACAAGAATATCTTTTAAAATTCGACATTATAGTGAATGGAACCGCGCGGAATCAAGGAAAAGATTCCATCCTCAGGGTAAACATTGATAAGACCATGGGAATTTAGTATACTCCGAGCCGATTTGACCACTTGGAGGGCCCGTGCGGGTTCTTTTTGAAACGAGAAACGATGCAGCTTCGAGAATGTGAACAGCGCCTGTGCCAAAAGCTGGACTACCGTTTTGCCCGGGCCGACCTTTTGCGTGAGGCTCTGACGCACAAGTCCTACAGCAACGAACAGGCCAGGATCGACCTGCCTTTCAGTGAACGTCTCGAATTCCTCGGGGATGCGGTGCTTGATCTGGCGGTCAGTGAACATATTTTCAGCCGCTATTCCCACTTGCCGGAAGGAGAGATGACTCGGGTGCGGGCCGAGGTCGTGCGCGAAAAGGGCTTGGCGACCATCGGCAGAAAGCTGGATATCGGGTCCTGCCTATTGCTCGGGAAGGGGGAAGAGCGCAGTGGCGGTCGACAGAAGGACAGTCTGCTTGCTGATGCCTTTGAGGCGTTGCTGGGGGCCATCTTTACCGATGCGGATTATGTCGCCCTCAAGCCGATTGTCGATCGCCTGTTTGCCGAGGAGATCGCCCGGTCGGTAAAATGCAAGACCGGCGTCGACCATAAGACCCGGCTGCAAGTTTTACTGCAGGGACAGTACAATCGGACGCCGTCCTATTTTCTGGTCAGTGCCGAAGGACCTGATCATGAACGCCTCTATACGATTGAGGTCCGCTTCGACGACCAGACCATCGGGCAGGGGAGCGGGCGGACGAAAAAAGCGGCGGAACAAGAGGCGGCCCGGGAGGCCCTGTTGAGAGTGGAAAGCCCCTAGACGCTGAAGGTATGCAGGTTTTTCCTTTCTTTATACCCCACGAAGGATGTCCGCATCGTTGCCTCTTCTGCCAACAGGAAAAGACTTCCGGTCATAAGGCGGCCCCGGTGCCCCTTGGCGTGGCCGATGCGTTGAACCGACTGCTGCCTCCCGTCGGCGACGGGGATATCGCCTTTTACGGCGGGTCCTTTACCCTGCTGCCAGCGACGCGCCAGCGGGATTACCTGGAGGTCGCCGCCCGATTTGTCCGGGCCGGACGCGCCGGGGGGATTCGCATCTCGACCCGGCCTGACGGTCTGGAAAACCGCCATCTTGATGTTCTGGACGGATTTCCGCTGCGCACGATTGAAATCGGTTGTCAGTCCTTTAACCACGAAGTCTTGGCTCGCTCTGGCCGAGGCCACTGTGCCGAAGCGGCGGTTGGAGCCACGGCGAGAGTCCGGCGCGCCGGGCTGGCGGTGGGCTTGCAGCTGATGCCCGGGCTCCCCGGCGGCGATCGAGCCGAAGCCCTCTCATCCCTGCAAAAGGCTTTGGGGCTGCGGCCAGATTTTCTGCGCATTTACCCGACCGTGGTCCTGGCCGGCAGCGCCCTGCAGACACTATTTGACCGCGGACAATTTCAGCCGCTCGGTCTGGATGAGGCGGTCGAAATTTGCGCGGAGATGCTCTGGCGCTGCCGGCAGGCCGCAGTGCCCGTGATTCGCCTGGGCCTGCAGCCGACCCGGGAACTCGACGGCCCGGCGGGGGTAGTGGCCGGCCCCTATCATCCCGCCTTCGGACAGCTCGTGTGTTCGCATCTCTGGCGGAGAGCGTTGCTGCGGGTGGTGGAAGAGACTTCGGAACAGGTGGTCTTTGTCTGTTCGTCCGAGTTGTCGGATGCCCTGGGGCAGCGTCGCCAGAACCTGGAATTTATTCGAACCCGCAGAGGGGATTTTGCCATTTCCGGGCAAAAGGACATCCCCCGCGGGACACTGCATGTTGGCTCCGAGTCATTTTCCCTTATGGAACTGGCCGCTTACGAAGGATTTTGTCATTGAACACGGAACAGCCTACCTTTCGCTCCGGTTTCGTCTCGATTATCGGGCGTCCCAATGTCGGCAAATCGACTCTGTTGAACCGGATACTTGGACAGAAGATCGCCATCGCCTCGCCCAAGCCCCAGACGACCCGCAACCGGATTCTCGGTATTCACAACCTCGATGACGGCCAGATTCTCTTTCTGGATACTCCGGGTATTCATCGTGCCACCGGCAAGCTCAATCGCTATATGGTCGATCAGGCCATGGCGGCCTGTGCTGATGTCGATGTCGTGCTCTTTCTGATCGAGGCGACGGATCGACCCGGGGGAGGGGATGACTTTATTCTTGATGTCCTCTCGCGCAGTTCGGTACCCGTTATTCTGGTCATCAACAAGATCGACCAGGTGGCGCCGGAGGCCTTGCTGCCTCTGATCGAAATTTATGCGCAGAAGCGCGATTTCGCTGCCATTATCCCCATCTCGGGTTTGAAGGGCCGCGGGGTAGACGCTCTGGTCAAAGCCACGTACGACCTGCTGCCGCCCGGGCCGCGCTACTATCCCGAGGACATGGTCACCGATTTGCCCGAGCGCTTCATCGTCGCCGAAATGGTGCGCGAGCAGATCCTCAAGCAGGTGCGGGACGAGGTGCCCTACGGCGTGGCCGTCGTGGTTGAAAGCTTTACCGAAAAGCCGGATAAGGATCTCGTGGTCATCGCCGCGGCGATTCTGGTGGAGCGGGAACCTCATAAAAAAATCATCCTCGGCAAAGGCGGCGAGAAGATTCGCGCCATCGGCAAGGCGGCCCGGGTCGATATCGAAAGGATGCTGGGAACCCGCGTTTACCTCGAGCTGTTTGTCAAGGTACAGAAAAACTGGACGGAATCCGACAAGCTGTTAAAAGAGTTCGGCTACGAATAGCACCTGAAGTCATTTACGGAAAGAACGGAAAACACAGACATGAGTCCACTCGTTGCAATCGTCGGCCGCCCCAACGTCGGCAAGTCCACGCTCTTTAACCGCATTCTCGGGCAGCGTAAAGCCATCGTCGAGGATTTCCCTGGCGTCACCCGGGACCGCAACTACGCTGAAGTCACTAAATACGCCGCGCCCTTTATCCTCATGGATACGGGCGGTTTCGAGCCGGCCAGCGAAGAGCGGCTGCTGGTTCAGATGCGTGAGCAGTCGCAACTGGCCGTGGAAGAGGCCGATGTGATTCTCTTCGTCCTCGACGGACGGGAGGGGCTTACTCCCTCCGATGAGGAAGTTGCTACCATGCTGCGCCGCGTCGACAAACCTGTGCTCTATGTGGTCAACAAGGTCGATGGTCCCAGGCAGGAGGAGGCCATGGCCGAATTCTATGCGCTGGGACTGGATGAACTCCACCCTGTTTCGGCTGAACACGGCCTGGGGGTAGGGGATCTGGTCGATGCGGTGCTGACCCATCTTCCCCCGCCAAAAGCGCCGGAGCCGGAGACGGAGGAAGTGCGTCTGGCGGTTATCGGTCGTCCCAACGTCGGCAAGTCTTCCCTTGTCAACCGCCTGCTGGGGTACGAGCGCGTCGTGGCCAATCCCCTGGCCGGCACCACCCGGGACAGTGTCGATACTCCCTTTACCTACAATCAGAAACGCTATGTCCTGATTGATACGGCCGGCATCCGTCGCAAGGGGAAGGTCAGCCAAAAGCTGGAAAAGTTTAGTGTTATTCAGGCTCTAAAAGCCATGGACCGCTCTCATGTGGTTCTGGTGGTCATTGACGCCGAAGAGGGGGTTACGGATCAGGATCTGACGGTGGCCGGTTATGCCTATGAAAAGGGCAGGGCCGTCATCCTGGTTGTCAATAAGTGGGACAAAATTGAAAAAGACAACAAAACCCTGCGGCAGTACACCGAAAAACTGCGGATGAGCTTCAAGTTCCTCCCTTTTGCGCCGATTCTTTTCGTTTCGGCTCTGACCGGTCAACGGGTGGCGAAAATCATGGGTGAAGTCGAGGCTGTGTCTGCCGAATTCAACCGCCAGGTTCCCACCGCCGCCCTGAACCGAATTCTTGAAGAAGCGGTGCGCAGTCATGCGCCTCCCATGATTCAGGGAACGCGGCTTAAATTCTTCTACATGACCCAGACCCAGGTGCGGCCGCCCACCTTCGTGGTTTTCGCCAATAAGGCTGAAGGGATCCACTTCTCTTACGAACGTTACCTGCAGAATAAACTCCGGGAGGCTTTCGGTTTTGAAGGCGTTCCTATCCGGCTGATTTTTCGAGACCGCGAACGCAAAGGCCAGGGGTAAAAAGCCTTTACTTGGCCCAGGGGCTGGGATATATTGTTTTCTATTTAATTTTGAACCCTTACGTCAATTCGGCACTGGACCGCCATGAGTTTAGTCGGAAATCTTGAAGACCTGGGCCTGGGAGAAATTCTCCAGATTGTCAGCCTGAGCCGCAAGTCAGGGGTGCTCTCGCTGAACAGTCGCGGCCGGCAAGGTTCGATTTATTTCAAAAATGGGCAGGTCATCCGGGCGGTATCCAGTACCGTTCCGGAAAATCTCGGCGATCTCCTCGTGCGATCCGGGGTTGTTCCCCTGGATACGCTCCACGCGGCTCTCGAGCGCCAGCGACAGAGCGGCGGCACCCTGCGTTTGGGCGCCATCCTTGCTGAGCATTACGCCGTGGCCGCCGTGGAAATCGAAAATGTGGTCCGCCAGCAGATCGAAAAGCTGGTATACGGGTTTTTTGGCTGGACGGAGGGGACTTTCGCTTTTGAACTCCGGGAGCCGGAGTCTTTGGGCGGGACACGGGTTGACCCTTTGCAGTTTATGCTCGACCAGGGGCTCAATCCCCAATGGCTGGCCATGGAAGGAAGTCGACTGCTAGATGAAAGGCGTCGACAGGAGCAATCGGCTCAGGCGAAGGATGAAAATTTTCTTTGGAGTGTCGACTCGGATTTGCCACCGGCGGGAACTTTGCCGGGGATGGCCGGCTCTGCCTTCGCGACAGACACGATGAAGAGGGAAGAAGGTTGTCCGGGGGGCAAAGAACCTGCCACTCTGGTCAACTTTGGTGCCGAACTGCTGGCCGAATTGGGCGAAGAATCTCTCGGGATGCCCGTCAAAGGGCCCGAATCCCCTGGGCTTCGTCTGCTCAAGGGCATGCTGCAGGAATTGAGTAATCCGTCTCTCGGCGGCGGGGTTATTCTGCTGGTACTACGATTCGCCAGTGAGCTGATGAACCGGGCTGTCATTTTCCTGGTTAAAGAGAAGGAAATCGTTGGCCTGGGGCAATTTGGCATCGCCGCCGGTGAAAGCGCGGATTTGAGAGTGCGGCGCATGAAAATTCCCCGGTCCGAACCTTCGGTTTTCCACCGGGTCATTGAAGAGAAGACGGTGGAAAAAGTTCCCTTGGGGACGGGATATTGGGACACCTACCTGAAAGACCAGCTGGGCGGAGACAGTCCGGTCGACGTTTTTCTTGGCCCGATTATCAGCGACGGTATGGTTGTTGCTGTTCTTTACGGTGACAATCTTCCCGAGAAGAAGCCGATCGGCAACACGGAAGCCCTCGAAATTTTTCTGTCTCAGGCCGGACTGGCCATGGAGCGGACCCTGACGGACAGACGAGGGTATTCAAGAAGCGCGGGCTGATTTTGCAGGCGACGCTGTGGTGTCCGCTGATTTTATACCTCGTAATGTGAGGCTTGTAACGTGCCAAAGAAAATACTGATTACCGAAGACTCGCCGACCATGCGCTCGCTCATCGTCTCCACCATCGAGGCGATTGGCGACTTTGAGGTGATCGAGGCGTCCAACGGGTTTGAGGCCCTGCGGGTCCTGCCCCGCGAAAAGGTGGATCTGGTCGTCACCGATATCAATATGCCGGATATCAACGGTCTGGAACTGGTCAGTTTTATCAAGACCAATCCCAACTACCAAGCCACCCCCCTCATCATTATCAGCACCGAAGGGAGTGAGCGGGACCGGGAAAAAGGGATGGCTCTCGGGGCAAACGAATATCTGGTCAAGCCTTTTTCCCCTGAGCAGCTGCAGGAGTTGATTCGAAAATACCTGGGTTAGGAGGGGATTTTGTCCGGCAATTCATCATCGCGCGCCATTAAAGACTTTCTCGCGGAGGCCGAGGAGATCATCGAGAAGCTGAGTATCGATCTCATGGCTCTCGGTGATGGAAGCGACGGGCGTGAAACGGACCCCGATCTGCTCAACAGCATTTTCCGCAGCGCCCATTCCATTAAGGGGCTGGCGGGCATGTTCGGTTTCGATGATATCAGCTCACTATCCCATACCATGGAAAATCTCCTTGACCATCTTCGGCTGGGCAAGGTTTCCCTGTCTCCCGTCCTCGTCGAAACGCTTTTTGAGGGGCTCGACCTGCTTCTTCGATTAGTCAACGGCAAAGGGGAGTCGGAATCCTTCGCTCTGGACTGTGCCCCGGTCCGGGAGCGTATCGAAGCGCTGCTGAAGGGGCCTCCACCCAAGGCCGCTGATCCTATCCAGACCCTCTCCCTGGATCCAGCCGTTCTCAATGTGCTCACCGAATACGAGGAACACCGCCTTCGCGACAATCTCGAAAAAGGACGTCACATCTTGTTGGTCAAGGTGGCCCTTGCCCTGGCCAGTTTTGATCAGGAACTGGGTGAGATTTCCGACCTACTCAAAAATAGCGGCGAAGTTGTCAGCACTTTGCCATGCGCCGGGGATATTTCGGACAAAATCGCTTTTCAGATTCTGGTCGCCACGCCCCTCTCCCACGCCGAGCTCCGCGAAAAGCTCGACCGTCCCGATGCCGACATCGACATCGTTAGAGATGCATCCTCAACTGCCCCCCGACCTCCGGCAGCGATCCCGGCGTCGCCGCCGGCGGTCAGTCCTCCCGGAAAGGCCGAAGTCATTCCGGAGCCTGCTGCTGAGTCGGAGGGGACCGGGGCGTCTCTGCGTTCGATCAGCCGAACTGTGCGGGTCGATATCGATAAGCTCGATTACCTGATGAATATTGTCGGCGAACTGGTTTTGTCCAAAGGGGCGGTCTCCATGTTGTGCGATCAGCTCAAGGCCGAGAACAGCCCGATCGCCGGCGAATTGCAGAAGGTCACCCGGGTGCTGGAGCGGCGTCTTCACGATCTGCAAAAAGGGGTCATGGATGTGCGCATGGTCCCCGTGTCACAGCTCTTTGAAAAGGTCATCCGGATTATCCGGCGGGTGGCCAACGAGCAGGGAAAAAAGGTCGAAGTGGATATGCGGGGCGCCGATACCGAGCTGGACAAGCTCATCGTGGAAGATCTTTCTGACCCCCTCATGCATATCATCCGCAATGCCGTCGACCACGGGATAGAGTCGCCGGAAGAGCGTCGGATGGCGGGAAAACCTGAAAAGGCCTGCATTTGCCTGTGGGCCTCCCAAAAAGGGAACCACGTCGTCATAGAAATTCGTGATGATGGACGGGGTATCGATCCCGACCGGGTGCGGATAAAGGCTCTGGAAAAAGGGCTGATCAATGCCGAGGCCGAATTGTCGCGGGAAGACGTTTTCAATCTTATCCTGACTCCCGGTTTTTCTACGCGCGATGAAGTTACCGACTTGTCGGGCCGCGGCGTCGGCATGGATGTGGTCCGGAACAACATTGCGGCCCTCTCCGGCATGCTCGAACTCGACAGCACCTTCGGCCAGGGCACCACAGTTACCATCACTCTTCCGATCACTCTGGCCATCATCAAGGCCTTGGTTGTCAAGGTCAGCGGCAAGGCCTATGCCATCCCCATCAACTCCGTCATGGAGACTCTCCTGGTCGAGTCGTCCTCGATCCGCACCATCGAGCGCCACGAAGTCATTGATCTGCGGGAGCATACGCTGCCTCTGATGAGACTGAGTCACCTGTTCCGGCTGCCGAGTCAGGAAAGTGTGTCCAGCAAGCTGTTCGTGGTTGTGGTGGGGCTGGCCGATAAAAAGATGGGGATTGTGGTCGACGATCTGTTGGGCCAGCAGGACGTCGTCATCAAGTCCCTGGGCAACACCCTGTCTTTTGTTCGGGGAATTGCCGGTGCCGCCGATCTCGGTAACCAGAAGACCGTGCTGGTCCTTGATGTCGGTGGTCTTATGAGCGAGTCCCTGCGAGGAGATTCTTCTTTCTATGTATGAAGACTTCTACGGGTTTTCCGAACGACCCTTCAGCAAGACGCCCGATCCGCGTTTTCTCTATCTGAGCCGGATGCATCGCGAGGCACTGGCGCGCCTGACCTACGCCGTGGAGGAAAGAGATCTCGTGCTGCTTACGGGCGGCATCGGCTGCGGCAAGACAACCCTTTCCCGCGCCCTGATGGATGAGCTGGGAGAGGGCTTTCGGGTTATTCTTTTTATTAATCCGCGTCTTACACCCATGGAATTTCTCCGCTCTCTGGCCCTGCGCCTCGATATTGCCGAACCTTCCCGCTTTAAAACCGATCTCCTCGAAGAGATCGGCGCTGCCCTCTACCGTTTTTATCAGGAGGGGGTCTGCCCGGTTCTGGTGATCGACGAGGCCCAGCTGGTTCCTCACAAGGAAACTTTCGACGAGATTCGGTTGTTGACCAATTTTCAGCTGGACGATCAGAATCTGATGAGTATCGTCCTGATGGGGCAGCCGGAATTGAAAAAGCGGCTGGCCCACCGGTCCTTTGAACCGCTGCGTCAGCGCATCGGCATGCAGTTTGATTTACAGCCCCTGCAGCTGGAAGACACCAGGGCTTACCTCGATTTCCGGCTTGCCGTGGCCGGCGGTTTGCCTGGCCTTTTCGCCGATAACGCCGTGCAGCTGATCCACCAGGCCTCGGGCGGGGTGCCGCGAAAGATCAACCAGATCGCCTCACTGGCTCTGCTGGAGGGGTTTGGTCGGGAAGCCCGCCCTATCGATTCCTCGATTCTGGAGTCGGTAATGAACGAGCTGGATCTTCTCATCTAGGCAGAACAGGAATCTGTGCGTATGGATCTCGCTGATATCCGAAAAAAAGCCAAGGCCCGCAAGGCCGAAAAAGACAGGTCCGCCTCTTCGCCCGGCGCGGCGGAGGTGAAAAAGGCACGTCTTCCGGCGATACAGGTTCAGGGTGTTCCCGCGCCGCCGCTTGACTGGGCTTCCCAGGAGGGTGCAGAACCGGCGGAAGATCCCCTGGAAGCCCTGTTTAATTATTGCCCTGAAATCGACCTGGCTACCGAGGAAGCCTATGCCGAAGGGCTGGCGGCGTTGTCGAGGGAGGACCGGGAAGAGGTTGAGCAGTGGCTTACCTTTCCGGTGGGTAACGAAGAGTATGCCTTAGACATCGACCACGTCAGTGAAATCATCAAATGGCGCCAAGTGGAAGAAATCCCCCGGGTCCCCGATTTTGTGCTGGGGATCATTTCACTGCGTGGACAGGTCGTCCCCGTGTTTGATCTGCCCAGACGCATGAAGCTGGGTGCGGTTGAAGTTTCTCCCGCTTCCCGTATTATTGTATGTCAGAAGGGGGAGCGCCATGCCGGTCTGTTGGTCGATGGGATCAATCAGGTCGTTAAAATGCCTGTCCGTAAAACGGAACCTCCCCCAGCGATGCTTTCGGGCCTCGACAGGGATATGGTCAAGGGAGTGGGCCGTTATCAGGATCGCATGATATTTATGTTGAATTTAGACCACGTTCTCGATGCAGAACGTAGCTGACGGGAAAGGAGCACTCTCGTGTCCAAAAAAAGGATTCTGATCGTTGAGGATGAAGAAAGTCTTCTAAAGCTTGAAAGCATCCTGTTGACGTCGAAGGGATACGACGTCACGGGGGTGACCAATGGGCAGGCTGCCCTCGATTCCTTGGCCGAGAATCCTTCGGACCTGGTGCTTCTGGATATCATGTTGCCGCAGATAGACGGGTTTGAAGTCTGCAGAAGGATCAAGGAGAATCCCCAGACCCAGCATATCCCCGTTATTATGCTCACGGCCAAAAAGAGTCGTGAGGATATGGCGCGGGGCGAAAAGGTCGGGGCGGACTGGTACATCACCAAGCCCTTCAAGTCAGTTATGGTCATTGAAACCATTCAGCGCTTTTTGGCCAAATGAGTCATAGGGTTTTGCCTCAGTCTGCCGGTTCCGCTGACGGAGAAAGGGAGCTTCAGGAGATCCAGCTGGCCTGTTTCAGGGTAGGGGAGCAGATGTACGCCCTGGACATCCGGCGCATCAAGGAAATCATCCGCCCCCCCAGATTGACCCCCATTCCCAAGGCGCCACCCTTTATTGAAGGCGTCTTTACTCTACGCAATGTCGTTATTCCCGTGCTGGATTTGCGCAAACGCTTCGGCCTGACCGTCGCAGACGGTCTGAAGAAAGAGCGCCTTCTTGTGTGCGCCCTCTTTGGCAAAATCCTCGGACTTCGGGTGGATGAGGTCACGGAAGTCCGTCGCTACACCCGCAAGGAAGTCTATCCTTCGCCTTATTTTCTTAAGGGGCCCGGCACCGAGTTTTTTGCTGGAGTCTGCCGTTATGACGATGACCTGCTGATGATTCTCGATCTGGAAAAGGTGCTTTCCTCCCGGGAAAAACTCGATCTGGAAAAAATCCCTCAGCTCCCCGATGATCCGTTTGAAGAGATGGAATGACCCGCCGGTTGTTCCTCCCCGTTCCCGATTATTCAAGGGGTTTTCATGATAATAACCTGCCCCGCGTGCTCGGCCCGGTTTCGATTGGCCGAGAACCGGTATATCGACAAAAAACGTTTGACTCTGCGGTGTGCCCGCTGCCAGAAGGTATTCCAGGTTGATATTTCAACCCGGCGGAATACCGATACCCCTGACCTCTCTTTGCTCAGAATTCTGGTGGCTCATGGGGACCCTCAGCTTTGCGCCACCATCCGGGAGGTCTTGAATCGTTCGGAGATGGCCTGCCGTGTCTGTTCCGACGGGGACCAGGCTTTGTCCCTCATGGAGCAGGAAGCCCCCCATATCGTTGTCCTCGATGTCGCTTTGCCTGGTCTTTACGCCTTTGAAGCCGTCGAAAAAATTCGCCGTCGCCCCGGGCTTGAGCACGTTAAGGTGCTTTTGGTCTCTTCTGTCTACAACAAGACGGCCTACAAGCGAACGCCGGTCTCGCTCTATGGCGCCGATGGCTATATCGAAAAACATCACATCCCCGGCGATCTGGTTTTCAAAATCTCCCAGTTGCTGGCTGGTGAGAGGCACCCGTCTTCCTCTTCCGCAACTGAAGTCGCCGGGAGTGACCGGAAGAGCCCATCCGTGGCTGCCTCCTTTGTTGAGCGGATGAAAGACCGGATCCATGACCTTGAAGAACAAGAGGGTGGGGAGACCGAGTCAGAAAAAGCCCGACGTTTTGCCCGGATCATCGTGGCGGACATTGCCCTTTACAGCCAACCGAAGGTCGATGCGGGCGTTGTAAACGGCAATTTTTTCGAGGCCATGGCGCCGGAGATCGCCGAAGGGCGGAGGCTGTTCGAAGAACGCTTCAGCAGCGCGGCCGGACAGCAGGTTGAATTTTTTCAACAGGCTTTATCTGATTTTGTCGCAAGCCGCGAGAAAGAGCTTCTTCCCTGATCTGATGAGAGGCAAAAACGTGCATTCCCAAGTAACCCCTGAGGATATCAGGCAAAATCTCAATTCTTCCCTGGAGGAAGAGCGTCTTGATGGCCTGCGGGCGCTGCGCGGATCCTTTGGCGAGGAGTGGCTTCCCCTGTTGTACAGGGCCATGGGCGATTCGAGTTGGCGGGTCCGTAAAGAGGCTGTTGAAATTTTTTTGGCGCAGTCCGAGGCGCCGAACCATATCCCTGGTGTCATCGCTCTTCTTCACGCCGATGACAACGCGGGGGCGCGCAACGCCGCCGTCGAAATTCTCACGCGGCTGGGACGCCAATCGCTGTCTTGCCTCTTTGCCGAAATGAATACAGAGGACCGCGATGTTCGCAAATTCATCCTGGACATCCTGGGCGAAATCCGCGATACGTCGGCGGTCCCGCTGATGATCGAAGCTTTGTCCGACAGCGATGGTAATATCAGGGCGGCGGCGGCGGAAAACCTTGGGAAAATAGGCTCTCCGGCAGCTGTTGGGCCGCTTCTGGAGTTGATGGAGGAGGCCGATCTCCTGTTGCGCTTTACCATTTTACAGGCCTTGGGACAGATCGGGACCGACGTCCCTGCCGCGTCCCTGCTGAAATGGAGGCAGGAGCCGCTTCTGCGCAAGGCGCTTTATGACTGTCTCGGACAATTGGGTGGCGTGGAGGTCGTTGATGAGCTGGTGCAGGGGCTTTTTGACGACAGGCCCAATGTGCGGCATTCGGCCCTGCTGGCTCTCGAAAAGGTGGAGAGGCGTCATCCGGGTGAATTAACCGCCCGACTGCCGGCGCTCATGCGCAAAAAACTGGCAGAAGCTCTAGCCCCCCTTCTGGAGGATAACCCCGATCGGCTGAGGCGGTCCGCTCTATATCTTGTTGGCGCGTTAAGAAATGAACAGACCGCATACCGGCTCCTTCCTCTCCTGGCCGAGGAAAGTCTGCGTGAGGCCACCACCAGGGCGCTGATTTCCATGGGAAGAAATGCCGCCGCAGCGTTGATGGATCACTGGCCGCATGCCGAAGCGTATCAGCGGCCCTATCTGGCCTATGTCGTCGGAATGACGGGTTGCGTTGAAGGACTGAACCATCTTCTCTCCGCCGTACAATCCGAAGATGCCGACCTGCGCGCCGTATCTGCTCAAGCTCTCGGGGCGCTCGGGGTTGAACAGGCTGTCTCGCCGCTGGTGCCGTTACTGGAGGATCAGAGCCAGGCGGTACGAGCCGCTGCCCTGGAAGCTCTTTCGACCCTTGGGGGCAAATGTCCGGAAAAGGTCTATGGCGCCCTGCAGAAATTGCTTGGCTCGGATGATTTCCAGTTAAGGACCGCCGCCGTTACGGTGATCTCGCGTCTCGACGTCCCCGCAGCTGAATCAGCTCTCGTTTTCGCTCTTAAGGATGAATCCTCCCAGGTGAGACAGGCTGCCGTGAAGGCGCTTGGGAAATGCTGCGGCGGCCGGCACCGCGATAGTTTGCTGCTGACTTTGACCGATGAAGATCCCGAGGTGCGACGCATGGCTGTCGATGTTTTCGCCCGATCGGCGGGGCGGGATGCTTTCGAACCCCTCTCCCTGGTTGTGCAGGACGAGGATCTTTGGGTCCGGGTTTCGGCCGTCCGTGGGCTGGGCGCCACTGATCATCCTGAGGCCCAAAGTCTGCTGGTCCGGGCCCTGAACGATCCGGTCGGTCTGGTGGTGATTGCTGCCCTGGAAACCCTGGCCGAACAAAACCCGGAACAGGCCACGCCCTTTTTGGTGAAAGCCTTATCTCATCCGGACGCAGAGGTTGTTTGCGCCAGTCTCAAAATCCTGGCCGCGGCCGGTCGACAGCGGGAGATCGAATCGGCGCAGTCCCATCTTTGTCAGCATCCCGCTTCGGAGGTTCGTCTAGCCTATGCCCGGATTCAGGCCGAAGAGGCAGGGGGGCGGGCGATTGCTGTTCTGCGCGAAATGAGCAGGCAGGAAGGGGACGATCTCGTCCGCCGTCAACTCGAGACGTTACTGGAAGATGTTGCAAGGGGGACACGCTAGGATTATGTCATTTTTGTTCTCTTCTCCCAGCATCGCCATGTCGATGGACGAGTTCCAGTTGATCCGGGATTTTGTCTATCATTATTGTGGTCTGAACTTTTCAGAAGATTCCAAATATCTCCTGGAGAAGAGGCTTGGCAAACGACTTCAGCATCTGCAACTGGATAGTTTCAGGGACTACTACTATTATCTTCGCTACAACAAAGATAAAGATCAGGAGTTGACTGAACTCATCGATTTGCTGACGACCAATGAAACCTATTTCTTTCGGGAGGATTTTCAGCTCAAGACGCTGACCGAAGAAATTTTGCCCGAAATTGCCCGCCAGAAGGAAAAAGACAAAGACAGACGTATTCGGATATGGAGTGCCGGATGTTCTTCCGGTGAAGAACCGTACACCATCGCCATGCTACTGCTCGACAGCCCCCTCCTGGACGATTTTCAGGTAGACATCATCGGCACAGATATCAGTCAGCGCGTTTTGCAGCTGGCTCGCAAGGGCGTTTACGGGACCTCTTCATTCCGTGCGACCCCTCCTGATTATCAGCAGCGTTTCTTTGACGCCGCTGACGGGAAATTCCGTATCAACGATCGGGTCAGGAATCTGGTGACGATCAGCCATCTCAACCTTTTTGACGCGCCTCGCGTTGCTCTTCTCGGCCGGATGGACATCATTTTCTGCCGGAATGTCATTATTTATTTCGACATGGCCGCCAAAAAAAAGGTGGTAGACAGTTTCTTTCAGCGTCTCCGACCTGGAGGCTTCTTGTTGCTGGGCCATTCGGAATCGCTGATGAACATTACCAACGTCTTCACCCTGCGCCATTTCACCCATGATATGGTGTATCAGCGACCGTCCCAACCGGGTTTTGAAGGGGGCGGGGCATGAATAATCAACCTGTTCGCGTCCTTGTTGTGGATGATTCGGCTTATAATCGGCGGGCCATCACCAAAATGCTCGAAGATCTTCCGGGCGTCAAGGTAGTGGGCTATGCCTGCGATGGAGAAGAGGGGTTGCGCAAGGTCTTCGATCTGAAACCGGACCTGGTTACCCTCGACCTCGAAATGCCGCGGATGGATGGGTTTTCTTTTCTCCGCATCATCATGCAGAACAGGCCAACGCCGGTTATTGTTGTTTCGGCCCGAACCGATGATGAAAACGTCTTCAAAGCCCTGGATTTCGGTGCCGTCGATTTCGTTTCCAAGCCTACCGCCCGCATCTCCACGGAATTGCTTTCCATTAAAGAGGACCTGCATCGAAAGGTCCGCGCGGTGGTTTTGACGGATATGCGCAAAGTGCTTCGTCGGCCGCTCGGGCAGGGAAACCGCCCGGTCCCGGAGGAGGCGCCAATCAGGCACCGTCGGCGCAATGCAGGCAGTCCCTCTCTCACCCAAATCGTTATCGGCGCTTCAACAGGAGGTCCGCCGGCTTTGCAAGCCATCCTGTCGCAGATCAACGAAAAGATTCCCGTCGGTATTGCTATTTCCCAGCATATGCCGGCCGGGTTTACCCATGCTTTTGCCGAACGCCTGAACAAGGTTTGTGCGCTCGAGGTCAGTGAAGCGCAGACCGGGGATGTCATGGAGCCGGGCCGCGTGCTGATCGCGCCGGGGGGACGTAACCTGACCTTTGTTGAAGACGCCGGACGTATTCTGGCTCACGCGCGCGACCCCGGTGCGGACCAGCGCTATGTTCCCAGTGTTGACGTCATGTTCGAGTCGGCGGCTCGTGTTTATGGCCCGAATCTTCTCGCTGTCGTGCTGACGGGTATGGGCAATGACGGGGCCAAAGGTGTTGTCTCCGTCAAGGAAGTGGGTGGACAGGCCTTGGCGGAGGCGGAAGAGAGCAGTGTCGTTTTCGGCATGCCCAAAGAGGCCATAGCGACGGGTCGGGTCGATAAGGTTGTCCCTCTTCCGCTTCTATGTACTGAAATTCTAAGGCGTTGTGGACTCTAGTTCTCGCAAGGAAATGCTGGAAATTTTGGCTGGGTGCTGGTAGGATGACCCCAATCTGAGGGTCAGCCTATTTTGGGGAGTTTGCCATGAGCGAAACCATGGACGATAAAGGTACAGTCAAAAAAGCGGAAGAATTTCTTCAGGTCTTTAAAAAGGGGGCGGAATTTACCCAGGAACTGCTGCGTGAAAACGAGCGTCTGCGCTACCAGATTCTTCAGCTTGAAGCCGGCAAGGGGGAAGGAGGCCATAGTGGAGAGGCTGAGGAAGAGATACGCAGACTCCGTCAGCGCATCGAGGATCTGGAAGCGGAAAAACTGATGATCCTGGATCGGATCAAGCAGGTTGAAGAGGAAAACCACGATTTCGCCAACCGCTATGTCGAGGTGGAGACCGAGAACAACAATCTGGCCAATCTTTATATCGCTTCCTATCAACTCCATTCCACGCTGGATTTTAAAGAAGTTCTGCAGATTATTATGGAGATTGTCATCAATCTCATTGGGGCCGAGGAATTTGCGGTTATGCTCCTTGATGACAAAAGCAATACCCTGCAGGCTGTTGCTTCCGAAGGCATGGAAACGCAGGACGTGCCGATCATCTCCATTGGTGATGGCATCATCGGTCAGATGGCAAAAACCGGCGAGAATTATTTTATCGAGGATATGGAAAACTATTCCCGGGACCTGCATCATCCCATTGTCTGTATCCCTCTTAAAATCAAAGAGCATGTGATCGGCGTCATCGCCATTTACAAACTCCTCGTGCAGAAAAGGCGTTTCGCCGAAGTTGATTACGAACTCTTTACACTGCTCGCCGGTCATGCTGCCACAGCTATATTCTCATCCAAGCTTTATTCTGAATCCGAGCGCAAGCTCTCCACGATTCAGGGTTTTCTTGATCTATTGACCAAATGATGGGGGAGGGTTCCATGTCAACCTATAAGGTGCTCGTCGTTGAAGATTCGCCGACGATGCGGCAGCTCATCGTATTTGCCCTGAAGCGGATGCGAGGGCTTTCGATAGTCGAGGCCAGTGATGGCGTGGATGGTCTCAAAAAGTTGTCCGTCGAGAAATTCGACCTGATCTTCACCGATATCAATATGCCGATCATGGATGGGTTGAAACTTGTCAGTCTGGTTCGCAACGATCCCGGCTACAAGAGTGTTCCCATTGTCATTATCACCACCGAAGGGGCGCATGAAGATCGTGAGAGGGCGCTCGCCTTGGGGGCCAATGAATATATCACCAAGCCGATTCAGACCACCAAGATCATCGATTCAGCCAAGCGTTTGCTGAATCTTGCCGGATAAGTCTGAGGCCAGGCTATGGGGCCTGGTCCCCGGGGATGGGACTTGACAACGCCTGTTGTCTTTATGTTAAATAGCCGGGTTTTGGTACGACCTTTTCACTGTTTTAATTAATTTTTAGATGGAGGCCGTTTTGGCGAAGGAAGAAGCAATAGAAGTCGAGGGATCGGTCATCGAACCGTTGCCTAATGCCATGTTTCGGGTCAAGCTGGATAACGGACATATTGTCCTGGCACACATTTCCGGAAAGATGCGCAAATTTTATATCCGCATTCTGCCTGGTGACCGTGTCACCGTAGAGCTCTCGCCCTACGACCTGACCCGTGGCCGAATCACCTATCGCGAAAAGTAAGCCGTTTTCGCCATCCTCTTGTGGGCAAGGCGGTTTCTCTGCGGCCCGTGCTGGCGCTCTGCGCCAGTGCTGAGCCGTGGTTATTGATTGAAGACAACCATACCGGCGCATGCCGGTATTCCTGTTTTTTCCCCGTGAAGTGACATTTCGGAGGCACTATGGAAGAGCGCTACAACGCCACGACCCTGGAAGGCAAATGGCAGAAGATATGGGAAGAGGAAAAGACCTTTAAGGTCGGAGAATTCTCCGACAAGCCCAAGTATTATCTCCTGGAGATGTTCCCTTATCCGTCGGGTCGTATCCATATGGGCCATGTGCGCAATTATTCTATCGGGGACGTTGTCGCCCGCTTCAAGCGGATGCAGGGGTTCAATGTTCTTCATCCCATGGGGTGGGATGCCTTCGGCATGCCGGCGGAAAACGCCGCCATCCAGCATGGTACCCATCCGGCCAAGTGGACCTATGAGAATATCGCCAACATGCGTTCCCAGTTGAAAAAAATGGGTCTTTCCTACGACTGGGACCGCGAGCTGGCGACCTGTGATGTCGATTACTACAAATGGGAACAGCTCGTCTTTCTCAAGAT
Organism: Desulfuromonas sp. KJ2020; assembly: GCF_024197615.1. Taxonomy (NCBI): domain Bacteria; kingdom Pseudomonadati; phylum Thermodesulfobacteriota; class Desulfuromonadia; order Desulfuromonadales; family Desulfuromonadaceae; genus Desulfuromonas; species Desulfuromonas sp. KJ2020. The sequence goes on from NZ_JAKUKE010000003.1 coordinate 600,117, forward strand.
GTACGAAAAGGGGCTGGCCTACAAAAAGAGTTCATCCGTCAACTGGTGTCCCGAGTGTCAGACGGTTCTGGCCAACGAACAGGTGGAAGAGGGGTGCTGCTGGCGCTGCGACAGCGAGGTGGTGCCCAAGGAACTGGAGCAGTGGTTCTTCAAGACCACCGCTTATGCTCAGGAACTGCTCGACTGCATCGAAGAACTCAAGGGCTGGCCTGAGCCGGTGCTGACCATGCAGAGAAACTGGATCGGCCGCAGCACGGGTTGCGAAATCGATTTTCCGCTGGAAGGATCGCTCAAGAAGATCCGTGTCTTCACCACCCGGCAGGACACGCTGTTCGGGGCGACCTTCATGAGTCTGGCTCCCGAGCATCCGCTCGCTCTTGAGATCGCCACTGCTGACCGGCGTCAGGATGTCGAGGCGTTCATCGCCCGCATCAAGAAGCAGGACAAGATCAAGCGCACCAGCGACGATCTGGATAAAGAGGGTGTTTTTACCGGCGCCTATTGCATCAACCCCGTCAGCAAGAAACGCATGCCGGTCTTTTTGGCCAATTTCGTGCTGATGGATTATGGCACCGGGGCCGTCATGGCCGTTCCCACCCACGACCAGCGCGATTTCGAGTTTGCCCAAAAGTACGACCTCCCCAAAGTCGTGGTCATTCAGCCGCAAGGGGACGCGTTGGCGGCCGAGACCATGACCGAGGCCTGGACTGGTCCGGGACTGATGGTCAACTCCGGTGCTTTTGATGGGCTGGAGAACGAAGCCGCCAAGGAGAAGATTGCCGATTATCTGCAGCAGGAAGGCATTGGCCAAAAGACGGTCAACTATCGTCTCCGCGACTGGGGGGTTTCCCGGCAACGCTACTGGGGTACCCCCATCCCCATCATCTACTGTGACGTCTGTGGTGTTGTTCCCGTGCCCGAACAGGATCTCCCGGTGGTGCTGCCTACCGACGTTGAATTTACCGGCGAGGGGGGAAGCCCTCTGGCCAAAAGTCAGGATTTTGCCCGCGTGACCTGCCCCCAGTGCGGTGAAGTGGCACGGCGGGAATGCGACACCTTCGACACCTTTGTCGAGAGTTCCTGGTATTTTGCCCGCTACACTTGCCCCGATTTTCCTTCCGGTCCCGTCGATAGAGCGGCGGCGGAGTACTGGCTGCCGGTTGATCAATATATTGGCGGAATCGAACATGCGGTCATGCACCTCCTGTACGCCCGCTTTTTTACCAAGGTCCTTCGCGATCTCGGCATGATGAAGGTGGACGAACCCTTCACCAACCTCCTGACACAGGGGATGGTGTGTATGGAAACCCGTTCCTGCCCTGAGCATGGCTGGCTTTATCCTGAAGAAGTCGTCGAAGACAGGTGTACCCGCTGTCAGGCCGAAGCCGTGACCGGCCGCAACGAGAAGATGAGCAAATCCAAAAAGAACGTGGTCGACCCCGACAACCTCATCAGCCGTTATGGCGCCGATACGGCCCGCCTCTTTACCCTTTTTGCCGCTCCTCCCGAAAAAGATCTGGAATGGAACGATCAGGGGGTCGAAGGGTGCTATCGCTTTTTGGGCCGGGTCTGGCGTATTGTCTATGAAAACCATGCCCTGCTGGGCGCTGCCTCCATCGCTCCCGAGCAGGATGGCGCCGCCAGAAATCTGCGCCGGGCGACCCACCGGACGATCAAAAAGGTGACGGAGGATATCGACGGTCGCTTCCACTTCAACACGGCCATTGCCGCTGTCATGGAGTTGGTCAACGCGCTGTACGGCTTTGAGGAAAAGGCGAAATATCCTGGCGCCGTACGTGAAGCCATCGAGGCTGTCCTGCGCCTGCTGTCGCCGTTTGTGCCTCACATCACCGAAGAATTGTGGAGCCTCATCGGTCATCGGGACCGACTCAGTGAGGCGGGCTGGCCCCAGGTAGACGCCGAGGCTTTGGTGGAGGATGAAAAGCTCATTGTCGTGCAGGTCAACGGCAAGGTGCGGGGCAAGATCACGGTCGCGGTAGACGCCGGGGAAGAGGCGATCAAGGCGGCGGCTATTGAAGAGGAAAACGTGGCGCGCTTCATTGAAGGCAAGACGATTCGAAAGATCGTCGTGGTGCCTGGCCGTCTCGTCAGCGTGGTGGTGGCATGAGGTCCGCTCTTCCTTTGCTGGTCCTTTGCCTGCTGGTTCTGGGCGGGTGCGGCTACCAGTTTTCTGAAAAAACCAATCGCTTTTCGGAAGGGGAAAACAGACTATATATCGAACTGTTCGGCAATAAGACAGCTGAGCCTTACCTGGAAGACCTGGTCACCAACGCCGTGGTGACCAGGTTTGCGCGCAAACCCGAGATGGAGATTGTCGAAAGCTGGGATGGCGCCGATGTCGTTTTGACGGGGACAGTGACGGGGTATTCGTCCTCGGCGGTATCCTATGGTCCCGAAGACAGAATCCTTGAGTATCGCGCTACACTTTCCGTTCAGGCGACCCTGCGGCAGGCTGCCGATGGCAAGGCCTTGTGGAAGGGCCGGGTTGTCTGGGATGATGAATACCGCACAAACCCGGACAAAGGAGTCCAGGAAGACCGGGAAAGCGAAATCCAGAGCCTGATCGCCGAACGCGTGGCTGAAGAGTTGTACTTTCGCATCCTTGAAAACTTTTGACCGGGATGAAAAGTTATGACTCATGTTGAACTTTTGCGGGCGGTAGACGATGGCAAGGTGCCCCCACTGATTTTTCTCTATGGGGCGGAAACCTATTTGCGCGACCGCTGCCTGGAGACCCTGCGAGATGCCCTTGTCCCGGCCGAAGCCCGTGATTTCAATTTGACCGTTTATTATGGCAAGGACGCCCCCGTCGAAAATATTCTCGATGCTGCCCAGACCTTCCCGGTTTTTGCCGCCCGTCGTCTGATTATCATCAAGGATGCTCAACTTCTGTCTGCAGCACAACTGGACCTTTTTCTTCCCTATCTGCAGGATGCCGTCCCTGAAACCGTGCTGATCTTCGTCGCCGACAAGATCGATGCCCGGCGAAAGTTTTTCCAGGAATTTAAAAAACACGGTGAGCTGGTTGAATTCAAGCCACTCTACGACAATCAAATCCCGGCCTTCGTCAAGAACCACGTCAGGGAAGCGAAAAAGAGCTTCACGGAAGAAGGATTAGCCCTCTTCTGCCGCCGGGTAGGCACCAATCTTCAGGAAATTGATGCCGAATTGAGCAAGCTTTACGGGTATGTCGGGGAGGGTCGTTTAATTGATGTGGCCGAAGTGAAGGCGGTTGTCTCCGATACCCGGGTGGACACGGTCTTTGATCTGGGCAATGCGCTGGGAAAACGCCAGACTGGGGAAGCCCTGCGATATTTGCGACGTCTGCAAGAGGATGGCGTCGCTTCTTTAGTCCTGTTGACCATGTTGGCGCGTCATTACAGGAACCTCTGGAAAATCAGGGAGCTTCTTGACCAGAACGTGCCGCGCCGGGATATCCCCCGACAGGTAGGCGTCAATCCTTATTTCGCCGATGGCCTGATCGCCCAGGCGGGCTTTTTTTCCGCGGGACAATATCGTCGCATATTTGAACTGTTTCTACAGACGGATGTGGCTCTTAAATCAAGTGGCGCCAATGCGGAAGCACTTATGGAAGAGCTGGTGCTTAACGTGATGGGGGCCTGAGTATCAGCATAGCGCATAAAAAAAGGGGGGGCTAAGGCCCCCCCTTTGGGTTTGATCTGCACACGGGCTGGTCTTCTCTTAGCCCATGGTGTTGACAAGCTTGCTCAGACGGGAGATCTTACGGCTGGCTGTAGCCTTATGAATGACCCCCTTGGTGGAGGCTTTGTCGATAAAAGGCACGGCCTGTGCCAGGGCTGCTTTGGCCGCTTCCGCATCACCGGCGGCTACAGCTTCACGGACCTTCTTGACAAAGGTTCTCATGGACGAGCGGATGTGCGTGTTGCGGGCGTTGCGGACGGCGTTCTGACGATTTCTTTTCAGCGCGGACTTGTGATTTGCCAAGGTTCTATCCTCCAGTGATTCTTTTGTATTAATGTTGCTTGCGAAGGCCCGTTTATAGCACTCTCTATGACGGGATGTCAATATAAAAAATAGTTAATGTAATTAACAAAATGCCAGTATATCAAGTGGTTGTGTCTGTAAATCTTTGGATTAATAAAAAATAATACCTGCTGTAGCCTCTTTGTGGCAGTATGAGACCCCTCGGGAAGGCAGGCCCAGGCCTGATACGGACGCCCTGGGAGATGAACGACGACAGACAGGCGAGCATCATGTCAGAAAAAAGACACATTTCCAGGGCAACGGGGATTATGGGTCTGGCTACCGGCCTGAGCCGTATCGGCGGGTTGGTGCGCGATATGGTGGTAGCCGGCTTTTTCGGAGCGGGATTCGCGACCGACGCCTTTTTCATGGCCTTCACCATCCCCAATCTGCTGCGCCGATTTTTCGCCGAAGGGTCTTTGACTGCGGCCTTTGTCCCCACTTTTTCCGATGTTCTGCATAGGGAAGGGCCAGAAGAAGCCCGGCGTGTCGCCTCTATCTGCTGGACGCTGCTGCTGCTCGTACTCACCCTGGTGACCCTGGCCGGTGTGCTTGGCTCTCCCTATATCGTACGCTTTATCGGCTTCGGGTTTGGCAGCATCGAGGGAAAACTGGCCTTGACCGATTACCTGAATCGGATCATGTTCCCCTATATCTTTTTCGTCAGTCTGCTGGCGTTGCTTACCGGGATCCTCAACGTCCACGGCCGCTATTTCTGGCCCTCCGTCTCGCCGCTGGTGCTCAATATCGCCATGGTTCTGAGCGCGATCTTCCTCTCCCCTCTGTTCGAGGTGCCTATCACCGCCCTGGCGGTCGGGGTTCTACTTGGCGGCCTGCTACAGCTCCTCATGCAGTTCCCGGCCCTCAAGGCGACGGAGATCCGCCTGCGCCTCGATTTCTCTTTTTCCCATCCGGCGGTACGCCGTATCGCCTCGCTGATGCTGCCGGGAATAGCCGGGGTGGCCATCTATCAGATCAACGTCGTCCTCACGCGTCTGCTGGCCTCCTTCTTGCCTGAAGGAAGCGTCTCCTACCTTTATTATGGTCAGCGTCTTTTTGAATTTCCGCAAGGGATCTTTATTGTTTCCCTGGCCCAGGCCGTGCTTCCTTCCATGAGCCGTCAGGCCTCCCTTGGGGATATGGACGGACTCAAGGAGTCGCTGCGATTTGCCCTCATCCTGATCGCCCTGTTTACCCTGCCGGCGGCGGTCGGTCTGCTGTTGTGTGCAGTGCCTGTCTTCAGCCTGTTTTTCATGTCCGGCGCTTTCGGTTTCGAGGAAGTCCGCCAGTCTGCTCTGGCCCTGGCCTTTTATGCACCGGGGCTCTTTTTCCTCGGCATTAGCCGTGTGGTGGTTCCCGCTTTCTATGCCATGAAGAATACCCGCACCCCCGTCTGGATATCCTTCTGGACCCTGCTGGTCAATGCCGGCCTGGGCCTGGCTCTCATGGGGCCTTTCAAGCACCTCGGTTTGGCACTGGCCCTGACCCTTTCCTCTGTTTTCAACGGTGCTCTGCTGCTGTGGATGCTACGGCGGGTGGCCGGTCCGCTTGGATTGATGCCTGTTATCACGAATTTGCTGCGTCTGATTCCCGTTACGCTGCTCATGGGAATCGTGGTCTGGAGCATTTTACAATTCGGTCCCTGGACTGAGGCTGGCCGGCACGGACTCAAGGCGGCGGTTCTCTTCGCCGCAGTAAGTACAGGGATGTTGGTGTACGGAGTCGGTTGCATGGTGGTACGCATACCCCAAGCCGCCGAGGCCTATGCGTTGATTCGGCGCAAGCTTGGGAGGCGAGTATGACTCTGAGAAGCGAAAATATCTTTTTTGCTCTGATGAACTCCCCGGTGGGAGTGATTGGACTTGTCGAGGATCAAGACAGCCTTGTGGAGATTGTCTTTCAATCAGACCCGGCTATCATAAGGGAGCAGATTCTCCGCCAATACCCTCAGGCCAGAGAACAAGAAAGTGCGCTTTTGCAAAATGCGAGAGAACAGCTGCACGACTATTTTGAAGGACGTCGGCGGCATTTTGAGTTGCCTCTCGATATGGCGAATCTGCCGGCCTTCACCCGCAAGGTGTTGACCCTGTTGTCGGGGGTGGACTACGGTCGCACCCTGACCTACGGCGAACTGGCGGCGCTGGCCGGCTCTCCCCAGGCGGCGCGGGCCGTCGGGCGGGCCATGGCCACCAATCCTTTCCCCATCATCGTCCCCTGTCATCGGGTCGTCGGAGGGGGCGGCAGGCTGACAGGCTATTCGGGGGGGCAGGGCTTGAGTACGAAGCAATGGCTGCTCGAGTTTGAAAAACAGCAGGCCGGGGAAGAGGGGTAAATCGTCTTTTGGGCAGGAGCAGCGATGGCGACGTCAACCAGAGACAGGGTCCTTCATCTTTTTCTGCTAGCCAGTCTGCTGGCTCTGCTGGTTTGGTCCGTCATCGAGCCGGCCGACATTTTTATCTGGATTCTCGAAGCCTTTCCGGCCATTGTCGCCCTGATCGTCCTTCTTTTGACCTATCGCACCTTCCGTTTGACCAATCTCGCCTATGTTCTTGTCTGGCTGCATGCCGCCATCCTGATTGTCGGCAGTCACCACACCTATGCCGAGGTGCCCCTGTTCAACTGGCTGCAGGACACCTACGATCTGCAGCGCAACTACTACGACCGTGTCGGGCACCTGGCCCAGGGCTTCGTCCCGGCCATTGTGGCCCGGGAAATCCTCCTGCGTACCTCGCCCCTGCGGCCGGGTGGCTGGCTCTTTTTCCTGGTCACCTGCGTCTGTCTGGCTATCAGCGCCTTTTATGAGCTGGTCGAATGGTGGATGTCCGTCCTTACCGGCACCGCCGCCGACGCTTTTCTCTCTCTGCAAGGGGATATCTGGGATACACAGTGGGATATGTTCTGGGCGTTGGTGGGGGCGGTCGCGGCTTTGCTGTTGCTGTCCCGCTGGCATGACCGGGCGCTGGCCCGCCTGGGCCGCGGTGAGGAGAAAAGATCCGTCAGCTGAGGCGTCCCGCCTGCCGCAGGGCCTCGTACAGTACGATCCCCGCCGCTGTCGACAGGTTCAGACTGCGCACATCCGGCGAGAAGATCGGGATGCGAAGGGTGTTTTCGCTGTTTTGTTCGAGCAGTTCCTCCGGCAGTCCTTCCGTTTCTTTTCCGAAAACAATAAAATCTCCGGGCCGGAACTCGGCCTGCACGTAGGAGCGTGTCGCCTTTTTTGAGGTGTACCAAAAGCGGCCCTCGGGGAAAGCCTGCTGCAGGTCCGCCAGCGCTGGCCAGCGCTGCAGCTTGACGGCTGGCCAGTAGTCGAGACCGGCTCGCTTGAGGTACTTGTCGTCAAGGGAAAAGCCGAGCTTGCCCACCAGATGCAGGTGGGTGCCGGTGGCCGCGCACAGGCGGGCGATGTTGCCGGTGTTGGGCGGAATTTCGGGCTCGATGAGCACAATATGAAAAGGGAGGGGCGGTGCAGTCATAAGGATGGCTCAAGCCCGCCAACGCTTATGGACCCAGAACCACTGGGTGATCTTTTTGCGCACGGCGGCTTCGATGTGGTCGGTGAGAATCTGGGTGTTGCGCCGAGCCGCCTCTTCGCTATTGTCCTTGTCGAAGAGCAGCATCGGTTCGAAGACGATGTCGTAGTGATTGTCGTCCTTGCGATAGGAAAAAGCCGGTACCACCGGGGTTCCCAGCTTCATGGCGATCTGGCTGATAATCGGGGTGGTATAGGCCGGCCGCCCGAAAAAGTCGACCTTGATGCCGGCGGGGGGGGAGATGTGCTGGTCCAGCAATATAGCGACGGCCCGCTGTTCTCCCAACGCTTTGACGATGCGGCGGGCACCGTGCTTGGCCTCGATCACCTGGCCGCCGCCAGCCTCGCGGAGCCTTCTGAAATAGGCGTCGATATACGGATTTTTCATCTTCTTGGCGACAAAGTCGACGGGAACGCCGAGGCGGGGCAGAAAGAAGGTTCCCACTTCCCAGAACCCGAGATGGCCCGTGAGGATGAACAGCCCTTTCCCTAGCGCCTGCGCTTCCTGCAGATTTTCCAGCCCATGGAACGTGAAATATTCTTTTACATCCTCGTCGGTGCGGAACTGATCGAGCTGCAACATCTCCATGCCGCTTTTGCCTAAATGGCGAAACATATCGTCGATCGTCTGCTGCAGGTCGGCCGCGGACATGTCGGGGAAGGCCTGAAGCAGATTGTCCCGCGCCTGCTTGGCGCGCTTGGGCAACAGATACTGGCTGAGCCAGCCCAGCTGAGCACCCAGACCCAGCGCGACATTGCGGGGAAGCACCCGGGCCAGAAAGGCTAGGGGGAGAAAGAGAATATACTCAAGGCGATTTTTGAAAAAACGTTTTTTCATAGGCCGTTGCATCAGGGAATTGAGGGGATAGAAGCGGCAGGGAGCTTAGCATGGGCGGGCGAGATTGGCAATAAAAACGGGGTAGGGTGGCAGGTGTTTCGTGGGTTCGCCGGCATCCTGCCCATTGTCCTGTCAAGGCAGGATGCCGGTGATTGGAGCAAACCGCCTCACCGCTAGGTGCGGGCCGCTTGCAGGGCCTGGTCAAAGTCGGCCAGGATATCCTCAATGCTTTCGATGCCGACGGAGACCCGGATATAATCGGACGTCACCCCGGCGGACTGCTGTTCTTCGGGGGTAAGCTGCTGGTGGGTGGTTGAGGCCGGATGGATCACCAGGGTTTTGGCGTCGCCGACATTGGCCAGGTGGCTGGCAAGCTGCACATGATCGATAAAGCGTGCCGCCGCCTCTTTGCCCCCCTTGATGCCAAAGCCGAGGATGGCGCCCTGGCCCTGGGGCAGGTACTGGCGGGCGCGTTCATGGTCGGGATGGCTGGGCAGTCCCGGATAGTTGACCCAAGCCACGTCGGGATGCTGCTCCAGGTGGCGGGCCAGGGCCAGCGCGTTTTCACAGTGGCGCGGCATGCGCAGGTGCAGGGTCTCAATGCCCTGGAGAATCTGAAAGCTGTTGAACGGTGAGATGCTGGGCCCCAGGTCACGCAGCAGGGTCAGGCGCATCTTCAGGATAAACGCTTGTGCTCCCAGGGCGGGGTAATAGGCGAGGCCGTGGTAGCTCGGGTCGGGTGTGGTGAACTCGGGGAAGCGTCCGTTGTCCCAGTCGAAATTGCCCAGATCGACGACGGCGCCGCCGATGCTGGTGCCATGGCCGCCGATGAACTTGGTCAGCGAATAGCAGACGATGTTGGCTCCATGCTCGACGGGACGGAAAAGAACCGGTGTCGCCACCGTGTTGTCGACAATCAGGGGAACGCCATTTTCCCGGGCGATGGTGCCGATGGTCGCGAACTCAATGACGCAATTTTTGGGGTTGGGGATGGTCTCCAGAAAAATCCCCCGCGTCCGTTCATCGATGAGAGCCGGCAAGGTCTCGGGGGTGGCCGGGTCGAAAAAACGCACACCGATGCCGAAGCGGCGCAGAGTGTGGTTGAACAGATTGTAGGTGCCGCCATAAAGGTGACTGGAGGCGATGATATTGTCGCCGGCGCTGGCCAGATTGAGGATGGTCAGGCTGATGGCCGCCGAACCCGAGGCCATCGCCAGGGCACCGCTGCCGCCGTCCATCTCCGCCAGTCGCTGTTCCAGCACGTCGGTGGTGGGATTCATGATGCGGGTATAGATGTTTCCCTGCTGCTCCAGGGAAAAAAGCCCGGCGGCATGCGCGGTGGAATCAAAGGTGTAGGATGTTGTCTGGTAAATCGGCACCGCCCGTGAGCGGGTGGTGGGATCCGGTTTCTGGCCGCCATGCAGGGCCTGTGTGCCAATTCCTCTTTTGATCTCGGACATTTCAACCTCCAGGCAAAATGGTCTGGGCCAACAGCGTATGAATCCCTGAAATATTACTTCGTTTCGGGGCGCTGTAAACCCTATGGAAACGATAAAGAATGTCTGGATAAATATCAGAAAAAATATCGGAAAGCAAATGCCCAGTGAGAGAACAAAAAAAACGGGCCCGTAAAGGCCCGTTTTAAAGAAAACATGAGGAGGAAAGCTTATTTTTGGCTGGCCTGCAGGGCCTGTTCGACATCGGCAATAATGTCGTCGATGTGTTCAATGCCGACGGAAAGGCGGATGAGGTCGGGGGACACACCCGAAGCCCGTTGCTGTTCCGGGGTGAGCTGACGATGGGTGGTGCTGGCGGGGTGCAGGACACAAGAGCGGGCGTCCCCGACGTGTACGACCAGGGCGATAAGCTTGGTGCTCTCCATGAATTTGATGCCGGCCTCTTTCCCCCCCTTGATGCCGAAGGTCAGCACGCCGCTGGCTCCCTTGGGCAGGTATTTCTGGGCTCGGCTGTAGCTGGGATGGCTGGGTAGACCGGGGTAGTTGACCCAGGTGACGTCAGCATGCTCCTCCAGGTACTGAGCGAGTTTCAGGGCATTGTAGCTGTGCCGTTCCATGCGCAGCGCGACGGTTTCGAGGCCGAGATTGTTCAGAAAAGAATTCAGCGGTGCCGGCGTGGTGCCGATGTCGCGCATCAGTTGCGCCCGAGCCTTGATGATATAAGCCAGCGGACCGAACTTTTCCACGTAGCGCAGACCGTGGTAGCTGGAATCGGGCTCCGTCAGTTCCGGGTATTTTCCCGAGCTCCAGTCGAAGGTGCCGCTGTCTACAATGACGCCGCCGACGCTGGTGGCGTGGCCGTCGATATATTTGGTGGTGGAGTGGATGACGATATGGGCGCCGTGCTCGAAAGGGCGGCACAGGTAAGGGGTGCCGAAGGTGTTGTCGATGATGAGAGGAACCCTCATCTCCTTGGCCAGGGCGGAGAATTTTTCGAAATCGAGCACATTCAGGCCGGGGTTACCGATAGTTTCGGCAAAGATGGCACGGGTTTCGGCGCGGAAGTGCTTCTTGAGTTCGTCCAGGGGCGCCTCGGGGTCGACAAAGGTGACCTCAATCCCCATCTTGGGCAGGGTGTTGGCAAAGAGAGAGTAGGTGCCACCGTACAGGGTGCTGGCCGAGATGATGTGCTGGCCGGACCGGCAGATATTGAGGATGGAGAGCGTCGAGGCGGCCTGGCCAGCCGAGGTCGCCAGCGCGCCGACGCCTCCTTCCATGGCGGCAATCTTGCCTTCGAAGGCCGACGTCGTCGGGTTGCCGAGGCGGGTGTAAAAAGGATCGGCGGCATCCAGATCGAACAGTTTGGCCACATGTTCGGCGCTGTCGTATTTAAAAGTCGTGCTCTGCACGATAGGGACGATACGCGGTTCCGTAGCCTTGGGGCTGTAGCCCGCCTGAATGGCCAAGGTCTCTAGTTTCCAATTTTTGTCCATAGTGGACCTCCCTTTTACGAAGATGGGTCTGATGTCAGGTAATGCGCAGGTCGGATATGATAGCAGATTGAGAGTGTTTTTAAATGAAAAACTTGAGTGCCCTGGGTGACTTGGTTATCCTCAGTGCAACGGCTCTAGTAACCAGGTGGTCAAAGCCCGACGGCTCATCTTCCGGAAAAGGCGGAATACGACGTGAACATGGATAATTTTGCCATCGCGGCCATGGTGCGGGAATTGGAGGAACTCCTTCCCGGCGCCCTGATTCGTAAGATTTATCAGCCGGATGCCGAGAATATCATCCTGCGGCTCTGGAACCGACACGGCGACCGGCGCCTTCTCCTTTCCACCGCCCCTCGCGTTAGTCGTCTGCATCTTACCGAAAAAACCTTCCCCAATCCCGCCTCACCGCCGCGTTTTTGTCAGTTGCTGCGGGCGCGACTTCGCCGGCTGCTTGCCATCGAGCAGATTCCCGGCGAACGGGTGGTACAGCTGACCTTCGCCGGCGAGGAGGACAACCCGTATCGGCTGATGGCCGAACTGCTGGGCGGGCGCAGTAACCTGATTCTGGTCGATGCTCATGATTGCATTGTCGATTGTCTTAAACGCGAAACCCGCGCTGTCGGCGAGCGCGCACTCATGCCGGGAAATCCCTACCATCTGCCCGAAGCCCGTCCGCGTACGCTGCTGGCCGATGTATCCCTGCAGGTTCCCGAGGCTTTTTGGCAGGCCGATGAATTTGAGGGTTGGCTCAAGCGGGAAATCGCCCCCATGACCCCTCTGGTGGCACGCGATCTGGCGGCGGGAGTCCGTCTTGGCTTGCCCGCCAAGGAGGTTTTGGAGTCCTTTCGTCAGCGCTGGCTTTTGGCGCCGCTTGTCCCCCAGATAGTGGAGATCGAAGGCCGCTCGTTGCTGCTTCCCTTCGATGTGCAATTTTTGGAGGTGAGCCGCCAGCGCCCCTTTGCCAGCTTTGCAGCCGCCGCCGACTGTTTTTATGGCGAGCTGGAAGGTGCCGAGGGAAACGCCGGCGGCCAGGAAGAGATGCAGGAGGCGCTGCGGCGAGGGCTTCGGCGCGTTGACAGGCTCTTGCAGAAACTCGAGCAGGAAAAGGAGAGTCTGGGCGGGCTTGAGCGGCAACGGCAGCTCGGCGAACTGTTGGTAGCCAACCTCTATCGAATCCGGCGTGGCATGGAAACTGTTACCGTGGAAGATTATCACGCCGAACCACCCCGTCCGGTTACCATAGGGCTTGATCCTTTACTCTCGCCGCAGGAAAATGCCGAGCGTTATTTTCGCCGCGTTAAGAAAGGCAAGCGGGGGGAAGTTCATCTTGTGCGGCGACGGGAAGAAGCCCGACAGCAAAAAGAGTGGCTGCAGGAAATGCTCTATGCTCTCGAAGAGGCGGATACAGCCGAGGAACTCACCGCTATCCGTGCGGAATTGGAAGAGGCCGGGGTGATTCGGCCCAATGAACGCTGGCGGGCCAGCCGTCGCCCCGGCGACCCCAAGGAGCAGGTGCGTCGGCTGCAGAGTCCCGGCGATTTTACCATCTGCTGGGGGAAGAACAACCGCACCAACGACTATGTCAGTCGTCACCTGACCGCCGCCGACGATCTGTGGTTTCATGCCCGGGATATGCCGGGCGCCCACGTCGTTCTCAAAAGGGGACAGCATGCTGGCGATATTCCGACGGAAGACCTGCTTTTCGCCGCCCGTATCGCCGCCGGCTATTCACGAGGCAAAGACGCCATTAAAGTCGAGGTGATGGTCGCCGAAGGGAAGGCTGTGCACAAACCGAAAGGCGCGCGCCCGGGACTGGTGACGGTCAGCCGTTTTACCTCCGTGCTGGTGCCCCCTTTGCGGCCTCTATAGTTTTTCGGCCGCCCTCTTTTTTTGTGTTTTTTTTTGTTGCATTGGCCAAATCCTTTTGTTATAAAAGCGCACGTTTCAAGCCGAAGTGGTGGAATTGGTAGACACGCTAGGTTCAGGGTCTAGTGGGAGTAGTCCCGTGGGAGTTCGAGTCTCCCCTTCGGCACCAAGTAATAATTAGCTTGTTAAATCAAGCATTTATAAATCCAACTCATCATGTGTGATTCCAGTTGTGATACTGCTGGTTACCCTTGGAGAGTTGGATTTATGCTTTTGTACCTGTGGAAACGTAACAGTACTTACTATTACCGCATCAAGATCCCTTCTGACCTCTCGCAGTACTTCCCCATAAACCTTCTTAGAATATCTTTCAAGACCAGACATTTCCGATGCAGTAAAAACTGCAGCGCTAACGTCCACCCCCCCTGTTCAGAATACGTTTGTTCTCTAACGTACTGAAGCTCTACCTCCAGAGAGGATAAATGTCCTGATAGCGTCACACCGTGCGCTCAATGATGCAAAGGCTTTGCGAACAGGTTCGCTGTCTGAGTCCATGAAATATTTTCTTGCCAGAACCCAAAATGGGAACTATAGTACCCAATATGGGAACGAAAAATGATGAGACATACAGTCTGGGTGATGTGCTCTTCTCCAAGACACAAAGGCAGATACTGAGTCTTTTGTTCGGACGACCCGATAAGAGCTTCTATGCCAAGGAGATAGTGCGCCTGGCGGGAGTTGGGACTGGGACTGTCCAGCGGGAACTGGAAAAGTTTTCAGCAGTGGGGTTGCTGACTGTCGAGCAGATCGGCAACCAGAAGCATTATCGAGCCAACGATCAGGCGCCAATTTTTGAAGAGTTGCGAGGCATTGTCCAGAAGACGTTTGGTTTGGCGGATGTACTTAGGGAAGCCCTTGCAGGTTACGCTGACAAAATAAAGCTGGCCTTTATCTACGGTTCGGTCGCCAAAGAAGCGGACCACGCCAGCAGCGATATCGACGTCCTGGTCATCTCAAACGAGCTGTCTTACTCTGAGGTTTTGGATCTATTTGATTTTGCAGAAATAAGGCTAGGGCGGAAAGTCAATCCGACGATATACAAGATTGAAGAGTTTCAGAACAAGCTGATGTCAGACAATAACTTCATCAAGCGCATCATTGACCAGTCGAAAATATTCGTGATCGGATCAGAAAATGACATCCCTACAACTCGATAATCTGGTCAGAACGAATAAACTGAAAGCCGAACCCGGCGATCAGGGTGAATTCGATGGGTTGGTCAAGTCCGGGCGTGCTCGTCTGCACGACGCACGTAACGAAAGCCTGGCCCTCGAGAGTCGATTTGACCTGGCATATAATGCGTCCCACGCGCTTTCTCTGGCCGCACTACGCTGGCAGGGTTACCGGTCGGATAGCCGGTATATCGTCTTCCAGTGTTTGACACATACCTTGGGGCTAGAAGCAAAGGTCTGGAGGGTGCTGGACCATTGTCATCACATGCGCAATCGTGGTGAATACGAGGGGTATCTGGACATCAATAAACAACTGGTCGATGACCTGATCAAAGCGGCAGAGGTCGTTCTCGCCGAAGTTGATAAACTGGGGCCTGTTTGCTAGGCTCAGGTCAAATCGGTCGATAGGCCACAGGGGAGCGTTATTGCCGCCTGCCAGGCATGTCTGGAAAATAGCGGAAAATGGTTGCAAATCAGGGTAATTTCGCTGCAATTTGATATGTGGTTGCATTTATAAGTTTCTGGAATTGCAAAAGAAAATATTGTAGGCAGAGTCTCTCTTTTTGGCGCCAAGTAAGAATTAGCTTGTTAAATCAAGAAGTTATGAATCCAACACATCATGTGTGACACCAGTTGTGACATCTCTGGTTAGCCTTGGAGAGTTGGATGTATGCTTTTGTACCTCTGGAAACTACTACCGCATCAAGATTCCTTCAGACCTTTCCCAGTATTTCCCCAGCGAACAAATCCGGTTATCTCTCAAGACAAGACCTACCGATGCTGCGAAAACCGCAGCAGCTAACATCCACCCCTGAGGTAGGCTAACAAATTGGTGTCCACTTTTTCCAGCCTACCTCACAAAAACATTTCCAAATAGTTAATGTTTCATTTCGAGTCCCCCCTTCGCACCAACAAAGAAAACCTCCTGCATCTTCAGGAGTCAGAAATCCAACCCAAGACAGGCACCGCCTGGGGTTGGATTTTTTTATTTTCTTTTGCATCTTGTTGTCCACCGCCCTCTCTGCTACTATCCGCCTGCTATGGATATCGATGCGATTTTGAAAAAATGCCCTATCTTCGCCGGTGTGACCGAAGAAGACTTGTCTTATCTGCAACAGGTCGGCAAGGTGCGCCAGCACGCCAAGGGCGAAGTCCTTTTTGCCGATGGGGAGCCAGCGCTGGGTTTTTATGTCCTGCTCAGCGGCAAAGTGAAGATCTACAAGCTTTCGCCCGAGGGAAAAGAGCGTATCCTGCACATCATCCACCCCGGCGGCACCTTTGCCGAGGCGGCCATCTTTGGCAACGGCCTCTATCCTGCCTATGCCGAACCGCTTCAGGCCAGCCAGGTCATCTTCTTTCCCAAGAAGGAATTCCTCACCCTCCTGCACGAACATTCGCGTATCGCCATCAATATGATCGCCGGTCTTTCCCGCTTTTTGCGCCAATTCACCACGCAGATCGAGGAGCTGACCTTCAAGGATGTGCCTGCCCGGCTGGCCCGCTATCTGCTCGAAGTGGCCGGGGATGAGGACAGCCGCATCGAATTGGAGATTTCCAAGACCCAGCTGGCCTCCAATCTCGGTACGGTGAGTGAAACTCTCTCACGCACCCTGCGCAAGCTCTCCGACGACGAGCTGATTGCCGTCAATGGCAAGGTTATCGACATTCTTGACCGTGACCGTCTCGAAGATCTCGCCCAGACCTATAAAGAATAAGCGTCTGCCGACACTCCCGCTCGTTTCACTTTCCCATCGTTTTTCCCCTTCTGGCCTAATCTTCGGCAAAATTTGACGGCCGTCAAAGAATGACCTCGCCTTTTGGCTTATGCTTTGTTCGACACGTCATTCACCGCTCCGGGAGATTGGAACCATGACCCGCAAAGAAAAAAAAGATCTGCGCGTTTTAGCACTTTTCACCTCGGTATACTGCCAAGCTCACCACGAGGGGGAGAGGACATCGCCGGTTTTTGCCGGCATGGATCTCTCACGCTTTACTCTTTGTGCTGAATGTCAGGAGTTTCTGGAGTACGCTTTTAGCCGGCGTATCAAGTGTCCTCTCGACCCCAAGCCGGATTGCAAGGGGTGCCATATTCACTGCTACCGGCCTGGGCATCGGGAGAAGGTGCGGGAAATCATGCGTTTTTCCGGGAAAAGACTCATCATGCGGGGACGTCTGGATCTGCTCTGGCATTATTTTTTTTAAAAAGACGGCGGCAATCGCGTTTTTTTGATGCCGGTCAAGGCGACGGCACCGAGAATTTTATAAGGTGGAAACCATAAAAGGAAAACAATCTATCCTCTCAATAATGAACGGAGCGCATCATGATCAGGGAAATTGTCAAAATCGACGAAGAAAAATGTGACGGCTGCGGCCTCTGCGTCCCCGCCTGCGCCGAAGGAGCGATCCAGATCATCGACGGCAAGGCGCACCTTTTGGCCGACAATCTGTGCGACGGCCTGGGTGCCTGCCTGGGCGACTGTCCGCAGGGGGCCATTACGATTGAAAAGCGTCAGGCCGACGCCTTTGACGAAGAGGCCGTCGAGGAACATCTGCAAAAGTCCACCCCAAAACCCGCAGCGCCGGCCCAGGGTCAAGGGCACGGACATGGACATGGGGGCGGCTGCCCGGGATCGCGCGTCATGACGATAACACCGCCTGCCGGCGGAGGGTGCCCCGGTTCTGCCCTGCGCAGCTTTTCCGCGCCTAAAGACGACGCGAATACCGAAGCGGGCACGCGTCAGTCCCAGTTGCGTCAGTGGCCGGTGCAGATGCACCTGGTGCCGCCGACCGCCCCCTTTCTGCAAGGGGCCGAGCTGGTCTTTGCCGCCGACTGCGTACCTTTTGCCTACGCCGACTTCCATAAGGATTTTCTGCAGGGCAAAGCCTTGCTCATCGGCTGCCCCAAACTCGATGACGGCCAGGCCTATCTGCACAAGCTTACCGAGATGCTGATGAAAAACGATATCAAAAGCCTCACCGTCCTGCACATGGAAGTGCCCTGCTGTTCCGGGCTGGTCGCCATCGTCCGGCAGGCGCTGGCCGCCAGCGGCAAGGACATCCCCCTGCAGACCATCAAAATTGGTATTCAGGGCGGCAGGCTGTCCTGATCCGACACCAGCTAAGTTTCTTTCCAGCCCGCCGGGTAACCCCTCGGCGGGTTTTTATTTGAAGAATGAACCGTCTGAACTGGCGCCTTGTTGACTGATGGAGGAAGATGGCGTAACGTCCTGGCTTTAAGCGTCTTCAGGCAACTTAAGAGGAGGGATGATGGCTGAACGGCTATTGGCTGGATGGGAGCTGATCCGGGAAAAATCGGAACTGCCGACGGGGGTAGCGGTGCGTGAGCACTTTGCCGATGAAACCTGGCTTCTGCGTCTGGAGGGAGCCAAATACGGCAAATCCTTCAATCTGGATCTCTTCTCCACCTTTTTGACGGTGGAACAGCAAATCCCGCCGCAGCAGCGCACCCTGCTTGTCGTCGCGCCCAAAAAGACCCGCAAGTTTTCCGCCGAAGACTTCGTCACCGGCCTCCGATCCATTATGCCTGACCGTAATCAGGAGATTCTGGCGGCGGTGGAGGAGGAGTTTCTACAGCCCGCCACACCCCTAAAAAGACTCTACGGCAAAACCTATCCCCCGGTGGCGGCGGTTCTCATCTTCCTGGGCATTCTGGTCGTATTGTATATGGTCGGCGTCTTGATCTGGGCCCTTTTTCAGTAAATCACTTTTTACTGCTGTTCTCTTCTACCCGCTCAAGGCGCCAGCCTTTGCCTTTCATGCAGGCCTTGAAGATATCGTCGCGGTAACGGAAGTAAAAGTGGGAGGAGAACCCCCAATAGCCGGGATAGTGATAGCTGAAGCTATGGGGATAATAAGGATGGCGATGATAGGGCCAGTACATATCCCCGTACGGGTCGCCCCATAAAAAGGGATCGTCGTAGTAGTACGAAGGGGGGATCGCCTGGTTGGCGTAGCGGTAGCATTCCTCTTTGTCCTGTTCGAGGACTGTCTGAGCCAGTCCCTGCGGATGGCGCCATTCATAGGTGGGAAAGCTGCAGGCGCACAGCAGCAGAAGCGCTCCTGCGGTTATCCATGTCTTTTTCATTTCTTGTTTCCTCCTTTATTTGACCTGCCTCTTTCAATGGTGGTTCTGTCCCTCTCCTTACATGCATATCGCGGCGATGCCATAATGCAAGGCAAAACCGCTCTTCGAAGGAATTGACAGCCTTCCGTCCCAGGAGTTATTCTGTCGCCATTTGTAGGCCATCACCCGCGTTGAAATGGTGTGCCGGCAAGGAGGCTGGTTTTGAATTTTTTAGCCGAAGGCAGTTTTTCTCTTCCTGTTGTGGTTCTGGCAGTGGCCGGCGGATTGGCCGGCATGCTGTTGCTCTGGGTTCTGTACAAACGCTGGAAGTATCGTCGTTTTGTCCATCAGTTTGAGGTGTTGTGGGATCGAAAAATTCGCCCTTTCTGCCCGCACTGCCGGCGTAAGCTCACGGATTGGCGTCAGTTCGACAGCGTTAAGTTTCAGAAGGATGCCCAAGGGCGAACGGTCAACGTCCCGGCGACCTACTGGGCTTTTCATTGCGACCATTGTCAGCGGAACCTGCGGCTGGTGGATGTCGACGGCTATGAATTGAGCCTGGAGCAGGCTCAGGAGCAGGTTGTTTTTAACCCCGTACGATAAGAGGAGTCTCTTTTGAACCAAGTCCCCATGCTGCTCTCCTTGCTGCAGAAGCGTCGAAGTATCCGCGTGTTTGAAGACAGGGCCGTCGAACCCGCCAAGGTCGCCCTGCTAACCGAAGCGGTGCTGCGCACCTATTCGTCTCGTGGGAACGACCCCTGGGAATTTCTGTGGGTCACCCGACCCGAGCTGCTGCAAGGGCTCTCGCGAGCCAAGCAGCATGGTTCGACTTTTCTTGCCGGCGCGCCCCTGGCCCTGGTCATCTGCGCTGACGAGAGCAAAAGCGATGTCTGGATCGAGGATTGCGCCATCGCCGCCACTATTGTGCAGCTGACGGCCGCATCCCTCGACCTGGGAAGCTGCTGGGTGCAGATTCGGCTGCGTCCCCACGACGAGCAGAAAAGTGCCGAGTCGGTTGTCCGGGAACTCCTCGATATTCCAGAAAACTACCGGGTGGAGGCAATTATCGGACTTGGTTATCCGGGGGAAGAAAAGGCCGGCCATCCGGCGTCGAGCCTTAAAAGCGAGCGTATTCACATCAATCATTTCGGCGGGGGAAGTGAATGAAAGCTGCCGACCTGAACAAGAGGCTGCGCGGTCAGCAGCCACCTTGCGTCGTCGATGTACGTAGCGGCTTCGAATACCGCAGCGGCCATATTCCCGGCGCCCTGCATGCCCCCCTGTGGAAAATCATATTTCGTTTGGCCCGGCTGCCCCAGGACCGGCAGGTTCTCGTTGTCGTGGTCTGTGAACACGGGCCGCGGGCCGAAATGGCCCGCACGTTGCTGGTCAAACGAGGCTATCGGGCCGAACTTCTCGACGGGCAGATGGCCGCCTGGCGAAAAGCAGCTCTCCCCCTGGAAAAATAAGCGGGACAACCCCATGCGATTGCAGACTGGACCACAGAGGGGAGGCGCGCTTCCCCTCTGTTTCTTTTGCCTGCCTGAAAAGGATGATGATGGATTATCAGGAACTCTATCGGGCCACCCTTGCCAAGTGGGGGGAAGAGGCCCAATACGATCAGGCCGTGGAGGAATGCGCCGAGCTGATTGCCTCCCTCAAGCATCTCAAGCGGGGCAAAGTCGAAGAAGAGGTCATTATCGAAGAATTGGCTGACGTCACTCTCATGGTCGGTCAATTGACCTACATGTTTGGTGAAGAGCGGGTACAAAAGGCTGTGGAACGCAAAATCGCCAAGCTGCGGGTCTTGCTCAAAAGCGACGACGGCATGTGACCGGCGTACGTCAAGGATACAAAAT
The DNA here is from genome assembly GCF_024197615.1 of Desulfuromonas sp. KJ2020. NCBI lineage: Bacteria > Pseudomonadati > Thermodesulfobacteriota > Desulfuromonadia > Desulfuromonadales > Desulfuromonadaceae > Desulfuromonas > Desulfuromonas sp. KJ2020. The sequence continues at coordinate 620,501 of NZ_JAKUKE010000003.1, forward strand.
GAAGCAGGATAAGGTTTTTGCGGAAAAAAAAGGACAGGTCGAGCCCTTTGCCTTCAATGAGCAGGTCGTCCGTGTTTTTGATGATATGATCGGCCGTTCGGTTCCGCTCTATCGCGAGAACATTCGCCGACAGGCCCAACTGGCCGCCCGCTACTACCAGCCGGGCAGCCATATCTACGACCTCGGCTGTTCCAACGGGAATCTGGGCCTCTGTCTCTGCCAGGAGCTGGCTGCGGTGCCCTTTGACATGATCGCCGTGGACAACTCAGCCCCCATGCTTGACGCCTACCGGAACCGTCTGCAGGATCATGCCCGGCAGCAGGATGTGCAGCTGCTGCTTGGTGACGTGCGCGAGATTCCTTTGGCTAACGCCTCGGTCATCATCGTCAACCTGACTTTGCAGTTTCTGCCTCTGGCTGACCGTACGGCCCTGATCGGTCGGATTTACGAGGCGCTGAGGCCGGGAGGCATCCTGCTGTTGACCGAGAAGGTCGTCCATGCTGATGCTGCCTTTGATGCCATGCAGCAGGAATTCTACTATCGCTTTAAAAAGGAAAACGGCTATTCGCAGCTGGAAATCAGCCAGAAGCGCGAAGCTCTCGAAAACGTGCTGATTCCCGAAACGCTGGAGGATCACGTGCAGCGACTGCGCGCGGCGGGCTTTGTCCGTCTGGACGTCTGGCTCAAGTGGTTTAATTTTGCCTCCCTCATCGGCCAGAAGGAGGATGGGCATGCATGATCTCGTCCGCGACATCGAGGCGCTGGAACTGACCCCTTACGCGGGAGCGTTGGCCGAACTTCTGGATCGCAAGGAAAAGTACATCGGCCAGGTGGATGTCAAAGGGCAGCGCTACCTGCGCACTTTTGCAGAACTGCCGGAGCTGACCGCCTCTTCTGTCGAATTGAACGCCGACGCTGTCCGCATCGGCACGGCAGCAGACCTGGATGAAGCCGCCGCCGGTCTGCTGTTGGAGGCCCTCAAAAGTTACAGCCCCTGGCGCAAAGGACCTTTCTCTCTCTTTGGCATCGATATCGACAGTGAATGGGTCTCGTCTTTAAAATGGGACCGGGTCAAGGACCACCTCGCTCCTTTGCGTGATCGCAAAGTCCTTGATGTCGGCAGCAGCAGCGGCTATTACATGTACCGCATGGCCGGGGAGGGCGCCCGCTGCGTTATCGGCCTAGAGCCCTATCTCACCTTCTACTTCCAGTTTCGCCTGCTTCAGCACTACGCTCGCGTCCCCAACGTCTATGGTCTGCCTGCCAAGTTTGAGGAAATGCCCCTGCTGCGGCGCTACTTCGATACGATCTTCTGCATGGGTATTCTCTATCACCGCCGCTCGCCCATTGATGCCCTCATGGAGTTGCGCCACAATCTGCGTCGGGGCGGCGAGCTGGTGCTGGAAACGCTGATTATCGAGGGGGAGGGAGACATGGCGCTCTGTCCTGCCGAGCGTTACGCCAAGATGAACAACGTCTATTTCCTGCCCACGGTCACCTGTTTGACCCACTGGCTGCAGCGGGCAGGCTTTGAAAACATCCGCTGCATCGACATCACCCCGACCACCGTCGCCGAGCAGCGCCGGACCGAATGGATTCAGACGGAGTCGCTGCAGGACTTTCTCCATCCCCGTGAGGCGGGTAAAACAATCGAGGGGTATCCCGCCCCCATCCGTGCCATCCTGCTTGCCAACGCCCGTTAGGTCATTTGCTGGCCAGCAGCTGCATGCTGTTTCCTTGGGGCTTATTCGGGGCTGGTGCGTAGAAAATGCCTGATCATCTCCTGCGAAGACGGAGGCATATCCACAAATTGAACGGCCAGGCCCGGCGGGGCATCGGCTTTGTGCAGCCAGTTCTTGTGGTTGGCCCAGGCTACACGGCCGCGGCAATGGATGGGCTCGCCGGCGCCGGGCAGGGTAAATTCCAGATGGATCTCGGTATCACGGCGCAGCAGGCGATCCGTCTCGATAAACATGCCGCCGGGGCTCAGATCAATACTCCTGCGCTGCACCATCTGATCCTGATCCGGTCCGTACAAAACATTCAGGTTCACCTTTTGACGGCGAATGTCTTCATCGGCTATTTTTAGAAAACGGTAAGCCGTGGTCAAAAAGATATTGCGATCGATCGGCTTGTTGATGTAATCGTCGCAACCCGCTTTCTGGCAGCGTTTCTGGTCTTTTTCGTCCTGACTGTTCGTGACCATGACCACCGGGATATGGCGCAGTTCCGGGTCGGATTTAATGGCCTGACACGCCTCATCGCCATCACCGTCGGGCATGTAAAGATCCATGAAAATCAGGTCTGGTTTTTCGGCTTTCGTTTTTTCGAGAGCCTCCCTGGCACTGCGGGCAGACAGAAGGACGCAGTTTTCCCGGCGCAGGTATTCTTTTTCCATCGCGATAAAAAGCCCGATATCATCCACCAGCAGAATCTTCTTTTGCTCCACCTCTTTCTCCTTTGATTGTCATATAGCGGTTTGTGGATGCCGTTATTTCCCGGAGACAATGTTTCCGTCACCCTCAAGATGCCCAGAAACACGCTTCCGGTACGATTTCAACTTTCACCGGGCAGATGATAGCAAAAAGAAGGCCATGAAATTAAATTTTATTTTTGTTCGTGAAGTATTCGGAGGGCAGGGGGCAGGTATGATTCCTGTCTCAGGCGGTCGCAGCGCCTGTGCAACCGCCTGAGATTTGCAGGATCAGTTGGTTTGTGAAGCTTTTTCAGTGGTACCGACCAGACCTTTGACCATGCCCACTGCCAGCAGGATGGCCGGGAGGAGTTGGGCGACGACGATCAGGGCGCAGAATCCGAGGAAAACCCACACGACGATGCCGCTGTTGTCTTCGCGCAGGCCGGAGGCGGCCAAAACCGAGGAAGCGGAACCAAACAGGATTGTTGCTGCGATGGCGATACGGGACATGGTTTTCATAGCGTCCTCCTTTTCATTTTTGAACGGTTATCAGGCTCTGCCGTTCAGTTTACCCGGCGCTTAATCGAAGAGTGACTTACTCCTTTGAACAGAGAGGTCAACCGAAGCAGACCCGGGACGAATTGGTTGAGAAGTATCAAGGCCGCGAAGCCGATAAACAACGGAATTAAAATGCCCTGGCTTTCAATAGCCGGACCTGCCGCAAATGCAGAGCCGGTGAAAATCAGAAGACTCAATATGGCGTTGTATAGGTTTTTCATAATTCCTCCTGCGGGCTGTTTCTATCCCTTTTGATCTATAGTAAGAGCATGCTCTGTGCCAAAAATGAAAAATCAGTAATGTAATTCCTATCCTATTGAAATCAGAAGATAAAAGTACCAGGCCCAGTGATGTTTTGTTGGCTGAGTACCCCGGCCCTGTATGAATGGAATATTCACCCTGAAATACGAGAGCGGGTTGCCTTTTTGATCTTTGATTTCAACTCACCGAAATTTCAAAGAAAAAATTATTTCAGGCGATGAATGATTTTTTTATCCATGGTATATTGCCGCAGGTAGCCGCGGCTTGATAAGGTTTTGTCCAGCCCGGTCGGCGAGAGAGAAAAGAGTGGAAGCGGCTGTCCCGGTTTGATCAAAATGGCGGGCTGTAGAAAAAGGGGAGGGTATGGAGATTCTGGATGATGGGCAATGTTTTGTGTGCGGCGCCGACAACCCAATCGGCCTGAAAGTCCACTTTTCTATCGATAAGAAAGAGCGCCGTGCGGTTGGCAAGGTGAGTATCCCTGCCGCCTTTCAGGGATGGCAGGATATCGTTCATGGCGGCATCATCGCCACTTTGCTGGATGAAACCAGCATTTACGCCTGCCGCTCCATTGGCGATCATTTTGTTACCGCAGAGATCGCCGTCAAATACCTGCGACCTGTCCCAACCCAGCGGGAAGTTGTGGTCACGGCGGAGGTCACTGAAGAGAAAAAGAGGATTCTCCTGGTCCAGGCTGAACTGAAGATTGAGGACCAGGTTTACGCCAAGGCGCAAGCCAAGGTTTTTCGCGTGGAGCAGCCATGACCTGGTTATCTGCCCTGCACCTGGGCCATTATGAACTGGATGTGATCGCGAAAATCCTTTTGGCCGCCTTGGCCGGCGGACTCATCGGTCTGGAGCGTGAAAAACACGGGCGTCCCGCTGGTTTGCGGACCCACCTGTTGGTCACCGTCGGCTCTTGTCTCATGATGGTGGTGTCCGAGGCGTTTTTTATCAAATATGGGGACATCCCGGGGACCTCTGTCGTTCGCCTTGACCCGGCCCGTGTCGCCGCACAGATTGTCACCGGCATCGGCTTTCTCGGCGCCGGGGTCATCCTTAAAGAGGGAATTTCGGTTCGTGGCCTGACTACGGCGGCCTGTCTGTGGCTTGTCGCCGGCATCGGCATGTCTATCGGTATGGGCCTTTACTTCCCGGCTATCCTCAGTACGATTCTGGCTTTGCTGAGCTTGATGTTTCTCAAGAAGCTTGAACCTTTTATTGGCAAGGATCGCTATCTCAAGCTCAGTGTTCTCGCCTGCAACCGAGCGGCGTTCTGTGACGATCTGGAAGCTTTGTTTGCTGAGATGAAGCTTCGGGTGAGCGACCTGGAAATGGTGACGGATCTGGAGCATGACGAGGTGCGGATCGATGTGGTGGTGACCAATCATCACCGGCGCATCGGTAAAGAGCTGACCGCTGTCATCAGCAAGATGCCAGGGGTGAAAAAAATCAGTTTTCGGTGATAGACCGAAAAAAATGGGAGCGGCTTGGGGCCGCTCCCATTTTTAATTGAATCTTTGTGCGTCAGGCGATTAGCCGCAGGTCTGGGGCTGGGGGCCGTCAGCGGCATGGTCATAGAGGAACTGCTGAATGTCGAGCAGGTCCTTCTCGCTGATGCCCTCAAAAGCTTCGGGCTTGGCAGCATGCTTGTCACGCTCGAAGAAGCGGTCCCACTGGGCCATGGTCTTGCTCAGAGGAGTCAGGTTGCCGCCTTCAACACCTTCGGTATGGCAGGACTTGCAGTTTTTCTTGTAGAGATATTTCCCCTTTTTGGGGTTCCCACCGGTTACGGCCAGGGCAGAAGTGGCAACGAAAGCGACCAGAAGACAAGCGGCCAGTACTTTAATCATGTTACGCATCAGAAAACCTCCGTGTTGTTTTCAGGCTGTTTTTCATGGACAGCCTTTGTTAAAAATCGCATCACTATATAACGAATTACTTATGATGGCAATCATTACATTTCGTCGGACCACTTTTTTGTTCATGGCAGGTCTTGCACAGCGCATGAGCCGATTTCATATCGAATTCGATTTTTGCGGGTTCCCCGCTGCCGTGGCAGGTGTCGCAGCTGCTGGATTCGCTGTGTGCCTTGTGGTTAAAGGTGACCGCTCCCCGTTTGTTCTCCAGAACAACGGTGTCGTTCGCCGTAGCGATGACGGCAATGGAAAGCAGGGCGATGGCGGACAGTAACGCGAACATTTTTTGCATGGCAGATTCCTCCTTTGGTTGTTTTTCGTTTGTGGTGTTTTCGTGTGACATCACTATAGGTGGGGTCGCCCGAAGTTTCATTCGATATCTATCGTCATTTTGCGCGATGTCTGGTATTGATCACCTGATATCAATTGGTTGGATGTGTCTATGTCGGGTTTTATGGGGTGCTGAAATCGTTGAATGAGGACTAAAAAGGATCAAAGGCTGAAATTTAACCCTTTCGCCGTGTAGTGTTTATTCTTTGCCGGTGGCCTGGAAAAATCTATGCTCTCACCCGCCACTGAAACCGATGAGCTTCAGCGGCTCATTTAAGCGAGGAGATGTCGTTGCCGCAACCTAAAGAAAAGCTTTTAAACGAAGAGGGTCAATCCGGCGTCATCGTGTCCCATTACGGGGTCGCCGTCGAAGTGCGTTTTGCCGATGGCCGTAGCTGTCAGGTGCGGGTCAAACGACAATCTGGTCATGTGGTGGGGGACGAGGTCCTCGTCTGTGGCGAGATTCTGCATCGTCAGCCGCGTCGTACAGAGATGCGACGCCGGGATGCGCGCGGCAAAATCCGGCTGGTTGCTGCCAACCTGGACGTGCTGGGCGTGGTAGTCTGCTGTTCGCCGCCTGCTCCCCGGCATTACCTTGATCGGGCCATTGTTGCTGCCCGGGCCGCCGGCATTGAACCCTTCATCGTGGTCAACAAGGCCGATCTGCCAGCCACCGCCGAGCTGCTTGATTCCCTGCAGGCAGTCTATGGCGGGCTGATGCCGGTTTTTCCAGTCAGCGCCGCCAGTGGGGCAGGGCTGGACCAACTGCGCCATTTTCTCGCCCAAGGACACCGGGCTGTTTTTGTAGGCACTTCAGGGGTCGGCAAGAGTTCTCTTCTGAACGCGCTGGTGCCAGGTATCGATCTCCTCATCGGAGACTTGAGTGAAGATACTGGCCTCGGACGCCACACCACCACCGTTTCAACCTTACATTCGCTGGCCAGCGGTGGCGAACTGGTCGATACCCCCGGCTTTCGCGATTTCGGTCTGGTCGATATTTCCGAACAGGAGTTAGCCCACTTTTTCCCCGGATTCGAAGAAATTCAGCAAACACCCTGTCGCTTTCGCAATTGTCTTCATCGCCACGAGCCGGGCTGTTTGGTGCGAAGCGGTCTGCAAGGAGGAACGATCCCTGCCGAACGCTATGACTCCTATCTGTATGTCCTCGAAAATCTACAGGGAGACGATCCCGGCTGGCGCTAGCCGTTGGCGTCATTTTCACGTAAATCAAAAGTTGTTATAGATTTCCCTGAACCTTCTTGACACCCTTTTTTGTGATTGCTATATTTTCGGCCTGTTAAATCTTTTTAGCGCGCTTAAAAGCGTTTCTTTTCATGCCAACCGCTGTTTCACCCCTTGTGCTCTCCGGGTTCCGGGCTGATGGGGCTGCCGTAAAAGGATGCCATGACTACCACCACCTGCCGTCTGACCGTCCGCTATGCTGAAACGGATGCTCAGGGAATTGTGCATCACTCCAATTATCTTGTCTGGTTTGAAGAAGGTCGCTCCGATTTCCTGCGGCAGCGCGGCCTCAACTACACCGATTTTGAAAAGTCCGGCTATTTCATTGTGGTGGCTGAAGCACAGGTAAAATACAAGGCGCCGGCCTATTACGAGGATGAAATCACTATCGAGACGACCCTGGACCGCTTCAAGGGGAAGGTGCTGGAATTCAGCTATCGCGCCTTGAATCAGGAGGGACGGCTGCTGGCTGAAGGGCGTACGGTGCACGTCGTTATCGGGCAGGATCGCCGGCCGGTGGCCCTGCCGCCGGAAATGCTCGCCAAAGCGACCTCAGGAGATAGTCGATGAGCCCAGAGCATCCTCTGAAAAAAGGTCTGATTCAGGTCTATACTGGCAATGGGAAAGGCAAGACGACAGCCTCCCTCGGGCTGGCCTTCCGGGCGGCCGGGCATGGTTTCAGGGTGCGTATTCTGCAGTTCATGAAGGGAAGCACGGTTTATGGCGAACTGGAATCCGCCAAACGGCTCGCTCCCGAAATCACCATCGAGCAGGTTGGCCGCGACACCTTCGTGTCGAAATCCAATCCCGACCCGGTGGATGTGGCTATGGCGCAGGCCGGTTTTGATAAGGCCCGGGATATCCTGCTGTCAGGGGACTACGATCTGGTCATCCTCGACGAACTCAACTGCGCCGTCGATTTCGGCCTCGTCCCAGTCGAAGAGGTCAAAGAACTTATCCGCCGGAAACCGGCGCACACCGAACTGGTCATGACCGGACGTGGCGCTCATCCCGACATCATCGCTTTAGCCGATCTGGTGACTGAAATGAGGGAAGTGAAGCATTATTACAACTCAGGACAGCCCGCCCGCGAGGGGATCGAATCATAGAGGCAAAAAAAGGAGAGAACTCAATGGCAGAAAGAAAACTCAGATTGCTGGTAGCCAAACCCGGACTCGACGGGCATGATCGCGGCGCCAAAATCGTCGCCCGCGCCTTTCGCGATGCCGGTTTTGAAGTCATCTACACCGGCCTGCGCCAGACCCCCGAACAGATCGTCAACACCGCCATTCAGGAAGATGTCGACGCGGTGAGCCTTTCCATTCTGTCCGGGGCGCATAACACCCTGTTCGCCAAGGTCATCGAACTGCTCAAGGCCAAAGGGGCGGACGACGTGCCCGTCTTTGGCGGCGGCATCATTCCAGAAGACGATATCCCCGGCCTGAAAGCGGTGGGCGTCAAGGAAATTTTCACCCCGGGCACCAGCACCGAGGACATCAACGCCTGGGTGCGGGAAAACATCAAGCCCCGGGCCTGATCTCGACGGTTTCTAAGTCAACATGTACGTATGCGGGCCCTCCATGCCGGGGGCCCGCCTTTTTAGGGCGGCTGCTAGAAAGGCCGCCCTGTCTTTTCTATCCTTCCGCCATGGCCTGGAACATGATTTTTGACCTGAATGACGAGCAGAAGAAGTTGCGTGACCGTATCCGTCAGTTGGCGCAGCAGCACATTGCCCCCCAGGCGGCCCGGTGGGACGAAGAGGAAATTTTTCCTCGCGCCGCGATTGATGCGCTAGCTGCCGAAGGCCTGTTGGGCATGGCCATCCCGCGTCAGTATGGCGGCCTGGAGCTCGACCTGCTCAGTTATGCCATTGCCCTGGAGGAGATCGCTCGCTATGATGGCGGCACGGCCCTGACGCTGACGGCGCACAATACCCTGGCCGCTGGGCACCTTAAGATAAGCGGGACCTCAAAACAGAAAGAGCGTTATCTGCCTGCGCTGGCGAGCGGCGAAATGCTGGGGGCCTGGGCGCTCAGCGAGACCACCACCGGCAGTGACGCCGCCTCTCTGCAGACGCAGGCGGAACGCACGAGGGAAGGGTGGCGTCTGAACGGCAGCAAAATGTTCGTCACTCTGGGTTCCGTTGCCGGTCTTTTTATCGTACTGGCACGCACTTCCAGACAGGAAGACAAGCGGCACGCTGGCATCAGCGCCTTTCTGGTGCCAGCGGAGGCTGCCGGGGTCAAGCGTGGCGCCAAACTCAAAAAGATGGGCTGCCGGTCCTCCGATACCACTTCGCTCCTGCTGAAGAATGTCCAGCTATCTGATGAGGCGCTGCTTGGCCGCGAGGGCAAGGCCTTTGCCGACATCATGGCCGTGCTCGACCGGGGGCGTGTCGGTATGGCCGCCATGGCCGTCGGTATCGCCCGTGCCTGTCTGGAAGAAGCTCTGGCCTATGCCCGCCGCCGAAAGCAGTTTGGTCAGCCTATCGGCAAAGCCCAGGCTATCCAGTGGATGTTGGCCGACATGGCCACCGAAATCGACGCCGCCCGGCTGCTCGTATGGCGTGCCGCCGCCAGGATAACCGCCGGGGAGCAGGGCACCCGCGAAGCCGCCATGGCCAAGCTCCACGCTTCCGAGGTGGCCACACGTGCCGCCAACACCGCCTTGCAGATTCACGGGGGTTACGGTTATCTGCGGGATTTCCCCGTTGAGCGCTACCTGCGTGACGCCAAAGCCTGTGAACTTGGTGAAGGCACCAGTGAAATGCAGCGCTTGGTGATCGCCCGCGAACTTCTCGGTCCCTTGTCTTAAATCACAACAAAGGAATCCTTTCGTCATGTCACTTGCCGACAAAATCCTTCAAGGCGACATTCGCTCCGCCGCCCGCCTCATGCGCGATATCGACGACGGCATGCCCAGCGCCACCGAAGAACTGAAAAAGCTCTACCCCCATACCGGGCGCGCCTACATCATCGGCATTACCGGTCCGCCCGGCGCCGGCAAATCCACCCTGACCGACAAGGTTATTGAGGCCTACCGCCATAAAGGTAAGACGGTGGCCGTGGTCGCCATCGACCCGACCAGTCCCTTTACCGGCGGCGCCATCCTCGGCGACCGTATCCGCATGAACCGACACTCCTCCGATGACGGCGTCTTTATCCGCTCCCTCGGCACCCGGGGTCACCTCGGCGGCCTGTCCAATTCCACCGCCGACATCGTCAACGTCTTCGACGCCATGGGCTGGGAGATCATTATCGTCGAGACCGTCGGCGTTGGTCAGGATGAAGTGGAAATCGTGCGCACTGCGCATACTTCCGTGGTGGTGAGCGTACCGGGCCTCGGCGACGACATTCAGGCCATCAAGGCCGGCATTCTGGAAATCGGCGACGTTTTTGCCGTCAACAAGGCCGACCGCCCCGACGCCGATCGCACCGTTCGCGACCTCGAAGTCATGATTGAAATGAATCATCCCCCTGAAGGAAAATGGTGGCCGCCCGTGGTCAAAACCATTGCCGCCCGCCAGGATGGCATCGCCGAACTCATCGACAAGATAGAGGCCCACCACGCCCATCTGGTGCAGAGCGGTGAGTTGGCACATTTTGAAGAAAATAAAAGCGCGACCCATTTCACCGAACTGCTCAAAGACGCTCTTTTCCGCCAGGTTTACAGCCACCTGCATGCCGATAACCGCCTGGCTGAGACCATCCAGGCCATCGCCCGGCGCGAGGTCGATCCTTACAGTGCCGTCGAGCAGATTCTGCAGCACAGTCTTAAGCTGGATACTGAATAAACGGTTGACACTTTCGGTCTCAAATTGCTATAAAGACCACCCTACAAAGGGCGTTTAGCTCAGCGGGAGAGCACTGCCTTCACACGGCAAAAATCAAGGGGTTAGCGATAAGTCGCTAGCCCCTTTTTTTGTGGTGGATAAACCCGATCTTTTTGTTAACTGTTTTAGGAAGATAAAAACTTAAGCGGAGGTACCACATGAAAATTTTCGCCATCAACGGCAGCCCACGAAAAACCTGGAATACCGCGAAGCTTCTGCAAGAGACTCTGAAAGGAGCCGCCTCGCGGGGCGCGGAGACCGAACTGATCCATCTCTACGACCTTGATTTCAAGGGGTGCATCAGTTGCTTCGCCTGCAAACTTAAGGGGGGCAAGAGTTACGGCAAGTGCGCCATGCGCGACGGGTTGACCCCGGTTTTGGAAAAGCTGGCGGAGGCTGATGCCTTTGTACTTGGCTCGCCGATTTACTTCGGCACGGTGACGGGGGAGATGCGCTCCTGCATGGAGCGGTTGCTCTTTCCCTATTTCGTCTATGCCCAACAGCCCCAGTCGCTCTTCCGCCGCAAGATTCCGACGGCCATGCTCTACACCATGAATATCTCGGAAGAGATGATGAGGGCCGTTCAGTACCCGGTTCATATGGGGGCGAATCAGAATTATCTTGAACGCATCTTCGGCCAAGCCGAAACCTTCTACGCCTGCGAGACCTTGCAGTTCGAGGACTACGGTAAAGTCGTTTTCGACTACTTCGATCCGGTGGAGCGCCGGGAGAAATATGAAAAGAACTTCCCGGAGGATTGCCGCAAGGCCTTTGAACTGGGGGTCAGATTGGCCGGAGTTTGATCTTTGTTGGAATAATGGGAAAATTTAACGGTCGTTAGGTGACGAGAGTCGCTACTAGCGGGATGACGACTGGAGTCATGTTTTCTCCATCGCCTCGCCCAGCATCAGCCGTATTGCTCCGCGAAAAAGGCTTATCTTTCGAAGGAGGTGGTCATGGACAGACGCGAATTCATCCGTCAGACCCTGCAGGCCGCCCTGGCGGTCACCGCTGTTGGCAGTGTTCCGGTCCTTTCCTGGCTGCCCCGGCCGACTCTGGCGGCAGCCGGTTCGACCGTCGCCGCACGCAAGGGGCAGGATATCTCTTTGCTGGTGCGGCAGACGTGCGACGCCCTGGGGGGCATGTCCCAGTTCGTCAAAAGGGGTGAAACGGTGGTGGTGAAGCCCAATATCGGCTGGGACCGGACGCCGGAGCTGGCCGCCAACACCAACCCCCTGGTGGTGCGAACAGTGGTGGAGCTCTGTCTGGAGGCCGGGGCCAAGCAGGTGCGGGTGTTCGATCGGCCCTGCAACGACCCGCGGCGCTGCTATGTGCAGAGCGGCATTCAGGGGGCGGTGGAGTCGATTCGATCCGATCGGGTGAGGATGGAGCATATGGACCGGCGCGGCTGGCAGGAGTTGGATATCGCCCAGGGGGTGGAGCTGCGGCGCTGGGAGTTCTACCGGCCGGCGCTGGAGGCCGACCGTTTCATCAATCTGCCCATCGCCAAACATCACGGCCTCTCTACCGTCACTCTGGGGATGAAGAACATCATGGGAGTGATCGGCGGCAACCGCGGGCGCCTGCACCGACAGATCGACGAGGCCCTCTGTGACATCAATCTGATCGTCCCTTCTGACCTGACTCTCATCGACGCCACCCGGGTCCTGGTCGCCAACGGGCCGCAGGGGGGGAGGGTGGAAGACGTGCGTCGTCTCGACACCCTCGTCGCCTCAGCCGACATCGTTGCCGCCGACAGCATCGCCGCGACCCTCCTGGGGCATCAGCCCGACGCCATTCCGACCCTGGTGACCGCCAGCCGACGTGGGCTGGGCATCGCCGACCTCGCCCGGATAAGGCGGGTCTGATGCGCTTCCTGACCCGTCGTGGCCTGCGTCGCAGCGTCCAGGTTCTGGCCCTGCTCGGTTTTTTGTGGCTGTTTCTGCAGACCGAATACCGCGGCGTGGACGACCTTCCCTGGCCGGTCAGTCTCCTCTTTCGCCTCGATCCCCTGGCGGCGCTGGCCGATGCCCTGGCACCGGGGCCCTTCCACTGGCGGCTGTTGTGGCCGGCCTTTGTTCTGCTGCTGCTGACCTTTGTTCTGGGACGCTTCTTCTGTGGCTGGATCTGTCCGCTGGGCACCACCCTGGACGGCCTCGGCTCCGGTATCGGTCGCGGGACCCGGGTGGTGTCTCCGGCCTGGCGGCGGGTGAAATACTATCTCCTCTTCGCCCTCGTTGCGGCTGGTCTTTTTGGGGTGCAGCTGCTGGGCCTCTTTGATCCCCTGGCGATCTTTCTACGCACCCTCACTCTGGCGGTCTATCCAGCCTGGAATCTGTTCTGGAACGAGGGCTTCACCGCCCTTTACGAGCACCGGGTGCCCCTGTTGTCCGACGGCGCCGATGCCATCTGGCCCTTCTTCCGCGACACTCTGCTGGCCTTTCATCCGCCGGCCTTCACGCTGGCTCTTTTCACTCTGCTGGTTTTTGTCGCGATCCTGGCGCTCGAGCGTCTGGAGCGGCGTTTCTGGTGCAAGAATCTCTGTCCATTGGGAGCCCTGCTCGGCCTCTGCTCCCGCCATGCCCTGCTGCAGCGCACCCCGTCGGGGGCCTGCCCTGACTGTCGTCTCTGCCTGCAGGCCTGCCGGATGAAGGCGGTCGAAGAGGAGGGGAGGCGATCCGAAGAATGCGTCCTCTGTTTCGACTGCGACGGATTCTGCCCGCAGGAGCGCGTCCATTGGCGTTTCGGCTATCGCCGACCGTCGACGTCGGTCGACCTCAGCCGGCGGGGCATGGTGACCGCGTTGGCGTCTGGCCTGCTGGTCGCACCGATGTTTCGCCTGAGCCCCAATCCCGGTCGTCATGGGTTTCTGCTGCGACCGCCCGGGGCCGTGGCGGAGGAAGAATTCCTGCGGCGCTGCGTGCGCTGCGGTGAATGTCTCAAGGTCTGTATCGGCGGCGTGCTCCATCCCGCCTTTTTGCAGGCGGGCCCGGCCGGCCTGTGGACGCCGCTGGTCGTGCCACGCCTGGGTTATTGCGAATACAACTGCACGCTCTGCGGCCAGGTCTGTCCCACCGGGGCCATCAGACGCCTCGGTCTGGAAGAAAAGCGCCGCACGGTCATCGGTCTGGCCGTTTTCGACAAGGACCGCTGCCTGCCCTTTGCCCGTGGGAGTGAATGTCTGGTATGCGAAGAGCACTGCCCGACGCCGGAAAAGGCCATTGTTTTTGAGGAAAAAGAAGTCCTCTTCGCGGGAGAAACCCGTCGGCTCAAAATACCTCGGGTCGTGGAGAATTTATGTATCGGCTGCGGCATCTGCGAGACCCGCTGCCCCCTGGAGGGGGCTGGCGCCATTCGCGTGGTCAGCGAAGGGGAGAGTCGGCGGCGAGGCTGGGTACGGTAGGGAGTGCGGCGGTTAAAAAAGAAGGGTCATTGACGGGGGATGTCAATGACCCTTTTCTTTTTCCAGGGAACCAGCCTGAGGCGATCAGGAATCGGCCGCCTCACGTTGCATAGCTTCTTTCAGTTTGGTCAGCATGCGTTCGCGGTACTCGACGATGTCCGTGCGCAGGGCGTTCAGCTTGGCGACCCTGTCGTCGATCGTGTGGATGTGCTGGTCGAAGATGCCGATCAATTCGGGGATCAGGCGATCCGTCTTTTTGGCGTTGCCGTAAACTTCGTACAGGTGCTGCATCTCCTTGATGGTCAGTCCCAGATCCCGCAACCTGATGATGAACTTGATTCTTCTGACCATATACGGCGTATAGCCACGGTTGGCACGGTCGAGACGTTCTACCGATTCGATGATGCCGACCTCCTCCCAGTAGCGCAGCGTCCGCGTCGAAATTCCCAGATCTTTGCACAACGTCCCAATCGGGATGATTTCCTCGGTTGTTGGTCTGTCTTCACTCATGGTGTTCCCTCGCGTTGGTGTTGTTTTGCTCGAAATTATGACATTGACGTAAATAAAATGGAACTTAAATCTTTAACCGCCTCAGTCATATTTAAAAAAACGAACAATGTTATACATAAAAAATTCAAACAAAACCAGCATCTTATGTGATGGTAATATTTGTGAAAAATGTAAAACAAAATAACGTTCAAAAAATCGTTGACATGCACGTAAATGCAAAATACAAATAAGGACAACAGGGGGCGGCTCTGGCCGTTTCTGTCGGGGACCCCGTGCCGGCGGGGACATGTCATTCAAAGGAAATGCAAAAAGGAGGAGGGTATGTCGGAATTTCTCAGCCGAATCAGGAAGAAGAGCCTGCACGCCAGAATCATGCAGCCGGAGGACACCATCCCGTTTTTCAAGAACGGCATGGATCTGGGCTGGTCGGGGTTTACTCCGGTGGGATACCCGAAGGTGGTCCCTCTGGCGCTGGCCGACTATGTCGAGCAGAACAACCTGCAGGGCAAGATGCGCTTCAACCTCTTTATCGGCGCGTCCATCGGCCAGGAGGTGGAGGACCGCTGGGCTTCTCTGCAGATGACGGACAAGCGCTGGCCCTATCAGACGGGCAAGGTAATCCAGAAGCAGGTCAACGACGGCACCGTGCGCATGGGGGACAAGCATCTGTCACTCTATGCCCAGGATCTCGGTTACGGCTACTACACCAAGGGCAGGGGAGGCGGTTTCGATCTCGGTCTGGTGGAAGCCTCGGGCATTGCCGAGGACGGCAGCATCATCCTGGCCGGTTCCATCGGCGCGGCGACGGAGGTCATTCAGCACTCGGACAAGCTCATCATCGAGATCAATACGGCCATTCCCTCCTTCGAAGGGCTGCACGATATCGTCATGCTCGACAAGCCCCCCCACCGCAAGCCCTACCTGATCAGCCGCGTCGATGATCGCATCGGCACCCTGCATGTCCCCTGTGATCACGACAAGATCATCGCCATCGTCGAATCGCAGAAACCGGACCGCGGGCGGCCGTTGGGCCCTCCGGACGAGATTTCCGAGCGCATCGCCGCCAATATCCTCGATTTCTTTGGTGTCGAAGTGAAAGCGGGGCGCTTGCCGAAAAACCTGCTCCCCCTGCAGTCGGGGGTCGGCAATATCGCCAACGCCGTGGTCGGCGGCCTGGTGAATGGTCCCTTCAGCAATCTCAAGGTCTGGACCGAGGTCATCCAGGACACCATGCTCGACTTTTTCGATTCGGGCAAACTCGACTTCGCCTCGTCCACCTCCCTCTCCCTATCGGAGCCGGGTTTTGAGCGCTTCTACCAGAACTGGGACAGGTACGCCAGCAAGGTCATTCTGCGCCCCATGCAGGTGAGCAACAATCCGGAGCCCATCCGCCGTCTGGGGGTGATCGCCATGAACACCCCGGTGGAATTCGATATCTACGGCCACGCCAATTCGACCCTGGTGGGCGGCACCCGTATGGTCAACGGCATCGGCGGTTCCGGCGACTTTCTGCGCAACGCGGCGCTGTCCATCATGCATACCCCGTCGACCCGTCCCTCCAAGACCGACCCGACGGGGATCACCTGTGTCGTTCCCTTCGCCACCCACGTCGATCACACCGAACACGATCTCGACATCCTCGTCACCGAGCAGGGTCTGGCCGATCTTCGCGGCCTCTGCCCCCGCGAGAGGGCGCGGGAGATCATCGCCAAGTGCGCTCACCCCGATTACCGGCCGATTCTGACCGAATACTACGAGCGCGCCGAAAAGGACTGCTTTGCCCGCGGTGTCGGCCACGAGCCCCACATGCTCTTCAAAGCCTTCCGCATGCAGGAGGCTTTGGCCTCCAAGGGAACCATGAAGATCGACAGCTGGGAGTAGGACTATGGCAGCGGGCGCCGGAAAATTCACCCATAAGTACGAGATGCAGAATGTCCAGTTCGTGCTGGATATCCTCCATCTGCTGACAGTGTCGCCTTCGGGCGAGAAGCTGACGACCTTTGTGGAGAAAATGACCAGCGCCAGCAAATACAAGGTCTTTCGCATGCTGCACACCCTGGAGACCAAGGATTTTGTCGTTCGCAACAGCGCCGGCGACTATCACCTGGGACCGGCGGCATTCAGCCTGGCCCGGGGCATCCTCTCCGATCAGGGCAAGGCCTCGAAGCTGCGCCCCGTGCTGGAGGATCTGGGGGCCGCCACCGGCGAGGCGGTCTACCTGGGCCGGGTGAAGGAGGCGGAGGCGATGCTCATCGATGTGGTCGAAACCCGGCAGGTGGTGCGGGCCATCAGCTGTCTGGGGTCGTCGTTTCCCGTAACCGGTGGTCGCCTGTTGGAAGAGTCCTCCATCTGTCGCATCTATGGTGCGGAAGAAACGCTGCTGGCTGATGTGGCCACGCTCTCTGCCGTCTTTGCGCCTCAGCATGAACTGCGGCAGACGGCCCTGGTGGTGGCGGTGCCTGCCTGCCGTTTCAACGAGGCCCGCCTGGCCGGGGAGCTGCTCCCTCTGCTTTCCCGCTGCGCCCGGGAGCTGGGCGAGATGTACGGCTGGCAGGAGAGCCGTCTCTTCGACCGGCAGACACGGAAAAAATACGCGTACTTATTGGGTTGAATAATGGACCTCATCGCGCTCGGATTGAGGGGATGGGGATTTGTCAAGCGGATTCACCAACCAAGAATGGAGTCGTCACGATGAAAAAAAACAGGTATGTGGGATTGATCGCTGTGGTCTTTATGGTTCTGACTTTTTCGTCCAGCACCTTTGCCGCGCAGCTGCGCATGTTGTCCGCTTTTCATGAAAACTTCATCTTCAATGTCGGCGCTACCGCCAAGATGATCCAAAACCTCGAAGAGATTTCCGGGGGCAAAATGAAGGTGGCCTTCCACGGTCCCGATGTCATCCCGACCTTCGAGCAGTTCCAGCCCCTGCAGGCCGGCATCTTTGATCTGTCCTTCACCCACGCCACCTACCACGCCGGCACCATCAGCGTCGGCGTCGGCATGGACGCCACCCTGGCCGATCCGACCAAGCGCCGTGAGTCGGGCCTCTTTGACTTTCTGGACAAGGAGTACAACAAACTCGGCGTCAAACTCGTCGCCCTGCCTCCCGTCGCCCCCTACCATTTTATTACGCGCAATCCCTTGAGCGGCAACAAGCCGAGCCTGGCCGGCCTGAAGATGCGCAGCAACCCGAGCCTGCAGAACACCATCCTGGCCCTTGGCGGCTCGCCGGTGACCATGGCCGGCGGTGACGTCTACACCTCCCTGCAGCGCGGCGTCATCGACGGCGCGGCCTGGACCCTGGTCGGGGTCAAGGATTTCAAATGGCAGGAAGTGGCCAACTACATGGTGCGCCCGACCTTCGGTTCGATCTCCATGATGATCGCCATGAACCTGGATAAGTACAACTCGCTGCCGCCGGAACAGCAGCGCTGGATCGACGAGGCCGGCAAGAAGACCGAACTCGACAGCCTGGAATTCTTCAACAATCTGATCGAGGAGGAGATCGCCTTTTTGCAGAACCAGGGCATGAAAGTGACCAACATGCACCCCGAGGATAAGGAACAGGTCGAAATCTACTGGAACAATGGCCTCTGGGACATGGCCAAGCAGTCTTCGCCCGCCGCCGGCCCCAAGTTCCGTGAACTGGCCATCGAAAAAGGTATGACGCGATGAACAATGGGAGTCTGAACCATTCCCAGCCGGCCATCCTGAAAGGGATGGCCGGTACCCTCGACCTGTTGACGCGGGCGAGTTATGTCCTGAGCGGACTGGCCCTGACCGGCATGGTGTCCCTGATTCTCTACGAGGTCTCCATGCGCTATTTCTTCAATGCCCCGACCAACTGGTCCAGTGATGTCAACCAATGGCTCTTTGCCCTGACCGTCATGCTGGCGCTGCCCGAAATCACTCGGGCCAACGGCAACGTGGCCATCACCATTGTCATCGAAAAACTGCCGCAGCAGAGAAAGCTGCTCATTTATCGCGGCATCGCTTTCCTCGGTTTTCTGGTGTGTATCGCCGTTTTCATCATTGCCGGCCTGGAGTCCTTTCGCCAGTTTCAGCGCGGCATTGCGACCATGTGGGTCAACCCGATTCCCAAATGGTGGATATCTTCGGTCATCCCCCTGGGTTTTCTGCTGAGCGGGTTCCAGTTTCTGCGTGAAGGCTTCAAACCCAACCCCCCTGGCGAAGTATAGGAGAGATCTCATGGATTGGGGCGTCACCTTATCGATTGCCATTGTCGTGCTGCTGACCTTGTTCGCCATCGGGATGCCGGTCTTTGTCGCCTTCCTGGTGGTGAACGTCGCCGGCGTCTTCCTGCTGTTCGGCAGCAGCGGTTTCGGCATGTTTGCCAACAGCATCTACCAGACCATCACCCAGGAATCGCTGATGGCCATTCCCCTCTTTATTCTCATGGGGGAAATCCTTTTTCGCTCCAATGCGGTGGAGATTCTCATCGATTCCATCGATAAGATGGTCGGCAACGTGCGCGGGCGCAACTACGTCCTCGTCACCTCCCTGTCCACGGTCTTCGGTGCCCTGAGCGGTTCGGCGGTGGCGGTGGCCGCCATGCTGGGACGCTCGGTGATGCCGACCATGGACGCGCGGGGCTACGATACCCGCCTGTCCATCAGCGCGATCCTCGGCGGCGCCAGCCTGGCTCCCATCATCCCGCCGAGCCTGCTGGTCATCATGGTCGGCTCCATGGTGGATGTCTCCATCGCCAAGCTGCTCATCGCCGGCATCGTGCCGGGCATCATGATGGCGGTCATCATGGTCATCTACGTCTATATCCGTCTGCTGCGCAACCCGAATCTGGAGCCGGCCGGCGATCGTGGCGTCCGCGAGAAGGTGAGCCCCCGCGAGTTCTTCACTGCCCTGGCCCGCACCCTGCCGTTTCTCATCGTCATCTTCTCGGTCATGGGGCTCATTCTCATGGGGATCGTGACGCCGACAGAATCGGCAGCCACCGGGGTACTCGGCGCCATGCTGGCGGCGGCGGTTTTCCGCAAGCTTTCTTTCAAAATGCTCTACGAGGCGGTGCTGGGCACCTGCTCGGTGAGCACCATGATCCTGGTCATCATGGCCAGCTCCATGCTCTTCGGTCAGCTGCTGTCCTTCACCGGTGCATCGAGCGGCCTGGTCCGGATGGCTTCCGAACTGGACCTGCCCCTGGTGGGAACCTTTATCGTGCTGATGCTGGTCCCCTTCATCCTCTGCATGTTCGTCGACCTCTTCGCCGTCATGCTGGTGGCCATCCCGATCTACGACCCCCTGCTGCAGGTCTACAACTTCGATCCCGTCTGGTTCTGGATGCTCTTTCTCATCAACCTGACCCTGGGGAGCCTGACCCCTCCCTTCGGCTACACGATCTTCGCCCTTAAGGGGGCCATGCCGGAACTGACCCTGGACGACGTCTATGCGGGAGCCTGGCCGATGGTGGGACTTTTTGTCCTGGGGATGGCCATCATGTATGTCTTCCCCGCTATCGTGACGTTCCTCCCCGCGCTTATTGGCTGAATACCGGAATGCACAGGACCACGAAAGGGACCCGCCGATGACACCGAAAATCAAAAAAATACTCTATGCCACGGATCTTTCTTCCAACGCCAACTACGCCTTCGGCTATGCCGTGAGCCTGGCGCTGAGTCATGGAGCCAAGATATCGATCATCAATGTCTATGAAAAACTCACCAACAACCGCAATATCCAGATGCGTTCCGTCGACTTCGCCACGGCCAAGAACAAGCTGACGGAGAAAATCAAGGCGCAGCTTACGCTCTACAGCAAAAAGGAGAATGTGGAGGAGTGCCTGTTCACCAAGCTGGTGGAGGGCATCCATGTCACCGCCGGCATGCCGGTGGAGGCCATTATCGCCCAATCGAAAAAAGAGGCGTGCGACCTGATCGTCATGGGCACCCACGGACATACCTGTCTGTTCCGGGCCCTGATCGGCAGCACGGCCCAGAAGATGGTGCAGGAAAGCACGATCCCGGTGCTGGTGGTACGCATCCCTGAAAACTAAAAGGAGACAGCTTATGTCAAGCGCGGCCCGGGCAGGCGATGAGGGTATCCGCCTGCTGTACAACCTGAGCAAGGAAGACCTGGTGAAAATCATTGTCGATGACGCCAAGAACTGGCTGGCCCATGACGGCCTCTGGTTTCAGGCCATCGAACGACGCTACGGTATGGAGGTGGCGGTGGAGGCCGATATCGAAGCCTGGCGTTATTTCACCGTCATTGAAGCCAGGCGCATCATGGAACGGCTCGGTCTGCAGCCGGGTGGCGGCATCCCCGCCCTGGTGGAGTGTCTCAAGCACCGCTTCTATGCCCGCCTGAACCTGCAGGAATGCATCGAGCAGACAGAGACCCGGGTGGTGTTCCGCATGCTTGACTGCCGTGTGCAGTCGGCCCGCAAACGCAAGGGACTGCCGGATCATCCCTGCAAGTCGGTGGGCCTGGTCGAGTACGGGGAGTTCGCCAAAACCATCGATCCGCGCCTGACCACCCGGTGCCTCGCCTGTCCGCCCGACCCGCATCCGGAGGATTTCTGGTGCGCCTGGGAATTTACCCTGCAGGACTGATCTGACTGATTTGATTTGCGACCAAAAGGAGGGGACCATGCACAACCGGATAGAGCCCTACAAGAGCCAGCATAAACTGCGTTTCGTGACCGCCACCAGTCTCTTCGACGGCCACGACGTTTCCATCAATATCGTTCGTCGCCTGCTGCAGGCTTCCGGGGCCGAGGTGATCCATCTGGGCCATAACCGTTCCGTCGACGAGATCGTCACGGCCGCCATTCAGGAGGATGCCCACGGCATCAATATCAGCAGCTACCAGGGCGGCCATGTCGAATTCTTCAAGTACACCATGGATCTGCTGCGGGAGCGCGGCGCCGGTCACATCAAGGTCTTCGGCGGCGGCGGCGGCGTCATCATCCCCGAGGAAGCCCAGGAAATCGAGGCCTACGGGGTGACCAAGATCTTTTCGCCGGAAGACGGTCGCCGCCTGGGACTGCAGGGGATGATCAACTTCATGCTGCAGCAGTGCGATTTCAGTCTGACGCGCGATCCCGACGAGGAATTGCAGAAGCTGGCCGCTCAGGACATCCGGGCCATCAACACCATTATTTCCCTGGCCGAAGACTCGGTCCATGCCGGCAGTGAAGGCGGTTATGCTCGGCTGCGGGATCAGGTCAAGAGCAGGGTGCGTGCGGTACCGGTGGTGGGAGTGACAGGCACCGGCGGCGCCGGCAAGAGCTCGCTGTGTGATGAGCTGGTGCTGCGTTTTTTGCGGGACTTTCCCGACAAGAGCGTCGCCATCCTCGCCGTCGATCCGTCCCGGCAGCGCACGGGAGGGGCGTTGCTGGGGGATCGTATCCGCATGAACTCCATCGCCGGCAAGCGCGTCTACATGCGCTCGCTGGCCACGCGCGATTCGCGCTCCGAGTTGTCCCTGGCCATCCAGGATGCTCTCGACGTGGTGCGCGCCTCCGGCTTCGACCTCGTCATCGTCGAGACCTCCGGCATCGGCCAGGGCGATGCTTCCGTGGTGCCCATCTGCGATCTTTCGCTCTACGTGATGACCTCCGAGTTCGGGGCGCCGACCCAGCTGGAGAAGATCGACATGCTCGATTTCGCCGATCTGATCGCCATCAACAAGTTCGAACGCAAAGGCTCGGAAGACGCCCTGCGCAACGTCAAGAAGCAGGTGCGGCGCAACCGCAATCAGTTCGAGGTCCCGGACGAGGCCATTCCCGTCTATGGCACCATCGCCTCCCAGTTCAACGATCCCGGCGTCTCCGTCCTCTACCTGGCCCTGCTGGAGCAGCTCAATGAAAAGCGTCAACTGGACTGGCGGTCGAAGCTGCAGGTTGTCGACGGCGACAGCCTGAGCAAGACGGTAATCCCCGCCGACCGTATTCATTATCTCGGGGAGATCGTCCAGACCGTGCGAGGCTATCGCCAGAACGTCGCGCAGCAAAGTGAGGTGGCCCGCACCCTCGGCCAGCTCAAAGCGACCCTGGCCCAGCTGCCGGAAGGGCTGGCGGCGGCCGAAGAGGTGGCCGGGCTGATCCAGAAGACGGAAGCCCGGCTGCATGAGGAGCCGCGCCAGCTGCTGGAGTGCTGGGACGAGCTGAAGCAGGCCTACCGACAGGACGCGCTGGTCACCCGGGTGCGCGACCGGGAAATCCGCACCGAACTTTACAGCACCAGCCTCTCGGGCACCCGCATCCCGCGGGTCAGCCTGCCGCGCTACACCGACCAGGGCGACATCCTGCGCTGGCTCATGCTGGAGAACCTGCCGGGCTACTTCCCCTACACGGCCGGCGTCTTCCCCTTCAAGCGGGCTGAAGAGGATCCCAAGCGCCAGTTCGCCGGGGAGGGGAGCCCCGAGCGCACCAACCGGCGCTTCCACTATCTCTGCCAGGACGACGGCGCCAAGCGGCTCTCCACCGCTTTCGACAGCGTCACCCTCTACGGGGCCGACCCCGACACGCCGCCGGATATCTACGGCAAGGTGGGTGAGAGCGGGGTCTCCATCTGCAATGTCGAGGACATGCGCAAACTTTTCGACGGCTTCGACCTGTGCGCGCCCTCGACCAGCGTCTCCATGACCATCAACGGCCCGGCCCCGGCCATGCTGGCTATGTTCTTCAACGTGGCCATCGACCAGCAGGTCGAGAAATTCGTGACAGAGCAGGGGCGGCAGCCGACTGCGGACGAGATGGCGCAGCTCAAAGACGCCACCCTGCAGAACGTGCGCGGCACCGTGCAGGCCGACATCCTCAAGGAAGACCAGGGCCAGAATACCTGCCTCTTCTCCATCGACTTCGCTCTCAAGATCATGGGGGACATGCAGCAGTACTTCATCGACCAGAAGGTGCGCAACTACTACTCCGTCTCCATCAGCGGCTATCACATTGCCGAGGCGGGGGCCAACCCCATCACCCAGCTGGCCCTGACCCTGTCCAACGGCTTCACCTACGTCGAGTACTATCTGTCGCGGGGGATGCACATCGACGAGTTCGCCCCCAACCTCTCTTTCTTCTTCAGCAACGGTCTCGACCCGGAGTATTCGGTCATCGGCCGGGTGGCACGGCGCATCTGGGCCGTGACCATGCGGGAGAAGTACGGCGCCAATGAACGCAGCCAGAAGCTGAAATACCACATTCAGACTTCGGGGCGCTCCCTGCACGCCCAGGAGATGGACTTCAACGACATCCGCACGACCCTGCAGGCCCTCATCGCCATCTACGACAACTGCAACTCCCTGCACACCAACGCCTACGACGAGGCGGTGACGACGCCGACGGAGGAGTCGGTGCGGCGGGCCATGGCCATCCAGATGATCATCTCCAAGGAGTTCGGCCTGACCAAGAACGAGAATCCCGTGCAGGGCTCTTTCATCATCGAGGAGCTGACCGATCTGGTGGAAGAGGCGGTCATGCTGGAGTTCGAGCGGCTCGATCATCGCGGCGGGGTACTCGGGGCCATGGAGACCCAGTATCAGCGCAGCAAGATTCAGGACGAATCGATGCTCTACGAACACAAGAAGCACAATGGTGACCTGCCCATTGTCGGCGTCAATACCTTCCTCAACGCTCGCGCCGATGAAGAGGGCTACGAGATCCCCGGTGAGCTGGCGCGGGCAACCCCCGAAGAAAAGGAGCGGCAGATCGCCAACCTGCGGGCCTTCCAGAAGAAGCACCGGGAGGTGGCGCCGGCAGCGCTGGAGCGCCTGAAAGACGTGGCCGTGGCCGGTGGCAATATTTTCGAGGAGATGATGGAGACGGTCAAGGTCGCCTCCCTCGGCCAGATCACCCAGGCCCTTTTCGAGGTCGGCGGGCGCTACCGGCGCAATATGTAGGACTACTTTGGGGGCTACGGCCCCCAAAAAAAGTACCGTTTTGCCAAAAGGAGAACAGCATGGACATTTTTGAGGTCATTCGCGACCGCCGCAGCATCCGCAAGTACAAGGACATCCCCGTCGCGCCGGAGCAGATCGAGCAGATCCTCGACGCGGCCCGGCTGGCGCCGTCCTGGAAGAACATGCAGTGCTGGCGCTTTCTGGTCCTGCGGGACCCGGCCCGACGGGCGGCCCTGCTCGAGGCCATTCCCGACGACAACCCCGGCAAGAAGGCGGTTGCCGCCGCCCCGGTGACCATCCTGGTCTGTGCGGATCCACGCGAATCGGACGTGGAAAACGGCATCCCCTACTACGTGGCCGATGCGGCCATCGCCTTTGAACACCTCTGCCTGGCCGCCCACGCCCTCGGCCTGGGCACCTGCTGGATGGGGTGGTACGACGAAGCCAAAATCAAACAGGCCCTGGCTATCCCCGAGCCCCTGCGCGTGGTCGGCTTTACCCCCCTGGGAGTACCGGATCAGGAGCCGAAGCCACGCCCCCGCAAGGAGCTGAAGGATATCGCCTACTTCGACACCTGGCCTGCCAACGGATAGGAGAATACCACCATGATCGACCTGACCGAATTGCAGCAGCGCACAACCGCCATGCAGGCGCTGCTGAAAAAGAAAGAACTCGACGGCGCCCTCTTCATCTACCCCATCGACGTCTACTACTTCAGCGGTACACGTCAGAACGCCACCCTGTGGATGCCGGTGGAAGGGACGCCGGTGCTCCTGGTACGCAAGAGCCTGGCGCGGGCTCGGCAGGAAAGCCCTCTGCCCGATATCCGTCCCTTTCCCTCCAGCCGTGACTTCGCCGCCGTGCTGCCGGCCGAAGCCGTCAAGCTCGGGCTGACCTATGACGTTCTGCCGGTGCAGCAGCTCAACTTCTACACCAAACTGCTGGCCGGGCGGGAATTCGTCGACATCTCTCCCCTCAATCGCGAGGTGCGCTCGGTGAAGACCCCCTTTGAGGTCGAGCTGCTGCGGCGCAGCGGCGCCAGCCTCAGTTCGGTCTTTACCCAGGTGCCCGAGTTCCTGCGGGCGGGGATGCGCGAGCTCGACCTGTCGGCCGAATTCGAATGCCGTCTGCGCAAGACGGGCAACGAAGGCTACGTGCGCATGCGCGCTTTCAACCAGGAACTCTTTCAGGGACTGGCGGTGTCGGCCGGTGGCCCCAGCTACGGCTTTTTCGACGGGGCCGTCACCGGCAGGGGGCTGTCCAACGCCTCGCCCCACGGGGCCTCGCTGGACCTCATCGAGAAAAATGTTCCCATCCTCCTCGACTACACCGGCGTCTTCGAAGGCTATATCACCGACATGACGCGTATCTTCGTTCTCGGCGATCTTGACGACGAGCTCAAGCACGCCTTTGCGACGTCTCTGGCCATTCAGGATTTTCTGCAGCGCTCTCTCAAGCCGGGCGCGGTCTGCGAGGAGCTTTTCCTGCAAGCGGCCGAGATGGCGGAAGGGGCGGGGCTGGGCGACTGCTTCATGGGTATGCCCGGCGAGCAGGCCCGCTTCGTTGGCCATGGGGTCGGCCTGGAGCTCGACGAGTTTCCGGTCGTCGCTCAGGGCTTTAAGGTGCCCCTGCAGGAGGGGTATGTCATCGCAATAGAACCGAAGTTTGTCATGCCGGGCAAGGGGGTGGTCGGCATCGAGAACACCTTCGTTGTCACGGCCGCCGGAGGGGTGAAACTCACCGATATTCCAGACGCCATTACTTATCTTTAGATTGATAAGGCAACCCCTCGGGCCTGGCCATGGACGCGAATTTCCCTTTTTTTTCGCGTCCATGGCGGGCCGGTTTTTTTGGTTTTTTGAATAAAATAAAAAAGAGTTTTATTTTTAATTGACATGCACGTAAATGCAAACTATGATCACGGTAAATTTTTTCAGGAGGTGGCATCCATGAGTGCTGATGTTTATGTGGTCGAGGCCAAAAGAACCCCTTTCGGCTCCTTCGGAGGGGGCCTGGCCGATGTGCCGGCGGCGTCTTTGGGGACGACTGCCATGAAAGGCGTGCTGCAGGCGGCGTCCCTGGCGCCGGAGGCGGTCGACGAGGTCATCGTCGGCCAGGTTCTCGGTGGCGGCTGCGGTCAGGCCCCGGCCCGTCAGGCCATGCGCGGGGCGGGTATTCCCGATACGGCCGCCGCCCTGACCATCAACAAGGTCTGCGGCAGCGGGCTGAAGGCGGTCATGCTCGGGGCCGATTCCATCCGGCTCGGCGAGTCGCAGGTCGTGGTGGCCGGCGGCATGGAGAGCATGTCCCTGGCCCCTTATGTGCTCGGCAAAGCCCGCGCCGGGTATCGCATGGGGAACGGCGAGCTGATCGATCTGATGGTCTTTGACGGCCTCACCGATCCCTACACCGGTCGCCACATGGGGGAGATCGGCGAAGCGAGCGTGGAGCGCCACGGTCTGAGCCGTCAGGAGCAGGACGAACTGGCGCTGCGCTCCTACCGACTGGCCCAGGCCGCTGTTGAGGGCGGGGTCTTCGCCGAAGAGATCGTCCCCGTGGTCAAAAAGGGCAGGGGGGGAGAAACGGTCATCGAGCAGGACGAGGAACCCTTCAAGGTGGATTTCGACCGCCTGACCGGGTTGCGGGCCGTCTTCAAAAAGGACGGCACCATCACCGCCGGCAACGCCTCCACCATCAACGACGGCGCCGCCATGCTGCTGCTGGCCGGTGAAGAGGGACTCAAGCGGCACCAGTTGAAGCCGCGGGCCCGGATCCTGGCCCAGGCTACCGAGAGTCGCCATCCCGACCAGTTCCCCGAAGCCCCCATCGGCGCCATCGCCAAGGTCTGCGCCAAGGCCGGCCTGTCGGTGGCCGATATCGATCTCTTCGAAATCAACGAAGCCTTCGCTTCGGTGGCCCTGCTGGCCATCAAGGCCCACAACATTCCCCTCGATAAGGTCAACGTCCATGGCGGCGCCTGCGCCATCGGGCACCCCATCGGCGCCAGCGGCGCCCGTCTGGCGACGACCCTCATCCGGGAACTCGAAAAGCGTCAGCAGCGCTATGGGCTGGCGACGTTGTGCATCGGCGGCGGTGAGGCCGTGGCTGTCATCTTTGAACGCATCGTCTAGGGAGGAACACGCACATGATTAAAACGGTTGGCGTACTGGGGGCGGGACAGATGGGCAACGGCATCGCCCACGTTTTTGCCCAGTTCGGATACGAGGTGGTGCTGTACGACATCGCCCAGGCCCAGCTTGACAAGGCGGTGGCCACCATACGGCAGAACCTGGAGCGCCAGGCGAAAAAAGGCGCCATTGCCGACAGCCTGGTGGCCGAATCCCTCGGCCGCATCCGGACCACGCAAAAGATGGAAGACCTGGCGGCAGTCGATTTCGCCGTCGAGGCCGTCACCGAGAACGAGCCCCTCAAGCTGGAGATCTTCCGTAAGCTCGACGGCATCGTCAAGCCCGAAGCCTTTCTCGCTTCCAACACCTCGTCCATCCCCATCACCAAGATCGCGGCCGTCACCGGCCGGCCCGAGAAGGTCATCGGCATGCATTTTATGAATCCGGTGCCGGTGATGAAGCTGGTGGAGGTCATTCGCGGCCACGCTACCAGCGACGAGACCTTCGAGGTGACGGCGGCCCTGGTGCAGAAACTGGAGAAGGAGATGGCCGTTTCCCAGGACTACCCCGGCTTTATCGTCAACCGGGTGCTCATCCCCATGATCAACGAAGCGGTGTTCGCCCTCTATGAGGGGATCGCCACGGTGGAGGACATCGACAAGGGGATGAAGCTCGGCACCAATCAGCCGATGGGGCCGCTGACCCTGGCCGATTTTATCGGTCTCGATACGGTGCTGGCGATCGCCAATGTCCTTTACGACGGCTTCAAGGACCCCAAGTACCGCCCCTGCCCGCTGCTGGTGAAGATGGTCAACGCCGGCTATATGGGACGCAAATCGGGCCGCGGATTCTACACCTACTAAGTCAAGGGAGACGATCATGGACACCAGCCTGCTGCTGATCGAGAAAAACGACGGAATCGCCCTGCTGACCATCAACAGCCCCAAGACCCTCAATGCCCTCAACAGCACGGTCTTGAGCGAGCTTGAAGGCGCCCTCTATGAGCTGGATCGCGACGATGCCGTCAAGGTGGTGGTGCTCACCGGCGCCGGCGACAAGGCCTTCGTGGCCGGCGCCGATATCAAGGAAATGGCCGCCATGAACGCCTTCGAGGGGCAGCAGTTCGGCCTCAAGGGGCAGCGGGTCATGCTGACGATGGAAAAGATGCGCAAGCCGGTCATCGCTGCCGTCAACGGCTACGCTCTCGGCGGCGGCCTTGAACTGGCCCTGGCCTGCGACTTCATCTATGCCTCGGAAAAAGCCCGGCTCGGCTTTCCCGAGGTCACCCTCGGTATTATCCCCGGCTTCGGCGGCACCCAGAACCTGGCCCGGCGTATCGGCTCGGCCCGGGCCAGTGAACTCATTTTCAGCGGCCGCATGATCGAGGCGTCAAAAGCCTGTACCTGGGGGATCGTCAACGAGGTCTTCGCACCCGAGGAACTGCTGGCCAAGGCAATGGAGACGGCAGCGGCTATTGCCGCCGTCGGTACTCTCGGCGTCGCCTATGCCAAGAACGCCATCGTCAACGGGCTCAACATGGGCAAGGAGGACGGCTTCCGCTACGAGGCCTCCCTCTTCGGGGTGCTCTTCGCCACGGAGGATCAGAAAGAGGGGATGGGCGCCTTCGTGGAAAAGCGCCAAGCGGTATTCAAGGGGAAGTAAGCCATTTTATTGAGATGAGGGAGGGACGTCATGAATTTTGAACTTTCACAGGATCACCGGGTGCTGCAGGACAGCGTACGGGATTTCGTCAACAAGGAGATCAAGCCGTTGGCCGCGAAAATCGACGAGGATCACGCCATTCCTGACGCTCTGGTGAAACAGATCGGCGAGATGGGCCTGCTCGGCAGCTACCTGCCGGAAGAGTACGGCGGCGCCGGCATGGACATGCTCTCCTACGCCATCGTGGTGGAAGAGGTCTCCAAAGCCTGCGGTTCCAGCGGCGTGCTCATTTCGGCCCACACCTCCCTCTGCTCCGGACCGATCTACACCTTCGGTACCGAGGAGCAGAAACAGAAGTGGCTGCCGGCCCTCAACACGGGCGAAAAGATCGGCTGTTTCCTGCTGACCGAGCCCGATGCCGGCAGCGACGCCGGCGGCACTGCCACCATGTACCGGCGCGAGGGGGATGAATTCGTCATCAACGGCAGCAAGACCTTCATCACCAACGGCGGCTATCTGGGCACTGGCGTGCTGCTCGCTTCCCATGACCGCAGCCTCAAGCACAAGGGGATCTCCGCCTTTATCATCGATCTCGAAACACCGGGGGTCTCCATCCTCAAGAACGAGAACAAGATGGGTATCCGCGGCAGCTACACCACCGCCTTTGCCTTCGACAACGTCCGCATCCCGGTCGAAAACCTGCTGGGGCAGGAAGGCAAGGGGTTCAACGTCGCCATGGACACCCTCAACGGCGGCCGCATCGGCATCGCCTCCCAGGCTCTGGGCATTGCCGAGGGCGCCTTCGAGCGGGCCCTGGCCTATTCCAAGGAACGCAAGCAGTTCGGTCAGGCTATCTGCGAGTTTCAGGCCATCCAGTTCAAGCTGGCCGACATGAAGACGCGCATCGAAACCAGCAAACTGCTGACCTATAAGGCGGCCTGTCTCAAGGATGCCGGCAAGAACTACACCATGGAATCGGCCATGTGCAAGATGCACGCGTCCGAGACGGCTACCTACGTGACCAAGGAAGCCATCCAGATCCACGGCGGCTACGGCTACATCTGCGACTACGAGGTGGAGCGCATGTACCGCGATGCCAAGATCACCGAAATCTACGAGGGAACCAACGAGGTGCAGCGGGTGGTCATCTCCAAGCTGCTGCTGGGCTAGGGCCGGACCAATCCCACTGACGCAAGCTGCGAGGCTGGAAAGGAAGAAGGAAGCGGTATGGAAGCCACCCGTGAAATCTACTGGAACGTCGGCCATGGCGTGGTGCTGCCCATGTATCTGCTGGCGCTGGCGGCCTTCGGTCTGCTGGCCTGGGGAGTCAGGCAGCGGCTGGCCCACTGGCGGCAGGGCAAGGCGCTCAACCGGTTCGACCGGCCGCAGGAGAGGCTGCGGCGCATGGTCGCCGAGGTGCTGGCGCAGAAGAAAGTCGCCCGTGTCCGCGAGGGCGGCGTCTATCATGCCCTGTTCTTCTGGGGCTTTGCGATCCTCTTTGCCGGCACCCTGCTGGTAATGCTGCAGGCCGACCTGCTGACCCCGGTGTTCGAGGTCAACCTGCTGCAGGGTGGCTTTTACCTGATTTTTTCCCTGGCCCTCGATCTGGCCGGCGCCCTGGCCATCCTCATGCTGGCCGGCCTCTTCGTGCGGCGCTTCCTGGTCAAGCCGGCCGGCCTGGAGACCAAACCCGAAGACCTCTGGCTTCACGGTCTGCTCTTCGCCATCCTCCTCACCGGCTTCTTCATCGAGGGCGCCCGCCTGGCCGCCACCGAACTGGTCTGGAATCCTGAGCTGGCCCGCTATTCTCCCGTCGGCCTGCTGGTGGCCAAGAGCATGGCGGGGCTGTCGAGCCAGGGCCTTTCCACCCTGCACGTCTTCCTCTGGTGGCTGCATCTGCTGCTGGCCCTCGGTTTTGTCGCGGCGCTCCCCTTCACCAAGCTGAGGCACATCCTCTACACCAGCGCCAACGCTTTTTTTGCGCCCCTGGAAGCCAAGGGCACCCTTGCCACCCTCGACCTCGAAGACGAAGAGGCCGAGCAGTTCGGCGCCGCTACCCTGGCCGACCTGACCTGGAAAGACCTCTTCGACGCCGACGCCTGCACCAGCTGCAAACGCTGCCAGGATCGCTGCCCGGCCCATGTCACCGACAAGCCGCTCTCCCCCATGAGGCTCATTCAGCAGCTCGGCGAGACGGCGCCCGACAAGCCCCTGGCCCAGGCGGTGGGGGAAGAGGCCATCTGGGCCTGCACCACCTGCCGCGCCTGTCAGGATATCTGCCCCGCCAACAACGAGCACGTCAACAAGATCATCGAGCTGCGCCGCCATCTGACCCTGATGGAAGGCGCCTTCCCCGGCGACGAGGTGCGCACGGCCATCAGCAACCTGGAGGTGAACGGCAATCCCTTCGGCATGGCTTTTGCCGGGCGCGGCGACTGGGCCGAGGGGCTCGACCTGGCTCGGGTGACGGCGGGGGAGGAGGCCGACATCCTCTACTTTGCCGGCTGCTATGCCTCCTTTGACCAGCGCAACCGCGAGGTCGCCCGCAACTTCGTGCGCATCTGCCAGGCCGCCGGCGTCCGCGTCGGTATCCTCGGCAAGGACGAGAAGTGCTGCGGTGAGCCGGCCCGCAAGCTGGGCAACGAATATCTCTACCAGATGCTGGCCCAGGAGAATGTCGAGACCCTTCAGACGAGCGGGGTGGCGCGCATCGTTACCACCTGCCCGCACTGTTTCAACACCCTGAGCCGCGATTACCGGGATCTGGGTCTGCTGGTGGAGGTCGAACACTACAGCACCTACATCCACCGCCTTCTGCAGGACGGCCGTCTGGCTCTGACCCCGGGGGAGGAGCAGGTCTGCACCTACCACGACTCCTGCTACCTGGGACGCTACAAGGATATCGTCAGCGAGCCGCGGGAGGTGCTCCAAGCGGCGGGCTGGCAGGTGACGGAGATGGCCCAGGCCGGCGTCGACAGTTTCTGCTGCAGTGCCGGTGGCGGCCGCATCCTGGCCGAAGAAAAGCTGGGGTCGCGCATCCATGTCGAAAGGGTGCGGCAGGCGGCGGCCACGGAGGCGCCGATTCTGGTCAGCAACTGTCCCTTCTGCCTGACCATGTTCGAAGACGGCATCAAGACCTCCGATTGTGAAGACCGACTCAAGGTACGCGATTTAGCCGAAATTGTGGTGGAAAGGATAGGAGGATAGCCATGAAATTACTCGTATGCATTAAGCAGGTTCCCGACCTGGAGTCCCGCTTCAAGCCGGCCGCCGACGGTCTCTGGTTCGACGACAACGATCTGGCCTGGCGCCTGAACGAATACGATGAATATGCCGTCGAACAGGCCGTGCAGCTCAAGGAACAGCTGGGGGGCGAAGCGGAGCTGACCGTCCTCTCCATTGGCCCCGACCGGGTGGTGGAAGCGATCAAGAAGGCCCTGGCCATGGGGGCCGACAAGGCGGTGCATGTGCAGGACAGCGCCGCGCATCAGAAGGATCCCTGGCAGATCGCCTCCATCATTGCCGCCTATGCCCGCGAGCAGGGGTTCGACCTCATTTTCACCGGCATGCAGTCGCAGGACCGGGGCTCGGCCCAGGTCGGCGTACTGGTGGCGGAATTGCTCGGCCTTGCCAGCGCCACCACCCTGGTCGGTTTTTCTTACGCCGATGGCGTCGTGCAGGCCAAGCGGGAACTCGAAGGGGGACTCAAAGGGCTGGTCAGCCTGCGTCTGCCGGCTTTGGTTACCTGCCAGCTTGGCCTGAACACCCCCCGCTATCCGACCCTGCCCAACATCATGAAGGCGAAGAAAAAGGAAATCCGGCCCATTCCCGTCGCCGACCTGTTGAAGGAAGAGTCCCTGGCGCCAACCACCTCGTTTTATGCGCCGGCCCGCAAGGGAGGCGGCCTGGTGCTGGAGGGCGAGCCGAGCGAGACGGCGCTGAAGCTGGTGAACATCCTCAAAGAGAAGACTGCGGTGCTGCGCTAGCAGCCGGAACCAAGAGGGAGATTCTATGAAAGCACTACTGGTCTGTGAAGTTCGCGAGGGCAAACTCCTCGATGCGAGTTATGAGTTGCTGACCTTTGCCGACAAACTGGGGGCCGAGAAGGTCGCCGTGCTGGTCGGCAGCGACGGCAGCGTTCCCCAGTTCGACGGCCGCGTCTATCTGGCCGATGCGGCGACGCTGGGCGAGTACAATCCGGCCGCCCACAAGGCGGCGGTGCTGGCGGCGGTGGAAAAGGAGCAGCCCGATGTCGTCGTCCTCTGTCATTCGTCCTACGGTTGGGATCTCGCTCCGCGGCTGGCCGCGGCCTTGAAGGCGGGTCAGGTGACGGAGATCGTCGCCCTGGTCGACGGCGGCTTCGAGGTCGGCTGCTGCAACGCCAAGATGCGCCGGCAGGTCAGACCGGCCGGCGGCAAGGCGGTACTGACGGTGCAGGCCGGGGCTTTTGCCGCGGCAGCGCCGCAGGGGACGCCCCAGGTCGAAAGGATTGACGTCGCGGCTGACGGGCAGGGGCTGACTTTTGGCGGCTATGAACCGGCCGAGGCCAAAGCCGTCGATCTGGGCCGGGCCGAAATCATCGTCAGCGCCGGCCGCGGCATCGGCAAGAAGGACAACGTCGCCGTCATTGAAGCGCTGGCCAAGGCGTTTGGCGGCGAACTGGGCGCCAGCCGTCCGGTGGTGGACGCCGGCTGGGTCGACCACAGTCGCCAGGTCGGTACCACGGGGCAGACCGTCTCGCCCAAGCTCTACGTGGCCTGCGGCATCTCGGGCGCCATCCAGCATCTGGCCGGCATGAAGAAGTCGGATTTCGTCGTCGCTATCAACAAGGACAAGGACGCCCCCATCGGCGAAGTGGCCGACGTGCTGGTGGTCGCCGATGTCCTGCAGTTCGCGCCGGTGCTCACGGCGGCGCTGCAGAAATAGGCGCCCGCCATGGAACAGGGACGGGTACAGGTCTATACGGGCAACGGCAAGGGTAAGACCACGGCGGCGCTGGGGCTGGCCCTGCGGGCCGTCGGGCGCGGCTTCAAGGTCTGCATGGTGCAGTTCATCAAGGGGGGCGGCGAATACGGCGAACATGAGGCCGCCCGCCGCCTGGCGCCCCTGTTGACCATCCACCAGACGGGGCGCGATAACTGGATCTTCAAGGACAAACTCGACCCCGAGGATATCCGCGTCGCGCAGGAGGCGCTGGTGCTGGCACGGCAGGCCCTCACGAGCGGCGACTACGACCTGGTCATTCTCGATGAAATCAACGGTGCCGTCTGGTTCGGTCTGCTGTCAGTGGAAGACATTCTGGACCTGATGGCGGCGCGACCCGCTTCCGTCGAATTGGTGCTGACGGGCCGTAGTGCCGACCCCCGCGTCATCGAGACGGCGGACCTGGTCACGGAGATGACCGAGATCAAGCACTACTACCAGCAAGGGGTGCCGGCCAGAATCGGCATCGAGAAATAGGAACCTGACCAGCAAAAGAGGGGAAAGCGCGGTGACCAGAACAGAGAAAATCAAGGAACACGCCAGAAATCTCGGCGCCGACCTGGTCGGTGTCGCCGATCTGGCCCTGCTCGAAGGCATCGACACCGAGCCCGCCGACCTGCTCGGCCCCTACCGCCACGCCCTTGCCCTGGCGGTCAAGCTCCCCAACGCCGTTTTCGAACAGCTGCCGGGCCGGCCAACGCCGCTCTACGCGCAGGTGTACCTCAACGCCAATGCTTTGCTCGATCAGATTGCCCTGCGGCTGTGCGCCCATATCGAGGGGCAAGGCTACGCGGCTCTGCCCATACCGGCCTCGCAACCCCTCGACATGACCGTATTCCGCTCCCACCTCTCCGCCAAGGCGGTGGCCAATACCGCCGGGTTGGGCTGGCAAGGCAAGAGCCTGCTCATCGTCACGCCGGAATACGGCCCCCGGGTCCGTCTGGTGACCGTGCTGACGGACATGCCCCTGCAGGCGGACAAGCCGCTTAAAAACCGCTGCGGCTCCTGTACCTGCTGCACCGAGGCCTGCGTGGCCGGGGCGATCCGCAACGTCTCCACCGATTTCCACTATGCCAGCCGCGAGGAGGCCCTCGATTTTCAGAAGTGCGCCGACAAGCTGGTGAACGAATTCAGCCCGATGGAAAACATCGGTAAGCCGATCTGCGGCATCTGCATCCAGGTCTGTCCCTGGGGACGGAAGCTGAAGGGGAGGGGTGCATGCTCCGAGGTCTAAGGATTGTCAACCTGGCCGTCAATCTGCCGGGACCGGCGGCGGCCCAGCGCCTGCAGGCTCTGGGCGCCACCGTCGTCAAGGTGGAGCCGCCTGGTGGCGACCCGATGGCGCTCTACAGCCAGCCATGGTACGCCGACATGATGGAAGGGCAGCAGGTCCATCGGTGTGATCTGAAGGATCCGCAGGGTAAGAAATCGCTCTTTGCCTTATTGGAAAGCGCCGATGCCCTCATTACGGCGACGCGGCCAGCCGCCCTGAAACGGCTGGGCCTCGATTTTGACTCACTGCACCCCCTGTTCCCTGATCTGTGCATGGTGTCCATTATCGGTTATCCGGCCCCCGACGACGACGAGGCCGGGCATGACCTGACCTATCAGGCCAGGATGGGGCTCCTCGATCCTCCGCACATGCCGCGTACCCTGATTTCTGACCTGGCCGGCGCCGAGCAGACCGTTTCCGCTGTTCTGGCTTTGCTGGTTCAGCGTGGACGAACGGGCGAGGCGGGCCAGGCTGTGGTGCCCCTCTCCGAAGCCGCGGCATTTTTTGCCGAGCCGCTGCGCTACGGCAGCACCGTCGCCGGCGGCATCCTGGGAGGTGGTCTGCCCGAATACAATATCTACCAGGCCCGTGACGGCTGGGTGGCCGTAGCCGCCCTTGAGCCGCATTTCAAAAGCAGGCTGGAACAGCTGCTGGATATCCGCAGGCAGGAGGATTATCAGACTGTGTTTGCCGGCCAGACAACCGCTTACTGGAAACTGTGGGCACAGAGCCATGATCTGCCATTGGAAACAGTTGTTTAGCGATCATACTTAAAGTGAATTATCGTTTAGATTCACTAAGGCGAGGAGGGGGAAATGCATATTGAACTGACAGAAGAACAGAAGCTGATCCAGGATACGGCCCGGGATTTTGCCCGCAACCAATTGGAGCCCGTGGCTGCCAAGCTCGACCAGGACAAGGACCGTGACACGCTGCTGGGCAATCTCAAGCAGCTGGCCGAACTCGGCTTTATGGGACTGAACGTCAAGGAAGAGTACGGCGGCTCCGAGGCCGGCGTGGTTGCCTTCAGCGTGGCCATGACGGAGATCGCCCGTGCCTGCGCCTCGACGGCGGTGACGGTGTCGGTGAACAACATGGTCTGCGAGGTCATCCAGGCCATCGGTTCCGAGGAGCAGAAGCAAAACTACATTCCAAAAATCTGCAGCGGGGAATACGCCGCCGGTAGCTTCGGTCTGACCGAGACCTGCGCCGGTTCCGATCCTTCCGGCATGGTGACCCAGGCGGTGCGGGACGGCGATCATTACGTCCTGAACGGCTCCAAGATTTTCATCACCAGCGCGCCCTATGCCGGGGTCTTCGTGGTCTGGGCGGTCACGGACAAAGAGGCGCCCAAGGGTAAGGGGATCAGCTGCTTCCTGGTGGAGGCCGGCACGCCGGGCCTGCTCATCGGCAAGGAAGAGGAGAAGATGGGCCAGCATGCCTCGGCGACCAACGAGTTGATCTTTCAGGATTGCCGGGTGCCGGCCTCGGCCCTGATGGGCAAGGAGAACGACGGCTTCCGCATCGCCGTGGCCGAGCTGGCCGGCGGCCGCATCGGCATCGGCTCCCTCGGCCTCGGCGTCGGTCTGGCGGCCATGGACCATGCCTCGCGTTATGCGACGGAAAGGGTCCAGTTCGGGCAGAAGATCAGCAACTTTCAGGCCCTTCAGTGGATGATCGCCGACGCCTACACCGAGCTGGAGGCGGCCCGCCTGCTGCTGATGAACGCGGCCTGCCGCAAGGAGCAGGGCCGATCCTTCGCCAAGGAAGCTTCCATGGCCAAGCTCTTTGCCACCGAAGCGGCCAACCGGGCCTG
Organism: Desulfuromonas sp. KJ2020; assembly: GCF_024197615.1. NCBI lineage: Bacteria > Pseudomonadati > Thermodesulfobacteriota > Desulfuromonadia > Desulfuromonadales > Desulfuromonadaceae > Desulfuromonas > Desulfuromonas sp. KJ2020. The sequence goes on from NZ_JAKUKE010000003.1 coordinate 657,710, forward strand.
CTATCAGGCCATGCAGATGCTGGGGGGCTACGGCTACACGAAGGACTATCCCATCGAACGCTACGCCCGCGACGCCCGCATCACGACGATCTACGAGGGTACCAGTGAAATCCAGCGGCTGATTATTTCCCGTGAAATTCTGCGAAATCTGGCCGCCTAAATCACCTTACGGAGGGGAACTATGAGCAAAAGCAAGCGCATCACGGTACAGCAGGCCGCCGAAATCATCAAAGACGGCTCCAGCCTGACCTTCTCCGGCTTCACCATCTGGCGCCGACCCTTTGCTGTCGTCTTTGAACTGATTCGGCAGCAGCGCCGGAACCTGCACCTCATCGAGGTCAACGGCGGGCCGCAGACGGAGTTTCTGGTGGGGGCGGGTTGCGTGGATATCTGGGAATCCTGCTGGGTGGGGCACGAGCTCTACGGCAAGTACGGCGCCAACCTGTCGCGCAAGGTGGCTGAGAAGCAGATCCTCGTCGAGGACTACAGCCATGCCGAGATGATGTTCCGGTTCGCCGCCGCCGCGGCCGGGGCGCCCTACGCGGCCACGCAGACCTCCCTGGGCACGGACATCCATAACCCGGCCTACGACACCCTCGGCCAGGCGGGCCGACGCGACGGCAAGCGCATCGCCAAACACAAGTATCTCTTTACCGAGGATCCCTTCTTCGATGGCGGCCAGCTGGTGCAGGTGCCGGCGGTGAAGGTCGACGTGGCCCTGCTCTGCGTGCAGCAGGTGGGGGAAGAGGGGACCGTGCGGGTCAGCGGGCAGTACTATTCCGACCCGGAGGCCGCCCGCGCCGCCGATATCACCATCGCCGTGGCCGAAGAGATCGTGCCGGAGGAGTACCTGCGCCGCCATGCCGACCAGAACACCATCCCCAGTTTCGAGGTCGACTACATCGTCGAGTGTCCCTTTGGCGCCCATCCCACCGGCATGTTCGGCCGGTACGATGTGGACGGGGCGTTTCTGAAGAATTTCTACAACGGCACCCGCACCCAGGAAGGCTTCGACGCCTTTGCCCAGGAATGGATCCACGGCCTTGATCACACCGGCTATCTGGAGAAGCTCGGCTGGCCGCGCATGCTCAAACTGCGGGCCAACACCGCCATGAATTACAGCCCGCGCGAGAAGAAGGGAGGGAATTGATATGAGCGACTTTGCATCCCCCGGCGAATACGGGCTGGCCGACCTGCTGTGCTGTGCCGCCGCCCATGAGGTGCAGGATAACGAAATCGTCTTTGCCGGCACCGGCCTGCCCATGGTCGCCATCATGCTGGCCCAGCAGACCCATGCCCCCAACCTGAAGCTGATCTTCGAAGCCGGCACCCTCGACGGCCGCCCGCCGGAAATCCCCACCTCCGTCGGCGACGCCCGCTGCGAAATGGGCGCTTCCCGCGCCTCCGGCCTCTATGACGCCTTCAGCATCGCCCAGCGCGGCTACGTCGATCTCGGTTTCCTCGGCGGCGCCGAAGTCGACCAGTACGGCAACGTTAACACCACCTGCATCGGTGACTACCTCGACCCCGAACTGCGGCTGACCGGCAGCGGCGGCAACCCCGACATCAACTCCTTCGCCAGCCGCACCGTCTTCATCATGGTGCACGAAAAGCGCCGTTTTGTCGAAAAGGTGAGCTACATCACCAGTCCCGGCTGGCGCGTGAAGAAGTGGCCCGGCGGCGAGTTCGTCCATCGGCGCGAATTGTATGGCGCCGCCTACCGTGGCGGCCCCTCGGCCATTATCAGCACCCTGGGCGTGTTCCGCTTTGACGAGGAGGACGGCCACATGTATCTCGACACCTGTCACCCCGGCAGCACGCCGGCCCAGATTCAGGAGCAGTGCCAGTTCGACCTTGACGTGTCGCGGGTCAAGGGCGAAACGGCGGTGCCGACTCGGGAAGAGCTGCGCCTCATCCACGACGTCCTCGACCCGGACGAGATCTTCATCCCCAAAGCCAAAAAATAAGTTGACGCGATGGCCTGACGGGGAGCTCACCGATTACCGGCGCCCCACCAGCCCATGCCCCTTTGCTCCTTCTTCGGAAGGAGCATTTTTTTTGGTCCTAAAATAACGTTCTTTAGCGCACCTCTTCAATACTCAGGCTTTTCCGCACCCCGGCTGACCCCGTTTGAACCTCATCCCCCACGCATTTGCCGATCAGGCTTCGGCCCATTGGTGAGGCTGGGGTAATCACGACGATTTCATCGTCACCGTCTGAAATCTTGAGACCACCGGCTTCGGGGCCGATAAAAACCTGCCGGCGGACACCGTCCTCTCCCTCAAGAGTGACCAGGGCCGTCAGGCGGATCGGCGTATTGTCGTCAAAGGTCCTTAGTTCCAGCTTGCTGTAAGTGGCCAGAGCTGAGCGGATGTCCTGGGCACGGTTCGCCTGTCCCTGAGCGATGTACGACGCCTCCAGGGCGGTGGTGTCATATTTGTTGTCCGGCTGGCATTCTTCATGGGTTGCCGCCGCATGGGCCGCGCGGGCGGCATGGGAAAGCACGGCGAGATCCGCATGCAGGGTCGCGATGATCTGCTGCAAAAGCTGATGCTTGTTCATGGGCTTTGACTCTTTGCTTTGGGGGCGTTCTGGTGGAGGAGAGGGGATAGATTAAATCAGTGAGATGTTTTGTGGCCGCAGTCACAACCACAGCCACACCCCGGTTTGGCCTGCACCATTTCATCAATGGTCTGTTCGAAAGCCTGCTCCAGATCCTGGACAATAGAAGCGAATTGATTCTCTGTCAGGCCGCCGCCGCAGGCGGGGCAGGTGAAGTAGGGCTGCTTGAACCAGTTCAATGGACGGTGAATGGTGTCACGGCAGTAGGGGCATTCGAGCGCAACAAGTTCTTGGTTTGTCACAGGATTCTCCTGGCAGTTTGGTGAGCGATTCCGGTGAAGGATAACAGAGTTCGGGAAATTTTGCATCGCGCCTGAGATGGAGCAGGTATAATATCGGTTTAATCCATCGAATTCCAGCCAATGTAGATTGTATGAAATTTTACAACAAACATATTCTACCGAATCTGGTGCACTTTGCCTGCAGCCTGAAACCCGCCATGCAGCTGCGCGAAAAGGTGGTGCCCCTGGCTCGCGGCCAGGTGCTGGAAGTCGGCATCGGTACGGGCCTGAATCTTCCCTATTATGATGCGGCCAAGGTGACCCATCTCTGGGCGCTCGATCCTTCCCCCGAAATGGTCCGAAAAGCCGAACTGAAGGCACGAAAAGTGACTTTTCCGGTCGAGTTCCTTGATCTGCCCTGCGAGGACATCCCGTTGGAGACGGCGAGTGTTGACGCGGTGCTGGTCACCTACACCCTGTGCACCATCGTGGACGTGCAGCAGGCGTTGCGTGAGATAGGGCGGGTACTCAAACCGGAGGGCGAACTGATCTTTTGTGAGCATGGCCTGGCTCCCGATGTGCGCATCCGCCGCTGGCAGAACCGTCTGGCTCCCGCGTGGAGATGCCTTGGGGGCGGCTGCCATCTGAACCGCGATATCCCCAGGCTGATTGAGGAGGGCGGGTTTCGGATTCAGGAGATGCAGTCGGCGTATATATCAGGTTGGGGCCCGGCGTCCTACAACACCTGGGGGGTGGCAACCTGGCTCCAGCGTCCGCAGGTTTCGGTGGCCGAAATATCTCAGCCAGAGAGGGGAGGATAGCCCATGGCTGGCAGCAGTTTACTGACCCTTCTCGATGATATCGCCACCCTGCTGGACGATATCTCGGTGATGACCAAGGTCGCCGCCAAAAAGACCGCCGGTGTGCTGGGGGACGACCTGGCCCTCAACGCGGAGCAGGTCACGGGCATTCGCGCCGATCGGGAGCTGCCGGTGGTCTGGGCGGTGGCCAAGGGGTCCTTTAAAAACAAGCTCATTCTGGTGCCGGCGGCTCTGCTGATCAGCGCCCTGGCGCCCTGGGCCATTACTCCGCTGCTGATGGTCGGCGGGGCTTACCTCTGCTACGAGGGCTTCGAGAAGCTGGTTCACAAGTTCGGGTCTCACAAAGGGGACAAGGAGACCGAACACGCCGAGAAGCTTCGCGCCCTGAGCCATCCCGAGGTGGATCTGGTGGCTTTGGAGAAGGACAAGATCAAGGGGGCCGTGCGCACCGACTTCATCCTTTCCGCCGAGATCATCGTGATTGCCCTTGGCACCGTGCAGGGCAAAGCGCTCGGGTTGCAGGTGGCGGTGGTTTCGACGATTGCCCTGCTGGTCACCGTCGGGGTCTATGCGCTGGTCGGGGGCATCGTCAAGATGGATGACGCCGGCCTCCACCTGATTCGTCGGCAAGGCCCCGCTTTTTCTGACCGCTTCCGTCGCATGATCGGCGCGGCCCTGTTGCGGCTGGCGCCCCTGTTGATGAAGTTTTTGTCGGTTGTCGGCACCGCCGCCATGTTCCTGGTCGGTGGCGGCATCCTCATGCATGGCCTGCCTGGCGGCGCCGCTGTGGCCCACGCCGTGGTTGAATTCGTTCATGGCTTCGGTTCGATTGGCGAGGTTCTCGCCATCGTGACGCCCCTACTGGTGGACGGTTTGGGCGGCATGGTCGCGGGCGGCCTGGTGCTAGGAGCGATTCAGCTTGTTAGGGCCCTAGTGAACCGTTTCAGGCCTGTCGGACAAAAGTGAGAACCATCAGGCCATTGCTGCCCCGAAGGTGTCCAGAAAACGAAGAGGACCACCATGGATTTTGACCCGGACCAAACGTCCTTGCTGGAACGTATCGACCGCCTGCTTCCCAGGAGTCTGCAGCTTAAGCTCAGTCTGCTGGTCACCGGTCTGCTGGTGCTGCTGATCAGTCTGGTGGGGGCGCTCTTCTCTGACTTTCTGCGCCACAGCCTGCTGGAGGAGATTGGCGCCAAAGCTCTCGATGTCGCCCATGCCGTCTCCTACGATCCTGAAGTTCTGGAGGGGCTTCTCACCCAGGATTCTGCCCGGACGCAGGCCGTGGCCGAAAAGATCCGGCAGGCGACGGGGGCACAATACGTGGTGATTGGTGACAGTCGCGGTATCCGCTATTCCCATCCGGACCCCTCGCGAATCGGCCATCCTTTTGTCGGTGGAGATCTGGGACCGGCCCTGCAGGAAGGGCGTGCCTATGTCTCTCGGGCTGTCGGCACGCTGGGCGAGTCGCTGCGTGGTATCGTGCCTTTACGGGGCGAGAATCAGGACGTCATCGGCTTTGTGGCCGTCGGCTACCTGCTGCGCGATATCGACGTCACGGTCAGGGCGCAGCAGCGGCAGATCTATGGTTACATCGCCATCGTGCTGATGTTCGGCGTTTTTGGCGCTGCTATTATCGCCCGCGGTCTCAAGAGCGCCATCTTCGGGCTGGAACCCCACGAAATTGCGGCCCTGTACCAGGAGCGCAGCGCCATTATCGGTACCATTCGCGAAGGGGTAGTGGCGGTGGACGGGGCAGGGCAGCTGACCCTGGTCAACCAGGCGGCGCGCCGGTACCTCGGCCAGGAGGGGAATGACAACCTGCGTGGCCGTCAGCTGGCGGAGGTTTGTACCAATTCCGAACTGGAACAGATGCTGACCGGCGGCCAGAGCGTGCTCGACCGCGAGATGCGGCTCAAGGGGCGGACCATGATCGTCAATGTGGTGCCCTTCAGTGGGCCGCCCCGGGGGGCGGTGGCGAGTTTCCGGCCCAAGGATGAACTCGACCGCCTTGGGCGTGAGCTGTCACAGATGCAGGAATACTCCGAACTGCTGCGCTCCCAGAGCCATGAATACTCCAACAAGCTGCACACCATCGCCGGTCTGCTGCAGATTGGTGCTCAGCAGGAGGCGCTGGATCTCATCATGACGGAGGCCAGCGGCTACGAGGAATTAATCCGGACCCTGACCAAGGCGGTGCCGGATCCGGTGGTGGCGGGACTCATTATCGGCAAGTTCAACCGGGCCCGGGAACTCAAAGTCCTTCTCTCGCTGGACCCCGACAGCTCGTTGGCCGATGTGCCGGCTCCTATCGACCGCCAGCACCTGGTCACCATTCTCGGCAACCTGCTGGACAATGCCTTCGAGGCGGTTCGGGCCGGCGACCGGTCCCCGGAGGTACGCCTGATTCTGACCGATCTGGGGGATGATCTTATTCTCGAAGTGGAGGATTCCGGACCGGGGGTATCCCCGGAGGTGGCCGAAACCCTCTTTGACAAAGGGGTGACGACCAAGGGTCAGGCCGGGCGCGGGTACGGCCTGTACCTGCTGCGTCAGGCGGTGACGGCGCTGGGAGGCAACATCACTTACGGCCAGGGAGAGCTGGGCGGAGCGCTCTTTACAGTTAGTATCCCCAAGACGGGCAGGGAGGAAGCCTGATGACCGACACAACGCTCAGGGTGCTTATCGTCGAGGATGATCCGCGTATTTCGGAACTTCACCGACGTTTCGTGGAAAAAATCCCCGGCTTCGAGGTGGTGGCGGTGGCCAACACCCTGGCCGAAGGCGAGGAGATGGTGGAAGTGCTGGGGCCCGATCTGGTTCTGCTTGACCTGTTCTTTCCAGAAGGCCATGGACTCGACCTCCTGCGCCGTATGCGGAAAGGGGAGACCCAAAGCGATGTCATTCTCATTACAGCCGCCCGCGAGATGGCCTCTTTGCAGGAAGCCTTGCGCGGCGGCATTTTTGACTATATTGTCAAACCCGTGTATTTCCCCCGATTTCAGGAGGCGCTTGAAAAGTTTCGCCGTTACCGGCTCCGTCTCGATTCGGGCGGCCAGCTGGAACAACAGGAAATCGACCGGTTGCTGCATTCGTCGGCTACCAAAACATCCGAGCCTGACGTCGATATGACTCCCAAGGGCATCGATCCGCTGACCTTGAAAAAGGTGCGACAGGTCTTCGACGATCCTGCGGTCGCCGACCTCAGCGCCGACGAGGTCGGTCAGCGCATCGGCGCCAGCCGTTCCACCGCCCGCCGCTATCTGGAGTTTCTTATCACGGAAGGTTATCTCAAGGCCGATCTCATCTACGGTGTGGTGGGCCGGCCTGAACGCCGCTATGTGCGCAACCGCTGAAAACCCGAACGGACAGCGCGATGAACACAATGCACAAAATGCCCGTAAAGAAATAAATTCTTTTTAAAATCCAAATATTTACACGAATTTGTCCTGGATCTATCCTTGAGCCGTATTGAGGGTGAAAAACGGGGATGACGCGGATTGGCGCGGATTTCCCGACACCCTCCCAAGCCAAGGAGAAGGTCCATGCTCTACATTCAATTTCTCTTTCTGCTGATGATGCTCTACATCGGCAGCCGTTTCGGCGGCATGGGGCTGGGAGTGGTTTCCGGCATCGGCCTGGCCATCGAAGTCTTCGTCTTCAAGATGCCGCCGACCAGCCCGCCCGTCACCGTCATGCTCATCATTCTGGCCGTGGTTACCTGCGCTTCGGTGCTCGAAGCTGCGGGCGGCCTCCGCTACATGCTGCAGATTGCCGAGCGTCTGCTGCGTTCGCGGCCCAAACTCATCACCCTGCTGGGCCCCCTGGTCACCTACACCATGACGGTCATGCTCGGCACCGGCCACGCCGTCTATTCCATCATGCCGATTATCGGCGATGTCGCCCTGAAAAACGGCATTCGTCCAGAACGCCCCATGGCGGCAGCCTCCGTGGCCTCGCAGCTCGGCATCACTGCCAGTCCCATTTCGGCCGCCGTCGTCTTTTACCTGACCCAACTCTCCGGTCTGGCTCCCGACCTGACGCTGCTCTCCATCCTCGGGGTGACCATTCCGGCGACCTTTATCGGTCTGCTGGCCATGGTGGCCTACAGCATGCGTCGCGGGGTCGAGTTGGACAAGGATCCCGAGTACCAGCGCCGCCTCCAGGATCCCCATTGGGGAGCTGAAATCAAGGCGAGCGCCGCCACGACCCTCGGGGAGAAGCTGCCTGCCGCCGCCCGTAATTCGGTGCTGCTCTTTTTGCTGGCTCTGGTCTCTATCGTCATCATTGCCATGGTGCCGGAAATCCGCACCCTGCAGCCTGGCGGCAAACCGATCAAGATKGATGTCATTATCCAGATGATGATGCTCGCCTTTGGTGGCATCATCCTGCTGGTGACCCGCATCAAGGCCGCCAAGGTTTCCGACGGCGTCGTGTTCAAGCAGGGGATGGTGGCGGCCATCGCCATCTTCGGTATCGCCTGGATGAGCGACACCTATTTCCAGTTCGCCATGCCCAGCTTCAAAGCGGGCATCACCGAGATGGTCAACAATTTCCCCTGGACCTTCGCCCTCGCCATGTTTGCCGTCTCGGTCGTCATCAACAGCCAGGCCGCGACCTGCATCATGATGCTGCCGGTGGGGCTGGCTCTTGGATTGTCGCCGGCCCTGCTCATTGCCATCATGCCATCGAGCTACGGCTACTTTTTCATCCCCAACTATCCCTCCGATATCGCCACCATCAACTTCGATATCTCGGGAACGACGAAGATCGGCAAATTCTACTTTAACCACAGTTTCATGATGCCGGGGTTTTTCGCGGTGGTGACGGCCTGCATTGTCGGCTACGGCCTGGCGATGGTGCTGATCTGATATAGCCACCCGCAGGACGCAACATCAAAAAAAGCAAGGGCCGCTTCTTTTCGGGAGGCGGCCCTTTTTTGTGCTCAGGCAGTCGGGGAACAGGAGCAGTCGGGGTCTTCACAGGGATGCACCTCGACACTCACATGAATAACATGAGGCAGGGTTTTTAATCGATTCTGATAGTCCTCGGCGGTGTGTCCGCAGCCGGTGACGACGGAGGCGACCAGGGCGAGGTCCCGGGAGCCGATGGGCCAGAGGTGCAGATCGATGACGCGGCTTTCCTGGTCGGCTTCGATCAGTTCCCTGGCCCGGGCTTTCAAGGTATCGGTAACGCCACCATCGAGGAGGATCACGGCAGTTGTCTTGATCAGCTGGTAGGCCCACCGGCTGATGAGTAGGCCGCCGACGATGCCCATGACGGGATCGAGAGCCGTCCAGCCCAGAAAGCGGCCGGTCAGCAGGGCCACCAGGGCGAAGATGGAGGTGAGCGCATCGGCAATGACGTGCAGGTAGGCGGCCCGGTAGCTGTGATCGTGCTGACCGCCCTGCGCGGGCTCATGCGGGCCGTCAGCATGGTCGTGCTGATGGCCCTCTTCGGCAGTGTGCAGGATCATGACGCTGGCGACATTGACGATCAGGCCGATCAGGGTGATGCCGATTGCTTCATTGAAAGCAATGGTCACGGGGTTCAGCAGACGCTGGATCGATTCAACGATCATCCAGAGACCGGCCAGGCCCAGAAACAGGGCGCTGGTGTAGCCGGCCAGCACGCCGAATTTGCCGGTGCCGAAGGAGAAATATTCGGAGTCGCTGTGCCGTCGGGCCAGCCGATAGGCGGCGTAGGTGATCCCCAGGGCGAAGGCGTGGGTGCCCATGTGCCAGCCATCGGCCAGCAGGGCCATCGACCCTGTCAGATGGCCGGCGACAATCTCGACCGCCATGGTGACAAGCGTCAGCAGAATGACCCAGAGGGTTCGTCGCTCATTGCCTGGATTGATCTCGGTGTATTCATGGGAGTGGGCCAGACGCTCGGCGGTCTGTTCGTGTCGATTCATTTCCATCCTCATGCAGCGTGATTGGTATGGCAGACGGTCGACCTCGGATCAACCTGCCCACAGGATTAACATGCCTGACCAAATGCGTCAACTATTGACTGGCGGCCGTCTTCGAAACAGGGCCGCCAGCAAACCGAGGAGCAATATCAGCGATACCCCCTGCAATGTCCAGAAAGACGCAAGTTTCAGCCAGGCAAAGGGGGCGGCGACATAGCGGATCAGCCAGGGGGAGAGGATGTCCAGCAGCAGGCTCAGCCCCAGTAGCCAGGTCAGTATGGCCTTGACGGGCGCCCCAAAGGGACAAAAGAGCAGCAAGTGGCTGAAGACCACAAAGAACAGGCCCATGGCGAAGAGGTGAAAATGAGTCACTTCCAGAAGGCCAATAAAACTGCGCGGATTCATGAACTGTTCGGGGTCGCCCAAAAAATAACGCACCACGCTCTGATAGCTGGAGCCGAGCTTGTGGTGAAACATCAGGATGCCGGTGACCCAGTGCAGCACAAAGTAGACATAGAAAAAAGCCAGGATGACTTTGGATAAGGGGCTCTGGCCAGGACCGGTCATCATCACGCGCATGCTTATTTCTCCGCTAAGAGGATGGAGCCCACCGCTGCGATCTTCCTGACCTGTCTGGTGATCGCTTCGGCGGACAGGGTGGCACCGGAAATCGCCTGGATATCGCCGCCGACGCGCAGGTCGGGCGAGAGCTGGATGCCGCTGAACTGATCGAGCCAGCGTTTGGCGGGCAGATATTCCGGCGGTTCGAAAAAGGCCAGAATCTCCGTGAAGCGGACGGTTCCATCCGCGTTGAGCACCACCATCACCGTTTCCGGCAGGGTGCGAACGACACCGGCCTCGATGGCTGCATAGCCGGTCGTCTGTTCTGCCTTCTTGCCCACATAAAAGGTGAAGATGGGGGAGTCAGGAAGAAGGCCGGAGAGCTTTTTGACCTGTTCCATTTCTGCCGTCGACAGGAAGAGATTGACCGTCTCGACCCGGTCGGCATCGGGAAACGCTCGTTTGAGAGCCTCGGACTTGGACATGAAGGCCTTGGCTAAAGACAGATCGGGAAAGAGCAGGAGAAGAACCAGACAGAGTGAGGCAATGGTTGTTTTCATGGGGTGCATCCTCAAAAAAGGCCGGAGAGGTGGAGGCTGCCCCTCTCCGGCCACATCACAACGGTTTGTTAGAAAATGTAGCCGAAGCCGATGTTGAGCTCGTCGGCGCGGACGCCGTCCTTCTTGTCGAAGTTGCTGTAGTCGGCCTTGATAACCACGTTGGGGATCGGCTTGTAGCTGAGACCCGTCACCAGCAGTTCCACATCCTCGTTGTTGCCGTCGTAATCGAGATTCTCGTAGCGCACGAAAGGGGCGAGGTAATGGCTGGTGCCCTGGACGAGGTGGGGCAGAATATTGTAGGCGGCCTCCCCGTAATAGGCGAAGATCTCGTCGGGGACATCGGCTCCGACGGCCTCGGCGTCATCGATCTTGACCTGAGAGGCGAGGGCCTTGAGCTCAAGGCCGCGCACTTTGTACTGTGAGTGAATCTCGTAGATCTCGGTGAAGACATCGGCCTCACGGTTGCTGAGGTCGACAACCTGCCCCTGACCCGAATCGCCCAGGTAGAAGCTGCCGCCAATGTTCAGGCCGAGGATGGGTTCGTAATCGAGGCGGCCCACCAGGGCCCAGTCTTCTGCCTTGGTTTGGGAAGCTTTCTGGCGTCCGCCGCGCAAACCCTGGGCGGTAAAATCCTGCCCGTCAAAACCGTTCATGACATAGAGCTTGTAATCGATTTTGTCCGTCAGGCTGCCGAAGGCACCGACGCCCATCTCCCGCCAGGTGGACGGAATAACCTGTCGTTCGACCAGCGGACGATCCACGCCATGAAAGAGGGTGGGTTCGTGCAGTTCGTTGGTGAGGCCCACCGGCGCCAGCAACAGGCCGCCGCGCAGGTTGATCTTGTCATGCAGCAGAAAATCGAGGCTGGCCATTTCGACATAGATCTCGTCAGCGTGTTCAATCTCGATTTCCGTGTTCAGGATGATATTGTCGGTGAATTTGTAGCCGAAATAAAGAATGGCGCGCAGCATATCCGCCTGATCGATTTTGTCTCCCTTGTCGCTGGTGTAGTTTTTGAACTGGCCTTCGCCATAGCCACCAATGGAAAGGCCCTGGTTGAGCTTGTACACTTTGGAGGCCGCCGGCCCATAGCCGAAGGTCGAGCTGTATTCGGCGTCTTCTACGGCCGATTCGTTTTTGAGTTTCTGCAGCTCTTCGGTGATCAGGTCCAGGCGACGCTCCAGCTCTTCGTTGCTGGCGGCAAAGCCGCTGACCGGAATAAAGGCCAGAAGCAGGGCAAAAATAACAGACAGGCGGACTAAAGGTTTCATCACAGGTCATGCTCCTCAGGTTTAGGGGTTGGGTTGCAAGGGACCGGAATCCGCGGTGCCCTTGTGCGGAAATGAAAATCGTTTTCAGAAAATAGGGAAGCCGGCCTCGGCTGTCAAGAAGAAAATGAAAGCCATTATCAAAAAATAAAGTGGGAGAGGGGTATCGACGAGAAGGCGGCGAATTTTTCGCAAGTTTGCATTCCCAGGTTGACTTGTTAGCCTTGAAAAGGGTGCAAGGCAGACCTTGCTCCCTAAGTGGGAATACTAAAAGCGGAATTCTTCGTTTAAAGGAGATGTCATGAGCCAGGGAAACTATGTATCTCGCCGCCGTTTCATTCAGGGGGTGGGGTCCGCCTTTTTTCTTGCCGGGTTGCAGGCCACCTGGCCGCTTCCCCTCTGGGCCCGACCAAACCACTGGGGTCTTGATGGCCTGCCCTCGGCGCGGGACCGCTACGATCTGACCATTGGTTATTCCCCGATTGTCATCGACGGCCGCGAAGGGACGGCAACCGGCATCAATGGCACGGTGCCTGGTCCCCTCGTGCGGCTGCGTGAAGGGGATGAGGTCACCCTGAACGTCACCAACGCCCTGATGGACACGGAACACTCCTCCATTCACTGGCACGGGATATTGGTGCCCTTTCCCATGGATGGCGTGCCGGGGGTCAATTTCGCCGGCATTCCGCCTGGGGAGACCTACACCTATCGTTACAAGCTCGTCCAGTCGGGAACCTACTGGTATCACAGCCACTCCTTCCTGCAGGAACAGTCGGGCACCTACGGCCCCCTTATCATCGATCCCAGGGACGGCGAGCCCTGGCCCTATGATCAGGACTACGTCGTGGTGCTTTCCGACTGGTCCTTTGAGAAGCCGGAGACACTCTTCCGGAATCTCAATCTGCTGGGCCACTATTACAATTATCAGCAGCGCACCCTGGGGGATTTGACCCGGGACATTCGTCAGGGCGGTTTCAAGGAGACCATGGACGAACGCCTGGCCTGGGGGAAGATGCGCATGAGCCCGGTGGATCTGGCCGATGTGACGGGAGCAGCGTACACCTACCTGATGAACGGCAACAGCCCGGATATGAACTGGACGGGACTGTTCAACCCCGGCGAAACGGTGCGTCTGCGTTTTATCAACGCCTCGGCCATGAGCAACTTCGATGTGCGCATCCCCGGCCTCGACATGGACGTGGTCATGGCCGACGGCAAGGCGGTCAGGCCCGTGACCGTGCAGGAATTTCGCATTGGCGTGGCGGAGACCTACGATGTGCTGGTACGCCCTCGGGAAGATCGTCCCTTCACCCTCTTCGCCGAATCCATCGATCGCAGTGGGTATGCCCGCGGCACGCTTTCACCGGAGCCTGGTCTGTCGGCGCCGGTGCCACCGCTACGCAAGCGGCCCGTGCGCCGACTGCAGGATATCGGCATGGGTATGATGGTCGGTGAGATGAAGAACGGTGCGATGGGTGGAGGGCATGGAGGCCATGGCGGGCATGGAGAAATGGGCACAAAAGAGGATCCGCGCATTCCCGGACCGAACGGACCGCAGCCGTTTGTCCCCGACCGAAAGACCTCCGTCAATGTGGCCATGACCATTCCCAATCCCCGCTACCGCCTCGACGAACCTGGACTCGGTCTCGGTCACGATGACTGGCGGGTTCTCACCTATGAAGACCTGACCTCTGACGAGCCGCCGGCATATGCCGATACGCCCGAGCGGGAAATGACCATCCATATCACGGCCAACATGGAGCGCTACATGTTCTCCTTCGATGGCCTGAAATACTCCGAACATCCCGGTCCCTATCTGTTCCGTCACAACGAACGCCTGCGCCTGTTTCTGGTGAATCACACCATGATGGATCATCCGATTCACCTGCACGGTATGTGGATGCAGCTGGAAAACGGGGCCGACCGGCTGCCTTACAAGCACACCATTCTGGTTAAGCCGGGTGAAGTTGTCTCCGCCCTGATCACGCCCATTGAAAAAGGGGACTGGGCGTTTCACTGTCATCTGCTTTTTCACATGGAAGCGGGCATGTTTCAGGTTGTGCGGGTGAGCTGAGGTAAGACCGGAGAGGGGATACCATGAAAAGATTCGTTTTATTGTTCGTGTTTGCCTTTTTGCCCGCTTTAAGCCTGGCCGCCGATGAAAAATCAGGAGAGCCCGTAACGGATTATTTTCCGTCGGATTATTCGGAGGCACCTTCTGCGCGCCCGGAAGGGAAAGGGATTGTCAAATATGCGGAAGACGGTGACTCGAAGGGGAATTTCGGCCGACAGCCGGTACACGACAACCAGCTCTTTGCCACCTTTAAGGCGGACCGTTTCGAACATCAGTGGAAAGAGCACGATGTCGAACTTTTTTTGTGGGATGTGCAGGGCTGGATTGGGGAGGACTACAACAAGCTTTACCTGAAAAGTGAGGGTGAGGTCCTGCTCGAAGACAGCCATCCCGTGGAGGAGGCTGACCTGGAGCTGCTGTACAGTCGCTCCCTTTCAAAATTCTGGGATGTGCAGTTCGGCTTCCGCCAGGACTTCCGGCCGCGGCCACAGCGAACCTTCGCCGCCTTGGGAATCCAGGGACTGGCCCCTTACTGGTTCGAAGTGGACGCCACCGCCTACCTGAGCGAGGACGGTGACCTGTCGGCTGCTCTGGAGGCCGAATACGAGGTCATGCTGACCCAGCGACTCCATGTCATCCCTCGACTGGAGATGGGGCTGTCGTTGCAGGATGTCCCCGAGTACGAGCAGTGGCAGGGGATAACGGATCTGACCCTCGGTGCCCGTCTCAGGTACCAGATCAGTCGGAAACTGGCCCCTTATGTGGGCGTTACCTGGCACCGCAAAATCGGCGAAACGGCCCATAACCTGAAAAAGGCGGGAGAAGATGTCGATGACCTGGGCGCCGTCGCCGGGGTGAGGTTCTGGTTCTAGGACCGAAATCCATTGAGAAAGGGGATTATCAAGTGCGGTCACCCATGCCGGGAGGGTGGCCGTACGTTTTGGCGGTCACTACCGGCGTAGGGGGACTTCGACGGTTCCATCGGCTGGATCCGATAGCGCCGTTCCCGGTAGGCGATAGCAGGCCACAAGGCTTCGGCCAGGGCGTCTCGAATCAGCTCGGGTTCTTCCGTGGCCTCTTCCAGGCGGCCCTGGCGATAGACATACTGGCGGGCGGGCTTGTCGGGCGTGTGAATCACTACCTTTTCTCCGACCATATACGCCTGGTTGTTGCCAAACTGCATGATAGCCCGTCCGGGGTCGTCGCCGGGCAGCTGCAGCAGATCACGGCCGGGCATGGGGTGACTTGACTCGATACCCATGAGAGAGAGCAGGGTGGGAGGAAGGTCGAGTTGGCTGGCCACCTTGTCATAACGGCCGGGGACGATATCGGCGCCGAGGATCAAGGCCGGGATATGGAAATATTTGATGGGAACCAGCTCGTCTCCGAAAACCCGGTCCTCGTGGTCGGCCACCACCAGAAAAAGGGTATTGTCCCAGTAGGGAGCCTGCCGGGCCTTGGCCAAGAACTGGCCCAGGGCATAATCGGCATATTTGACGGCATTGGTGCGGGATTCTTTCGGCTGCTCGTACAATTCGATGCGGCCGTCGGGAAATTCGAAGGGGGAATGGTTGGAGACGCTGAAGACGAAGGTGAAGAAGGGTTGGTCCCCGTGAGCCAGCAGTTCCTCGTGGGTGCGCTGGAAGATGTCCTCGTCGCAGACGCCCCAGGATCCGCGAAAGGTCCAGTCGGTAAACTGTTTCTCGTCGATGACTCGGTCGAAGCCGTTGCCGAGGAAGAAGCTGCGCATATTGTCAAACTGGCTGTCGCCGCCGTAAATGAACTCGGACGTGTAGCCCTGTGATTTCAGCAGGCGGGCCAGAGTGAAGAAATTCTGCTGGGCCAGACCTAGTTTGACCACGCTGCGGGCCGGCGTGGGCGGAAAACCTGTGACGACCGCTTCGACGCCCCGGATG
This sequence comes from Desulfuromonas sp. KJ2020, assembly GCF_024197615.1. Lineage (NCBI taxonomy): Bacteria > Pseudomonadati > Thermodesulfobacteriota > Desulfuromonadia > Desulfuromonadales > Desulfuromonadaceae > Desulfuromonas > Desulfuromonas sp. KJ2020. The sequence goes on from NZ_JAKUKE010000003.1 coordinate 673,667, forward strand.
GAGCGGGTGCCGGTGGCATAGAGCTGGCTGAACCAGAGTCCCTTGGTGGATAGCTTTTCCAACTCCGGTGTCAGTGGCAGGCCGCCAAGAGACTGGACATAGCTGGCCCCCAGGCTTTCTTCGAGAATAATGACCAGATTGAGCGGTTTTTGGCGTATTCTACCGGGAAGCTGACGATGGAGGGTGGGGATCTCCGGGCTGCTGAAAGCCGTTTCCGGTAGCCCCATGGCCTGGTGTACGCGGCGGAAGACCTCCTCTTTGGGCATCTTGCCATAAAAGCGCACGGAGTCTGATTCATCCTGCAGGCGGGAAACAGCGTAACCCAGGGAATAGGCGGAACTGACGCCCAGCTGATTGACCAGCGGGTCGTTGCAAAAAGCCACCGTGCTCAGGTTGGCCGGGCGATGGCTGAAGCTGGAGCGGGCGCCGGCCAGCAGCACCAGGGCAATCAGCGGCATGACGGCCAGCCGTCGCCACAACCCCCAGGGATGGGACTTTTCAACCAGTCCGCGGCTCAGCGACCAGGCTCCCCAGGTCAGGAGGATCACCGCAACGGCCGCCAGCAGGAGGGGTAGTTTATAGGCGGCCCAAAGGGTCGCGAAGACCTCTTTCGGATGGTCGAGATACTCGAAGAAGAGGCGGTTGGGACGGCTGTCGTACTGATCGATGAAAGCCGGTGTCGCCGCCTCCATAAAGACGATGATCACCGTGTAGACCGCCAGCCAGGTCGGCAGTATTTTTCTCCAGACCTGCAATACGGTTTTTCGTCCGGGTAAGAGCAGGGCGACGAGGGTCGGCAGTGAAACGGCGTAGCAGAGCAGGACGACATCCATGCGCAGGCCGTAGCCGAGAACGGCCCAGAGACCGTCGACGGCCATGAGGCGTTCCCATTTCCAGGCCATGAGTCCAAGCCGGGTCAGACTCAGAAAAGATAAAGCAATCAGGAAGAAAACGGCGATCGGCAGAAGTGGCCCCAGAAGCTTGACGAAGCGATCGGTTCGGGACATTCGCGCGGGCTCCTTGGCTGGAGGATATGCAGAAAAACTTGTAGTGGTAGAGTGGCAGGAGGGCGATGGCTAATCTGAACTGCCATCTCATAATCCGAATACTATAATCCTTCCGATTTATTGATGACAAGCAAATTCTTGAGTCAGTGGCTGGCTTTTTGTTTCTTTGATGTTTTTATGATGCCGCAAGGGGGAAAGAGATGGATGTTATGAACAGCCTGCAGCAGGCCGTAAAGCGGGCTCAGGACCAAAACGAGCTGCCGGATTTCCTGGCTGCAAGAATTCTGCGTATAGCCGGACAGCCAGACCGGTACAGGGCGCTGCAGGCCGATATAGAGCGTCTCATCGATCAGTTGGCCGATTACGATACCTACGGGCAGACCGGCTACTTGGGCATGGGGGTCAACAACGTCATCCTGGAAAAAACCATCGAGCGGCTGGAAGAGAAGGCGGCCAGATCATGAAACAATACGCCCCCGGACGCGATGATGAGGTGACGTCCCTGCATGAGGAACGCCTGGAAAAGATCGTGCAGGTTCTACGACAGCACCGGGCCGAAACGGTGCTGGATTTAGGCTGCGGCGCGGGCGAACTGCTGGCCCGACTGGCCTCGGAGCCAGCCTTCCGCCAGATAGTCGGTCTCGATATTTCGCCGGCAGCCCTAAGCACCGCCCGGGATTTGCTTGAGCGTCTCGGCCATCCGGCCGATGGCAGGCGCCTCAGCCTCAGTCATGCCTCCTTTACCGAGGCTTCGGATGATTTCCGTGGTTTCGATGCCGCGGTGATGCTCGAAACCCTTGAACATATCGACCCCCAGCGACTCTCCGTTCTGGAGAAGGCGGTCTTTGGGCATTTTCGTCCCCGGCTGGTCATGGTGACCACGCCCAACCGGGAATACAATGTCCTGCATGGGCTGCCCCAGGGCACCTTGCGGCATCGCGACCATCGCTTCGAATGGGACCGGGCCAGATTTCGCCAGTGGGCGACGGGCGTCGCCGGTCGCCACGGGTACCAGGTCACTTTCGACGCCATCGGTCCGGTCGATCCCTTATACGGCAGCTCCACCCAGATGGCTGTCTTTTCCTGCCACTAGTTCATCTCTCGAACCCTTTCGGGCCGCATCCCGGGCTTGTAGACTATTCTGCATCCGCAGAAGCATATTCCTCACTTCTCAGGGCATTCCTTCAGCCCCTTCCCTTGCTATGCAAATTAAATCAATTACTTAAAGGCTATAAGCGTGCATGGCACGACTTGTGATACGTGCTTGTCCCATACGCCTCCTTTTAATGTCGTCCTGAGCAGGACATAAAAAGGCTCCTTTTTTCCCGTTTTTTGCCTTTTCAAGGAGTTTTTCCGATGAAATTTCGTGTCGCTCTCCTAGCCGTCACTCTGACCGTCCTGGCTGCCACCGCCACCATTGCCTTTCGTCCCTCTTTGTTCCCTAAACATGGAGCCCTGGCCGAGTATGCCGTTTCCAATCTCACGTGCGGTTCCTGCGTTGAAAATATTCGCAACGCCTTGAGTCAAACCGAGGGGATTGAAGAGGTCGAGGTCAGTGTGGCAACGGGCCGCAGCCGCGTCGTTTTTGACCCGGATGAAATCGAACCGGTGCGGATTGCGGAGATCATGGGTTCGGCCGGTTATCCGTCCAAACTGCAATATGTGTTGTCTTCTGACGAATACGAGGGTCAGCAGGAAGAAGAGGGTCGTTTAGCCGAGCGCTTCGTTGCCCGCATCGGCGATCGGTTGATCCCCCGGGCGGAGTTCCAGGCTGAGCTGGACCTTCTTGGCCAGTCACGACCCGATGGGGAAACCCAGAGCCTTGGCCAGGTCGCCTGGGAAAGGCTGCTGCAGAGAGAAGTTCTGCTCGCCGAAGCTGAACGGCAGGGCCTTGTCGTATCCGACCAGGAAGTCAGCCTCGAAGTCGACGGGATGAAGGAGAAGGTGGACAACTTCGAGGCCTTGATTCTGAAGCGCTACGACAGCCTGGAAGCATTCCAGAGCGCGGTCAAGAGGAATCTCCTTTTCGAACGTCTGTTCGAAAAGGCTGTTCCGACCGCTAATAACGATCCTGCGGCACGCAATCTTGCCCTGCAGAAATGGTACAGCGAACTGCTCGCCCGCTGCCCGGTCACCATTTATGACTCTAGTCTCAAGAGCACTGCCCAGAACGCCGGCGGCTGCGGCGGGGCCTGCTGTGGTTGAGCCGTTTTACTCCCTGCCGCCTTTTCCCAGTACACCTGCCTGAGGAATATTCCTCAGACGTCGAACACTTTTCAACGACAAGACCCAGGGAAGCAGAGGGTGTAATCGAATTAGTCCTGGAAAATGTTTGAATATCAAGTGCTTGTGTCAGCCATTTGATTTGGCACACCCCGTGTAAACCGGTAAACCTGAACAGGCTTTTCCATCCCATTCAACAAGGAGAAATCCACCATGACCGAGCAGGACAAAAAACAACAATTTGAACAGCCGGCCCAAAATAAGCTGCCGCGCCTTGTCATCATCCTGACGATTCTGGTCGCGTTGGCGACCGCCGCCTGGACGGTAATTCCCGGCGGTGCTGCAGGCAGTAAATTGCTGAAGGCCGAAGGGGGCGTGGTGCAGATTGACCAGGCCGATCTTGCCGACGGGCAAGCCCGGTACTATCGGGTACAGGGGGCGGACAACGAAATCAACTTCTTTCTGGTCAAAAGCAAAGATGGAGAAATCCGCTCGGCCTTTGATACCTGTGACGTCTGTTTCAGGGCCAAAAAAGGCTACCGGCAGGAAGGGGACTCCATGATCTGCAACAACTGCAATCAGGCCTTCAAGACGGAACTGGTCGGGGTGATCAAGGGCGGCTGCAACCCGGCGCCCCTTGCCAAAGAACTGCGTGACGGCAAGGTGATCATTACGCTGGCGGACCTGGAGCAGGGGAGTTGGTACTTTGCGGGTCAACCGCAAAAAGGGTCCATGTAATGAAACTTGAAACGATTGCCTTCAATAACATCCGTCGTCGCAAGGGGCGCATGGCCTTTCTGCTGGCTGGCCTGCTGCTCGGCATCGGCACCGTGGTGACTCTGGTCTCTCTTTCGCGCTCCCTGACGGCCGAAGCCCAGCACAAGCTGGAAAACTTCGGCGCCAATATCCTCATCACGCCACGCAGCGACCAGCTTTCCCTCTCCTATGGCGGCGTCAGCCTGGGTGGGGTGACTGTGGAGGCCGAGGAAATTCGGCAGGACGATCTCGCCCTGCTCAAGACCATCCCCAATGCCCGCAACATCGCCGCCGTGGCCCCCAAGCTGCTGGGTTCGGCCCGGGTGGGCGCGGAACGCGTCCTGCTGATGGGGGTGGATCCGGAGCTGGAGTTTGCTCTCAAACGCTGGTGGTCCGTAAAGGGTGAGCCCCTTAAAAAGGACGACGAGGTGGTGGCGGGCAGCAACGTGGCCCGGCGCCTTGATCTGCAGCCGGGTGACCGCATTGAGCTGTACGGACGGCAGTTTACCGTCAGTGGCATCCTCGAGCAGACCGGCGGCCAGGACGATCATCTGCTGCTGGCCTCGTTGGGCGTCGTTCAGCACCTGTTGCAGAAGCCGGGGATGATTTCCCTGGTCGAGGTCGCCGCTCTTTGTGGGGACTGTCCCGTCGAGGACATGGTGCGGCAGATCAGCGCTGTCATGCCGGAGGTCGAGGTCAATGCGCTGCAGCAGATCGTCAAGACCCGCATGCACGCGCTTGAACAGTTTGAGCTCTTTTCCTGGCTGGTCGCGGCGGTTGTGCTGCTGGTAGGCGCCCTGGTGGTTTTCGTCACCATGATGGGGGCGGTCAACGAGCGCACACGGGAGATCGGCATCTTCCGCGCTCTCGGTTTCCGCCGCAGTCATGTCATGCGTCTGATCCTGGTGGAATCGGCCAGTGTCAGCCTGGTGGCCGGAATCCTGGGTTATCTGGCCGGCACGGCGGCCTCGCGAGCGGTGTTGCCCTTCTTTCGCGAGGGCCAGGGCGCCCACGGCGCTCACGGCGACCACATGGAGTTGATTCTCTGGAGCCCTGAGCTGGCGGTTGGGGCCGTGGTGCTGGCCGTGGTCGTTGGTTGTCTGGCTTCCTTCTATCCGGCTCTGCATGCCAGCCGCATGGATCCCAACGAGGCCCTCCGGGCTCTTTAACGCAGAAACAGAGGATACATAATGGCTCTTATCCAGATACAAAATTTGGGAAAACGTTACGAGAGCGAGGGCGACTGCGTCGAGGCGCTGAAGCATGTTGACCTCACCATCGAAAAGGGGACCTTTCTCGGCGTCATGGGGGCATCCGGTTCGGGAAAAAGCACGTTTCTAAGCCTGCTGGGCGGCCTCAGCAAGCCGAGTACCGGCACGATTCACATCGACGGCATTGACATCTACAACCTGTCGGTGGAACGGCTGGCCGATTTTCGGCGGGAATACCTCGGATTTGTCTTCCAGTCCTTCAACCTGGTTCCCTATCTGACCGCCATGGAAAACGTCATGCTGCCCCTGGCGGTCAAGCCGCTTTCCAAGGCCAAGAAGATGACCATGGTCGAGAAAGCGCTGGCGCAGGTCGGCCTCTCGCATCGCCAGCGGCACCTGCCCAACCAGCTTTCCGGGGGGGAGCAGGAGAGGGTCGCCATCGCCCGCGCGCTGGTCAACGAGCCGCCGCTCATTCTGGCTGATGAACCGACAGGCAGTCTCGATTCGGAGACGAGCCGCGGCATCATGCAGCTTTTTGCCGACCTCAATGCGGCCGGCCAGACCATTATCATGGTCACCCACAATATTGAAAATCTCGACTATTTCGACCGCACCATTCATCTGCGGGACGGTCGGATAGTCGAGGATCGTCCCCGACGATTCAACGGACAGAAGAAGGCGGTCTGAAGACGTCATGATGCTCCTCTTCCTATTACTTTTCGCTTCTCTCGCTCTAGCGGTTGTTCGCCAGGTGGAGCGCCTCGATGCGGTGCCTGAGCCGCCAGGCGGCTGCTGTCCCGGCTGTGGGAACGCGGTGGAGGCGGACTGGATGATCTGTCCGCGCTGCAAGGAACTTCTGCAGAACGTCTGCCCGGGATGCGGCAGAAGCCTGCCGGTCTTCCACCGCTTCTGTGCTGATTGCGGAAGCCCGCGGGCCAAAGACTACGGGGGAGGGGAACATGACCAAAAAAGTTAAGGGGATACTGCTGCTGGCGGCTGCCGCCGTCGCTGTGGTGCTGATCTACAATATCTGGTCCTACAGCTGCGGTCACTGTACTTTTCGCTCCATGACGACCCTGGGTACGCCGGGCTATCTGCTGCTCCAGCTTAACGCCGCCCTGCTGGCGGCCCTGGTGATACTGAAGCTGCTGTCGACCCTGCAGACGCGTAAAAGACGATGCTCCTGTGGTGGACGCCTGCTGCCGGGCTGGCATTATTGCCCGGCCTGCGGGAATAAAGCAGGATGCCAGAGAGGTCTCTGACCAGGGTGGTACGGGAGAGCGCGATTATGACGGACGGGTTAGGGAGCTTGCCGAGAGAAGGGCGCTGGCGCTGGGCCGTGGTTCTGGGGCTGGTGATTGCCATCTCCCTCGGCCACTACCTGGTCGACGTCGACCAGCACCATTATCACGACATCTTTCGCCGCAGCTACTACCTCCCCATCATCCTGGCGGGTCTGTGGTTTCAGTTGCGGGGCGGACTGGCGGTCGCCATTCTGGTTTCCGTGGTCTACGCTCCTCATGTGGTCTTCCAGTGGGGGGCCCACCCTGAAGCGCAATGGGAGCAGTACCTGGAGATTCTGCTCTATCATGTCATCGGGGGCGTGACTGGCCTGCTCTCCCTCAAAGAGCGATCGCAGCGTTTAAAACTCGAAAAAACCGCACGCCGACTCAATGCGAGCTATCAGACCCTCAAAGACCAGGCCAGCCAGATTCTCACCTTTGAAGAACATCTCGTGCGCGCCTCCCGCTCCACCGCCCTGGTGGAACTGGCGGCCGGGCTGGCTCACGAGATCCGCAATCCCCTTGGCTCGATTCGTGGCACCGCCGAAATCCTCAAGGATGAGACAATTAGCTCTGAACAGCGCAGCGAATTCGCCGATATTCTGCTGCGGGAGGTGGACCGTATGAACCACGTTGTCGCCGATTTTCTTCAGTTCGCCAGGCCCGTCGAACTCGGTAAAAAACCCTGCGACCTCAATGCCCTTCTGTGGGAACTTGTGATTTTTACCACCGAGGAATGTCACCGTGCGAAGATATCCGTCCGGTTTGACCCGGGCGACATCCCCTCTGTGCCGGTCGACTCCGATCAGACTCGCCAGGTTTTTCTGAATCTTCTCCTCAATGCGGTCCAGGCCATGGCCGATGGTGGTGCCTTGCGTATTGCTACGCATCGGCTCGATGACAGCCTCGTTGTGCGCTTTGTCGACAACGGCCCCGGCATCGCTCCGGAGATGCTGCCCAAAATTTTCAATCCCTTCTTCACCACCAAGCAGACGGGCACTGGCCTCGGCCTGGCCATTTCCCAGCGCATCATCCAGGTTCACGGCGGCCACATCAGCGTGCAAAGCCGGGTAGGGCAGGGGACAACCTTTGAAGTACAGCTCCCCTTAGGAGATGAGGCGTCTTCAGGTTCTACCACCGGATAATTCACCACCTCATCCTTACTGCCTTCTCCCCCTCTCCGTCTTTTGTTTCATCTCCCCAAGTCGGCAAGTCCTTTCCCGCTAGATAGTCAAACTCTCCAAACTGCATATATCTCCTGATTAAGAGCTTTGGTGAGTAAATCGCCAAGGAGCAAAATTCTATTAAAAATAAACACACATAAAGAAGTGTAAAATATAAAAAAGAAAAAAACAGTAAAAATTGTAAAAAGAAAACATTTAAAGTTGACAATAGCGCTAAGCTTTACTAGTCTAAGCCTCAATGGATTAAGCAGACACTGTGGAGTTTTTAGTCATTAAAAGAGGACGAAAATGGAGAGTACCCGCCGCAGCATTGCCAAATCACTGTCCTGGCGCATTCTGGCCACCCTGATCACCTCGGCTGTCGCCTATGCTGTTACCGGCAGGGGGGAGTTTGCCGCCACCATCGGCCTGGTTGATACCGGGTTCAAATTCTTTATCTATTTCGGCCACGAAAGGCTCTGGAACCGGATTCCCTATGGCCGACTTGAAAAGCAGCCTGAGTATTTTATCTGACCTGCTGAGAAAGGATTTCTTCATGACGCCAACGATTGTCACCGACACCCTGCCATGGCTGGATCCCGCTGCCGGTCCGCTGGACATTCTGCGCCAGGGGTTGAAGATCGCGGGCGGTCCGGTTAGCTTGGCCTGTTCTTTCAGTGTCGAGGATGTGGTGCTGATCGACCTGTTGCAGCAGGCCAACCTGCCTGTTGGCATATTTGCCATCGATACCGGCCGCCTCAATGAGGAGACCTACGAGGTGGCCGAGGCCGTCCTGCAGCGCTATGGTGTGCCTATCGATTGGTATTTCCCTCAGCGGCAGGCCGTGGAAAGGTTGGAAAGGGACAAGGGGTTGTTTTCCTTCCGTGACAGCCTGGACAACCGGCATGAGTGCTGTGGTATTCGCAAGGTGGAGCCGCTGGGCCGGGCGCTGGCCTGCCTGTCCGGCTGGATCACGGGACTGCGCCGGGGGCAGAGCGTGACCCGTACCGAATTGACGGCCCTTGAGGTTGACGAACTCCATGGCGGCATTCTCAAAATCAACCCGCTACTGGCGTGGAGCGAGGCGGATGTCTGGTCCTACGCCGAGGGCAATCGTCTGCCGGTCAACCGTCTGCACCGGCTGGGCTATCCCTCCATCGGCTGTGCGCCCTGTACCCGTGCCGTCGAACCTGGCGCGCACCCACGCAGCGGTCGCTGGTGGTGGGAAGACCTCGAACACAAGGAATGCGGTCTGCATCGACGCTAGGGGCGCTCCCCCGGCTTTGATCCGCCCCTAAACGACAAGGAGTACACCATGAACACCAGAATGACCCATCTTCGCCAGCTCGAAGCGGAGAGCATTCATATCATCCGGGAAGTGGTCGCCGAATTCGACAATCCGGTCATGCTCTATTCCATCGGCAAAGATTCCGCCGTCATGCTGCATCTGGCCCGCAAGGCCTTTTATCCCGGAACGCTGCCGTTTCCCCTTCTGCATATCGACACCACCTGGAAATTTCGCGAAATGATTGCGTTTCGCGACCGCGTGGCGGCCGAGTACGGCCTGGAGCTGCTGGTGCATGTCAACGAGGAGGGAGTGCGCGAGCAGATCAGCCCCTTTACGCACGGCAGCGCTCTCTATACGGACATCATGAAGACGGAAGGGCTCAAGCAGGCTCTGGACAAATACCGGTTCGACGCGGCGTTCGGTGGCGCCCGCCGCGACGAGGAGAAGTCCCGGGCCAAGGAGCGCATCTTTTCGTTTCGCAGCGAAAACCATCGATGGGACCCGAAGGCGCAGCGCCCCGAACTGTGGAATATCTACAACACCCGCGTGAGAGCGGGGCAGAGCATCCGCGTCTTTCCCCTGTCCAACTGGACGGAGCTCGACATCTGGCAGTACATCACCAAGGAGAACATCCCTATTGTGCCCCTGTATTATGCGGCGGTGCGGCCCGTGGTCGAGCGCGGCGGCCAGTGGATCATGGTGGATGACGACCGTCTCCCTCTGCAGGCGGGAGAACAGGTGCAGCACAAGTCGGTGCGTTTTCGCACCCTCGGCTGCTACCCCCTGACGGCTGCGGTGGAGTCGACAGCGGATACCTTGCCCGCCATCATTCAGGAGATGCTGCTGACGCGCACCTCCGAACGCCAGGGTCGCCTGATCGACCACGACCAGTCCGGATCCATGGAAAAGAAGAAACAGGAAGGATACTTCTGATGGCTCACCAATCCGATTTGATCGCTGAAGATATTCTCGCCTATCTGAAGACCCAGGAAGAAAAATCGATGCTGCGATTCATCACCTGCGGGAGCGTCGACGATGGCAAAAGCACCCTCATCGGCCGACTGTTGTGGGACGCGAAGATGGTCTTTGAAGACCAGTTGGCGACTCTGGAGGCGGACAGCAGGCGCATCGGCACCCAGGGGCAGAACATCGATTACGCCCTCCTGCTTGACGGCCTGCAGGCCGAACGGGAACAGGGGATCACCATCGATGTCGCCTACCGGTTCTTTTCCACCGATCGCCGCAAGTTCATCGTAGCTGATACGCCCGGTCACGAACAGTACACCCGCAACATGGTCACCGGGGCGTCCACCGCGCAGGTTGCGGTCATTCTCATCGATGCGCGCAAAGGGGTTTTGACCCAGACGCGACGGCACAGTTACCTCGTCTCCCTTGTCGGTATCCGTCATGTTGTCCTGGCTATCAACAAAATGGATTTGATCGGGTATGATCAGAGACGATTTGACCTTATCCGCGCCGACTATGAGGCCTTTGCCGCCGCCCTCGGCTTTGAGGAGATTACGGCTATCCCCTTGTCGGCCCTGAACGGTGACAATGTGCGGGACCACAGTGACAAGACCGCCTGGTATGACGGGCCGACCCTGCTGGAGCATCTGGAGACCGTGCAGGTGCCCGATGACGCCGAACGCAAACCCTTTCGATTGCCGGTACAGTGGGTCAATCGCCCCCATCTCAACTTTCGAGGTTTCAGTGGCACCATCGCCAGCGGGACGGTGCGTCCGGGCGATGAGGTGGTGGTACTGTCTTCGGGCCGGAGGAGCCGGGTTGAGCGCCTGGTGACCATGGATGGCGACCTGCCTCTCGCCGGGTCTGGAAGTGCCGTGACCCTGACGCTGACGGACGAAATCGATATCAGCCGGGGCGATGTGCTTGCCGCCGTGCAGAATCTGCCCAACCACGCAGACCGCTTTGAGGCCAAGGTGGTCTGGTTGCACGAAGAGGCGCTGACTCCGGGTCGACCTTATCTACTCAAGTCCGGTGCGGCAACCGTGCCGGCAAGGGTTGGCGAACTGCAGTTCAAGATCAACGTCAACACCCTCCAGCAGGAAGATGGCGATATTCTGGAGCTCAATGAAATCGGCATATGTCGCCTCGATCTGGACAGGGCGATCAGCTTTGATTCCTATCGTGAGAACCGCACGACCGGCAGTTTCATTCTTATTGACCGTCTCAGCAACGCCACCGTGGCGGCCGGCATGATTCATCAGCCGCTGCGCACCAGCAGCGGTGGTTGGCAGGACCTCAAACTGGATCGCTCGGCACGGGGAGAGCTCAAGGGGCAAAAACCCCAGATTCTCTGGTTCTCCCTTGAAAAGGGGGACGAGAGTTCCGAACTGGCGGCTCTGGTCGAGCGCAAGCTGCACAGCCTGGGCCGCCACCCCTTTCTGCTGACGGCAGCATTGCTGCGAGGCGGCCTCAACGCCGACCTGCCTGACCTGGGTGACCCTGGCCAGGAGGAACTGCGGCGTTTTTATGAAACAGCCCGATTGTGCGCCGACGCCGGTCTGATCGTGGTCGCCCAGCCTCCCGCCGTGGCGCCGTCGCCTCGACTCAGGGAGAGGATCCAGGCCGATAGCGCTCTTGTCGAAATACGCGTCGGGCCTTCCCGGCTTCTTCGAGGGGAAGAGGGCGCCAGGATAGTGATGGTCGATCCCGGGTCGGCCTCGCTGCCGGAGCTTGCGGAACAGATTGTGGGGCAGATCCGTCAAGGGTGGCCCCAGGCCGAGAACTGAAACATTTTCCCTCAGCCTTAACGGCCGACACCCAGGGACAATCTGCCAGGAGAAAGTCACCATGAACATCGATTATCAGAAACTGCGCCTCGACGGCATCTACCAGCAGGATCAGCAGGGCAATCTGATGCTGCGTATCAAGATTCCCGCCGGGGTCCTGTCCTGCCAGCAGGCTGAAGCCGTAAGCGATATCGCCGCCCAGGTTGGTACCGGCATTCTTCACCTGACCACCCGCGGAAGCATCGAATTGCACGGACTGCGCCATGGGCAGCTTGCAGAAGTCTTCCGGCGACTGGCCGCGGTCGGCCTGAGCAGCCGGGGCGCCTGTGGCGGCGCCGTGCGGGGGATCTCCTGCAGTACCACCTTCAGTCCCGCCTTCGCCGTTTGTCAGGCTGTCGCACGAAACCTCAACCGGCACTTTGCCGGCAACCCATATTTCGAAGGATTGCCTAAAAAGTTCAAAATCGGCATCGACGGCGATTACACCGGCTCCCGCCACCTGATTCAGGATGTCGGCCTGGTTTGGGTCGGGCAGGACGAGGAAGAGCAGAACCTGTTTGACGTCTGGTGTGCCGGCGGTCTGGGACGCGAACCGCAGGCAGGCTTCCTGCTTGAAAATGCGGTACCCGAGGCGCGGCTGATCGGCTTGATCGAAGCCATTGTTGCGGTCTACCGCGACAACACGCCGCCGCCCAAGCGCCTCAAGTTTTTGCTGGGGCAGGTGGGAGAAGAGGGATTTCGTACGCTGCTGGCCAAGGCCATGGCGCAGGTCGCTACGGTGCCGCGGCAGGTCTCGCTGGCAGGGCCTCTGACCCAAACCCGGGGAAAGATCGTCGAGGCCGTGGTCTTTGCCGGTGAACTCACCGTGGCCCAATTCCGTCGGCTTGCCGCCATCGCCCGCGACGAGGCTGGCGGTTTCCTGGCGCTGACGGCGGATCAGAATGTGGCTTTTCATCTTGCACCCGGGGCGAATTATGGCAAAGTATACGAACAGTTGGGGGCCCTCGGCCTGGCTGGGGAGGCGCCTGAGCAGCGGGTGTGTCTGCGCGTCTGTCCCGGCAGCCATGAGTGCCGCATGGGGCTGTCGGCCACGCGGGACGTTTCCCGCCAGCTGGTGGGCGCTCTGAGCGAGAAGGGACGCTCCCGCCGTTATGCCGTTTCGGGGTGTCCCAACTCCTGTTCGCAGGTCCAGTTGGCCGATGTCGGCATTCTCACCAGCCGGCAAATCAAGGACGACCTCGGCCAGCGGCGGCCCCTTTTCACTCTTTACCGCCGGCAGGGGGAAGGCCTCGGGGTTCCCGTTGCTGAAAATCTGTCGCTCGAAGAACTTTTAAACAACATCCAACGAATCGAATAACCGCCTTTTCAAGGCATTATCGAAAGGAGCAGCCCATGTCCCGCATTTATTCCGACAACAGCCTGTCCATCGGCCGGACCCCTCTGGTGCGCCTGCAGCGCCTGGCCCCTGAAGGCGTCACCATTCTCGCCAAAATTGAAGGGCGCAATCCGGCCTATTCGGTCAAATGCCGTATCGGCGCCGCCATGATCTGGGACGCGGAAAAGAAGGGGCTGCTCGGGCCCGGTAAGGAAATCGTCGAGCCGACCAGCGGCAACACCGGCATTGCCCTGGCTTTTGTGGCGGCGGCGCGTGGTATCCCCATTACGCTGACCATGCCGGAGACGATGAGCCTGGAGCGGCGCAAGGTGCTCAAGGCTTTCGGCGCCAACCTGGTGCTTACGCCGGGGGCCAAGGGAATGGGTGGGGCCATCGCCGCCGCCGAGGAGCTGGCCGCTTCCGATCCCAACCGCTACGTGCTGCTGCACCAGTTCAAGAATCCGGCTAATCCGGCCATCCACGAGCAGACCACCGGGCCGGAAATCTGGCAGGACAGTGACGGCGCCATCGATATCCTGGTCGCCGGCGTCGGTACCGGCGGCACCATTACCGGCGTCTCGCGCTATATCAAGAAGACGGCGGGAAAGCCGATCCTGTCCGTCGCCGTCGAACCGGTCGAGTCGCCGGTGATCAGTCAGAAGCTGGCCGGAGAAACCCTGCAGCCTGGCCCCCATAAAATCCAGGGCATCGGGGCCGGTTTTATTCCGGATACCCTCGATCTGGACCTGGTCGATCAGGTCGAGCAGGTCAGCAACGACGAAGCCATCGCTTTTGCCCGCCGACTGGCCCTCGAGGAAGGCATTCTCTCCGGCATCTCCTGCGGGGCCGCCGTCGCCGCCGCCGTGCGCCTGGCGGCTCGCCCCGAACACCAGGGCAAGACCATCGTGGTGATCCTGCCCGATTCGGGGGAGCGCTATCTTTCCAGCGTGCTTTTTGAGGGAATAGTTTAGGGCGGCGTCTTTTGTTCTTGATAAAAAGAGTTGACAAACAGGGCTCGATTATTTAGAGTTCACCCCAACGCAGCAGCGTCTTTATCACGAGTGGTGGAGGGACAGGCCCGACGAAGCCACAGCAACCGGTCCGCAGGTGCGGATGCCAGGTGCTAAATCCTGCCTGCCGTATGCCATAGCGGATGCGGCCGGAAAGATGAGGACGGTGCTTCCCGGTTATCCGTCCCTTTGACTGGCCCGGCGAAGCCCCTTCTCATCCCCGAGAGAAGGGGCTTTTTCTATGCTGCCCACTGACTTTGACGAGGGATGACCTATGAATTCAGCAAACGCCAACTGGACCGTCGAGAGCACCCTGGTGCAGGTCGGCGTCGGCCGCGACCAAGCGACCGGCGGCCTGAGCTTTCCCATCTACCCGAGCGCTACCTACCGCCATCCGGCTCTGGGGGAAAGTACGGGATATGACTACACCCGCTCCGGTAACCCCACCCGCCAGGCGCTGGAGGAGGCCGTCGCTCAGCTTGAGGGGGGCGCCCGCGGTCTAGCCTTCGCCTCGGGGATGGCGGCGCTGACCACGCTTCTGCTCCACTTCTCGGCCGGGGACCATCTGCTTGTCTCCCGCGACCTCTACGGCGGCACCTATCGCCTGCTCGATCAGATCTTTGCCAAGTTCGGGCTGGACGTTTCTTACGTCGATACCACCGACTGTGACGCGGTCGAGGCGGCGCTGCGCCCGCACAGCAGAGCGCTGCTCATCGAATCGCCGGGCAACCCGCTGCTCGGCGTCGCCGACCTGGCGCAGCTGGGCGCCCTCTGTCGTGCCCACGACCTGCTTTTCATCGTCGACAACACCTTTTTGACCCCGGTACTGCAGCGCCCCTTCGATTTTGGCGCCGACATTACCGTCTATTCGGCCACCAAGTACCTCGGCGGTCACAACGATCTCTGTGCCGGCCTGCTGGTGGCGCGCACCGCCGAACTGGGCGAGCGCCTCTACTTTCTGCAGAACTCCACCGGCGGCGTGCTGCCGCCGCAGGACTGCTGGCTGTTGCTGCGCTCTTTGAAGACCCTCGCCCTGCGGCTGGAACGCCATAACGCCAATGCACAGGAAGTAGCGGTCTGGCTGCAGGAGCATCCGGCCGTCACCGCCGTCTACTATCCCGGCCTGGCGGATCATCCGGGCCATGCGGTAGCCAAACGGCAAAGCCGCGGCTTCGGCGGCATGCTCTCCTTCCGCGTCGGGACGCCGGATAAAGCCGCCCGGGTGCTGCAGCGGCTGCAGTTGATCTCTTTTGCCGAAAGCCTCGGCGGCGTCGAGTCGCTGATGACTCTGCCGGCGGTGCAGACCCATGCCGATATCCCCGAAGCGGATCGTCTGCGCCTGGGTATATGCGGCTCCCTGCTGCGATTATCGGTAGGGATTGAAAGTGTCTGTGATATTCTGGCCGATCTGGAACAGGCCTTGAGTGATTGAGGAACACCTGCTGACGAGTAACCGCAAAGGAATGACACCATGACGCAGCCCCATCATTACCGTACCGCGACCCTGCTGGTTCACCAGGGCCATGATCGCGACCCGGCCACCGGCGCCGCCGCTATCCCCATTTACAATGCCTCCACCTACCACCACCCGGGCGGGCAGGGGGGGACTTACGACTATTCCCGCAGCGGCAATCCCAGCCGTCAGCAGGTGGAGGATGCCATCGCCCTGCTCGAAGGCGGCGTCCGCGGCTTTGCCTACGCCTCCGGCATGGCGGCGATTGCCGGCGCCCTGTCGCTGCTCAAAAGCGGCGATCATCTGCTGGCGCCTCTCGACCTCTACGGCGGCAGCTACCGCTACCTGAGCCAGGTGCTGCCCCAGCAGGGCATCACGGTCGGTTTTGTCGACACCACCCGTCTGGAACAGATCGAAGCGGCCATCCGGCCCTCCACCCGCGCCATCTTTCTGGAGACGCCTTCCAACCCCCTCTTCACCATCACCGACCTGCGCGGGGTCGCCGCACTGGCCAAAGACAGGGGACTGCTGACGATTCTCGACAACACCTTCATGACCCCCCTGCTGCAGAAACCCCTGGCCCTCGGCATCGACATCGCCGTGCACAGTGCCACCAAATTTCTGGGCGGGCACTCGGACCTGCTGGCCGGGCTGGCCACCACCGCCGACCCTGAGCTGGCCGGTCGTCTCAAGCACTACCAGAACGCCAGCGGCAATGTCCTCTCCCCCTTCGATTCCTTCCTGCTGTCCCGCGGCATCAAGACCCTGGGCGTGCGCCTGCAGGCGGGACAGCGAAGCGCCGGGATTCTGGCCGAGCGCCTGCGCAGTCATCCCGCGGTCGCCGCCGTCTACTATCCGGGACTGGACGACTTTGCCGGTAAAACTCTGCACGAGGCCCAGGCCTCGGGGCCCGGAGCGGTCCTCTCCTTCGAACTGAAGGCGGCGGAGGCTGTGCAGCCGCTTTTGAACACCATCCGCCTGCCGATCATCGCCCCGAGCCTGGGGGGGGTCGAGACCATCCTCACCCACTGCTGGAGCATGTCCCATGCGGCCATCCCGGCGCCGGTGAAGGAGCGTCTCGGTATCCGCCAGACCCTGCTGCGCCTGTCCGTCGGCCTTGAGGACGTCGAGGATCTGTGGGACGATCTGGCGGCAGCGCTGGGGTAGAAAAACGACAACGTATTCGCCTACGACAAAGGGCCACCCGACGCAAATGTCGGAGTGGCCCTTTGTTTTATGCGGCAGGGGTTGTCGTCAGGGACAGCCCCTTTGGTTCACATGACTATCCAAGAATGGCTTTGAGGTCTTCCTCGGCCGTGGTGATGGGGCCGATGTTGTAGTTCTCGACCAGGAAGTTCAGCACGTTCGGCGTCACGAAAGCCGGCAGGCTGGGGCCAATCTTGATGTTCTTGATGCCCAGGTGCAGCAGGGTCAGCAGGATGGCCACGGCCTTCTGCTCGTACCAGGAAAGTACCAGGGACAGGGGCAGGTCATTGACGCCGCACTCGAAGGCGTTGGCCAGGGCCACGGCGACCTGGATGGCGCTGTAGGCGTCGTTGCACTGACCGACGTCGAGCAGACGGGGAATGCCGCCGATGTCGCCGAGGTCGAGCTTGTTGAAGCGGTACTTGCCGCAGGCCAGAGTCAGGATGACGGTGTCCTTGGGGGCCTTCTCGGCAAACTCGGTGTAGTAGTTTCGACCCGACTTGGCGCCGTCGCAGCCGCCGACCAGGAAGAAGTGCTTGATGTCACCGCCCTTGACGGCCTCGATGACCTTGTCGGCGACGCCGAGGATGGCGTTGTGACCGAAACCGGTGAGGATTTCCTGACCGGGGTTGTCCTCGAAACCGTCACACGCCTGTGCCTTCTTGATCACTTCCGAGAAATCCCAGCCGTCGACGTGCTTGACGCCGGGCCACTGAACCAGACCCCAGGTGAAGAGGCGGTCCTTGTAGCTCTCGGCCGGTCTCTGGATGCAGTTGGTGTTGAAGATGATGGCGCCGGGGAACTGGGCGAACTCTTTATGCTGGTCCTGCCAGGCGCCGCCGAAGTTGCCGACCAGGTGCGCGTACTTCTTCAGGCCGGGGTAGCCGTGAGCGGGCAGCATCTCGCCGTGGGTGTAGATGTTGACGCCGGTCCCTTCGGTCTGCTTGAGCAGCTCTTCGAGGAACTTCAGATCGTGGCCGGAAACCAGGATGGCCTTGCCGGCCTTGGTGCCGAGCTGGACCGGGGTCGGCACGGGATGGCCGTAGGCCTCCACATGGGCCTGGTTGAGCAATTCCATGGTGACATAGTTGATGCGACCGGTCTCCAGGGCCAGGCCGACGTTGGTGGTGAGGTCGAGGCTGTCGTCGAGCAGGGCGGCCAGGGCCTTGTGGGTGAAGGCGTAGATCTCATCCGACTCCTTGCCGAGGATGCGGGCATGATCGGCATAGGCGGCGTAGCCCTTGAGGCCGTAGGTGATCAGTTCACGGACGCTGTGAACGTCCTCGTTGACGGTGTAATCCTTGACGCCGTGCAGCTGGCCGAGTTTGACCTGCTCGTCGATGGCAGCGGGCAGAGTCCAGTTCTGGGCGGCGGCGGGAATGGTGCCATCGACCTGGCCGGCGAGAGTACGGGCCTTGTCGCGCAGACGAACGCCCTCGGTCACCAGTTGGGAGACGGCTTCGGCATCGAAGTCGACGTTGGTGACGGTGGTGAAGAGGCCGTCGATCATGAAGCGGTCGATCTCCTGATCCTTCTTGCCCTGAACGCGGGCTTTGTCGGCCCAGAAGGCCACCCCTTTGAGGGTGTAGACGAGCAGGTCCTGCAGGGCGGCGACGTCGGGCTTCTTGCCGCAGACGCCGATGACGGTGCAGCCTCCATTGGCGGCCTGTTCACACTGGTAACAGAACATTGACATGGCATTCTCCTTGTTTGTGTGTTGGGTGGTTTGAGATTCCTTTTTGCCAAATCCTAAAAAATCCATGATTCCCATGATGGTCTTTCCCTTTCCGTGAGAGGTGGTATGAGCGATGAACCTGAAAGTGCGGTTCCGGTTTCTTCTGAAGATGGTCCCGACTATAGGCGAGCTGGCCGGGACAAAACATGACCCAGGTCAAATTCGGATATTTTTTGTCATTTTTTTATCGGCACCTCCGGTTTTTTGGGAAAGCCGATAGAAATGTGTAATTTTAGGTACTTGGATTTGCTGAGGGAGAAGGGGAGGGTTGGAGGGTGCGGTCAGCGCAGGGGCTCAAAGAGAAATTCGAGGCCGTTGACCTTGATTTCGTAGACAGCGCGCAGGCGGCGGCCAAGGAGGCCGGCTGGAAACCCCTGGCCGGCCATCCATACCACATAGGGTTCGGGCAGGTCGATCAGGCGCCAGCCGGCATACTTGCCGAAAGGCATGCGCATGGCCGCCAGTTCCAGGAGTTCCTGGTGGTCGAAAGAGGGTTTGGGAGGGGCCTGGTCGGGATTGGCGTCTGGAGACAAGGGTAGGGACTTTCTGGGCAGGACCGATCTGGGTGGGCGTGACCCTGCCCCGGGAGAAATTTCGCCGGGGCAGGGTCATCAAGGACAAATCAGAGTATTTCCACCAGTTCGATTTCGTAGGTCAAATCTTCACCGATGAGGGGATGGTTGGCGTCGAAGGTCACGGAGTCGTCGGTGACTTCCAGTACGGTGACGATCTCAATTTCATCGTCTTCCGTGGTCAGTTCGAGCTCCTGCCCGACTTCGGGAACCATGTCGCCGGGGATCTCGTCCCGACTGACGGTGAAGACCTTGTCGTCGTCATAGTCGCCAAAGGCGCTCTCCGCCGAGATCTTGACGACTTTTTTCTCCCCCGGCGACATGCCGATCAGGGCATCCTCGATTTCCTGGAAAAATTCGCCGTCGCCCAGGGTCAGCTCCATGGGGCCCGATTCGCAGTGGTCTTCTTCACACTGGCCGTCATCGAAGGTGGTGTCGAAAATAGAGCCATCGTTGAGCTTGCCAATAAAATCGATGCTGACGCGGTCGCCTTTTTTTGCTTTAGCCATCCGGTTGATCCTTCCCTGTCTGTTGCGGTATTATGTTAGAAAATGCTTTATGGTAAGAGGGACGAGGCGGTCCGTCCAGAAAAAAATGCGGTTCTTTTTACTCTGGGCGTAAATAGCGGCAAGTCCTTGTGTTTATATTACCTTTTCAGGGAGACGAGACAATGAAGATCACCATTGAATACTGCGGGAGTTGAGGGTATTTCCCCCGTGCCGTCAGTTTGGCGGAAAAAATTAATCGCGAGCTGCAGGAAAATCCTGACCTGATCAAATCGATGGGCGGCGTCTTTGAGGTCAAAGCCGATGGCAACCTGATCTATTCCAAAAAGGTCACTGGCGTCTTCCCGGTCGAGAATGCGGTTATCGACAGTCTGCGCCGCCTGAAGTCCGCGGGCTGACCAAACGTTTTTAGAGCCCGATCTTAGATGCGTGCAAAGCCCTGGCCGAATTGGGTGCATCGAGGCCTGATTTCTGGTATGATGCCGCCGGCAGATGGCACCTCGTTCATCTGCCATTTCCCCTGACCGGAGTTTTCATGCAAGATATTTTTGACGATACAGAAGCCGTCTTTGAAGAAGACGATCTGGAGATGGCTCAAGAGGCCCTGCACCGGGGCGACAGTCGGGCTGCCCTTGAGCTGGCCCAGGAGTTTCTCCTCGAAAATCCTCTTAACGTCGAGGCCCTGAACCTGTGCGCCATCGCGGCCTCGAAGGAAGAGGATGAGGACAACGCCTATCTGCTCTTTCGCAAGGCCCTCGCCCTGGAACCCCATAACGGCACGATCCATCATAATTTTGCCGCCCTGCTCGAGCGTCTCGGCCGCTTCGAAGAAGCGCTCGAACATATTCGCTTCGCTCTGAAGCAACAGCCCGACTTTCCGGAAATCTACGTCAATATGGGCAATGCCCTCGACGCCCTCGGCCGTTCGGAGGAGGCACTGGCTGCCTACGATGAGGCTCTGACCCGCCTGCCCCAGTCGCCGGACGCGCAGTACAACAAAGGCTACGTGCTTAACCGGTTGGGACGTTTCGAGGAAGCACTTCGCTGCTTCGAACAGGTGCTGGTCGATTATCCGGGGGATCAGGCCACCCTGAACAGCCTGAGCTATTCCCTCGCGCATCTGCCCGACCAGGAGGAGGCGCTGGCCTACTGCGACAGCGCCCTGCGGCGAAATCCCCGTGTGGCCGTCTTCCATTTCAATCGCGGCCTCGCCCTGGGGAGGCTGACCCGCACCGACGAGGCTCTCGCCAGCCTGGATCGTGCCATCCGTCTCGATTCCGGTTTTTTCGAAGCTTTTATGGAGAAGGCCAGCCTTCTCATCGAAGCCGGGCGCTACGCTGAGGTTCTCTCTACCGTCAGCCTGGCGGAAAAGGTCGAACCGGATCATCCCGAACCACCCTTTTACCGGGGGATCGTACTGGAAAAGCTTGGAGATCTCGAGGGCGCCCTCTCGGCCATCGATGAGAGCCTGCGGCGGGATCCCGACTCCATCTATACCCTGAACAACAAGGGGAATGTGCTGATCGACCTCGGGCAGCTGGAGGAGGCGCTGGCCTGTTTCGATGCCATTCTCGAACGCACGACCCGCTATCCCCTGGCCCATTACAATCGTGCCTGCGTTTTTGCCCGACTCGGGAAAGTCCGGGAAGCGGTCAAGGCCTTGAGCTGTGCTTCCGCCCAGGAAATGCAATTTCTTGAGGATGCTCTTCATGACCCGGATTTTGATGGCATCCGCCATTCCCGATCCTTTAAGCGTCTTTATAAAGACAAAAAGACGGATTAAGGCCATCTGCTCATGACCGATTCCATCGTTTTTCCCGTCCATGGCATGAAATGCCAGAAGTGTATGGGACGCGTCCGTGAGGCGCTGTCCTCCCTTGACGGTGTCACCGAAGTCGAGGTTTCCCTGGAGGAGCGCCAGGTGCAGATTACGGTGGAATTCGGTCACCTGCAGCGCGAGGCGCTGGTTGAGGCCGTCCGCCAGGCCGGATTCCAGGTGCCGGAAGAGGGAGACGAGGCGGTTTCGCCGGCAGAGGTACCTTCCCGGGCTGCGACGGATTCGGCCGCCAGGAAGAACCCCGGTGAGACCGAAAGAGTGACCTTGAAGATTGCCGGGATGACCTGCGCCAACTGTGCCCGGACTATCGAAAAAGGGGTGGGGGGCATGGCCGGCGTCCAGAGCGCTGTGGTCAATTTCGCCGCGGAGAAACTGCGGGTTGACTTTTGGCCGGAACAGACCGGCGTCGAGGCCATCCGGAAAAAGGTGGAGGCTCTCGGCTACCGCGCCTCCCTGCCGTCCGGAGAGACCTCGCCTGGTAAAATCTCTTTTGCGGTCCAGGGCATGCACTGTGCCGCCTGTTCGCAGACCGTCGAGAAAAAACTCTCGCAGCTCGAAGGCGTCCGCTCGGCCAGGGTCAATTTCGCCCGCGAGAAAGCGACGGTCGATTTCGATCCGGCCCTTATCGACCGGCCGGGTATTTTCGAGGCGGTACGCCGGGCTGGCTATACCCCTGTGGCCGCCCAGGATCAGGATGACGCGGAAGAGGGGAAGAAGCAGCTGCGCTGGCTGATTTTCTCTGCTGTCTTCACGGCTCCGATCATGCCGCTGATGTGGCTGCATCCCTTCGGGGAGGCCACCCTCTATGTGATTTTCGCCCTGGCCACCCTGGTGCAGTTCACGGCGGGGCTGACCTTTTACCAGGGAGCCACTACCTCGCTCAGAAACGGCGCCGCCAACATGGATGTACTGGTGGCCATGGGGATTACGGCGGCCTACGGCTATTCGGTGCTGGCTGGTTTCGGCTGGTTCGGCCTTTCCGGCGAGGTCTTTTTTGAAACCGGCGCCATGCTCATCACCTTCATTCGTTTCGGCAAATGGCTGGAGGCCCGCGCCAAGGGGAAGGCGGGGCAGGCGCTCAAGAAACTGCTCCACCTGCAGGCGGACCGGGCCCGCATCCTGGTGGATGGCGAGGAAAAAGAGGTGGCGGCCGACAGCATCGAGGTCGGTGATGTCTTCGTTGTGCGCCCTGGCGAAAAGATCGCTACCGACGGCGTGGTCGTCGACGGCGGCGCGGCCGTGGACGAGTCCATGCTCACCGGCGAGGCGGTCCCCGTGGACAAGGGCGTCGATGACGAGGTTACCGGCGCCACCATCAACCGGAGCGGTCGGCTGGTCGTACGTGCCACCCGCGTCGGCGAACAGACGGCGCTGGCCCAGATTGTACGCATGGTCGAAGACGCGCAGGGGGACAAGGCACCCATCCAGCGCCTGGCCGATACCGTCTCCAATTACTTTGTGCCCACCGTCGTGGTGATCGCCCTGGCAACCTTTCTGCTCTGGCGTTTGGCCTTGGGGATGGAGTTCCTCTTCGCTTTCAAGATGGCCATCAGCGTCCTTGTCATCGCCTGCCCCTGCGCTCTCGGTCTGGCCACTCCGACGGCCATCATGGTCGGCAGCTCCGTCGGCCTCTCCGAGGGAATCCTGTTCAAGCGGGCGACGGTACTCGAAAATATCTCCAAACTGCAGGTCGTGCTCTTCGACAAGACGGGGACTCTGACCCGCGGCGAATTTACGGTGATCGATGTCCTCCCTGCCGAAGGAATTGAGGATAACGAGCTGCTGCGAATGGCGGCGGCCGCCGAGGCGGAAAGCCACCATCCTCTAGCCCGGGCTGTCGTTCATGCCGCCAAAGAGCAGAACCTGGACTGGCCTCAGGCTGCCGAAGTGGAAGAGCGCGGCGGCCACGGGCTTCTCTGCACGGTAGACGACCTTCACGTGGCTGTCGGCAACGAACGCCTGATGGAGGAGGAGAAGGTCTCCCTCGGAGGTCTGGCCGAACGGGCTCACGAGCTGGCTCGCTCCGGCAAATCCATCGTGTTTGTCGCCGCTGACCAGAAAGCCCTCGGCCTGCTGGCTCTGGCGGATACGCCGAAGGAAGGCGCGGCAGAAACCATCGCCCGCCTGAAGGATCTTGGCCTGCGCACGATCATGATCACCGGGGACCGGCTGGCGGTGGCCGAGGCGGTCGCCGCGGAGGTGGGCATCGACGCCGTCGAGGCGGAGGTTCTGCCCGAACACAAGCAGCAGGTGGTTCGTCGTTATCAGGATGAAGGCTACCTCGTCGGCATGGTGGGCGATGGCATCAATGACGCGCCCGCCCTGGCCCAGGCCGATATCGGCATCGCCATCGGCAGCGGTACCGACGTGGCCAAGGAGACCGGCGAACTCATTCTGGTCAAGGGCGATATTCGCGATGTGGAGCGCGGCATTCGCCTGGGGCGAAGGACCCTGTCGAAGATCAAGCAGAATCTCTTCTGGGCCTTTTTTTACAACGTGGCGGGCATTCCTATCGCCGCCGGCGTGCTCTATCCGGCCTTCGGCCTGGTTCTCAAACCCGAATTCGCCGGCCTGGCCATGGCTTTTTCGAGCGTGTCGGTCGTCACCAACAGTCTCTTGCTCTGGCGCTACCGCCAGCGTCTGCAGGAATAGCGCATGACACCGATCGTAGGAGTTATCGGCGCCGGCACGGTGTCGACGGCAGGCTATGAGGCCGCCCGCCGGGTCGGACAATTGCTGGCCGAGGCCGGACTGGTTCTGGTCTGCGGCGGGCTCGGCGGCGTCATGGAGGCGGCCTGCCGTGGCTGCCAGGAAAAAGGTGGCATCTCCCTCGGGATCCTGCCGGGAGCCAGCCGCCAGGATGCCAACCCCTACGTGAGCTTCCCCGTCGTCACCGACATGGGGCACGCCCGCAACGTCATCATCGCGCATACCGCACAGGTTCTCATCGCTGTTGAAGGGGAATACGGCACGCTCTCTGAAATCGCCGTCGCCCTCAAGCTCGGTCGACCCGTCATCGCCCTCGGCCACTGGCAGCAGGTCGAAGGCGTTCTGAAGGCTTCCTCCCCGGAACAGGCCGTGCGTCTGGCTCTTGATTGCCTCGCGGACCATCCTTCACGACAAGGAGAATGATCGGATATGCCCGTCGACTTAAATCGATCCCTCGAATTTTCCCGGCAACTGGTCGATTGGGTGCGCGGCAAAGGGCGCATTCTCATCTTTTGTCACGACAATCCCGACCCTGATTCCCTGGCTACTGCCTATGCGCTGCAGCATCTTTTTCTGGTCAAGGCCGGGCAGGAAGCGACCATCGCCTTTGGCGGCATCATCGGGCGGGGGGAAAACCGTACCATGGTACGCCTGCTGGAGATCGATGCCGTCAAGGTGCAGGATCTGGACCTTGATGAATTCAACGTTTTCTGCGCGGTCGATACCCAGCCGGGGACCGGCAACAATTCCATTCCGGCCGGAGTCCGCCTCGATGTGGTGATCGACCATCACCCGCTGCGCGAGGCCACCGCTCTGGTTCGCCTGGCTGATGTCCGGGAGGATTACGGGGCGGCGGCGACTCTGCTCTTTGAATATCTCAAGGCGCAGGAGATCACCATCTGCACCAAGCTGGCGACCATCCTTTTTTACGCTATCAAATCGGAGACCCAGGATCTGGGTCGGGAGTGGGCCAAGGCCGACCGTGAGGCCTACCTCAGCCTGGTTCCTCTGGTCAACAACCACATTCTGTATGAGATTACCCATCCGCAGGCGCCGCGGGGCTATTTCAGCAGCTTTAACAAGGCCATCGAGAGCGCCCGCACTTACGGGGAAGTTCTTGTTTTCAATCTGTATGATATTGAAGTCCCTGACATGGTCGCTGAAATGGCGGACTTTCTGCTGCGTGTGGACGATGTGGCCGTCGTTATGGGGATGGGCCGTTACAACGGTATGGGTGTTCTCTCCCTGCGCACGCTACGCGAAGACCTCAATGCCGGCGATCTCATCCAGGAGGTGGTACAGGGCATCGGCACGGCCGGCGGACACGGCATGATTGCGGGGGGACAGATCCGGCCTTTTCCTGAAAAGCAGGCCCAGCAGCATGAATTGGAAATCACTCTGACAGGGCGTCTGCTCGAAGCCCTCGGGCTGGAAAAAAGCCCGGGTTTGAGCCTGCTTACCAGCTGAATCCCTTGCTGCCTTTCGAGCGTTGACTCCATGCGCGCATCCGGGCTATAAACACATTCCTTTGCCTGATCGAGGTCATTATGGTTCGTTTTCTTTTTATTGCACTCTTCTGGCTGTTGGCCTGTCTGCCGGCGGTCGCGTCCGTCGAAATATCCCTGGGGGGAAGCAGCCCCGTCACCATAGAGGAAGTCTACCGCCGGGATGGGACCTCTTTTCTCCCGGTGGACGAGGTGCTGCGTGCCGTCGGCCTTTCCGGGCGCTGGATTTCCGTCGAGCATATCTACACCTTCAAGACCCCCCGCGGCACGGCCACCATCTCCCCCGGCAGCCAGTTCATCCGCGTCGATGGCGATTTCATTCCTCTGAGCCACCGTCCCCGCTTCATCGACGGCAAACTGCGCGTCCCGGAAAATTTCGTGACCGGCAATCTCCGCACTCTGCTCGGCCAGACGGTCTACTATCGCAACCTGCAGCCGGTTGTCGACGAGGATCCCGAGGGAGAAGAAGGTACCCTCGACCGCCTCTTTGCCTTCTTGCTGAATAAAAAGAAAACGGCCGCTGCTCCCGGTATTCGCGGGGTGGCGATTGATCCGGGGCATGGCGGCGAAGATCCCGGCGTCATCGGATTGGATGGCGTCAAGGAAAAGGATGTGACCTTAAGTGCCGCCCGCCGCTTTGAGAAACTGATCAAAATGCGCCTGGGAATCCCCGTTTATCTCAGTCGTGACGGTGATTATGCCCTCAGCTGGCAACAACGTTTCGAACCGGCCCTGCGCAGTGACGTGGACGCCTTCATCACCCTGCACGCCCAGGGCGCTTTTTCCCCGGGACCCCAGGGCTTGACGCTTTTCATCCGCCCTCAGAACGGCATCGACGAGAACAAGGGCGAAGGGGAGCGACCCGACCTCAGCCTGAAGCTGGCCCGGGAACTCAAGGTTTCCCTGGAAAAACAGGGTCTGCCGGTCCTGGATATCGTGCAGGCGCCCTTGCTGCCTCTCGGTCGGGGCGATCTACCGAGTGTGCTGGTGGAGATGGGGTATCTGACTAACAGAGAAAATAAAAAGCAGCTGGTAGAAGATGCCGGACTCGACCGTATGGCCGAGGCCCTCTACGGCGGCTTCAAGGTCTTTGCCGATAAACAAAAGGAGAACATGAATTGAACCACCATCCGACTCAACGTAAAGACGGACGCGCCGTTGAAGCCCTGCGTGACGTGTCCTTTGACCTGCATTTTACCCGTTATGCCGAAGGCTCTGTGCTGGTTTCTTTTGGCAATACCCGCGTTTTATGCAACGCCACCGTGGAAGAGAAGGTGCCCCCCTTCATGAAGGGGGAGGGCCGCGGTTGGGTCACCGCCGAATATGCCATGCTGCCGCGCGCGACCCATAGCCGCTCTCCGCGGGAATCCACCCGGGGGAAGGTCGGCGGCCGTACGCATGAAATCCAGCGCCTGATCGGACGTTCCCTGCGGGCCGTCATGGATATGGAAGCTCTGGGCGAACGGACCATTCAGATGGACTGTGACGTCATTCAGGCGGATGGGGGGACGCGCACTGCCTCGATTACCGGCGCCTATGTCGCCATGGCGCTGGCCGTCAACACGCTGCTCGAAAAAGGGCTTATTGACCGATCTCCCATCAAGGAAAGCGTTGCCGCCGTCAGCGTCGGCATCGTCGACGGCCAACCCGTGCTCGATCTGAATTATGACGAGGATTTTCAGGCGTCCGTCGACATGAACTATGTCATTACTGAGTCCGGTCGTTTCGTCGAGGTGCAGGGGACGGCAGAAGAGGAGCCTTTTACCCTGCAGGAACTGGACGCTCTCCGGGACCTGGCCCTGGTCGGCTGCCGCAAACTGGGTGAACTGCAGAAAAAGGCGCTGGAGGGCTAAGATGGATCTGGTGGTCGCGACGCGCAATCAGGGTAAACTCAAGGAAATCCGCCGGCTGCTGATGGATACCGGCGTTGAGGTCCGGGGACTGGACGAATTTCCCGGAGTCCCCGAAGTCGAGGAAGATGGTGACAGCTTTGAGGCCAACGCCCGCAAGAAGGCGGAAACGGTGGCGGCGGCGGTCGGGCTGTGGACCCTCGCCGACGATTCCGGGCTGACGGTGGACGCTCTCGGCGGCCGGCCCGGGGTGCATTCCGCCCGTTATGCCGGACCGGAGGCCACCGATGCCGACAACAATGCCAAACTCATTCAGGAATTGGCGGAGGTTTCACGGGTTCAACGCAAAGGAGCCTTCAACTGCTGTATGGCCCTGAGTCGGCCGGGGGAACCGACCCGCGTCTTTCACGGCCGGATTGAGGGTCTTCTTCTCGACGAACCGCGGGGGGAAGGGGGGTTCGGCTATGATCCGCTCTTTCTGGTGCGGGAATACGGCAAGACCATGGCCGAACTGGCGATAGAGGTTAAAAACCGTATCAGTCATCGCGGCCAGGCCTTGCGCCAGGCGCTGGGCTGGATCAAGGACAATCTGCTGGGATAGCAAAAAAGGTTTGCCGGAAGATGGCAAACCTTTTTTGCTTGATAAGTCCTTTTTTGCTGGTTGGCCCTAGAAGACCTAGAAGACGGGCGGGGCCGGCGGGGCAATATTGAAGAGCGTTTCGAACTCCCACGAAAAAGTTTCCGCCAACGCATTGCCAAACCGGTCCGCCAGGCCGGGATTCAGTCTGGCGGTGTAACGGGTGTAAGCGAAAAGGGGCTGGCTCGGCTGGAACGTGAGGCGACGGCTCAGGGGGTCATAGGTGAGCGTGCCCGGCACCGAACCGCTGGGGGACTGCAGGTGAATGCTGTCGGCAGTCAGGGTGCTTTCGTCGATATCCTCATTCAGAATCAGACTGATTGCCATGTCGACAGGCACCGTCTGGCCGATTTGGGGCACCAGGGACGACAGGGTGGGCGGCGTGACATCCCAGACCTCGTTTTTCTCCAGCAGTCGTTGATCGTACAGGGCCACGCGGTCCACGTCGATCTGCTCCATGGGTATATGGGAAAGCAGTTCGGCGGCGAGAGCCTCGGCCTCGGCCTCGGTCAGGCCTTGCGTTCTATCACCAATCCCCTCGACCAGAAGGCTCTCTTTCTCCAGAATCGCGCTGCTCGCAACCAGCAGGGCCGCATCGTATTGGGTCGCCGGAATGCCCCCGGCGAAAAGCACCTCCATCTCCGTCAGCAATTCTCCCATAAGGCGGGTCAGCACGCGGGCGGTATTGTGCGCCTGGACGGCGGCCGCCCTCCGGTCCGCATCCGCCGAAGAGAGGGACTGCGCCACATAATCCTCCAGCAGGCTGAGATCCTCGGCAAGGTTTAACGCGTTCCGTACACGCACTTCGGCTTCCGGTACGGCCATCTGAGGGGCCTTGTCGAGTTCATGCTTGATCAGGGTCGAAAGGGGCGAGATGAAGGCGTGATGGCCCGTCGGGGACTCCAGGGTCATATTGAAGGCCACCGGTTCCCCGACGTTGTCCTCGTCGATGGTCTCGCCGGCCTGGATCTGTACTACCACGGGATAGCGGTCGCCGTCTTCTTTTGTTACCGACAGGCTGTAATACCCACGCTCGCCGGACCGGGTCATCGGCTCGTCGGCATCGTGGCGTTTATTGCCGTTGCGATCCAGAAAGACCAGGGCGTTACGCAGA
This sequence comes from Desulfuromonas sp. KJ2020, assembly GCF_024197615.1. Taxonomy (NCBI): domain Bacteria; kingdom Pseudomonadati; phylum Thermodesulfobacteriota; class Desulfuromonadia; order Desulfuromonadales; family Desulfuromonadaceae; genus Desulfuromonas; species Desulfuromonas sp. KJ2020. The sequence continues at coordinate 702,860 of NZ_JAKUKE010000003.1, forward strand.
TAGCCGTCAGCTACGTGTCCTTCCAGCGAAGTGGTGGAGGCCGACAGGTCGGGCAGCGAAGCCGGATCGCCGGACATCGAACTATCTCCTCCACTGCCGCCGCAACCGGCCAGCAGTAAAGCGCCGATCAACAGCAGCGCTCCGTTAAGTCGTATCTTCATCATTTATCTCCTTGCGGTTTTATCCTGATCATGAATTCCCGTTTTGAACTGCCGGGATAGATATAGGTTTCTCTTTCCAGCATGTCGGTGACGACGGCCTCTTCCATATCGACCAGTTCAATCGACCGATTGGCGGGGAAGGCGGTATGGTCCCAGGTCAGCACGATGGGACTGGTTGGGTTCTCCGCCCGTATGACCAGCCGCCATTGGCCATTCTCCATTTCCGTCAGCCTGTGAATGTCCCGCCAGTACTGTCCCGGTCCGGTCAGAAAATGAGCCTGCAGCGTGCCGTGGGGCAGGGCGGGTACCGTCGGTCTCTCGTCCGCCTCATCCATCGCCTCGACCTTCTGCCCGAAATGGAGCTGTACTCGGGCTGGGCCGGCCACCACATTCAGGGAGGCTTCCCAGTCCCTTTGAGCATGGGCACTGATGGCGGTAGCCACCAGTAACAGGCTGATCAGCAACAGGATGAGACTGGACATGGACATCAACTCCTTCCTGGGCGAGGGATGATGAGAGTGACCGGGGTGTTTGGCTCACTGACGTAGATCCAATAGCCAATCCAGGGCACCATGGCCGCTTTTTCCGGGGTTCCGGCACTGATGAAAGCGTAGGTGTCCGTACCCTTGTAGCGGTAGAGGGCGTTGGCGACCAGATGGCGAGCGGCGGCGTCCAGCCAGGCGATGGGGGGTTCCCCTCCAGCCTGCACGAGGATGTCTTCGAGAACGATCTGGCCCTGATAGGGGTTCGATATCAGGTTCCAGCCGGCCTGCAACGGCTGGGTGAAGGTGGCGGTTTCGATGTCGGCGAAGGCGCTGAAATCGGGCAGCGCAGAAGAGGCGGTCTTTTTGATGAAGACCCCTTCGCCGACTTTGGCCGGGTTGGCGCTGTTGATGGGGCTGTAGGAACCGTCATTGCTCGTGCTGGTGACCCCTTTGGAGATCCAGCGATAGGCCTGATTCGTCGCGAAGGCTTGAGCGGCGGTCAGGGCGGCGCCGTCAATGTTCTTGGGGATACCCACTACGTTGACGCCGGGCAGCAGCTCGATGGTCGGCCCGGCCAACTCGCCTGCGGATGGATAGGCCCAGACCAGGTCGTTGCGGCTGTCGCGCACTTCAAAGTGAAAACGGTGATCAGGCGCCGGTCCCAGTTCCAGGGTGCGGGAGAATACGGCGCCCGTGACAACATCGCCTTGTGCCTGGTTCATGAGGTAGGGGGAGCCGTTGAGGACGAGAAGCACGTCGAGGTCGGCGCCGCCCAGACTGTCGCGCAGCACGACGTTGAAGCGATATTGCAGCTCGGCGGTGGGGACGCCATCGATGAGGTTGTCAAGGGCGCTGCCGCCGTCCGTCCGTTCCACGCCGGGGAGCTTGGCAGAATCTGTGGACAGGCTCAGCCCGTCGGGGATGGCGGCGAATTCAGCCTGGATCTGGTGATGCTGCTGAACTGCGCTGAACCGGTATTCCGGCAGGGGGCCCTGGGACTCTCCATCCACGAGGACATCGGCGATCATGAAGCCCTTTTGGGGCAGGATGACGAATTTCTGCTCGCTTCCGTAGGCGATTTCCACCTCGCCCGTCGGGGAGATGATGCCGCCTTCCAGGGCGGTGGCGGTGACCACCCAGTCGGTTCGGGCGCTCTCAAGGGGGAAAGCATCCTGACTGTCAGCGACGCCGTCATTGTCGTCATCGCTGTCCGCGTTATTGCCGATGCCGTCCTGATCCGTATCGACCGATTCGGTGGGGTCCTCGGGGAAGGCGTCTTCGGCGTCCACGACGCCATCGCCGTCGCTGTCCTGGGGGCCGTTGGCGGCGACGCTGATGGAGAAGGCCGGCAACGAGGCGCTGGCCTGGCCGTCACTGACCGAAATGACGATAGCCGCAAAGGTTTGAACATCCTGGCTTCCAGGCGTGCCCTGCAGGGTGCCGGTGGCGCTGTCGAATGCGGCCCAGGCCGGCTTGTTGGCGATGGAAAAGGTCAGACGGTCCTCGACATCCTGGTCTTCAGCCGTGGGCGTAAAGGCATAGAGCGAACCTTCTTTGGCGCTGATCGCCGGTGTGCCGCTGATAAAGGGCGCCCGATTACTGTCAACCACCGTGATGGTCACAGTTTCGCTGTCGCTGAGCTTGCCGTCGGAGACGCTGAGGGTTACGGCGTAGGTTCCCGCCTGCTCAAAAGTCGGGGTCCAGCTGAAGGTGCGGGTGGCGGCGTTAAAGGTGGCTCCGTTCGGCAGGGCGCCGGCGCTGAAGGTCAGGCTGTCTCCCTCGGCGTCAGTGGCGCTCAGGGCGAAGGAGAGGGTGGAGTTCTCCGACACGGATCTGGCGCCGATAGCAGCCAGAACCGGGGCGCTGTTCACGGGAATGAGAACAGGAACCTGCACGGAAATAATATTGGATATGGGACTTTCGTTGCCGGCGGCGTCATAGGCGGTGACGGTGAAGTAGTAGCTCTGTCCTTCCGCCAGACCGGTAAGACTGGTGGTCAGCGTGCCGCCGACGTCCACGGGGGAATTCCCCTGATCGGCACCGGTGCCTGTGAAAGGGAGGGTGTCCGAGCCGGCCTGGTAATGCAGACGATAGCCTACGACCTCGGCAGACGGACTGGCATCCCAGGCCAGACTGACCTGGCCCGCATAGGCCGGCATGGCGGTCAACGTCCAGCACGCCAGGGTCAAGGCAAGGCGCACCAGGGTGAAGATTCCTTTTTTCATGATGGTCTGTGTCATGTTGCCTCTTTTTCATTTGGTGTCCGGTTTTCACCGGCACGGATAGGACGGTTGGGCGAAGGTCCAAAAAAAAACGCTCACCTCCTTGCCGAAGGTGAGCGTTCGATCCCTGTCTCCTGCTGTGATGGCAGGGAAAAGGGTGCTGACGTTCTCTTCGGTAGCCCGGCTGTCCTCGCCTGGTGAGGAGGACCCGTGGCTTTGCGTCCCCAGATCGCTCTGGGTTTGCCTTTGTCGGAGTTAGATTTTTAAATTCCCGGTTTGTCTTTGTGGCGATGACTGGCCATGGTTTTTTAAGGAAAAGTCAAAAAGCCTCAGCCGTTCAATCCCTTATGAGCATAAGCCGTGCCAAGGTAATATCAAGAAAGGTTGAAGGAGGGTTGGCGGAAGTGTTGCCGAAGGAGAGAAAAGGATATTTGCCTGTTATTTCAACAGGTAGGAGAGACCTTAAAATGGCGGAAAAACCGGGGGTTGAGAGAAAGTAATTGAGGTTTCACTTGAAAATTAATTGTCAACGGGGGGAAGTTCTCAGCCGGGATGACAGATATTGTCATCCCGGCAAGCGATTTGAACCTGACAAAAGAAGATCAAGAGGAGTGGTGCTCATGAACATGGTAGATGGCCAGTTCAGCCAGAACCTCCCGGCGACACTTTTCCATGCGCTCCAGATGCTTTTCCAGAGAATCATTTGGCCCGCCGCTCTCCTGGATGGGGAGACGTTCCAGGGTCGCACGGATGCTGAGCACCTGATCGTGAAATTGCTGAACCAGGGTGTTGACCTGGTCTGCCAACTCCTTAACCTCATCCCCTTTTCGCAAGGTAATCCGTTTGCGCAGGTCGCCTTCCCGAATCTGTTTCAGGTCCTGTTCGATGCGGTAGACGCTGCCGGCGTAATTTTTGGGAAAAAAGAGGCTGGCGATGAAGCCGACCACCAGGCTGAAGACAAAGGAATAGGCGACCGTGGGCAGCAGCATGTCGAGAAAGCTGCGCGCCTTGATGTGGAACAGCTTGAAGGACGAGGTGATCTCCACATTGGCGAAATGGTAATAGACGGCGCTGCTCAGCAGCAGGCAGATAAAGAGGATGCTGCTGATGCGGACGATCATGCGCCATTGCATGGCGCTGTGGATGCTCAGGTTGAGAAGCTTGCGTTTTTTCAGTGACGTATCGGGATTCATGGCTCTCCTCAAAACATGGTCGCCGGGGACGAGTTTTTGAAACGGATATGGCAGGTGACGCACAACTTGGTTTTAACGATTTCCCTGACCAGCTGGCGGGCGGGAGCGCCGTGGGGTCCGTGACAGGTCACGCAGGTCATCATGCCGTCCTCGATGGTCGGCAGTTCTTCGGGAATAATGGTGCTGCCCCGGCGCGCATAGAGCCGCACGGGATGCGAGGCCCCGAGATCCGTGTCCGAATGGCAGCTCAGGCAGACCTCGATGGTCAGATCCTGCGGTTCACGCAGGCGAGCATGGAGGCCCGCTTCTCCGACCGGTATGCCCTGCCGCGGCGAGCCGCCGGCCAGGTGGCAGCGGCGGCATTGCCTTTCGAAAAAGGGCGGATGGGTGAATTTCTGCGCCATCCCCTCGTTGAAGGTGTCGACATGACACCGGATGCACTGGTCGTCTTCGCTCTCCTCGGGCAGAACCCAGGTGGAAGCGGAAAAAGCCCCGAACAGCACCCCGGCGAGCAGCAGCACCGCTGGTAAAAGATATTTCATCACAGGCAACTCTCTGTGGCATGTTGCAGGGGGGAGCGGGTCCCCCCTTTGAAGTCTTTATTCCACCACAAGGAACTGCTGAACCCGGTTGTTCTCCCGATCGGCAATGAAGACGTCACCCTGGTCGCTGATGCTCATCCCCTCCGGATAGAAGAGCTGGCTGTCGTTCCAGCCCATTCCCAGTTTGCGCCCGAGAAAAGAGCCGTCTATGCCAATGACCGCCAGACCGCTGCCATACTGGTCGACCAGGTAGATATGCCCCTGGTTGTCGACTTCCAGGGTCGAGGGGAAATTCATGTGCTCCTTCAGGCTGCCGGTCAGGCGGGCAAAACTGTCTTCTCCTTTTTTGGCCAGGTAGACCACGGCCGTGACGCTGTCGATCAAAAAGACGTTGCCCTGGCGGTCGACGCTGAGGTCGGAGATAAAGCCGTAGTCCGCCGGAAAGGGGAGCTGCCCCTGTACGACCCCGGATTCATCCACCCACAGCACGCGCTCGGAAAAGATATCCAGAATGGCAATCTTGCCGTCGGCAGTGATGCGCAGGCTGCGTGGCACCACCTTGCCGGATACCGCTCCCTTGATGTCCAGATTCCCCTTGAGGGCGCCATCGGCACCGAGACGGACAATGCGGCGATCCTTGCCGTCAAGCACGAACAGTTCCCCGTTGCTGCCGATCTGCACCTTGATCGGATAGATGCGGTCCACCGGCAGGGTGGCGCCGGGGGTGACGACCCCGTCCTTGAGGGTGAAGCGCAAAAGGCGGCGGTTGTCGCTGTCCGTTACCACGACGGCATCTTCCTTCACGGTTACCGCGGAAGGCCCGTTCATGGGCTTGCCCACAGCGTCGGCGTAAAGGGTCTGAATATGTTTGAGTTTTACGGTACCGGCAGCCGAAGCGGCCATCGGCAGCAGAAACAGCATCAGAGTCAGGATGGCGATCCTCGCTGGTTTCATGATTACCTCCGATACTTGGTATGACACTGAATACACAGGTCGTTGATGGTTTCATAGTAGAGGAAGTGCTTGTACTGGGTCCCGTGCGTGCGGTGACAACTCAAGCAGTCCAGGGTCAGGTTGCGGTTGCGCGGATCGACCACTTCGCTGCCGATGGGATGGGTCGAGTGGGTCTGCCAGTCGTGACACTGGCCGCACAAATCGACGGTGTTCGGCTCGTTGAGAATGAAACGGTTGTTTGAGCTGTGCACGGAATGACAGGAGCCACACTCGCCGTCGGCGATGGGCTGATGCTTGGTCTGGCTGCGATCCTGGCGAGCGATGGTGTCCGCATGGCAACTGCCGCAGACGTTGAGCATGGGGCCCGCCATCAGGTTGGCTTCCGACGAGGCGTGGGGTGCATGGCAGTTGATGCAGCCCTTCTTGTCAGCCAGGGGCCAGTGCAGACGGTCCTTGTTGAAGGTTTCGTTGAGCATCTCGTAGTGACAACCCTGGCAGAGCTCGTATCCCGGTTTCAGGGTGGCGAAGGGGGTCGCCGAGGAGGGATCTTCGTGGCACTGCTTGCACATTCTCTTCTTCAGGGGCTCGTGCACGTTGTCATAGAGAATGGATGGACTGTTCGAGCCGTGGGGATTGTGGCAGGAGGAACAGTTGGCGGTCTGCACCGGGTAGTTGAGGTGCTGGCTCTTGAAGGTGCCCTTGTTGGGGTCGTGGCACTTCAGGCAGAGTTCCGGCGCTTTTTCCTTCAGCAGGGCAGAACCCGTTTGGGAGGCATGCGGGTTGTGGCAAGTGAGGCAGTCTTTCTCCACGGGGGCATGTTTCACCTTGTTCTGGGCCATGGTCTGGCCGAGTTCGGCATGGCACTCGAAGCAGAGGGCGCTGCCGGCCTGAACGAGGTTGTTGCGGTTGTCGGCCGAATGGGGGTCATGGCAGAGGGCGCACTTCCCCTCGGCGACGACCTGGTGAATGCTCTTCGAGCCGTCCGGGATCAGACCGTCGTGACACTTGCTGCAGATCCGGCTCGGCTCCGCCGCCATCAGTTTGCCGTGGTCGGCGGCGTGGGGGTTGTGGCAGCCAGTGCAGTCCCCTTTTTTCAGGGGTGTGTGAATATGGGGCTTCTTCATCTTGTCCTTGAAGGCCTCATGGCAGGTCAGGCAAAGATCGCCCCGGGCGCCCTTGGCCAGCTTGAGTTGCGCGTCGGTGGCACCGAGCGCGGTGGAAGCCGTCAGAACAAGGACCGCGAAAAGAGTCAGAATCAGGTTCGTTTTCAGGTTCATATCGTCCCCCTTACTGCTCGACAAGGTGGCAGGGTTCACAGGATCGTGCCGCAAAGGGCGCATGCATGACATCCTTGAAGTATTGCGGGTCTTTGGAGGCGTGCGGATTATGACAGGTGACGCAGTCCATGACCTCGGTGGCGATGCCGGCGTGTGCCTTGCGGAAGGAGTCGACATCCGTCTCATGACAGGCGGCGCACAGGCTGTGCTGGGGCTCTGTCAGCAAGCGGTTCTGCTCCGACAGGTGCGGTTTGTGGCACTGCAGGCAATCCTGCGCGGCCGGAGAATGGGCCCGCTCGCTGCCCATCTTGTCCTTCAGAGTCGTGTGGCAGCTAAGGCAGAGGTCCGGGCCGGTGGTGAGCAGCAGGCCGGGCAGGGCCGTTTTGTGCGGACTGTGGCACTGGCTGCACTCGCCGTTGGTAACGGGGGCGTGCTGACTCTTCGCCGAGGCCAGTTCATCGGTAAGATCACTGTGACAGGCCGCGCACACGGTTCTCTGCGCGTCGGCGAGCATGCCGCCGTAGGGGCTGGCATGGGGATCATGGCAGATGAGGCAATCCCGATCCTTGAAGGGGGAATGCTCCAGTTCCTTGTTCGGGTTGTCCATCAGCGTCTCATGGCATTTCACGCAGAGATCGGCGCCCTGGGCCCGCAGGAAGCGCGCATCCGAGCCGCCGTGGCCGCTGTGGCAGAGGGTGCAGCTCCCCGATTTGACCGGCTGATGGATGACCGTCTGCAGGAACTCGCCCTCCAGCTCGGCGTGGCACTGGTAGCACAGGCTGTCGGCCCGCTGGGTAAGCATGTCGGGTGCGTTGGAGCCGTGGGGGTTATGGCAGGTGCTGCACATCTCTTCCGTGGCGGGCTGGTGAGGTTTCGCCAGCTTGGCAATGGCGGTCTTGACGTCCGCATGGCACTCAAGGCACTGCTGGCCGTCCGGTTGGGCGAGCAGCCCGTCGTGCAGGCCGGCATGGGGTGAATGACAGGACAGACACCCCCGTTCCGAATCGACCGGCGCGTGAGGGCTGGTGAACTTGGCGTTTTTCTCGGCATGGCAGTCGAAACACAGCTGATTGCCTTTGGCCGTGAGCAGCACGGCATTGTCCGAGGTGTGCGGGGCGTGACAGGAGAGACATTCGCCCCCCTCAAAGGGCGAATGGAGCACGGTACCGCCGCCCTTGAGCGCGTCGGGATCATGACAGTTCTGGCACAGTTCGCTGCCGGTCTGGGCCAGGCCGAAGGGTTCGGCCGAGGTGGCGCCGTTGTGGCAGGCCTCACAGCTGGCTTCCGCCACCGGCGAGTGAACGCTGCCTTTAAGGAGGCTGCCCAGATCGCTGGAATGGGGATCGTGGCAGAGGGTGCAGGACTGCTGCTCCACCGGATAATCCCCGTGGGCCTGGCGGAAGGCTTTATCTCCGGGGTCGTGGCAGGTGAGGCAGAGCTTCAGCGGATTCTCCGTCAGCAGGTTCGGTTCAGGGGAACCGTGGGCCATGTGACAGGCGCGGCAGCCCTGATCCTGGATGACGCCATGTACCTCCTTGCGGGAGAAGGGGGTCTTATCGTGACACTGGAAACAGATATCGCTGCCGCTCGCGTTCATCATGAAGGGGTTGTCCGAGGCGTGCGGGTTGTGGCAGGTCGTGCATTGCCCCTTGCGCACGGCGCTGTGAACGCCCTTTTTGTCCAGGCCCAGATCCTCCTGGCTGTGGCAGGGGAAGCAGACCTTGTTCCCCGACTCCTTCAGCAGCAGCTTGGGGATGATGCCGTGAGGCAGGTGGCATTCCTCGCATTTCTGGTCTTTGACGATGGCGTGCACATGCTTTTTGGACAGGTATTCCTTGTCAAAGTCCTTGTGGCAGTCGATACAGCCCTGGCGGCTGAAGGAACGCTTGGCCGCCTCGGCCTCCCCGGTAGTAAGGCCCGCCAAGAGGACGATGACCGCCGCCGAAAAGAGAGCCGTCCAAAATTTGTTTTTTCCTGACGATAAGCTCATGGTCCAACCTCGCTCAGAAAACAACCTTGTCAATGAGTGTCTCGTATCAAAACTCTTACCCTTAAAATCTCTCACGAAGCCTGCCCGCTCAGATAAATGCGGGTGTCGTAGGCTTCCCTGAGTTTGCCGATCCACATCTCCAGGGTTTCCTCCACTTTGTTCTGGAAAATGATCTGCCGGATCTCCTCCCGGACCTGATCGTAAGGCTTCGGCTCGGGCGGATAGACCTTTTCAAAATAGAGTACGTAGAAAAATTTACCCGGATCGTCGAAGACAATGGCGTCGCCGGTGCGATAGCTTTCGCCTTCCTTCTGCAGATGGGCCGGCAGGGAGGTCAGGCTCAGGATGCTGTTGCCGAAGGTGAGCAGATCCTTGTTCTCTACGGGGACCAGACCGGAGGAGTTGGCGGCCACCCATTTGAAATCGCTCCCCCCCTGCAGTTTCTTCAGGGCGTCGCGGGCATCGTTCTCGCGGTAGAAGGGGAGGGATTTGACCCGCAGCATGGTCGGGGTGGAATACTTCTGCAGGTTGTCATCGTAATATTGGCGAACTTCTTCTTCGCTGATGGTTACATCGGGCACGACGGCCTTCTGCACGAAGTTGTCGAACAGGGTCTTGCGCTCGAACTCCTCGACCTGCAGGCGATAATCCTGTTCCTTGTCCAGGCCAAGGTTTTTTGCGACCAAAGTGCCGGCCCGGCGGAAGAGGATGTCGTTGAGAATCTGGTCCTTCTTGCCCTCCACCTCCTTGACATCCAGGGGGATGTCGGTGCCGTGATAGAACGTGCTGTTCAGTCGACCGGCAAACTCGGCCACCGTGAGGATCTCGGGCTCCGCCCCCTTGACGGTGGCAAGCACGCGCTTGTCTGTCAGCAGGGGAGCCAGAGCCTCGCCGAGCTTGATCTCCGGGTTTTTCTCCTTGATTTTCGCAAAGTCGATAGCGGCCTCCGCCTCCTTGTTGAATATGGCCTTTTCATCAACCAGCTTGGAGACGTACTTCTCTCCCTGGCTGGCCACCTGCCCGTCCCATACCGCTTTGCGGGCGAACTGCAGGGCAGCCGGATCTTCCATAAAACGTTTGTCGACCAGGCGGAAGATGAGGAAGCCATCCGCCTTCGTGTAGATCTTACTGATGTCCCCCGCCTTCATCTCCTTGGCATCGGTGGCGATCTGGGGGAGCAGATTCTTGAAGGAGGTGTATTCCGCGTCGGGCTCTTTGACGGCCTTGCCCTGGGCGATGGCTTCTTTGATCAGGGCGTCGAAGGATTTCTTCTCTTCCAGAGCCTTGAGAAGCGCGACTGCATCCTCCTGCTTGGAGAAGCGGTAGCTTTCGAATTTCCCTTCCAGGGAAATATCCCGATAGAGTTTGTTTGCTTCTTTCTCGTCGACGGTCAGGCCGGCCAGTTGCTTGTTGAGCAGAGCATATAGCAGGGTCTTTTCGGCAAAATCATCGACCTGCTTACGGATCGTGGCGGTCTGGTCCAAACCGATGTTCCGTGCCTCCAGCGCGACCAGCCGAACAGCAATCAGGCGGTCCAACAGGTGCTGTGCATTTTCGGTGAGGGTGGCATGGTGGTTCTCTTCGGTCATATCACCATAAGAAGCCTTCAAATCCCGTGAAAACTCGGCCATGACGATAGGCTCCTGATTCACCTCGGCTACGGGCGTTTCGCCGAACCAGAGCGAAGAGAGGGGCACGTTGATCTGCAGGTTTCGATCCTTGTCGATGCCCCCGGCCGTCAGACGCTCGACGCTCACTTCGGTCTTGCCCTCTGAGCGCTCGGCGATCACCTTGTCGAGTTCACGGTTCATCGTGTTGGTCAGAGCTTTGGCTGCGCCCGACGTCGGCAAGGGCATTTCTTCGTGAACAGGCGTCAGGGCAGGTGTCAGCTGGCCCAGCAGGACCGGATGCTTGTTGACGAAAGCGACGGGAGTGCCCGCAAAGCTGGGGGAAAAAACAGGAACCTGCAGGCTGAGGGTGGCATTGTCGTCGAGAACGACCTGGTTGGCCCGGTGTTCCTCAGCATGCTGGGCATCACCGAAGGCGAAGGCGGAGGCCATGGGAGCGAGGCTGATCATCAGTGCGAGAGGGATAAGGCGAAACATTTTTTTCATGAAATAACCTCTTGGTCAGTGGTTGACGTTAAAGGACTGATTCTAATGAAAGCGAAAAACGTACCAGTTTGGCTCAATTGTCTTTGAATAGATGGGTGGTAATGTTGCCGGTCAGGCCTTGGGTTAGGCTGTGAGCGGAAAGAACCCGCCCCACATCAAAAAAATAAACGCCGTCGTCTCCCTGGGCGGTGCTGCGAGACCACCAGATGACCTGGCGATTTGCCCCATCAAACACCTGGGCAGAAAAGTCAACCTTGGCATCTCCCAGTTGATCCTGGTAGTCGAAGACCTGACCGGACAGAATAAGGTCGGCGCTGAGGGACGAGGAACTGGCCAGAATGTCGGAGACGGCCAGCGAAGGGCCGGCCTGCATGATCAGGCGGTATTTGAGCAGATGTTCCCGCACCAGACCCGGCTCGAAGACCCGCACGTTCTCCAGGGCGTGCAGATTCTGCAGAAAATGCAGAGGGAGTACAAAGCCGGCGTTCTTGCGGGCATATTTGTTGAGAAAGGGCACAACCGCCACCGTATAGCTGGCCTCCGGGTCGAAATCGGGGGCACGGAAGCGCTCGGCCGGCCGGTATTTGCCCTTGCTGGCCGGCTCTTTGATCGGTTGGCCGGCCCGGTAGGCATCGAGGGAGTCAAGCAAGTCTTTGACGGCATCTTCCAGCAGCTGTTCCTGAGAAGTGATGCGCCCCAGCCCTAATAACCCAGGCGCGTCATCACCGGTGCGGGCGTCGCTGTCCATCCAGGCAATTTCTGGTATATCGCCGCAGCGCACGAGACGGGCCGACAAGGCCAGGCGAGGCGGCGCCGCATCCTGGTAGCTTTCCAGGGAGGTGATAAAAACGGCCTGCGTCCCCGTTTCCGCCGCCAAGGCGCGGGACAGCTCCTCGCCGATGCCGCCGGTGTAGCGCATGCGGTGGGTTTTCATGAAGTCGGCGAGGGCTTGCCCGGGCAGCAGCCGGTAGCCACGCTGGCGAAGTTTTTCTTCGATGAAGGCGCCGATAGTGTCGACGGGTGCCTTGACGCCGGTCAGGTTTTCCACGGGCAGCACGGCGATGAGGGAACCCTGGTCAATCGCCGGGGTGATGAGCACTTCGGCCGACCAGGGGCTTTCCTCCCGGTTGCCCTCGCCATCGATAGCGATCACTTTGACCTGGTAGGTTCCCGGTTTGTGTGGGGCCCAGCGCAGTTCAGGCGAAGCGCCCTTCTGAATGACCTGTTCCCTGCCATTCTTGAGTGTTCTGAACTCGTAGGAAACCGTGCCCAGACCGCCGGAGGCCATCGCCTTCCAGACGAGTGGTTCACCCAACGCCGGCCGTGAAGCAGGCGCGGCGGAGGTTAGAGACTGCAGGGAAAGAGGAGGGACGACCTCCTTCCAGGGCGACCAGGGACTTTTTTCCTCGTTGCCCAGCTGATCGACAATATCCACCCGCACGCGGTAGTAACCCGGCTCCTTCGGGTTCCAGACCCAGGAAGTCGCCCGGCCGGACTGCACCTTTTCCACGCCGCCATCGCGTTTTTCCAACCAGACGCTGGTGGTCAACCCACCGACGCCGCCGCTGGTTTCCACCGTCCAGGTGACGGGCTGGTGCAGCTCATATTGGTCCGAGACGTTGTCGGGTTGGGGAATCGAGACGTGCAGGGGCGGTGCGATGTGGAAGGCGGGCGACCAGTCCGTCGCGGTTTCGTTGCCGAGGGCATCAATGGCTCGCACCCGCAACTGAAACTGGCCGGCTTCTTCCGGCTGCCAGGTCCAACGGGGCTCAGGTCCGGTCTGCACCGTCAGCACGTGGCCTTGCTGATTCTTCAGCTCAAAAACCGTATCGATGGGGGCAACGCCGCCGTTGACGGCAACGGACCAGACCACCGGGACGGTCTGCGCCGCCTGCGGAGAGGGCTTGTCAGCGGCCAAGGCAGTCAGGGTGAGGGGTGGTTCCAATCGGATCGGATCGGTCCATTCGCTGACCGCTTCGTTGGAAAGACTGTCCGTCATCCGCGTTCGCAGACGATAATCTCCCGGTTGTTGCGGCTCCCAGATCCAGCGCGGTTCCGAGGCAAAAGGGGTCACGGTAGAGTTTCCCTCTTCATCCTGCACCTCAAAGGCGAATCGCCGCTTACCGACGCCCCCTGTGCCTTCGGTTGTCCAGGGAACGGTCAGGGTTCCAGCCACCTGCGGGAAGGGGACAGCGGTCCAGGGTTTTTGGACGACCAGCGGCGGCACGATGGCATAGGGATCAGACCACTCGCTGAGCGCCTCGTTGCCATGCGAGTCCGTCACTTTGGCCTGAATCCGATACGCCCCCTTTTCCGCCGGCCACCAGAACCATTCAGGTCCTGTAACGGTTTCGGCCTGGCCGGTGGTTTCCTCGTCGCGGACCAGGGTAAAGGTATAGGTCTTGGGGCCAACCCCACCGATGGCTTTCACGGACCAGGCCACCAATCGGGTCATGGCCGCCTGTGGGGCCGGGCGGGAAGGCTGTGGCTTTTCGATGCGCAGGGGCGGAGCGATGCCAAAAGGTTCCGACCAGTCACTGACGGATTCATTCCCCTTGGCGTCGGTTACGGTGACCCGCACCTGGTGAGGGCCGGGCACCTCCGGTGTCCACAGCCATTCGGGTTTGGAGCTTTCCTGCATGTCGACGATTTTGCCATCGGGAGGACGCACCGCAAAGGTATAGCCCTTGCCGTCAAAACCGCCCTTGGCCTGAACCGTCCAGGGGACCTCCACGCTACCCAGCATCCGGGGTGGTACGATAACTGTATCCGGGCGGCTCACTTCGAGAGGGGGTACAATGCGGTACAGGGTGGTCCAGGGGCCGGTGCGGCTGTTGCCCTGCTCATCAAGGGCCACGACCCGCACCTGATAGGACCCTTCTTCCTGCGGCTGCCAGCGCCAGGTGGTTTCAGCGCCGCTCTGCATGGTTTGGGGCGCTTCCCCGTTACGGAGCAGTTCAAAGGTCAGGTCAAGATTGCCGATACCGCCGGTCGCCCGTACCGACCAGACGATGGGGAAGCTGCGGGCCGCCTGGGGCGGTTCACGGTCAGGGCGGGGGAAGTCGACCACCAGAGGCGGGGCGATGCGAAAGACGCGAGACCAGTCGCTGGTGGCCCGGTTGCCCAGGGCATCGACAGCGAGGGCGCGCACCCGATAGTCGCCAGCCGTCTCCGGACGCCAGATCCAGCGGGTGTTCAGGCCCGTATCCACCCGCTGCACCGTGTTGCCGTCACGGGACAGTTCGAAGGACAAATCGATGGGGTCCTTGCCTCCCTGCGCCGTCGTGCTCCAGGTCACGACACCGGTGCCGACGGCCAAGGGAGAGACTTCCCCCGTTTGCGGGGAGGACAGTCGCAACTCTTCAACGCTCTCCGCCGGGACAGCGGCAGCGGGCGGCTCCTGTGCGAAAACGGTGGACGCCAGCAGCAGCAGGGCGGCCACAGCGGCACGAAGCTTATTGGAAGAGCTGATCGAGCAGATCATTGACTGCCTCTTTAGTCACTTCGTTCATGGGGTCGCCGGCGCCGCCGAAGAGGCGGTCGGAGAGGGTAATGCCGCCCTTGGTGGCAGCACCGGACCAGACGACCGTGCCTGTTTCGACTTCCATCAACTGCAGACTCAGCGAGATGATGTTGGCCTGGGTCTGACCGGAGCGAACCTGGCCGTATTCCCGCAGCACGCCGGTAATGACGGCGTCGACGCCGAGGATTTTACCAATGGATTGGATCTTGTCCGCCGGGGGTTGGGTCGGCTGTGGAATGCCGGCGCGGTCGATCCCCCGCTGCACCTCGCCGGGTGGCTGCACGTACATGGCTTCCGTCGCCAGCAGCATGCCCATGAAGGTGTCGCGCACCCGGGCCGAAGCGTCGTCGTCCGTCGTCAGATTTTCAAAGGGGAGCACGGCGACGCTTTGGACGGCGCCAAAGTTCATGGTGGCGTTTTTGTAGGTTGCCTCCGAAGAGGCGCAGGCAGCCAGAGAAAGCGCCAGCAGCAACAAGGGGAAAATTCTGGACAGTGTGGAGAGTTTCATGGCAATCCTCTTCATTTGGTGAAACGGATCAGGTCGATATGGGCCGTCCGGCGGCCGTCCTGAAAAACCGACAATCAATTGGTATAGATGCGAAAATTCACCATGACGGATTGGTAATCCGTCATTTCGTCACGGACTTCCTGGCGGCCGATATTATACAGAACCCTCAGGGTGGCCGCCTCGGTAACGCTCCAGACGAGGCTCGGTGTAAAGGTGCGACGCCAGTCTTCGTCTGTGTCGCCGTCCTCGTAATACGCCAGATTAAGTTGCAGGGTGCCGTCGCGCAAGGGGAGCCAGCCGGCCCCGTACTCCCAATAGGTGTAGATGTCCTCTTCACTGCGTCTATGCCGTACCTCGCCGTTGAGGCTGAGCGTATCCGTCGGGCTCCAAGTGGCCCGCACGCGGCCTGTCTCTCCCCGCTCCGTCGGTTCGTGCTCCCGCTGCTCCCAGCGGATAGAATAGTCGGCGATCAGGTTGAAGCGGGGATGCGGGATAAGGCTGTTTTGCAGGCGCACAAAAAAGGCGGAGGTGTCCTGGCCGGTAATGGAGTCCTGCCAGTTGTAGCCCTGGTCGAAGGAGAGGTCCCAGCCGGTATACATCTCGGCGTTGGTGCGCAGGATGATGGCGTTACTGACGCTTTTGCCCTCTGGTTCCTCGGTGCGCATGCCGCTGTAGGTCAGGCTCTGGTTCAGGGTTGGCAGATAGCGCCCTGATAGCTGGGCGCTGTAGTTGGTGGTGGCGGTGTCATGCTTCCACTGCTCCCAGGCATCGCTGCGCAGCAGGCGGGCCGTACCGGAAAAAATCGGATTAAAGCGATGGATCAGGCTGAGGCCGTTGCTCAAACGCGCGCGGGTGTCGTCAAAAAGATCGGTTTCGCGGTACTGGTAGGTGGCGTCGTACAGAAGCTGGGTTTTGTCGGTAATCTTCCAGGACAGGCCGGCGTTAAGGTTCTGATAGGTCGAGGTGATTTCGGTGACATCGGCAGGTGGAAAGACGAAAGCCCGCATATCGATCACCAGAATATCCGCCGTGATGCCCGAGGACGCCGGCAGGGCAAAGGTCGTCACCTTGATAAATTCTGTGCTGACCTGGCTGGCGAGATCGATGCGGTAGAGGCTGTCCAGCGAATCGAGTACCTGGGTAGCACCGACCTCCGTCCAGTTTTCCTGATCGTCGCTGATGAAAACTCGAAAGTCGAAAGAGGTGGATGTCAGCCGATCCAGGGTCAGGTCGTCCGTCTGCAGGCTGACCTCGATAACGTCGACCTGGATTTGTTCGCCAAAATCGAGGCCCAGGCTGATGGGGGTCTGCGGTCCTGACGGACTGAGATCGATGGCATCGATGAAAGGTATCTCGCTGGTTGGCGTATAAGGGGTCAGAGCCAGGTCGGTATCCGTGGGGTCAGTGTCATTGATCAGGAAAAAACCTTCTCCCCTGGAGATTGTTGGGATTTGCGATACTCCGCCCTGAAATTCAATCGTGGAACGTTCCATGCGGGCGCCGGCACTAACAGCCAGACGGTTGTCGTAAAAATTGCGGGCGTAGCGTACCCGGCCGTTATGGGTCTGTGTCAGGGCTTCTGTGCCAGCCAGCTTCTGCTCTTCGTCACTGCGCAGATAGCTGTAAAGAAATTCCAGGTCCTCCCAGCGGTATTTGCTGCTCAGTCGATAAACCTTACTTTCATTGTCGCGAGTCAGAGGCTCGTCGTAGCGCAGCGTATGAGCGTAGTTGAGCTCGAGGGTGGGCAGCTCGACAGGACGCCAGAAAAAGCGGGCGGTGGTGGTTTCCATGAAGTCCCGCTGAGTGTCGCTTCCTGTTGTTTTCGTCTTGGCCTCCCGCTCCTCATAGCCGCCCGACAGGGTGTAGAGGGGCATCAGCCATTGCAGATCGACATAAGGCCGTACGGTGGAACCTTCCGTACGGGTTTTCGTGAAACCGGTTTCGGTGGAAACCGTTTCGTTTCGCAAATCGTTGTCTTCGAGTTGGGCTCCTCCATTTAAAAAGAGGGTGGGGCCGAGTTCCTTGGACAGGTCGAGCCGGTAAATCTGACTGAAGCGCTGCGATTCCGAATCGGTGCGTTCCTGCTCACGGCGATCATTCGTGTCCGAGCTGGTGCTGGTATAAGTCCAGTCGCCGAGCAGTCGCAGGCTGTCGGCGTAGCCGGCGGCAGGCGTCAGGAACCAGGCTAGCGCAATCAGTAGGAGGCAGTTGAGGGAAGCGGTTCTGGTCATGATGGCGGCTAGTCACCCATGAGTACGGCAGCATAGCTGCCGGCCTCAGCCTCAAGCAGGCCGAGTCGTTTTTTGCTCACCAGATCGTATTTGGCTACTCGATTGTGGCGAGTGGATACAACGAAAAGAGCATTTTCTTCCAAGTCGACATGGAGCCAGACGGCTTCTTCGTCCCCTTGCAGGGTGTCAATGGGCAGGCTTAAAGCCGGGTCAATAAAGGCGATTTCGCCGGATGCCATCCCCACGTAGACCAGGCCGCTGTGGGGATGGACCGCCAGTGAGCGGGCCCCGTAACCGACCAGGATGCGGTCGGTTACCCTGAGGGAGGCAGCGTCCAGCACCAGCAGGTAGGGCGAGTCGTCCGTGATCAGGTAGAGTGAGCGTCCATCCGGGCTGGCGGTTCCCCGGATGGGGCTGAACTCCAGGTTCGCCGAGGCGATGATGTCCTGCCGATGGGTGTCCACCAGGGCAAGCGTGTTAATGTCGGGCTGCAGCAGGTACACCAGAGTGCTGGCGGGGCCGAAAAAGACCGAGCCGGGCGCTGTCGTCAAGAGCAGGCGGCCTTGCTCGGCGAGGGGGGAGGTGCTGACGATGCTCAGGCTGGCCGTCGCCGCATTGGCCGTCACCAGGGTGCCGCCATCGGGGGAAATAGCCAGTTCACTGGGGCCGTCGCCGGCGCGCAGGCGCAGTTTGTCCTGAACTTTCTCATTGATTAAGTCGATAGCGGCAAGGCTGTCGTCCCCGGCCAGGGCGACGTAGGCCCGGCGTTGGCGGGAATCGAGTGCCAGGCCCTTAGGTTGACGGCCGACGGTCAGAACACCCACTACCTGGGACGATCTCTTTTCAAAGACGCTCAGGGTGCCGGCATCGCTGTTGCTGATCAGGCCTTTGAGCTCAGGCAGGGCCGGTCGTGACTTCCACAGGCTGAAAAGCGGCGTCAATCGATAGCCATCCGTTACCAGACGCTGGGGTTCCAGGGCCAGAAAGAGGGCCAGGGCGCTGTCCGGTAATACACGAAAATCTTCCTTGAGTACGAAAGGTTCTTCAGAAACGAGCAGGGAGATCATCCCCTCGTCCGTGCGCAGTTCGGCATTGGCGACGCGCAAACTTAACCCCTGGTAATCCCCGGGCGGCAGGGGGGTAGCCAAGAGGCGTTTTTGCATCTCCATCATCCGGTTTCCGTCCAGTTTTAGGGGCGACGTCGTCAAGGGAACGGGCACCCCATCGGCGCGGATAGCGGCGAAATCCGCCAGGGTCAGGGTCAGATTCTGGGCTTCCTGGGGCAGAGGCTGTACATAGAGGCGCAGACCGTAATCCGGCTGGCTGACTGCGGGGGAGGGGATAACGGGCAGGCTGCAGGCCATCAGCAGAAAGGGCATCAGCAGCACGTTAAGTAAAAAAAGTCTATTCACCTTCAGCTCCTTGTGTCCGCCCTAAGATGAGGATGGACTGCCCATTCAGGGGGTTCCCTGCGGATGGCATTTCTGGCAGAACGACCCCTGGCTGCTGCCGAATTCAAGGGAAATGTTTCGTCCGTAAGTGCTGTTGCTGACATCGGTGACGGTGGCGCCGCTGTCGCCGATGGCCGGGTGCGAATTCGCCAGCAGGTTGGCGGTAAAATCCCAGCGCCCGGCGTACATGAAGGCCGAAGCGTGGGCGCGGTGGCAGGTCAGGCACATGACGTTGGCAGTGGCATCGGGTCCTTGGGTGCTGGTGGGGTCGAGCAGGGCCGTGCTGGTGGTTCCTCGTTCAAAGGGAACAAACTGCAGGTAGGCCATGGCCGCGATGCCGCTGAGATCGCCGGTACGGATATAACTGTTGTAGTTGGCGGCGATGTCCGCTTCTAAGCGCGCATCCACGCCGATGGGGTGTTCAAAGGTGCCATTCCCCACCTGATGTTCGTTTGGCAGCATGGCGCCATGGCAGTTGCCGCACCATTCGCTCATGCCGGCCCCGTAATCGACATGGGAATCGTCTGATTCGGCAAAGGGACGGGACGGATTCTGTCGCGCTATCGGGGCATCGTATGTAAAGGCAAAGCCATTGGTGACATAGTCGGAACCGCCGAGCAGGCGGTAGTTGCCGGCACGCGTGCCCGCAGCCGGGTCTTCCCCATAGGAGCCGGAAACAGAAATGGGAGCGCCGGTGCCGTTGAGTCGGCCGCCATGGGGGTCATGGCAGCTGATGCAGGTCAGCGCCGCGGCGGGGTAGGAACCGCCCGGCGCGTTGACTTTGTTGGGGTCGGCCGTAAGACCGAAGTCGCTGGCGATTATGTTGTGACCGTGACGGGCGGCGGGGCTGGTGCCGCCGGCCCAGCTGAAGGTTTTGGTGACCCAGTAAAAGTCGCCACCGGGAGTGAGCGCCGAACCGTCGAAGCTGTAGACGGCAGCCGAAGTCGGGCCGCCGGGGCCGGCATGGCAGTTCAGGCAGAGGGAGCTGGCATCCGAGGCCCGCAGCAGCCAGGTACCGGAGCCGGTTGACAGGGGCAGACCATCTTCCGAGTGGTGCATGCTGTGGCAGCCGTTGCACGAACCGGCACCACCTGTATGAAAGGCGGCGGTCGCCTCGACCGGAAAGGCAGCGAGGAACAGGGTGATCATGGCGACCAGAGATGTCAGTATGGGCTGGGACATGGTACCCACCGAGAGAAGCACAGCTGTCAGATTAAGAAGTCGCTGTTCATAAAGCAGGGATTGTGCGTCGAAAAAGAGGGCTGGCGACTTAAAAAACCGCCAGCCCTTTATAAAGTATTACAGGTAAAACATCTTATGCCAGAGTAGACCGGCGATTAATCCTGTACGTGACACTTGTTGCACAGGGAACGCTGATAGTGACCGTAGCCGTTGGTGAAGGGGGTGCCGGCCGGGTCAAAAACGGCCACGTCAACTTCGACACCGTGTTTGTAGTATTCCTTGGCTGCTGCTGTGGGCAGAACGGCGCCCGTACCCGTCAGAGTTGTCCAACCTTCAGCGATAAAGGCTTCGGTCTGGTCCCAGCGCAGGGCGTTGGGGAAAGCCGAGGCATGGGCGCGATGGCAGGAAAGGCACATAACCTTGGAGCTGCCGTCAACACCAACGCCAGCCGTCAGGGCATCGGTCGGATCAGGCAGGTCAGAAGAAGCGGTGGTCACGCCGCGCTCGAAAGGCACCAGGGGATCGTAAGCGGTAGCGACGGTGCCGGTGTAGTTACCGGTAGCAACATAGCTGTTGTAGACGGTGGGTACGGTGACGTCGGTCGGGTGCATGCCGCTGGATGCACTCTGGCTGTAGAAGGCGCCGTGACAATTGGCGCACCAACCGGACATGCCGCTGCCGTATTGGGTGGAAGCACCGTCGTAGCTGTTGGCGCGGGCGATAGGAGCGTCTTCGGAGAAGCCGACCTTGTTGCTGTCATAGAGGATGCGGTAGTTACCAGCGATGGTGCCTGCTACAGGAACGGCGCCATAGGAGCCGGAGACAGAGATGGGCGCGGCGCCACCGATGGTGCCACCTTGGGCCTGGCCGTGGGGGTCATGACAGCTGGTGCAGGAAAGGTTGGCGGCCAAGTAGGAGCCGCCAGGGGCAGCGGTCAGGTTGGTGTCCGCGGCGATGCCGAAGTCGGCGGCGATGACGTTGTGGCCCATGTTGCTGTAATCGACAACTTTAACACCACGCTGGTAGTAGGCATACCCGTTGTCTTTAACCCAGTGAAAATCGCCGCCTTCGTTCGTGTTGCTGCCGTCGGCGCTGCTGACGTGATAGCGGGCGGCGCCATCGTGGCAGTTGAGACAGGTGGAGCTGGCGTCGGAGCCCTGCTGCAGGGACGGGCCGCTAGCGGCGCCGCCGTGCATGGAGTGACAGCCGTCGCAGTGGGCGACGCCGCCGTCATGGAAGGCCAGGGCCAACCCGCTCATGGCGAATGTAAACAGAATGGCAGAACAGATAACAAAAAACTTCTTCATTTTGATCCTCCTGAAAATCTTTTAGATTGGGTCCGAACAGCCCAGCCATCCCCTTCACCTTGAAGTGGATCTGTGACTTTGTGTCCCCACCTCGCGATGGGTTTACCTTTTTCGGAGGATGTGTGGATAGCCGCCTTATGGCTGGTATCCGTGGTCTTGCGGGTATTGCTTTTAGGTTCACCTCCTTTCGTCAAAGGGCTGTGGCAGAGCCCCGAATTGGTTGGCAGCCCCAGCGATCAGTTCGTGTCAAATTGGAGCTTGTACACACTGACCCCCAGGTTGGCTGCCTGAGACACATACACCGTGTCGTTTTGATCGTTGATGGCAACATCGTCGGGAACAATGAGGTTTTGCGGTGCAGCCCCGCGATAGCCAAATTCGGTCACAAACTGAAAATCCTTATCGAAGACCAGCACTACGCAGCGCAGGCGATCCGACACATAAATACGGCCGGCAGCGTCCGCCTCGATGCCGGAGATGACGCCGAACTTGCCTACGGCGCCGCCTGATACGCCAAACTGACCCAGGGTACCGTCCAGGTTGTAGCGGAAGGCGGAAAAGAGGGTGGCGGCAGTGAAGTAGATCTCTCCCTGATTTCCCACGGCGAAACCGTTAATCTCGGCGCTGCTCAAGGCTTTCAAGTCATCTTGCAGCTTGCGTTCCTGTGAGGTGCGCAGGTCGGCCTGGCTCAGAGCTTTGTTGATCTGCTCTGCTAGCAGTTGCCGCAGGTCGATGTGGTGCTGGTATTGCCCCTCGGCGGAAAGGACGAGCACCTGCATGGCTTCAGAGTCGGCCAGGTAGAAGTTGCCGTTTTTAAGAATGATGAAGTTACCCTGAAAGCCGCGAACGGTATCGGGCAGGTCGCGAGGCATGATCTCGCCTAAAGGAGCCCCTTTGTAGTCGAGGTGCAGGATGCGGTTGAGGGGATTTCTGTAGAGCACGTAGAGATCGCCATTCTGACCCGAGGTGATATCCAGGGCGGAAGAGAGCCCCAGTTCTTCGCCGAAACCAAAGATCTGCATGGCCTCATTGTTGTAGATCTGAATGGCGGAATCTTCACGGTTGAGGGCGTAGACTTCACCCAGTTCCGGGTTGACCGCCACCCGGGCCCACAGGGAGGGTACTTCGCCGCTGAAGTCGGAAAGTTTGTACATGTAGGTGGCCTTGGCGTCGCAAAGGCCCATCGAAGGGGACAGCGACAGAGCTGCGGCGAAACAGCCACCAAGGAGGCACTGCAGCAGCGCCGGTGATTTGGTCCTTGTGTGGTTGAATGCTCGCATCATGGTTAGCTCACCCAATGTGTTTTGAAAACCGGATTGGTGTCGCGTTGGCTTTCTAATGAGCATAAAGAATGCCAATTGCCATGCCACCTGCTAAAGATTGCACCTTATGGATTTTTGTATGATGGCGAGAGGACAAGGGTTTGGGGGTGAAAAGAAATATTTAGTTGGCGGGTAGGAAATGGCGGCAGGCGAGAAGAACGCTGTTTTGAAATGAGTTGCCTTTAATTTCAAGAAGTTTGGCAATGTGTTAAATGCCATACCGAGGTGTGGCATTTAACGAATGGTGGGGGTTTTCACCCACCGAGATTGGGGATCTGGCTAGGGTGAAAGGTTGCTAATGTTTGGGGGTTAGGAGGGTTGCAACTGGAAGCGAACCGGCAGGCGAACCTCGGCTTCGACGGCCCGGTCGCCCCGGTGGGCCGGACGAAAACGCCAGCTTTTCACCGCCTTGACGGCGGCACGATCGAGCAGGCCATATCCCGAGGACTCTTCCACCTGAACATGGAGGACGCGACCACCTCGACTCACCCTGGCCCGCAGCAGCACTTCGCCCTGCCAGCCTCGTTCCCGGGCCAGGCGAGGGTAGCTGGGGGGTGGGTTTTCAGCATAGACCGGCACCGCCTCGACCAGGGCGTTGGCGGGAGCAGACGGAGGTTTGTCTGCCTCTTTGTTGACCCTTGGCGGTTGAGTCGCCACGAGGGTGTTGTCGGTAGCCTCCTTGGCAGATTCCGTCGATGGTTCTGGCCTGGGCTGGGGGGCTGGGGCCGGTTTCGGCTTGGGAAGCACCGACTTTTCAGCCACCTCATTTACAGGCAGAGGCTGCGGTGCGGGAGGCTTGATGGCTGGCTTTTTCGGAGTCAGGGCAGGGGGCTGGGGATCTGGTTCAGGAGCTTCGGGGTGAACCTCGGCCGCCGGGGTCGGCTCGCTCACCACCGCGACCGGCAGGGTTTGAAAGGCGACCTCGATATTGTCCTCCAAGGGCTGCACCCGCGAGATGGGGGGCGGAACCAGCAATAGGGCGGCGTGAAGCGCCAGGGCAACACCTGTCCAGAATATCAAGGCTGTTTTGCTCATGTATTTCATGAGATGTTTGCAAAGGCTGGATGAGTGAAAAATATCATTCGAAAATAATGGGTTCCATGGAAATATTTATATTTTAGATTAACTATTCTAGATCAGGTAGGCTTGCTTTAATAAGTAGATCCAGCTAATAAGGCCTGCCATATGAGGGATAAATAATCATGCCTGTGAGTGTTAATCCTTTATCCAAGGTGCCTTATTGTATACGATAAGTCCTTGTTTTGTAAGCTGAAAGAATGCAAATCTTGATTTTTGTGTTTAGGGGGATTGTACGTGGAGACGAATAGCCTTTTAAGGATAGTCACTTCGTTGGGTATTGCCTTGTTTTTAACTCTGGCCATGGGGACTTCCAGCCTGTGGGCCCAGGCCGCTAGTGCCGATTCTAGTCAAGCCGAGTCGACCTCGAATGAGCCTGTCGCTGATGACGCTATACCCGAACTTTCACGGGTGACCGTGATCGGTGTGGCCGTGGCTCCTGTCGAGGCGGGCACGACGACTCTGGACAGTGAACTTCTGGAGAACCTCCCCACCGGCGATGGCACCCTGACAGAACAGTTGCGCATCCTACCCGGAATCCAGTACAGCGAAGAAGCCAATTCATCGTTTACTGGCGGTGAAATCGCTCCGCCAAAAGTCTCCATCTCCGGCGGGCGGCCTTACGACAATAATTTTCAGATTGACGGATTGGGGAACAACAGTCTGTTGGATCCTGAGTTTTTATTACCAAACAATATTACGAATGTTCCCGGGCATCCCCAGGAACTCTTTCTCTCTCCCCGTCTGCTGGAGTCCGTCACCGTGCATCGCAGTAATGTGTCGGCTCGTTACGGTGGTTTTACCGGCGGCGTGGTGGAAGCGGAAACCCGGGATCCGGCCAAGGAGTTCGGTGGGGATCTGTATTATCGCACTACCCGGTCGGCCTGGACCGAATTTCACCTGGATCCCGCTGACGCAGAAGATTTCACCCAATCCACCTCGGAAGATATGCAGCCGCGTTTTTCCAAGCACGAAGGGGGCTTTTCCCTGGACCTGCCGATCAACAGCCGGATGGGGCTCCTGGTTGCCTACCAGCAGGCCTACGCATCGATTAATCTGACCCACCTTGCGGAACCTGAAAAGCAATACCGCAAAAACGAAAATTTCTTTCTCAAATACGCGCTGGAGATATCCCCCGAAACCATACTGTCTCTTACGGCGACTCACGCCCCCTATGAAGCCGATTATTTTTTGAAAGACACCCGGGACAGCAGCTATACGATAAAGGGGGGTGGCTCGGGACTTTCAGGCACGCTGGAGAGGATCTTTGCTTTTGGCGGGCTGGAAATCAACGCGGGCTATCGGTCGAGTCGCAACAGTCGTCGGGCGCCTCGAGACTGGTTCAACTGGTACATGACGGAGCCGACCAAGGATTGGGGCAGCCTGGTTGGATCCAATTTCAGTAAAGAAGGCGGCAATGGAGATATCGACACCGTTCTGGATACCTGGGAAAGCAATGCACATCTCGCCTTTGAGCCTTTCCGCCTCTTGGGGACCACACATTATAGCGCCATCGGTCTGGGCTTTTCCCATAGTGCCGCCGAGTATGATCGTCCTGACACCACTACCCGCTACACCTTTAGCCGTGTCAACGATCAGGTCGTCTGTCTAGAGGGCCAAGTAGACTGCGTCACTGGCGAACAGTTCATGATCAATAAAAACATTTACGAACAGGATCATGTCCGGGCCAGCCTCAACCAGTACTTTTTTTACGCTGAAGATGAAATGGTTCTTGGCCGCCTGGCTTTCCGACCGGGCGCGCATCTCTCCTACAACGATTATCTGGAAAACTGGGACCTGGGTCACCGCCTGCGTTTGAAGGTAGATGTTTTCGGGAAGGGGCAGACGATTCTTTTCGGTGGCCTTAACCGTTACTACGGTCAGACCTTTCTGACCCATAAACTGGCGGCAGGTAAGAAACCCAGCACCGCCTGGACCCGCAGCACCACGCTGGACGCCGATTTTCATCCGCAGGAATGGATATTTAAAGAGCCTACGGTTATTCCCGCCACACAGATTTCCCATCTGGATACTCCCTATGTCGACGAGTGGACGGCCGGTATCGATCAGGCTCTTCTCGGCGGCAGGCTGCTGCTGGAATATCTGGAGCGCAAGGGGCGGGACTTGCTGGCATTGACCATCAACTCCAAGGATGAAAACGGCTATGTCTATTCCGAATGGAATAACAACGGCCGCAGCTTTCACCAGGAAGCGAGCCTGGCCTGGGAACGCTGGTGGGGTCGGGATTATCTGAACTTCAATATGACCTGGCAGGACAGCACTTCGAGTAATGAAAGCTATGGGGACCGATTTGAAGAGGATGACGCCTATGAGAAGGTGCTGTACAACGGGGATGTCCTGTTTCTCTGGGAGCTGCCCAGGGCAGATTTCAACCGTGAATGGGTGGGCAACCTGACCCTGGTGAAGACCCTGCCCGCCGGTTTCACCTTCACCAACGTCACCAAGTACCGCAGCGGGTATGTGGGACGACAAACCACCAGCTTTCCAGAGGGGGCGCCGCCCGAGGTGGTGGCGGTCTACGAAGACGTCAAACGCCCGAGTTCGACGATTTTCGACTGGAAAATAAGCTGGCAGACGGCCGTATCCGAGCAGCAGACTCTGGTGTTCAACCTGGAGGCCTACAACGTGTTCGATAAAAAGGTCTACGTGGCAGATGCCGAGGACGAATACGAACTGGGCCGCCAGATCTGGGCGGGGATCGAGTATCTTTTCTAGGGAGCGGAAAGATCGGCCCTGAGGACAGGGGCTGCCGAAGCTGTTCCCGTCAATTCGAGGCCTCCGTGCAATTCGGAGAAAGACCCGCGGTTGTAGGCGCGCAGAGTGTAACGGCCTTCTTTGCCCGGATACGGCAAGGTCAGCTTGGCGGTGTTTGGGTTGATAATCTGCGTTTTCAGTGGCGAGGCCGGAAGCCGCGCCCTGATCAGACCGGCTTCCACGCTGGTGAAAAAGCCCTCGTTCTGTCGTATGACACCGTTTCTGGCATTTCCTGGGAGGTCTATGGTACCGGTGCTGACAGGATTGTGAGGATCTGACACATCCAGAACATGAATGCCGGCTTTATTGTCGGCCAGGTAAGCCCTCCGATCTTTTACGGTCACCCAACTGGAAAAACCCTGCGTATTAAACGTGCTGACGATACGAGGTTTATCGAGGCGGGATATATCCACCACCATCATGCCTTCCGGGCCATTGGCCACATAGGCAAAAGAGTCCTCCAGTGCCACACCCATGGCGAAGGCAAACTCCCGCCGCGGCCAAGGGAGCTTGACGGAGGAAACGACCTGTGGATTCAAATGGTCGCTCACATCGACAATCAGCAATCCTTCCGAACTGTCGGCAATAAACGCGTGGTCGCCGCTAACAGCAACGCCCGAGGCTTGCCCCGGTGTCGATAGGGTGCTGACCACCCTGATTTTCTCCAAGTCCGAGACATCCAGAATCAACAGGCCTTTCTCCCGGTCAACGATATAAAGCCATTGTTTCTCCACGGCCATTTCGACAGGAGTTTCAAGCCATAAAGGAACTTTTTCTTTTACTCGCAGGTGTTCAGGGTTGCTGATATCGACCACCACAATTCCACCCGTTTGGTAGAGAAGATAGACGAGGTCGTTTTGGGCAACGATTCTCTTGGAAAGCCTTAGGGCTGAGTGGGAAAACAAGAGATCCCCCAGGTTTTTCTCGTTGATATCGAAAGACTGGATTCCCCAGGTCGCATCCCCCATGAAAAGATTTGTTTCATTCCTGGCCAGGCAGGTGGAACTGAAGGAGTTGGCGGGAATCAATAGACGTGATATCTCCTCAAAATGGGAATTCAGTTTGAGGCACAACAGGTGGTCGTTTCTTTCAAAGTTTTCGCCAGCGACGTAAATGTTAGGCCAAACCACGGCCACAGACAGCGCCTGACCTTTGAAGTTAGTCGGAATCGACTGAAGCAGGCGGGGGCTCACTGGATCATGGACGTCGATAATCTGCAGACCCGCTGACCCGCCGGCCAGAAAAATCGTATTCTCAAAAAGATCCATTTTCATGGCCGCTCCGGGCGTTTTGAGAGTGGCCAGATGTTGTGGTCGGTGGGGTTGACCCATGTCGATAATATGAAGACCCTCGGACTCGACCGTCACATAAAGATATTTCTCCGTAAGGATGAGGTCGCGGATGTTGCCTGGAATGTCAATGGAGGCGATGACTTTTGGGAGGAGGGAGATGCTGATGTCGAGCACCCGTAGGCCAGCCTCGTCAAGGGCCACCACCGCCAAACCCGTTCGGGCGGCGATAGCGGTGGTTGTTCCCAGGGCAAGTGGCGGTCCAATCGCTACAGGAGCTTGGGGATCGGTGACGTCCACCAGCAAAAGTCCGCCTGGGCCGTCAGCCACACAGAGTGTGTGATCGGTCAGCGCCAGGGCTTGCGTCTTGCCCGTCGTCAAAAGCCCGCCGATTTTCTTCAGAGTGCTGGGGTTGGTCGTATCGTAGATGTGGATACCGTAGGTCGGGTCGGCGGCGTAAAGCAGCGAGTTTTGTGCTTTCAGGTCGTTAATAGTGGTGACCAGGTCGGTCTCATAGGCCAGGTGGCCAATGGTCTTAAAGGGGGCAGACCCGCTGGGTGACAACACTTCCAGGAGGTTCTTTCGGCTGCTAAAGAGCAAATGTTCTCTTTGCCCGCCTGATTCGCTTACACTCGCATTTCGGGCGGGATAAACGTCGATCAGGGGTGTCGTGGCGCTATCAATGTCCAGAACCTGAATACCCTCATGGCCATCGGCCAAAAAGGCTGCCCCACCCGCAAGATGTATCTGACGGGTGTTACCCGGTGTGTCCCACCCCCCCTTGAGTTGAGGGTTTCTGGCGTTGGTCACATCATAAATTGTTAGACCGTTGGTCCCTTCACATACAAAAGCTTGATGGCCGAACACCCGGATGCCAAAGGCTGTTCCCCTGGTGTCGGTACTGCTGAGCCACTTGGGATTGACTGGATCGGAAACATCGAAAATATGCAGGCCCGCACGGTTTCCGGCGATAAAGATCTTTCCATCGGCGTAATCCACATCAAAACATTTATCCGGTGTTTCAACCGAATGGAGAAGAATGGGGTTGGCTGGGTTGGTAATGTCGATAATATGCAAAGAATTTTTGTTGTCAGCGATGTAGGCAAAGTGACCATTTATGACGACATCGAAGGCATGACCGGGAAGATCGAGTTGTGCGAGCAGGCGGGGAGGTCGTGAATTGCGAATGTCGAAAAAGTGCAATCCCGCTTTGCCGCTAGCGACAATCGCCAGGTTCGGGGTGGTGGCAATGCCGAAGGTTGGTTCCGGCAGATGGACGACATCCAATGGGATGATCCGGGTTGGATTCTTGATGTCGAATAACTGTATTCCGCCTTTTCCGGCAGAGACATAGGCGATATCCCCAACAAGGGAAAGGTCCCAGGCCGAAGGATTGTCTCCCACAAGGGGAGCGGCTCCCAAGGGCCGCAATTTTGAGGGATTGCTGATGTCGAAGCTCTGCAGCCCCTGTTTGCCGACCGCTACAAACGCCGTATCACCCCGGATGACCAGGGCGTTGGCTGCTCCCCAGGTGGAAGCCGTCCCGATGATAGCGCCTTTGTTGCTGTAGTCCGGATAAAACGAGAAGCGGGTATCTCGGTCGAACCCCCAACCTTTGACGGTGACCTGCAGGGAATCGGCGCCCGCAGGCAGGTCGGCGAGAAGGGCTTCGTCAATCTGAACCGATGCGGACCCTTTCTTGTCGAGGGTCTGTATCGCCAGAACGAGGGGCGCCAT
This sequence comes from Desulfuromonas sp. KJ2020, assembly GCF_024197615.1. NCBI lineage: Bacteria > Pseudomonadati > Thermodesulfobacteriota > Desulfuromonadia > Desulfuromonadales > Desulfuromonadaceae > Desulfuromonas > Desulfuromonas sp. KJ2020. Next base: position 732,200 of record NZ_JAKUKE010000003.1, read on the forward strand.
CAGAAGGACGCAGACCGCCAGGGTGGAAAAAATCAATTTGGATGTTTTGGCCATGGGGCAAAACTCCGGACCATTTAAAAACACATGAGGTGGATAGAGCGACCCAAAGAATTAAATCCTTGGGATGGCGGAGGCCTCTTTTTCGGCCTGCGCAGCCTCTTCGGGCAGCCATCTGCCGAGAACCTCCAGCAGTTTTGCCTGACGGAAGGGCTTGGCGAGGTAGTCGTCCATGCCGGCTTCTTTGCAGCGGTCGATGTTCTCGATCTGGGCGTCGGCGGTCAGGGCAATGATCGGCGTCTTGATATCCATGGCGCGCAGGTGCCGGGTCGCCGTATAACCATCCATGATCGGCATCTGGCAATCCATGAGGACAAGACTGAAGTCCTGATCGACGAGAGTTTGGATTGCGGCTTCGCCGTTGGGCACGGTGGTGACCTCGTAGCCCATCTTGTTGAGGATGATCTGGATCAGACGTTGGGTCGCCGGCGTATCTTCGGCCAGCAGAATACGCCCCAACGGGTGAACGAGTGGTTCTTCCCCAGGTGCCGAAGAGGCTGTTTGGGGGATGGACTGGTGGGGCATCGCCGTTCTGTCGTGGAGGACGTCATCGATGACCTGCGCGAGGCTCGCCAATTTTACGGGCTTGGAAATGATCGCCTGAAAATAGGTTTCCCAGCGGTTGTCCTGCAGGCAGGGGCTGACGGGAGGGCAGAGCAAAAGAGCCCTGCTTGACTTCAAGGCCGTTTGTTGGCGCAAAAGGCGAATCTGTTCAAAGGTCCCTTCGGTGTCTTTGCCTGAACAGCAGCCCATAATGGTCAGGGTGTAGGGATGTCCCATGAGGGTGCGCTTGGCTGACAGGGTTTTGGCTTCCGCGTGGGTGGCGACCCTGTCCACGTCGCAACCCAGGCTCTGCAGGTAGTGGGTCAGGACGCGGCGCTGGGTCGGGTTGGGCTCGATAACGAGAACCGTTGTATTGTCCGGCAGGTGCGGTAGTGCTGCACTGCATACGTCCAGCCTTTGATCTTCTATATCGAGGTCGAGGGTAAAGGAAAAAGTCGATCCTTGGCCCGGGGCGCTGTCCAGCAGGATTTCGCCGCCCATCATGGCGACCAGTTGCCTGGAAATGGCCAGGCCCAGCCCGGTGCCGCCATAGTGGCGACTGGTGCTGGAATCCGCCTGCGAGAAGGAATCGAAGATCTGTGCCTTGGCGGTTTCGTCGATACCGATCCCCGTGTCGCTGACGCTGAAGCGGATGCCGGTGTTGCCGCCGCGGCCTTTGTCTAGCTCAAGTTCGACCACCACCTCGCCGCGCTCGGTGAATTTGACGGCATTGCCAATGAGGTTGAAGAGCACCTGTCGCAGCCGGGTCGGGTCACCGACAACCCTTTGCGGGAGCGTCATGGGAATAAGGCTGACCAATTCCACCCCTTTGGAATAAGCCTTCTCGGTGAATAATTCCACCGCTTCTTCGATGGCTTCCCTCAGATTGAAATCAATGGTTTCCAGTTCGAGTTTGCCGGCTTCGATCTTGGAGAAGTCGAGAATGTCGTTGAGAATGGCCAGCAGTGTTTCGCCGGAATGATGGACGGTTTGGGCCAGGCTTCTCTGGTTGGCATCCAGCGTTGTACCCAGCAGCAGGTCGGTCATCCCGAGAACGCCAATCATGGGAGTTCTGATTTCGTGACTCATGTTGGCGAGAAAGCGCGACTTCGCCTCGTTAGCGTTGTCGGCCAGATCCTTGGCCGCCTGCAGTTCGGCCGTGCGCTGGCGAACCTGGTCTTCCAACTCTTCCTGGTGTTTAACCAGCTCCGCATTGCGCTCTTGAAGTTGCTGCAGAAGATGACTGAAACCGGCGTCGAGCAGCTTGAGCTCGTCCTTTTTGCGCGTGCCTCCCGGCATGGGATCCATCTGAAATTCAGAGGTCGACCGCATTTTCCCCACCAGATCCAGAACGGGCTGGGAAATGTGCGCCTGCAAATGCGAGGCGATGAAATAGGCCGCCAAAATAGACAGCGCCATCACACCGATACCGGCGATGGCGAACCAGAGCAGGCGGCTGTAAAGGGAATCGAGGTCGGCGAGGAGGTAGATCATGCCGATGCGCGTCGTGTCATGAATGACAGGAGTGAAAGCGGAGAGACCGTTGGACGAAAAGAAGTGGTGAGCCTCGCCCCTTTCGATAGCGGTTTCCAGCCGACGGGTGTGCTGTGGCGAATTTTCGGTGAAGCCGAGAAATTTCAGGCTCTCACGGTCTTTGACAAACTGGGCGACGGGTCGGTTCTTCTGGTCGAAAATATAGGCTTCGCGGATGCTGGCTTCGGAGTCGAGGGCGGCCAGGGTATCATTCAACAGGCGCTGATTCTGATAGCTCAGGGGCATGCGCGCATTGGCCGCGATAATTTCGGCGACGGAAGAAACATTGGCGACAAGTGCCCGCCGGTAGGATACAATTTCCGTGACCATAAAGGCGACGGTGGTCAGCAGAAGGACGACCCCTGCCGTGACCATCATGATCGCGGTCAGTTTTTTCTGGATGCTCATGCCCCGAAAAAACGTCATAGAAAATCTTTCCAGATTTAAAATGTGTGATTTATGCGGCTTTTAGTAGGGGAAGACAGAGGCCTTCGACCTCAGGATTAAAGCGTCTGTATACTATCAGCACGGTCTATTAATGCCAAGACTTTTTACCGGCACCCCCTGTGGCTTAAGCAGACTGAAACTGTGGGTAATCGCGAGGAAAGTGTCATGTCGGGACATAAGGATCAGCGGCCTGTCCTGGTCACGGGAGGGACAGGCTATATCGGTAGCCGCCTGGTGCCGCGGCTGTTGAAAGCGGGCCATCGCGTACGGGTTCTGGCGCGGTCTGCGCAAAAAATAGGGCAGCGCGCGTGGGGACACCATCCGAACCTGGAGGTTGAGGAAGGGGATGTGCTTAATCCGGCGGATTTGAAGCGGGCTCTGTCCGGATGCCGGGCGGTTTATTATCTGGTTCATTCGATGAACCCGAAAGTCAAAAGCTTCGGTTCGGCCGACCGTCTGGCAGCGGAAAATATGGTAGAAGCATCGCGTTTGGCCGGGGTACAGCAGATCATTTACCTGGGGGGGTTGGGAGAAGAATCCGCCGATCTCAGCCAGCATCTTGTCTCCCGGCACGAGGTGGCCGCTATTCTGCAGCGAGGTGACGTACCGGTGACGGTGCTGCGCGCCGCCATGGTGATCGGTTCCGGCAGCGCCTCTTTCGAAATATTACGCTACCTGGTGGATCGATTGCCCGTCATGGTCACACCGCGCTGGATTGATACGCCCTGTCAGCCTATTGCGGTCCGGAACGTGCTCACCTACCTCATGGGGGTGCTTGATAACCCACTGGCTCTGGACAAGACTTTTGATATTGGACAGCCAGAGGTGGTGACCTACCGGCGCCTGATGGAGATCTACGCGGAAGAGGCCGGCTTGCGAAAACGCCTCATCCTGCCCGTTCCTGTTCTTACTCCCCGTCTCAGTTCTTACTGGATTCATCTGGTGACACCGGTGCCGGCGGCCTTGGCGCGCCCCCTGGCCGAGGGCCTGCGTAATCCGGTCATCTGCCGGAATGACGATATCCGAACCCTTGTGCCGCAGACTCTGCTGGATTGCCGTGAGGCGATTCGCCTGGCTCTGGAACGCGTGAAGCAGCAGGCGGTGGAAAGTTCATGGCGGGAAGCTGGCGATATGCTTCCGGCGGAATGGAGCGATCCTGGCGATCCCCAATGGGCTGGGGGAACGTATTACGAAGACTGCTGGCGTGTCGTGGTCGAGGGGAATCCCGATAACCTCTGGCCTTTCATCCGGCGCATCGGCGGCTCTACCGGCTGGTACTATGCTGACTGGTTGTGGGGGGTGCGTGGGATTGTAGACCGGCTGATTGGCGGTGTCGGGTTGAGTCGTGGTCGTCGGAACGATGAAGACATCCTGCCTGGTGATGTGATTGATTTCTGGCGTGTGCAGCGCGTTGATCCTCCTCGGTCTCTGTTGCTGGTGGCGGAAATGAAACTGCCCGGTGAAGCGGTTCTGGAGTTTTCCTTGAAAAGCTTCGGCGATGGGAAGACCGAACTGCGTCAAACCGCTCGATTCCTCCCTCGCGGCATGGGGGGCATTATCTATTGGTATCTGGTCTACCCGTTCCATGTGCCTGTCTTCAAAGGAATGCTCCGTGGCATGGTCGAACGCTCTGGGGCCTCCTTGCTGGAGGGACCGGCGCGCCCCTGATTTTCACCGAAAGAAGCAGGATGGGGTAGGGTTTTTTCAGAAATTAATCTTAATTAGTCATTGACAGGCGCTCAGAACCTGCTTAATTTATAGCAGTTCCATGTAGCCAAAAATTTAAAAGGAGGAATGACATGAACAAGTTCAAAATGGCTTTGGGCGCAGCAGGACTGGGAATGCTTCTCATGACTGGTTGCTCCGCACAACTCTCTCAGGCAGACAAAGATTTGATGAACGAGGCCCTTCAGGCCAGCAAGTCGGCTTCTCAATCGGCACAGACGGCTGAGGCTGCCGCTACCCGCGCCGAGTCCGCTGCTGCCAAGGCTGACGCCGCCGCTGCCCGCGCTGAAGCTGCCGCTACTGCTGCTCAGACCAGCGCCGATCAGGCTAAGGACAGCGCTGACAAGGCTCTGAAAGCCTTCGAAATGGGCCTTAAAAAGTAATTCGGTTTTACTGATTGATTAAAGAAAAAAGCGGAGATCCGTTGCTACGGGTCTCCGCTTTTTTTGATGTTTTTGTCTCATCCTGAAATAAGTTTACATCGAGGAGACTTATTTATAGACACTGCAATGAAAAAGCGGAAGAAAGGTTGTTGCCGCTTTTGAAAAAGGCGACATAAACCCAACTTTTGCTAAGCGTTTTAGTGCCCAGGGTTGCTGTCGCCAGAGTTTTTTTCTGGCAGGATTGTTTCGTAATCCTGGCCGCCGTAGAACACGCCGATAATTGAAACCAGATCGGTGTCAACATGGAAAGCGATCACTGTACGTTTCTTGTAATTGGTTATACGTAAGCCTGGACGCACGTCATCGCGCATTATGCCACGATGTGGGAACGTATGTAGGCTCTCACAGTAGCTCACGATTGCCTCGGTGTATTGCGCTGCAATTTCGGGAGAGGCCGCTTCTGCAATGTAGTGGTACAGGGCAGCAAGTTGATCCACGGCCTCAGGAGTAAAGATGACGCGATAACTCATCGTGTTTTAGTGTACTCGGCGGCCAGTCGGGCACGCGCTTGGTCAATAGTGACGGCACGAGATGGATCGGCCTTCAGCGCATCGTAGGAAGGTCCGACTTGATTGTGCAGCCAGTTCTCAACGGCGCGATCACGTGCCATAAGAGCCCGCAGTCCTTCTCGTATGACTTCGCTGTCACTGGCGTACTCGCCGGCCCGTACCTTTTTTTTCACCATGTCCGCCATCTCGTTAGGCAGTGTGATGCTCATTTTTTGGGTGGTTCGCATGTTCGCCTCCAATTTGCAGGGTAGGATTAAATACTACCATATTGTTCCCACGCTTTTCCAGTCATTAAGAAACTCGTTATGTTGTATAACGGCCTGTCAGGAGCAAATAACCACCTGAAACACCTCATCTCAGGCAGGGCATGAAACCTCCAGAAGAAGTGCATAGAAAAGCCACCTCCAAAAGGGAGGTGGCTTAAGAAAAACCCGTCAATCTTTTTTAGGACGTCAGTAGCTGACTTTAGCGTCCAGAACGAGAGGAGCGAAGGACTCAGCTGGGCTGGAAATTGGGAGAGGAATGCCGCGCGCTTCCTGCAGGGCCTTTTCCAGTTCCGGCCAATCGATAGGGCCTTTCCAGTCGAGAGCGTGCCGCAGGCGAAGGGACTCGTTCAGGGGATCTTCGACTCGTTCAAGAAAGTCGTCGTGGATTTCTGCCAGGAGAACACCGTCATGAACGGCCATCTTGATGGGCTGATAGATGATGCGAACCGGCGTACCGACCTTTACCCGAGGGAACAGGTCTTTGACGTCCTCGGGGTAGAGCCGGATGCAGCCATGACTGACGCGACGACCGACGCCAAGGGGTTTGTTGGTGCCATGGATTCCATAGCCGGGGATGGAAAGACCAATCCAGTAATCCCCCAACGGATTTTCTGGACCCGGCGGTATGGTCAAAGGACCGTCGGGCCGTTCTTCCCGCACGGACGCCGGCGCAGTCCACGAGGGGTTCTGCACGCGGTTTTTGACGGAAAACAGTCCTTCAGGCGTATCGAGGCCTTCAGCTCCAACGGAAATGGGATAGGCCCGAATGCGCAGCTGACGGTCTTCTTCCCAGATGAAATAAAGCCTCAGTTCGGCTAGATTAATAGTAATACCCGGGGTGAGTCCGGCGGGGAGAATCATGCTGTAGGGCAGAGTGATTTCGGTGCCGGGTTTGGGCAGCCAAGGGTCCACGCCGGGATTGGCGTGAAGCAAGGCTTTGTAGCCCAGACCGCCTCGCCATGCCAGCCGGATGAGGTCTTCGTCAGGTCCCAGATAATAGGGCCGATTTTTCCCGACGATCTGGGGGGAATCCAGAGAAGTGATGTAGGAGTCCTCGACCAAACGGGGGTACCAGCTTTGAGCCGAGAGGGGGAAGGCCAGGGTGGTCACCAGCAACAGAAATAAAATTCGCGTCAACATGGCGGCCATTATAGACAAAAAATTTTTTTTGCCTATGGAAAATTGGACAAGGGGCGGGCAGGGCTTTTTGGTGCTTTACGCTGTATTGGCCTTGGTGTATGCATGCAGGGGAGGGTTCGCAGCGGTAAGGCTCGGTGGTGCCCCTTGGATATTCTGACTGGATACGGACAACGGATTTTCTCTTTCTAGGTGTGCGTTTGCGTAGTCGCTTTCATCTAATAGCTGTTCTTCTCTTTTTCTGTCTGCCTTTCCTCTGGCTGCCGAGGCCGGTAGCGGCGGCCGAACCCCTGCGTGTAAAGGTCTCCGGGGTTGAAGGGGAGATACTGCAGAACGTCGAGGCGGCTCTGGCCCTGCCGACGGGCCTGATTCGTAATGGCCAGGTGGATCGGCGCTGGTTGAACCACTTTGTCGGACAGGTGCCGGACAAGGTACGCAAGGCCATGGAGCCCTATGGCTATTACTCGCCGCTAATCACCGCCGATACGGTCGAAGATGACCAGGGCCTTGTTTTGAATGTACGGATCGCTCCGGGGAAACCGGTTCTGGTCGAATCGGTGGATCTGGTGCTGGAGGGGGCGGGCGCCAACGACAGGCGTCTTAAGGAGTTACTGCGCCGATTCCCGCTGCGCCGGGGCGACCCGCTTCGGCATGATCTCTACGAAGAGGGCAAGGGGGCCCTGAAGGCTCGGGCCATTGACAGCGGTTATCTGCAGGCGGATTATCGCCTGCACGAAATTCGGGTCGATCCAACGCGCTATGCCGCCGATATCCGACTGGTGCTCGAAACAGGCCCTCTGACCTATTTTGGCCTGGTGTTTTTTGAAGGCGCCCCCAACTTCCCTGAACGTTTTTTCCACCGCTACTTAGCCTTCAAACCGGGCGACGTATTTTCCTATGAAAAGCTGGGGCAGACCCAGTTGAACTTTCTGGATTCGGACCGCTTTCGGGAGGTGGTCATCACGCCCGGACTGGAAGCGGCGGTGGATCAGCGGGTGCCGGTCAATATCCAACTAACTCCCTCGCCCCGTCAGCGGCTGCGCCCCGGGGTTGGCTACGGCACGGATTCCGGCGCCCGCTTCACGTTGAAATACAAGGACGTGAACAGTCTGCATCTTGGCCATGAACTGAACGCCGATCTGATGATCGCCGAATATAAGCAATTTCTGACCTCGAGTTATACGATCCCCAGCTATCGCAACAAGGAGGCGCACACCGTTTTCCGTCTTGGTGTGGATCGCGAGGATATCGACACCTATACCACGCGCTCCATCTTTGCCGAGAGCGAGCGGGTCTATGCCCTGGGACGAGGACGTCTCGGCTCGGTCTTCCTGCGCCTGTTGCAGGAAGATTACACCATCGGCGGCGAAGATTCCCGCTCCCGCATGGTCATTCCCGGCCTGCGGTATTCAGCCCGTCGCTATGACGATACAGTCAGACCGCGCAAGGGATTTCATCTGCGGGCCGAAATCCGCGGCGCTCACGATAGTTTCGGGTCAGATACCAGTCTGCTGCAGGGGTGGATTCGGGCCAATGTCTTGAGGCCCTTGCCGTTTCGCCTTTCTCTGATTGCCCGGGTAGAAGGTGCGGCAACCTGGCAGAAGGACCCGATTGAGGAGGTACCCGCCTCCCTGCGGTTTTTCGCCGGAGGCGACAACAGCGTCCGCGGCTACCGCTATCAGTCCCTGGGGCCGGTCGATTCGGAAGGAGAGGTTGTCGGCGGCAAGCATCTGCTTGTCGGCAGTCTGGAACTGGAGCGGGCCTTGTTCGAAAATTGGGGCGTGGCCGTTTTTTATGACGCGGGCAACGCCTATGACACCCTTACGGGCATCACCTGGGCCCAGGGCGTCGGCATCGGGGTGCGCCGCTACACTCTCGTAGGGCCTGTGCGGTTGGATGTCGCCCGTCAGGTCGGCGTGGATGACCCCGGTTACCGTTTCCATATCAGTCTGGGGGTCGGATGGTAATGTCGATCCGTAAAAAAGTGCTCCTGTCTCTCGTCCTGCTGCTCATGGCAGGGATTTTGGTGTTCGCCTTCTGGCTGCTTCGTACCACGGCCGGTGCGTCCTGGCTCCTGAGCCTGACCGCCCGTTCGAGCGCGATCGATTTGCAGGTCAAGCACCTTCAGGGCAGCCTGACCGACAACCTGGTCCTTGAGGAAGTTCAGCTGCGTTGGGCTGATGGTGAGATCGAAGCCGCCGCTTTTCAGCTGGACTGGCAGCCCCGTGACCTTCTGGTTGGCCGACTTCATCTGACCACGCTGGCTCTGAAGCAGGCCGTGATCCGATTGCCGGCAGCGGAAAAGGAACGAGTCTCTCCTGATGGCCCTACTGTCCTGCGATGGCCCGATTTCCCCAAACTTTTCAAAAGAGTTAAAGTCCGGATTGACCATCTGGGGTTGCAGGATGTTGCCTTTGAACGCGCCGGACAAGAAATTTTGGCCGGTAGTCTGCGGGCACGGCTGGGGCTGGACAGGGGAAAGGTGGCCCTGGAGCAGTTGGATCTGGATAGCAGCGTCGGCCGTCTCCAGGGTTTTGTCCACGCCGGACTGCTGCAGCCCTCCCTCGAAGGATCTCTGCAGGTGCAATTGCCCCAGCCTGTTCATGAGGTGAACCGCCTGAGTCTTTCCCTGCTGCCCATCACCGTGAACGATGCCCTGCTGGCGGTCCGGCTGGAACTGACCGCCGCCGCTGGCGAGCGGCCTGTCGGGGCGCTGGATGGAAACCTGTCTCTCTTTCCCGACCACCTTCTTTTTGAGGACTGGATCCTGACGCAAGGGGAGCACACCGGTCAGGCCGAGGGGCGCGCCGAACTTCGCTTCGCCGAGAGCGAGCCCTGGCTGGAGACCGATCTGCAGCTGACCGCCTGGGACCTCACGCCGGACCTGGGTTATGCCACTTCCTTGTCCGGCCAGCTATCCCTGCAGGGCTCCCTGTCCGGCTACTCGGGACGGTTTGACCTCGCCAACAACCGGCCTGCCTGGGAGGAGGTTGCCTTGGCCGGCAAGGTGGAAGGCGACACGGAGGGCCTTTTTATTCGTGATCTGCGGGGGCGGTGGCTCGAGGGCGAGGTGGCCGGCGACCTGGCCCTCGGGTGGGGTCAGGGCTTCAGCCTTCGTGCGGAGCTGCAGGCTGACGCTCTCAACCCGGCCAACATCGGGCCATCATGGCCGGCTGGCCCTGTGGAGGTTGACACCCGCCTCGATATCGATAAGGGAAATCTTCAGGCCCTTTTTCTTCGTCTGGAGGGGCAGGGAGCGGACGTTCGCCTGCAGGGAGAGTCTCTGGAACGCATCGATGTGTCCGTGGCGCTCTCGGCAGGGCAGACTCTGCTCCCCGTTGAAATTGAGCAGGGAGGCATAACCGGCTGGGTCGGTTGGCGTGCTGGTCAGCCTTTCGGCACCCTGGCCATCCGGTCTTCTCGTTTGGCAGGCTATGGCCTTGAGGTAGACGGGCTGGACCTTTCCTTGTCCCGCTTCGAACGCGATGCTCCCTTTAACGTCGCCCTGGAAACAGCTCAACTGGCCTATGGAAGCCTGGCTTTCGACGGCCTGCGAGCGACGCTGCAGGGCGATCTGGCCCGGCATGAAGGGCGCGCAGAGCTGCGCTGGCCGACGGGGCAGGGGATTCTGGCTTTGATGGGAAACTATGCCGAGAAACACTGGCGGGCCACTGTTCATCGCCTGGGCTGGGAGGATGCCGAGGCCGGCACCTGGGATCTTGAGGATCGGGCCGAATTTCATTGGTCCAGGGAAGAATTCGGACTCACCCCTCTGGCTTTGACCAGCCCGCAAGGGGGAAGGGTCGAGATCGGGGGAACCGTCGAAGTATCTCCGCTGGTTATTTCGTCTCAGGCGCAATGGCAGAGCTTGGATCTGGCCTTGCTCAATGTCTGGTCAAAGGATCTGGAGCTCGCCGGGAAAAGCACGGGCTCGCTGCGTCTTGAACGCTTCGGTGCGGAGGCGGGCCGTGTCCTTCTGCACACCGAAACAGCCGGAGCGCTGTCACAAAAAGGACAACGGGTGGAGTTTCGCGACATCCGCATCGATGCGGACTGGAACTCCACCGGTCTGCAGGGTGAGGGTCTGGTTCTGCTGCCTGAGGGGAAGGTTTCGGCCCAGATTCGTTCCCGGCAGCCGACAAGCTTTTCGCTACCGTCGGACTATGACTTTACCCTGACCTGGCAGGATGTTCATCTCGACCAGTTTGCTCTGCTACTGAAACCGCTGGAGACGGACGCCATCCTGTCCGGACGTCTGCAGGGGCGTTATGGTGAGGAATCCGGTCTGGTGCTGGACGGCACGAACGATTTTTCCGGCAGCTTCCTGCTGGGCGATCTGCACCTGGAGGCCCGGGCCGCCTCCCTGGGGCTGGTGTGGGATTCCCGCCGCTTCGCTTTTGAGGGCGATGTCCTGTTTGAAGAAGGCGGCAGACTGACCGCTCATCTCGAGTCAGAGCAGGAACAGGCGAGAAAACCATTCACCTTTCCGAGGCAGGGCAAGGTCGCCATCGAGTGGAGTCACCTTGACCTGATCGCGTTGCAGCCCTACCTGCCCCTCGGCATGGACCTGCAGGGCACCCTGTCGGGCGAAGTTCGTGGTCGCTGGTTGGATGGCTGGGAGCTGAACCTGGCGGCCTCGGCGGCCATCCACGATGGTCTACTGCAATATCATGATGAACAGGGACTGGTGTCGGTGCCGCTGCGTGAGTCCCGTTTCTCCTTGACCTGGCAGAAAGAACATCTGCAGGGCGAAGTGTCTCTTGCCCTGGCCGAGCAGGGTCAGGGACACGGCACTTTTCGCATCCCGCTTGGGGCCAGGCTGCCGACAAGCTTGAAAAAGGAAGCGCCCCTGCGGGGAGAATTGGCCGTATCCGCTCGCGAAGAGGGCTTGCTGGCCGCCGTTATGCCCGGGGTGATTCAGGAAACCCAGGGGCAGGTCGAGCTGGACCTGCGTCTGGGCGGAACCTGGCTGGCGCCCCAGTTGACGGGGCAGGTGGGGCTGACAGGAGGTGGAGCCTATGTGCCGGCCGCCGGCATCCAGGTCAAGGATGTGGACCTGCGGGTCCGTTTTGATGGCCGGCGCATAAATATCGTGGCGTTCCGTTGCGAATCCGGGGGTGGCACCTTGGCGGGGGAGGGCACGATTTTACTGGAGCAGTGGCGCCTGGCGGACTATCGCTTTTCGCTGCAAGGTAACCGTTTCGAGGTCATCCGGCTGCCTGAACTTCGCGTGAAGGCCAGTCCCGATCTGGTTGTCACCGGGTCTCAGGGGCGCACTTCCGTCACGGGAGAGGTCCAGGTGCCGGAGATCCTCGTGTTTGATCGGCAGGCGCCGGCTACCCTGCGAGCCAGCCACGATGTGGTCATTGTTGGCCAGGAAGCGAAAGGAAAGGAAATCCGTCCCTGGCAGGTGGATGGCCGGGTCCGGTTTGTTCTGGGAGATCGTGCCCTGGTGAAGGTCGGCGGGGTAGATGCTCGCCTGGAGGGCGCGGTCACGGTTACAATGCAGGGGCTGGATCGGATAACGGCCCAGGGACAGATCTCGGTGGTGGACGGCGCCTACGCCGCTTATGGACTGCGGCTGGATATCGACCGGGGGAGTATCGTGTTCGGCGGCGGACCGGTCGATCAGCCTTCGCTGGATATTCTGGCCCTGCGCCATGTCGGCGAAGTGAAGGCCGGGGTGCAGATCACCGGGACCCCAAGGGCGCCCGTGGTGAAACTCTATTCGGACCCTCTCATGCCGGACACGGATATCCTCTCCTACGTGGTGTTGGGACGCCCCCTGGAGGGTGAAAGGGGCGATTCCAGTGCCCTTATGCTGGCGGCCGGCGCTTTGCTGACCAAGGGGGAGTCCGCCGTACTGCAGGACAAGATACGTCGCCGTTTCGGCCTTGACGTGCTCGATATCCAGGCCGGCAACGGCGATGTGGAGACCTCCATGGTCACCATCGGCAAATATCTCAGCCCCCGCCTCTACATCAGCCTGGGGCATTCCCTTTTTACCCAGACCAACGAGGTGCGTCTGCGTTACGACATCTCCAGGCGCTGGCAGCTGGAAACCGAAATGGGAACGGTCAGCGGCGCCGACCTCTTTTACAAGGTCGAGTTCCAGTGAGACAGGGAGTCGGTGGGTGCCGAAGAGCTGAAGAGCTTGACAGCGGCCAAGGGGAATGCTAAAAGGTCACGTTTTCAGTACCGTCAACAACCCGAATGGAGGAAATACAGACATGGAAAGAACATTCGCCATTATCAAACCCGACGCCTTCGCTGCCGGCAACGCCGGTAAAATCCTGGCCCGCATCTATGCCGAGGGCTTCAAGGTCGTTGGCCTCAAGAAGTTGTATATGAGCAAGGTTGAGGCCGAAGGTTTCTACTACGTTCACAAAGAGCGCCCCTTTTTCGGCGAGCTGACCGACTTCATGAGCAGCGGTCCCTGCGTGGTTATGGTTCTTGAGGCCGCTGGCGCTATTAAGAAGTGGCGTGACCTCATGGGTGCTACCAACCCGGCCGAAGCCGCCGAGGGCACCCTGCGCAAGGAGTTCGGGACCTCTATCGGCGAGAACGCGACGCACGGTTCCGACGCTCCCGAAACGGCCGCCTTCGAGATCCCTTACTTCTTCTCCGGCCTGGAACTGCTCTAATATCCTGATGGTCAACCTTGAGACCGGCTGGCGGCCGGCCCAATTGTTCCTTGTTTAAAAAAAGCCCTTCGGGTACAATCCCGGGGGCTTTTTTTTACCTTGCCGTATCAGACCCAATCTCTTTAAAGAACTTCATGGATAAGCCGCAACGCATTGATATTAAAAGTTTAACCTTTGAGGCCTTGGTCGATTTTCTTTCCGCTTTCGGCAAGGAGAAATTTCGCGCCCGGCAGATCATTCGCTGGATTTACGGACGCGGTGTAACCTCTTTTGCCGAAATGACCGACCTGTCCAAGGATCTCAGGGAGCAGCTGGCCGAAAAGGCCTATATCTCCGACTGGACCCCTGAGGTCACGGAGACGAGCAGTGACGGCACCAAAAAATACCTCTTTCGCCTTGCCGACGGGCAGACGGTGGAATCCGTCCGCATCCCCATGGAAAACGACCGTTCCACCGTCTGTATTTCCACCCAGGTCGGCTGCGCCATGCAATGCGCCTTCTGCCTGACCGGTACCTTTGGCCTTAGCCGGAATCTGGAAACAGCAGAAATCGTCAATCAGGTCTGTGCTGTTGCCAAGGATGGCCCGGTCAACAACATTGTCCTGATGGGTATGGGCGAGCCCCTGCATAATCTGGATAACGTGGTGGACGCTTTAAAAATTCTCTACCTGGATGACGGCATGGGGTTCGGTACCCGCAAGGTGACCCTGTCGACCTGCGGCCTGGTTCCTGAGATGCTTGAACTGGCCAAACGCATTCCCGTCAACCTGGCGGTTTCCCTCAATGCCACCACGGACGAGGTGCGTGATCGTCTGATGCCGGTGAACCGCCGTTACCCGCTGAAAGAGCTGATGGCCGCCTGCCGCGCCTATCCCCTGAAACCCCATCAGCGCATCACCTTTGAATATATTCTGATTCGTGGCGTCAACGACAGCCTCGACGACGCCAAACGTCTGGTCAAGCTGCTGCACGGGATCAAGGCCAAGGTCAATCTGATCCCTTTTAACGAGCATGCCGGTTCGGATTTCAAGGCGCCGATGCCGGCGGAGATCGAGGCTTTCCAGACCTATCTGCTTGATCGCAACATTGTCGCCATCAGGCGAGCCAGCAAGGGACAGGATATCTCGGCGGCCTGTGGTCAGCTCAAGGGGCGACTTGACGATAAAGCCTGATTTTTATTGATTGAAGACGACAAATTATTTCAGCAGAAGGAGATGATTATGACCCAGCCTGTCATCGGCGTTATCGGAGGCAGCGGCCTCTATCAGATGGAAGGGCTCACCAAGGTGCGGAACGTCCGGGTGGAAACCCCCTTCGGCGACCCTTCCCACGATTTCATCACGGGCGAACTCGAAGGCCTCAAGGTCGTTTTTTTGCCCCGGCACGGGGAAGGGCATCGCCTGCTGCCCTCGGAAGTCAACTACCGCGCCAATATCTACGGTATGAAAAAACTCGGCGTCAGTCGCATCATTTCCGTCTCTGCCGTCGGCAGCATGAAGGAGGAGATCGTGCCCGGGCATATTGTCATCCCCGATCAGTTCTTTGACCGCACCCAGGGCAAACGGGCCTCGACCTTTTTCGGCGACGGGGTCGTCGGCCACATTCAATTTGCCGACCCGGTCTGTGGTGATCTGGCCGCCGTTCTGCATCAGGCGTCCGTGACTGTGGGTGCCCAGGTGCACAAGGGAGGCACCTACATCTGCATTGAAGGCCCCAATTTTTCCACCCGGGCCGAATCGAAGGTCTTCCGCAGCTGGGGGGTCGATGTCATCGGCATGACCAACCTGCCCGAAGCCCGTCTGGCCCGGGAAGCGGAGATCTGTTACGCTACGGTGGCACTGGCCACCGATTACGACTGCTGGCATGAGGAGCATGACGACGTTTCCGTGGAGGCGGTGCTGGCCATCGTCAAACAGAACGTCGAGACGGCGCGCAAAATCATCCGGGAAGCCGTGCGGAATCTGGCGGCTGCCCCGACCTGTGCCTGTGGTGAAGCGTTGAAATTCGCCATTATGACCAATAAGGAGATCATTCCGGCGAAGACCCGGGAAAAGCTTCAGGTGGTCATGGGCAAGTATCTTTGAAGTGAATTATTCTCCGGAAATGGAACAGTTTCCGGGTAAAAGAGGTGACAATGAGCATCCTTGTGGTAGGTTCCGTTGCGTTTGATTCGGTGGAAACGCCTTTTGGCCAGGGGGACGATGTCCTTGGCGGCTCGGCGACCTATTTTTCCACCGCGGCCAGCTTTTTTGACGAGGTTCGGCTGGTGGCCGTGGTCGGCGAAGATTTCCCGTCCGAGCACCTTGAGTTTCTGCGTTCTCGCAACGTTGATCTGAGCGGCCTGCAGGTCGTTTCAGGAGAAACATTCCGTTGGAAGGGACGTTACGGATACGATTTGAATGAGGCTCAAACTCTGGAAACCCATCTGAACGTCTTTGAGTCTTTCGCCCCCCAGTTGTCGCCGGTACACCGTGAGGCTGATTTTGTTTTTTTGGCCAATATCGATCCGGAACTGCAGCTTCAGGTGCTTCAGCAGGTCGAAAAACCCCAACTGGTGGCCTGCGATACCATGAATTTCTGGATAGAGGGGAAGAAGGACGCGCTCCTGGAAACGCTCAAGCGCGTCGATATCTTTCTTATCAACGAAGGGGAGGCGCGTCAGCTATCCGGCGAGCCCAACCTGATGAAGGCCGCTGCAAAAATCCTGGCCATGGGGCCCGAGACTCTGGTGATCAAGCGGGGTGAATATGGCGTGCTCATGTTTCGGGAACATTCCGTATTTGCGGCCCCGGCCTATCCGCTTGAGTCCGTCTTTGATCCCACGGGCGCCGGAGATACTTTCGCCGGTGGGTTCATGGGATATCTGGCCTCCACCAAAAACCTGACGGAGTCCGGCCTGCGCCAGGCGATCGTGTTCGGCAGTGTCATGGCCTCGTTCAACGTCGAAGATTTCAGTCTGGACCGTATGCGCTCCCTTCGCTACAGCGACATTGAAGACCGTTACCGCAAGGTGAAGCTGTTGACGGAATTCGAAGGCCTGTGATGGTTTTGGCCCACCGTGCATCGACGGTTTTCGTTGCCGATCCTTTAAGGAGGTTGCATTGATCAAGAAGATCCTTTTAACGGGAATTGTCCTGGGGCTGATTCTGGCTGCCGGTTGCGGCATCAATCCACAACAGAGAGATGAAGCAAAGGCCCATTATATGCTGGGGCTCTCATACTTGCGGGAGAACCGGTTGAGCCAGGCCATGAATGAATTTCGCCTGGCCGAAGAGATCAACCCCAAAGATCCTGAAATTCAGGCGGCCCTCGGGCAGGTGCTCCACATCAAAGAAGCTTATCCCGAGGCCGAACAGCGCTATCTCCAGGCCGTCAAATTGAGCAATGAAGCTCCCCGTTTTCTGAATAACCTCGGCGCCCTGTATCTCGACATGAATCGTTGGGACGACGCGATCCGTTACTTCAAGGCGACCTCCTCCCGGCTTGATTTCGATAATCCCGAGGTTCCGCTTTCGGGCATCGGTTACGCCTATTCTCAAAAAGGGGACTATCTGCAGGCTGTGACCTTCTTCAAGGAGGCCATCGCCACCAATATGAATTATGCTCCCGCTTATCTGGGGTTGGGGGAGGCCTATTACGCTCTGGATAAAACGGCCGAAGCGGTCGCCCAATATCGTGAGGCATTGGCCATCGCCCCCAATTACGCGCAGGCTCACTATCAGATGGGACTGGCCCAGGTCAAGCTGGGGCAAACCGATGCGGCCATTGCCGCCTTTAACGAGGTTATCCGGCTCATTCCCGATACCGAACTGGGCAAGTTGTCGAAAGAACATCTGAAAGTGCTGGAGTGATTTTACCCACTATTGATGGGCCTATGTTCGAGGATTGTCGGCAAATCCAGGAAGCCGTCGCAACAGAAAAGGGCCCAGCGCCCTTTGATCTGGCTGTCGTCCTCGGTTCGGGCCTGGGCGCCTTCGCTAACCACGTCCAGGAACCGGCCGTCTGGCCCTATCGGAAATTTAACTGTTTTCCTGATGCCATGGTTGCCGGCCATTCGGGTCAGCTGGTCGCCGGGACCTTTTTGGGCTGGCGAGTACTGGTTTTTCAGGGCCGTTATCATCTTTATCAGGGACATTCAGCCACTCAGGTGTCCCTGCCAGCCCGTATTGCGCACGTCCTCGGCTGCCCCCGACTGCTGCTGACCAATGCGGTGGGTGGCATCAACCCCGCCTTCCAGCCTGGCGATTTTATGTATATCGCCGACCACATCAATCTCATGGGGGATAACCCGCTCCGAGGAAACTTCCCCAATCCCTTTGTCGATCTTTCGACTCTCTACCTGGATACGCTCTACCGTCCTTTGCGTGAATACGCCACGCAGCACCAGATTCGGCTGCATCGTGGGGTGCTCTGCGCCGTGCAGGGACCCTCTTACGAAACCCCGGCCGAAATCCGCGCCATGAAACTTCTCGGGGCCGATGCGGTGTCCATGTCAACCGTTCCTGAAGCCATCATGGCCAAATATCTCGGCATGGACGTCGTCGGTCTTTCCTCCATCTCCAATCATGCCGCCGGTCTTTCTTCCGCTCCTCTGCAGCACGAGGAGGTATTGTCCGCCGGGAAAAGGGCCGAAGGCCGTTTTGTCGACCTGGTCAGTCGTTTGATCGGCCTCTGGCAAGAAACGGTGCCCACCTCTGCCTGAGGTCCTTCCCCGCGACTCTTTTGTTTTTTGTAACATCCTGTAATTGTTTGGCAATAAATAACTATACGGTGTGCTTCATCGTCTTGACAGGGCAAGAGCTCGTGATAGACTTACCTGCAAAATACGCAGGGGAGCATTTTGGGTGGGATCAAAAATCAAAAGAATTCTAATTGTTGATGATGAAGAGAATACCCGTATTGGCCTGAGCAAGCTGCTCAGTCAGGAAGGGTTTGAGGTCTGCAGCGTTCCCAACGGTCAGGAGGCCTTGGAATACCTGAAGTCCAGTCGGGTGAACCTGGTCATCAGCGATATCAATATGCCTGAAATGAACGGGCTGACCTTTCTCAAGGAACTCAACCGTCTCTACCCCAGTACCCATGTCATCATGATTACGGCCTATGGTGGGGTCGAGTCTTATCTGGAGGCCATGAATCTCGGAGCCTTCGAATACATTCACAAGCCGATCAAAATTGAAGAACTCAAGTCTGTGATGGAAAAAATTCATAATGACGCCAAACAGGCGTCTTCAGTTGGCTCTATGTGATTTGACCTTTTTCTTGAAATCAAGGAGGAAGCATGAAAAATTTCAATACCATCCTTTTTGCCACGGATTTTTCCGAATGTTCTGATCAGGCCTTTCAATATGCCCATATGTTGGCCAAAAAGTGTGAGGCAAAACTTCTGCTGGTTCATGTCATCAACGAACCGGTTGACCTGCGTGGCTTTTACGTCCCCCATATTTCCTTTGACAAACTGGAAGAGGAAATTGAAGAGGGCGCTAAAAAGATGATGGAAAAGTTTTGCCGAACCCACCTTGGTGAGGATATCCGTTACGAGACCTTTATCGTGCCGGGGATACCTTACGATGAGATCATCAAGAAGGGGCAGGAGCAGTCCGCCGACCTCATCATCCTGGGAACCCACGGACGTACGGGTCTCGACCATGTTTTGTTTGGCAGCACCGCTGAAAAGGTCGTGCGCAAGTCTCCGATTCCGGTCATGACGGTTACCAGTAGCGAAAAGTGATTCATCCGGGATACTATCCCGAAAAAACTTATGGGAAGACGGCCTGGCGCTGTCTTCCTTTTTTTATGGGAAATCCGCGAACAGGGACGTGAAAGTGATAGGCCCGTGGGGAACAAGCTTCTTGTTTGGCAGAATGTTTCATGGTAAATTAACGCCCTTTTTAACGTATTGATTTTCTTTCCGGAAGACAGATATGCAGACTCCACAACATCTCGCCATTATCATGGATGGGAACGGCCGCTGGGCTGAACGCCGACAGTTGCCGCGTACGGCCGGCCACAGTCGTGGTGCCGATAACGTGCGTACTGTCATCGAGGAGTGCAGGCTTCAGGGGATTCGCTACCTCACCCTGTATGCCTTCAGCTCTGAAAACTGGGGAAGACCCCCCGCTGAGATAGACGCCCTGATGTCCCTTCTCGCCAGATATCTCGCCAACGAACTCCCCAAAATGTTGGGTGAGGGCATTCGATTTAATGTGATCGGCGAAATCGAGCGCCTGCCTGCCGATGTGCAGGTGTCGCTCAAAGAAGCCATGGAACGGACCGGCAACAACCAGGAAATGGTGCTGACCCTGGCTCTTTCCTATGGTGGCAGAGATGAAATTCTGCGGGCCGTTCGCGGGCTTTGTCGGCAGGTTTCCGCTGGAACCTTGGCGACCGAGGATATTGACGAGGAAGTTTTTTCAGGCGCTCTGGATACCCATGATCTGCCTGATCCCGATCTGCTTATCCGCACCAGCGGCGAGATGCGGGTCAGTAATTTTTTACTTTGGCAGTTAGCTTATGCCGAATTATACTTCACCGAAACACTATGGCCTGACTTCGACGTGGCTGAGCTGCGTCGTGCCCTGGAACTCTATGCCCAACGAGAGAGGCGCTACGGTCTGACGGCTGAGCAGGTTACTCAATCCTCGTCGCCCAAGGAGGGGAATCATTAAGACGCGAATTTTAACGGCCTTGGTTGCGCTTCCTCTGCTGGTGCTTTTTATTATCTATGCCAGCCCTATGGTTTTCAATGTGCTGGTTTTTGGCGTCGGACTTTTGGCTCTTCATGAGTTCTATGGGATGGCACTTAGCGACGGTCGCCAAAAAATCCAGCTTCTTGCCGTTGTTGGCGGTTCTTTTCTCCTTATCCCTTTTGCCTTGGGGAATGTCGGGTATTTCCAGGGCTGGCTTGTTTTCCTCCTTCTCTTTTTCGCTGTGGCTTTTCTGTTCTCCTTTCGCGACCTGACGCGTGTTGTCCAGGAAATGGGCCTTGTCATGCTGGGCCTGCTGTATATCCCCTTGCTTCTGGGGCATCTTATGCTCCTCAGAGACCTGCCTTTCGGGCGGGAATGGATCTTTTTTGCCCTTCTTTGCATTATGGCCTGTGATTCAGCGGCTTATTTTATCGGTTCAGCTCTCGGTCGACGCAAACTCTATCCCGCTATCAGCCCTAATAAAAGTGTAGAAGGGGCTTTGGGGGGAGTGGCCGGAACCTTTGTCGGGGCGGGACTGGCCAAAATCTTTTTCTTTCAGGAGCTTTCGTGGAGTGACGTGGTTTTGCTGGGCGGAGTCCTGGGTGTGCTGGGGCAGCTTGGCGACCTTTTCGAGTCCATGCTCAAGCGCAGCTTCAATGTCAAGGATTCCGGGACCCTCATCCCCGGCCACGGTGGCATTCTCGATCGGTTGGACAGTCTGCTGTTCGCCTTTGCTCCGGTTTACTATTATGCTTTTCTGTTTTTCAAGGGATAGACACCTTTCGACATGAAGAAAATATCTGTACTTGGATCTACCGGATCGATTGGCGTCAGCACGCTGGATATCGCTGCGGCCCATCCCGATCAATTTCAGATTGTTGCTCTGACGGCCGGTGCCAATCTTCACCTGCTGGCCGAACAGGTTCGGCGCTTTCGTCCTTCTGTCGTGGCTGTGCTACGCAAGGAAGACGAGGTTTCCTTGCGCGATATGCTGGGCGCGGCCGCGCCGGAGGTTCTTTCCGGGCTGGAAGGACTCATGGCCTGTGCTGTTCACGACGAGGCTCAGATGGTCGTTTCGGCCATCGTCGGCGCCGCCGGACTGGTCCCCACCATGGCCGCGATCGAGTCGGGCAAGGATATCGCCCTCGCCAACAAGGAGACTCTGGTGACAGCGGGCGCCCTGGTCATGGAGGCGGTCCAGCGCAAAGGCGTGAAGCTTTATCCGGTTGACAGCGAACATTCGGCTATCTTCCAGTCCCTGGAAGGGCATCGCAAGGCTGATGTCCGGCGTCTGATTTTGACGGCCTCCGGGGGACCGTTCCGGGACAAAGCCCTCGCCGAACTGAAGCAGGTTTCTCCCGCCGATGCGCTGGCGCACCCGAACTGGTCCATGGGGAAGAAGATTTCCATCGATTCTGCCACCATGATGAACAAGGGACTTGAAGTCATCGAGGCCCGCTGGCTTTTCGATTTGCCGGCGGACCGGATCGATGTCCATATTCATCCCCAGAGCATCGTTCACTCCATGGTCGAATATGTCGATGGGTCGGTCATTGCTCAGCTTGGCATCCCCGACATGAAAACCCCCATCGCCTATGCTCTGTCCTATCCGGAACGGCTCCCTCTGAATCTTCCCGCGCTGGATCTTTGCGCTTTAGGTTCCCTGAGCTTCTCGAAACCCGACAACCAACGTTTCGCCTGCCTGGAACTCGCCTATGAGGCACTCAGGGCTGAGGGTACCGCTCCCGCTGTCCTTAACGCCGCCAACGAGGTGGCCGTCGAGGCCTTTCTCAACAGGGAACTCGGCTTTTTAGCCATCCCCGATATCTTGCGTCGCGTTCTGGACGCCCATCGCCATGGTGCGCTGACACATATCGACGAAGCCCTGCGCGCCGATCGCTGGGGGCGACAGGCGGCACGTCGTCTGATAGACGCGGCCTTGTAGGGGAAGAATCCATGTTCACTCTGGTCGCCGGCATCCTCATGCTGGGCATACTTGTCTTTATCCACGAATTCGGCCACTTTCTTGTGGCCAAGTTGGCGGGAGTCAAGGTTCTCAAGTTCTCTCTCGGGTTCGGTCCAAGGCTTCTCTCCATCCGTTACGGTGAAACCGATTATATGATCTGCGCCATTCCTCTCGGCGGCTATGTGCAGATGCTGGGGGAAAGTGTGGGAGACCTGGGGGAGGGTGGGGCTGTCACACCTGAGGAACGCAAGCGCTCCTTTGCCAACAAGCCTGTTTCGCGGCGCATGGCGATCGTTGCTGCCGGCCCCATCATGAACCTCCTGCTGCCATTTCTTGTTCTGCCTGTGGCTTATCTGGTTGGTGTCAATGTGCCGGCCTATCTGGAGAGGACCCCTTGTGTTGGCATGGTGACAGCGGGTTCCGAAGCTGAATCGGCCGGTTTTGCCCGGGGCGACTGCATCCAGCGTATCAACGGGGACCGAGTGCCGACCTGGTCGGACGCCAATCGCGCACTGATTTCCTACGCTGGCTATGGACTGGATTTCAGCGTTCAACGGGATGAACAGGTAGTTTCGATCCTGCTGACGCCCGAAGATGGCGGTCTGGAAGGGTTGGAGTCCGTCGGTCTTATGCCGGTCCAGAGGGCTGTCGTGGGAGCTCTCGCTCCCGGCATGCCGGCTGAAAAAGCCGGCCTGCAGGTGGGAGACGAAATCCTGGCCATTAACGATCACCCGATCGTGTCCTGGTATGATTTGAGCCCCATCATTCAGCAGACCGGGGCGGCTCCGGCCGTCTATCGGGTGAATCGGCAAGGGGAGACGCTGAGCTTTTCGGTGCAGACCCAGCGGAGCGAAGAAAACCCCGATGAATACCTTTTAGGTGTCGCACCTCAGCTTGAGACCAGTTTTAAAAGATTTGGCCTGGCTGACGCCATGAACGCCGGGGCGGACAGGGCGATGGAGCTTATTGATCTGACACTGGTTTTCCTGCAAAAGTTATTTGCCGGCCATGTTCCCAGCAAAAATATCGGCGGACCTATTACAGTCATTCAGGTGGCAGGGCAGGCCGCTCAGACGGATCTGGCCAGTATCCTCTCGGTTCTGGCCTTTCTCAGCATTCAGCTGGGAATCCTCAATCTCTTGCCGATCCCGATTCTCGACGGGGGGCATCTGTTTTTCAATTTCTTTGAACTGATCCTGCGCCGGCCCCTTTCGCTCAAGACCCGGGAGATCGCCCAGCAGATCGGCTTGATGTTGCTTCTGGGTCTGATGGTTTTCGCTTTTTACAATGATATTGTGCGTATATTTTTTGGAGGGTAGGTTTGTCTGAAGTCCTTCTTGCCGTGGATACTTCCACCCCTGCTGGGAGCATTGCGATCAGTCGTGGCGAAACCCTCGTCGGTGAACTCTTTCTCGACCTTAAAGCTGCCAATCACACGGATCGACTGCTGCTCAGCATATCGCAGCTGCTGTCCGATTGTGCTATGTCCATCCAGGATATCGCAGCCTTCGGCGTTGTTGTCGGCCCGGGCTCCTTTACGGGGCTGCGGGTAGGGCTGGCTACGGTCAAGGGGCTTGCCATGGCGACCGGCAAACCCGTTGTCGGCGTCTCTTCCTTGAGTGTTCTGGCCGCCTCTGTCCCATTTGCCCGTTATCCGGTCTGTGTCATGGTGGACGCACGCAAGCAGGAGGTCTATTCGGAGCTTTTTACCTGCGAGAAAGGGCATCCTCAAAGCATCGGAACCGCCGTGGTGGCCGATCCTGAAAGGGTGGTGTCCAATTTAGAGG
Source organism: Desulfuromonas sp. KJ2020 (assembly GCF_024197615.1). Taxonomy (NCBI): domain Bacteria; kingdom Pseudomonadati; phylum Thermodesulfobacteriota; class Desulfuromonadia; order Desulfuromonadales; family Desulfuromonadaceae; genus Desulfuromonas; species Desulfuromonas sp. KJ2020. The sequence goes on from NZ_JAKUKE010000003.1 coordinate 755,943, forward strand.
CTTCAACCCTGTTTATCGGCAACGGCGCCGTTCTGTATCGTTCGCTCATTTTGAAACATTTGGGGGCTAAGGCCCATTTCGCCCCCTGGCCTTTTACCGCACCCCGGGCTTCCCTGGCCGCCAGTCTCTTGCTGGAGGCGTATCGGCAGGGGGAAGCCATTCCTCTTGAATCCCTGGCACCCCTTTATATTCGCCTTTCCGAGGCCGAAATTGCCATGGCCAAACGCCAGGAGAATGACTTTATTCAAGGTTGACAACCTCAGGCTGCTTCGCTATCTTAAAACTGTGTTTTCTGGCATATGTAAACTCTTTCCCGGGAGGTGTACGATGCAGCAGGATAGTCAGTCCCTGGTACAAAGTCTTTTCGACCAGAATCCCCGCTTTCGGTTACTTTACGAGGAACATCAACTGCTGGAAAAAGACTTGGAATCACTCACCAGAAAATCTTTTCTGACTCCTGAGGAAGAACTGGAAAAACGAAAATTACAGAAGCTCAAACTTGCCGGAAAGGACGAAATGGAGCGCATCCTCAATAACTATCGTTAGCCTGTTTTGTCAGACCTGCGAATGGAAAAGGGTTCGGGCGACAGCTTGAACCCTTTCATTGTATCTGCTCCCGTTTTGCCGGCCGCAACATTTCTTTGGCTGGACTAGACGAGTTGATCTGGTTTTACGACAGCGGGACAGACTATTCCTATCATAAGTCACTGAGACGATTCCCGTGGTGGAATCGTTTGAAATATATATCGGGAGCATTCATCTATGGCCGGTTTACGATCCAACACGTCGACGCAGGGAAGGAATATGGCAGGCGCTCGTGCTCTATGGCGGGCCACCGGGGTTAAAAACAGCGATTTTGGCAAGCCTGTTATTGCTGTTGTCAACTCATTCACCCAGTTTGTGCCGGGGCATGTCCATCTTCATGCTCTCGGGCAGCTTGTGGTGGCCGAAGTGGAAAAAGCTGGCGGGATCGCCAAGGAATTCAATACGGTGGCGATCTGTGACGGCATTGCCATGGGCCATGCCGGCATGCTTTATAGCCTGCCCTCCAGGGAACTGATCGCCGACTCGGTTGAGTATATGGTCAACGCCCACTGTGCCGATGCTCTTGTCTGCATTTCCAACTGCGATAAAGTCACTCCCGGTATGCTCATGGCGGCCATGCGACTTAACATCCCGGCTATTTTTGTCTCCGGGGGGCCTATGGAGGCAGGCAAAGTCCATATCGCCGGCAAGGAACTTCATGTTGACCTGATTGATGCCATGGTTGCTGCCGCCACACCCGGAGTCAGCGATAAGGACCTGGCGGAATACGAGCGTTCGTCCTGTCCCACCTGTGGCTCCTGTTCGGGTATGTTTACCGCAAACTCCATGAATTGCCTGACAGAAGCCCTCGGGTTCAGTCTCCCTGGCAACGGCAGTCTCGTCGCCACGCACTCGGAGCGTAAAAAGCTTTTCGTTGAAGCGGGAAAACGAATCGTGGAGATGGCCAAACGCTATTATGAACAAGGTGATCAAACGGTTCTGCCTCGTTCTATCGCCGGCTTCGCCGCTTTTGAAAACGCCATGCGTCTGGATATCGCCATGGGCGGCTCTACCAATACGGTTCTTCATCTTCTGGCTGTGGCCCAGGAAGGGGCTGTCAACTTCACCATGGATGACATCAACCGGCTGTCGCTGGAAACTCCCAATTTATGCAAGGTGGCGCCGGCTGTTTCCCACTACCACATGGAGGATGTTCATCGTGCCGGCGGTGTCATCGGCATCCTGGCTGAACTCGATCGTGCCGGACTGATCAATCGCGACAGCCCGACCGTGCATAGTCCGACCATGGGCGAGGCTATTCAACAATGGGATATCATGACATCCGCTGATCCCATAACCCATACCCGGTATGCGGCTGCGCCCGGCAACAAGGTTTCCCTTGAAGCTTTCAGTCAAAGCAATCAGTGGGGGGAACTCGACAAGGACAGGGCCGGTGGTTGTATTCGAGACGTGGGTCATGCCTACAGCAAGGATGGCGGCCTGGCCGTGCTCTATGGCAACCTGGCGCCCGAAGGGTGTATCGTCAAAACCGCCGGAGTCGATCCGTCCGTGTGGACGTTTACCGGACCGGCCCGTATTTTTGAAAGCCAGGAGGCGGCCGTTGACGCCATCCTTGGGGATCGGGTCCAGGCCGGCGATGTCGTTATTATTCGTTACGAGGGGCCCAAGGGCGGGCCAGGCATGCAGGAAATGCTATATCCCACCAGTTACCTTAAATCCAAAGGTCTGGGGAAGAATTGTGCTCTCATTACGGATGGGCGCTTCTCGGGGGGAACTTCCGGACTGTCGATCGGTCATGTTTCCCCTGAAGCGGCAGAGGGCGGACCTATTGGCTTGATTGAAGAGGGGGATCTCATTGAGATTGATATCCCCGGGCGTTCCATCCTGATGAAAGTCGCTGACAGTGAACTGGAACGTCGAAGGAAGAACATGACGGACAAGGGGGGGAGGGCATGGCAGCCCCAAGGACGCAATAGGCAGGTCAGCAAAGCGCTGCAGGCCTATGCCGCTTCAACAACCAGTGCCGCCCGAGGGGCGGTCAGGGACGTCGAGCAGTTGCGTCGTTAGCAAAGATCACGATGAATCAAGAGGGGCAAATCCCCCTATTGGATTGAGAATATCTTTCAGGAGGCCTTGGTGAAAAAGACCGGATCACAGATTCTTTTGGAATGTCTGCAGCTTGAAGGGGTTGACACGGTGTTTGGCTACCCCGGAGGTACTGTTATCAACATTTATGACGATCTGATGGGTTCCCCCATTCGTCATATTCTTACCCGACATGAGCAGGCTGCCGTTCACGCTGCCGACGGTTACGCCAGAGCCACAGGTAAAGTCGGTGTCGCCATTGCGACCAGCGGACCGGGAGCGACCAATACCATTACCGGCATCGCGACGGCCTACATGGATTCCATTCCCATGGTCATCATCACCGGTCAGGTGCCCACCGCTCTGATCGGCAACGACGCTTTTCAGGAAGCAGACATGGTCGGTATCACCCGGCCGGTAACCAAGCACAATTATCTAGTCAAGGATATCAAGGATCTTGCCAGAATAATCAAAGAGGCCTTCTATATCGCCCGTACCGGTCGTCCCGGGCCTGTATTGGTTGATCTGCCCAAAGACGTGCAGATCGCCACTGCCAAATTTGCCTATCCCGAGACCGTCGAATTGCGTGGTTACAAACCGACTTACAGCGGCAACACCCGTCAGATCGAAAAAGCGGTCAAGATGATATTGAGCGCCAAAAAGCCAGTGGTTTACGTGGGCGGTGGTGTCACGCTTTCGAATTCCTCCCATGAATTGAAGGACTTTGCCGAGGCGCTGCAGGCACCGGTGACGACCACGCTGATGGGGATGGCTTCTTTTCCCAAAAAGCATCCCCTGTCTTTGGGGATGCTCGGCATGCACGGCACCTACTACGCCAATATGGCTGTAACCAATTCGGACCTGCTGGTGGCCATCGGCGCCCGCTTCGATGATCGGGTTACTGGGAAGATCGCAACTTTTGCTCCCCATGCCAAAATCATTCATATCGATATCGATCCCACCTCGATCAAGAAGAACGTCAGGGTGGACCTGCCTATTGTCGGCGACGTTCAGGATGTGCTGCAGAAGATGATTGCCAAACTCGCCGAGCATGGCGACGAGGTCAAGGTTCATATTGACGAGACCTCGACCTGGCGGCAGGAAATTGACGGCTGGAAAAAACAGCACCCCATGTCTTACAAGAACTCCAAGAGCGTGATCAAGCCGCAGTTCGTCATTGAGAAAATCCGCGAACTGACCCGTGACGATGCCATCATCACGACGGAAGTCGGTCAGCACCAGATGTGGACGGCGCAATTCTTTGACTTTACCCAACCCCGGACTTTTCTCAGTTCCGGCGGCTTGGGAACCATGGGGTTTGGCCTGCCTTCGGCCCTCGGCGCCCAGGCGGCTTTCCCTGACCGGCAGGTCATCGATATCTCCGGAGATGGTTCCTTTCAGATGAATTCTCAGGAACTCGCCACGTTGGTTCAGTATCGGCTACCGGTCAAAATCGTTATTCTCAACAACAACTTCCTTGGTATGGTTCGGCAATGGCAGCAGCTCTTTTTTGACCGTCGGTACAGCCAGACCTGTATGGAGTTGCCCATTGATTTTGTCAAACTTGCTGAGGCTTATGGGGCGACGGGGTTGAGTACCAGCAAGCCGGAAGAGGTGGAGAGTGTGATTCAAAAAGCGCTTGAGACTCCCGGTCCGGTCATCATGGAGTTCAAGATCGCCCGTGAAGAGAATGTTTTGCCCATGGTTCCGGCCGGAGCCGGTCTTAATGAAATGGTGTTGGCCTCCTAGCAGGCTTTTGAATCGATACTCAGGAGAACGGTGTAATGAAACATACGATTTCTGTACTGGTCGAAAATGAGTTTGGTGTTCTGTCCCGCGTGGCAGGCTTGTTTTCCGGCCGGGGATTCAATATTGAGAGTCTTTCCGTAGCCCCGACGGTAGATCCGAGTATCTCGCGAATTACCCTGGTGACCCGTGGGGATGAACAAATTCTTGAGCAGATCAACAAGCAGCTCAATAAACTGATCAGCACCATCAAGGTGATCGACTTTACCGGGCAGGAGTTTGTCGAGCGAGAACTGGCCCTGATCAAGGTGACGGCCGAAGAGGAAACACGCGCCGAAGTACTTCGTATCGCGGACATTTTTCGAGCCAAAGTTGTCGATGTGACAGCGCGATCCTACACGATCGAAGTAACCGGGGCGCCGGGGAAAGTGGATGCCATTCTCGAATTGCTGCGTCCCATGGGCATCAAGGAACTGGTCCGGTCCGGTCCGGTCGTGCTCGGGCGGGGCCCGAAAAGCTGGAAAGGCGCCTGAGTTTTGCCCGATCCTTGTGGCCTTTGGCCGAAAACTTTTGCAGTAGCCTGCTCTGTGTGCTATAAGACAACGTTATTTTAGGGGTGGTCCCCATAATCAGGAGGTAAGGAAACGATGAAGGTTTATTACGACAAAGACGCCAATCTCGACGTTCTCAAAGGCAAGAAAGTTGCCGTTATCGGCTATGGAAGCCAGGGCCACGCCCACTCCAACAATCTTAAGGACAGCGGCGTCGACGTGATCGTTGGTCTGCGCAAAGGCAGTGCCTCCTGGGCCAAAGCCGAAAAGGCCGGCCTGCAGGTGTTGGAGACCTCTGAGGCGGCCAAGGTTGCCGATGTGCTGATGATTCTCGTCCCTGATGAACTGCAGGGCGACATGTACCGTGAAGAGATTGAACCTTTTATGAAAAAAGGGGCATATCTCGCCTTCGGTCACGGCTTTAATATCCACTTCGGGCAGATCGTCCCCAAAGCCGATGTGAATGTCTTCATGGTGGCTCCCAAGGGACCCGGCCATATGGTGCGTCACGAGTACACCAAAGGGGGGGGAGTTCCTTCTTTGATTGCCATTTACCAGGATCCCACCAAGGACACCAAGGAAGTCGCTCTGGCCTATGCCAGCGCCAACGGCGGCGGCCGGGCTGGTATCATTGAGACCACCTTCAAGGAGGAGACGGAAACGGACCTCTTCGGGGAGCAGGCCGTTCTTTGCGGTGGCGCCAGCGCGCTGGTGCAGGCGGGCTTTGAAACCCTCGTTGAAGCCGGATATGCTCCGGAGATGGCCTACTTCGAGTGTCTTCACGAACTGAAGCTCATTGTTGACCTGATGTATGAAGGGGGTATCGCCAACATGCGTTACTCCATTTCCAACACAGCCGAATACGGGGATCTGACACGTGGGCCCATGGTTGTCACGCCCGAGACCAAAAAGGCGATGAAAGAGATCCTTCGCCAGATTCAGGAAGGCGAATTCGCTCGCGAGTTCATGCTGGAAAACAAGGCTAACAAGCCCGTTCTCTCCGCCTTGCGCCGCAAGGGGGCCGAGCATCCCATTGAAGAGGTCGGTGCCAGGTTGCGCAGCATGATGAGCTGGATCGGAAAAAATAAGATCGTCGATAAAGAGCGTAACTAGAATATTCGGTTAAACTCCTCGAGGGCAGGCTGCGGCCTGCCCTCGTTTTTTGAAGACCTATCACGAGGATGGCAAAATGCGCAATCAGAACCAGATCGTTGCCGTGGAAGGATATCCATTTATCGGGATATTTGCCTTTGTTACGCTGGTGTTCGCTCTACTGGATTGGGGCTTCCTGACCTTTGTAAGCTTGTGCCTGACCCTTTTCACTGTCTATTTCTTCCGTAACCCGGAGCGGCACCTTCCCCCGGACGAGGAGGCGGTGGTGGCGCCTGCCGACGGCAAGATCATCTTTGTTGGCAACGTGATGGAAGAGCGCTTCTTCAAGGAAGAAGTCACCAAGGTCAGCATTTTCATGTCCGTTTTTAACGTGCATGTGAACCGGGTACCTTTCCCCGGCAAGGTGCTTGATATGTTTTACAACAAGGGCGAGTTTTTCAACGCTTCGCTCGACAAGGCCAGCTTGCAGAATGAGCAGGCCGGTATCCTGCTGGAGACCCCTGGCGGCCAAAAACTTCTTTTTGTACAAATCGCTGGTCTGGTCGCCCGCCGCATCGTCACCTATCCCGTCATCGGGTCAATTCTCGAAAAAGGCGCGCGCTACGGCCTGATCCGTTTTGGTTCTAGGGTCGACATCTATTTCCCTCCTGGGGCCGAGGTGACTTCGGTCGTGGGAGACAATACCATCGGTGGCGAAACCGTTATCGGCTATATCCGATAGGTGTCGCACGATAGAGCCCTTTTTCTTCGATGAGGTCAAACCCTGTACAGCCTGAATGAAAAACGACGTTTCAGCTTTGTAAATCATGGGAAAGACCTTGACAAGGACCGGAACCTCTGTTTTATTGTCACCCTATAGCAATAAAGGCGTTGAAGAGGAGTAGTAGACTCTAACTCCAGTTCCAGAGAGCCGGCGGTCGCTGCGAGCCGGTACTGTGGAGAGTCGAACTCGCCTTGGAGCCGCGTTGGTGAATCTTTGCGATAACCAGAGATAGCCATCGCCGTAAGTCCGCGTAAAGGGCCAAAGAAGGGTCTTCCACGGAAGACCGAACCAGGGTGGTACCGCGAAGCCAAGGCTCTCGCCCCTGCAATTGGGGCGAGGGCTTTTTTTGTGCAAACAGGTGGAAAGGGGGTGGTCGTGTGGAAACAGACCTTGGAGACCTAGGCCTATGTTGGATTGAGTCGGGCCGCCATGGCCTAAGGACGAAAATGTACACGAACTGCCCGGACCAGCGATTGGTTGTGGCCGGAACATCAATGAGGAGATGGAAGCGATGAGTGATGCCAAGACCGTTATAATTTTTGATACGACCCTGCGTGATGGTGAACAGTCCCCCGGCGCGAGCATGAATATCGAGGAAAAGCTGCGTATCGCCCATCAGTTGGAAAAGATGAACGTTGATGTCATCGAAGCCGGTTTTCCTATTGCCTCGGAGGGGGACTTCGAAGCGGTAAAGAAAATAGCCCAGACCATCAAGGGGTGTCAGATTGCCGGGCTGTGTCGCGCCAACGACAAGGATATCGACAGGGCCTGGGAAGCCTTGAAGTATGCCGGGGAGCGCGGTCGCATTCACACCTTTATCGCCACCAGCGATATCCACATGAAGTACAAGCTCAAGATGAGCGAAGACGAAGTGGTCGAAACGGCGGTCAAAGCCGTTAAGCGAGCTGCCGCCTACACCCCCAATGTGGAGTTCTCGGCCGAGGATGCCGTGCGCACCCGCCTGCCTTTTTTGGCCCGGGTTGTCGAAGCCGTCATCGAGGCCGGCGCCCGTACCGTCAATATCCCGGACACGGTAGGCTACACCATCCCGTCGGAGTACTCGCGAATTATCACCTACCTTCGGGAAAACGTACCCAATATCGACCAGGCGGTTATTTCCGTCCACTGCCATAACGACCTCGGTCTTGCTGTCGCCAATTCTCTCGCCGCGGTTCAGGCCGGCGCGCAGCAGGTTGAATGCACCATCAATGGCATCGGCGAGCGAGCCGGCAACTGCTCGCTTGAGGAAGTGGTCATGGCCTTGCGCACCAGGCAGGACATCCTTCCGTTTCAGACCAAGGTCGTCACGGAGCACATTTATCCGACCAGCAAGCTCCTCGCCACCATTACGGGAATTACCGTGCAGCCCAACAAGGCGATCGTCGGTGCCAACGCGTTTGCCCATGAAGCTGGCATCCATCAGCATGGCGTGCTGATGGAAAAATCTACCTACGAAATTATGACGCCCGAGTCCATCGGCCTCAACCAGAACAAGCTGGTGCTCGGCAAGCATTCGGGGCGCCATGCCTTTATTCAGCGTCTTCAGGAACTGGGCTACGATCTGGGCAAGGAGGATATCGAAAAAGCCTTTGTGCGCTTTAAGGCGCTTGCTGATCAGAAAAAAGAAATTTTCGATGAGGATTTGGACGCTATTGTGGCTGATGAAATTATCCGGGGACCTGAGAAATTCAAGCTGTTGCAGATGAATGTATCCTCCGGATCCTTTGCGGCTCCCACGGCCACCGTTCAGCTTGAAATCGACGGCAAGATCCGCAAGACTGCTGTCATGGGCGACGGCCCGGTTGACGCCACTTTCAAGGCGATCAAGAAACTGGCCAAAACCAATGCCCGTCTGCTCCATTTTTCGGTCGGGGCCATTACCGGTGGTACCGACGCGCAAGGCGAATGCACCGTACGCCTTGAAGATGCCGGTCGCGAGGTTCTCGGCCAGGGGGCTCATCCAGATATTATCGTGGCAAGCGCCAAGGCCTATATTAACGCCTTGAACAAGCTTTCCAGCGGTATGAGCCGGACGAGGATCCATCTTTAGAAATTTCTTTTCGGCCGGGCGGAGTGATAAAGATTGCTGCGCCCGGCTGTTTTGTAAAATCCGGGTTGTCTTAGCCTTTTTGATGGAATAGGATAGCGTCCCGAAATCAAAAGACCTGTTGAGGAGAATGTATGGGAAAGACCATTACCGAAAAGATTTTTGAAGCGCACCTGCGGGACGAGCCCTTTCCTGGCACCATGGTGCTCGATCTCGATCGGGTATTGTGTCACGAAATTACGACTCCGGTCGCCATTGCCGACCTGGCTTGGCGGGGTAAGGACCGGGTGTTCGACAGTACCAAAATCAAGGCAGTTATCGACCATGTCACGCCTTCTAAAGACAGCAAGACGGCCACTCAGGCCAAGATGCTGCGCGATTGGGCCCGCCGACATGGTATTCGTGACTTCTTCGATGTCGGGCATAATGGCGTCTGTCACGCCCTTTTTCCTGAAAAAGGGTATATCCGGCCTGGGTTTACGGTCATTATGGGAGACAGTCACACCTGCACCCACGGGGCCTTTGGGGCTTTTGCTGCCGGTGTGGGGACGACTGATCTTGAAGTGGGTATTCTCAAGGGGGTCTGTGCTTTCCGCACCCCCAAGACCATCCGCGTGGATCTGGTCGGCCAGTTGCCCGAGGGCGTTTATGCCAAGGACGTTATCCTTTACGTCATCGGTCATCTCGGGGTCAATGGGGCGACCGATCGCGTCATCGAATTCCGTGGTTCGGTCGTTGACGAGTTTTCCATGGAAGCGCGCATGACCCTGTGCAATATGGCGATCGAGGCCGGAGGGACCTGCGGTATCTGCATGCCCGACATGACCACTGTCGATTATCTCTGGCCTTTTATCGCTGGCGAATATGCCTCTCGGGAGGCCGCCTTGGAACAATATCGTCAATGGTGTTCCGACGAGGATGCCGTCTACGAGAAAGTGCTCCAGTTCGATGTTTCAACGCTGGAACCGCAGGTGACCTTCGGGTACAAGCCTGATTGTGTCAAGCCCGTCGCTGAAATGGCGGGTACGCCTGTGGATCAGATCTATATCGGCACCTGCACCAATGGGCGGATTGAAGATCTTCGGGTCGCCGCGGCCATCCTCAAGGGGAAGAAGATTGCCGACAGCGTGCGGGGAATTGTCTCGCCCGCTACGCCTAAAATATTTAACGACGCTCTCCAGGAGGGGATCATCCAGATTTTCATGGATAGCGGATTCTGCGTGACCAACCCGACCTGCGGAGCCTGTCTGGGTATGAGTAACGGGGTGTTGGCCGAGGGGGAGGTCGCTGCTTCCACCAGCAACCGTAATTTTAACGGGCGGATGGGCAAGGGGGGAATGGTCCATCTCATGAGCCCCGCGACCGCCGCAGCCACGGCCCTGACCGGTGTCATTACCGACCCCCGCCAGGCCTGACTTCAACCAGACAACGTCTTTTGTGAGGTTTTCGAATGAATGGTAAAAAAGTTTTTGAAGGACCGGCCATTTTTCTGGATCGGTCCGATATCAATACCGACGAAATCATCCCGGCCAAATATCTGACAGAGGTCACCAAGGAGGCTCTGCAGCCTTACATGCTGGAAGACCTCAAGCTTGAAGGCTTCGATCCCAAGGGCGACAAGCTTCGTAATGCGCGCGTTGTCGTGAGCCGGGAAAATTTCGGCTGTGGGTCGTCGCGTGAGCATGCGCCCTGGGTTTTTGAAGTCAACGGGGTGCACACCATCATCGCCGAAAGTTATGCCCGGATTTTTCGGCAAAATATGTTCAATGGCGGTATGCTGGCCATTGAACTGCCCAAGGCTGACCTTGACCGGCTTTTTGATCTGGAGAAAAAGGGAGAAGTCACCATTTCCGTCGATTTGAAATCGCAGACGATCACCGCGGCGACGGCGGTCACGACGGAAGCCTTCTCGTTTGAAATTTCTCCTTTTGACAAGGCGTTGGTTGAGGCCGGGGGATGGGTTGAATTTGCGGATGCGCGCTATTAAGTGATTTGGCTGCCTGACTGCATGGAGGCCGGGCTTAGCCCGGCCTTTTTTGCGCAGGTGCCCTCGGAGGTCTTTTGGGGGGTGACATGGGTGTGCCGAGTGTGGCATAATTGGTGTGTCATATATGGCTCAAAAAGGTGGCCCGATCCAGGGACTCTCTAAAAAGAGTTTGACAATGAACGGGGGCTACCTATATTTTGCCTTTCGAACCTATCGAATTTTAACTGGTTTTTATTCTGTTGAATATATTTGAAGGAGATTGACGCATATGTCCAAAGAATTCAAAATTGCCGTTTTGCCTGGAGACGGGATTGGTCCTGAAGTGATGGAAGAGGCCCTGAAGGTGCTTGACGCGGTTGAGAAGAAGTTTGAGGTCCGTTTCGAGCGTGCCTTTGCCAACGTCGGAGGTGCCGGCATAGACAACGAAGGCAAGGCCCTGCCCGCCACCACGGTCGATCTCTGCAAGGCGTCGGATGCCATCTTGTTCGGTAGTGTCGGCGGCCCCAAGTGGGAATCGTTGCCGCCGGATGAACAGCCCGAGCGAGGTGCTCTGCTCCCTCTGCGTAAAATTTTCGGTCTTTATGCCAATCTGCGTCCGGCCATCATCTTCCCGGCCTTGACCGGGGCCTCCAGTCTCAAGGAAGAGGTCATCGAGGGGGGCTTTAATGTCCTGGTGGTGCGCGAATTGACCGGGGGCATCTATTTTTCCCAGCCCAAGGGTATTGAGGGGGCAGGGGATGATCGGGTCGGTGTCGATACGATGCGATATTCCGTTCCCGAGATTGAGCGCATTGCGCATGTGGCTTTCCAGGCGGCGCAGAAGCGGGGCAAGAAACTGTGCTCTATCGATAAAGCCAACGTGTTATCTACCTCTGTCCTCTGGCGTGAGGTCGTTATCGGTATCGCCAAGCAGTATCCCGATGTCGAATTGAGCCATATGTATGTGGATAATGCGGCCATGCAGCTTGTGCGCTGGCCCAAGCAGTTTGACGTGCTGCTTTGTGAAAACATGTTCGGTGATATCCTGTCCGATGAAGCGGCCATGCTGACCGGCTCTCTTGGCATGCTGCCTTCGGCTTCGCTCGCGGAAGGCTCCTTCGGCATGTACGAGCCGTCCGGCGGCAGCGCTCCCGATATTGCCGGTCAGGGCGTGGCCAATCCCATCGCCCAGATCCTTTCGGCTGCGATGATGCTGCGTTATTCCTTCGGGTTGACAGACGCAGCAGAAGCCATTGAGTCGGCCGTGGAGAAGGTTCTTGAGCAGGGATACCGTACCCGCGACATTTACCAGAAAAAAGCCAATGAAAAACTGGTCAATACCAAGGAGATCGGTGACGCGATCGTCGCCGCTCTATAGGGCATCCACCCGGAGCGGCAATTGTTGAAACCCTATTTGTTATCAGAAGGAATACTCGTATGAAAGTCGGTCTTATCGGTTGGCGTGGCATGGTCGGCTCGGTCCTTATGCAGCGCATGCAGGAGGAGGATGATTTCTCCGGCATCGAGCCCGTTTTCTTCTCAACTTCCCAGGCGGGAGCGCCCGCTCCCATGGGGGCTGGCACCCTGAAAAATGCGGATGATATCGATGAACTAAAAAAACTCGATGTCATTCTGACCTGTCAGGGCGGAGACTACACCAAGGCCATACACCCCCAATTGCGTCAGGCTGGCTGGAAGGGGTACTGGATCGACGCGGCCAGTAGCCTGCGTATGGAAAAAGATGCGGTCATCATTCTTGATCCCGTCAACCGCAATGTGATCGACCAGGCCCTGGTCAACGGACAGAAAGATTTTATCGGCGGCAACTGTACCGTCAGTCTCATGCTGATGGCGCTGGGAGGACTGTTCCGGGCCGGTCTGGTCGAGTGGTTGACCTCCATGACCTATCAGGCGGCCTCCGGCGCCGGCGCCCCCAATATGCGTGAATTGCTCAGTCAAATGGGCGCTCTGCATGGAACGGTGGCGCCCCTGCTCCAGGACCCGGCCTCTGCCATTCTCGATATTGATCGCCAGGTGACTGCGGCGCTGCGTGACGGCACCCTGCCAACCAAAGAGTTTGGTTATCCCCTGGCCGGCAGCCTCCTGCCCTGGATTGATCGGGAGGTAGAGGACGGGCAAAGTCGCGAGGAGTGGAAAGGCTATGCCGAAACCAATAAGATTCTGGGAACCCAGCAGCCCATTGCGATTGACGGCATCTGTGTTCGTGTGGGCGCCATGCGCTGTCACAGTCAGGCCCTGACGATCCGCCTGACCAAGGATGTGCCGATGGCTGACATTGAAGCCCTCATAAAGAACGACAACGATTGGGTCAAGCTGGTGCCCAACACCAAGGCTGACTCGCTGGAGCAATTGACCCCGACAGCTGTTTCGGGGACCCTGTCCATACCTGTTGGCCGCCTGCGCAAAATGAAGATGGGGCCCCAGTACCTGTCGGCCTTCACTTGTGGCGATCAGCTTTTGTGGGGAGCGGCGGAGCCGCTGCGGCGTATGCTTCGCATTCTTCGTGAACAGTGATTCCGACCGGTGAGTCGACTGACCCTGGACTAAAGGAGAGGACTTATTCCTAAAACATGGAACATCGCCATTGTTGGTGCAACGGGAGCCGTCGGTTCTCAGCTCCTTGAGATTCTTGACGAACGGAAATTTCCGGTTCAGTCCGTGCGTCTGCTGGCCAGTGAGGCGAGTGCGGGCGAAATCCTTGATTTCCAGGACAAGCCTGTGGTCGTGGAGGCGCTGGCGGCGACCTCCTTTTCCGGCACGGATATGGTCTTTTTCGCCGCCAGCCGGGAGCTCAGTAAGGAATTCTGTCCTGTGGCCGTGGAGTCCGGCGCCCTGTGTATCGATCTCAGCGGTTACTGGGGTAGGGATGAAGAGGTGCCCCTGGTCGTTCCTGAGGTCAATCCTCAGGATCTTGGGCATTTTCGGTTAAAGGGTATTGTGGCCAGCCCTGACAGCAGCACCATCCCTCTTGTTATGGCCCTTAAGCCGTTGCAGGCTGCAGGCGGTATCCGGCGAGTTGTGGTTTCGGTTCTTCGCTCCGTCTCCGCTTTTGGTGTCAAGGGCATTGATGAGCTCAGGGGGCAGTCGGGGGAGCTTCTTAACGGTCGGCCGGCAGAGAGCAAGGTCTTCTCTCGCCAGGTTGCTTTTAACTGTTTTTCTCACAGTGCCGGCCTTATGCCCAATGGCTACACCGTTGACGAGATGAGCATCAGCCGGGAAACTAGAAAGATTTTGGCTTCTTCCGATCTTCAGGTCACGGCTACCAGCGTCACTGTGCCGATTTTCTATGGATGCAGTGAAATGGTCAATATCGAGTTGAAAGAAAAGATCGAACCTGGCAAGGTTCGTGAGCTCATGGCGCACGCAACTGGCCTGACAGTTTTTGACGATACTGCCCCGGGGGCCATCCTGACGCTGAACGATGCGGTTGGGCAGGACTCTATTCTGGTCGGTCGCATCCGGGCCGATGAGTCATCTGAATCGGTTCTGAATATGTGGCTCGTATCGGATAACCTCCGCAAGGGGGCGGCAACGAATGCTGTCCAGATTGCTGAGCTGCTTGTGAATGAGTATCTTTGAACTGGATTGAGTAGGACGTTTGAATCGAGAGGGGGCCGCTGGTCCCCTCTCCTTGTTTGGGGAGCTAGGGCGGTATGTCCGCAGGGATGGATGAAACTGAAAAACAGGTCAGGTTGGTCATCGAATATGATGGCACACGTTATGCCGGTTGGCAGGTTCAGCCTAATGGCACGGCCATTCAACAGGTCGTCGAAGAGGGACTTTTTGCTCTGCTTGGGCATCCTGTGCGCCTGGTCTCTTCCGGGCGAACTGACGCTGGGGTTCATGCTTTAGGCATGGTCGCCTGCTTCAAAACTTCAAGGGAGCTGCCAGAGAGAGCTTTTCGGGACGGGCTCAATCGCTACCTTCCGGAAGATATCGTGATTCGGCAGGCCAGTGTTGTCCCTTTGACTTTCCATCCCCGCTTTGACAGTCGCGGCAAATGGTATCGTTACACCCTGCATCTTTCGCCTGTACGCGCGGCTATCAATCGCCACACGTGTTGGACCATCAAAAAACCCCTTGACCTGCAGGCTATGAAGCAGGGCGCCTCTTTTCTGGTTGGGCGGCATGATTTTGCCTCCTTTCGGGCCTCCAACTGTGGGGCCAAAACGACGACTCGCGAAATTTTCTCCATCGATATCGTTCCGGATGAGCCGTTGCTCCATATCGATGTGAAGGGTGGCGGATTTCTTAAGTTCATGGTTCGCATCATCGTTGGCACTTTGGTCGAGATCGGGCTAGGCGCGCGACCCCATGAGGATATCCCTCAGCTCCTGATCCAGGGGAGTCGGGAACGTGCTGGCAAAACCGCCCCGCCACGTGGACTTTGTCTTATGGAAGTGTGGTACGGTAACCTCCCGCACCGTTTGGTGTCCTTGAAAAATACCGGGCCAAAGGTATAGTTTTTCAACGTCCGCATCTGACTGCTACCGGGGAGGCCGCGATGGATAATAAAATCAAAGTTCTGGTTCCCGTCGATTTTTCCAAATACAGCCTCGAAACGATTGATTTTGCGTTAAAACTTCGTCAATGGTCTGACACAGAGTATTGCCTTCTTCATGTGGTTGTGCACGACGATTTCAACAATTTTGCCACCGAGGTTCCGCCGCTACCGCCAAGCTTACAGAAACGCCTGGAAGATGCCTCGGAGGAACTGAGCAAAGAGGTTGAGCGGCTGAAAAAGGAAAACCCGGGGCTTCGCGTGGAAGGCAAAGTCGTCTCCGGCTTCCCTTTCAAGGAGATCTGTCGCATTGCCGAGGAAGAATATTTTCAGCTTATCGTCATCGGGACGCACGGACGGACCGGGCTGGCCCATCTGTTGATTGGCAGTACCGCCGAGCGGGTCGTTCAACATGCCCCCTGTCCCGTTTTAAGTATCAAACCCCGGGTTTTGTAAGTTGGCACTTCGGTGGTACCGGCGCCAGGTTCTGCCTTAAAAAAACATCTTGACAATAATCAGTCTTTTAGATAGCTTGTCGTCTCCTGTGAGCCCCGTAAAATCACAGTTATCCATAGAGAGGAACACGATGAGCACGCAAGTAGCCAAAAAAGAAGAGATTAAACGTAGCTGGTTTGTTATCGACCTCGAAGACAAGGTTTTGGGTCGTGCTGCAACCGAAATCGCCCGGATCCTTCGGGGCAAGCATAAGCCGGTTTTTACGCCCAGCGTGGATACTGGTGATTTTGTGATCGTTCTTAATGCGGACAAGGTGAAATTGACCGGCAATAAAATGGCCGATAAGTTTTACCACCGTCATACCGGCTATCCCGGTGGGCTTCGCTCCGTGAACGCTGAAAAGCTTCTCGCCAACAAGCCTGAGGAATTGATCAAAAAAGCTGTCAAAGGGATGTTGCCTAAAAACAAGCTTGGCCGGCAGATGTTCAGGAAGCTGAAAGTTTACGCTGGTTCTGATCACCCCCATGCAGCCCAACAGCCCAAAGAACTCGCTCTTTAAGGTTCATAGCAGGAGATAATAATGGCCGAGCAGAAATTTTACGCTACCGGTAAAAGGAAAACTTCCGTTGCACGCGTCTGGCTTACCCCCGGCAGTGGCAACATCACTATCAACAAACGTACTCTTGACGAATACTTTGGCCGCGAGACCTCCAAGATGGTCGTCCGCCAGCCTCTCGAACTGACCGACAACGTCGGCAAGTTCGATATCTCTGTCAATGTCAGCGGCGGCGGACCTTCCGGTCAAGCTGGTGCTATCAAGCACGGTATCACCAAGGCTCTTCTTGCCGTTGATGTCGAACTGCGTGGAGTCCTTAAGAAAGCCGGTTTCATTACCCGCGACAGCCGTATCAAGGAAAGAAAGAAATACGGACGGCGGGCAGCCCGTCGGAGCTTCCAGTTCTCCAAGCGTTAAGTCTATTACGTCAAAATTATTTGGCGCGATGTTCAGGGAAAGGAGAGGCCTGCGGGTTTCTCCTTTCTTCGTTTCAGGAGGAAGTTATGGTTAAGGTAGCGGTTGTTGGCGCCAGTGGCTATACGGGCGTTGAACTGATCCGGTTGTTGGCCGCCCATCCGGCCGTTGAGATCAGCTGTCTGACGTCAAGGCAGAATGTCGGGGAAGAGATTGCCTCTTTGTTCCCCTCCCTTATCGATCGAATTGGACAGATCTGCGATCCCGTCGATGTGGGTATTGTTCTGGATAAAGCCGACTTTATCTTTACTGCCCTTCCGCACCAGACCGCCATGGAAGTGGTGCCTGACTTCGTTCGTGCCGGCAAAAAGGTTGTTGATCTTTCGGCCGATTTCCGGCTTCGTGAGGTTGAAACCTACGAAGCCTGGTATCAGGCGCATTCATGTCCGGAACTCCTTGCCGAGGCGGTTTATGGTCTTCCCGAGCTCTATCGTGAAACCATAAAAAACGCCCAACTAATCGCCAATCCCGGCTGCTACCCGACAAGCGTGGCCCTCGCCCTTGCGCCCCTTCTCAAGGAAGGGGTGATCGATCCCTCCACGCTCATTGTTGACAGCAAATCTGGCGCCAGCGGGGCCGGACGCGGGGCCAAGGTGGGCTCGCTGTTCTGCGAGGTCAATGAGGGTTTCAAAGCTTACGGGGTTGGAAATCATCGACACACTCCCGAAATTGAACAGACGCTCACAGAGCTTGCAGGCCGTCCAGTGAGGCTGAATTTCACCCCTCATCTTCTTCCGTTGAACAGAGGCATTTTGTCGACGTGCTATGCCTCATCCACTGTTTCTCAGGCTTCGCATCTTTTGGAACTGTTTCAGGAATTCTACAAGGACGAACCTTTCGTCCGTATTCACCCGCAGGGTCAGTTCCCCGATGTCGCCTATGTTCGCGGCAGTAATTTTTGCAATATCGGGTTGCACGTTGACCCAAGGACGGCCAGGGTGATCGTGGTTTCCGTCATCGATAATTTGGTTAAGGGAGCAGCTGGTCAGGCTGTGCAGAATATGAATCTGATGATTGGTGAAAAGGAGACCCTTGGCCTGGAGGCTTTGCCTCTTTTCCCTTGAACATTCTTGTCCTGGTTTTTCAAGAAACCCAATGGCCTCCCTGTCGGAGGCCATTTTTTTTCACCGAACTGGCCCTGGTAGCCGCCTGTAAAACTGTTGCCGGGGGTTACCACGTGTGGTAGTTTAGCGTGATTCTGACAATGTGCGAGGTAGGTGTTTTTTTTGAATAAAAAAGAGCGTCTTGACAAATTGCTTGTTCAAAAAGGTCTGGTTTCTTCTCGAGAACGGGCACGTTCCTTAATTTTGGCAGGCAAGGTGGTTGTTGGTGACCACGCCGTCGACAAGGCCGGAACTCTAATTCCTGAAAACGCCGCTATCCGTTTGAAGGGAGAAGATATCCCCTATGTGTCCCGTGGTGGCCTTAAGCTGGAAAAAGCCTTGCACTCTTTCAATCTTTCGGTCGAGGGCGTTGTCGCTGTCGATGTGGGCGCCTCTACTGGAGGATTTACGGACTGCTTGCTCCAGCATGGCGCTGCCCGGGTCTACGCGGTCGATGTCGGTTACGGGCAACTGGCTTGGAAACTTCGGGAAGATGCACGGGTCATTAACCTGGAACGGACCAATATCCGTCATCTGGATTCGGCAGACCTGCCAGAACAGCCGGAGCTGGCAGTGGTTGACGCCTCCTTCATCTCTTTGGAAAAAGTTCTACCTTCGACGCTGAAACTTTTAACCCCCAAGGGTCGTGTTGTCGCTCTCATAAAACCTCAGTTTGAAGTTGGGAAGGGGGAGGTCGGCAAAGGCGGGGTTGTGCGCGATGAGCAAAAACAGCTGGGAGTTGTAGAGAAGATCACTCGCTATGTGGAAAACCTCAACTGCGAAGTTCTCGGTGTAACTGAAAGCCCGATTTTAGGCCCCAAGGGGAACAGGGAATTTCTTCTATTCTTCCAAAAAGGTGTCTGATGGTACAGGGACGCGCCTATTTTATCGGTGCTGGTCCTGGGGATCCCGCCTTGCTCACTCTGATGGGGGCCGCAGCTCTTGACCGTTGCCAAGCTGCTTTTGTTGTGCCACCCTATGACCAGACCTATCGTAGCTATCTTGCAGGCAAGACTCTATTTATCCCTTTTGCCTGGGATTTTATTCCGCTGCGCGAGAAAGTTTTGGAGTTGCTGCAGTCGGGCAATGTCGCCTTCCTGGTTCCTGGTGACTTATCCGTTTTTTGTCCCTTTCAGCCTTTGCTGGAAGCGTTGGGTTCTCACGCGGAGGTCATCCCTGGTGTCGCTGTCATGAACGCGGCCTCCGCACTCCTTAAAAAGACGCTGACGGCAGGCCATCGCAATCCGAGGGTTATTCAGCTTTCAACCAGGCTGATGGAGGGGGCTGACCAACCTTTTGGCAATCTGACCGAAGAGTCGACCCTGGTTGTCTATATGAACACCTGGCCGGCAGTGGAGTTGGGACGTCGCCTGCGGCAAGGTTTTGGAAAAGATATCCCCGTCGCTGTATTTCATCGACTGGGGATGCCCGGTGAAACGGTGCTGAAGGGAACTCTCAAAGACCTTGAGTCTCTCGGCGGCCCCTGGTCCTTTTTGCAGGAATTGTCCAGAGAAGAGGCCTCCTTGACCCTCATCATGGCCGGTGCAAGCCTGTCTGCCTGTCCGGATGGGAGCTGGTGGGATCATAAACGCGAACAATCCTGGCGACATCGTTATGGTTCGCCTGAAACCTGCAACTTCTGAGTGGAGCATCTGTGGATCTCAAGCTTCTGCATACCGCCGATATTCATCTCGACGCCTCTTTCCCTTCGCTGGGAAGCAAAGAGAGCATGCGTTGCAAAGATTTGCTGGATTGTTTTGATCGTTTGATCAACCTGGCCATCAAAAATGAGGTGCATCTTTTTGTCGTTGCCGGCGACCTTTTTGATCATCCCCGCCCGGTGGCCGCAGTGGTGGGTAGGGTTCAGGCTGGGGTGCAGCGGTTGTCGGATCGGGGTATCCTCCCTGTTCTGCTGCCAGGAACACATGACCACATTGTGGCTCCAGACAACGTCTACCACCGGGTCAGTTTTCCTGGTGCGGTGGTGCTCGACAACCCCAGGGTGGAGCAGCCTGTTTCCGTCTCCATTGCAGGGCGTGATGTTCACCTTTACGGCTTTGCTTATCATCCCCGCTACTCCGTCGATGCCTTGAGCGGAATGAAGAGGCGTTCACTCCCCGGTGTGCATCTCGGTCTGCTTCACGGTTCCCTCCAGGGGAGTCCTGAGTGGGAGCATCGTCCCAAGGACCTGCCCTTTAGCTTGGCGGACCTTAAGAGCTGGGGATTGGACTATGTTGCCCTCGGTCATTACCACAACTATGCTTTGTTACGGGAGGATGGCAAGACCTTGGCCTGTTACCCCGGCACGCCGGAAGGTCGCCGTTTCGGTGAAAATGGAAGCCGGCACTGTGCACTTGTTTCGCTCAAAAAGGACGAGGTGTCTGTAGAAGGGCTTGTCGTTAATAAGCGGACCCTGCATGAGGAGACCCTTGACCTTACAGGGATGAGCAGTGAAGACGAGATAACTGCTGCCGTACAGGGATTCGCCGACCCCAAT
Organism: Desulfuromonas sp. KJ2020; assembly: GCF_024197615.1. Lineage (NCBI taxonomy): Bacteria > Pseudomonadati > Thermodesulfobacteriota > Desulfuromonadia > Desulfuromonadales > Desulfuromonadaceae > Desulfuromonas > Desulfuromonas sp. KJ2020. Next base: position 776,368 of record NZ_JAKUKE010000003.1, read on the forward strand.
CGTATCATGCGACTGACTTTGACGGGGGTTCTGGAGACGCCTATCGAAATCGAGCGTTTGCAGCAACGCTGCGAAGAAGAATTCTTCCATCTGGAATTACGGGATAAAACCGATCTTTTTGATAGCGCTCTGGTGCGGGAACTAGAAGAGGAAGACACGGTGCGAGGGCTGTTTGTCCGGCGTGTCCACCACCTGCTTCAAAAGGTGGCACCCGAGGAGACGCCAGTTCTGGAAGAGGCTCTCCGAGAAGTTCTGGTTCGTTTTTCCCGGGAACGTTGAGGCGGCAACATGATTCTCCGACAGGTAGATCTCAAACGTTTTGGCAAGTTCGATGAACGCTCCTTTGAGTTCCGGCGTGGGCTCAATATCGTTATCGGACCCAACGAAGCGGGCAAGTCCACTTTGATGGAAGCGGTTCCCGCCGCACTCTTCGGAGTTCGTGATAAGGATCGTTTCAAAAAGTGGGGAAGGGCGGCCGATTGCCAGGTTGCCATCGCTTTTGAAAGCGGGGATCGTTTTGTCCGGATTGAACGCAACCTTCTCACCGATAGGGTCCGTCTCAAGGAAACCGATGATCTTTATCAGGTCCTTTATGAATTTGAAGGGAAGGTCTCACCCCTGGGGAGATCTGCAGAGCGGCTTGAGTATTTTTCCCGGCTGGCTCAATTTATCCCGGTTATAGAAAACGATCTTTTTCGTGCCTCCGTTTTTTTTGGGCAGGGGCGTCTGGAACTGGACGGTAAGAGCGGGATTGGAGACCGGATCAAGGCCCTCCTTTCCGGCTATCTCGATATCGACTATGATCGCGTGCTGTCAGGCCTGCATGACGATTATTTCTTTATCACCCGGGAGAACCCCTGGGGAAAAGACAAAACCCTCGACCGTGACCTGGAACAGACCAAGACACGCCTGAATGAAGTCGGCCAGCAGAGGGAAGCCCTCCATAAAATCGTGGCGGATATGGTGGAGATTCGACAGCGGATTCGCGAGATGCAGGACTCCATCCAAAATGACAGGACGAATTGTGTGCGAGGGCAAAAATATCTTGCCTACGTTCGTCAACAATGGCATCTCGACGAACAGCAGCGAAAGTTGCAGGAAGAATATGAGCGACTGAATCAGCAACACGACAAGGTTGTTGCTCTCTCCAGCAAAAGAGACGCTCTGCAGAATGAGCTTGATTCGCTGGGAGTCTCGGCCGAACTCGCCGATTCCCTTCCCATGCTGGTCAAAGAGGGGGAGGAAACCCGGCAAAGGCTTATCCAGTTGCAGGAAGATGGAAATGCGCTCCGACAGGAGTTGCTGGCGTGTGCCCCACCTTTGCGGCGATGGCCGATCCTGCTTACCGCCGTGGCTCTCCTTGCGGGAGCAGGGGGCAGCTGGTTGTTCCCGTTCCATTGGCCTTACGCATTGCTGATATCGATTCTTTTTATTTCCATGGCTTGGGCCTTGTACGTTTGGCGCAGTGGTACGCTAAAGGCCTACACTGAGGGTCTCAAAGGGCAGTTGCGCATCGTCGAACAAGGACGAGAGAAGGCCCAGATCCGGCTTGATGAGATCGATCGTATTCTGGAGGACGCAGGACAATCGCCCTTGAAGAAAGGGCAGGGGGCGCTTGAAGAAAAAGTCAGGCGACACAGTACGCTAAGAAAGGAGCTCGGTCAGGTCGAGGCGGCCCTGGATGTGCTTGAGAGCCTCGATGAACTGCACAAGGAAAAAGGTCGTCTGGCGAGAGAGTTGGCCATTGTGGCACAGCGCCTTGAGGAGAACCGCCCTCTCCGGGGGAAAAATCTCATTCCCCTGGAAGATCTGCCCCACGCCGAAGAGAAACTCAGGAGCCTGGAAAGCGCGGTTAAGGCCAGGGAAGAAGAGATCAAAGGCCTTTTGAGCCAGGATAAAGCCTGGTCAACCCAATTGGAGGAGTTGCCCCGGGTTGAAGCCGATGAAGCCAGGCTTATCAGGCGATATCGTTTTTTGAAGCATCGCAAAAAAGTACTGGCTACGGCGATCGAGCTGTTGTCCTCCTCGGTGGAGGAGTTTAGACGCACTTACCTGGAGCGCTTTCTTGCCGATATCACCAGGTATCTCGGGCTGATTTCCCTGGAGCACTATAAAGAAGTGGCCTGCGATGACAATTTTGAATTTTCCCTCAAGGTTCAGGGGCAGGGCTTCAAGCCTCTTGAGTTCTTCAGTCAGGGAACCCGAGACGCCGTTTTTCTGGCGATTCGCCTGGCGCTGAGTCGTCATTTGGCCAAAGGCAAAAAACTGCCGCTGCTGCTCGACGATCCCTTGGTCAATCTCGATCGCCATCGCCTCACCGACACGATAAAAGCTCTGGAAGCGCTGAGCGTCGAACATCAGGTTATCTTCTTCACCCACGATGAAAGCCTTCTGAAGAGGGCCACCCGTGATCGCTGGAATTGTGTTTCCCTGAATGAAGCCAGAACGGATAGCATAGCGAAAAATCCAGAAAGGAGCGAGAATGTCAACCAACTGTGTCTTCTGTAAGATTATTTCCGGAGAGATCCCCGGTAAAATTGTTTATCAGGACGATCTTGTGGTAGCGCTTCAGGATATCAATCCCCAGGCTCCCCATCATTATCTGCTTATGCCGAGAAAGCACATCGCTACCACTCTGGATTTGCAGGGGCAGGACGCGGAATGGTTGGGACATCTGTATCTGGTCGCGGGCAAACTGGCAAAGCAAGAAGGGTTTGCCGAAGACGGTTTTCGCATTGTCAATAATTGCAACGCCGCGGCCGGTCAGACCGTCTGGCATATCCATTTTCATCTTCTTGGCGGCAGGAACCTGTCCTGGCCACCGGGTTAGATGGGGTTCGGATTGTCAATTACGATGTTATCTGTGATATTCTAGATTAACTTTTCGAATAATTCCTGCAGTCGACGGAGCACCTTTTCTTGAATCAGCAAGAACAACGCATAGAAAAGCGCATGATTAACGAGATCATGGAGCTTCTGGTAACCCATTACGGGGGTGGCTTGAGTGACGAGGAGCTTGATGTAGGCATAGACTCCCTGCAGAAAGCCATTCAAGTCGCCAGAAGCTCCCATGCCGAGCAGGTGCGCAAATCAGGGGAACCTTATTTTTTTCATCCCCTGCGGGTCGCTCATATGGCTTCCCGGCATTGGATGGATTTTTCGTCCGTAATAGCCGCCATTCTTCATGATGTGGTGGAGGACACTCCCGTCACTTTAAACCAGATTGAAGGTGATTTCGGGGCCGAAGTGGCCCTGCTGGTCAACGGCCTGACCAAGGCGGCGGATGAAAAACTCAGTCGGGAAGCGCTTAAAGCAAAGACTTACCGCAAGCAGCTTCTCCTGGCTATGGAAGATGTACGGGTCCTCTGCCTCAAGTTCTGGGACCGCATGGACAACCTGCAGACAATTGCGGCGCTAAAACCCGAAAAACAGTCGCTGATTGCGGAAGAGACCCGCTCGGTGTACGTCCCGTTGGCCCGACATCTCGGGATGGGACATGTTGCGTCCGAGTTGGATGCCTTGTCGCTCGGTGTGCTCTATCCCCGGAGAGCGCAGCGATACAAACGGGCTGTCGAAGTGGTTAAGGCAGAGACCGAGGTTGATCTGAGAAAAATCCGCACTGAAATTATCCACGCCTTTGAGCATAACAAGGCACCCGTACTCCTCAAAGACCGCTGGCGACCTTTTTCCATATCTGGGGCGCAGGCCATAAGTCGAGGGTTCCCGACGGTCTATACCTTGGAAATTCAAGTCGACAAAACCACGGACGCTTATCTGGGGCTCGGTCTGCTGCACGGCCTTTACTATCCGATCCCAGGCAAACTCAGGGACCATCTGAGCGTGCCTTCCCAGTTTGGTTACCAGGCTTTGAAGACAACCGTACAGGCCCATCAGTATCGTATGCGTGTCGAGATCACGACGCGAAAACTGGCCCGATTCAATGAGTCCGGCGTCCTGGCCCCAGGTTTCGAGTTCAAAAAAGGCAATTTCCGCGACTTGATGCGCTCCTTTCTCGAAGGAGAGTCCGCTATTGACACGGATGCCTTTCGTCTCGCTTCTGCCTCCATTCAGGTCTATACTCCCAAAGGCGAGACACGGATTCTTCCCGAGGGAAGCAGTGCTCTCGATCTGGCTTTTGATATCCATGAAGACCTTGGATTGTGTGCTCTTCGAGCACGAATCAACGGAAAAACCCGTCTGCTCAAATCGCGCCTCATGGATGGTGACCAGGTCGAGATTGAACGAAGTGGCAAGCCGCAAGTTCTTCCTAAATGGCTGGAGTGGGCCATTACACCACGAGCCCGCAATGCCATCCGACGTTATTTGAGATCCAGGGTGCTTGAAGGAGGGCAGGGTGATGTCTAAAAGGTGGGCACAGAGGGTCCTGCCCTTGTTGTTTCTGCTGCTTTTTGTCGGACCGCCGCTGGCCTATTCTGCGACGGTTTTCGTTTACCACCGCTTCGGAGATGACCGCTATCCCTCCACCAACATCGCTCTCGATGTGTTCAGGTCCCAACTCGATCTGCTAAAAGCGCAAAGCTATACCGTAATGTCCTTGGGAGAAATCGTGGCTCATCTGGAGCGAGGCGAGGCCCTTCCTGAAAAAACGGCAGGTCTTACCGTTGACGACGCCTACCAGTCCTTTTTGACCGGGGCCTTGCCTCTGTTGCAGGAATATGGGTACAAGGCGACTCTTTTCGTCAACACCGATGCGGTCGGTGCCAAGGGCTATCTTTCCTGGGATGAACTGCGCGATATCTCCGCAGCAGGGATTGAAATTGGCAATCACTCAGCGTCTCACCCCTATATGGTCAACAGGAAAGAGGGAGAATCCGAAACCGCCTGGAAAGAGCGCATTCTTGCCGATATCCGCAAAGCACAAGACAAACTGAAACTTGAACTGGATGCCGAGCCCCAGCTTTTGGCTTATCCCTATGGTGAATATTCGCCGGAAATAATTGAAATCGTTGCCGGCCTTAATTTTAGAGGGGCGGCTGCTCAGCAGTCGGGTGTTATTGATATGGGAGCGGACAGATTTACCCTGCCTCGTTTCCCCATGGGTGGGCCTTATGCCACCCTGGACGGTTTTGCCGAAAAACTACCCATGAAGGCGCTGCCCCTCAAGGTGGTGTCTCCTGCAAGCCCGGTAATTGAGGAAGAGGATCCGCCGCTGCTGATTGTTGATATCGAAGAAGGTGCGATAGACCTGTCAAGGCTGCGCTGTTTTGTCCAAGGACAGCCAGAAGCGACCATCAGGCCCGATCCAGAAGTGACAGGGAGATATCGCATTCAGGCCAGGGAACCTCTGTCGGGACGGCGCAACAAATACACGCTCACGGCGCCAGGTAAAAAAGACGGCCGGTGGTACTGGTTCAGTCAGTTATGGATCAAGAGGTAGCTGCCGGGAATGAAAAGAAAAATCAGGATTTTCTGAGAGTGGCTGTGGATAAGCGGGAAAGACGGTTCAGCCGGATCATGGTTTTAATGTCTTCGATGTAGGCATCGCCCCTTTCAGAGTAGCGCTCCAGGCCTGTGGCCAGATCAATGCCTTTAGGAGAAATCCCAGCGTCTCTCAACTTGGCCCTCTTCTCCCGCAAACTACGGTAGGCCCAATGCGTGTTGATATTGGTCATATACGATTGCAGGGATTCGTATATCGAATCGAAGCGACGTACTTCGTAGGTCGCCCCATCGGGACGATCTTTGGGGATGAGTCCCGTTCCGGGCGTGAAAGTCCATTCACCAAACAGGTTGTTGCCCATTTGGGCGAAACGAGAGGTGCCATAGCCCGATTCGGTTGCCGCCTGAGCCAAAACCAGCGATGGGGGTAGAATATCGACTCTCATCCGCAGATTGTCGCGAGCCTTGCTGCTGGATAAGATGTCTCCCTTGATCTTGTATTTCCGAGCCAGTACCGAAAGAAAATTTTTCTGCTCTTCAGATAAGGGTTGATCTGCGTCCAGGGCCTGATAGATGTCGAGAAGCAATTCCCTTTCCTGGGCAATTTCTTCGTTGATAATCAGCACCATCGGCAAAATGGATAGAAAAAAAAGGCGCTTTTTCTCACGAATGTCCTCGATGCCACTGAAATTATTAGGAATTGTTTTAAGAATAAAAGGTGGAACTCCTTGATCCAGGGTGTCCCAGTGGTAGTTGTTTTTCTCAAAAAAATGGCGCAGTTCCCCATGATCTACCATGGAGAACGTCTGTACATTGGCGGACTTGGGCAGGTAAGCGGAAGGATCAGTTTTCTGGCTTTCTACACATCCGGTTAACAGGATGAAAAAGAGCGGCACAGTTAGATTTTTCGCGATGTGGTGGAATGGAGCCATTGTTCACCTGTTTCATACTGTTATTCAAGACGGCTACATTTAACATAAACTTAACAGTTAAGGCAAGGTGTGCAAGGCTGGCAAGATATCCTAGCCACGACTAAGAGGAGTGCGATTCAAAGTGAAATCCTATCGTCACGAACTGTTGTTTGAGGTCCCCGCCAGGCGCGGATTTGTCAATATCACTCCGTATGTTCGTCAATGTCTTGAAAAAAGCGGGATTAGGGAAGGGCTCTGTCTCGTCAACGCCATGCATATAACGGCCTCGGTCTTCATCAACGATGATGAGAGGGGTTTGCATCAGGATTTCGAAAGCTGGCTTGAGAGGTTGGCGCCCTATGACCCGGCCGGATACAAGCATCATCAAACCGGTGAAGACAACGGCGACGCTCATCTCAAACGTTCTGTCATGGGGCGGGAAGTGACGATTGCTGTTACAGACGGAGAACTTGACTTTGGGCCATGGGAGCAGATTTTTTACGGTGAATTTGACGGCATGCGCCCCAAAAGAGTGCTGGTTAAAATCATAGGAGATTAGGTGGTTTATGGAGACGATTAAAACAGCTTCTTTTGAATATCTCATCGGCCTTGCCAAAAAAGAAACCGATGGGGGATATACCTTTACTCTGGATGGGGAATGTTATCGGATTCAAGATGTCCTCGAAATCTCCAGAATTGCAGAAAAACATGGTTATATAGTTATTTACTGAGACCCTGTTTCCTGTTTTTATCTTGTGATAAAAGCTCTTTTAAGTTATTGCAATATAAATACGAAAAAATATAGAAAAACGTTTTATTGTGTTGTAATATTTAAGTGCGTGCAGGTCAAATCTGTTGGAGAGGAGTTGCGCATGCCCTTTCTTGACAGTGGTTTTTCAAATCCGCAACTCGCTATGGGGATCTTTTCTCTCTATGTGTTCGCGGTATCGTCCGTTCGCTTGATGGCCGATAATGAATTTCCGCGCTTGACGGCTATGAAAAGGTCGTGGGGGAGAACCCATGGCCTTGTAATGCATTTTGTGGGCAATGTCGGCCTGCCCATGATTCTCGGTATTGTTTTTCTCTGTCAGGGTGTCGTTGGGGTTGGGCAAAAGAGGGGGGCGCTGGAGGGAGCTGAAAAAGCCCCCGAGTTGAACCGTCTGCTTGTATCCACTCTCCGGGATTTTTCTTTGCCGCCTGACTTTTTACTGCTCGATCCACGGCTCAATGCCTTGGCATTATCCTCCCTGGCTGAACTCAACCCTTCCGTCCTGGTGCACTGGGCCAGTCTCTGCCCATGATGGGCCCCTTCTGGGGCTCATTGCCTCCTGTAGATCTTTATGTTCCCCTCTGTCATATGGTTCTTTAGGTAGCTCAAAATTTTATTTTTAACAAATTTACGGGTCATCGGTGTCAATAAAATGAAACCGAGAAGGTCTGTGCAGAACCCGGGAGTCAGCAGGAGGATGCCCCCAACGAATATCAAGGCCGCATGGGCGAGGCTTTCGGCTGGCAGACGGTTTTGGTCTAGCGATTGACGAATGTCGACAAGAACCTGGAAACCTTGGGAGCGCGCCAGGTAGGCCCCGGCTATTCCTGTCATGATAATGAGGGCGATTGTTGGTAGAGGGCCAATGAGCTTTCCTGCCTCAAGCAGGACGTAGACCTCCATGATCGGGACAATGATGAAGATTAGCAAAAGCTTTATAAACATATCTCTCCGTTTTTCTCTTTTGATTGTTGAGGTTTGAGGAGGGGGTGATCTTTTGGGGCTCTTTTTGCCAACACATACCTAATGCATCGAAAATAAAGGGAAAAAAGATTGCACAAATAATAGGCAATACGCTATTTAACGGTTGAGTCCATTCACTGGAGGCAATATCCACAGGGGTGTGCACAAGTTGTCCACTGTTTGTGTGGAAAAGAAAGGGACCTGCCTGAAAGCTAAGAGTTTTTGGCAATGATAACCCGATGGGGTCTATTTTAAGCACGAAGACATGTAGCGGTTGGTTGCCATTCTGAGGGCCTCTTCCGGATCTACCTTAGAGGTGTAGCACAGCCTGGCCAAGGAAAAAAGAATCTCACCCAGTTCTGTTTCGGCCTGTTTCGGGTTGCCCTCCCTGTGGGTCGCCTTGAATTTTTCCAGTTTCCGCACCGCTTCGTCCCGGACTCTCACCTGATCCTGTGCCCCAATTTCTTTGGGACCTGTCTTTTCAAGGATTTTTATGGCGCGGGCCAGGGCTGGCAAGCTCGCGGGGATGCCTGAAAACTGGTGGGTGTTTTTATTCTTTTGGGCTTTCTCCTCGTTTTTGATGCGGTCCCATTGTGCTCTCAGGCTGGCGTGGTCTAGTTCCGCGCTTTTTTCGAACACGTGGGGGTGGCGTCGGATGAGTTTTTGGGATATTTCGTTGGCGACGTCCGCCAGGTTAAACAGACGTCTTTCTTCAAATATGCGCGCATGAAAGACGATCTGCATCAACAGGTCACCCAGCTCTTCCCGGATAGCGTCCGGTTCCCCGCTATCGATGGCTTCGAGAACTTCATAGGTCTCCTCCAGGAGAAAAGGTTTCAGGGAGTCAGATGTCTGTGCGGCATCCCAGGGGCAACCCTGGGGGGATCTTAGCGCTTCAATGATAGAGGCAAGGTGGTCGATAGCCTCGGCTGTTCTGGTCATCCGGGTTTGCCTTTCCCTTTAAAAATTAAAGATTCCTCGCTTTTGCCATAGCCTTTTGGGGCTGAATTAAAGGCTTGCAAAAAGAGAGGATATACGCTAATAAAAACTGCTTACTTGCTGCCCTTGAGGACTGTCTTTTCCCTTGACAAACCAAAGGCAGTCTTTATACTAACCGCTTTCTTGCAGCCAGGAAACCTTTTTGCTTATACATATCGACAACATAACTGAAGAGGGCCTTTCTCTTGAGTTTGCTGAACCAGCGGCTTCCTTTCCTGTTTTAGCAGATATGCAGCAGCAAAACGAGGTCTTGTTTCCGGGGCTTGTCCAGACCCGGTTAAATATTGCCTTGCTTGATGGCATGGTCAATGTGTCCGGGACCGTCAATGTAGAAGCTGTCTTTTATTGCAGTCGATGCTTGGGCGAATATAGGGCTCCCATCCATAGTTCTTTCGCTCTGACTTATGTCAAAGATCTCCCTGAGGTCGAAGGAGAGGGGGATGATGTCGAAATCTCTCCGGAAGACATGGGGTTGATGCTTTATTCTGGCGATACTATCGACCTGCGGGAAGCGGTTCAGCAGGAGGTGGTCATGGCATTGCCGCTACGTCCACTCTGTGCCACGGACTGCAAAGGGCTCTGCCCCAAATGTGGCGCCAATCTCAATCAGGAAGTCTGTTCCTGCGATAAAAGCGATTTCAGTCTAAAGTTTTCAGCCTTGAAAAATTTTAAAGTCGATAAAAAAAGTTAGAGGTCTGATCCTGTCAAAAAGGTGCCTTGAGCACGCAAAGAGCCGATGGGCTTGAATACAGAAGGAGAAATTGAAAATGGCTGTACCTAAGAAGAAAACTTCCAAATCCCAACGCGATATGCGCCGCGCCCACGATGCCCTGAGTGCACCTGGAATCTCGATCTGCCCCCAATGCAAGGAGCCGAAACAGCCTCACCGGGTTTGTGGTTCGTGTGGCACCTACAAGGGCAAGACGATCGTTGGTACTGAAGAGTAAGAGGTCTGATTGAAGTCTATTGTCGTAGCCGTTGATGCCATGGGGGGGGATAACGCTCCCCGGGTTGAAGTTGAGGGTGCCGTTGCTGCGGCAAGAAAATTTGGGATTTCCATTATTCTTGTCGGGGAATCGAATAGTCTCCAATCGGAATTAGGCAAGCATTCCGTCGAGGGATTGGATATTCGTATTCAGCACGCCAGTGAAGTTGTCGGGATGAGCGACTCGGCGTCCGATGCCGTCAGGAAGAAAAAAGACTCTTCCATACGTGTCGCTTTCAACCTGATTAAAAACGGTGAGGCCAGTGCTGTTGTCAGTGCGGGCAATTCCGGCGCCACTATGGCGGCCGGGATGTTTGTGCTTAAACGCATCGGTGGGATTGACCGCCCTGCAATAGCGACGATCGTCCCCAACCTTAATGACCAGACTCTGGTTCTGGACGTTGGTGGGAACGTTGACTGCAAACCACAGCATCTGGCCCAGTTCGCCCTTATGGGCGAAGTCTACTGTCGCAGCGTCCTTGGCAAGGAGCGCCCCAGGGTTGGTCTGCTCTCCAATGGGGAAGAGGAAAAGAAGGGGAACGAGTTGTCCCGAGAAGCGCATAAATTGCTCAGGACCGCTCCTTTTAACTATGTTGGATACGTAGAGGGTCGTGATATCTACAACGGCAAAGCGGACGTTGTTGTCTGCGACGGCTTTGTCGGAAACGTCGTCCTTAAGGTCTCCGAGGGATTGGTTGAGGCTGTAGGTACCATGCTCAAGAAGGAGATGACCAGCCGGTTTCTTGCCAAAATCGGCTTCCTTCTGGCCCGACCTGCCTTTAAGGCTTTCAAGAAAAAGGTGGACTATGCCGAATACGGTGGCGCTCCGCTGCTAGGGATCGACGGTGTCGGTATGATTTGCCATGGCGGCTCGAATCCTAAGGCCATTATGAATGCTATCAATATGGCTTGCGAGGCGGTGGCCAGCAAAACCAACGATAAGTTGGTAGCCCAACTTGAAAAAATCGAAATTCAAGCGGACAAAACAGACTTGTAGACAAAACGGTTGGACCCTGGTCATATCGGTGGGGGGGGAAGGTACAAATGAAAAATGTCAAAATCACGGGGACTGGATCTTATGTCCCTGATAAAGTTCTGACAAACTTTGATCTCGAGAAATTTCTGGATACCTCCGACGAATGGATTACCAGTCGAACCGGTATCCGTACCCGACACGTTGCCGCGGAACATGAAACGACCTCCGATCTAGCGACTGAGGCTTCCCGGCGTGCCTTGAGTATGGCCGGTATCCAGCCAGAGGAGATCGACATGATTATTGTCGGTACGATCACTGGAGACTACCCCTGGCCTGCCACCGCATGCGTCGTTCAACATAAACTGGGCCTTCGAAACTGCGCTGCCTATGACGTTTCGGCCGCTTGCAGCGGCTTCGTCTATGCCCTTGATGCCGCAGTTAGCCGGATAAAGTCCGGGGCTGGCTCCAAAGCTCTTGTCATTGGAGCCGAAGTGCTCACCCGCGCCGTTGACTGGGAAGATCGCAATACCTGCGTTTTGTTTGGCGATGGCGCCGGTGCTGTTGTTCTCGAAGCTTGCGATGAAGATAAGGGTATCCTCTCGACCCATCTGCACGCTGACGGTGCCTATGCGGAACTCCTCTATCAGCCTGGATTCGGATCTCGGAACCCAGCTTCGGAAGAGGGATTGAAGGCCCGCCTGCCTTATCTGAAAATGCAGGGGAACGAAGTTTTTAAAATTGCCGTCAGATCCCTGACCGAGGTGGCTTTCGAGGCTCTTGAGGCCAATGGGATGACGGCTGAAGACGTCGATCTCTTTATCCCCCACCAGGCCAATCAGCGCATACTCGATGCGACAGCTAAGCGCATTGGTTTTCGTGATGAGCAGGTTTACGTCAACGTCGATCGTTTCGGGAACACCTCGGGCGCATCGATACCCATTGCGCTGGATGAAGCCAATAGGGGAGGGAAGATACAGCCCGGAGATGTGGTTCTGCTTGATGCCTTCGGGGGCGGACTGACCTGGGGGGCTGCTCTAATCCGCTGGTAATTTCAGTACACAAAGTGAGATTTAACCATTATGGTTGCTTTGATTTTTCCCGGACAGGGATCTCAGTACGCCGGCATGGGGAAAGAGCTGGCCGAAAATTTTCCCGTTGCCAAACAGGTTTTTGAAGAGGCTGATGATGCTCTTCAATTCAAGATCTCTACCCTCTGTTTCCAGGGACCTGAAGAGGATCTGAAGCTTACTGCCAATACGCAGCCGGCGATCCTGACGACCAGTGTCGCCGCTCTTCGGGTCCTTGAGTCCGAACTGCATCTCACTCCGGCGTACCTCGCCGGCCATTCTCTGGGTGAATATTCGGCTCTCGTTGCTTCTGGCGCTCTGGCTTTCGCTGATGCGGTCAAGACGGTCCGTTCTCGTGGAATTTTCATGCAGGAAGCTGTCCCCGTCGGCACCGGCTCCATGGCCGCTATCCTCGGACTGGACGGTAAGGACCTTGAAGACGTCTGCCGTGAGGCCGCGCAGGGGGATGTCGTAGCGCCAGCCAACTTCAACAGCCCTGGCCAGGTCGTTATCGCCGGTCACGTTCAGGCTGTAGATCGTGCTATCACCCTGGCGAAGGAAAAGGGTGCCAAAAAGGCAATGCCTTTACCTGTGAGCGCTCCCTTTCATTGTTCCTTGATGATCCCCGCTGGACTCCGTCTGAAAGAGGTTCTTGATGACGTCAAGGTCTCTGCCATGAAAATGCCCGTGGTCAGCAATGTGGAGGCTCTGCCCAACCAGGATTATGCTCAAATCAAGGATCTTCTTGTCCGGCAGGTGAGTGCTCCTGTTCGTTGGGACGAGTCGGTACTTAAAATGGTTGATCTAGGCGTAGACCGTTTTGTCGAGGTGGGCCCGGGAAAGGTTCTTTCCGGGTTGGCCCGCCGCATTGCCAAAGGGATCCCTGTGGGGAATCTGGAAGACACTGTCAGCCTTAAAAATCTGCAGGCGAACTTCTAGGAGGCTATATGCTCAAAGATCGCGTTGGTATAGTTACAGGCGCGTCGCGGGGAATTGGACGTACAATCGCTCTTGCCATGGCAGCGGCCGGTGCTAAAGTGGTGGTGTCGGCTCGAAGTGCATCGGGAATTGAAGCTTTGTGCCGTGAAATTGAAGCTGGCGGTGGTTCCTGTGTGAGTGTCGTCGGTGATGTCGCTGTCACCGCCGACGCCGATCGTATAGTCGAGACTGCTGTCAGTCATTTTGGCCGACTGGACATCCTGGTCAATAATGCCGGTATTACCCGGGATGGGCTGCTGCTGCGCATGAAGGATGAAGATTGGGATGCGGTGCTTGACACCAACCTCAAAGGTGCTTTTCTCTGTACGCGCGCCGCAGCCAAGGTCATGACCAAACAGAAGTTCGGACGCATCATTAATATTTCATCCGTCGTGGGAGAAATGGGAAATCCCGGCCAGGCCAATTATTGTGCCAGTAAGGCAGGTCTCATTGGTCTTACGAAATCTGTAGCCAGGGAGTTGGCTCGAAGAAATATTACGGTCAATGCGATAACCCCGGGTTTCATTACCACGGACATGACCGAAGCTCTACCGGAAAAAACGCGCCAGGAATTGGCTGCGCAGATTCCGCTTGGCCGCCTTGGCGATGCCTCAGACATTGCGCAGGCTGTTAACTTTTTAGCATCGGATCACGCCGGTTACATCACAGGTCAAGTGCTTGGAATTAACGGCGGAATGTATATGTAGGTAGTCAGGAAGTACAAACACTTGTCCGGTCATCGATCGGCTTGAACAACAAAAAGGAGGAAAAGCAAATGGCTTCTATTGAAGAAAGAGTTAAACAGATTGTTGCTGAGCAGCTTGGTGTTGATGAGGACCAGGTAACCAACGATGCGTCTTTTATGGACGATCTCGGTGCTGACTCCCTCGATACCGTTGAACTGGTCATGGCTCTTGAAGAAGAGTTCGACGTTGAAATCTCCGACGAGGACGCTGAGAAGATCCAGACTGTTCAGGATGCGATCAGCTATATCAGCGAACAGGCCTAAGGTTCAGACAAGGGAGGAGAAAGTATCTCCTCCCTTGCTCTTTGCTCATGTACCAAAAGTCCGGTTTGGTGTCCGCGAAACCAATGCAGGACCCTGACTGCGAAGAACATCCCGCTGGTGGGTATAGTCGCCCTTACGGAGGAAGAGTATCATCATGCGTAGAGTCGTTGTGACAGGTGTCGGGGTTGTTTCCGCTCTTGGAACCGGGGTGGAAAAGAACTGGGATGCTTTGATAAACGGAAAATCCGGCATTGGTCGGATAACACGTTTCGACGCATCCGATTTGCCTACTCAAATTGCCGGCGAAGTCAAAGACTTTAATGCCGAAGATTTTATCGACAAAAAAGAAATTAAAAAGATGGACCTGTTCATTCAGTTCGCTCTGGGAGCGGCTGAACTGGCGATGCAGGATTCCGGACTTCAAATCACCGAGGACAACGCCGAACGCGTCGGGGTCCTGGTCGGAGCCGGCCTGGGCGGACTTCCCGCTATTGAAAAATATCATCAGGCCAGCCTGGAGGGAGGTTATAAGAAAATTTCTCCCTTCTTCATTCCAATGCTGATTATTAATCTGGCTCCTGGTCAGATTTCCATCAAATATGGCGCCAAGGGGCCCAATCTTTCCTCCGTTTCCGCTTGCGCGACAGGAACTCATTCGATTGGTGACGCCTTTCGCATGATCCAGCGGGGGGATGCTGACGCCATGATCGCTGGTGGTACAGAATCCACGATCACTCCGCTCGGGATCGGCGGATTCAATGTCATGAAGGCTCTTTCCACGCGTAATGAGGATCCTGCTGCAGCCAGCCGGCCCTTTGACAAGAATCGTGACGGTTTTGTTATGGCGGAAGGCGCCGGCATTCTTATTCTGGAAGAGTATGAAAGCGCCAAAAAGCGCGGGGCCAAAATTTACGCGGAAATATGCGGTTACGGTCTTACCGGTGACGCGTATCATTTGACGGCGCCCGCTCCGGGAGGCGAGGGCGCCGCCCGCTGTATCAAGATGGCCTTGTCTACTGCGGGCATCTCCGCGGATCAGGTGGACTACATCAACGCGCACGGAACCTCTACGCATTTCAACGATCTCTATGAAACGATGGCCATCAAGTCGGTTCTCGGCAACCACGCCAGCAAGGTTCTGATCAGCTCGACCAAGAGCATGACTGGCCATGCCCTTGGTGCTGCGGGGGGGATTGAAGCGGTTTACGCGTTGCTGGCCATGGAACGCGGGGTTGTACCTCCTACCATCAACTATGAGGAGCCTGATCCTGAGTGCGACCTAGACTATGTGCCGAATGAAGCGCGCAAGGCTGACGTCAAAGTCGCCCTGTCAAACTCTTTTGGATTCGGCGGCACCAACGCGACGCTGCTTTTTAAAAAAATATAACCACCGGGACAATTAACGAAAATGCTCATCATCGCAAGTGATCACGGGGGCCTTGAGCTCAAGGAAGCGGTCAAAACATATCTTAAAAAAAGACAGGTTGATGTTCGTGATCTGGGAACCAATGGTTCCGAGTCCGTTGACTATCCTGATTTCGGGGAAAAAGTGGCCCGGGCTGTTTCTTTGGGAGAAGCAGACGCCGGGATATTGATCTGTGGCACCGGGATCGGAATGTCCATCGTGGCCAATAAGTTTCCGGGAGTCAGGGCAGCTTTGGCCCACGACGAATTCACGGCCCGTATGGCCAAGGAACATAACAACGCGAATGTTCTTGTGCTCGGAGGACGCGTTGAGGCGGCCGACCAGGGTATTGAGATGGTGGCGGCTTGGCTCGACTCCGAGTTTGAGGGGGGACGGCATCAGCGGCGGCTCGATAAAATCGCTGAGCTGGAAAGAGCCATAGGTGCCGGAAAAATTTAGAGGCAAAAAGAAAATGGGCAGGCCTCTGGCCTGCCCATTTTCTTTGCAGCCAATGTAAAACGCCCATTGCAGACCTTAATTTCAGTTATTTAATCGGAGGTAATGTCACATGTCGGAACTGCTGGCCAAATTTGATCCTGAAATTGCATCAGCTATCCAGAAAGAGACTGGGCGGCAGGAGTACAGTCTGGAATTTATCGCCTCGGAGAACTTTGTCAGCGAGGAAGTGCTTGAAGCGCAAGGGTCAGTTCTCACCAATAAGTATGCTGAAGGCTATCCGGGGAAACGGTACTATGGCGGCTGCGAATTCGTTGACGTCGCTGAACAGTTGGCGATTGACCGTGCCAAAACCCTCTTTGGGGCTGAGCACGCCAATGTGCAGCCACATTCCGGGTCCCAGGCCAACATGGCCGTCTATTTTTCCGTCTGTCAGCCTGGAGATACCATTCTGGGGATGAATCTGGCTCACGGCGGGCACCTCACCCATGGTTCCCCTGTTAATTTTTCCGGTAAATTGTTCAATATCGTTCCTTATGGCGTCAAAAAGGAAACGGGGCGAATTGACTATGAGGAGGTGGAGAGGCTTGCCCTTGAGCATAAGCCCAAGATGATTGTGGTCGGGGCCAGCGCCTACTCCAGGACCCTGGATTTTGCTGCCTTTCGGCAGATCGCCGATAAGGTTGGTGCTATAGTGATGGTTGACATGGCTCATATTGCCGGTTTGGTGGCTGCCGGGGAGCACCCGAGCCCTGTGCCTTATGCCGACTTTGTCACCACCACCACGCATAAAACATTACGGGGGCCTCGTGGCGGCATGATCCTCTGCCGTGAGGAACATGCTAAAAAACTTAACAGCAATATTTTCCCGGGGATTCAGGGCGGTCCGCTGATGCATGTTATTGCTGCCAAAGCCGTCGCTTTCAAGGAAGCTCTTGCCCCTGATTTCAAGGAATATGCCCGGCAGGTCGTCAAAAACGCCAAGGCCCTCGCTGCGGCTCTCAATCGTCAGGGTTTTGATATCGTCTCCGGCGGCACGGACAATCATCTTATGCTGGTCGATTTGTCGAATAAGGACATTACCGGCAAGGTGGCGGAAGAGACCCTGGAGAAGGCCGGCATTACGGTCAACAAGAATGCCGTGCCTTTCGATACTCGGTCACCTTTTGTGACCAGCGGTTTCCGGGTCGGCACTCCCGCCACCACGACTCGCGGCCTGAAAGAGCCCGAAATGGAAATGGTTGCTGCCTGGATGGCTCGCGCTCTGGCCCATGTGGATAACGAAGCCGCACTGCAGACGATTCGGCAGGAAGTTAAAGAACTCTGCTTGAAGTTCCCTTTATACGCGCATCGTCTGTCCGCATGAGTCGGCCGACCTGGGAAGAATACTTTATGGAGATCGCCCGTCTCGTGGCCCGGCGATCTACCTGTTTGCGCCGCCAGGTTGGGGCTGTTGTCGTGAAGGAAAAGAATATTCTGGCGACGGGGTACAATGGTACCCCGTCGGGAATAGCTCATTGTTCCGAAGTGGGTTGTTTACGCCAGAAACTGAATGTTCCGTCGGGGGAGCGTCATGAACTCTGTCGCGGGCTCCATGCGGAGCAAAATGCCATCATTCAGGCTGCCAAGCATGGTGTGAACATCAGTGGTGGCACTCTCTATTGCACCAATTCCCCCTGTGTTATCTGTAGCAAAATGCTGATCAATGCCGGCATCTCCCGCATTGTTTATCTGGAAGGATATCCTGATCAGCTCTCCTTGGAGATGCTGGCTGAATCCGGTATAGGTGTTCATTCGTTTGCGGATTTTACCGACGGAAAGGCCCTGGAGCTCTGATATGAAGTGCCCGTTTTGCAGTTTTGAAGACACCAAGGTCATTGATTCCCGACTGGGCAAAGAAGGGAACAATATCCGCAGGAGAAGAGAATGTATTGACTGTGGCCGTCGATTCACGACCTATGAACGGGTGGAGGAGATTCTGCCGTTGGTTGTCAAAAAGGATGGCCGCCGCGAACCTTTTGACCGTTTGAAAATCATTGCGGGCATGCAACGTGCCTGTGAAAAAAGACCTGTTTCCATTGCCACTATCGAAAAACTGGTGGATCAGTTGGAAATTTCTCTGCAGGAAAGTGGCGAAAAGGAAATTGACGCCAGTCGCATAGGCGAGGGTGTTATGGAGGCCTTGAGGAACGTTGATGAGGTTGCTTATGTGCGTTTTGCCTCTGTTTACCGTCAATTCAAGGATATCAACGAGTTCATGGCCGAACTTAAAGAAATCCTGGCCAAAGAGAACAAAAACGCTTAATCCGCTTGCTCTACCTCTTCCGTCATATAATTCCTCTCTTTTAGTTTTTTGATATGGCAAATCCTGCAAAACAATCACCTGAATATTATATGTCCCGTGCCCTCGAACTGGCCCGCCAGGCCGAAGGGCGCACCCGGCCCAATCCGGCGGTAGGAGCCGTGATTGTCCGCCATGGGACAATTGTCGGAGAAGGGTATCATCACCGCGCCGGAGAGCCCCATGCCGAAATCAATGCGCTCCGACAGGCGGGTGAACAGGCTACCGATGCGAATTTGTATGTGACCTTGGAACCCTGTTCCCATCATGGCCGGACGGGGCCCTGCGCAGAAGCTATACTGGCCGCCGGAGTCCGGAGGGTGTTCGTCGGTACGAAAGATCCGAATCCCAGGGTTTCCGGTAGGGGGGTCGCGCTACTTTCAGATAATGGTGTTGAGGTGGTGACTGACATACTGGCAGAGGAGTGTCGCAATCTGATTGCCCCTTTTGCCAAGCATGTGCTTACAGGGAAACCCTTGGTTACCCTCAAGTCCGCCATAACCCTTGACGGGTTCTGTGCCACCTCATCAGGGGATTCCCAGTGGATCTCCAACGAGCACAGTCGTTTGTATGTGCATCAACAGCGGGATAAGGCTGACGCGGTCATGGTCGGCATTGGTACGGTTTTGGCCGACAACCCCCGCTTGACCACGCGTCTGCCGGAAGGGGGAAGAAATCCGCTCCGGGTTGTGGTCGACTCTTTTCTTCGCATCCCCGAAGATTCAGCTCTGGTGACGCTTTCTGCCGATCAGTCCACCCTGGTGGCCACCACCAAGGCTGCCGACCCCGCCAAAATCAACCGGTTACAGGCTGTCGGAGTGCGGGTTCTTACGCTCCCGGAAAAAAACGGGCAGGTCGACTTGAACGCTCTCATGCTCGCCTTGGGCAAAATGGAAATCCAGAATCTGATCCTCGAGGGTGGTGCCGTTCTCAATGGGAGCCTTTTGCGTCAAGGATTGGTCGATAGGGCCATGATTTTTATCGCACCGGTATTGTTGGGGGGAGGAGATGGCCGGGGTCTGTTTGCCGGGCCGGGAGCTGTCCGCCTGGCAGAGGCCTGGCGCCTCAAACACGTTCGTTTCAGATCGTTTGGAGAGGATATCCTTTTGGAGGGAGATGTTTACTCATGTTCACGGGACTGATTCAAGATATCGGAACTCTGCTGAAAATCCAAAAGGGTGAGGAAAGTTATCAGCTTACCGTTTCCACGCGGTTCCCTCAGGATGATCTTCTGCTTGGTGAAAGCATTGCCGTCAACGGCATCTGTCTCACGGTCGTCTCCAAAGGGGGAGGCGCTTTTTCCGCCGATGTCTCCCGGGAGACCGTGACCCGAACCAGCCTGGGGGAGTTGCGGGTCGGCCAGCGGGTCAACCTTGAGCGCGCCCTGCGGCTTGCTGATCGCCTGGGCGGACACATTGTGACGGGCCATGTCGATGGCGTCGGCGTGATTCGGTCACGGCGCCGTGAAGGCAACGCCGAATGCCTCGTCATTTCCATACCGGAAGGGTGCCACCGATATCTTGTCGTCAAAGGGTCCGTGGCTGTCGACGGCATCAGCCTGACGGTCAACGAGGTAACGGAAAAGGATTTTTCGCTGATGATAATCCCCCACAGCCTTTCCGAGACAACTCTTCAGTACATGCGGCAGGGGAGCAGGGTAAATATCGAAACGGACATTCTCGGAAAGTACGTTGAACGTCTTCTGGGGCAGCGCCCAGAAGGGCCAAAGAGCTCGTCCGTGACCTTTGAATTTCTTGCAAACCATGGATATATGTGACATGATTGCGCCTCTCGAAAGGAAGTGCCTGACATGCCTATTGGAAAAATAGAAGCAGCCCTCGAAGACATTCGACAGGGAAAAATGGTTATCCTCGTCGATGACGAAGACCGTGAAAATGAAGGGGATCTGGCCATGGCGGCCGAATTGGTTACCCCTGAAGCCATAAATTTCATGGCGAAAGAAGGGCGTGGTCTTATCTGTTTGACCATGACCGAGGAGAGGGCGGACCTTCTTGATCTTCCCCTGATGGTGAAGAACAATTCATCCTCTTTCGGCACAGCGTTTACCGTGTCTATCGAGGCTAAGCGCGGGGTGACCACCGGGATTTCCGCGGCCGACCGGGCGACCACGATTCAGGTCGCCTTGGCCGACGAGACTACCGCCAATGATCTGGCCCGACCCGGACACGTGTTTCCACTCAGAGCCAAAAAAGGGGGAGTGCTTGTTCGGGCCGGACAAACCGAAGGCTCTGTTGATCTGGCCCGTCTGGCTGGACTCAAGCCTGCAGGCGTCATCTGCGAAATTATGAACGATGACGGGACGATGGCCAGAATGCCCCAACTGAAGGTTTTTGCCCAGCAGCATGGTCTGAAAATCATCACTATCGCTGATCTGGTTGCATACCGCATGCGCAAGGAACTTCTGGTAAGACGTGCGGCCGAGACGATTTTGCCGACACCTTACGGTGGAGAATTCCGCGCGATTGCTTACGAAAATGATGTGGATCATGCCCAGCACCTGGCCCTGGTGAAGGGGGAGATTGATCCCAGCCAACCTGTTCTTGTCCGTGTTCATTCCGAGTGTCTGACCGGCGATGTCTTTGGGTCACTGCGGTGCGATTGCGGTGATCAGCTTCATGCGGCCATGCAGCAGATAGCTCAGGAGGGCAGCGGTGTCATCCTGTACATGCGGCAGGAAGGGCGAGGTATCGGTTTGGTCAACAAGCTTCGCGCCTACGCTCTGCAGGACCAGGGACACGACACGGTCGAAGCCAACGAAGCTCTTGGCTTCAAGGCCGACCTGAGGGATTACGGCATCGGCGCCCAGATTCTTTCTGAGCTGGGCATCCGGCAGCTTCGGTTGATGACGAACAATCCCAAAAAAATCGTTGGCCTCGAGGGATACGGGCTAGAGATCGTTGGACGGGTGCCCCTGGAAGTCGCCCCGACAAACGCCAATCGCCGGTATTTGAAAACGAAACGGGAGAGGATGGGCCATCTTCTGGAAAATCTTTAAGGTGCAGCTTTGCCTGTGAATGGTATCGGCATAGGAGATCATGATGAGCCAGGTTTATGAAGGGAAATTGGACGCCAAGGGACTTAAGGTCGCACTGATTGTGAGCCGCTTCAACAGTTTTATCTGTGACCGTCTGGTAGAGGGAGCGATGGATGCTCTGGTGCGCCATGGGGCAAACGGTGACGATGTTCATACGGTTCGAGTGCCTGGGGCTTTTGAAGTTCCCATTGCGGCCAAGAAAGTGGCGCAAACCAACCGATATGATGCGATCATTTGCCTCGGATGCGTTATCAGGGGAGCTACCCCCCATTTCGAGTATGTCAGTGCTGAGGTTTCCAAGGGGATTGCCTCGGTCAGTCTCGAGTCCGGTATTCCCGTGGCGTTCGGCGTTTTGACGACGGACACCATCGAGCAGGCCATTGAAAGAGCTGGAACCAAAGCGGGCAACAAGGGCTTTGACGCCGCTGTCAGCGCCATTGAAATGGCCAATCTCTTCAAGGCACTGTAAGAGCATGGGTACGCGTAGAAAAGGACGAGAACTCGCTCTTAAAATCATCTACAGTATGTTTGACCAGAATTCCACCGTTGACACTGTTTTGGGGGATTTCTGGCACAACTTCCATTTTCAGGACGATATTCTCGGCGAACCGGTCGAGGGAGCTTCGGACTCCGTGCCATTGGACCAGCGTTCTTTTGCCGAAGAGCTGATTTACGGGGTCGACCAGCATCTGGAACAAATTGATCAGGTTATTTCCAGGCATTCGACCAACTGGTCGCTGGACAGGATGTCCAGGGTGGATCTCTCTCTGCTTCGCCTTGCCGCCTATGAGTTGCTCTATCGGCCGGATATCCCGTCCAATGTGGTGATTAACGAGGCTATTGAAATTGGTAAACGATATGGCACCGTCGATACACCCTCCTTTGTTAATGGCATTCTAGATAAGATATCACGTGAAAGCAGGCCTGTTGTTTCATGACACGCGTGCGGGTTCTTGATCTTCCTGCTGACAAACTGGACGGGGAGGTCATTGTTTCCTTTATCTTTGAGGATCAAAAACCAGTTCGTGGCGCTGCCGCTCTGCTTGATTGGCGTCTTCGCGGTCTTTTGACAAGAAATCTGCTCGATGGATTCATCTGTGGTGAAATGGGGCAGCGCCTGATGGTCCTGAGCGATCATCGTGTTTCTGCTGACTGGGTGATGTTTTTGGGCGGTGGCAGGTCCCAATCCCTGGACACCAGAAAAATGGAAAGTCTTGCACGGCAAGCTCTGGAAACTGTTTATAGAGCCGGGTTCAGGCGCGTCGCCATGGCCCTTATCCCGCCAGCCAAGGAAAGCCAGGAGTTTCTTCAGGGGGCTATTGAACGTCTTCTTACCGATACTTCCCTGACAAACATGGAATGTCTTCTGACCTTTCAAGGGGAGTAGTCAACGTGCCTTTTGAATCAAGGGTCGCATTTTCTGTGGGTGGAGTTTTATTATGCAAAGCATCAATATTGGTCTTTTAGGCTTTGGAACCATCGGGACCGGTGTGGTTCGCCTGGTCCAGAAAAACGCCAAAATCATCGAACAGCGCCTCGGATGCAAGGTGAATCTGGTCAAAATAGCCGATCTGGATATCGTGCGTGACCGTGGTGTGAGCCTTGCAGAAGGCATGCTGACTACCGATGCGAACGAAGTTGTCAGCCACCCCGATATTCATGTCGTTGTTGAGCTGATCGGTGGATATGAGCCCGCACGTTCGCTGGTTTTGAAGGCCATTCAAAATGGCAAACACGTTGTTACCGCCAACAAGGCGCTGCTCGCTGTTCATGGTCAGGAAATTCTGCAGGCGGCTGAAAAGCACCGTGTGGAAGTTCTTTTTGAAGCGGCAGTGGGGGGAGGGATCCCCATAATTTCTGCCATTAAAGAAAATCTTTGCGGGAATAATTTTCATAGCGTGTTCGGAATTTTCAATGGCACCTGCAATTACATCCTGACTCGCATGACGGAAGATGGAGAGGATTTTTCTTCCGTGCTCAAAGAAGCGCAGGCGAAGGGGTATGCCGAGGCCGACCCTACCTTCGATGTGGAGGGGATTGACACCGCCCACAAGTTGGCTTTGCTGATATCCTTGTGTTTCGGCACCCGCGTCGATTTTTCCAAGGTCTATACGGAAGGGATATCCCAGCTGTCTCTGGTCGACATCGAATTTGCCAGACAGATGGGCTACAAAATCAAGCTCCTGGCGATCGGCAAGGAGGAGGGTGGGCAAATCGAGGCCCGGGTCCATCCTACCATGATCCCTGACGACTACCCCCTCGCCCAGGTTGATGGGGTGTTGAACGCCGTCCGACTTGTCGGCGATTTTGTGGGCCCCGTGACCCTGCAGGGTGCTGGGGCCGGCATGGATGCTACCGCCAGCGCCGTCATGGGCGACGTCATGTCCCTGGGGCGCAATATCCTCCAGGGAATTAAGACGCGTTCCCCGGTTATGGGTTATTGCCCCGCCAGTATTCAGGATTTGCCGATCAAGTCCATGGACGATATCGTGGGTCCTTATTACCTGCGGTTCGCTGTTATGGACCGTCCTGGAGTTCTGGCCCAGATTGCCGGGATTCTCGGTGCTCATGACATCAGCATCGCCTCGATGATCCAGCCTGATCGCCAAGAGGGATTGTCGGTTCCGGTTGTCCTGGTTACCCACGATGCCCGTGAAGGGAATATCAAAAAGGCTCTTGATGAAATTGACGCGCTTGAGGTGATTCGTGAAAAGAGCCACCTGATTCGCATCGAAGGCAGTCTCGACTAAAAAATGCTCTTGGACTGTAATAAAATTGCTTGACTTGCTTTATGCGGTTTGATAAAAGTTACCGGCATTTCGGTTGTAGGCACGTAGCTCAGTGGGAGAGCACTACCTTGACACGGTAGGGGTCGGCGGTTCAATCCCGCCCGTGCCTACCAGATTACATTCTGGGATGATTAAACGATAGAGGCATCTTTGGATGCCTCTTTTCATTAGCGGGGTGCAGAATGGAAACGATTCGCGTTGAACTGCCTGACGGGACCATCCGGGAAGTTGCCGGAGGGATTTCCGTGCTTGAGGTGGCCGGGTCGATCAGTGAAGGTTTGGCCAGGCAGTCCGTTGCGGCAAAGGTCGATGGTCGGCTGGTTGATGTGACGTCGACTCTTGAAGGGGATTGCCGACTGGAGTTGATTACCCTCAACTCGGCGGATGGCCTGGACGTCTATCGCCATTCTGCGGCTCACCTCATGGCCCACGCGGTAAAGGATCTCTTTGGGAAAGATGTTCAGGTCACCATTGGGCCATCCATCGAAAACGGCTTCTATTACGACTTCTATAGTGATACCCACAAATTTACCCCCGAAGAATTCGAAAAGATCGAATCCCGCATGGCTGAACTGGCCAAAGCCGATCTCCCCATTGAACGGGAGGAGATGACTCGGGACAGCGCCATAGAACTGTTTCGGCAGATGGGGGAGTCCTATAAGGTCAAATTGATTGAGGACCTCCCCAATGAGACCGTCTCCCTTTATCGCCAGGGAGAATTCGTCGATCTATGCCGTGGCCCCCACCTGCCTTCCACTGGGAAAATTAAAGCTTTCAAGCTGACCAGCCTGGCCGGCGCCTATTGGCGGGGTGATGAAAAAAACGCCATGCTGCAACGCATTTATGCGACGGCTTTCCCCGACAAGAAGCAGCTCAAGGCCTATCTGGACAAGCTTGAAGAAGCACGCAAGCGGGACCACCGCAAGTTGGGGCGTGAGCTTGACCTTTTTAGCTTTAACGATGAGGCTGGTGCCGGCCTGGTCATCTGGCACCCCAAGGGAGCCATGCTGCGCACTATCCTGGAGGATTTCGAGCGCAAGGAGCATTTGCGGCGAGGTTACGACATCGTCATGGGACCCCAGATCCTCCGCACTGACTTGTGGAAAACGTCCGGTCATTATGAAAATTACCGGGAAAATATGTACTTCACCGAAGTGGACGAGCAGAGTTATGGGATCAAACCCATGAACTGCCTGTCTCACATGCTTATCTATAAATCCAAAAAGCGCTCCTACCGGGATCTGCCGTTGCGCTTTTTTGAGCTTGGCACCGTGCATCGTCATGAGAAATCGGGTGTTTTGCATGGCCTCCTTCGGGTTCGCGGCTTCACCCAGGATGATGCCCACATTCTGTGTACTCCCGACCAACTGGATGGTGAAATCAAGGGAGTCCTCCGTTTCGTCCAGGATGTCATGAAGATCTTCGGCTTCGAATATGAGATGGAGATCTCCACGCGGCCTGAAAAATCGATCGGCAGCGATGTGGACTGGGAGCGGGCGACTGCTGCCTTGATGAGCGCTCTTAAGGATTCGGGACTGCCTTTTGAGGTCAATGAGGGGGATGGTGCATTTTACGGCCCGAAGATCGACATTAAGCTCAAGGACGCCCTTGACAGAAGATGGCAGTGTGCTACAATCCAGTGCGATTTTACCCTGCCTGAGCGGTTTGATCTGAGTTACGTCGGCCCAGATGGGGAGAGGCATCGCCCTGTTATGGTTCATCGAGTCATTCTCGGGGCGATTGAGCGGTTTGTGGGTGTTCTGATTGAGCACTACGCCGGGAACTTCCCTTTGTGGCTCTCCCCTGTGCAGGCCCGTGTCGTGAATGTGACAGACCGGCAAGCCGATTACGCCAGGGATGTGACACAATTGTTGCGTGAAGCGGGTGTTCGGGTGGATTCAGACCTACGCAACGAAAAGCTCGGCTACAAGATTCGCGAAGCTCAAATTGAAAAAATACCTTACATGCTCGTCATCGGTGACAAGGAAGTGGAAGAAGGAACCCTTTCTCCACGCCACCGCAGCGGAGACAGTTTGAATGCCATGAAACCTGATGAGTTCATCCAGTTGGTTCAGGATGAATGCAGGTTATATCATTAGGAGGTGACACCATAGCTAAGCAAGAGACCAATATCAATCGTGCCATTCGAGCAAGAGAAGTCCGGGTCGTTGACGACGAAGGAGAACAGCTCGGTATATTGAGCCTTGAGGAAGCATTGGCCGCCGCAACCGCAAGGGGCCTCGATCTAGTTGAGGTGTCCCCCAATGCCGTGCCGCCTGTTTGCCGAATCATGGATTATGGCAAATACAAATATCAGGCAAGCAAGAGGGCGGCAGAAGCCAAGAAAAAGACTGCCAAAGTTGAAACAAAAGAAGTCAAGATGCGGCCTAAGACCGAAGAGCATGATTTCCAGTTCAAGGTTAAAAACGCAAGACGATTTCTTGATGACGGAAACAAGGTTAAGGTGACGGTCATGTTTCGCGGTCGCGAAGTGACTCATCCCGAGTTCGGTAGAGCCCTGATGGATCGCATCGCCGATGAGGTCAAGGATATAGCCGCGGTGGAAATGACCCCTCGCATGGCCGGTCGGTTTATGACCATGGTGTTGGCTCCCAATAAGAAACAGTAAGAATATTGTGCTTGGAAGGCTCCAGAAACCTATCAGAAATTTTGCTGAATAAATAAATCGAAGGAGATTCGGAGAATGCCCAAAATTAAAACCAATCGTGGCGCTGCAAAGCGTTTTCGTACAACCGGAAGTGGACGGGTTCGTCGTAATAAAGCTTTTACCAGTCATATCCTGACCAAAAAAAGCACCAAGCGCAAACGTGATCTGCGCCAGGGAACGCTGGTTCACAAAGCGGATGAGAAGAATATAAAAGCCCTTATCCCCTATCTCTAGGCATAAGGTCTTTATCGGCTTAAGACCGTGAACTGAGGGGAAAATAGTCTCCCCCTTCAGATCCGGCAGCGGGAAACCGCTTATTTCACCACTAGAAGGAGCAGAACATGCCGAGAGCAAAAAGAGGTTTCAAAGCGAGACGCAGACGCAACAAAGTACTCAAATTGGCCAAAGGGTATCGTGGCGCCCGCAGCAAATTGTTTCGTAGCGCTACCGAGGCCGTCGATCGCGCCCTGAATTACGCATTTCGCGACCGCAAGGTCAAAAAACGCGATTTCCGGGCTCTGTGGATCGCGCGAATCAATGCGGCTGCACGCGAAAACGGGATTTCTTACAGCCGTCTGGTCCATGGCCTCAAAAAGGCTGAGATCGGACTAGACAGAAAAATTCTGGCTCAGCTCGCGATCAGTGACCCCGGCGGATTCACCGCGGTCGTGGATAAAGCCAAGGCCCATTTGCAGTAAAACGAAAAAAGAGATGAGGGCCTTCCTCATCTCTTTTTTTATTTGTCACTTTCGGAAGCCCTAGGGCTTCCTTTCTTCTTTTTATCCACCAAGTGGGGCAACAATGAAGCAGAACTTTGATGATATGCTCGCGCGGGCGAGAGAAAGCATCGAATCCGCGCAGACCGAAGTCACCTTACAGGAAGCGCGCGTCCGGTTTCTTGGCAAAAAGGGAGAATTGACCGCCATCATGAAAGAAATGGGCCGTCTCTCCGCTGAAGAGCGTCCCGTGATTGGTGCTCTTGCCAATCAGGTGAAGTTAACCCTTGAAGAACTGTTCGCCAACCGCCTGGCGGCAATCAAGGAGCGTGAAATTGCTCTGCGCCTTGAGAAAGAGCGCATTGATGTTACCTTGCCGGGAAGAAAACAGTATCGCGGTTCTAAGCATCCTATCACGCTGGTGACGGAGGAAATCTCCGAAATCTTCCTTTCCCTTGGGTTCGGTATTGCCGAAGGACCTGAAGTGGAAAAGGATTTTTATAATTTTGAAGCCTTGAACATCCCCAAGGACCATCCTGCCCGCGATATGCAGGACACCTTTTACGTTTCCCCTGAGGTGGTTCTTCGCACCCATACCTCACCCGTGCAGATTCGCACGATGCTCAAACACGAACCACCGGTTCGCGTCATTGCGCCCGGCACGGTTTATCGTCGGGATTCAGACCTGACGCATAGCCCAATGTTTCATCAGATTGAGGGGTTTCTGGTCGACCGTCACATTACTTTCGGTGACCTTAAGGGGATACTGACGGCCTTTGTGACCCAGTATTTCGGGCGGAATATCGGGGTGCGCTTTCGTCCTTCCTTTTTCCCTTTCACCGAGCCCAGCGCCGAAGTGGATATGCAGTGCGTTATCTGCGGTGGTAAGGGCTGCCGTGTATGTAAAAACAGCGGTTGGCTCGAAATCCTCGGCAGCGGCATGATCGATCCAGAAGTTTTTAAATCTGTCAATTATGATCCCGCCATCTACAGCGGTTTCGCCTTTGGGATGGGACTGGAACGCATTGCGATGTTGAAATATGGAGTGAATGACCTGCGTCTGTTTTTCGAAAATGATATGCGATTCTTGCGTCAATTTTGAGTGGATGTCTATCTCTCCGTCAGATTTAATTCCTGGTAAAGGACTTTAATAAATGATCGTAACTTCAAGCTGGATAAAAGAATTTGTTGATTTCGATATGTCGGCTGCCGACCTGTCCCATCGGTTGACGCTGGCAGGTCTTGAGGTGGACTCTCTTGAGATCATCGGAGAGGGGCTCGACAGTGTCATCGTTGCCAGGCTCGTTTCGGTCGAACCCCATCCACAGGCTGACCGCCTTACGGTTTGTCAGGTGGATACGGGGAAAGAGACCGTCCAGGTTGTCTGCGGTGCCACCAATCACAAAAAGGGTGATTGTGTGGCTCTGGCTCAGGTTGGATCCGTTCTGCCCGGCGATTTTAAGATTAAAAAATCCAAAATTCGGGGGCTCGAATCCCAGGGCATGCTGTGCTCTGAACGGGAACTGGGACTCTCTGAAGAATCTGCCGGAATCCTGATCTTGCCTGAGGGTCTGCCCCTAGGGACTTCTGTCTTTGATGCTTTGAAGATGAAGGATGCCCGTTTTGAAATTGGTCTGACGCCCAATCGCTCGGATTGCCTGAGTGTCCTGGGGGTGGCGCGGGAAGTCGGTGCCATGGTGGGAAAACCCGTGGTGGCGAAAGCGGTGGAAATTCCCGATACCGATGTGGCGATCAGTGCTCTGACGTCCATCACTGTCGAGGAGCCCGAACTTTGCCCTCGGTATGCGGCTCGCCTTATTCAAGGCGTCAGCATCGGCCCCTCTCCTGCATGGATGGTGCGTCGCCTGGAATCTTTGGGGATGCGATCGATCAACAATGTGGTCGATGTGACCAACTATGTGATGATGGAACTTGGTCACCCTTTGCATGCCTTTGACTTCAGCCTGCTGCGGGGTAAAAAAATTATTGTCAAGCGGGCTGGGGAAGGGGAGAAGTTCAACACTCTCGATGGCCAGGAGCGTGAACTGGATTCCAGCGACCTGGTCATCTGTGATGCGCAGGGACCGGTCGCTCTTGCGGGTGTCATGGGGGGTGAAAACTCCGAAATCCAGCCGGAGACAGTCGATATCCTGCTGGAAAGCGCCTACTTCGATCCGCGCACCGTCCGGCGGACCAGCAAGCGTTTGGGCATTCATTCCGAGTCGAGTCACCGATTCGAGCGCGGCGCCGACGTTAATATGGTTCCAGTTGCCCTGAATCGAGCCGCCACCCTGATTCAGGAGCTTGCCGGCGGCAAAATCGCCACCGGTATGCTGGACGTCTACCCCAATCAGCTGCCTGAACGGTCCGTAACCGTGAGTGCACACCGGACCAACGAAGTGTTGGGACTGACCCTGAGCCTTGCGGATATAGAACGTTTGCTGCGCTCCATTGCTCTTGAGGTCGAAAGAAAAGGGGATTCAGAAGACGAGGTCCTGAACGTCACCGTGCCGTTTTTTCGCCACGATCTGGAAAGAGAAATCGACCTCATTGAAGAAGTCGCCCGCCTAAACGGATACGATAAAATTCCGGTAACCATGCCTGTTGGCCGATCGGTTTGCCATACCCCGCCGGCCTCGATTCAGGCCTCCGGCAATGCCAGAAATTTCCTCGCCAGCGCCGGCTTTTCCGAAATCATCAACTACTCTTTTGTTTCGCCCTCCGCATGGGATGCTATTGCACTGCCGGCAGGGGACCCTCGGCGGGAAAATGTCAAAATCCTGAACCCTCTGACCGAAGAACAGTCTGTCATGCGGACGACCCTTGTCCCCAGCCTTCTGCAGACCGTTGCCCGCAACCTGGCCTATCGTTCTAAGGACCTTCGACTTTTTGAACTTCGCCCTGTATTCACGGTGAGATCCGGCGAGGAGTTACCCCATGAGAGCATGCGCCTGTGTGCCATTCTCTGCGGCCGCCGAGAGCCTGAGGGGTGGGCTCAGGAAAACAGCCCCGTTGATTTTTACGATTTGAAAGGCGTCGCCGAAGGGATATTGCGTTGTTTCGATGTTGATGGGGTGTCCTGGGATGGCGATAAAATGGAAGAGCCCTATCTTCATCCCGGCAAATCCTGCGCATTGACCTGCCGAGGAAAACACCTTGGCGTGATGGGTGAGGTGCATCCCAGGATACTGGATAATTTTGAAATCGACACCCCCGTATATTTGCTGGATCTGGATGTGGCTTTGCTCCAGGATGTTTCCAGTGGGTTTTCCGGGTTTCAGCCTCTTTCCCGCTTCCCGGAGGTCTATCGGGACAGTGCTTTATTGGTTGATGAAGCGACCCCGGCCAATGAGGTTCTCGAGGCGGCCAACAAGGCCAAAAGCGCCGAAGTCGTAGAGATCGTTCTTTTCGATGTATACCGGGGCAAAGGGGTCCCTGAAGGCAAGAAAAGCATGGCTATACGCGTTCGCTATCGCTCCATGGAAAAAACTCTGACAGATGAAGAGATAGCCGCGCTTCACGGTAAAATTGTTAAAGCTCTGGAGAAAAGATTGGGCGCCGAAATTCGTTAAAAAAATCGGTTGATCGTCTTAAATTCCTGTGGTATAAAAAAACCCGTGAATTCAAATACCTGTACTATTTTTATGTGGAGGTGCCATGACTAAGGCGGACCTTGTCGAAAATGTTTACTTGAAAACCGGTTTCTCCAAAAAGGAATCCGCTGATATTGTCGAAATGGTTTTCGACATATTGAAAACGACCCTTGAGGATGGCGACAAGATCAAAATCGCCGGTTTTGGCAATTTTGTTGTCAAACAAAAGGCAACACGGCGTGGTCGCAATCCGCAAACAGGGGAGGAGATTGAAATAACCTCCAGGAAAATTCTTACCTTCAAGCCGAGCCAGGTACTTAAGGCCGCGATTAATGGGGAATGATCACTGCGTCAGGTAGCGATCGGATAGGTCATGAAAATTCACCCTGAGAAGCTCTACTTCAAGATTGGCGAAGTAGCTCACATGACCGGGGTCAAACCTCATGTCTTGCGGTACTGGGAATCGGAGTTTACTTGCTTTCGGCCGGCCAAGACCCGTAAAAACCAACGGATCTATCAGCAGAAAGATGTCGACCTGATTCTGAAACTCAAGGAGTTGCTCCATCGGCAGGGATATACCATCGCCGGTGCAAAGGCCAAACTTCAAAACGAAGACAGCCTCCCTGTGACGGAAAAAGCATTCCAGCCTGAAACCTCTGACACGCAATCGATTTTGAAAGAGTTGCGAAACGATCTAGCCAAACTCAGAGACTCCATGACCACCAACCTTTAAAGAATGACCGGGTCTTCCCCCGGTCGTTTCTTTTGGTACATTCATGAGGCCCCTTGCTTATCCTGATTACCAACGATGATGGAGTTCATTCCCCCGGGTTGAGCGCACTGGTCGATGCTCTGGCTAAACTGGGGCGGGTTGTCGTGGTCGCACCTGATCGGGAACGCAGTGCCGCTGGTCACTCTCTCACGCTACATTCCCCCCTCCGCGCAGATGAAATTCGAACTGACGTTATCGCTGTTGACGGAACACCTACAGACTGCGTCAACCTCGGGATCCACGGCCTTCTCTCCGAACGCCCCGCTCTTGTTGTTTCCGGCATAAACAAGGGAGGGAACATGGGGGATGACATTACCTATTCAGGCACCGTTTCTGCGGCTATGGAGGCCACTCTGATGGGCGTTCCAGCCATGGCTGTTTCTTTGTCGGCCGATTCCTTTTCCTATGACGACTTTTACTTCTCTGGTCAGGCAGCCTACGCGTTGTCCCAAAAAATCTTCGATTACGGGTTGCCACCCGATACTTTCCTGAATGTCAACGTGCCCAAGGGCCGTCCTGCCGGTGCACGGATGACCCGGCAGGGGAAACGCCGATATGGGGATGTCGTGGTGGAAAACCTTGACCCGAGAGGGCGAAAATACTATTGGATTGGCGGCGGAGAGCTAGGATTTGAAAACGTCGAAGGGACCGATTTTCATGCGGTCCACGAAGGATATGTTTCTATAACGCCACTGCATCTCGATATGACCAATTACACATCCTTCGCGGGTCTTTCGCGCTGGGATCTTGACGTTTTTGCCAAGCTTGCCTGACCTCCCACGTGCATCCGACTTTTAAGAGATCTTCATGATGGATTTTTCCATAGCCCGCCGACGCATGGTTGAGCAACTCGTCAAGGGAAAAGGCGTCAGCGATCCTTTGGTTCTGAACGCCATGCTCGCCGTTCCACGTCATTTATTTGTTGAAGAGGCGTTTCAAAGCCAGGCCTATAGTGATTTCTCTTTGCCTATCGGGGAAAAACAGACCATTTCTCAGCCCTATATTGTGGGCAAGATGACAGAATGCCTGCTTCTCAAGGGCGGAGAACGGGTCCTGGAAGTCGGAACGGGTTCCGGATATCAGGCTGCCGTGCTTTCCCAAATCGCCTCACGTGTCTACTCAGTGGAAAGACACCCTGCTCTGGCCCGCCGGGCACGAAAAGTTCTGGATCAGACCGGGTGCAACAATGTTCACATCAAAGTCACTGACGGAACCTTCGGGTGGGAGGAACAGGCGCCTTTCGACGCGATTATTGTTACCGCAGGTTCGCCCTCCGTACCGGAAAAATATCTCGATCAACTGACCTGCACAGGTCGTCTGGTCATTCCAGTCGGTGAGAAGGGGAGTCAGATTTTAAAACGGATTATCCGCAACGGGAGTCAGTTTTACGAAGAAAACATCCTGGATTGTCGCTTCGTCCCCCTGGTCGGACAATACGGATGGTCGGAAAAGGATATCTGAGGTGCACCTGGTAAGGAGACTTTACGATTGGGTTCTTCATTGGGCCTATACACCCTTTGGGGCACCTGCACTGTTTCTGCTGGCCTTCGCGGAATCCTCTTTTTTTCCCATTCCCCCCGATGTCCTTCTGCTGGCCCTCTGCATTTCCGTTCCAGCGAAATCCTTTCGCTTCGCCCTGATATGTTCGTTGGGCTCCGTTCTGGGGGGGATGGGCGGCTACGGCATCGGCATGGTCTTATGGGAAGGGGTTTCCGGGTATTTTTACGCCTACGTTCCCGGATTCACCCCGCAGGTATTTCATCAGGTCCAAAATCTTTTTTCTACCTATGATTTCTGGGCGATTTTTGCGGCAGGATTTACCCCCATTCCCTATAAAGTTTTCACTATCGGCGCTGGCGTATTTGATATTAACTTCCCGGTCTTCGTTTTGGCTTCAGCCGTTGGACGGAGTTTGCGGTTTTTCCTTGTCGCCTGGCTTATCTTCCGTTTCGGACCGGCGATGAGAGCTTTTATCGAGAAGTATTTCAATTTGCTGACGATTGTCTTTGTGGTGCTCCTTGTCGGGGGCTTCATTGTTATCCGGCATCTTTTGTAGGCGAAGAGCTGGCTGCATAGCTTCGGGATTGACTGAACGGATATCTTCAGGCACCTTTGTCACAGAAAAGGGGAGGCACAACAATCGATCGATCCATAGGAACGGGCTGCTTTTGCGTACTCTTATCTTCGTGGTTTTTCTAATATCCCTGGCAGGTTGCACGCCGACGACAGGTGTGTACCACCAGGTCGGGGAGGGCCAGACCCTCTACCGCATAAGCCGTGTCTATGGCGTCAACGAACAGTATCTGGCCCGTGTCAATGGGATCAGTGATCCCAGTCGGCTTCAGGTTGGTCAGAAACTTTTTGTTCCGGGCGCAGTCCACCAGCGCAAGGTTCCCTCCACGGTCCATTCAAGTTCCCCCACACCGGCAATCCGATCCCCAAAACCCGTTCCGGTGCATACCCCGGCAAAGCCTTCTCCCTCAAAAACTGTTGCAGTGGCTCCAAACAAAAGTCGACCTCCCGCCGCGGCCACGATTCCCAAATCGATGCCGCAGACTCCCAGCAAGGGCCAGTTTATCTGGCCGGTAAAGGGTCGTGTTGTCAAAAAATTCGGTGGGGGAAACAAGGGGTTGGAAATTGCCGTGCCCCGAGGATCGGCCGTGGTTTCTTCCGGTGCGGGACGGGTCATCTATAGTGGCAACGGAATCCGCGGGTACGGAAATCTCATTATCGTCAAGCATGACAATTCATATTTTTCCGTTTATGGATTTAACGACAAAAATCTTGTTTCGGTCGATTCTTTTGTGAGCAAGGGCGACAAGATTGCTCTTTCCGGCGTGCCTCCCGGCGGTGGGGAGCCCCGGATTCACTTTGAAATCAGGCAGGGCAAGGAGGCAGTCAATCCGAGTTTGTACTTGCCTTAAAGAGTCCAATCCCTTAGAATTCTAGCGCTGTTTACACGGTTTTTTTCATGAGAGGTTTCTGTAATGGATGAATTGCTGGCCGATTTTGATGATTCAGAGAACCACGAAGAAGGGGATGGAGAGGAGGCCGAAATTTCCCTGGAGGCCGAAGATGAGTCCAAGGAAGAGGCCGAAGCAGAAGAAGATGACAGCCATTCCGACGATGCTATCAAACTCTATCTGAAGGAAATTCAAAAAACGACCCTTTTGACGGCCCAGGACGAACGGGATCTGGCCAGACGCATATCCCAGGGGGATATGGCCGCCAGGGATCGCATGATCGAGTCCAATCTTCGTCTTGTTGTAAAAATCGCCAAGCGCTACATGAATCGCGGGCTGCCTTTTCTCGACTTGATCGAGGAGGGCAACATGGGGTTGATCAAAGCGGTTGAACGGTTCAAACTCAGCAAAGAATGCCGTTTTTCAACTTACGCTACCTGGTGGATTCGACAATCGATTGAAAGGGCCCTGGTCAATCAAAGCAGAACCATACGGTTGCCGGTTCATGTTTCGGACGACATCAACAAATTTATTAAAATAAGCCGTGAACTTCTGCAGAAGCTCAACCGGGATCCCAAGATCGATGAAATTGCTGAAGCCATGGGGGTTGAACCCCATTACATCAATCGGCTCATGGTTCTGGTGAAAAAGACCTACTCTATCGAACATCCCATGGGGGAAAACAACGACTACAGCCTCATTGATACCATTGAGGACCCCACAGCTGCCGATCCGGCTGTACTCATCGAGGACCTGAACAAGTTCAATCGGGTTTCCGACTGGCTCGATACCTTGAGTGATAACGAACGGGACATTCTAACCTTGCGATTCGGCCTGGATGATCGTGAGCCACAAACCCTGGACACCATTGGAAAGCGTTTTGGGGTTACCCGCGAACGTATTCGGCAGATTGAGGCCAAAAGCCTGGAAAAGTTAAGAAAAATCATGGAAGAAAGCCAAGGCTCTTTGTAGGAAGCCTGGATTCTGGTCGCGCGATATCTTTTTTTAAGAGGGAGCCTCTATTTTGGATGAGCTGAAGAATATTATCAGGGACATACAGGACTTTCCCAAGAAGGGCATTGTGTTCAAGGACATCACAACTCTTCTTTCTGACGGACGAAGCTTTCACCGCATGGTGGATCTTATCGCTCATCGATACATCGGTCAGCGCATCGATAAGGTCGTCGGCGTCGAAGCTCGGGGCTTTGTGCTGGGATCCGCCCTGGCCTACAAACTCGGCGCCGGGGTTACTCTGGTCCGCAAGCCCGGCAAGCTTCCCTACAAGACCCGTGGCAAGACCTATCAACTCGAATATGGATCCGATACGCTGGAGATCCACGAAGACGCTTTCAAGGAAGGTGACCGAGTGATTATTGCCGACGATCTGCTCGCTACGGGCGGAACCATGGTGGCCGTTTATGACCTTGTAACCGAATTGGGAGCCGAGGTGGTAGAATGCGCCTTCATGGCCGAGCTGGCCTTCCTGCAGGGGCGCAAGAAATTGCCGGAGGATAAGGTTTTCAGCCTCCTGACCTTTTAGGAAAAAACCCTTGTCATCCCTTTTTCCCTGAAGTATAAATAGGCCCTTTAAATATCGGGCCCCGTAGCTCAGCAGGATAGAGCAACCGCCTCCTAAGCGGTAGGTCGTGCGTTCGAATCGCGCCGGGGCCGCCATTCAGAAGACCTGCCGGATAAGGCGGGTCTTTTTTCTTATAGCGGATCGTGTGGAGGAAGAGTGCTGCTGAAGGGGACTCTCGTCAATGTTGTTGCGATCATCGTCGGGTGCGTTATCGGACGCAGTCTCGGCCATTTGCTGTCAGACAGGGTGCGCAACACGCTGATGTGCGCTCTGGGGTTGGCCGTTTTGTTGATCGGGCTTCAACTGGCCCTGCAGAGCCAGCAACCCATGATCCCTATCGGCAGTCTTATCCTCGGCGGTTTAGTCGGGGAACTGGTTCGATTGGAACACCGACTGGAGCTTTTCGGTGAATATCTGCAGAAACGCTTTTCGGGTTCAGGCAAAATTGCCGAAGGTTTTGTTACCGCGAGTCTGTTGTATTGTGTCGGTGCCATGGCTATCATGGGGGCAATCCAGGATGGCTTTGGAGAAAAACCATCGATTCTTTACGCCAAGGCAGCCCTTGATGGGATCGCTTCGGTTGCCCTGACTTCAACTTTGGGAATCGGCGTTGTTTTTTCGATAATCCCACTTTTTGTCTATCAGGGTGGGCTTACCCTGTTGGCCGGCCTGGCCAAAACCGTGCTGACCAATCCTGTCATGACTGAAATGAACTCAGTCGGCGGCCTGCTTATCGTTGCTATTTCATTTGACCTCCTTGGCATCAGGCGACTCCCGGTCGGCAACATGCTGCCATCCATTTTTGTGGCCATCGCACTTATGTGGGCATTCGGACTCGCCTGAACAGGCTTTTTTGAGCCCTCGCGAAAATACTGACGACTGTGCCAAAAAAACGTCAGCAGGGTGACCCGCCAACCGCAAATAACCAATTCCCTGAATTCTGTGAAAAAAAGATAATTTGGGCCTGCCGCTACGTAATTATAATGACTTGTCCCTTCTGATCGGTTCGGTCTCAGATGATTTTCTCCAGGGGTGGAGATATTGGTGCGGGTTTTGCTAAAGTTGTGGGGGCAGGTAGCCTTCAAGGATTTATTAGATCAGGAGAACTGGTAGGACATGATGCACCACAAAAATGAAAAATGGTCTTATCTGTCACGGCGTCACTTCTTGACGATGGGTGCTCTTTCTCTGGTGTCTTTAGGGCTTCCAGGTCAGGCCCTGGCGCAACTGCAGAAGTTTACGGCCACCGAAAAAACGATCTCCTTGCACAACATTCACACGGGGGAAAGGCTTAACAAAGCTGTCTTCTGGGCGAACGGTGAATACGTTCCGGAAACTCTCTCTGATATCGATTATCTTCTTCGAGATTATCGAAACGGCGAGGTTAAGAGTATTGATATCCAGTTGCTCGATATGTTGCATGAGGTACGCCAGAAAGTGGGGGCTTTTCGTCCCTATCAGGTGATATCCGGTTATCGCTCACCTGAGACCAATGAATTTCTGGCCCGTAACACTTCAGGGGTTGCCAGCAAGAGCCTTCATCTTCAGGGGCAGGCCATTGATATCCGGCTTCCCGGCATCGACCTTCAGAATCTTCGTAATGCGGCTCTTTCTCTCCGGTCGGGTGGCGTCGGCTATTACCCCAAGTCACAGTTTGTTCATATGGACACGGGAACCCCGCGATCCTGGTAACGCCATTTCTCTCGTCCGAAATTTTTAACGGATATAAGCTTCGGTCACGTAGCGTCGCATCATGACATGCGTATTGAAATAATACGCATTTTTGCCGATAGCGTTTTTCATCACACGGATCCATGCCTCACGGTCATTGTAAAACATGGGCATGATGATGTGTTCCAGCTTGTCATACAGGTCGTTGGCATCCTCTTCGGAATGATTCTCCTGACTGGGGTTTTTCTCTGGAGGCGGGCCAATGGACCACCCTGTAACCCCCTCGATGTGCCCCTCGATCCACCAGCCATCCAAAACACTGAAATTTGGTACGCCATTTAGAGCCGCCTTCATGCCGCTGGTCCCGGAAGCTTCCAAGGGGCGGATGGGATTGTTGAGCCATAGATCCACCCCGGGCAACAGGCGATAGGCCACGTCCATATTGTAGTTTTCCAGGTAGGCTATTTTTATTTTCGGATAGAGTGATTTTATCTGGCCGATAATTTTCTGAATAAGCTGCTTGCCTGGAACGTCTTTTGGATGAGCTTTGCCGCCAAACACCAGCTGCAGTTTACCGGCTCCCATGCGGATGAGCCGTTCTATATCGCTAAAGATCAGATCGCCTCTTTTATAGGTGGCGAATCGTCTCGCAAAGCCTACGGTAAGAACCTCCGGATCCATTTCGATTCCTGTGGTCTCCTGAATGTACTGAAAAAGATAGGCCTTGGCCCCGCAGTGGGCGTCCCAGATCTCCTCGTCCGGAATATTGTCAACCCGGACGAGAAGTTCGGGCTCATGCGCCCAGCTCGGAATATACTTATCAAAAAGCGTTACGAAGTAGGGGGACGCCCAGGTGAAGGGGTGGACGCCGTTGGTGATGGCGTGAATTTCAAAACCGGGAAAGAGTGATTTGGAAACCTCTCCATGTCTCTTCGCGACCCCGTTGACATAACGGCTGAGATTGAGAGCCAGCATGGTCATATTCAACTCACTCTTGCCGGCGAGCTCTTTGAGAAGCGCAAGCGGTACAGGTTCGCCCATAACTTTCTGGACCAGGTCGTAGGGGAATTTGTCATGGCCTGCCTCAACAGGTGTATGGGTTGTGAAAACACAATGCTCAAGAACGTGCTGCGTATCCCAGGCCGCCCGTTCATCCCAGGTGTTCTCGATAGGGCGTCTGGCGCGACTCAAAAGATCAAGGGTCAGAAGACTGGCATGGCCTTCATTCATGTGGTATTTGCGAATAGAGAAGCCCAAGGCATCAAGGATCCTGGCCCCGCCAATCCCTAAAACAATTTCCTGTTTTAAGCGATAGGACAGGTCGCCTCCATAAAGATGGTCGGTAATGTGTCTATCCTGCTCGACATTGCCGGGGATGTCCGTGTCGAGAAAAAGTACCGGGATCTCGCCGCCCGTGGGACTTTTAACCCGGTAGAGCCAGGCCTGAACCTTGACATCACGCTCTTCAACCGTGACCAGGATTT
The DNA here is from genome assembly GCF_024197615.1 of Desulfuromonas sp. KJ2020. Classification (NCBI taxonomy): domain Bacteria; kingdom Pseudomonadati; phylum Thermodesulfobacteriota; class Desulfuromonadia; order Desulfuromonadales; family Desulfuromonadaceae; genus Desulfuromonas; species Desulfuromonas sp. KJ2020. Next base: position 815,917 of record NZ_JAKUKE010000003.1, read on the forward strand.
TGGTGGGAAGAAGTTCCATGAATGATTCGGGCTTCCAGTCTACGGGAAGTTCCTTCTGCCACCCCTCCTCGTCAATCACCTGTCGAAAATACCCCTTGCGACTTGCCAAAGTGACCGCCACCATGGGTAATTTAAGGTCTGCCGCGCTTTTGATGGTGTCGCCAGCGAGAATTCCCAAGCCGCCGCTATAAGTGGGAATGTCGGCGGAAAGACCTATTTCCATCGAAAAGTAAGCGATTCGCGACTCTCTTGTATAATTTTTCCAGTTTGTCATTATCCCCCCGGTTTGTTGGTGCCGTTACGAGTTTTTCAGTATACCATGTCAGAAGTTCTATGGTTGTCCCATGCTGAAGAACAGCACAGTTTTTTGGCAGCCAGGCACTCCGTGCTGATTGCCGTGGAATATTCTTAAAAAGCTGTTGGATTTTCTACAACGTAGCTTGCCCGGTTAATAGACCCTTTTTGTAACTGTCCGAAATTGAATATATTTTTTAATGGCATGAATAATGTTAAGCGTATTGGGTAAGTACTTCTTATTCCCGCTCCAAAGCGAGCACTAAACCATGGAGGATTCAATGAAGGTATTTCTGTTTCTCTTCGCTGCCGTTCTGTTGTCACCTGTCTTTGCTACTGCTGCTTCCGATATTGATCACAGTAAAATGAATCATGCCGGCATGGAAGCCGCCGGTCAGATGGTTGACCTGGGTTCGGTAACGGAAAGCGGCGTAGAGGCCTTGGCTGAGATGAAGGATATCTCCAAAGCAATGGCTCAGATGGGTATGGATGCGACCCATCATTTTATGGTCATGTTTGTGGATACCCAGAATTTTGAACCGATCGAAGAGGGTGTTGTTGCTTTGAAAATCACCTCACCGTCAGGCGGGACGTCCGACGCTATCAAGCTTATGGGGATGCATGGCGGCTATGGTTCTGATATTGCCCTGAAGGAGAAGGGAATGTATAAGTTTCAGGTGGGAACCAAGTTGGCCGACGGCCAGAAACGTCAGTTCGAGTTTGAATTCCACAACCACTGATCCTGATAAAGTCGGCCCCAAAATGTCTGTATTTTGGGGCCGACTTTCTTCCTGCCTACTCATTCTTTGCATTTCTGCAAAAATAAAAAAGTGTTTTCTATAAATTGCAAGAGAATCAAAAGAGCTTGTAAGTCCTTGTTTTTAATATGGCTAATCGAGCTTAGTCGCTGCACCTATCCGAGAGTCTGGCGTCATCAACTTTTGCTTTTTTGCGAAAAACAGCGCAAGATATTCAATCTGGTGTGATATTCCACCCCTGTAAGTACCTGAACTCAAACAAAAAAACAATAAAAATTAAATAGTAGAACAATGGTATACTCCTTGCTCATGGTTTGTTTGTCACAAGGTTTTTAATCTTTGAACCATAAAGAAAGGATTGCCATGAAAGCGGTCATTAACGGAAAAAAGATCAGTTATTGTGTTGAAGGGCAGGGCAAGGCCGTTGTTTTGCTGGGAGGGGAAGCGCAGCCCATTGCGAAGGAAGGCTTTTTGGCCCAATCGGGCTATCGTGTCATTGTTCCCGATTTATCGGCGTCGGACGAAACGAAAGGTTCCAGTCTCGCCGGCAAGGTGGTCGCCTTGATGAACTACCTGGGTACCGGACGTGCTGTTGTCGCCGCCAATCGCCTTAATGCCGACTTGGTCAAGGCCCTGGAAGAGCGGTATCCTCAGCGGCTGGCCGATGTCGTCTTTCTGGATGGCAGCCCCGAAGAAAACACCTCGAAGCTGATCGAAAGATTGCACCTGTTGCGGCAAACGAGACAGCCCACATCTCGGCTGAGCAGGGTCGCCTAGAAGAGGAGGTTCTGTCTTAATCCAAGGTAGCGGGCTCTGGCAGAAGTTCAGCTATGCGGTTCATGACCCGCTCGACAATGAGAACGTGCGTTTCTTTGTTGTTCTCGCAGGAAAATAGATCGGAAAAATCGATTGGGGCGCCGAATTCAGCCTGTGCCCGTTGGCCAAATCCTGGAAACTTCCAGTGATTGAGTCCTGACAGCGCTACCGGAATGACAACAGGGCGGCTGTCGTAGATCAGTTTGCCGACGCCACGGTTGCCCTTGCCGAGGGTACCGTCTTTGTGGCGTGTTCCTTCGGGGAAGAGCATGACTTTTTCGGTTTGCAACAGCTGAGAGATGTTTTCCCCGGCCCGCACGTCTCTTCCCCGCCGAACCGGAAAAGCGCCCCAGGAGCGGAACAGCCAGCCCAGGAACGGATTGGTAAAGAGTTCCTCTTTCGCCGGAGCCCAGATCATCTGCAACGGAAAACGTCGAATGACAGCCCAGGGCAGGAAGACCGTCTCATACCCTGATATATGGTTGGAGGCCAGCAGAACGCCCCCGGAGGAGGGGATATTTTGCCACCCTTTGGTTGTAAAGCGATTCAGGCAGGATGCGTAGAATCCAACCACGTAAACACCGAGCAGAACCCACAATCTTCTGATAATGGAAACGTTCAAGCCATCCTCCCAGGTTAAATTAAGAACCGCCTTCTTATAGCCTATTTGCCTGCACCTGACAATCCTTGATACAACACGGACGGATTTCTCCTTTAGTTTCCTTGCCGATCGGTGTATTTTCACAATCATTGACTGCTTGGAAGGGCCTGTACCGTGAATCATCTCCCGGTTTTTTTTCGCATTTTTTTCTTTCTAGCTTCTGCAACCAGCATCCTGTGGCTCTCTCTCGATCCTGCTCCCCCGGTGCCGGCCTGGGAGGTTTTGTCGTGGGACAAACTTCAGCATGCCCTGGCCTATGCTGTACTGGCGCTGAGCACCGGCGGCGTGCTCCAGATGTTCAGGCGTTCTCCCCGGGTGACCTGGGCCGGCGCCTTCGCCGTATCCCTTGGTTTTGGTGTTGGCATGGAAATCCTGCAGAAACTGCTAACCAGCAATCGTCAATTCGAGACCTTGGATATTCTGGCGGACGGTATCGGTGCTCTGCTGGCCGCTGCTTTCGCCTTCTGGTGGCAGCGATCCCGTGTGCCCCAATCGGGAGTTAACCGTTGAAAACCACCTGCCTGACACGGGATACAATTCTTGAGGCGGCGCAAGAAGGAGCTCTTCTTCTTACCGTGAACAAGCGTCTGGCGCGACAGTTGCGCCAGGCCTTCGATCAACGGATGAATCAAGAGGGCCATTTGGCCTGGAGGACGCCTCAAATTCTCAGCCTGAATGTCTGGCTTAGGCAAATTTTGGCTTCACTGGGTGATGACTCCCAGCTTTTAGGGCGCTTTGCCGCTCTGCACCTCTGGGAAAATGTCATTGAAGAGGATGCGACTGAAACCGGGAACGATCTTCTCCACCTTTCCAAAACGGCCCTTCAGGCCGCCGAAGCCCATCAACTTCTGCAGGATTATGGCCTCGAAATCGAAACGTCCCACCTCACGGCCGATCAGGAAGCCTTCTGTCGCTGGCGACAAGCCTACCAGCAGAGGTGTCGCGACGGGCACTGGGTCGATGAGGCCGGGTTGCTTGGCCTCGCTCTCAGGGAGGTTGTCCAAAAGCGGGTTTCCGTGGCAGCCAGCACTCTGTTTATCGGATTTGATGATATCTCGCCTCAACTTGCCGTCCTCGCCGGGGAACTTGCTGCCCGATATGGCTGTGATGCCCGTTTTGTCACTGTAGAAGGAACCCCCGGGTGTTCAGCGCTGCTGGCCTGTCAAGATAGGGCTACCGAGGTTAGGGCCGCAGCCCTATGGGCCCGAGACCTGTTGGCGTCGGGCGAAACGAACATCGGGGTCGTGGTGCCTGACCTGCCTCGCTATCAGTCCCTGATCAAAAGGATTTTTCCAGCGGAGATCGATCCCCGGGCCCGACTGAATCCTGCTCTTGAAGAGGAAAGCTTCACCCTCTCCCTCGGTGAACGCGCCAGTGATATGGGGCTTGTTTTTGCGGCCCTGAAGGTCTTGGAACCGGGTCTGAGGCTTTCGATGGATGAGGCCAGCTTTTTGCTGCGTACGCCTTATCTTAAGGGGAGTCAGCAGGAAGTCACCACTCGCAGTCGTTGTGAACTGGGCCTGCGGTTTCTTCGTAAGAAGACCTTTTCCCTGTCGCGCCTTGAGGACGTCAGTCGCAAACAACCCTTTCCCTGTCCGCAGATGGGGGATATCTGGAAAAGCCTCCGTGAGTTCAGAAGCGGCCAGCGCCGCCAGTTGCCAGGCGCCTGGGCTTCTACTTTTTCCCGTCTCCTTGTCGATTTGGGGTGGCCCGGGGAGAGGGCGTTGAACAGTCAGGATTATCAACTTTACAAGGCTTGGCAGGAAAAAATTCTACCCCAATTGGCCAGTCTCGATGGCATCAGTCCTCCCGTTAGCCACGGGACGGCTCTCAGTCTGCTGCGGAGAATCGCCTCTGAAACCGTTTTTCAGCCTGAGGGCCCGCAGAGCCCTCTGCAGATCATGGGGCTGCTGGAATCCGCTGGTCTTCAATTCAACCATCTCTGGATTATGGGCCTGGATGAAGACACCCTGCCTGCCCGGGCGCGGCCTAATCCTTTTCTGCCTGCCTCCTGGCAAGCCACTCACCAAATGCCTCATTCCAGTGGCGAACGTGAATTGGAATACGCGAATCGTGTCTGCTTCCGTCTGTTTAGATCGGCCCCAAACATCAGGCTGAGCTACCCGCAGTGGGAAGGGGACTGTCTTTTGCGTCCCAGCCCCCTCGTGACTGCCGTTCCTGACGGTGAAAATCCCTTCGGTCAAAGCCACGATCCCATTCGCCTCCTCAATACCTCCTGTGCTGAGCTGGAATCTCTGGTCGATCAGACTGGGCCTCCTGTGGCGGCAAAAGAAACGGTGGGCGGCGGCACCAACGTGTTAAGGGATCAGGCGCTTTGTCCCTTCAGAGGCTTTGCCGGACATCGTCTTCGGGTCAAAGTACCTCAGGCCAGTGTCCTTGGTATCGATTCCGGCACAAGGGGGAATTTGCTGCACGCGGTTCTGGAAAGGTTTTGGTCGATTACCGGTAACTCTGCCGGTCTCGCTGCTTTAAGCGATGAGGAGTTGCTCTTGCGGGTTGTGGCCTGCATCCAGGACGTGGCGCCCCAGTTTTTCATGACAAACGATCCGGATATGCCCCATTTTGTGCAGGATCTGGAAAAAAAGCGCCTCATGGACCTGGTTTCGTTCTGGCTGCAGCAGGTCGAAAAAAGGCGGTCTTCTTTCGTCGTGCAGGCGGTGGAGTCACGGCAGCTTGTTGCGGTCGGACCGCTTTCCTTGGAGGTTCGCACCGACCGCATCGATCGCCTGCCCGATGACAGCCTGGTGATCATTGACTACAAGACCGGCCAGCCCGACCTGAAAGGCCTCCTGGACCGCCCGCTGCTTGAGCCTCAACTCGCCCTCTATGGCTTGAATTCCGTCACAGGCTCAGACTCTCTCGCCGGGGTGGCCTTTGCCGTCATTCGCAGCGACGAATGCGGTTTTAAGGGCATCACCAAAGAAGAAGATGTCCTGCCGCGAGTGGACTCCGTTGATCAATCAAAGATATTGATGCGTCAGGGGATAGAGCAGTGGAGTCAGTTGACGCATCGCTGGCTGGAGGACCTCGAAGACATTGCACGAGCCTTTGCCAGCGGCGAGGCCGCCGTGAGACCCGTGGATGAATGCAGGGCCTGCCGCTATTGCGACCTCCATCCGTTATGTCGCGTTTTTGAACAGGATCAGGCCGGGGAGGAGAGCGATTGAACCAGACCGAAACCATGGCTCTTGCCGATGCCCGCCAAAGGGAGCAGGGCGTTGATCCTCAGCGTTCCTTCATTGTCCAGGCACCGGCCGGGTCCGGCAAGACCGAACTCCTTATTCAGCGTTTTCTGGCTTTGCTGGGGACGGTAGGCCGTCCTGATGACATCCTGGCGATCACCTTTACGCGAAAAGCGGCCGGGGAGATGAGGCACCGCCTGTTGGAATCTCTCAGCAATGCGCAAGGCCCCAAGCCGGAGCAGCCCCATGCCGCGCGAACCTGGGAACTCGCCCGCCAGGCCCTTGATCGTGACCGCGCCCTGGGGTGGAATATCCTGGGGAACCCTTCGCTTTTGACCATCCAGACTATTGACAGTTTCAATGCCTCCCTCGTTCGCCGCATGCCCTGGCTGTCGCGCCTGGGAGGCATGCCGGATGTGGCCGATGACCCGTCACCCTTATACCGACAAGCCTGCGAAAACGTGCTGGCTCGACTTCAGGGGGACCGAGAAGGGCATGGGGCCGTCAAGGTTCTGCTGGCTCATCTCGACAATCGCCTGGATAAGCTGCTGGAGCTGCTGACCAGCATGCTGCCCCGTCGCGACCAGTGGCTCCGCCATGTGGTGCAAGGGAATCCCCAAAGTGAGCGGGCTGAGCTGGAGGAAGCCCTGGCCCGACTGATTGCCAAGCAGCTTTCTCTTCTCGCTGAAAACATACCTGGAACCCTGCGGCCTGATTTGCTTACGACGGCCCGCTTTGCCGCTGGAAATCTGCCCGAGGGCGATTCCCGACCTCTCGGTGCCCTGCGCTCCGTCACTCGTTTTCCCGGGGAGAATCCGAATGATCTGCTCCTCTGGCAGGGGCTGGCCGATTTGCTGTTGACCGCCAAGGGAAGCTTTCGCCAGGCACTCAATGCTACGATCGGTTTGCCGCCGGGTCCCGGCCTCAATCGGGACATGAAGGAAACCTTGAAGGAGGTCATCCGGCAACTCGAGGCTATTCCCGGTCTGGCGGAGCAACTGAAACAGGTTGCCATGCTGCCGCCACCCTTCTACACCGACGAGCAGTGGGAGGTGCTGTCATCGCTCATCGACGTTTTGCTGCTGGCTGCCGCTGAACTCTGGCTGGTCTTTGGTCAAAAGAGTCAGGCCGATTACGGCGAGATTGCCCTGAAGGCTCTGGCCGCCCTGCAGGCCGACGGGCAGCCTTCTGACCTTCTTTTGAGATTGGACAACAGAATTCAACATATTCTGGTCGATGAATTTCAGGACACCTCCTTTCAGCAGTATTTCCTGCTGGAAGCCCTGACGTCGGGCTGGACCCCTGGTGACGGGCGAACGCTCTTTGTCGTGGGGGATCCCATGCAGTCCATTTATCGGTTTCGCGAAGCCGAAGTAGGGCTTTTCCTGCAGGTCCGCAAGCAGGGCCTGGCCGCCTTACGGCTGGAGGCGCTCAATCTGAGCGCTAACTTCCGGTCTCAGGAAAAGATCGTGCGCTGGATCAATACCAGTTTTTCCGCACTTTTCCCCCGGCAGGAGGACGAATCCAGAGGCGCCGTTACTTACAGCCCGGCCGAGGCCGTTCATCCTGCCTTGCCAGGGGAAGCCGTGACCTTTCACCCTCTGGTCGACAAGAACGCGGCCGCGGAAGCCGACGTTGTGGTGAAGATCGTGAAAGAAACCCAGCAGCAGCATCCAGCAGAAGACCTGGCGATCCTCGTACGTTCGCGCCCCCATTTGACCCAAATTCTGCAGGCGCTGCGGCGGGCCGGAATCAGCTATCAGGCGCACGAAATCGATTCCCTCAAGCAAAGGCCTGTGGCTCAGGATATCCTGTCCCTGACTATGGCCTTGCTTCATCCGGCTGACCGGTTGGCGTGGCTGGCCGTCCTGCGCGCCCCCTGGTGCGGTCTGACGCTGGCCGATCTTCATGTGCTGAGTCATGGCGGAGTGGACCGGACTGTCCTTGAACAGATTCAGGAACCTAAAACCTTAAGTCTTCTGTCCTCTGACGGCCGCAAACGTCTGGGCCGCGTCGTCCCGATTCTCACCAACGGGATTCGGTATAAAGGCCGAATCGGCGTGCGCCAGCTGGTGGAGAGCAGCTGGACCTCTCTCGGCGGGCCAGCCTGTGTCGAGGCCGCCGATCTAGCTGATGCCGACACGGTCTTCTGCCTGCTTGAGCAGCACGACGCCGGTGGCGATATTGAATCGTTCGAGGCGCTGAAAGAAAGCTTGTCCAAGCTCTTCGCTACGGCGGATGCCGCTAGCAATGCACGCCTACAGGTCATGACCATCCACAAGGCCAAGGGGCTGGAATTCGATACGGTGATTCTTCCGGGCCTGGGCCATCCCCCCCGCCGCAGCGACAAGCCTCTCATGCGCTGGCTGGAATCACCCCAATGGGGGCTGTTGATGGCTCCCATCGAGTCTCAGGGCGCCAAAGACAACAACCCTCTGTTTGACCTGTTGGGCCATATAGAGCAGGACAAGGAAGACCTCGAGGTGACCCGCCTTCTTTACGTCGCGGCCACGCGGGCTCGCCATCATCTCCACCTGCTCGGGCACGCCCGGTGCAACCGGGACAATGGCTTTGTCCCTGCCAGCGGCTCCCTTTTACAGAAACTGTGGCCGGTGGTGGAGGAAGCTTTTTCAAGTCTGCCACAGGATTCCGAACCCACTGCCAAAGAATCGGAGGCCCTGGTTCAAAACCGAACCCTTCGCCGCTTGCCGGTCGATTGGACCCTGCCGGTCTTTCCAGCCTCCCACTTTGTTGCCTCTCCTGCTGTGCTGACCCCGTCAGGCGGCAAGGACGAGGCCAGCCTTTTTTCCGGTTGGGAGTCTGAAACCGCCCGTCACGTGGGGACCGTCACCCACACCTACCTTGAAGCTTTAGCCCGGGAAGGCATTTCCCAATGGGAAGGTGAACGCCTGGAAAAACGCCGGGGGAGCATTATCAAAGAACTGAATGCCTTGGGTGTTCCCCTGGAAGAAGCGGGGCAGGGTGCAGAGAAGGTGCTGCGAGCTTTGCGAACTGTTCTGACGAGCGACAGGGCTCGGTGGATTCTTGCTAACCATGGGCAGTCCGAAACGGAAGTGCCTCTCTCCGGGGTCATCGATGGCCGGCAGGTTCATGCCATCATCGACAGGACTTTTGTCGACGGGCAGGGAGTGCGCTGGATCATCGACTACAAGATCACCGAGGATATGGGCATGAGCCATGAACCGTTCATGCAGAGAGAAGCCCAGAAGTATGCCCCCCAACTCGCTGCCTATGTCCGTCTTTATGCCAGCCTTGAACCTTCTCGCCCTGTACGCTCCGCCCTGTATTTTCCCCTGTTTGATGGCTGGTGGGAACTGACAGGATAGACAGAAGGACTTTGTTTTCCCTTTTTGGGGCATCCTGTGGTAAGCTGTTCCAGTCCAATTCAACAATACACACTACATCATTTCAAGCAGATGGAGCTCATACTTCATGTTCAACCTTAAATATCTGAAGCGACTGACCTGGAAAACCGGTCTGGTCGTGCTGTTGTTTTTGCTTTTGACCAGTTTTTCTGGCGCTCTGAATGTTCCTCAGGTCACCGACTCTGAAGAGGCGGGCAGGGCAAAACTGCTCAGCTATATTTTGCGGCACCAGCTTATCATGGCCCATTTCAGCCACAAGCAGATGGACGACGAACTGTCCAGCGCGGCATACGATCTCTACCTGAAGCAGCTCGATTTTCAGAAGCGTTTTCTGCTGAAGAAGGATGTCGCGAAGTTGGAGGCTTTTCGAACTTCTATCGATGACGAAATGAACCTCGGCAAGATCACCTTGCCTGCTGTGGCTTCATCTATCCTGCGAGAACGGGTGGAACAGGTTTCCAAAATGGTCGAGGGCATCCTGTCCCAGGACCTTGACTATGACAAACCGGAGAACCTTGAAACCGATCCGGAAAAGCTGGACTACTGCTCCACTCTGGACGAACTTCACCAGCGGTGGCGCAAAAACCTTAAATATCAAGTGATCGTTCGGTATCTCAATCTCCGTGAGGATCGAGAGAAGGCAACGGCGGACCAAAGTCAGGCTGAACTTTCTGAGGATGCCCTCTTTCAGGAGGCCCGCGAAAAAGTCCTTAAAAGTCAGAAAGACTTTCTGGAACGCATGCAGCAGGAAACCCTGCGGGATCATTTTGACCGCTATTTCAACACGGTGGCCCGGGCGTTCGACCCCCATACCAATTATATGCCGCCTACCGAGAAGGAAGATTTCGATATCAGCATGCGCGGTTCGCTGGAGGGCATCGGGGCCCTGCTCAGGGAAGAAGACGGCTATATCAAGGTTGTCAGCATCATACCCGGCAGCGCCGCCGCCAAACAGGGCCAGTTGCAAGCGGAAGATGTCATTCTGAAAGTAGGGGAGGGTTCCGGTGAGCCCGTCGATGTGACCGACACGCGCATTCGGGATGCCGTGGCGCTGATTCGCGGCAAAAAGGGGTCTGAAGTGCGCCTCACCGTCAAAAAGAGCGACGGTTCGCAGATGATTATCCCCATTGTGCGCGATGTGGTCCAGATTGAGGAATCCTTCGTCAAGTCGGCAGTACTTTCCGGGCCGCAAAAGAGCCTCTCTTACGGCTACATCAAAATTCCTTCTTTTTACCGGGACTTTGCCGCCACGCAGAACGGCAAAAAAGGTCGCAACTCTACCGATGACGTGCTGGCCGAACTGGAAACCTTCAAAAAAGAGGGTATAGACGGGCTGATTCTCGATCTGCGCAATAACGGCGGCGGTTCGCTGATGGATGCCGTTTCCATTACCGGCCTCTTTATCGAAACCGGTCCTGTCGTCCTGATCAAGAGCAGTGACGGTCGCATGGAAACCCTCGAGGACCGCGATCCTTTTATCGGCTACAAAGGTCCCCTGATCGTGCTGGTCAATCGCTTCAGTGCGTCAGCTTCCGAAATCGTTGCCGGCGCTTTGCAGGATTACGGCCGCGCTATCGTTGTCGGCGGGGAGCATACTCATGGCAAAGGAACGGTGCAAGCCATGATCGACCTGAACCAGCGGGTTCCCTTCCTTAATATGGGTAAATACCTGCCCCTGGGCGCCTTAAAGGTCACCACCCAGAAGTTCTACCGCATCACGGGGGAATCCACCCAATATCGTGGTATCGTTCCCGACATTGTCCTGCCCGACAATCTCGAACATCTGAAAACGGGGGAGCAATACCTGGATCACTCCCTTCCCTGGGATACGGTAGCGGAAACGGCTTTTCGCCCCTGGAGCGAGCCTCTAGGCGCCCTCAATGACCTGCGCCTGGCCAGTGAAAAGCGCATCGGTCGGGACGAGGACTTTGCCAAGATCATCGAGCAGAATGAAGCCGCCTTGGCGCGACGGGACAAGACGCTGCAGGCAATTGACCTGAAATCCGTTCACAAAGAGTGGCAGGAGAGCAAAGCCCGCCTTGAAGCCGAGGGGGGAGCGCCCCACAGTTTGGCTGATAAAAAAGACGACCAAAAGGCGGAAGAGTTGAGTAAAGAGGAAAAACACCAGCAGTGGATTGATGACCTCAAGGAAGATCCCTACACCCGCGAGGCCATAGCAATTCTCGCGGACATACGCAAAGGAGGCCGTCAGGTACAGGCGTCCAGAAAATAAAGTCCGGAGGGGCTTCTGATCGCATGAAAAAACAGCCTGGCAGTCCTTTTATTCGAGGATGCCAGGCTGTTTTCGTATTACGAACGTGTTACCTCTGCAATCGCCTCGTAGGCCACGTCGAGAATCTCTCGCAGTTCGTTTTCCGTGGTGGTCAAAGGCGGCATGCAGTAAATGACGTTTCCCAATGGCCGAAGAACTACGCCTCGCTCAAGGGCGCATTTGTATACTTCCAGCCCCCTTCTTTCCTGCCAGGGGTAAGGTATTTTACCGGCTTTCTTCTGGACCATTTCAGCAGCCCAGACCATACCCAACTGCCGGACCTCGCCGACATGGGGCAAAGCCTCAAAGCGCGACTGGCTGTCGGCTAGCAGGGCTGTTTTAGGGGCAAGGGAGTCCAGAATGTTCTCCTGCTCGAAAATATGGAGAACTTCCACAGCCACGGCGCAGGCCAGGGGGTTGCCCGTATAGGAGTGGGAATGGAGAAACGCCTTGAGGTCGACGTAATCCCCATAGAAGGCGTCGTACATCCGGTCCGTGGCAAGGACCACGGCCAGAGGCATGGTGCCCCCCGTGATGCCCTTGGAAAGACACAGGAGATCGGGAGAAACTCCGGCATGATCATTGGCGAACATTTTGCCCGTCCGACCAAAACCGGTGGCGATTTCGTCAGCGATGTAGTGAACCTCAAACCGGTCGCAGAGTTCGCGCAATTGGCGCAGGTAGCTTGGCGGATAGATGCGCATGCCGGCAGCTGCCTGCAGAAGAGGCTCGACAATGATGCCGGCTATTTCTTGATGCTGGTCTGCCACTAATTTTCCCAGAGCCTCAAAGCAGGGCGCCGGGCAGGATTCCCGCTGCAGTCCGTAGGGACAGCGAAAGCAGTCAGGGCCCTGCACCTGAAATCCCTCCAGCAGGATAGGGCGATAGATGTCCTTGTAGAGGCTGCAGCCGCTCACCGATAACGCTCCCACTGTTTCACCATGATAGGCGTCCGTCAGGGAGACGAATTTGGTTTTCTGCGGTCGCTGCGTCTGCTGCCAATACTGAAAGCTCATCTTCAGGGCCGCTTCCACGGCCGAAGAACCGTTGTCCGTAAAAAACACCCGGTTCAGACCCGCCGGAGCCAGACGGCAAAGCCTGCTGGCAAGTTCCACCGCGGGTTCATGGGTGAAGCCGGCAAAAATATGATGAGAGACTTTGTCGATCTGGGTCTTCAGGGCATTATTGAGGCGCGGGTGGTTGTGACCGAAGAGATTGACCCACCAGGATGATACGGCATCGATGTAGCGGTGGCCGGATTTGTCTATGAGATAGACCCCCTCGGCGCGCTCAATAGCAATCGGCGGCAGTTTTTCATGGTCCTTTTGCTGGGTGCAGGGGTGCCAGACATGGTCCCTGTCCAGTTGGAGGAGAGTCTGGGTATCCATCACCAATCTATCCCTTGTTTGCAATCAGGTGGCGAAGGCCGAAATTCATCAGCATCCAGGGGAGGGTGTTCAGCCCGGCAATTTCGTCGGCCAGGGCCGACACAACGTCGCGCCGGCTGCCGCGATGGTGCGAAAGAACCCCCAGCAGATCGGCGGAAGCCAGGGTTACCAGTGTCTTGGGAGCGGAGGCGCAGGCCTCGTCGGGGGCTTCCGGCATGTTGTTGATCATGAAGCCGGCACAGGGAATGGACATCCCCTGTGCGGCAAAAGTCGTCAGCAGGGTGTGGTTGACCGTTCCCAGGTCGGGACGGGCTACAACGACGAGAGAATAGCCCAATTGTCTGGCGAGATCAGCCAGCAGAAGACCACCGGCCAAGGGAACCATGAGGCCCCCGGCCCCTTCGATCAGAAGGAAGTCATACCGTTGCCGGAGGTTTTCGGCCGCAGCCAGGATGACGGAAACGTCGATGGCGCGATCTTCCTTTTTTGCCGCCACCGAAGGAGCCAGCGGGGCTTTGAAACGATAAGGGGTGATCAGGTCGGGTTCATCGGTGGAGGCCGCCGCCCATTGCAGGAGTTCGCCATCTTCACCCAGGCGGGTGGTGTCGGCCACGCCGGTTTCCACGGGCTTCATGACACCGACATTGACCCCACGACCCCGCAGATAAAGGGCAAGGGCCGCCGTAACCATCGTTTTGCCTACACCCGTATCGGTACCTGTTACAAAAACACCCGCCTCAGAGTTCATGGACTGCCACCTCTGCGTCAATAATCATCTGCCTGTCTTCCTCCAGATTCCGGCCATGCACGGTAAGATAGTTGCCGACCATCATACCGTTTGCTCCGGCCATGAAAATCATCGATTGCAGGTCGCGCAGGTTCTGTTCACGACCACCGCACACTCTAATACTTCGATCCGGCAAAATAAAGCGAAACATGGCAATGGCTCGCAGGCAGTCCATGGGAGAGATCGGCGGGCAGTTCTCCAGCGGTGTTCCCTCGACCGGGGTAAGGAAGTTGAGAGGAACAGAATCCACCTCCAAATCCCGGAGGGTTTCAGCGAGCTCGATGCGCTGCTCCAGAGATTCGCCCAAGCCCAGGATGCCACCGCTGCACACGCGCATCCCGGCGGCCTTGGCCAGGCGAACCGTATTCAAGTCCAGTTCGTAGGGATGCGTCGAGCAGATGTTTGGGAAAAAGGAGGGGGCGGTCTCCAGGTTGTGGTGGTAAGTCACACAGCCGGCTGCAGCTAGCGCCTGCGCGGAGGCATCGTCAAGCAGGCCCAGGGAGGCCGATGGTTCTACCGACAGCTCTCGACGGATTTGGCGAATCGCTTGCAAAACCGTATTGAGTTCATCCTCGGTACTTATGGAGGTGCCGCTGGTCACAATGCCGTAGCAATGGGCACCCGCTTGTTGGGCAGATCGGGCTCCTGAAAAAATTTCCTCTACGGTTTTAAGAGGAAAAACCGGCGCATCGGTCTGGTAGTGGGACGATTGAGCACAAAAAGCACAGTTTTCCGGGCAAATGCCTGACTTGGCGTTAATAATGGCACACAGGGAGACTTTGGCCGCATGAAACTTCTCTCTGATGCGTTGCGCGCCGGCAAAAAAGTAGCTCAGCTCAGCATTTTCGGCCTTGAGGATGGTCAGAGCTTCGTCCTTGGTCAGTCTTTCGCCGGAAAGAACCTTCTCGGTTATGTCCAGGGGCCTTTTTAACATGGCGTATGCCTTTCTTTGGATGTCTTTCAGAACACCTCCCTGCATACTCGATTTGCAAACTATTTGTCAACCATGCACCACAGGCAGGTTGACGTTTTATTGAAATTACCATTTCTGTTCGATCCAGTCTCATATCGTATTGACAGTGCAACTCCAATGGTGTAGAACATCATTTCATTTTTTATTGTTTCAGGGGGAGGCATGGTCAAAAAACTCATCGGAAAAAAGCTCAAAGATACCCGATTGAAAAATGATATGACGATTCAGGACCTGGCTGACAGGTCACGGGTTTCGTCCAACATGATCTCGAGGATTGAGAGAGGTCTCACCATACCCTCCGTCGAGATTCTTATGAAACTCGCCAATGCTTTTGGGATGAGTATCAGCTATTTTGTCGAGGAAGCGGAAAAAGGATCGACCCTGGTCTTTACTCCCAAGGGAAGCGGAGAGCCGATTTTCTTTTTTGAAGACAAACACCAGATTACCAGTCTTACGCAAGGTATCCGTGATCCAAGTTTTACTGTTTTTTATGACACAATTGAAGCGGGATGCAGCAGTGGTGAAGGTGGGATGGTTCATACCGGAGAAGAATTCGCCCAAGTCATTGAAGGATCGCTTGAATTTGTTATCGACGGGGACCGCTACGTGCTGAAGGAAGGAGATTCCCTGGTATTCAAGGCCTCTCTGCCCCATCGATGGCGCAATCTCCACCAAGGGACTACCCTGGTCCTGTGGGTGGTTTCACCTGCACCACAGGTCGAGTAGTTCACCTTTTCATCTCGAAAATAGAACGTTTTTATATTGAAGATGTGACCACCTGATGAGGTCTTCATGAAAATAAAAAAAATTGTCGGTAAAAAACTCAAGGCAATCCGCTTAAAAAATGACCTGACTATACAGGAACTGGCCGACAGGTCCACCGTTTCCTCCAACATGATTTCCCGCATCGAACGCGGCCTGACGATTCCCTCCGTCGAAATCCTGATGAAGCTTGCTGGCGTTTTCAATAAAAGCATCAATTATTTCGTCGAAGAGGTCACCACCACGCATGAGGTGGTTTTTTCATCACCCGGCAAAAGAGACAAGACCGTCTACGACGATGAGTTCAACATGCATACCGAATCTTTTACCTCAGGATTGCGCGATCCCCAGTTTTCATCCTTTTTCTGTACGGTAAAGAAGGGGGGAACAAGCGGTCGCAAGAATATGTACCACCCTGGAGATGAACTCATTTATGTGCTGGAGGGGAGCTTGCTGGTTGACATCGCCGGGGACAAATATACCTTGCACACCGGGGACAGCCTTTCTTTTAAGTCGCATTTGCCTCATCGATGGGATAATATCGGCGAAAATGATGCCAAGGTCATCTGGACCCTCTCGCCCTTCACAACGATCTGAATCTTTTTGCAAACAGGTTTTCCCTCATGAGTTTCTTCTCCAGACTGTTCAAATCCGATCCTGTCGACGCCCTAAAAAAAGCCTTTGAGCAAAAACAATACGCCGAAGTGTTGTCCCGGTCGCAAACTCTGGCAATGGAAGAACTCGAACCTGCCATTCGTCAGGAGGTAGAGGGGATTTTGACCGCCGCCGGTGATGCCCTCGCCCGTATCAACCTTGAAGAAGGAGAAGCTTTTTTGCGCGCCGGCGACAGGGACCGGGCGGCCGACCACTTCGTGTTGGCCTCCACCCAGGCCAAAAGCGATTCGTTGCGCGAAAAGATTGAGGAGAATCTGCATTCCACGCGCACCAAAACCTCGACAACAAAATATTCGCCCGCTGGGCACTCGGACAACTGCGCTGGCAGTTGCTGTCCTCCGGGGGGCACTGCCGGCCCCCTGGATGAGAGCGATTTGCCACCCGAGGAGGAGTTTGAGCTTGTTCTGGCCGGCTACCCCATGGAGTGGGCGGAAAAATATGTCGATCTGCCCCCTGCCTTCTTTGAAGGGTTTCTTTTTTCCCATCGCGGCGACAGCGATACCGCCCTGACTTTTTTTGAGCAGGTCCCGGTTGATACCCAAAATGCCATTTTCTTTTTTGAAAGGGGATCTACTTACGGACGGCTGGGCAAGACAGACAAGGCCCTTGCGGATCTGCGGCGATGTCATGAACTTGAGCCTGAAAGCCTGATAGTCCTTGAAACCCTGATTCATCTTGAAAAATCTACCAAGCAGGGGACCCTGGCAGAGACCCGACTGCAGGATCTGCTGGAAAAGGGGTATGAACCTGCTTTTTGTCATGGTCAGTTGGCCGTCCTCAATGCCATCAAACAAGACACGGACAAAGCCTTGGAACACGGTACCCAGGCAGTTCGGACCGGCTCGAAGGATCCTGAAGTCATTTTTCTGACGGCTTCACTGCTGGAAGGCCGCGACAGGCTGGCAGAGGCTGAAGCTCTTCTGGGTAAACTTCAGGGGGGTGGTTGTGGCGGGGTTAACATCCCCTTGGCTGAATTTTGGCTACGGCACCAGAAAAACATAGATAAGGCGCTGGAATCTTTCAAAAAGGCTTCCGCGCACGAACCTCAAAATCTGAAGTGGCCCTTCCGCATGGCTGAGGCCTATCTGGCCAAGGGATGGAAAAGGGAAGGGGAGGACATTATAAAAAACCTTCTTCAGTCTGGAGATCTTGATCCCCAGCTTGCCCAAAAAGGACAACAGTATCTTGAAGGCGGAAGGTAAAATTCCGAGAAGTAGTTGAAAATTCTACCTCCTTGGTTGACAAGGAATCACCATCAAGTATATTTTGCACAGATGGACGGTAGAAACAGGCCGCCACGATGAATCCACGTACGACATGTCTGTTTTTTCAGGATAAACCAACCACGTGACTGTCGGTTTCGGCTGGCAGGTATTGTTATCCGGGGAGGCCACATGAACAAGTCGGAATTGGTGGAAGCACTGGCCGGTGAAAAAAATCTCACCTATAAAAAATCAGAAGAGATTGTCAATATCATCTTCGACTCTATGGCGCAGGAATTGGCCGATGGAGGGAGAATCGAGATTCGCGGGTTTGGTAGCTTCGTTGTCAAAGACTACAAGGCCTATACCGGGCGCAATCCTAAGACGGGGGAGATCATTCAGGTCAAACCCAAGCGACTCCCCTTTTTCAAGGTGGGCAAGGAGTTGCGCGAACGCGTTGACAAATAGTTGATCTTCTTCTCCCAAGCCGGGTTTTTATACCCGGCTTTTTTGTACCTTCCACCGCTCCTTTTTTTGAGAAGGGGGCTCATTCTCCGTACTTTACCTTCGAATAAAATTCCCCCACAATTCTGAAATAAGTTATTGAAACATCAGACATTTTCCCGTATTGGCAGGGACTTTTGCATTGAAAAAGCGGTGCCTATCAGGTATAGTCAGCCCGTTTTTTCCTAATTGTTATTTCTGGATCCCTACAGGAGAGTTTTTGATGCTGGATATTCTGCTTAATCAGACGCTGATTTTTGGTCTGTTTGGGGGGCTGGGTCTCTTTCTCTTCGGCATGAAAATCATGTCCGAGGGGTTGCAGAAGGTGGCCGGCGACAAAATGCGGAAAATTCTTTCCGCCCTGACCGCGAACCGTTTTATCAGCACCCTGGTGGGGCTTTCCGTTACGGCTATCATCCAATCCTCCAGTGCCACTACCGTCATGGTGGTGGGATTTGTCAACGCTGGTCTGATGTCTCTTTATCAGGCCATCGGCGTTGTTCTCGGTGCCAATATCGGCACCACCATCACCGCTCAGTTGATCGCTTTCAAAATTACTGCCTATGCCCTGCCGGCCATTGGTGCCGGAACGGCTCTTAAGCTTTTTTCGCGAAACAGGAAGTGGGTTTATGCCGGCGAGATTCTCCTTGGCTTCGGCATCCTCTTTTTCGGTCTGGCCACCATGAAAGAAGCTTTTGAGCCCGTCAAGACCAGCGTCGAATTCCGCGACATGTTCCTTTTGGTAGGGGATCACTATCTGCTGGGTGTGTTTATCGGGGCGGTGCTGACGATCATTGTTCAAAGCAGCACGGCCACTTTGGGGATCACCCTCGCTCTCGCGACGAGCGGCATCATCTCTTTTGAGGCCAGTGTAGTGTTGATTCTGGGCGAAAACATCGGCACCACCATCACCGCCAATCTGGCTGCTATCGGCACCAATCTCGCTGCCCGACGTACCGCTCTGGCCCACTTTTTATTCAACCTGATCGGCGTTGCCTACATGGTGGCGTTTTTGCCGATTTTTATGAACCTGGTGGACATGATTACCCCGGGTGCTGCCGACTTTGTGATCGAAACGCAAAATCAGGCCGCCAGTTTCGGTGGTTCGGTGGGTGATAAACCCTTCATTGCCAGGCATATTGCCAACACCCATACCTTGTTCAATATCATCAATACCCTGATTTTTCTTCCCATGATCGGTATCCTGGCTAAACTGTCAACTTTGCTGATTAGAGGGAAGGACGTCGAGATGGAATATCATCTCAAATACATAGATAGTCGGGTTCTGAATACGCCGCCCATCGCGCTCGGTCAAGCCCGGGCCGAAACCAGGCGCATGGCCCAGATGACTCTGGAAATGCTGGAAGGGACCATTGAGTTTTTAGCCGACAATAACGACAAGAGCATCCCGGCCCTTGAAAAAAAGGAAGAGGCCGTCGATCTGCTGCAACGGGAAATCACAGATTTTCTGGTCGCCCTGTCACAACAGTCGATCTCTCAGGACAGCTCTAAAGACATTGCCTCGCTGATGCATATGGTCAATGATCTGGAAAGGGTGGGAGACCATTGTGAAAATCTGTGGCGACTGGGTTTGCGACGGAAAGGGGAGAAGGTGACCTTTTCTGAGATTGCCAACGCCGAAATTCAGGAGATCGGTGAAAAGAGCAAAGATTTTCTTTCCTTTACCGTGCAGGCGCTGGAGCGTCAGGATAAAACCATCCAAGAGAAAGCTTCTTTTATGGAAGAAGAAATCGACCAGCTCGAAGAAACTTTCCGGAACAACCACATTGCGCGCCTCAATACGAGCGAATGTGCCGTAGATCCTGGCCTTATCTTTGTCGACATGCTTCATAACTTTGAAAAAATCGGTGACCACACATTCAATGTTACCAGAGCCATCATTGGCCAGAAGTGATCTGACCGCCGCCATCGATATCGGCAGCAACACGGTTCGGCTGCTGATCGCTTCAGTAGGTCAGGGGACTATTGAGCCTGTTTGTTACTTTCGTAAAATCACCCGACTGGCCGGCGGTTTTGCAGAGGACACCGGGCTTGCCCCAGCTGCGATGGCGAGAACGCTCACGGCGCTGCTGGAAATCAGAGCGATTCTCCTGCGATACGGGATTGAAAATCCTCGTGCCGTTGGCACAGAGGCTCTCCGTAAAGCGTGCAATGGTCGAGATTTCGTTCAGGAAGTCAGCCGTACCGCCGGATTTCACCTTGAAATCATTGACGGTCCGACGGAAGCACGCCTCAGCTGTCTGGGTGTTCTTTCCGCAATCCATCCCCTCCCTGATAAGTGCCTGATTTTTGATATCGGTGGGGGCAGCACCGAATTTATTTTATGGCAAAACGGGAAGATTAAATTCCAGGCCAGCTATCCCCTGGGCGTGGTGCGGTTGAGTGAAAGCGGCCAAGATCCTGAAAAGCAGGACGACATCCTCACCCGGATATTGGCAACCGTTGAGCAAGACCTGCAAGATGGAGGATTTTTTGCCGAGATTCTTGAGCCCGAGGTTCTTTTGGTTGGCACGGCGGGGACTGTGACGACCTTGGCTGCCATCGATCTTGAATTGAGGCAGTATGACCGTGAAAAAGTCAACAACCACATCCTGTCCTATGACAAATTAGAGCAGATGCTACAAGTGCTGGCAAAACTCCAGCTCGCGGAACGCGAAAAAATCCCCGGAATGGAGGAGGGGAGGGGGGATTTGATTGTCCCTGGCTTGCGAGTCGTTCTTTCCCTCATGCCCCTGTTTCAGAAAAACTCGCTGGTGGTAAGCGACGCCGGTCTGCTCGAAGGGATTATCCTCGATCTTAACGACAGGTGCATGGTCTGAATAAATTGACAATTCTTCCGCTGTTCATTTATAGTTTCAAGCTGTTTTCGCATCTTCTAATCCAAGTCCCATATCGAATCTAATCTCAAAAACAACAAGGATCCTCATGGAAAAAGCCATTCTGTCAGGAAATGAAGCAATCGCCCGTGGCGCGTTTGAAGCCGGGGTCAAGGTGGCCTCGGCTTATCCGGGCACACCGAGTACGGAAATTCTCGAAAACATTGTTCAATACCAAGGCATTGATGCCTCTTGGGCTCCCAATGAAAAGGTGGCCCTTGAAGTGGGCATTGGCGCCTGCTTTGGTGGAGCCCGGTCTCTGGTCACCATGAAGCACGTCGGGGTGAATGTAGCGGCCGACCCCTTGTTCACCCTGACTTATACGGGGGTTCGAGGCGGGCTTGTCCTGGTTACCGCCGATGATCCTGAAATGCACTCGTCTCAGAATGAACAGGACAACCGCAATTACGCCAAATTTGCCAAAATCCCCATGTTCGAGCCAAGCGACAGCCAGGAAGCTCTCACTTACACGCGTCTTGCCTTTGAGGTCAGTGAAAAATTCGACACGCCCGTGTTTTTGCGCACGACCACCCGCATCTCCCATTCCAAGTCCATCGTGGAATTGGGCGAACCCGTCTCTGAAACACCCGAGATTGGACTGGTCAAGGATCCACCCAAATTCGTCATGTTGCCGGGTAACGCCAGACGACGTCACCCCATCATTGAGCAGCGCCTGATTGATATGGAGGAATGGGCCAGCGAACAGCCCTTTAACCGCATCGAGGAAGGCTCCAAGGAGGTGGGGGTCATCACCTCCGGCGTGTCCTATCAGTACGCCAAGGAAGTTCTGCCCGAGGCCAGCATCCTTAAGCTCGGCCTGGTTTATCCGCTGCCCAAACGCCTGATTCGCGAATTTGCGGCGCGTTTCAAAACCCTTTACGTCATCGAAGAACTCGATCCTTTCCTGGAAGAACAGATTCTGGCAATGGGCATCCAGGTCAAGGGCAAAGAGCTCTTCCCTATTTGCGGTGAATTGACCCCCGGCCGGGTAAAGAAGGGTTTGACCGGCGAGGATGCCGCGGTCGCTTTTCAGCATAACGAACCATTGCCGAACCGTCCCCCCAACATGTGTCCCGGCTGCCCTCATCGGGGCGTCTTTCTCGCCCTTAACCGGCTTAAAGCCTTTGTGAGCGGTGATATCGGGTGCTACACACTCGGTTTCATGCCGCCGTTGTCCGCCATGGACACCTGTGTCTGCATGGGGGCAAGCATTGGCAACGCGACAGGATTGGGAAAGATCCTCAGTCCCGAGGATCGCAAAAAAGTCGTGGCCGTTATTGGCGACTCCACTTTTTTGCATACCGGCATCAACGGTTTGATCGACATGGTCTACAACCGGTCCCAGGGAACCGTCATCATTTTGGACAACCGCATTACCGGCATGACCGGGCGCCAGGAAAACCCTTCTTCAGGCTATACGCTGATGGGGGAACCGGCTCCGGAAGTCAATCTTGAGCAGCTTTGCCTGTCTGTCGGGGTGCGGCACGTCAAGGTGATCGATCCCTATGACCTTGACCTGACCCGTGCCACGATCCGCGAAGAAATGGATAGGCCTGAGCCGTCCGTTATCATCACCCGCCGCCCCTGTATGCTTATGAAGCGGGATGTGGTCAAACGCAAGCCGCCCCTGGTCGTCGATATCCATAAGTGCACCGCCTGCAAGGCCTGCCTGAAACTGGGGTGCCCGGCCATCATCTGGAATGATTCGGCGGGCGAAAAAGGCAAGGCCCAGGTTGACCCCCTGATCTGCGTGGGGTGTGGGGTCTGTGAACAGGTGTGCAAGTTCGGAGCGTTTGGAGTGAGTGATGACAAATAAAGTGACGAATATTCTGCTTGTCGGCGTGGGAGGGCAGGGAACCCTGCTCGCCAGTGAAGTGCTTAGCGAAGTTCTGATGATGGCCGGCTACGATGTCAAGAAGGCCGAGGTGCATGGTATGGCCCAGCGAGGTGGCAGCGTGGTCAGTCATGTCCGTTTCGGCAAAAAAGTCTACTCGGAAATCATCCCGGAAGGGGAGGCCGACATCCTTTTTGGCTTCGAGCTGCTGGAGTCTTATCGCTATCTTCCCCTGTTGCGCCAAACGGGACGAGCCATTGTGAACGACCTGAAGATTCTGCCCCCGGCGGTCGCGCTCGGGCAGGAATCGTACCCAAAGGATATCCCGGAAAAAATCATGAGCGCCTTCCCACAGTCAAAAATAATTCAGGGTCTTACTTTGGCCCTGGAAACCGGCAATGCCCGCACCGTCAACACGGTTTTGCTGGGAGCTTTGTCCAAATCGCTGGACATTCCGGAAGATATGTGGAAAGAGGCGATCAGAAAGCTGGTGCCCGAACGTTTCGTCGAGGAAAACCTCCAGGCTTTTGAGCTGGGGAGATCAGCGCAGTAGTAAAGATTGTTCAGCAGGTTGTAGAGGGAAAGGCAGGGAACGATGATATGGAATGATGAATTTGAAACCCTCCCGCGAGAGGCGATCGAGTCGCTTCAGTTCAAGCGACTCCGGCAGACCCTTGAACGGGTCAGTGCCACGGTTCCTTTTTATCGGGACAGCTTCAAAAAGGCCAAGGTTGCGCTGGAGGACATCAAGTCGCTGGACGATCTGCGGCGATTGCCCTTTACCCTCAAGAGCGATATGCGGGACAACTATCCCTATGGTCTTTTTGCCGTCCCGCTGGATGAGATCGTTCGCATTCACGCCTCCTCCGGCACAACAGGCAAACCAACGGTGGTGGGCTATACGCGCCGGGATATCGAGATGTGGGCCGAACTGATGGCCCGCTCCTTTGTGGCCGCCGGGGCTCATCGGGGTGATGTCATTCACAATGCGTATGGATACGGCCTTTTTACCGGCGGACTAGGTGCGCACTATGGAGCCGAAAAGCTGGGGGCCTCTGTCATCCCCATGTCGGGGGGCAATACCCGCAAGCAGATCATGATCATGCAGGATTTCGGTTCGACGGTGCTGACCTGTACCCCCTCCTACAGCCTCTATCTGGCGGAAGCGGCGGCCGAAGAAGGCGTCAACATCCAGGACCTCAAACTCAGGGTGGGGATCTTCGGAGCCGAACCCTGGACGGAAGAGATGCGCCGCGAGATCGAAGCCAAGCTCAATATCAAGGCGATTGACATTTACGGGCTGTCCGAAATACTCGGTCCCGGGGTGGCCATCGAATGTCATGAAGCGCAGCATGGCCTGCACATTTGGGAGGATCACTTCATTCCCGAAATCATCAATCCCGACACCGGTGAAGTGTTGCCGGACGGTGAACTTGGTGAGTTGGTCATTACCACCATCACCAAAGAAGGGATCCCGATGATCCGCTACCGTACGCGCGACATCACCCGACTGATTGCCGAACCCTGCATCTGTGGCCGGACTCACAGACGCATCGCCCGTATGAGTGGCCGGTCGGATGACATGCTGATTATCCGTGGCGTCAACGTCTTTCCATCTCAGATCGAAAGCGTCCTGGTCAGTATAGAAGGGGTTGAACCCCACTATCAGCTCATTGTGGAACGGGAAGAGAACCTCGATACCCTGGAGATCCAGGTGGAGGTCAACGAACAAACCTTCTCGGACGAAATCAAGGTCCTTCAGGATCTATCGAACCGGATTCGTCATGAAATCAAGGATCTGCTTGGCATTACCTGTAAGGTCCGCCTGGTTGAACCCAAAACGATTGCTCGCAGCGAAGGAAAAGCCAAGCGGGTTATCGATCGGCGCAAAGAGAATCAGTGACCGCTTCAGCTAGCAAGGGAGGTAGATCGATGAAGGTAGAGCAGATTTCAATTTTTATAGAAAACAAGTCTGGCCGTTTGGCAGAGGTCACCGAAGCCCTGGGTGACGCCGGTGTCAATATTCGGGCCCTGTCCTTGGCCGATACTTCGGATTTCGGCATCCTGCGCCTGATCGTCGACAAAACGGATCTGGCAAAAAACACCTTAAAAGAACGGGGATTTACGGTCAATAAGACGGAGGTGGTTGCCGTTGAGGTTCCCGATCGTCCCAAGGGGCTTTACGGGATTTTGCAGGTTCTTGACCGTGCTACCGTCAATGTCGAATACATGTATGCCTTCGTTGAGCGCTGTGGCGGAAATGCCGTCATCATTTTCCGTTTTGACAATCCCGAAGAAGCTATCAAGGTTCTGACTCAGAACAACGTAAATGTTCTGCAGGGAGAACGCATTTATTCGATGTAAGAAAATCTGTTTAATATTAGCTTATTAGACCCAAAGACTAGAAATGGCTTTAGGGTTGGAGTCTTTGATGCCCATCTGGAACCCCGAAAAAGAATGTCTTGACCGAAGGTCTTTAAAAGAGCTTCAACTGGAAGGACTGAAAAATACGGTTCGCCGTGTTTTCGAACACGTTCCCTGCTATCAGAGCAAGTTCAGTAACTTGAAGCTCACCCCCGAAAGCATTTCCAGTTTGTCTGATCTGTCCAAACTCCCGTTTACAACCAAAGAGGACCTACGCCTTAACTATCCATACGGCATGTTTGCTGTTCCCATGCGGCAGGTGGTTCGCATCCATTCCTCTTCGGGCACAACCGGAAAGCCCACTGTTGTTGGATATACCCGCAATGATCTCAATACCTGGACAGAGCTGGTGGCCCGATTTATGACGGCCGCCGGGGTGAGTGCCGACGACATTGTGCAGATTGCTTTTGGCTATGGCCTCTTCACGGGGGCCTTCGGTCTTCATTATGGCGCTGAGCGCATTGGGGCTTCAGTGATTCCCATTTCGAGCGGCAATACAGACAAACAGCTCATGATCATGCAGGACTACCGCTCTACGGCCCTGGTCTGTACTCCCTCATACGCACTGACCCTGGCTGATCGCATGGAGAAGCAGGGCATTTCACCCGAGTCCATGGCACTCAAGTTTGGTCTCTTCGGCGGGGAACCCTGGAGCGAGGAGATGCGCAAAGAGATCGAGAAGCGCCTGGGGATTCTGGCAACAGACAATTACGGGCTCTCAGAGGTCATGGGACCGGGTATTGCCGGTGAATGCGAGCACCAATGCGGCATGCATCTGTTTGAAGACCATTTCATTGCCGAAATTATTAATCCTGAAACCGGTGAAGTTCTTCCGGAAGGAGAGATGGGAGAACTGGTGTTGACCAGCATCACCAAAGAAGCCTTCCCGATGATCCGCTACCGTACCCGCGATATTACCCGCCTGATCTACGAGCCCTGCGCCTGCGGCAGAACCCTGGCCAGAATGCAGAAAACTGCCGGGCGCTCCGATGACATGCTCATTATCAAGGGCGTCAACGTCTTCCCGACCCAGATTGAGGAGATCCTCTTTCAGGTCGAAGGCTGTGAGCCGCATTATCAGCTGGTCGTTGACAGGGTAGGGACCATGGACACCCTGGAGGTGCATGTCGAGGTCAATGAAGGTATTTTCTTTGACGAGATGAAAAGACAGCGGGCCTTTGTTGAAATGGTGGAAAAACGTCTGGCCTCCAGTTTGGGAGTCGGGGCCAAGGTAAAGCTCGTTGAGCCTTCCTCTATTCAGCGGCACGAAGGAAAAGCCAACCGCGTAATTGACCGCCGCAAAATCTGACTTATGTAACCACCTGAAAAGACAGTCAGTTTAGGCCTATGGTCGGTGATTATTTTGATAATTTTCCCTTGACATTCCATATCAAATAAACCATAATCCGGTCTCGTTGATTGACGGGGCGTAGCGCAGCCTGGTAGCGCACGTGCATGGGGTGCACGGGGTCGGAGGTTCAAATCCTCTCGCCCCGACCAACGAGGAAAAGGGAGTGACTCAGTCACTCCCTTTTTTTTTAACACCTGGTTAGAATTGCGCTATACAGTTTAATAGGGTACTTTTTTAACGCTCTGATCACACCCAAAGATTTTTTTACAGACCCATTACACAGGATTTCCATGAACGAAAACGACGTTATCAGCTTTGCCCAGCTAGACCTTCACCCCGCAATATTCAAGGTTATCGACGAGGTGGGCTATGAAACCCCGTCACCTATTCAGGCTCAAAGCATTCCCCCACTACTGGAGGGCAGGGATCTACTTGGGCAGGCTCAGACCGGCACCGGCAAAACTGCCGCCTTTTCCTTGCCCCTTTTGAGCCGCATTGATCTGGATAAAAAGATTCCCCAGATACTCGTGTTGACGCCAACGCGGGAACTGGCCCTGCAGGTAGCCGAAGCGATGCAGACCTATGCCAGACACCTCAAGGGATTCCAGGTGTTACCCGTATATGGCGGGCAAAATATGAGCCAGCAACTTCGGCAACTGCAGCGAGGAGTCCATGCTGTAGTGGGTACGCCGGGCCGCATCCAGGATCACCTTCGGCGCGGCACCCTCAAGCTCGATCGCCTGCTGGCTGTTGTGGTGGATGAAGCGGATGAAATGCTCAAAATGGGTTTCATCGAAGAGGTTGAACAGATACTTGAACATACCCCGGCCGAGCGGCAGACCGTCCTCTTTTCCGCCACGATCCCCAGGGAAGTGCTGCAGGTGGCGCGCCGTCACCTACAGAATCCCGTAGAGATTCGCATCAAAAGCAAGACGTCGACGGTGGAGACCATCAGTCAGCGCTTCTGGCAGGTCAAGGGCCTGCATAAACTGGATGCGCTTACCCGCATCCTGGAGGCGGAAGAGATCGAAGCGATGATCATCTTCGTTCGTACCAAGCTTGCCACAATCGAGTTGTCCGAAAAGCTTGAAGCACGCGGATTCTCCAGCGCTCCTCTCAATGGTGACATGACCCAGGCCATGCGTGAGAAAACGATCGAACGCCTTAAGAATGGGTCGCTTGATATTGTGGTTGCGACGGATGTGGCCGCCCGCGGTCTGGATGTCAAACGTATCAGTCATGTCGTCAATTACGACATCCCCTATGACACAGAAGCCTATATTCACCGCATTGGTCGAACGGGTCGGGCGGGCAGGGAAGGGAAAGCTATTCTCTTTGTCGCGCCTCGTGAACGCCGCATGCTCTATGCCATTGAACAGGCTACTCGACAACCCATCACCCCAATGACTCTGCCGACCCGCAAGGATATCACGGACAGGCGTATCGGTCTTTTCAAGGAGATGATCGCCGAGGCGATGGAGTCCCAGGATCTGGAATTTTTCGAGGAACTGATCGACAACTACCAGGATGAATACGATGTCGGTCTGCGGCGTATTGCGGCCACCCTTGCTTACCTGGTTCAAAAAGATAAACCCCTGCAGATCGAAGGGTCTGCCGTCGAGGATGTCTTGGAGACCTCTCCAATGACAACTGCCGACGGCGACCGAAGGGGCCGAACGACGCCAGGCACCATGACGCGATATCGCATCGAAGTCGGGCGTATCCACGGGGTGGAGCCACGTCATATTGTCGGGGCCATCAGCAACGAGGCCCAGCTCAGCAGCAGTGATATCGGACAGATCAAGCTGTTCGACACTTTCAGCCTGGTCGATTTACCTGAAGATCTTTCGAAGGAAACCATGCGGGTGCTGCAGAATGTGTGGGTTTGCGGACAGCAGCTGCAGCTTCGCGTCGATACCGGCAAGCCGGGGACAAGCCCAGGGGAGGGACGCCGGAAAAAATCACCATTGAAGGGGAAGGGGGCGCGGCCCTTCAGTCCGACGAGGAAAAAAGTTCCCTCCGGGAAACGGGGTCCGAAAGATAAGTAGGCGAATCCATTAAAAAAGGCGACTCATGGTCGCCTTTTTTAATGTTTCCAGCTAGTTCCTGCGCCGATCAGGACGATTCTCGCGAGCAGAGCGTTCACGACCTCCACCCGTATTTGTAGTGCCAGGCTTTTTGGGTAGCGCCTCTGACACCGAAATCTGTCGATTGCCGAGAAGGGCGCCATCCAGCGTTTCAACCACCTCGCGGACTTTGACATCAATCATCTTGACGAAACCGCTCCCTTTAAAGAGGCCCGTTTTGCGATCGATGACCAGATTAACAGCTTTCACCTTGCCCGCGACTTCAAAGAGTTTACGCAAATCCTCCTCGGTGGCGTCAAAAGGCATGTTTGAGACATAGAAATCGAAAATCATAAATTGCTCCCGTCTGAATTATTCACGCTAAGGCCTGACCTTAGGTGGTCACTACACTTTCAGGTCGAAAACTAACACAATCTATCGGCCAAGGGGAGAATATCTTGTTGGATGTGTTTCAGGAGGAGGGCACCTCTAGATAGAATGAGCGTTTCCTTTTTTGTGTCAATTTCCAAATAGCGTTCACTTATGGCCCCTATAACAAGCGGTGCCGTTTCGCCTAACGGCTTCACTCTGTCGCGGATCCCGTCGACCGTCCAGGGCGTCGCCTGTCGCTCGGCTGCGGATACCTCGCCGATGCTCCCGACTGCACCATGTTAAGTCCCTGGGGAGGGGAACAGATGGGAACGCTCAGGCTTCATCACCATCCGCGAACCTCAATAGAGAAGACCTCGCAGAGTGCAAGCTGGGAAATGGTCAGGTGTCGGAGAAGATACCGGCGGTACTTTTCAGGAACCTTGCGAATGTAGCGAGCGGCCAGGAGGGAACGTTCAGAGTTGGTCAGACTGTCGACGTAGAAAAGGAGCTGTTCAGATCGCTGCCGACATTGTTCCGTTTTCCTTTGGCCGGGGGTCAGCATGAGCACCCCTCGCCAAGCGGATTAAAGGTAACGTCGGATAAGATATATTATGTAAACATAAAAATAGAAACAGTAGTCTGGAATAAAAACAAACCGGCTCACCCTAGTATCGTGTTGATCGTTTTCTGTAAAAAAATCGAAAAGCAAGAAGCAAGGAGATCAACAGGCCTGTCACGGCAATAACCGGGGCCATCAGGGCCAGAACGGTCATGAGTATGGACCCAACCAATTCCAATCCACCAATGAGGAGATTACCGAGTCCGCCGGTGATGAGACTTGACCCACCGCGCACCATGACGCTGCTCATCTGCACTAACCCTGCCGTGCCCCCTCCGGCAATAATGGCGAGCGACCACTGAAGAAATGGTGAGACATCACCGAGCAAGGATGCCATCAGCAGTGTCCCCGCGATGACAGCGGCCGGGGTCGTGATGGAATCGACCAGATTGTCGATAAAGGGAATCGTATAGGCCGCAACTTCAAGCACGGTGGCAAAGGCCAGCGCTACCAGTGCGGATTCGCTGCCGAGCCAGGTAAACTGGGGGGACAAAGACAACAGACCGAAATGTGCGGCAATACTGACGCCAAGCAGGGGCACAAAAACCCTGAATCCGCTGGCTGCACTCAGGCCTATGCCAATGAGAATAGCGGTTATTAATTCGATCTGTTGAGGTTCCATGTGATATTTCCCGAAAAACTCAGGATCAGGCTACCGTAGCCAACTCCAGCCGATCCCCCCAGCGATCCATGAGAGCCTCTCGCAACTCCTGATACTCGGGGTTTCGTAAAAAATCGTCTTTTTCAGCTAGTTTAAAAGCTTCTTCTCGGGCTTGATCAAGGAGATAGCCGTCCCGTAGCAGATTGGCCACCCTGAAGTCCGGCAGTCCAGCCTGTCGTGTCCCCATAAGTTCGCCCGGCCCACGAATTTGCAGATCGGCCTCGGCAATTTGGAATCCATCGGTGGTTTTGACCATAACTTCCAGTCGCTGTCTGGCCTCTTCCGTATATCGAGAGGAGTGTATCAACAGGCAATGTCCCCGATGTTCGCCCCGCCCTACCCGACCTCGTAGCTGGTGCAATTGCGCGAGCCCAAATCTTTCGGCGTGTTCAATGAGCATCACCGTGGCATTAGGTACATCGATACCCACCTCGATGACCGTGGTGGAGACCAGAATATCAATATGGTGATTTTTGAAAGCGTTCATCACAGTTTCCTTTTCCTCAGTTTTCAGACGCCCATGAAGCAGGCCAAGCCGGTATTGAGGAAAAATCTCCGCGGCCAGCTGTTGAGCCGCTTCGGTGGCGGCTTTCAGATCGCTTTTTTCGGACTCTTCCACCAAGGGATAAACGATGTAGGCCTGACGTCCCGCCTTCAGTTCGCGCGAGATGATGTCATGTGCCGTTTTAGGCTGATTTTCTGCAATGACCCGGGTGGTGATCGGAGTTCGGCCGGGAGGCAGTTCATCGATAACGGACAGAGCCAGGTCCCCGTAAAGGGTCAGGGAAAGAGTGCGGGGAATGGGAGTGGCCGTCATGACCAGAATATGCGGATTTTCCCCTTTCCTACGGAGAACAGCCCTTTGCTTCACTCCGAATCGATGCTGTTCGTCGATGATACCGAGCCCCAGTCGTTTGAACTCGACATTCTCCTGCAGAACGGCGTGAGTCCCCACCAAGAGATGAATCGTGCCGGCACGAAGACCTTCGAGGAGGTTCCGGCGATCCGCCGGAGACGATGATCCCGAAAGAAGACCGACCTGAAGGTTGAGCGCTTCGAGCCAGGGCCGAAAGTTAAGGTAGTGCTGTTCAGCCAGTATTTCGGTCGGGGCGACCACAGCGACCTGGGTATCGTTTTCGATAGCCAGTAAGGCAGCCATCAGGGCGACGATGGTTTTGCCGCTGCCGACATCGCCCTGTACCAGACGGTTCATCGGGTGCGGACGCATCACATCTCTTTTGATCTCGCCAAGAACCCTTTTTTGGGCCGCCGTCAGTCGGAAAGGCAGCATCTCCGCCAGGGGCTTCGTGTACAGGTGGTTCACCTGAAAAGGAATACCCTGCTCAAGAATCATGCCTTGGCGACGCAAAGCCAAACCCAGTTCGAGGAAGAAGAATTCATCAAATACAATGGATCGCCGGCCCTGGTCCCTCCCCTCCTCCAGGTCTTCCACAGAGGCCTGGTCCGCAGGCCAGTGAACCTGTTGTACGGCCGGGGCCAGGGGCAGCAACCGGTATTTTTGCAGGATTTCGCCAGGAATTGGCGACACCAGGCCGGGAGCGTAGGTCTCGACAATATCCTTCCATATTTTCCTGGCGACTTTTTGCGACAAACCTTCGGTTAAAGGATATACCGGCAGAATGCGGCCAAAGTTGAGAGGATCGGAGGCCAGATGATCCTGCAGGGAGACCTTATCGGGCAGAAAGTCCACATCGGGATGATGAACCTCGGGGCGAGCCCCGAACCGCTTTACTTCGCCATTGAACAGCCCTTTTTTGCCGGGAGAAAAACGACTTTTGATCCAGTTTCGTTGATAGCGGAACCATTTCAGAGAAACCTGCCCGCTACCGTCAGAGACAATGACTTCGAAGATTTTCTTGCGGGCTCTGGGCGTCAGAGTTTCGCTGGCCGCAAGGACCTCCCCATAGAAGACTTCGCTTCTGCCGGGGCGTAAATGGGCAATTTTGCGGATTTCCCGGCGGTCTTCATAGCGGTGGGGCAGCGTATAGAGGGCATCCTCCAGTGAGGAAACACCCATTTGACGTAATTTTTCCAGAAGGCGGGGTCCAACCCCCCGGATCTGGTCCAGGGGGGTTGAGAGAATGGATCGACTGCTTTGGTAGGAAAGGATCGGGGGCATCTCCCCTCCCCTTTATTCAGCGAAAATGGCGTTCAGGTCTCTGAGGATGTCGTTGACGTCCAACCCGTGGGCAATGGAACCCTGCTCCAGGGTTTCATTCATGGCGCCCATGCAACCGACGCAACCCAGGTTGTAGTTACGCAGTACTTTAGCCACTTCGGGGCTCATCTGAAGAACCTGGTGAAAGGTCATATCTTTGGTAATTTTGTCGCTCATGTGTTTCTCCTCTATTCGTATTTGATATCGATGATTTCGTACACTTTAAGACCGGAGGGTACTTTGATGCGCACTTCTTCGTCGAGTTGATGTCCTATCAGTGCTTTCCCCACGGGGGAAGTAATGGAGATTTTGCCAAATTTGATATCGGCTTCATCTTCGCCGACAATCTGGTAAGTTGTCTCGACGCCGGAATCCACGTCAAAGAGGGTCACCTTGGCCCCAAAGACCACTTTGTCGGTGTCCAGTTCAGCCGGGTTGATCACCTGGGCCCTGGCAATCTTGTCGTTGAGTTCCTTGATACGCCCTTCGATGAATCCTTGACGGTTTTTGGCCGCGTCATATTCGGCGTTTTCGGAAAGATCCCCGTGGCCGCGTGCTTCTGCAATATCCTGGACCACTTTAGGGCGCTCGACACGAATAAGGTTTTTAAGCTCTTCCTGGAGGCGTTGGTAGCCTTCACGAGTCATAGGTACTGAGTCAGTCATGAATCCTTGATCCTTTTCGCTCCTTAAAAAAATCATCGGGCGGGTTACCCCGCCCGAAAAAGATATTTTTCTAATTTATGCCTGTCCTCAGGCCGTCATTGGTCGAAATGATACTCTTGAAGAGGTTTTACGTCAAGAGTTTCTCTCTTCATGGCCAAAATACCGTCCACCGCGGCGATCATTCCGGCCACGGTGGTGTAGTAGGCGACGTTGTACATAAGCGAAGACCGTCGGATCGAGTAGGAGTCGGCCACGGACTGAGCGCCAAAAGTCGTATTGAAAACCATAGCAATTTCATGACTTTTTATTGCGTCAACACAGTGCGGTCTGCCTTCCTTCACCTTGTTGATTCTTTGAACGGGGATGTCCTTCTCCTGCAGAAAACTGGCGGTTCCCGATGTCGCCACCAGCTCGAATCCGGCCGAAACCAGCTTGCGGGCAGGCTCCAGAATTGCCTTTTTGTCGGCATCTTTGACGCTGATGAAAACTTTTCCCGCTAGCGGCAGTTTCACTCCGGCCGCCAGTTGGGCTTTTGCGAAGGCCTTGCCGAAATCCATGTCCAGGCCCATGACCTCCCCGGTCGATTTCATTTCAGGACCTAACAGCGTATCGACCCCCGGGAACTTGACAAAGGGAAAGACGGACTCCTTAACAGCCGTGTGCTCAGGAATAATTTCGCCCGACACGCCTAGTTCCTGGAGACTTTTGCCGGCCATGATCCGGGCAGCGATCTGGGCCAGCGGGCGCCCGGTGGCCTTGGAGACAAAGGGGACAGTCCGGCTGGCGCGCGGGTTGACTTCAAGAAGATAGATCGTTTGCCCCTTGATGGCGTACTGAATGTTCATCAGCCCGACCACATTCAATTCGAGGGCCAGCTCGACGGTCTGTCGCCTGATTTCCTCCATGGTTTCGGAGGCCAGAGAAAAAGGAGGCAAGGCGCAGGCCGAATCTCCCGAGTGAATGCCGGCTTCTTCAATGTGCTGCATAATGCCGCCGATAATCACGTCCTTGCCGTCGGAAAGGGCATCGACATCGACCTCGATGGCCTCCTCCAGGAATTTGTCGATCAGGATGGGGTGCTCCGGCGAGGCCTCAACGGCGTATTTCATGTAGTTTCGCAGTTGCTCGGAACTGTAGACGATCTCCATGGCCCGCCCGCCGAGAACATAGGACGGACGGACGACCACCGGGTAGCCGATGCGTTCGGCTATTTTTTCCGATTCCTCAACGGAGCGCGCAATGCCGTTGTCCGGCTGCAGCAGGTCGAGCTTGTGCAGCAAAGCCTGGAAGCGTTCGCGATCTTCAGCGCGGTCAATGGCGTCAGGCGAGGTGCCAATGATGGGAACACCGGCTTTCTCGAGCGCCACGGCGAGCTTCAAGGGGGTCTGGCCGCCAAACTGGACGATGACGCCTACGGGTTTTTCCACCTCGACGATTTCCAGGACATCTTCCAGCGTAAGTGGCTCAAAGTAGAGGCGGTCAGAGGTGTCGTAATCCGTCGACACCGTTTCGGGATTACAGTTGACCATAATGGTTTCATAACCGTCTTTGGCCAGAGCAAAAACCCCATGGACACAGCAGTAGTCGAATTCGATCCCCTGACCGATCCGGTTGGGACCACCACCGAGGATCATCACCTTTTTACGATCACTCGGAGCAGCTTCACATTCGGCTTCGTAGCAAGAATACAGGTAGGGCGTATAAGCCTCGAATTCGGCACCACAGGTATCGACCCGTTTATAGACGGGACGGATACCGAATCCCAGACGGATCTGCCGAAGATCGTTTTCGGTAATGCCCCAAAGAATCGCCAGACGCTTGTCGGAGAATCCGTATTGCTTCGCCGTACGCAGAAGGTCCTTAACCTCATCTCCCTGCCTGATGCCTTGGTGGCGCTGGCTAAGAAGCCGATCTTCCATGGCAAGGATCTGCTGAATATTGTGCAAAAACCAGGGGTCGATATAGGTCAGTTGATGGATCTCTTCCAGGCTGAAGCCAGCTCGGAAAGCATCGGCGACATACCAGAGCCGGTCCCAGCCGGGAGTCCGCAGCTTGCCCCGCAGCAGGTCCTCTTCCTCGCCAGTTAAGGCGCGGCGCTGATCGGCGGCGAGATCAAACAGGCGACTCTCAAATCCGTGAGAGCCGATTTCCAGCGAGCGAAGAGCTTTCTGCAGACTTTCCTTGAAGGTGCGGCCGATGGCCATGACTTCGCCGACGGATTTCATCTGGGTCGTCAGGGTGGCGTCGGCCTGCGGAAACTTTTCAAAGGTGAACCGGGGGATTTTGGTCACGACATAATCGATCGTGGGCTCGAAAGAGGCCAGAGTCTCCCGGGTGATGTCGTTGGGGATTTCGTCGAGGGTATAGCCGACGGAAAGCTTGGCGGCGATCTTGGCGATGGGGAAACCGGTCGCCTTGGAAGCCAAAGCCGACGAACGGGAAACACGGGGATTCATCTCGATGACGACCATGCGCCCGTCAGCCGGGTTGATACCAAACTGGATATTGGATCCGCCCGTTTCGACGCCAATTTCACGGATAATTTTAATGGAAGCATCCCGAAGCAGCTGATACTCCTTGTCCGTGAGCGTTTGCGCCGGCGCCACGGTGATGGAATCCCCCGTGTGAACCCCCATGGGGTCCAGGTTCTCGATCGAGCAGATGATGACCACGTTGTCGGCCAGGTCGCGCATGACCTCAAGCTCGTACTCCTTCCAGCCGATCACCGATTCTTCCACCAGGATTTCATCGGTCGGGGAGGCGTCAATACCGGCCATGGCCATGGTTTCATATTCTTCCATGTTGTAGGCAATGCCGCCGCCCGTGCCACCCAGGGTAAAGGAGGGACGGATGATGGCCGGGAATTTGACATGTTCGATAATCTCCATCGCCTCCTGGAAATTATGCGCCAGGCCGGACCGGGGCACGGGTATCCCGATTTTTTCCATCGCCCGTTTAAACAGAGTGCGATCTTCGGCTTTTTCGATGGCCGGCAGTTTGGCCCCGATCAGTTCCACCCCGTACTTTTCCAGGGTGCCGTTCTTGGCAACGGCCACCGCCGTGTTGAGTGCCGTCTGTCCACCCAGAGTGGGCAGAACGGCGTCGGGGCGCTCCTTCTCGATGATGCGCGCTAAAGCTTCCGGCGTCACGGGCTCAACATAAGTACGGTCGGCAAAACCCGGGTCGGTCATGATGGTCGCCGGATTGGAGTTGAGAAGAACGACGGTGTATCCCTCCTCCTTGAGCGCCTTGCAGGCCTGAGTGCCGGAGTAGTCAAACTCACAGGCCTGTCCGATCACGATGGGACCGGCGCCGATAATGAGAATCTTCTTGATGTCTGTACGCTTGGGCATATGCAAATCCGTTATGGGAAATCAGTGTTTGGTAAAATCGTAATCGGTTGTTCGCAATGAAAACAGGGGCGCCACTCGCCACGCACTATTTGCTTTTTTTCGACTGCGCCATCATGTCTACAAACCTGGTAAAAAGATACCGCGCATCGTGTGGTCCCGGAGACGCTTCGGGGTGGTACTGCACCGAAAAGGCTGGACAGGTCGCGTGCGTAAGCCCCTCCACCGTATTGTCGTTCAGATTGATATGGGTCAGTACGGCGGTGTTATTAATGGAAGCCGCATCCACAGCAAAACCGTGATTTTGCGACGTGATTTCCACCCGACCCGTTTCGTCGCGACGAACCGGCTGGTTGCCGCCCCGATGTCCGAACTTAAGCTTGTAGGTCTTGCCGCCCAGGGCAATGGCCAGAAGCTGGTGACCCAGGCAGATCCCGAAAATCGGTTTTTTCCCAAGAAGCTTCCGGATATTTTCCTGGGCATAGGTGATGGGTTCAGGGTCGCCCGGGCCATTGCTCAGGAAGATGCCGTCGGGATTCAGGCGGAGCACCTCTTCTGCCGCCGTGTGGGCCGGCACCACGGTAACCCGGCAGTCGGCGTCAACCAGGTTGCGCAGAATGTTGCGTTTGATCCCGAAATCATAGGCCACCACATGAAATCTTGGTGAAGCACCCGCCTGGCGATAACCGGTTTCCAGGTCCCATCCCCCTTCGGTCCATTCATAGGCCTTTTGGCAGGTAACTTCTTTGACGAGATCCTTGCCAACAATCGACGGGGCCTGACGAGCCTTGGCCACGAGACTCTCTGGATCCTGATCCAGTGAAGAAATGATGCCTGTCTGCGCCCCTTTGTCCCGAATATGTCGAACAAGAGCGCGGGTATCGATGCCCTGAATGCCGACTATCCCATTTTCTTTCAGGTAGGCGTCAAGAGACATGGTCGAGCGCCAGTTGCTGGGCATTTCGCAGGCTTCCTTGACGACAAAGCCGGCAAGATGGGGTCGAGATGACTCGACGTCCTCGGGGTTGACGCCACAATTGCCGATAAGCGGATAGGTCATAGTGACAATTTCACCCCGGTAGGAAGGGTCCGTCAAGATTTCCTGATAACCACTCATGCTGGTATTGAAGACAACCTCTCCGCTTACCTCACCCGGCGCCCCGAATGACTTACCGCGAAAGACCCTGCCGTCGGCAAGAGCCAAAATAGCATCCATAGCTGCAAAACTCCCTGGAAATAACTTTAATAAATATCCGTAACTACCCGATGTTATTTCTTGTGTTCAAAGGTGATTCGTCCGTTGCAAACGGTGAAAAGGACCCTCCCCTTGACATTCCAGCCGTCAAAAGGAGTATTTCTGCTCTTGGATTGAAAGCGACTGGCGTCGATAACCCACTTCTGGTCGGGATCAATAACCGTGACATCCGCCGGAGAGCCGATGCCCAGGGTGCCTCGGTTAAGGCCGAGGATGCGAGCAGGCCGGTCGGTCAAAAGCGAGATGGCCTGATTGAGCGAAAGGACCCCGTCCTCGACCAGGCGGAGGGTCAGAGGCAAGGCGGTCTCCAGACCGACAATGCCGTTGAGGGCAATATTGAACTCCACATTTTTTTCATCGTAGTGGTGAGGAGCGTGATCGGTGGCGACAGCGTCGATGGTCCCGTCTGCCAGGCCGTCCCGAATGGCCGCCACATCATCGGCGGTGCGCAAGGGCGGATTCATCTTGGCGTTGGTGTCATAGCCGCGCACCGCTTCTTCCGTCAGGGTAAAGTGGTGAGGGGTCGCTTCGCAGGTGACGCTCACGCCACGCTTTTTGGCGGCGCGTACGATCTCGACCGAACCGCGGGTGGAAACATGCGCTACATGCAGACGAGCGCCGGTGAACTCGCAGAGCATGACCTCGCGAGCCGTGGCGGCGTCTTCAGCGACCCAGGGGATCCCCTTGAGCCCCAGTTCCGTCGCCACGAAACCTTCGTTCATGACCCCCTCCCCCACCAAAGAGAGATCTTCGGCGTGGCTGATGATCGGCAGGCCGAAGGGGCGTGCATATTCCATGGCCCGGCGCATCAGTTCACCGCTGCCGACAGGAACCCCATCATCCGAGAGGCCGACACAGCCAGCTTCTTTGAGCTCGCCGATTTCCGACAGCGATTCCCCCTTCTGTCCCTTGGTAATGGCGCCAATAGGGAAGACATTGGCAAAGCCTTCTTCTTTGGCCTTATTGCGGATGTACAGAGTGACCGCCTTGTTGTCGTTGACGGGTTTGGTGTTGGGCATGCAGGCCACGGAGGTAAAACCCCCGGCGGCCGCGGCGCGCGTGCCGCTGACAATGTCCTCCTTGTATTCCAGGCCGGGATCGCGCAGATGGACATGCATATCCACCAGACCCGGCACGACGAGGCAACTCTTGGCATCCAGCACACGGGCGTCGGCGTCGGCAATCTCCTTTTCGATGCGGGCAATCTTACCGTCGCGAATAAGGACATCCAGCTGCTGATCCACTTTATTGGCGGGGTCGACAACGCGACCGTTCTTGATCAATATATCCATACTCTCCTCACTCAATAGCTAAAAAATGATGGGCTGATAATCAGGCTTCGGCGGCCGTTTCGGCGGTCTCGCCGCCAGAGACCAGGTACAGCAGGGCCATGCGAACCGCCACGCCGTTTTCCACCTGTTCCAGAATAACGTTCTGATCGCCATCGGCGACGATAGAGGAAATTTCCACACCGCGGTTCATGGGGCCGGGATGCATGATGATGGCGTCCTTCTTGGCGAGCTTGAGATTTTCCTTGTTCAGCCCGTAGAAGCGCGCGTATTCACGCAGAGTGGGCAGCAGCGTTTTGCCCTGACGCTCCAGCTGGATGCGCAGCATCATCACGACGTCGGCCCCGTCCAGGGCCTGATTGATATTCGTATAGACCTCGGCCCCCAGGCGCTCGATACCGGGCGGGATCATCGTGCCGGGACCGGCCAGCCGCACGGTCGCGCCCATTTTGACCAGCGCGTACAGACCGGAGCGCGCGACCCGGCTGTGGGCGATATCGCCGATGATGGCGACCTTGAGCCCCTCTATTTTTCCTTTATGCTGGCGAATGGTCAGCAGGTCAAGCAAAGCCTGGCTCGGATGCTCATGTGCCCCGTCGCCGGCATTGATCACCGAACAGTCCAGGCGTTGGGCCAGGTAGTTGGGGGCCCCAGAAGCGGAGTGTCGCATGACGATGATATCAGGATTCATGGCCTCGATGTTGCGGGCGGTATCCTCGAGGGTTTCCCCTTTGACCACGGATGAGGAACTGGCGCTGATATTGATGGTGTCAGCGGAAAGTCGCTTGCCGGCAATTTCAAAGGAGGTGCGGGTGCGGGTGCTGGCCTCGTAGAAAAGATTGACGATAGTTTTCCCCCGCAGAGTCGGCACTTTTTTAATGGCGCGGGCATTGATTTCCCGGAAACTTTCCGCCGTATCCAGAATCTGGATGATGTCTTCCCTGGAAAGCTGCTCCGTGCCCAGAATGTGTTTGTGTGGAAAAGCCATGACGGACCCCCTGAAAATTATGGTTTCAAAAGCCGGACTTCAACCGGAACCAACGAATCGTCAAACTCGACCTGAACTTTTTCGTCCCGCGAGGTGGGGACATTGCGGCCGATGTAGTCGGGACGGATAGGCAGTTCGCGATGGCCCCGATCGACGAGAACCGCCAGCTGAATGCTTCGGGGGCGGCCCAGATCCATGAGCGCATCCATGGCGGCCCGAATGGTGCGGCCGGTGAAAAGGACATCATCGATGAGAACGACCCGAACATCGTCCAGCGGAAAGGGGATGTCGGTCTTGCCCAGAGGGAGACTGCCCCTTGACCTTAAATCGTCCCGGTACATGGTGACATCCATGACGCCCAGAGGAACCTCAACACCTTCGATTTCCGCGATGCGGGCGCGAACGAGCTTGGCCAGATGGTCACCGCCGGTACGGATGCCGATCAGAGCCAGCTTTTCCGTGCCTTTGTTGTGTTCCAGAATCTCATGGGAGATTCTGGTCAATGCCCGGCCGATACCGGCACCGTCCATGATGATTGTCGCTGCTTGGCTCATGTACTGGCCTCCCCTTCTGAAAATGGCGCAAAAAAAGGGTACCTCTCCGATCAGAACCGGAAAGATACCCTTGTAGATTTATACACGACGAGCGTGACGCTGCTTTGCATGGAGCCACCTTTGCTAACCTCTCTGGATTAACTTAAAAGGGACGTTGTAAAACGAAATTTTTGGGAATCTATCAGCACCGCCCAACCAAGTCAATGGTAAAGTGACGATCGGGGCAGAATATTAGTGAATAGGCCGACCGATGCGGCTCCAGCGCGGCGTGAGATCATCCCGATCCCAGGACCAGTATTTGATGAACGCCAGTCCCTTGATCGCCTCTTCGTCAACGAACCCCCAGAAGCGACTGTCGTAGGAGCGGTCACGGTTGTCCCCCATCACGAAGTACTTGCCTTCCGGCACCGTCACGGGCTTCATGAAGTCCCTGGGGCCGTATTTTTCGCCGAGGACGTCAGACTCCTTATGGATTTCCTGTGGAATGGTGTAAAGCTCGCCGTTGAGATAGACCTGCTTGTTGCGCACTTCGATCACATCCCCCGGCGTACCGATGACTCGCTTGATGAAATCCCGGCGCTGAAAATACCCCTTTTCCTTGTCTTCAGGGAATTCAAAGACGACAATGTCACCCCTCTCAGGATGCCTGATGGTCAAGAAGCGACTGTCGGTAAAAGGAATCTTGATGCCGTACAGAAATTTATTGACCAGCAGATGGTCGCCTATAAGGAGGGTATCTTCCATTGATCCGGATGGGATCTTGAAGGCCTGGACCACGAAGGTGCGGATAAACAGGGCCAGAATGGCGGCAACGATCAACGCCTCGGCGTATTCGCGCAGCTTGGATTTGGGCGTTTTGCCCTGCATGGAAGTGCCAGCAGATGTTGTCATAATTATTTACTCTTTCACTTTCAGTATGGCCAGGAAGGCTTCCTGGGGTAACTCGACGCTACCCACCTGTTTCATCCTCTTTTTACCTTCCTTCTGTTTCTCCAGAAGCTTACGCTTCCTGGTGATATCGCCGCCATAACATTTGGCAGTGACGTCTTTACGCAGGGCCTTGACGGTTTCCCGGGCCACAACCTTGTTGCCGATGGCCGCCTGTATGGCCACCTCGTACTGCTGGCGCGGGATGAATTCCTTCATCTTGGCAGCCAGTTCGCGCCCGCGCGACTGGGCCTTGTCCTGGTGAACAATGAGGGACAAGGCGTCAACGGGTTCCCCGTTGATCAGAACGTTGAGGCGCACCAGCTTGCTTTCCCGATAGTCGAGGTGCTCATAGTCGAAAGAAGCATAGCCGCGGGTAATCGACTTGAGGCGGTCGTAAAAATCGAGAACGATTTCATTGAGAGGCAGTTCGTAAACCACCATGACACGATTGGCGGTCAGGTACTTGATTTCACGCTGGACTCCCCTCTTCTCTTCACACAGGGCCAGCACGGTCCCGACAAACTCATTGGGAACGTGTATCGAGGCCAGGATAAAGGGTTCCTCGATGGTCTGGATATGCTGAACTTCGGGCAGCTTGTTGGCACTCTCGACCCGGAGAAGATCCCCCTTGACGGTTGTCACCTTGTAGACAACGGTTGGCGCCGTGGTGATCAGGTCGACGCCGAACTCGCGTTCGAGGCGCTCCTGGATAATCTCCATGTGGAGCAGGCCGAGGAAGCCGCAGCGAAAGCCGAAACCCAGAGCGAGAGAATTTTCCGGCTCGAAAGAGAAGGATGAATCATTGAGGCGAAGCTTTTCCAAGGCGTCCCGCAGTAGGTCGTAATCGGCCGTATCGATCGGGTAGAGGCCGGAGAAGACCATGGGCTTGACTTCCTTGAAGCCCGGCAAGGGCGCTGCCGCCGGCTGGTGCAGGTGGGTGACCGTATCGCCGACCTTGGCGTCCTGTACCACCTTGATACCGGCGATCATAAAACCAACCTCGCCGGCTGACAAAGACTGCATCTCCAGGGGATGCGGCGAAAAGACCCCCAGTTTGAGGACTTCGTAGCTCTTGCGATTCGACATGAGCTGGATCTTGTCCCCCTTTTTAAGGGTCCCTTCCATGACGCGAACGAGAATGATAACCCCCTGATAAGAATCGTACCAGGAGTCAAAGATCAGAGCCTTGAGGGGAGCGGCCTCATCGCCGGTGGGTGGTGGTATTTTCTGAACAATCTGCTCCAGGATCTCTTGGATACCAATCCCCTCCTTGGCGCTGGCTCCGATCGCATCGCGGGTATCAAGGCCAATGATTTCTTCAATTTCTTCCTTGACGCGCTCGGGTTCGGCGCTGGGCAGATCGATTTTATTGAGTACGGGAAAAACTTCGAGGTTCTGATCGATGGCCAGATAGACGTTGGCCAGGGTCTGCGCCTCGACGCCCTGGGAGGCGTCCACGACCAGCAGGGCCCCCTCGCAGGCGGACAGCGAGCGGCTGACTTCGTAGGTAAAATCAACGTGACCGGGAGTGTCGATCAGGTTGAGAATATAATCCTTGCCATCCTTCGCCCTGTACTTCAGCCGCACGGCCTGGGCCTTAATGGTGATTCCCCGCTCCCTTTCCAGGTCCATCTTGTCGAGGAACTGGGCCGTTTTTTCCCGAGCACTGAGAGTACCCGTCTCTTCAAGCAGCCGGTCGGCAAGAGTGGACTTGCCGTGGTCAATATGGGCGATTATAGAGAAATTTCGAATCAACTCTTTGTTCATAGGTCTCCGAAGATGTCCTTGGTTTGTCTTTTTTGCAAACAGGTAAAATATAGATTATTTCTATGTTTGTAAAGGACAAAACCCCGGGGATCAGGTGCTTGTACAGGCAAGGGTGTTCGTGTTCGTATACGGGTTTTTTCTTGATTTATCCGGGAGTCAAACGCTAAGATTAATCCCTTTCTACCCAAGAAAAATCAGGGTTTCCCCCGCCTAGCTTGCCAAAAGGAGTTTTTTGTGGACACAGTCAATACGCTTCTTGATTACAGCTGCCGTAAATA
Source organism: Desulfuromonas sp. KJ2020 (assembly GCF_024197615.1). Classification (NCBI taxonomy): domain Bacteria; kingdom Pseudomonadati; phylum Thermodesulfobacteriota; class Desulfuromonadia; order Desulfuromonadales; family Desulfuromonadaceae; genus Desulfuromonas; species Desulfuromonas sp. KJ2020. The sequence goes on from NZ_JAKUKE010000003.1 coordinate 859,077, forward strand.
CTTCAAGAATGTCGCCCTTCGCCAGAAGGTGGCCGGGATCTGGCAGGAAACGACCCATGCCCAACTCCTTGATTTCAGCAACCAGGTGGCCGCCGGCCTGCAGAAACGAGGTATGAAGGCGGGTTTTCACGCTGCCCTGCTGGCGCCTTCCTCACCCCAATGGGTCTGCTCCTACCTGGGAATCCTCAAGGCCGGCGGCGTCGCCGTTCCGGTCGACAAAGAATTGAAATCCTCCGAATTGAAACATATCCTTTCCGACTGCGAAGCGAAGTTGATCTTCACCTCACAGTCCTATCTTGACATGCTTCTTGATCTGAAGCTGGATCTGCCTCACCTAGAACAAATCATTCTCATTGATGCCAGTGCGGACAAGTTTCTGCCAAACAGGGAAGCCCTGGCGGCGGTGGACGCTCTGGTGCAGGAGTGGAGAACCCTGTCGGAAGAATTCAACCTGCCCAGCGACAAGAAGACGGCTCTTGAGGCGCTTGCCAACCGGGCCCATCAGGCCCTGACCAGCAATAGGGCCGAGGAGAGTAAGGTATCAGCAAAGATCGACATCTTCTCTCCCCTGAGCCATATCAAACAGCACCTGCTCAAAAAAGGCAAACTGCTTACCTTTGACGAACTTCTGGTCGATACGGTTCCCGAACCTTCACCACGGCAGGCCGACGATATCGCCGTCATTCTCTACACCTCAGGCACCACAGGGCGCTCCAAAGGCGCCATGCTCTGTCATGGCAACATTGTCTCCAATATCCTCTCCCTGCAAACCGCCTTCGGCCTCGACAGCACCATCCACACCCTCTCCTTCCTGCCCATCAACCATGTCTTCGAGCAGGTATGCGGCGTGCTGTTGCCACTCTCCGTCGGCGGCAAGATTTCCTTTGCCGAATCCCTCAAGAAACTGGGCGAGAACCTGGCCGAGGTCAAGCCGACCTTTTTCCTCGGTGTTCCCGCCGTTTATCGTCTGTTCTACGACCGCATCCTCAAGATGGTCGAAGGCAACCCGCTGTCCAAAACGCTCTTCAACCTGCCCCTGACCCGGACCATGGTGGCCAGCAAGGTCAGGGCCCGCCTCGGCGGTGACACCATCTTCGTCAGCGGCGGCGCGGCTCTCGACCCGACCATCGCCCAGGGCTTCAAAAACCTGGGGATACAAATCTATCAGGGCTATGGCATCACCGAGACATCCCCCGTCATTTCTCTGGAGTCACCGGGAAAAACCCGAATCGGTACGGTCGGGCGTCCGCTGCAGGGGGTTGAGGTGAAAATCAACCAACCCAATGACGAAGGGGTGGGTGAAATTGTCGTACGAGGCCCCAACGTCATGAAAGGCTATTTTAAGAACACCACGGCGACCGACGAGGTCTTACAAGAGGGCTGGTATGCGACCGGCGATCTCGGCAAGATTGACGCTGAAGGGTATCTGAGTATCTGTGGACGGGTCAAAAACCTGATTGTCACCCCCAACGGGAAAAACGTCTATCCCGAAGAGGTGGAAAACGAACTGCTGCAGAGTCCCTACATCGCCGAGGTCATGGTGTACGGACACAAGGTGGACGCCAACGCCGAAGAAGTTCACGCCAGCATCTTCCCCGATCAGGAGGCCGTGGACAATTACGCCCGCGAAAAGGGCATATCCCCCATGAGTACGGAACAGGTTGAAAAGCTGATTCGGGAAGAAGTCCTTGAGGCGGGCAAACGCCTGGCCGATTACAAGCGGGTTAAAAAATTCACGGTGCGCGAAGACGAGTTCCCCAAAACAACCACACGAAAAATCAAACGCTTTGCGGTGGAAGCGCAAATCGCCGCCACGGAATAGTCGAACCAATCATGCTCTGAACGGCAAGTGGCCCGGCAGATATTTCTGCCGGGCCACTTGCCGTTTGCCATAGCGTCGGCCGTTAGGGCGCAGCGGCAAGGACCTCTCCCTCTCCCGCTTCCTTGAGCAGGGCCTCCAGGCGAACACTCCGGTCTGCTTGGGGAAGTTCGGATAGGCGGCGGCTTAACGCGTAGAACTGTCGCAAATCTCCGCCACTGCGCCGCAGCAGGGCCTCAAAGGCCGGCACATAACGGCGGTAGGTGTCGATAGAAACAAAGCGGGCATTGTTGAGATCTTTCTCGAACCAGCGGTCATATCCCCGGTAGCCTCCCCAGGCCTGCCGCAACTCTTCGTAACGATGGCGCAGGGTTTTCAGGATATCCTCCTTGCCTTGCCGCATAGCCGCCTCGGGAAGACCGGCGCCATAAAGGTCCACCAATTCCTGCCTGGTCTGCCCGATCAGAGCCAGAAAGTCCTCTTCCCGCCGGGATCTGTTGGCGTGCCATGCCTGTTCCTCCACGGTGCCATAGGTGTCGAGCCAGCGCAGCACCCCTGCCCTTTCCACCGTTTGGGCAAAGGCTTCGTTAAAGAAGCTGTCCCCTTTGATGTACAGAAGCTGGTGAGCCAGTTCATGGAAGATAAGCCCCGCCAGGTCGGGAGCAGGATCGTTGGAGAAGGTATTGAGCAGCGGGTCGTCAAACCAGTTTAAGGTCGAGTAGGCTGCCACCCCGTAGAGATAGACATCCTTCCCCTGTTCTTGCAGCTTTTCGGCGAACCTCCGGGCTTTCTCCTGAGTGTAATAGCCTCGATAGGAGACACAGCCCGCGAAGGGAAAACACCATTGCACCGGCGTCAGCGAGAATTCGGGCGCCGCCACGACATTCCAGACGGCATAGGGTCGCTCAAGGTCAGCATAGGAACGGTAGCTGCCATTATCCGGTAGCAAAAGCTCGCGGCTGGCGAAATCCCGAATAAGCTGACTGGTTTCCAGTTGATGTTTAAGCTGGGGCTGACAGCCGGGATCGTTAAGCACCTTTTCCACCGGTTGCCGCTTGGACAACAGCTGGAGGTGGCCTTTGGCGCAATGGACCATGTAGGGGATTTCCGTGCACGAATTGAGCAGCATAGTCATCACGGCGACAGCGAGTAAGAGGAAAAGAAAGGAGTGCTTCTTCATAGTTTACAAAGCCAGCGCCCGGGCCAGGACACAGGTCAGGATGGAACCGGCCTCAGCCAGGGTTCGACCAAAAGACAGGACGCCGTCTTCATGCCCTCCCATGACGATGATGCCCCCGGAACGCACAGCAGGATCCTGATAAAGTCGGGCCACCTCTTCCGCCATCGCCGGTGTGCCGTAAGCGGCCGCCTCGTCGGTTACGGGCAAAGCCAGTCGATGACGTTTTTGCCAGATGTCCGGCGAATGACCGTGGATGACACAATGAAGCTCGGCGTCCAAATCGTAGAGCATGGCGTGGGTCAAGGCCTCGGAGGAAGGCTTGACCGGTCCCCTGGCCACCACTTGATTTTTCCCGCAATCGTAGGCAAACACCTGGGTGTAGTGATTCTCGTCGAGCTGGGCCAGGCCGCCTGTCTGGGTGCCGCTGATCAGAAAAGCGCGGTGCTGAGCTGGCGCCTCATAGGGGGGCAAGCGCTGACTGATATTGCCAAAACCGTAACCGCCGTAGCGATCCGATTGCTGTCCGATCAACTGCAGCTGATAGAAAATGCGCCGCCAGGCGTTGATGTCACAGATGATCTCGCTGTCTGCAGGCGCTCCCGGTTCAAACGCCAGGTCGAATTTAATGACTCCTTCATTCTGCATGGAGACCTCTTCATGGAAAGGTGGAACCACACCGACGCACGATTTTTCTTCTCAAGACCGCGATGGGTCTATATAATCCGCGATTCACGGTATTCAATCATCTCGAAACACACAAGGAAAGTCAGTATGGAAAGCTTGAAAGGAAAACAGGTTCGTTACCTACGCTCCCTCGGACATCATCTCAATCCCGTTGTCATGGTCGGCAAAAGCGAGATCAGCGAGACTCTGCTCAGCTCGGTCGACCAAGCGCTGAGCACGCATGAACTGATCAAGGTCAAAATCCAGGAAGGCTGCGACCTGACGCGCCAGGAGGTGGCTGAGATCCTGTCCAGTCGCTGCGGGGCGGCCGTCGTCCAGATTCTCGGAAAAACCATTCTCCTCTATCGCCGCAGCGATGAGCCGAAGATCGACCTGCCCTGAGCCCCTTCACACCCTTTCGTAAGGCTCGTACAGCCGCTTGTATTCGTCAAGAGCAGAACGGTCCGTCATCCCCGCGATATAGTCGCAGATCACCCTCTCCTTGCCATGTTCATCGAAACGCTGCTGCAGTTTCCGGGGCAGCAGCGTGGGATTTTCCTTATAGCTGGTAAATAGCAGCGTCACAAAGCGCTCGGCTTTGATGCGCATGCGCTCGACCTTGTAGTGCCGATACAGTTGGCGGTACAAAAAGGCTTTGAGCTGTTTGTTCTTTCGGGCGGTTTCCCCACTGAGCCTGACCAGATAATCCGGGTGAGAGCGCACCGCCTCCAGGTTATCGATGTGGTAGGCCTTCAAATTTTCAGTCGTTGTCTGCACCAGGTCATCAATGAGATGCCCGATTAAGTGGCTGATGGTCTGGTAGGCCTGTCGTTCACCGCGAAGATGGGGGTATTTACGGGATACCAGGGCGGACATGTCCTGCCAGATCTCGAGGGCAGCCAGTTCATCCAGGGTGATGTAGCCCGCCTTGAGGCCATCGTCAATGTCGTGATTGTTGTAGGCGATTTCATCGGCCAGATCGATGATCTGCGCCTCGAGAGTCGGCCGCTGGTGGGGCTCAAAGTCGTCGTCCTCGGGGTGCCCTGGGTGATCGTACTGGGACGAATGCTTGATGATGCCCTCGCGGGTTTCCCAGGCCAGGTTCAAACCATCGAAACCGGGATACCTTTCCTCCAGAAGTTCGACGATGCGCAGGGACTGTCGGTTGTGTTCAAAACCGCCATGGTCGGCCATCAACCGGTTCAACACCACTTCTCCCGTATGGCCAAACGGGGTATGACCGAGGTCGTGGGCTAAAGCCAGCGCCTCCACCAGATCTTCGTTCAGATGCAGGCGGCGGGCGATGCCCCGGCCGATCTGGGCCACCTCCAGCGAATGGGTCAACCGGGTCCGGTAGTAATCCCCCTCGTGATTGACGAAAACCTGAGTCTTGTATTCGAGGCGACGGAAGGCGGCGCAGTGGATGATCCGGTCGCGGTCGCGCTCGAAAACCGGCCTGGAATCCTTGTAAGGCTCTTCATGTTTGCGCCCGCGACTGGCTGCACTTCGGGCCGCATAGGGGGCAAGCAGGTTATCGTGATTCATCGGAAAATCCTCGTGGTATTTTCAAGACCATGTGACCCGTATTAAACTCTCCAGCCCAAGGCGTTGTCAAGTGAGAGGAATCATTAACCTTGACCTGGGTTCGGCCCCATGCTAGAAAATCGAACAGTGTTTTTGCCCCTTTAGGGAATTGTCTGATGGAAAGGCGAAGCGTTCAATGCGGGTAATTGGCGGGACAGCGAGAGGAAAAAAACTGGCCTCTTTCACCGGAGGGACCATCCGGCCGACGCCCGACCGTGTTCGTGAGGCTATTTTCAGCAGCCTGTTCAGCCGCCTGGGATCCTGGCAGGGACAGACCATTCTGGATCTTTTTGCCGGCAGCGGTGCCCTGGGGATCGAGGCCTTGAGTCGCGGGGCCGAACACGCCACTTTCGTCGATCAGGGAGCACAGTCGGCCAAGGTGGTCCAGAACAACCTGCGGGCTTGCGGATTCGAGTCCCGCGCTCGCCTGATCCACCTGGACGCATTCAAGGCCCTGGAATCCTTTGACAAGTCGGCTTCTTTCGATGTGATCTTTCTGGACCCTCCCTACGGGCAGGATCTGGTCAATCGCATCCTGGAGCGGCTCTCCGCATTGAACTGTTTATCTCCTCGGGGTATTATTTGCGCTGAGGCTGCCAAATCAGACGAAGTTGCAGAACATTTCGGCTCATTGACGAAGGTTCAGGAACGAACCTACGGGTCAACGTCCATTTACTTTTTTACCCACCAGCCTGAATAAGGTTTCATTGCCATGCCAAATCCCACTGCCATCTATCCGGGGTCCTTCGATCCGATCACCAATGGCCATCTGGACATCATCTCCCGCGGGTTACAGGTTTTCGACCGCCTCATTGTGGCCGTCGCCAGAAACTCGGAGAAAAACGCGCTATTTACCATCAATGAACGCATCGACATGATTCGGCAGACGGTAGGCGACAACCCAAGGTTGGAAATCGATACCTTCGAGGGATTACTGGTCGATTACGCCATCAACCGGGGTGCCAAAGTGATTCTGCGCGGCCTGCGAGCCGTCTCCGACTTCGAGTATGAGTTTCAGATTGCCCAGATGAATCACACCGTACAGAAAGAAGTTGAGACCCTTTTTATGATGACTTCGGTGCCCTATGGTTATCTGAGTTCATCCATTGTCAAGGAGGTCGCCTCGCTCAAAGGGCCGATCGACACCTTCGTGCCAACAGCGGTCAAGCAGGCGCTTGAAAAGAAATTCAGCAACAGGTAACGGGTGCGGACCCAGAAAGGGACAGGATGATCACCAAGGAAATGACCATTGGCCAAATACTGAGGGAACATCCTGAGACAATCGCAGTTTTCAAACGATTCGGACTGGACTGCCACACCTGCCAGATCGCATCGCTTGAATCGGTCGAATGCGGTGCCGAAGTCCATCAGGTCGACACGGACGCCCTGGTTAGTGAACTGAACAGCGCCATCAAAAAATAAGGTTTATCGCCCTTTTCCCTCCAGCAGATCGACGACCCGCGCCAGGGCATCGACCACCAGCTGTTCAATTTTGGCCCCTTTTTCCGCCGAAGCCTTGCTCGGATCTCCCCAGACGCCGCCAGGCCAGTATTTTTGCTTGTCCCGCACCAAAATGCCGGCGGGAAAGCTCGGGTACTCACACCTGCCCTCCCCTTTAACCAGGTGCGGATGCGCATGCAGCAGGCGCGAAGTCTCTATCTCGCCGGCGTGGGAATCATCCGGCGTCTCGATGATCGCCCGCCCTTCCCTGGCCGCCAGCATATACTCGGTCAGAACCGCTATCTCAAGATCGGCAAACCTCTCCAGCAGCTCTTCCCCGGCATCGATAAGGGCCGAGGTGTGCGTTCCGCCCGCATGTCCGGTCAGCAAGACGAAATAGCGCAATCCCTGCTTGTACAGGGAAATAACGATATCGATGGCCAAGGCTTTGAGGGTCGAAGTGCGGATGCTCACCGTGCCGGGATGGTTGGCCGTCGAACGGCAGACGCCGTAGTGGACAGGGGGCGCCACAAAAAGAGGTCGCCTTTGCGCCAGGCGGCAACAGACATCATATGCCTGCAGGGTATCGGTGGACAGGGGCAGATGGCTGCCATGTTCTTCCGTAGAGCCAAAAGGAATCAAAACCGTGCGCGTTTTTTGGAGACCTTCGGCGAACTCATCCATGGTCAACAGTTCGAGTATCATGGGTGTCCTTCCTGGATCAGAGCCGGAGAACTAGAGCACAGAGATAAAGCGGTGGGTTTGCGGGATAATGCGCACATCGCTATGGATGGCAGAGGCACGCGCCTGCATGTCGAGCAACATCCGGCCCGTCAAGGAAATTCGTCCCCCTTCTGTACGGGGCTGCAGAATCAGCGGCAAGTCGGGCGCGCACTCTTCGACCAGACGGGCCGCCTGCAGGATCTCCTCCGTGGGGGTCTCCTCTCCAACGACAGCCTTCACCTGGCCATTATGGTGGGCCATCAGGCTGAGGAAGTCCCGATGAAGGCTCCAGGGGGTGTCAGCGCCGGTCATGGAGGCCAGCTTGACATCCATGGAAACCCATTCAAGATACGGGAGCAACGGCTCAAGGTGGCCCGGTAGCGTGCCGTTCGTTTCGAGAAAAAGGGGGCAGATCTCCCGCAGGACCGGCAGCCATTGCCGCAGCACATCGGTGTGGAGCAGAGGCTCGCCTCCCGTGAGGCTGATAGAGTGGTGAACGCCTGGCAAAAGATGTACCCAGTTCGCCAGGATGCTGGACAGAACCTCCAGAGAAACGGGGTTGGCCAGACTGCGGAATATCCCGGACCCCGGCGCCTCTTCGGCCCGGCAGGAATCAGGTGAGGAGAAATCCGTATCGCAATAGGAGCAACTGAGATTGCAGCCGGGAAAACGGATAAAAATCTGGCGTTTGCCGACGAGAATCCCCTCGCCCTGAATCGAACTGAAAAGTTCGACCAGGGGGGTATCAGTCTTTGGAGTAAGTTGCGCAGGCATTATCGGATTCCCAGACGGTGACTTTGTCGATCTGGACGTTCTCGCTGTTTAGAACCTTACCTAACTCTTCAAACAGAAAGCGGGAGATATTCTCCGAAGAGGGGCTCAGGTCGATAAAGGGAGCCAGTTCGTTGAGATATTTGTGGTCGAGGGTACCCAAAACCTTCTTCGTTTCTTTTTTGAGAATTTTGAAGTCGATTCCCAGACCGGCTTTGTCCAGCTCTTTGGCTGCTACCGTCACTTCGACTTTCCAGTTGTGGCCGTGCAGGTTTTCACAGTCACCCTGGTAATGCATCAGATTATGGGCGGCGGAAAAGTGTGTATAAATGGTGAGCCGATACATATTTTCTCCTTTAAAAATCAATCTTTTTCGCTTGGAAATTCAAGCAGATTATCAGGTTCCATAAGCTTCTGCCCCGGCACCTTGTATTCCTCCTGGGCCCATCGCCCAAGGTCGATCAGCTGGCATTTTTGGGAACAGAACGGCCTGTAAGGGTTATCCTGCCATGGGGTCTCCTGTCGACAACGCGGGCAGCGGATGGTTCGGTGATCCGTCATGGGGGCTCCTCCAGTCAGTATATCGAAAATCGCACCAGGCAAAATGTAGCACAGAGGGAAAGTTGCCTCAACGGTACGGGGTAAAAACAGAAAAAAGCCCTGGATGCCGGAGCAGCCAGGGCCTCTTGGTTTGTATGGAGCGGGAAACGGGATTCGAACCCGCGACCTTCAGCTTGGGAAGCTGACACTCTACCACTGAGTTATTCCCGCATAGGGTTGGCATTCTATGAATGATCCGTCGGTTTGTCAATAATTTTTTCTACATATAATTTCAAATAGTTATGCGCCTCAGAGAGGTTTCGCACCCGACCTTCCACCTCCTCGTTTCTAAGCGCGGACAACACCTGTCCGACAAGAACCCCTTCGGCAAGCCCCAGAGTGGAGCGCAGGGTGGAACCATCCACCAGGTCGGGCACGCGACCGTTGTATGCGTGTGTGTTGTAGGCGGTCATAGCCACACGCGCCCTATGGCGAAATTCGCCTGAGGGCTCCTCCAGGGAGGCCAGGTACAGGAGGCTTACCAGAGGGGCCGGTCCCAATTGATCCACCCATAGAGCGTAGCCTCTGTCCGAGGTTTCGAGATGAAGGAGTTTTTGGCCGTCCGCAGGCGTCAGGAAAACCAGATTTTTCAGAATCGATTCAACCCGCCGGCTGAATCGCATCTTGCGCAGTAAATCACAATGCCTTGCCAGCAGACCGCTGCCGGAGAGAAAAGCGGCCAGACGGACAATGGCGGACATGGAAAAGCCATCAAAGGTGGATTCAGCGGGCACACTCAACCCATCCTTGGCCAGGAGCTTCAGCTGCCGGGAGACGAGCTGGACCCGCTCGATGCCGGCGGCGACGGCCTGGGGACTGCTCCCTTCGCCAAACAGGATTGGGAAAAGACCGAGAACCTCCATCTGGGGCAACGAACGGGTGCCGTCGTCGGCATGGAATATTTGAATCAGTTCGCTCCCTACCCTTTCCGGCGCGACCTGAGCCAGGCCAGAGACCGAATCTTTCATCCGTTTGAAGGTCTCGGGCTCCAGATCAAAATTTAAAACGCGGGCCAGTCGTACTCCCCGCAATATGCGCAGGGGATCATCCGCAAAGCCACAGGGGGAGCAGTCCGAAAGAATGGACCGTTTCAAGTCCCCCTGCCCACCAAGGGGATCGATCAGGTGAGGCGATGGACTCAAACCAGCCAGGTCAAGGGCGATTGCATTGACGGTGAAATCTCTTCGCAATAAATCTCCATGGAGACTTGAAGCCCTGAAAGGCGCAAAGTCATAGGTATAAGGGAATCCATCTGCTTTACATACAACGCGACTCTGTCGCCGTTTTTCGTCAAGCAGAAACCAGTGACCGTCAATCTGCCTGGCAAAAGTTCTGGCGAGATCGGTAGGATCGAAGGAGGTCGCAAAATCAAAATCGGTGATGGCGCGGCCCAGCAGGAAATCGCGCAGAGCGCCACCGACCAGATGACAGGATTGTCCAAGCTGGAGACAGGACAAAAGCTGAGGCAGGATGCGCGCTTTATAGAACTGAGGCCTGAGATCGTTCATGGTGTATAAGAAAAAGGGCCCGCCAAGGCGGGCCCTTCCCAGGGATGGTTCTTCAGCTTGCTCAGGCCAGATCGAGAACGGCCTGATGGATAAGATCAAAGAGTTCCTGAATGTTTTCTTCGGCGATGCAGGAAAAGGCGATACGCAGGTCGGTTTTGCCGATGGAGATTGTCCCTACCCCGTATTTGTCCAGCAGGTGTACCCGCAGCTTTTCGGCATCAACCGTTTTAAGCTTCAGGCACATGAAATAGCCGGAGTTGAAGGGATAGTAGTCCCATTCCTGGTCGTATTTGCCACTGTCGAGCACTTCCTTGGTTTTAAGGGCGCGCCCTTTCATGACCTGGAATTTCTCTTCCTTCTGGGCGAGAAACTGGGGGGAGCGAAGCGCCTCGATAACAAAGGTCTGGGAAGGATGTGGGCAGTTGGATATCTTGGCGCGGATGATGCCCATGGTCTTCTTTTCCAGAGCGGTGATGACCTGGGCATTATCGTAGCTGTTGCCGTCGGCAAAAGTGATGAAACCGGTCCGGAAGCCCCAGACAAATTCTTCTTTGGTGGCTCCGTCAAGTTTGATGGCCAGGATACGTGGGTGCAGATTGGCCAACTTGCCAAACAGGGACTCTTTGAGGGAGTCTTCGTAGAAAAGACCGAAGTAGGCGTCATCGGTGACGACCACAACGTTGCAGCCTTCCTCGGCGACTTCCTTGATGACAGCGACAATGGCGTCGCCCTCAGCGACCGTGGGGGTGTAGCCACTGGGGTTGTTGGGGAAGTTCAGGATCACGACAGCCTTCCCTTTTTCGGCGGCGCTGTTTTTGAGGACGGCCTTGAAGGCATCGACATCGTAGCCGCCGCTTGGGGTAAAGGTCGGGAACTTCTTGACAATCCCGCCGTTGCAGGTACCGAAGGTCAGATTGTAGTTACCCCACAGCATGTCAGGCAGCACCACATGGTCGCCGGCGCCGACAAACATGTCTCCGACAATGGAAAGACCATGCGTCAGCGCGTTGGTGACGATGGGGTTGCTGATGTGCTTGCCGGCCATGCTCGGGTTCTCCCGCAGCATCTTCTCTTTCCAGAGGGCGCGCAGTTCCGGCTTGCCAGCGGGCGGCGCATAGGGGTAGATATCCTTGGGGTCGAAGGCCGAGAGCTTGTCCTGGATGCATTGCAGGAACATAGGGCCGCCCTTTTCGGTGGCAATCCCGATGGTGGCGTTATATTTGTGAGCCTTGTCCTTGGCTTCAGCGGACTGGGTCAAAATGCCCTTGGGGAAGAAGAGATTTTTTCCCAGATCGGAAAGCATTTCCAGAACATGGGCGTTGTGTTGGGCGAGCAGATCATTCAGTTCAGCAGCCAATGGATTCATGATGTCCTCCGCAAAGGGTAAAGAAGGTTCGCCTGATATGGCGCATGTAAGAACAGCTGGTTATTTAAGCAACTTAATCATACGTTTGTCAATGATATTTCCAGATCTTCCCTTTTCGCGGGGATGCCTGTCGGCCATTGAAGAAAAGGCGTCTCCGTGCTAGCTTCTACGGAATATTTCTCCAAGGGGAACCTATGCTCTTCGTCAACATCATTCTTCCCGTCTTTATCCTGATTTTCTGCGGCTACCTGGCCGAGAAAAAGATCGGCCTCGATTTTCGCACACTCACCAACTGCTCCCTTTACCTCTTTACGCCCGCCCTCGTCTTCTCATCCCTCATTCGTCAGACGCTGGAGCTGTCGCTGACCCTGAATATCTTTTTTTTCATGGTTCTCTACACCCTCTCTCTCTATCTGCTGGTGCGCCTGATTGCGGCGGGAACCGCTATGAGTCGAGAAAACAGCGGCGCCCTGGTGCTGACCACGGTCGTCATGAATGTAGGAAACTTCGGGCTACCCCTGGCTTATTTCGCTTTTGGAGAACAGGGACTCCATGTCTCCGTACTGACGTTTGTTTTGTTCAATATCCCTTTGTCCACCCTGGCCATTGTGGTCGCGCAGGGAGGAGAAGTTCCCCTAGGCAAAGCGCTGATCAATACCTTCAAGATCCCCATTTTCCATGCCGTGGCCTTGGCCTTTCTTCTGAAAGCCGTCGACCTTTCGGTCCCCTTCTTCGTTCTGCGCGCCGTAGAGCTTCTCGGGGACGCGGCCATCCCGCTGATGCTTGTGCTTTTAGGCATGCAGTTGGCGAGAACCAGACTGGAATCCCAGTGGGGTTTTCTGTCCCTGGCTACCATCATCCGTCTGGCGATAGCCCCTCTGATCGCCTGGGCGATCACCGTGCTGCTCGCTATAGACGGCACGAGCCGAAATGTGATCATCCTGCAGACCAGCACACCGTCTGCCGTCCTGCCCTTGTTGTATGCTCTTCGCTTCGGCATGCGGCCCGATTTGGTTGCCGGCACGATCTTTGTCACCACCCTGCTAAGCGCCGGGAGTCTGACTATTATTCTCTATCTGCTGCAAGGCTAGGGAAAGGAAAGACTTAAAAAGATCAACGGATGACGCGTGTGGCGAGGGTTAGGGCCTGGAAAGGGATTTTAAGGCCCAGTTCGCGGGCGGTATGCAGATTAATGACCAGGGAGACATTGCGAGGAGTGCGGACCGGGAGTTCACCCGGCTTTTTACCTGACAGTATTTCCGCCACATAGCCGGCAATGCGGCTGCCCTGTTCGGCAGGATCGGCTTCAAGGGTCATCAAGGCACCCATTTCACAAAAGCCATGAATCTGCGAAATGACGGGGATCTTGTTTTTTTTGGAAAAATCCATGATTTTTGTGGCGGACATCTCGAGAACAGCGCTTTCCGCCACAAAAAGAGAATCAATGTGGGGAGACAGAGTCTGGAGTTCCTTCCAGAGATCACCCGGTCCATTGACTTCCGCTGGCAGCACCGTAATCCCCTTTTTCTCAGCAATCTCCACCAGTTTATTTTTCTGGTAAATGGACGCCTGGTCTTCAGGAGAAAAAAGAACCCCGATTTTGCGCACGTCCTTGGATAGATAATAGGCGTGCAGCAGGGTTTCAAGGGGCGTTTGTCCCGCCATTCCCGTAAGATTTCCTCCCGGTTTGGCGATGTCCGCAACAATCCCCAGAGCCACAGGCTCATAGACATCAGCAAAAACAATCGGAATGTTCCTTCCTTCATTTTTGCCGGCCAAGGTGGCAGGAGCGCCATAGGTCACGATGATGTCGGCCCCGATGCCAACGGCCTTGCGGATACTGTTTATCCAGGACATGACATCTGGATTGGGGCGCTGAACGTAAACCGTCACCTCGCCCCTCGCCTCCGTGAGTTCTTCCAACTTATGAACAAAGGCCTCGTGCGCAAGCTGATACCTGGGAAGATCGCCGGTGATCACCACAGCCACCAGCCCGTCCTTTTTGCACCAGCCGACAACGGGCATCAGGACCAGCAGACAGGCCACCACCAGGGGAATCAGAAAGCGAGGATGTCGGAACAAACGGATCAAATGAACACCATTGCACATCATGGGTAGAAAATCGCTTACCAGGTCCTCGACAGGGAAAGCAGATAGCTCTGCACAGTGCCGTCAAGGACCGCGCCCTCCAGGTCTTCGTAGCGATCCCAGGTATAGCGGGCGGAGCATTTCCACTCATCCTTGAATTGCCAGTCCACACCCACCTTGTACGCCGTCTGCAGAATTTGCAGCTCACTCAGTTGCCGCAAAGCTGAAGAATCGACCGCCGTGCTGCCAATACCGTAGTATTCGAGGGGCTGAAAGGCAAAACTGGGGTCAAAGCGGCTGGCGGATCGAGTCAGACGGGCTTCCCCGAGGAAGGACACCTGCTTGCTGAGGTGCCAGACAGAAGAGAGTTCCGCAGTATGAACGGTTTGCTCGAATTCGGCATTTTCATCCAGAATGACATAATCGGGATAATGGTCATTGCCGAAAAGAACGCCCTGTTCTGTCCTGCTGTGAAGATAGCCGTAACGGATATTGACCTGCAGACTCTTGTGGGGAATAAGCCAGGCACCGGCCGTTGCGTTTTCCGAATCAAGCTGGCGCCTCAGGCGATAGCGGTTGAGGGTGGCCGAATCGTGAAAAAGGCTGCGTTCATTGCGGTTGTTTTCTTCCCGAATAACCTGAATATTGGCCGTCATGCCAGCCCGGTCGGACAGGGTCAGAGTGGCCCCGGCAAATCCCTGGTGCCCCCTTTTCAAGGAGGTGCTGTAAGACGGATCATCCGAAGTGAGATATTTGTAGGAAAGATTGAGCCTGAGTTTTTGGGTGCCAAGAGGACGGGCGATGAGGCTGAACTTATAGGAGGATTTGTTCTCCTGGGCGGGAAGATGCCAAAACAAGTCATTGGGATCATCCTGAATCGGTCCGGTCGAGGTGCGTTCAATTTCTTCCCGTTGCCAATCTCCTTGCAGCGTCAGGCGATAATGCGGGCGATAGGAAAGCCGTGACCCATAGTGCGTGCGCTTGACATCCATGCTGTCGCGAACAGAAACTGGTCCAGCCGGCAGCCCGCTTACCGCGACCTGGTCCGGATTCCGGGTGTCCATGTCGAGCAGGCGATAGCGCAGAGCCAAGGTCCATTGGCTGGAAGGGGTCAATGTAAAATCCCCGGCGGCTTTCCAATAATCGCTCTTGGACGTGACGGGAGAAACATCGCTTAGTTTGGAGGAGCTCTCCATTTCCCCCACACTGAGCATGGCACCGGCTGTCAAACCACCGGTAAGGGAAGTGTGGAGGCCTAAAGAATGGGCGATGTGACGGGATTCGGGGACAGCATCGTGCTCGTACTCGCCCGCATGACGGTAGAGAGTGTCAGGCTCGGTTGAGATGTCGACCAGCTCACCGAAAGGATCCAGGGGGGTGCGGGTTTTATCGCGGAACTCGCGGTAAAAACTCGAATAGCTTATATCGACCAGTCCCAGATGCGCATCAAACCCGCCCCGGATTTCTTCGGTGACCTGATTGACCGTTTCGGTTCGCGACTGCAGATGGCAGGACGTGCAATCGGCGGTTTGGGCGCCGCCTTCATCGACAAAACATCCCTGCCGGGTTCCCTGTCGCTGCAGACGCCAGTAGGCGAGATTGAAGTGGGCCGGGAACTCAGGAAGCCTTGCTCGCAAACTCACTTCGTCTTTCTTGACTTCAATGGCGTACTCTTCCCGGGGGTTCTGGTCGGTAAAGGTGACCAGGGGAGCCGTCAGGGTAGCGTCAATGCCGGGGAAATGTTCCAACTGATGGTTAAAGGTTTCACTGGTGGCGTGCAGACGGAAGAGGCCACGATAGTCGAAGTCTATGGCGGCGTTGTAGTCCGTTTGGTCAAAGTAGTCCGCTTCAAAGCGAAAGCGCTGGGTCGTTTTCAGATCCTTGATGACTATGCCGGCGACCGTCCCAGAATCGAGAAAACTGTATTCTCCGGCTCTCTGTGTGTTTTCCTGGGAGTCGACCACGCGATATCCCAAGGAGAAAGAACTCTCCAGAATCCGCGGATCCAGATCCTCGCAATCCATCGCGGAGAAAACAGGGAAAAACATTCCCGTCAGCGCGAGGACACATATTTGCCATAGAACATGGATTCTAGGTTTAATCACCGAAATCCCCCTCCTAGTATCGCTAACAGCACTGGAAACAGATCAACGCGCAATGAAAGTCCCCCTGCCTTTGGCCGATGGAACATCTGTTCCGTGAATGGACGAGTGGCAGCTGGTGCAACGAGAATAAAAGGCCCCTTTCAACCCATCAGTAGCCAGCGAAGGATGAGAGTAGTCTTGATGACCGGCATGGCACTGGAGGCAGAGAAAAGGTTCGGATGTTCTCAGCAGGCTGTTGTTGGTCGAGCCGTGGTGGGAATGGCAGGTAAGGCAATTTTCAGCAAGATCAGCGTGCTCGTAGACAAAGGGACCCTGCTTGTCCATGTGGCAGCGGGTACACAGTTCTTTAACGGTGATTCCCTTGAGGTCATGTTTTTGAGCGGAACCGTGGGGTTCGTGGCAATCGACACAGGCCATTTTGCGTTCGCGTACAGGGTGACGGGAAAACTGGGCAAACTCCATCCGCGCGTTGATATGGCAGGCATAGCACATCTCGTCCATTTCCTGCCGACTCACCTTCTGCTGCGGCCCCTGATGCAGCTTGTGACAGTCGAAACAGCTGACGTCACTGCTGGCATGGATGCTGCCGTTCCAGTAATGCAGGTTGGGTGTTGACGCCGCCGAATGACATTTGAGGCAGATCAGGGATTGGGCCTGGGAGGGGAGTTCTTCGAGCTGCAAGAGCGTTTTGAAATCACACTTGTCGTTTTCCTTGGCGTTTAAGATGGCCAGGCTGCCAGGGCCGTGACAGGATTCGCAGTTGACGAGCGGCAGACCGGTTTCCGGTGAAATCTGCTCTCCGTGGACGGACATTTGAAAATCGCGGTGAATCTCGTCATGCTTATGGCACTGAGCGAGACAGTTGGCATCGCCGACATAATCGGCGTCAAGACGGCCGACAATGAGCTGCTCGTAGGCCCGAACGGGCAAAAGGGGGTGATCAGCCCGTAACGCGGGCAGGTCACTACAGGCGTACAAAAGACTAAGAGCTATCAGCAAAAAGATCGTTCTGATCAAGACATTCCCCCTATAAAAAGCTCAGAAAAGCACCCAAACTTTAGCATTGGCCGAACCATTGTCATGCAAAAACCGTGAAATATTTCTAAAGTTTCGCGAATAAGCTGCGCAAAAGGAGAAAAACGGCGCTCTGCGGGGATTTGGTGGTCGTCAGGTCAAGACAGGGGGATTGATGTTCGGGTAAAGATTTGGTGATATTACGCAAAAGCGCCGTTTCCCTTGAGGGAAACGGCGCTTTTTCACGCATGTGCCTGTGGAAAAGACCTAGAACAAGGTGCCGACGGCCGTTCCCAAGACGGAAATGGGGCCACTGTCACCCATGGAATCCACCGCTTTTTCCACTTTTTTAACGGCGGATTGGGTGTCGCGATAAAGCTCATCTTCATTCACGAGTTTACCAAGAGTTCCCTGCCCTTCATTAATTTTGGCGGTAATACTGCTGAGGTTGGCAAGGGTTTTTTCACCTTCAATGTAAAGACTGTCCTCATTGACCAGTTTGCCCAGCGTTCCTTCTCCTTCGTTAATCTTCCGGGTGATGGCCCGCAATTCTGCCAGGGTATCCGACGCATCGGCATACAACGTGTCATCAGTGAACAGTTTGCCAAGGGTTCCTTCTCCATTACGCAGAGAGTTGGATAATACCCGAAGATTCGCCATGGTCGCGGTAGTTTCCTCATAAAGGGCTGGATCGGTCACCAGACGTCCCAAGGTGCCCTCCCCGTTTTCGATGCGGCGCAGAACCTGATTCAGACTGGCCACCGTAAGCTGAAGATCTTCATAAAGGGCGGCGTCGTTAACCAGTTTCCCGAGCATCCCTTCGCCCATGTCGATCTTGGCCACGATATTTTCAATGCGCTGAACAGACTCCACGATGGGTCCTTCACTTTTTTCCAGAATATCCCCCAGGGTACCCAGCACCCTTTCCTGATTGCGGTCGAAATTGGATATCAACTGATCGATATTGGTTTTTTCGAGACTGGGAATTTCCGAACCGGAAGGCAGAGGCTGAGCATCGGTGGACCCAAAGGTCACTCCGAGAAATTGCCCGCCCAAAAGGTTGGTCTGCCGAATCTCGGCATACGAATCGGTCTTGATGACCGTTCCGTCGAGAACGTAAAAGTCGATGCGGACCTTGCTGTCTTCGATGCCGATGGTGGTGACTTTTCCTACCTCGACGCCGGCGATGCGGACGGGATCCCCTAGTTTGATGCCGACCGCAGAGGAAAAATAGGTGAAATAGTCCCTCTGCTCGACAAAGGGATTCCAGTCTTCCACCAGTTCAATAAAAACGCCTAGCGCAAAAAGGGCGATCAGGAAAAATCCCCCTACTTTTTTTTCAATGGAAAGGCCCATATCACTTTTCTCCTTGGATGCCTTTGGTCGTCGTGTAGATGAATTTGCGGACCGCCGGGTTCTGGCTGGCCTTGATCTCCGCGGGGGTTCCAATCTCGACAATGCCTTGATCATTCATCATCGCCACGCGATCAGAAAGATAAAGAGCGAAGTTCAAGTCATGGCTGACGATGATCGTCGTCAGATTGACTCTGTTTTTAAGATTCATGATCACCCTGGCCAATTCGTCGGAGGTCACCGGATCGAGCTCGGCTGTGGGCTCATCGTAAAGAATCAGATCGGGGTTCATGGCCAGTGAACGCGCGATGGCCACCCGCTTTTTCATGCCCCCGGAAAGTTCCGAGGGCATGAGATTTTCCTTGCCCCCCAGACCAACGAGTCTGAGCTTTTCCCGGATAATCCTGCGAATGCGCGCTTCAGTACAAATTCTGTTTTCACGCAGCCACAAGCCGACATTTTCGCCGACGGTCAGGGAATTGAAGAGGGCGGACGTCTGAAACACCATACTGTAGCGGTATGGAGGTTTCTCCTGACGGTTGTTATTGTCGAAGATATCCTGCCCGTCAATGAGAATCCGGCCGCTGTCCGGCTTCAACAGCTTGACGATATGCTTGAGAAGGACGCTTTTGCCGGTGCCCGAGGGCCCGATGATGGAAAATGTCTCCCCGGGTTGAATCTCCAGGCTGATGTCCCTGAGAACGTGATTGCCATTGAAGGACTTGTTCAAACTCTCGATGCGGATTTCAACCCCATGAGAATCTTCGTAGCTGCTGCGACACTCGCAGTCATCCCGCTCTCTCTTCTTGCGACCGAGGAACCAACGGCTTAAGAAACCCTCCCGTTGTTTTTTTTGAGCGCTATCTGTCATCGCACGGATCCATTTACATCATAAGGCGGGTGAGAAAGTAGTCGGCAATAAAGATCAACAGAAAAGACATGACCACAGACTCCGTCGTCGATTGCCCGATACCGCGGGCGCCGCCGGATGTTTTAAAACCGACATAGCAGCCGACATGGGCCACGATGCCGCCAAAAACGGTCGCCTTGACCAGGCCTTTAAGAATGTCATGGTAGTTCAGCGAACGGATGAGGTTATCGTAATACACATTGAAAGGTACGTTGATCTCGGGGTTGATGTCACTGACGATAGCACCGCCAACAATACCGATGATCATGGAAAAAACGACCAGGGCCGGCACGGCAAAGAGGCAGCCCAGCAGTCTGGGCATGGCCAGATAGCGGATCGGGTCGATCTGCAGGGTTTTAAGGGCGTCGATTTCTTCATAGACTTTCATGGCCCCGACCTCGGCGGACATAGCCGAACCGATGCGACCCGCCACCAGCAGACTGGTCATGACCGGGCCCAATTCCTTGACCAGGGAAAGTCCCACAATGGCGCCAATCGCTTCCTGGGTGCCGTAAAGAGCGAGCTCCGAACCGGTCTGCAGCGCCAGGACCATACCGACAAAAAGACTCATCAGGGCCGCAATCGGAAGAGTACCGATGCCGATGTCGTACAGCTGCCGGAAAATGGCCGGCAGATTTCGAGGGGCTTCCTTGAAATAGAAGACTGTTTTTAGAAAAAGCAGCAACATCTCCCCCGCCGTTTCGGCGAAGCTCAGAATGCGCGTGCCTATTTTCTCAATCATTGACCGTCATCCTCAGCGATTTCACGCTCTGCTCCACCCCAGTGAATCCCCCAGGGCAGGTAAAACAGGTTCAGGGTCGTGCCTTGCGGGCCGCTTCGGTATCGCAGCAGTCCTTTTATGAAACTAAAATCTTTCCCTTTCGATTCCTGACGACTGTAGCTGAACAGGGGGAAGAATTCCCAGGCGAGGTCATCGCCTCTTTTCTGGCGCCAGTAGAGGTTCCACAAGAAACTTTCGGCTGAATCGGAGCCTTTCCACTGCTTCTGGTAAATCCACCACAAGGGCGCCCAGTTGCGACGGATGCCATCCTGTTCCGGCAGGATGGGCTCAAGAAGGGACAGGGTATAAAAATGCGAGACCCCATCGATCCGTTCATAGGTGAACAGGGGCCACAAAGCCACCCTCTTCTTGGGCTCAGCCCCCTGTATGTATAGCCTTTCTTCCATGTTGGAGTATAGGAAAAAAAGGACACGCGACCGGCGTCTTTCGTAACCATCCGCTTGCCTTTCCTCGATTTTAAAGAGAGGCCAGAGGTACCAGCGTTTCTTTTCCTTCCCCAGGCGTTCATTGGCATAAAAGGGCAGAAAGGTCGTGGCCTCCCGATAGGATCCGCGGGCGATGCGGAAGATCGGCCAGGGGAATTCCCAAAGCTCATACTCCTTTTGCCGATCCTCGATGTGACGGAAAAAGGGCCAGAGGTAAATGCGGGATGAATAATTGGGCGATTCATCCGAAAGATAAAAGGGGAAAACCGTTCGGCGCTGCAATGGATTGGCGGTATCCAGGCCAAGATCGTAGCGGAAAAAGATGGGCCACAGGAACATCGTCTTGTCGTAGACACCCGTTTTGCGGCTGTGGCCGTAAAGAGGCCACGCCTTGAAGCCCCGCTCATTTTCCCCTCGAACACTGGCGAAAAAAGGCCAGAGAACATTGGTCACGGTAGTGTCTTTTTTCTGAGTGACGGAGTAAAGCGGAAAGAGCGTAAAGCGGATTTCATCGCGGCCGAAGAGATTGTAGATTTTGCCACCGAAGGGGAAAAAAGCGAAATAGCGCCCCTTTTCTTCATCTGTGCCGGCAAAGATGAAAGGGAAGAGCTGAAACTCATCCTCTTCTTCTTCATGGGCCGGGAAATCCCAGTTCAGCAAACGGAGCCCCTGAAAAAGGGACTGATCCGAGGTTTTCTTTTTCGAGGCGACAGGGTAGAGAAACTCACTGGCAACATAGTCGCCAGGGTCGAGCCAGCGTCGAGAATAGAGGGGACGCAGGGCCAGTTCGCGTTCCGACCCCATTCTGTCAACGTTGAGGAGCGGCCCTAAAATATTCAGGCTGGCATAGCCTTCATTTTCCGAGGCCCGGTAATCCACCAGGGGCCACAAAGTGAACACCCCTTCCATGGCCAGGCCGCTGGCAGGCTTTAGAAAAACAAGAGCACTGAAGATAAGGACGAGAAAGCCTGTGCGGAACAAGGAAGTCACCCCGATAACCAGCTGGAAAGATTTAGATCTTGAGGCGTTGATGTTCTTTGAGCATGCAACGGTCCATCACCACACGCAGACCGCCTTCGGCAGCGATCCGGGCGGCCTCTTCGCTGATGACTCCTTCCTGCAGCCACAGCACTTTGGCGCCAGCTTCAACGGCTTCACGGGCGACAGCCGGGGCGTCGGCGGGGTTGCGGAAGACATCGACGATATCGATAGGATGGGGGATATCCTCAAGGCGGCGATAGACCTTTTGGCCGAAGAGTTCTTCGTCCTTGGGGTTGACCGGAAAGACCGTATAGCCGGCCTGTAGCAGATATTCAAGGACATGGTTGCTGGCCCGCTCGGGATTGGAGGAGGCGCCAACCATGGCAATGGTTTTATGGGTGGAAAGGATATTTCGGATATCAGTCTCGTTTTGGGACATGACTTAAGTCCTCCTTCGTTATGGGCCAGCGGTGATGACCTCGACGGTACCCAATTCCCTCCTTGAATCGACAAAAGCGATAAAAAGGGTGTCTCCAAGCCAAAGCGGCATCATATCACATTGTTTCTCTAGCAGTAAGGGCTTCCATCTCTTCCTTGGCCGGGCCAAAATCGGGATCGAGTTCCAAGGCCTTTTGCAGGGCCACCATCGCCCCGCCCGTGTCGCCGGTTTGGCGACGGCAGAGGGCGAGGAGCACGTAAAACTGCGCGGAGGGGAATTCCTGAACGACGGGAGTCTGTTCTTCCAGGTACTCCATAATCTCCAGAGCCTCGCGAACGGAGCCCTGGCCGTAGGCCGCCATGGCAGCACCGATAGCTTCCAGGTGGTTTACCATTGGTTCTTCGGGCAGACCGTCCTGCTCGAGACGGGCCACCTTTTCCTTGAACAGCGTCCGGATCTTTTCATCGGCAAGCGAGGGAATCAGCTGCGACCAGCGACGGATGGCGCCCGGATAGTCCCCCATGAGATAGTCAATCTGTCCCAGATAGTTCTGCACGCCCACATCACCTGATTTCAAATGGTCGGCCTTCTGCAGAAAAGCGGCGGCCGACACCAGGTGACGATAGCAGTGGCGCAGCTCGCTGAAGGTCAGGGCCAGATCGTAATAGGCGATACCGATGGTCTGGAACAGGGAAACCTTGCCCGGTTCCAGCAGGGCAAAAATTTTCAGGTAGGTAATCTTTCGTTTGACGTAGTCGGCATCAACATCCTTGTGGTCGAGCATGGCGATCTGGGAGCCGAGATCCGCTAGAAAGTGGGGATAGGCGTCCCGCAATATTTCGGCATATTGCACATTGTGGGGGCAGTCGGGAAACTGGCGAAGATAATCGTAAACCCCCTGACCAATGTCGATGGCCGTAGGTGCTTCACTCTTCATTTTCCGACCATGCAGCGGCAAAGGGATCAGGGGCAGTGTAACAGGTCGCTGCTCGGGACCCACAAGAACAACAGGGGATTCCTGGGGCGTCCACAGAATGTAGGCATGTGGTGCGAGCGATTCTTCAACTTGTGATTTCAGTACCATGAGACTCATCCTTGACAAAGCACCTGAATTAGAAAATTCGGTTTACAAACGTATCGATGCCGGCATCGACACCCAAAGTCTTGTAGATTTTAACGTCATCCCAGGGGCGATGAAGGATGCCGTCGTGGATAGCCCAACTGCGCCCCCGAATGGTCTTCTCCATGCCGGGCTGGCGAAAAGGGGTCGAGCCATCGAGTCGTCGGAAGAGTTCCCCGCCCGGTTGAAATTCCCGATCGATCCATTGCATCAGCTTTTTACCAGTCAGGTAGTCAAAGCCGTATTTTTCATAGCGGACCGCGTTATTGTAGGACAAAGGTTCTGCCACGATGGTGTCGATCCCCAGGGAGTCGACAAAGCGCTCGAACTGCTGAAAAAAATCGGAAAAAAGGGAAAGGCCCCTTCGTACCTGGTTGGGGGACAAACCCGCCTCCATCGCCCTGATTTCTTCAGGAATATTGCGTCGCAAGGTCCCAAAATAATTATCTCGCCCCTTGTCATCCATGTCGATGTCGTATCGGGGCGCTGCCGGATCGTTAATCAGACAGAAGGACAGTTCAATCTGCCGGTAAGGCGTATCGGCGATTTCGACAAAAAAGACGCAATCCCGGTCGGTTGGTCGAAGGCGAACCTCGATGCGCAGCAATCCGAGCCCACGCGGGCAGATAAAAGCGATTTTACGGCGCCCCTCCGGCCCCTGAAAGGTCGTGGGGTCAATCCCGTATCGCGAGAAAAGAGGGACCGGAACCAGGGCAGCATAGATGGCTTCTTTGCGGGCGACAGGCAGATTGTTGATTTCCCGCAAGGTAAACAAGGGCAGACCATCAGGGTCGAGCAGATGCGCGGTACCTAGACGTCCCATCCCAAGCCTCCTACAGTCCGAATAGAGGGAAAAGCCGGCTCTCCAGGGTACGAAGAACCTTCTCCAGGGTCTGTTCGGCCCGACTGAAATCGTCAGGCAGCGCCAGATGTGGTCGATCGCGCAGCCTTGTTCCTTTCATCCCCAGATCGCGCACGATGTTTATAAACTCCGGGGGGAGGTCATCACCGACCATTTTACCCGTCATGATCGCCCAGGCCAGAGCCCAGCCGCGGCACACATTGAATTTGTCGTACCCTCCCCCGCCGATGGCCACCCAGGGAATCCCGGTATCTAAAAAGGCCCGGGCTGCCAGCTCGATACTTCCCGTCGTCATCTCGAGACGGGTCAGGGGATCGGTCCGCAGGCTGTCAACCCCCAACTGGGTGACCAGCACATCCGGCGCGTAACGATCGAGCAAAGGCAGTACAACACGGCGAAAGGCCTGCTCAAAGATCAGGTCGTCCGAATGAGGCCGGAAAGGAACATTGACGGAATACCCAAAGCCCTTGCCCTCACCCAGTTCCCAGGGGAAACCGGTATGCGGGAAAAAGTCCTCTCCGCTTTCGTGCAGGGAAATGGTCAACACTCGGTCGGTGCGATAGAAGGCCTCCTGCACACCGTCGCCATGATGGGCATCGATATCGACGTAGGCCACGCGCAAACCTTGGCGAACAAGTTCGTTGATGGCGATGACCGCATCGTTGAGATAGCTGAAGCCGGAAGCGCGGGCGGCATGGGCATGATGATAGCCGCCTGCCATGTTGAAGGCAACCCGGCAGCCATCGCGCACAACCTGGCGGGTGGCCTCGAGAGTTCCACCGCATCCCAGCCGAGCCCAGTCGTAAAGTCCCGGAAAAACGGGGTTTTCGACGTCACCGAGGTTAAAGAAGAAATTGGCCCGGGGGGTTGCCTGGAGGCTGAATTCCTTGAGCGTCTGCAGGTAGTCGCCCCGATGAAAACTTAACAGAGATTCTTCTTCGGCCAGCGGTGCTTCAACGATTTTGATCTCGGTGGAGTCCAGCAACCCCAGTTGCCGGATAAGCTCATGAGTAAGCTGATAACGCTGAACCTTGAAGGGGTGATCCTCTCCGAAGGAGTAGTCGGCGAAACGACTGGAATAAATAAAAGCGGAACGATTACCCATGCATTACCTCTCCCCACCTCTTTTTACACGGTCAAAGCTGCGGGGTCAATGAGATTGAGCCAGAGAAGGACACTGGGGTAAGGGCGTAAAAAGGATTGATAATAAAGAAAAAGGGTGGAACTTTCGTTCCACCCTGGTGCACCCCCTCGGGAGTGCGTTGACTGGTGATCCCTACGGGAATCGAACCCGTGTTACCGACGTGAAAGGCCGGTGTCCTAGACCGCTAGACGAAGGGACCATTTCTATGTAAAGCTTCCGCTTCAAGCCGATGGCTGGGGCGCAAGGATTCGAACCTTGGGATGCTGGAGTCAGAGTCCAGTGCCTTACCGCTTGGCGACGCCCCAAGACAGGAGCCGTTTTTTAACAGAGATTCCGAACCGAGTCAATACTATTTTTGCTCCGTAACCGAAAATTTGTTTTGCTTCTGACTGTCAGTGATGGTCATTGACGGCAGTCTGGCGATTTTCCTCGATTTTCACCTCGGCATTGGTATAGGAAAAGGTTTGGCCGCGATAGTTTTTCAGGACGACTTCATCCCCCATACTCTGCAGGTAATCAGGCAGAATGGGAATTTTCCCACCGCCGCCAGGCGCGTCGATGACATAGGCGGGCACGCCCATCCCGGAGGTGTGGCCGCGCAGGGCACGCATGACCTCGATGCCCTCCTCCACCGTCGTTCTGAAATGATCGGTGCCCTCGACCAGATCGGCCTGATAGATGTAGTAGGGTTTGACCCGGATAGCCAGCAGTTTCTGCATGAGCCGCTTCATGACCTGAGGATCGTCATTGACCCCGCGTAGCAGCACCGTCTGGTTGCCCATGGGGATGCCGGCGTCGGCCAGTCGCATGCAGGCCTTGCCCGAGGTCTCGGTGATTTCATCCGGGTGATTGAAATGGGTATTGATGAACAGCGGGTGATAACGCCGCAGCATGCGCACCAGACCGATGGTGATGCGCTGAGGCAGGACCACCGGCACCCGGGTGCCTATGCGAATGATTTCGACACTGGGAATCGCCCGCAACTCCTTGAGAATCCACTCCAGGCGTTCATCGGATAGCAGCAGCGGGTCCCCACCCGAGAGAATGACATCGCGGACCTGAGGATGCTGTCGGATGTAGTCCAGTCCTTGCTCGAGGGTCTGGCGGTTGATGACCATATTGTCGCCCCCCACCTTGCGTTTGCGGGTGCAGAAACGGCAGTACATGGCGCACTCGCTGGATACGAGAAACAGCACCCGGTCGGGATAGCGGTGGACGAGGTTCGGTACCGGACTCTGGTTTTCCTCGTCCAGGGGATCACTGCAGCAGACGGAATCGCTCATTTCGGCGGCATCCGGCACGGCCTGTCGCCAGATCGGATCGCCGACTTCCTTGATAAGATTCAGGTAGTAGGCCGGGATGCGCATGGGATAGCGATCAGCCACCTCCTCAAGATCCGTGGGATTAACGCCAAAGCGGCGGGTAACCTCGGCGGGTCGGGTCAAACTGGTCTGCAGCAGTTTCTGCCAGGTTTCCATCTACAATCCCTCCACAACGGTGGTGAGGTTTTTGGTATAGGTGATACGGTCGTCTCCGGGTCGGTAGAAATCGGGAATGACCGCGGCCTGGACATAGCCGGCCCGGTCATAGAACCGACGGGTTCTTTCGTAGCTCCCCTGCGACGAGGTTTCCAGGCAGATCAGGCGGCCGCCCCGTAACTGAATGTCCGTTTCGGCGTAAAGTAGCAGCCGCTGCCCTACCCCTCTGCCCTGATGAGCTGGATCCGTAGCAATCCAGTAAATGTCGAAGGTTCCTTCCGTCAAGGGGACCGGTCCATAGAGAATATAGCCGGCGGGGAGGCCGCCCTCTTCGGCGACCACGACGGTGTAGTCCTTTTGGGCCGGGTTGTCGAGCACCGTATGGAACAACTCCATGGCGCAGTCGACTTCGGCATCGGTAAAAGCTTTCGTCTCCTCCAGGATTCTCTGGAGATCCGGCAGGTCAGAGCGTTTTAGGTCGCGCATGAAGGTTCTCCTTGCGTTTCTGGGCCATGAGCACAATACGTTCGATCAGCTTAGGATAGTTCAGGCCAGCCACCTCCGCCGCCCGGGCCAGTCCGGCCGTAGGCGAGATGTCCGGGTTGGCGTTGACTTCCAGAATATAGGGAACCCCTTCCCGCAGACGGATATCGACCCGGGCGTAATCCCGGCATTCCAGAATTTTGAAAGCGCGCAAGGCCACATCCTTGATCAGAATTTCTTCGCGAGCCTTGACCGTCGCCGGACAGACCGGTTCAGTCAGGGCGAACTCCTCGGAATTTTCCAGCCATTTCCCTTCATAGCTGACGATGGCATGTTTGAGCCCCTTCTTGAATTGAATCTCGGCGAGGGGCAGCACCTGGTAGGGACCATTGCCGATGATGGCGGCGTTGATCTCCCGCCCCTCGATAAACTCTTCCACCAGAGCCCCCTGGCGGTAGGTCTGGTGCACATAATCGATCCGTCGCTTTAGACGCCGTTCGTCCTCCACAATGCTTTCAGAGGTGATTCCCAAAGAGGCGTCTTCGAAGCGCGGCTTGACGATCAGGGGAAAACGCATATCCCTCACCCGGGGATGCGCTTCCCCCGGACGCACCAGCACATACTTGGGTGTGGGCAGGCCATGGCGCATCAGCAGATCCTTGGTGCGGACCTTGTCCTGCACGAGCCCGAGACAGAGCGGGCCCGCGCCGGTAAAGGCATAACCGAGAAGGTCGAACAGGGCGGCCACATGCATTTCCTGGCGGCTGTTCCCCCAGTAGCCCTCGCACAGATTGAAAACGAGTTCGGGATCTACCGTGCGCAGCTCTTCGATGAAGGCGGAAATGCGCTCTCCCAGTGGAACGACCTTCGCCGTGTAGCCCAGGCGCTCCAGGGCCATACGAACGGCGGCGGCTTCGAGTTCGGCCCCCTCTTCCGAGATGCGGTCCCCCTCCTCCCCTTTGAGCAGTTGGGGCGGAACGCGGTTAAAGCAGACAGCGATTTTCATGATACCCCTTCTCGGTGAGTTGGAGTCGCCTGCTGGCAGCATCGACCACGCCAAGAATCATCTGCTCATAGCTCAGACCGGTAGCCCGCGCCGCCTTGGGAAAGCAACTGTTCTGTTCTGGGCGCGGCAGGATGCCCGGCAGCGGGTTTAGTTCGATGACATGGGGAAGCCCGCCAGCGTCCAGGCGCACGTCGATACGGCACCAATCCCGACAACCCAGAGCGCGGAAAGTTTTTCTGCAGAGTTCTTCGATGTTTCGCTGCAAAAAGGGGTCGAGACGAGCCGGGCAGGTAAAAATTTCCAGCGGATTCTCTTCCTGGTCCCAGATCCACTTGGCTTCAAAGGAATAGATCGGGTTGACCCCCGCCGGCAGGGTATGCAGGTTGATTTCCACAATGGGCAATACCTGCAGGTCATCCCCATTGCCAAGCATTGCCACTGTGAACTCGCGACCAGGCAGAAACTCTTCGACCAGGGCCGGCTGACCATAGGTAGTCAGCACCCACTCAACCTGACGAACCAGGGCTTTGCGATCATGAACCAGGGCCTTGTCGGTCACTCCCTTGCTGGAGCCTTCCAGGGTCGGTTTGACGATGAGGGGGTAGCGCAGGCGCGCGGGGATGTCGGCCAGAGTGGAAACCACCGCAAAACGCGGTGTGGCGATACGATGGCAGGAAAGGATCTCCTTGGTGCGGCGCTTGTCCAGGCAGATGCCTAGTGTCACAGGATCGCTGCCCGTGTAGGGGATACCCAGCATGTCGAGCATGGCGGGGATCTGGGCCTCGCGGCTGGCGCCATGCAGACCTTCGGCTATATTGAAAACCAGATCGGGTTGCAGGGCGCGAAAGCGGGCATAGGCCTCCAGATCGGCGTTGACGAGGGTTACCTCATGTCGGCTGGCCAGGGCGGCTTCGACGGCTCGAATGGTGTGAATATCATCCCATTCGGCATAAAGGTCTTCAGTGGGTAAAGAAGGAGGTTCGGACGGAGGTTGGTCGTCCGCCACGGCGGACTCCTCCCGCAGATTGAACGCGAGGACGATGTGCATATGTAACCCCTTTTAAAAGCCAACAATAGTTAAGCTTCCCCGGGTGGGGAACATCTGCTTCCTGGGACGGGATGGCCTGGGGCTGGGGCTATAAAAAGGGGTTTCTTTTTTAGCTTGTTCGTCTTGCGCCGGCCCGCCTGAAACAGATCACTTTGAATTGCATATACGCCTCCGTAATTTTTCTGTCAAACAAAATTTTTGAGTCATTTTTATTTGTTTAATTTCAAACACTTAAATTGCTTTGCGGACTCCCGAAACATCAATAAAAAACCAAAATCCAAAACGTGACTCCTAGTTTTTGGCGTCAGGGTAAAACCCATGCCACAGACCGGTAAAAAAGGATCGGCAATTGATGCCCAGCACCCGGTTGCGATACCCCCCTTCCTGGATAACCACCGTCTGTAGCCGCAGTCGACCAATCATCTGCCCGACTTGCGAAAAATCAGCCGCATTCAGGGTCCAGGTGCCGGTGGGATCGCCTTTGGCTGTATCCAGCCCGAGGCAGACGACCAGAAAGTCAGGCGCATAATAGGCGATTTTTTTAAGCGCTCTGGCCAGAGTCCTGAGATACCTCTCGCTATCGACCGCCTCCGGCAGCGGCATGTTTAGATTGAACCCCTCCCCTGCCCCCTCGCCTGTCTCTTCCTCAAAACCGCTGAAATACGGATAGGCGAAGCTGGGGTGACCGTGAATCGACAGGGTCAGCACATCGCGACGGCTATAGAAGATATTCTGCTGCCCGTTGCCGTGATGATAATCCACATCGAGAATCGCCACCCGGCCAAAACGGGAGAGATAATGGGCGGCCACGGCGGCATTGTTGAAATAACAGAATCCCCCGAAAGAGCGGAATTCCGCGTGATGTCCGGGAGGACGCACCAGGGCATAGGCCAGCCGGTTGCCGGCCAGCAGATGATCCGCCGCAGTCAAGGCGCAATCGACGGCCCGCTTTGCGGCCAGATAGGCGTTCTGATTTAGCGGAGTGAAAGTGTCGATGCAGTAATAACCGGCGCGCACGGCCAGCTCTTTGGGAGGACGGGCGACATTGCGGATGGGAAAGACATAGGGATAAACTGATTTCCCCGCCTCAAGCTGGGCACAGACCCGCCTGAAATAGCGGACGTAATCCGGATCGTGTACGGCCAGAATATGCTTTTCGGGATATTCTTTCGGGGTAACGGCGTTAAAAATCGGCAGACGCTCGAGTTCTTTCAAAATACTGCGAATTCGCACCGGCGCCTCGACGTAGCCCCGTTCACGCACGTGGTGAATCTCGTGACGGTCGTTGACCACCAGCGCCACATGCCGATGATCCAGACCCGTTTTCTGAATAGACTGGACTATCCCCTCCATTTTGAGGTAGCGGGGAGCGCGCAGACGAACCGGGTCATCCTGAATGGACTCGACGACCTTGAGGATATACTCGGGAGAACACAGATCCCCATAGCGATTTTCCAAAATCGCCCTGACGATTTTCCGGGCAGGGTCCCTGGCCAATTCAACTTTTCGGCCGAGAGGGTCAAACACCAGGTACGGCGGGTTGTCGTCCCCATCCTTTACAGGCGTCTCATAGGCGGTGCCGACAATGGGAAACGCTCCATACTTTTCATAGAATTTCAGCCGGGCCCGATTCTGCTTGAGAATAGCGGGATCCTGGCACAGAGCCGGATCGTCAGGCAAACATTCGAAGAAGATGCCGACAGCCCCTAAAAGCTGGGCCTCCTCCCGCAGACGCTCGTAAAGAGCGCCGCCGATGCCCCCGCCAGTAATATTTTTGGCGGTCGAGATGTAATCGAGGTAACAGAACCGCAGTTCCGGTTCAAAAGAAAGGAGCGCAAAACCCTTAACCAGACCTTTGAAATTTTCTGCAATATAGAGGATGGATTTGAAGCGATGCTTCAGCGGGTTTTTAAGCAGATCGGGGAGCTTGTCGATCTCGGAAGGCCGCAGGGCCGGAAACTGATCCTGCAGAATCTGGCGGACCTGGCGGATGGCTTCGGCGTTGGCCGGCAGGATATCATCGAAAATGCGGCGGATTCGAAACATACATACCTCCCATGGCAAACCTTCGGTGGTCGTCTCTAACCCATATTGTAGAAGATCGCCGAGACCTTGCCACATTGACAAACAAAATTTGATTCGAAACAATGGCGGGCATAACATGCACCTTCAGGAGGAGAGTTTATGACGAAATACGGTTTTTTGGGGCTCGGCATCATGGGCCGAGCGATGGCGAGCAACTTGGTAAAAGCAGGATTCGAAGTCAGCGTCTGGAACCGCACTCCCAACAAATGTGCGCCGCTGGTCGAAATGGGCGCTCGGCAAGCCGGCAGCCCTCGCGAAGTGGCCGCGACCTGCGATATTACCTTCGCCATGCTGGCCGACCCGGCCGCGGCCACGGCGGTTGTTCTCGGGCCGGATGGTGTGCAGGCCGGCATCGGTGACGGCCGTGGCTACGTCGATATGTCCACCGTCGATGCCGAGACCTCTGCGGCCATCGAGACCGCTATTCGGCAGGCTGGCGGGCGCTTTCTCGAAGCGCCGGTCTCCGGCACCAAGAAACCGGCCGAAGATGGTACCCTGATCATTCTGGCCGCCGGCGATCAATCCCTCTACGAGCAGGCTCTGTCCGCCTTTGACAAGATGGGCAAGCTTTCCCCCTATCTGGGTGAAACCGGTCAGGCGGCGCATATGAAACTGGTCGTCAACATGATCATGGGGGGGATGATGACGGCCTTCTGCGAAGGGCTGTCTCTCGGGCAGAAAAGCGGTCTGGACGGACAGCAGATTCTGGACATCTTCATGGCCGGCGCGCTGGCCAACCCCATGTTTGCCGGCAAGGGTGCAATGATCCTGCAGGGAAAATATCCGACCAGCTTCCCTCTTCAACACATGCAGAAGGATCTGCGCCTGGCCATCGCCTTGGGTGACAAGTTCGCCCAACCGCTCTCCAGCGCCGCCGCAGCCAACGAAACCTTCAAACGAGCCCGCCAGTTGGGCTTATCAGATGAAGACTTCGCGGCGGTATTCAAGGCTATCGACGGAAAACGGTAAAACCCAAAAAAGCCCGCCAGTTTCAGAACTGGCGGGCTTTTTATCGGGATTGAGATCCTCTTGAGACCGCCTATCCGAGGCGGGCCAGCGCCGTCTGCAGGCGTTTCAGACTGGCTTCTTTGCCCAGCACGGCGAGAACATCGAAGATTCCGGGGCTGGTGGTGCCGCCGACCAGGGCCACACGGACGGAGGGACCGATCTTGCCGAGCTTGAGACCGGTTTCTTCCATCACGGCCCCAAAAGCCGCTTCAATAGTGGTTTCATTCCACACGTCGATGGAGTCCAGGTGGCGCATGACGGACTCGAGCACCGGCCTCTTGTCGGCGGTGAGGAATTTCTCCACCGCCGCCGGCTCAAACTCCACCTCCGGCTTGAAGTAAAAAGCCGCCCCCTGCGCCATCTCCACCAACGTTTTGGCGCGATCCTGCAGAGTTTTGACGACAGCGGTCAGCTCAGGGCCGGCAGCGGTGTCGATGCCGTCCTTCTGCAGAAACTCCTGCAGCAGTTGCCCGAGGCGAACCGGGTCGCCCGTCTTGATGTAATGGGCGTTGAGCCACAGCAGCTTGTCGGGATTGAAGACGCCGGCGGAACGCCCGACATTTTCCAGGCTGAACTTCTCGATCAGTTCGGCCAAAGAAAAGATCTCCTCGTCCCCAAAGGACCAGCCCAGTCGTACCAGGTAATTCACCATGGCCTCGGGCAGATAGCCCATCTCTTTGTAGGCCATGACCGAGGTAGCGCCATGGCGCTTGGACAGACGACTCTTGTCGGCGCCCAGAATCATGGGAACGTGGCCGAATTCGGGCACGGAATAGCCGAGGGCCTGGTACATCAGAATCTGACGGGGCGTATTGTTGATATGGTCATCGCCACGCAGCACCAGGGTAATGTTCATGGTAGCGTCATCAACGACCACAACAAAATTGTAGGTCGGCGTCCCGTCGGTGCGTTGAATAATGACGTCATCAAGTTCGTTGTTCTGAAAACTGATTTTCCCTTTGATGCGGTCGTTGAATTCCGTGACTCCTTCTTCGGGCGAACGGAAGCGAACGACATAGGGCTGCCCTTCAGGTACATCCTGGCGGTCCCGACAGGTGCCATCATACTTGGGTTTACCCCCGCTTTTGAGCGCTGCCTCCCGCTTGGCTTCCAACTCTTCCGCCGTACAATAGCAGCGGTAGGCCTTGCCTTCATCGAGCAGTTGCTGAACCTTCTCTTTGTACAGGTCGAAACGGTCCGACTGATAAAAAGGCCCTTCGTCGTAGGAGAGCCCGAGCCAGTCCATGGCCTGCAGGATGGCGTCAACCGATTCCTGAGTGGAGCGGGCCACGTCCGTATCTTCGATACGCAAGACGAAGGTCCCCTTTTCTTTTTGGGCCAGCAGGTAGTTGAAAAGCGCCGTACGGGCACCGCCAATATGCAGGTACCCCGTCGGGCTGGGGGCAAAGCGAACGCGCAGATCAGACATGAAAAACTCCTTGGGGCAAGACGGTAAAAAACCGGGCCGCCACGCAGACGGCCCGGTTTTTTATACTGTAATCTCCGATGCATTGACAAGTTTTTTATCCGGCCGCTCCGTCCCGTTCGATGACGAGACCGGCATAGCCGACGACCTCCGACTGGTCCCCAGTGACGTCTCCCGAGTTGCCGTACTCCACGAGGCGAGCCCTTTGTGCCCCGGCCTTGCGGGCAGCGATCAGCATGAGGGTGACCGGCATGACGCCGCACATGCTGATGCGATTATCGGTGACCGTGCGATACAGTCCGACCGGATCAAGTTCCAGCATTTTCTCAATGGCCAGGGCGTCCTTTTCACGGGCCGACTTGCCTGACTCGTAGTGGGTCATGTCGGAACTGGCCACCATCAGAATCTCCCGGCCATGTCGGCTGATCACTTCCCCCAAAGCCTCTCCTAAGGCGATGAGCGTATTTAAGGCCAGATGCCCGACACAGATGGGAACAATGGCGGCTTCAGGGGCCAGATACTGAATAAAGGGGAGCTGCACTTCCAGCGAATGCTCAAAACGATGGGCCAGTTCATCGGCGGCAAAATCAGGACCAGCTATGAGGATTTCCTGCACAAGGTCCGTGGCAACGGGCGTGTTCCCCAGAGGGGTCTGCCATTCCCCGTGGGAATAAATAGCGGCGTCATGACCGTAGCCATGGTGATTGGGTCCCAAAATAATGACCTTGGGGGGGATTTTGACCTGGGAAAAGGTTTTACCGGCAATAGCCCCCGAATAGAGGTAGCCGGCATGGGGTGAAACCAGCCCATAGGCCTCGGTTTTAAATTCTTCTGACGGGATCAGGCGATCGAGAAGGGTTTTCAGTTCGGTGAGAGTGCCGGGGTAAAATTGCCCGGCCACAGCGGGATGACGAGCCATTTAAAGCCTCCCTGCAAGAGGACTAGCGTTCCAACAGAAGGATTAAAGCCATTCTAAAGCCAATAATGATTAGCAAAAACGCAAAAATCTTTAAGAGTTTACCATGGTCCACCCGGCGGGCAACCCGAACGCCGAGGCTGGCAAAAATAATGGACAGGGGCGCAATGAGGGTAGCGACAGGAGCACTGACAAATCCGAGGGAATATGGAGGAACAAGCGGATTTCCCAGACCGTGAACCACATAGGTCAGCGTCCCGAATAGCGAGGAGGCCACGATGAGGGCACTGGAGTTGCCGACCGCCAGATGGGCGGGCATCTGCAGAAGAATCACCATCAGCGGCACCGCGACGACCCCGCCACCGATGCCGAAAAAAGCGCTGAACCCGCCGCCGACGAGTCCTACCCCACAAAGATGAGCGCGGGGTACGCCAGTCTCTCGCTCCGGCGGAAGATAGGGCTTGGCGAAAAACATGCGCACCGCCACCGTAATGAGCATCAGCCCGAAGAGACCTTTAAGCCAGGGGCCGGAGAGGAAAGAGGCCGCCGTACCGCCGACGAAGGCCCCCAACACGCCGCCCATCACCAACCAGAGCACCTGATGCCAGTTGACGTTGCCATGGCGACGGTGCATCAGGGTGCTGCTGATGGCTGTCGGGATGATAATGGCCAGACTGGTGCCAAAGGCCAGATGGGCAACAATATCCTCATGGACGCCAGCCAGAGGAAAGGCCCAGAGAAAAAGGGGAACCAGAATGACGCCGCCGCCAATACCCAGAAGACCGGCTAAAAACCCGGCAGTGGAACCCAGCAGAATAAAAATGGTGACGATAAGGGGGGAGAAAAAAGACATGTGTCACGCCAATGAAAAAAGCCAGCCGAAAAGGCTGGCTTGGCTTTCAATTGGAGGCCCCGACCAGATTTGAACTGGTGATGGAGGTTTTGCAGACCTCTGCCTTACCACTTGGCGACGGGGCCGAAAATTTGCCTGAAGATGACAACCTCCAAGGCCCGGTATTGATAGCAAATCACCTTGCAGGTGTCAAGAAAAAAACGGGAATCATCCGCTGATTTCAGGCCAGTACGGAGAGTCGTCTGATCACTTCGGCCTGGGGCACACCATCCACCGAAACCTCGCCGGCGATTACAAGAGAGACCAGGGTGAACAGGGAGTGCATGTCTCGTACTTCCCGGACATCACCGACAATGGCGCTGGTATAGATTTTTTCCCAATCCCCCCGACTCAAAGATCCTGCTTCCTGGGCCCTTTCCAACAAGTGGCAAAAGGAATACATAGGTCCCCTCCTTGTCCCTCTGACCAGGCGCGTCAGAGTTTTTGGCTGACCAGCGATGCCAGGTCCCGGTCGGTCATATTCGCCAGAGACGAAACGACTGGCACCTGCAAAGATTCAAGAAAGGATTGCGGATAGCTGTTCGATACGGCCAGGACAGACAGGCCGGCACCGCGGGCAGATTCGATGCCGGCTGGCGTATCTTCTATGACAAGAATACCCTCGGTGGCAAAATCCTCAAGCAGGCCCTTCTGTTTAAGGCGGAAGACCGTAAGCCGGTAGCTTTCCGGATCGGGCTTGCTGTGCTGGACATCGTCCGCCGTCACTACGGCGGCGAAATGATGGGCAATGGCAAGGCTGCCCAGAATAGGCTCGATATCACTACGCAAGGCCCCGCTGCACAGGGCCACGGGCATCGTGGCGGCCAAGGATTTAATGAGTTCGACGACACCGGGATACGGCGTGACCCCCTGGGTGGCAATCTGCCGAAAGGCAGCGGCTTTTTGGGCGATCAGATGGTGCAGATCCGCGTCGGTCAGCTTTTTACCCGCCCGCTCAAAAAAGGCGCGGAAGCCATCCCGGTCATCGAAGCCCATATAGTGTTCGCGATACTCCGGCCAGCTGCAGGAAATACCGAAGGGGGCCAGAACGTCCATGAAGGCCCGGTGATGCAGGGGTTCTGTGTCGACGATAACCCCATCGAAGTCAAAGATCACGGCTTTAAGCATTTACAGTTTATCCTCCACCGATCGCACCTTGCCCGCCATGGTATGACGGGGCAGATCACGCCGATCATCGATTTTAATCAGGGTCGACACCCGTACGGCGCCAGCCTCAAAGGGGCTTTCGTGCATCTGGCGGATGACGGCCAGAATATCGTCCAGGTCGCCCTCGATAACGGTTCCCATCGGGGTCAACTGGTAGGTGAGCCCTGAGCTGCGTATCACCTCGAGACAGCCGGCCACAAAGACTGAAACACTAGGAGTAGCGGTTCCCAATGGCGTAATACTTACTTCCACAACAGCCATGTACAACCTCCCTGATCAGTTAATCGTCAACACGAATCCAGACACGCCCCTCACCCTGGGTGTGGCCCGTCTGCAGACGCACAATGGACGAACTGACCTCGTCCGCCTGCTGCAGTTGCTGGCTCAGATCCACCCACTGACCTGGGGGCAACTCGACCGTCGTTTTGAGCTCCTGAAATTCCAGGGTCTCTTCGCCCTGGGGTCCCTGGGCCATCATGTGGGGGGCCACTTCCAGGAAAATCTTGTGACCCAGCACTTGGGGTCGCACCCAGAAGCCCGTCGTCACTGTCTTGTATTCAACCGTTCGGGAAAACCCGCGGTGCCTGCCGGCAATGACCGCCATGGCCGTCGTAAAAGGGACTTCCCGCCCCAGGATCAACAGACCAGTTTCCCCTTCAAGAACCCGCAGAAACGACTCGGTGGTCTGTTGCCGGTTCCCCAAGGTTCGCTGGCCTTCTGGCTGAAGTGGATCCGATCCCCCTCGGTATAATCCCACCCTGAGATCTCCTGTCGCTCTCGCCCTCTCCTGCCGCAGACTAATTTTCAAAGTTTTCCGGGGTCTATCCAGAGTGGTGATCAGGTCGGTGAGCTCGGCGAGTCGGTCAGTCGAGGCGCGCAGAATCAGCACCGAATCGCTTCCCGTCGCTTTTTCTCCTTCGTTGAGCAAGGGGGCCACCAAGGGCAGGATATCTGCGGCGAAGCGATGCTGCAGCTGAATGACCCGAAAAGCCTCGCTTCTTGCGACCGAAACCTGCCCCAACATCAAGCAGACCAGAATCATCAGCGGCAGCCACCGTGTCAACCGGGCGAAAGCCGCCTGCCATGATGTGAGAGGGCTCGCCTTCATCGAATTTCAACCACCTTTTTGATCATCCAGCCGATACAGAGCAGTCCGGCGACCAGAGACAGGAAAAACACCCACATGGGGGAATATTGAGGCACGACGAGCAGCGACCGCACGGAAAAATAGGGTTCATGGAAACCCATGCGCACATAGGCGCGCATAAAGGACATCAGAACCACCAGGGTAACGGCGAGGCTGGCGGTAAGATAGACCTTTTTCTTCAGCCCCGTCACCAGCACGGCAAGGGCCAGGATAAGGGCGACCAAAAAGATGACCGTCGCCAGCATATCGCCACCCATGAAAATGAGCATCACCTTTTTGGGTAATGCCATCAGGAACCACAGCCCGACCAGTATCTGCACCAGGGTCAGCCAGGTAAAGGTCGTCATTCCCAGGCGCACGGCGGTCGCGGCCATGGCGGCATCCCCTTTTTCACGCCATTTGCCAAAGAGCGCCACAAAGAGTCCCCCTACGGCCAGAGCGCCAATCATAAAATGCAGGTAGCGCGGCAGCAACGTCGGGTCGTTCAGGTTGAGGAGCGTGCCGCCGTCATTCTGAAAATAGGCCACCCACTCGGACGGTAGCAGCATCAGGGTCATGTTGTTGGTGTAGATAAAGGCAATGACAAAAAAGATAAGCAGGGACATCGCCAAGAATATCGTCCCCGCCTTGCCCAGCGCATTGAAACGGAAGTCATAGAGATAGAGCGCGTAGTAGGCCAGAATAAGCAGGGGGATGACCGCCAGCCAGAAAACGGCCATCAAAATAGAGCTGACGTAAAGAAAATGACCGTACAGCACCTGGTTGAACAGCAGGGGCGCCACCCCGAAGTTCACCGTGAAAGCCACCAGAAAGGGCAGAACTTTGGCCAGTTCATGGGCCAGCTGGCGGGAAGGCTCATCTGGCCGGAATCGGGCATAGAGCGCGAGGCCGGCCGAGCCCACCATGGCGTTCATGGCCAGCAGGTGAAAAGGCAGGGTCAGCAGGAGAAGAAACTGAAACCAGCCCCAGGCCACCGGCAGCGTATCGGGTGTGGGAATAAGTGGGCTCATCACAGGACCTCCCGGGATTCTTCCATAAGGTAGTCAGCCAAGGCGTCTTTCTCCTCCTCGCTTGCCTGCAGCGGCGGCATGGCCGGATTGAGGGAATCGAGCCGGTCGAGGGCCTGGCGCAGACGAGTCCGTTCCCATCCGTCGATTTTCGGCAGCAGCGGGTTGTAGTCAGCTCGCAGGCTGTGGCACATGGAACAGTGCGTCTCGAAGACCGATTCGCCTGGATGATGCTCGACCCCGACGACCCGGGATGCAGGCGCATTCAGGGCCAGGATAAAGTCGCTCAACTGGTCTTTTTCCTTATCCGAGCCATAAAAATCGGGCATGGCCGGATTGAGCCCGCTCAGATTGTCCATCCCCTGGCGAATCCGGTCGCGCGACCAGCCAGCAGTCTTGGTCTTGATCAATGCCGCCTCATGGCAGAAAACGCAATTGTCGGCAAAAAGCTGCTCCCCGGGGCTGATTTGGCCGGCTGCCGCTGAAACAGCCACCGTTTCTGCCATCGATTTGCCCTGCAGGCCGCTGTAAATATAAGTCGCCAAGGACCTCATCTCGTCCGAAGTTCCGGCAAAAGGAGGCATGAAATAGCGTCGGTCATGAATAGTTTCCAGATAACTGACCAGGGCTGAAAAGCTCATATTGGCCGTGCGAGGAACAATATCGTTGTTAAAGCCTCCAATGGTGTGGCAGGCATAGCACTGGTTCTTGAACATGTCTTGACCGATTTCAAGCAGACTTTCCTCGTGAAATTCCTGAATACGCACCCATTTGGCGTTTTGCAGAAAACCTTCGGTGTTCAGGCGCTCCACATCCCGCTTGAAAATGCCGTTGGAATACATGACCTCATTGATGACATAAGGTCTTCTCGCCCCCTCCCGCGTCCATTCGAAAGAGCCAATAAACAGAAAAGCGCAGACCATGACGACAGTGGCATAAATGCCATTGTGCCGGGCCGGTTTGGTCAGGGTGAGGAGCAGGCTGACGATCAGGATGCCGACGATGGCCCAGGTCCCCCAGGAGAGAGCCCTGGCAATGGTCGGTGAGGAGCCCTTCACCAGGGCCATGGCCGGTTGCGGCAGCACAGCCACATACCAGAGGCCGCTGGGCAGAGCCGCGAGCAGCGAGCCGAGCACCCATTTGCCCGAAAAAACTGTCATGGTGCGTTTAAGGGAAGCATCCTTGACAAAGGCCGTGGTCACGAAAGCATAGGAGCCAGCCATCATCAAGGCGACAAAGGTGCGGAAAAACAGCGAGGGCCAGAAGGTCGGATTAAAGAAGCCTGACCAGAAGTCACCATCCTGAAGCCACCCTCCAGGCGTAAGCATGAAACCAATAATGCCATTGATGATGAAGAGGCTTATCCAGGCGGCAACAAAATAAATCCAGCCGATAATCTGGTGGTTGCGGTGATCCATGCGCCCGAAGGTGTAGAAGTAGATGAAGAGAGCGACAATCTCCACCAGGAAAAAGACCCATTCCGTCGCCCAGGCGAAGACAAAAGTGTGAATCAGAAACGAGGTGCCGGCAGGTTGCACCAGTGAAATGATAAACCAGATGGCCACACCGGTCAGCCCGCCGAAAACCATGGTCACCAGCAGAAAAAACTTGGTGTGCTTGCGAGTGAAGTCGAGGATGCCCTGATCATTGGCCCGGATTCCCTTGCGTTCGGCCAGAACCAGGTAAAGACCGCCACCAACCGCGAAATGAGAAACAAAGACATGAATAATCGCGATCAAAGCGATCATTGTCCCTCCGCCGATTTCAGGCAGATACCACATGGGATAATTCATATAAAAAAACTCCTTGCTGCCAAGCCCAAAAGCTATACATCAATTACCGGATCTGAAAGATTAAAAATAATAACATGATATTGAGAAAAATCTTAATCTGTCTTTGCTGCCCAATCCTGATTTTTTTTGCTGGGCGGCAATAAGCGCAGATCGACATCAAGTGATGGGTACTGTTGCTGCTGATTGAAGGTTCAGAACGCTGTACTACCTGAATAGCCCATTTCGGCAATCAGGGGCAGATGATCGGAGGCGCTGCGCGCCAACTCCGAACTAGGGACCTCGATGCCGGTTACTTCAAACCCTGGGATTGTAAAGATGTGGTCGATGCGCACCGCCGGGAAACGGCCGGAATAGGTGCCTCTGGGGCGGTGGTTTTGCGCTTCGATTTGTACGTCCTTGAGGCGCCCGGCGAGTCGGCGGTACACAGCCGATGAAGGCAGTGCGTTGAAGTCGCCGCACAGAATAACGGGTTCCCGGCACGGTTCATGTGCCAGTTAGTCATTGCCGAGCAAAGCCATCACTTGCTCCACGCGTTCACGCGGAGGCAGTCCCAGATGGATATTGATGACCTGAATTTCCCTGCCGTTCAGCTCGACTGCGACCCAGAGTGCCCCACGCGGTTCCAGGTGCGGTTTGTCGGCAAGGCCCGGTAGCGGGCCAGCCTTTACCAGGCGTTGCGGCAGATGCGTCAAGATGGCATCGCCATAGCGTTCTTCTTCAGATGTGCAGGGCGGGATGGAAATGAAACTCCATCTCCAGATAGTGGGCAATCAGGTGCGCCTGGTCCA
Organism: Desulfuromonas sp. KJ2020; assembly: GCF_024197615.1. Lineage (NCBI taxonomy): Bacteria > Pseudomonadati > Thermodesulfobacteriota > Desulfuromonadia > Desulfuromonadales > Desulfuromonadaceae > Desulfuromonas > Desulfuromonas sp. KJ2020. Next base: position 900,218 of record NZ_JAKUKE010000003.1, read on the forward strand.
TGCCCGCCGTGCGTGAGCGTCCAACATCCAATTTCTGCAGTGCCACACGTCCTGTCTGGCACGAGCGATCACCCGGGCGATGCGTTCGGCATCAATTTTACCGTCCATGCCTATGCAACTGTGCACATTGTAGGTCATGACACGAAGAGTGTCCGTTGTCGTGGCAACTCAAAGTTCAGGTGCTGCGACAGCTTTGCGCTCCGGCTTTGGCAGATGCTGCAACGCGCCTTGCGAAGACCGGTGGGACGCAGACAGGCATGTTGATGTTCAGCCAAGGGAGCGTCCGCCGGCAGCAATGCAAACCCATTGGTCTCTTCAGGCGTTGCGCCGGCGTGGCCGCCGTTCTCTTCGGCGAAGGTGAGCGGTGTGATGCCATCGCGCCACCCAAGCAGGACAAAGTCGCCGGCATCCGGGTGCTCGCAGAGTCGCAACAGGTCTTCGCCAAGCGAATCGACAAATGGATGCTTCGCTCCGAACAACACCTTACAATCTTGCGGAAAGCGGTATTCGGCTTCTTTGGTGCGGGCGCACAATCTGCCCGGAGCCTCCATAGTGAGCACAAGCGGAATTTTATGGGTACACGCCAGTTCTCGGGCTACCACAGCGGTTTCATCACCAGACAGTTCTTGCGGTGAATAAGCGTGGGCGACAGGGCCGAGACAACTAGGAAACCTTCGACGACGCCGAACACGGAACCAGCACCGGTGTTGAACAGCACTCCTGGAAAGACCAGCAGTACCACTACCGCCATGATCAGGATGACATTTAACTCCGTAGAACAAGAATTTGACCTTCCCTACCCTTAGCTGGATTGACATCTTCCGGATAAGTGAGCAGAGGGACAGTGAATATTCACAGCCCCAGCGTTCGCCCCCAGTTGCTTTCCACCGCGTACGTCATGCACTTCTCAAAAATTGCATAGGAAAATTTCGGACAGCGGATTCCTGCTGGCGACAGGGTACGCGCAGCACGGCTGTCATCAAATATCCGCGTGTCTTCGATATAAGGCTGATAGGCTTCCATGTAACGCAGGAAAAGATGATCTAAAGCACCTGGCGTTGGGTCTTGCTGTGCCCGTTGCGCTGAGACACCATCAACACCCATCCCCGATACCTTGAGGAATCTTCCAGCAAATGAAACCAGGTCAGTAAGTGGGGTGTTCTGCGTATTGACGATGTGAAAAATTAAATCTTTTTCGGGAACATTCATAAGTTCAAGAATGGCATCGGTACAATAATCAATCGGGATCAGGTTCACACCCGTTCCCTGCCGTTTCTGAAAACGAATAGGCATGTGAAGCGTTTGAGTGGTGGAATCCAGTGAGATACCCATCTTCCTCGCCTGTTTGCCACCGTTTTCCAGGAGATCTTTCTTGAATAGGTCACGGAGGTAGGCGATGGAGCGAACAGGGTGATAAAGGGCGTTGAACCTAAAGGTCCTGCCTGTGAGGGAGTTCCCGTAAACAACTGAAGGACGATAGATAGAAAGACGCAGGCCATTTCGGTTGCAGAATTCCCGGAGCAGAATTTCCGCCTGGTGCTTGGATTCTTCGTAGGGGTTGAAAAAACCGTGAGCAGGGAAGATGCACTCCCTGCAGGGGGTCTGGGTCCCCTCCCCTACATAGGCCGTACTGATGGCATGAATGCGGCGACAGATACCTCGGTCCACGAATGAAAGGATATTTTTGAGTCCGATGAGGTTGGTTTGAAATATTTCGTTGCGTTTTTTTTCAGAGAAAGACGTACTGCCTGCCGCATGAACAATTTCCTCTGTGTTGGCCTTCAGGAAGCGGGCATCATCCAAAGACAGGTTCAGGTCGGGATCATCCAGATTACCGACGAAAACCTTAATGCGCGCACGCGCGGCCGGGGAAAGCCCGAGCCAGTCCGCAATCCGATTCCAGCGATCATACGCTGTGGTGCCTTCCGCGTTTAAAGCGCGGATCAACAGAAAGACCGAGTGCCCTGCTTCCGCCAGTGCGCCGGCAAGATGGCTGCCGATGAAACCCGTGGCTCCGGTTACAAGGAGACGTTTTTCCGGTTTTGTGCGGCATCGCGTCATAGTGAATATAGGAGATTTTCCTTTCGGCAGCATCCCTGGTTCAAGGTGTACCGGATCCACTGAACACCGGCCACCGTGGCGGATGTTTTTTCAATCAATTCTGCGGCTTCGCCCAGTGCCATCCGGGAGCGCTGGATTTCGTCCGGATCATTTTGATCAAGGTAGAAGTCATATTCCAGAAAAGCACGCTTGCCCAGATCAAGGGGTGAGACAAAACCAAAGTCATTCTTCAAATTGAAGGAATCAGCGATCCGTTTGAATCCACTCACAAGGACGCCAATCACGCCGGGTTTGTCGAGAGGGACATAAAGAATCAACGGGAGCAGGTGTTTCTCCCGTCCCATCCGGGAGCTGAGAATTCGGAACATGTTGAGCCAGACGAGATCGGTCATCTCCGGCCGTTCATAGAGGCGTGTATAGGCGGTCCGAAGGTCTTCAGGAACGACGCTGGCATGAGTCTCGGGTGAGGGCTCCAAGGCGGCCTCAACCAGAGGTTGAAGATCGCTTCGTGCCAAAAGATGAAAGAGCGGCAGTCCATCCCCGTCGTCCAAGGGTTGCAGAATATCGGCGAGGGTGTCATGACTTTTTCCCGATGCCGGCGAAAGTTTTGACAGCCCCAGCATCAGGGTGCGGAACAGGTCATTGGATATAATAGTCCGGTTCATATTTTGCACTGCGGCACGATCCTTGGCGTCCCCCAGAACCATCACCATGAAAGGAGCCCGAAGCATACTTTCGGTGAAATCCTTCACAGTGCGGGCCAGCGTGGCGACTGGTGACATGAATGCAGAGATATAATCGGCTCCCAGCACCCCAAGCCCGAAGCCGATTCTCCGGATGGACAATTCCCGAACCAGGATCAAGCCTTCCTGAAGGCTCTCCACAGGGACCAGGAATCCTTCCTCGTCCGCTGTCGTCGGATACAACTTTATCTGGACGGAGGTGCAAATACCGGCAAGTGGGCGGTCTTCACGGATAAAACGATACGGATGCGCGTCTCTTTTGTCCTTCAGTCTGAAGCGGTCCCCCTGCGGGCTGACCAATTCGGCATCCACATAGCCATCATCGAGTGTTCCGTAGCTGGTGCTGAAAAGAGACATGATCCCCGAGCACATGAGATTGGCGCAAACCAAGGCCGCCGGTTCAGCTACGTTGACCCGGTATCCCCTGGCAAAGGCTTCTTTCTGAAGATCAAAGGCGGAAACACCGGCCCCCACGGTGACACACCAGTTGTCTGTGTCGAAATCCATGTTTTTCAGCCGCTGGGTGTCAATCAAAATGCCATCGGTCATGACAAACCCCATGACACTGGAGCCGTTGCCGCGAACCATGAACGAGACGCCGTACTTATTAGCGACACGAACAATGTCCTCGACTTCTTCGACTGATTTTGGAAGGACCACGGCACGGGGAAGCTTGGGAATGGTCACCGGACAAGGGTCCGAGTAATAAGCGGTGGTGATGGCCGGGTCATTGGATGCCCATCTTGGGCCGGTTATTTCCTGAAGTTCCATAAGAAGGGGATCATGGCTTTTGAGCGACTTATCCTCGAATTCCAGCTGCACAGGTTTACCCGCCGCGAGATGGTCTTCGACATGTTTTTTAAGTTCTTTCATAACCGGCATGGGACGAAGTTCAGAGATAAAATGACACTGCAAATCACAGACTCCGCAAAGAGTGCATGTATCGGCAATATCCACAAGACGTTGCGTCACGGGAAGTTGTCCGGCCGCGATGGCCTTGACAAGGTCCATACGTCCCTGCGGATAATACGAGACGAAATGGTTTTCCGCCCCCGCCGGACAAATCCCTGTTCCAAGATAGTCGATCTTGCACATGGAATAGTGACGGCACTGAGCAGCGGTAAGAGCGGCCTCGTTTGAAATCATGGAAATCCTATATGAATTTATGCGGAAGCTCTTCCGATAAAAATTCTTCTGCCTTCAATAAGGACCGGTGATTAACCAGAAAAAAACCACGATGGGGTCGGAGATAGCAACGGTTTTGACTTCTATCTCGGAAGGGGTTCAATCCCCTCTCTGAACCTGATTATCGCCCCGTATAGTGACGCTAAAGTCCAAGCTGCTTCATGGTTTCGCGCATAAAAGCTGGGAGATCTGAGGGTTGCCGGGACGTTACCAGATTGCCATCAACAACGACCTCTCTGTCCTCATAACGCGCACCAGCCTCTTTCAACTCATCGACCACCGACTTGTAGCAGGTAGCACGTCGCCCTTTCAGGAGATCGGCGCTAATCAAGATCTGTGGCCCGTGACAGATGGCGGTAACCGGCTTACTGCCAGCAAAAAAGCTCCGGGCTATCTCCAGCGCTTTCGGTACTCTTCTCACTTCTGCCGGCGCCTTCCCCCCGGGCAGGAGCAGGATTGCATAATCATCAGGATCGACTTCATCCATGGTTTTGTCCACAGTCACCTCGTACCCATGCTTTCCGGTGATTGCCCCTCGCTTCAGCGAAGCGACCGTCACTTCGACATCGGCTTCTTTCAGGCGGTAATAGGGAACCAGCAGCTCAGAGTCTTCAAAATTATCTGCACTTAAAATCAAAGCCTTCATATCTCCTCCATAAATGAATGTACATTGTGCTCTCCCGACTATTCTTCTGTTTATTCTAAACGGGTCTCGACCCCTTTCAAGTCAATATAAAAAGAACCAATACATATTCAAAAACGCTCATTTATAAGCAGAACTTCTGGTTATACGTTATCCACGGAAACAGAGAGATATCAGGAACAGAATCACCTATCTACCGACACAAACGCAGCAACCTTTTACTCGGCACCTTTTAGCTGCCCGACTGTTCAGTTTGTATTTAAAACCAAAAATACGGATGCACAACGGAAGGCTTCCCTGCACCTCCGTAGAGGCTGGATAGTGCTGTATTTGGGGAGCCGAAAGGCGCGGAATTCTCCATTCCATTTAAAATACTGGAATCGATTGTCCCGGATTTAGAGCTTGATGATTCAAGGGAGGATCAAGCACTAAAACTCGGAGTCATGAATGACCCGCAGCGGATTACCCTGCAATTCCCAAGGTTTTTCGGATACTAACAGTATCGGGTATTTGGGAGAAATGGACATGCGCGTCTGAGGCAAGGGATGAACTTGGCCGATAAAATATGACACTTTGATTAAAACAAGCTTATGTCGTTCAAATTTTCAAAAAAAAAGCCTGGTCGTGAAGACCAGGCCTTGATTATTTTTATGGAGCGGGAAACGGGATTCGAACCCGCGACTTCAACCTTGGCAAGGTTGCACTCTACCACTGAGTTATTCCCGCTCATTTGTTTTGCCCGTCGTTGCGAGCGGGCCTATTAATAGCAAAACGATTTCGGCAAGTCAACAGAAAATTCGAAAAAAAATTTCAGCGGCAATTTTATTATTATCTGGCAATAACTTTAAAGAATTTAAGGAGATAGTCTACCCCTGACCAGACCGTCAGCACCAGGGCGATGATGAAAAAGAAGATACCGACATTGTGCATATTGACCTGCAGCAGGCTCCATTCCACTCCGAAGAACCAATAGATGTCATAATGCAGCAGCAGCGCAATAATGGCCACCATCTGGAAGACGGTCTTGTATTTCCCCAGGGGACTGGCGGCGATAACCACGCCGTCGGCGGCGGCAATGGAACGCAGGCCGGTGATGATGATCTCCCGCGCCAGAATGATGAAGACGGCCCAGGCGGGCACGCGCCCCATGGGAATCATCATGATCAGGGCCGCCATAACGAGGAGTTTGTCGGCGAGTGGATCGAGGAACTTGCCGAGAACGGTCACGATATTCCATTTACGGGCTAGGTAGCCGTCGAGCCAGTCGGTCAGAGAGGCCAGCGCGAAGACCATAGCTGCCCAGAAACTGGTGGAAGGCCTATCAAACAGCAGCAGAACAACCAGCAGCGGCACGGCCCCGACCCGAGCCAGGGTGAGCATATTGGGCAGGTTGAGCAGATCGAGGGATGGCTTCATAACAGGGAGTCCCGATTGATCTGATAGTGATAGAGATACTTTTTTACCCGCTCGACGTAAGTGCGCGTTTCTTCATAGGGGGGAATGCCACCATGGCGCCTGACGGCGCCGGGGCCGGCGTTGTAGGCCGCCAGAGCCAGGTCGAGGCGGTTGTTGAACTGGTCGAGCATCAGCCGCAGATAACGGCTGCCCCCACGGATATTGTCTTCCGGGTCAAAGGGGTTTCTGACACCCATGTCCCGGGCTGTTTCAGGCAAAAGCTGCATCATCCCAATGGCGCCCTTGCGGGAGATGGCTTTGGGATTGAAATCGCTTTCAGCCTTGATGACCGCCTGTATCAGCGCGGCTTCCAGACGATAGAGGTCGGCATACACTTTTATGACCTCTTTGAGTGGGCGGGTGCTTGGTCCTTCCTTCATGTAGAAATTAAAATGACTGGCGGTGGGCGTATTGGTGAAATGAACATTGCCATTGGCGTCGACGTAGCGATAGATGTCCGCCTGGCAACTGGTGCCGAAAAAGGTCAGCACCAGCGCCAAAGACAGTTGAATGACGATGTGTTTTTGCCAAGAAGCCATGAAAATGACCCACCCTGATGGTATTTAAAGTGAAACTATAGGCCAAAAATTCCTGTATTTCAACCAGGTTACTGCCAGAAACGCCGGCGCCAAAAATCTTGACATGGCTCTGGCAGGAGCCGATAATGACGTGCTTTGCAAAATCCGCCCCAACGCGGCCTTAAGCCGCCCGTCTTCCTGCCCGATCGCGGCATGGTCGGCAGGACTGCAACCCTCTCATGAGGTACGACGATGAAAATCACTTCGGATTTCCTGGTTATCGGCAGCGGCATCGCCGGCCTGTCCTACGCGTTGAAAGTGGCCGATACGGGGACGGTGTCCATCATCACCAAACGGACGATTTCTGAAACCGCCACCAATCTGGCCCAGGGAGGCATCGCCTCGGTTTTTTCCACCCAGGATTCCTTCGACGCCCATATCCGCGACACCATGGTCGCCGGCGCCTTCCTCTCCCATGAGGACATTGTGCGCATCGTCGTCGAGAGCGGTCCCCAGGCCATTCATGATCTTATCGACTGGGGGGTCCAGTTCACCAAAAACGCCGATGATACCTATGCCCTCACCCGGGAAGGCGGTCACAGCGCCCGGCGCATTCTGCACTCCAAGGACATGACCGGCTTTGAGATTGAGCGGGCCCTGGTGGCCGCCGTCCGTGCCCACCCCAACATCACCATCCATGAGAACCACATCGCCATCGACCTGATCTCCCAGGCCAAAGCCACGCACCGTCGACTGAAGCCGGACCGCTGCCTCGGCGCTTACGTCCTGGATATCGACAGCAACGAAGTGATCACCTTTGGGGCCCATTTCACGGTGCTGGCCACCGGCGGCAGCGGCAAGGTCTACCTCTATACCTGCAACCCGGATGTCGCCACCGGCGACGGCGTCGCCATGGCCTACCGGGCCGGGGCCACCATCGCCAATATGGAGTTCATCCAGTTCCATCCCACCACGCTCTTTCACCCCCACGCCAAATCGTTCCTGATCTCCGAAGCGGTACGGGGCGAAGGAGCGATTCTCAAGCGGCGCGACGGCACGGCCTTCATGGCCTCCTACCATGAGCTCAAAGATCTGGCCCCGCGGGATATCGTGGCTCGAGCCATCGACAACGAAATGAAGACCTACGGGGACGATTGCGTCTTTCTGGATATCACCCATCGGGGCGCCGATTACATCAAGGATCGCTTTCCCAATATTTACGAGACCTGCCTCTCCTACGGCATCGACATGACGAAGGAGCCCATCCCCGTCGTGCCGGCGGCCCATTACCTGTGCGGCGGCGTCAAGATCGACACCTTCGGCGAGACGGACATCCAGAATCTCTTCGCCATCGGGGAAGTGTCCTGTTCCGGTCTGCATGGCGCCAACCGGCTGGCCAGCAACAGCCTGCTCGAAGGGGTGGTCTATGCCGACCGGGCCGCCAGCCGTTCCCTGGAGAGGCTGGCCGACAAACAGGCGGACTTCCCCTCTATCGAAGCCTGGGACTCAGGCAGCGCCACCGACAGCGACGAAGAAGTGGTTGTCGCCCACAACTGGGACGAAATCCGCCGCTGCATGTGGAACTACGTCGGTATTGTTCGCTCCACCAAACGCCTGACCCGGGCCTTGCGCCGCATCAAGATGATTCAGGAAGAGATCGCCGACTATTACTGGGACTTCTACGTTACCTCGGACCTCATCGAGTTACGCAACATCGCCACCATCGCCGAACTGATTGTGCTGTGCGCTTTGGAGCGCAAGGAGAGTCGTGGCCTGCATTACACCATCGACTACCCAGAAACCGACGATATTCACTGGAAGCACGACACCCTGATGCGCAAAGAATTTTAGCCCCCAGCCTGGAGAGACCCTTGGATATCGATACCCTCAGGGAAGAAATCAACCGACTGGACGACGAATTGCTTAAAATTTTCAACCAGCGCGCCGACCTGGCCCTGAAAATCGGCGAGATCAAAAAGGAACGGCAGCTGCCCGTCTATGACCCCGAGCGGGAGAAGCGCATCTTCCAGCGGATGAAGGCCATGAATCCGGGCCCATTGGAGGACGAAGCCATCGTCCGTCTCTTTGAGCGTGTCATCGACGAATCCCGCCGACTCGAACGCATTCGCACGAAAGGACTCTAGCCCATGCTCGTCGTCATGAAAAAAAGTGCCTCGGAGGAAGAACTTAGCCAAATCAAACAGTTTCTGGTCGACCACGACTTCGATTTTCATCAATCCACCGGCGCCAACCGGATTATCATCGGCGTTATAGGCGAAACCAGGGATTTTGACGCCCAGAAAATCAAGGCACTGCCTGGGGTCCTCGAAGTCTTTAAAATACCTGAAGAATAACCTTACTCCTGCAAAGTCATGCGGACGGCCAAGAATCCAGGGGCCGTCCCGCATCCCTTCCCAACCCTCCCCTCGCCCACACCATTCTCGCCGTCGGCAACGCTATTCCAGATACAACCGCCGTTTATTCAGACCTTAGGGGGAATTACGTAAAAAAGGATAGCCAGATAGTGAAAGAAACTGCCGGCCAGCACGAAAAGATGCCATATGGCGTGGTTGTAGGGGATGCGATCGATAGCGTAGAAGAGGACGCCCAGGGTATAAGCCACCCCGCCCGCCACCAGCCACAAGACTCCCGGCAGGGGCACGGCGGCCAGCAGGGGGTTGATGGCAACGATCACCAGCCAGCCTAAGCCGATATAGAGCAGAGGCGCGACAATGCGCAGGCGATGGGGCATGAAAGCCTTAAAGATCATACCGGCAACGGCCAGGCCCCAGACCGTCCCGAACAGGGACCATCCCCAGGCCCCATTGAGGCTGACCAGGGTAAAGGGCGTGTAGGTTCCGGCAATCATGAGGAAGATACTGGCGTGGTCGAGTATACGAAAAACGTACCGGACGCCGGGAGTACGCACCGTGTGATAAAGGGTTGAAAGCGTGTAGAAGGTGATCAGTCCGGTGCCGTAGATGGCGCTGCTGGTAATGCGCCAGGGGTCGGAGGTCCGTGCAGCTGCCACCATCAGAACGACGAAACCGATCACACCGACCAGCGCCCCGAAACCATGGGTCAGGCGGTTAGCCAATTCTTCCTGTTCAGAATAGTGGACCAGGCGGTCCGACCATCGAATGTTCTTCACTGGAAAGTGCTTTCTGGTTGAGGTACCCTGAAGACAGTTTGAACCTTGGCTATTTCACCCCTTGTACCGCGAGAGGAACCTGTATGAAAAAATCGACCATGCTGGCCACCTCCCTGGCCCTGGTGCTGGGCCTCATTTTTCTGCTGTCCCTCTGGAGGGATCTGTTTACCCCCTCCCCGCCCGAACCAGTCCGGCAGGCGGTCGTTCACCCCACCCCGCCGCCAGCGGATGAGGCGCCGCCCGTTCTTCATCCGGCTCCTGAACTGCCGGCCAAAAAGGTGGAACCCATCCAGCCTCTGCCTGCCCTGGACGACAGCGATGCCGCCATGGCGACGGAACTCCGCGGGCTGGCCCCCGAATCGAGCCCGGAAGACCTGTTCATTCTCGACCACTTCATTCGCCGCCTGGTCCTGCTGGTCGACACCCTCCCCAAGGCGCAACTGGCTACCAACCGACTGCCCTCCCGTCCGGTGGCAGGCTCTTTCCAGGTTGACGGCGAAGAGGATCAGGCTTTCATCCATCCGGAAAACGACGAGCGGTATGCCCCTTTTGTGCGTTTTGTGGAGGGATTGGACGCTGAAAAAGCCGTCGACCTCTACGTGCGCCTCTCCCCTTTGTTTCAGCAGGCTTACCGCGACATGGGCTACCCTGAAGGTTCCTTCAATGACCGCCTCATGGAAGTGATCGACCATCTGCTGCAAACGCCGACGGTGGAAGAGCCCATCCGGGTGAAACGCCACGTCGTGCGCTATCGTTTTGTTGACCCTGAACTTGAGTCCCTGTCGGCGGGCAGAAAGATTCTTCTGCGCATCGGCCCGCAAAATGCCCTGAAAGTAAAGAGCAAGTTGAGCGAGATCCAGGGGCACCTGCTCCGACTGCCGCCAAACTGAGTTTTAAGCTGAAAAGGCGATCAGAAATGATCGCCTTTTCAGTGCCGCTGGATTCGGGTTGACAGAGGGAGCCCCTCCATTCAATTCAGGCCACAGCACTTTTTGTATTTTTTGCCGCTGTGGCAGGGGCAGGGATCGTTTCGACCCGGCCTTCCGCCGGAAGTCACCACAAAGGAGGGCGCTTCGCCGGCAGCCCCTTCGCGTTGCCCCATCTGCAGAAAATCGGCGTAGTCCTGCAGGGATTCCACGGCCAGGGCCAGCTGTTCCAGCAATTGGGTCCAGACTTCCCTGATTTCTATTTCGTCTTCACCGACCCCTTCGAACAGCTCGGGTAGTTTTTCCGGGTGAGCCACCCCGAGAACGATCAGAAGACAATTCATGACCGCTTCCCGATCGTCATCCATTTCCGTCTTTTCCAAGGCTTCTTCCGGCATCCACAGATAGGCACGCCGCGCCAGGGCCTTGTCGAGTCCGGCCGCCCACTTTTTAACGGCTGAAAAGTCATTCGCCTTCTGACTCGCCAAATCAAAGGGAAAATCAAGTTTCGTTTCTTTGCGAAGGGCCTGGAGGCGATGAATCGTTTCCGTCAGGGAAGCAAAAAGCCGATCCGATTCGGCCGAGTCCGGAAAGGCCGCCAGGGATTCCCCGAAAATATCGGCAAACCACTCACCCGGCTCCGTGCGATCCGGCGTAATCGCCAGGCCAAAGAGGTAGCCCTCCAATTGGTCGAGGCCCATGGCCTCCTGTGGATTCACGGCATGGGCCAGCAGGGTTTTAAGTGACTCTTTTTCACTTTCAGTTAGCATGAATAACCTATCGAATATGGATTGAATTGGGAGATATCAGCGATTTTTGCCAGACATCCTTTCGCGCATATGCATTTCCGCCATCAGGCCGAAGTCCGGCGCGAATACCAGCCGCCCCAGCCGCAAAAGCCCCCAGAGAAAAAAAAGCGGCAACAGGATGGTATTAAGTACGAAAATAACGACAAGTTGGATCAATTGGTCAAAGATGCCCGTGGTAATCCGCTTGATAGCCTCAAGGCGTTGGCGAAAATCCAGGACGCTCAGACTCTGTTCGGCGGCCTGGTTCAAGGCCTGGCGGGTTTTTTCAAGCCAGCCGGCAGATTTTTCAGGTAGGTGAATCGCCGCGACGCCCTCGTCAGGAACCACTGCTTGAAGTGTTTCAAGATCGCGCTTTACCTCATTGATGGTCTCATCGTACCGCTGTTCCAGGACCGCACCGTAGGCGGCATTGTTGATCCAGGCTATGGCCGGCACACAAAAGCGGACCAGCAGCACCACGAGCAGCAGGGATTTACCCAGACGGGCAAAGTTGGCGGCAAACCGCTCAGGAGACCACAGAGACATCAGGAAAAAGACCAGAGAACCAACCAGAAGAACCTGGATACTCAGCCAGGGACTGATCTCGATGAGGACCTTCTGGATGCCGAGGGAGGCCAGGCAAGCCAACATGACCCAGGAAAAACGCTCCACCAGATCATTAACCGGATCAAGGGCCTGGCCGAGAGCCAGGGTGACGCCGACGCCAGCCGGCTGCACCATCAACTCGCTCTCCTGCACTACGGAGATAACCGCGTTGATGGTACGGGCAATAACGTAACTTCCCCCGGCCCGCACCAGGGCCTCGTTTACATAGGTCAGGGCGGCGGTATCGACGGACTGGAACAGGGCATTGTCGTACAGCACCCCACGCGGAGTCGGGAGCAAAGAAAAAAGGAGAAAGACGACGAGGACGCCGCTCAAAAGGAGTTTTTTGCGCATATTCTCCACCGCCGACAAATCAGATCAGCTCCAATAGCCTTACCCTAGTGACTTTTCGAGGGCCTGATAGAAATAGATGCTGCTAATGATAGTGACAACACATATGGTTGAGGAAAACAGGCTGATCCCCACCATCACCAGCGCCACCTTGCGATGCCGGGCCCGCCAGCTCAACCAGGCCAGAATGCTGCAGAGAATAGCCAGCGGAATCAGAAGCATCAGAAAGAGCATGAAAAAGAAACCTCCCCAAGAAACTTGGGGGACGATAGCACAGAGCCTTTTTCCCTGGCAACCCCTGCCCTGCCCGCAATCTTACGCTCCGTCTCTAAAAAAACTCCCGCAGGCTCTCGTCGATCCCCATGAGCGTCTCGTACCAGAACTCCCGGGCCGCTTCCACTTTGTCCGTGGCAAACCTCTGCAACCACTCCTCCAGACGGGGGTCCGTCTCGCCATCCACAGTTTTTTTTCGTTTTAAAAAGGTGTGCAGGTAATCGATATTGCGCTCCGACTCCCAGAAGATGGGGCTGTTGCGGCTGTTGAGACGGCTGGCCAGTACGGAGACGGCTCGCTGGTAGGCTTCTTTGCACTCATAGAGCGCCCCCATGACCTCGGGGAGCATTTCTTCGGCCCAGCCCCGGTGGAAACGACAGGTGCCGAGATTGTCGAGGATGAGTTCCTGCTTCATGCGCTCGGCGCACATGCGTCCCAAGGTCCGCGGCGGGATGAAATCGTAACTGTAGATCATGTAGTATTTGCCCATGATGGCCATGGGCGTCAGCACCCCGGCTACCCAGTACTGGTTGGGAACCATCCAGCCCCGACGATTGAAGGCGACATGGACCAGACTGTCATGGAGCTTGACCCCCTTCCGGCGTGAATGCAGGCGGCTCCATTTGCGCACCCCCTCGCGGAAATCGAGGATCCCCCGCCGCTCCAAAATGGCGTCGATAAGATCGCAGCCAAGTGCCGCGTTGTGGAGGGAATCGGCCACGACGTCGAAGGCAGACCAGGTCCAGCGGGGTTTGTCCTTTACACCAAGTTCGGCTGGCGTCAACACCCCTTGATCAAGGAGATCCATCAGCCAGGCCAGCACACCGCCGCCGGAAATGGCATCGAAACCCATGGCGTCGCAATGTCGGTTGAGTTTTTCGGCCGCCCGTTGATCAAAGATTCCGCAGAGGGGCCCCAGGGTCTGATAAGGTTCGTAATCCTTTTTATACTGCCCGTTCAGCTTTTTGCAGACAGCAACACAGGGTTCACCGCAAGTAGCCTGCTGTTTTTTACGGATGGTCTCTTCGTTGAACTGCTTCAGGTAGTGATTCAAAACCAGATTTTGGTGCAGGGCCAGGCGTTCTTCTTCGCTCCAGAAAATGGTGCGGTAGTTAAAAGCCAGAATCCGTCCCCCCATGCCGGCATAGTTGACCCCGAAGGTGCCCCCTGTCTGCAGTTTTTCGTCGTATCGATATTTGGTGGTAACCTCCAGATCCTTCTGCATCAGATGAAGGTTGTATTTGTTACGGAACCATTCGTCGACCACCTTGCGGTCGCGAAAATCCTCGTTGACCGAAGTGCCACCATAAATGATGGCCACGATACCGTGCTGCTGCACCATGGCGCTGCCGAATCCGCCACGCCCGGCCCAGGTATCGACGTGGCTGATTTTCCCTTTGTTGATGGGCACAGACATGATGCCACCCATGTCCGTGGAGGCGGCAGCCGGACCGGCAACCAGAATGCGCGGGTCCTTCTCGTAACGTTGGCCGAACATCTCATAGACCCGGTCGGTCATGGCGTAAACGCCCTGGCGTCCAGATTGCCAGATTGCCATCGCTTCCACCGGAACCACCTCGACCTCGATCTCTTCCCCATGATTGCGGTTGAGAAAAAGCACCGAGGGAACCGGCGCTTTGCCAACGAGGCTGAGCATGTTGATACCCAGATTATCGAAAACCAGTCCTGCTCCCCCCATGGAACTGATGTAATACCCTTGCCAGCAGGGAGAATAGCCCGTCACCATCAGTCGGTTGGATCCAGGAAAAATCGAACCGGCAAAGAGGCCAACGCCGAAGTTGAGACTGCGATACGCCTCAGCCATATGGATACCAAGATCGACCGGCCCAAAATAACGATCGAATCCATACTTTTTAAGGCGATAAAAACCGCTGGCTGCATCGACCAGAAGAACACGCTGGAATTGAGACATCAAACACCTCGGGGTAAAATGCAGGGTGGTTAACTTCCTTAGCCGATATTCTATCCCCTCCTGAAAAAATGGCCAGCCATGATTTCAACAAGAGGACAGTAGCCAAAGCAGAACGAAGGATTTATCATGTTGAGGCAGGCGGTTCTGTTTCCCATCTGCATCTTTCAGCGACAAGGATTCGTCCCGATGATACGCCTATCACGATTTTCAGTCACAATCCTTCTGTTGGTTCTGTCGTTGACGGGATGCCAGCCCAACCTCTCCCAGAGCATCGTCCGGGACCTGATCCTACTGCCCCAAAGCCCTCTCGCCTACCTGCAGGACGACGATAAACAGCGGCCTCTTCTCCCGGAAGAGAAACAACGGGAGCTGGCGGCGCAATTTCTAGAGGAGCATTATCGCCCTTGGCAGACAGAAGAAAAGCGCATCGGCGCCAACCACCCTTTCTGGGCCATTGATTGGATGAGCAAAGGCGAGGTTTACGCCGCCAACCTGCAGCCCCTCGACGCAGAACGCCGGGAGACACTCACTCGTCAGGCCAATGCCGGACAATATCCCAGCCTTGATCGTCGCGCTGTCACCCTGCGGCGGGTCGATGTGCGGGCCCTGCCTACCCACTCCCCCCTGTTTAACGACCCAGGTCAAGCCGGTCAGGGCTTTCCCTTCGATCTGCTGCAGCATGGTGTCCTGCCCGGCGGCACTCCTTTGCGAGTTACCCATCAGAGTCTCGATGGCGATTGGGTTTTCGTGGATACGGCCCTACTCTACGGCTGGATTCCCCTCAGCCAACTGGCCTGGATCGATGTACCCCCCGGTCAGATGACCGCCTCAGCCAGACATGTCGTTATCACCCAGGATGAGGTCCCCCTGCAAGACGCCAACGGCGCCTACCTTTTCAGTGCCAACATCGGCACCATTCTGCCAGTAAGTGACAGCACCCTGTCGAGTGACACCGTGCTTGCTCCCGTGGCCGACCTCAATCGACAGGCCCATTGGGTTGAAGTCACAATTCCCCACGACCAGGCCGAACCCTTCCCGCTGGTGCTGACCCCACACAAACTGGCCAGCCTGGCTGAACGTTTCATGGGACAGCCCTATGGCTGGGGGGATAGCTACGAGGGCCGCGACTGTTCAGGAACCATCCGGGACCTCTTTGCCCCCTTCGGGCTCTGGCTGCCGCGCAATTCCGCCGATCAGGCCCAGGTGGGCAGAGTCGTTCCCTTGGCAGAGCAGACTCCCAAGGATCGCGAAAGGACTATCCTCACAGAAGGAAGGCCCTTTCTTACGCTGATTCAGCTACCGGGCCACATCATGCTCTACCTGGGTGAATACAAGGGGCACCCCGCCCTGCTGCATACCTTCTGGGGCGTGCGCACCAGAACCTTAACCGGTCGGGAAGGTCGCTGGATTGTCGGAAAAACCGTGATCACTACCCTGCAGCCAGGCGCGGAGAAAAACGGCCTCTTCTTAACGATAGGTAGTCTACGCGACCGGGCCATGAACATGAATTTGCTATTTGACTGAGGAAGTTCGTTCAAACTGCCCAAATGCACAAAAGGACGACCCCGGCTGGGATCGTCCTTTTGAATTTGGTGGAGGTGGCGGGAATCGAACCCGCGTCCGAAAACCTTTCACGTAAGGCTTCTACATGCTTAGTCGGTGTTTTGAGTTTAACCCGGAGCCGCTCCCACAGACAGGATTTGAACCGGGCGAGTCTGCTTTATTTCGCCCCTGCACCGCAGTCACTTGCAGAAGCTAGCCCACTAAATTGACGTCTCAGACCCTACGCGGGCGATAAGGAAAGAGACGAGGCAGCAATTAAGCTGCCAGTGCGTACGAAACGTCAGAGTCGGCGTTTGTATTGTTGCCAGTTTTTTAACGAGGCCCACTGGCGTCCCCGGCATGCCACCTTCGCTTCCGATCCCCGTCGAAACCTTGACACCCCCTTTGAAATATACGGAGTTAAGCGAATTGGGTGAGGTGCTACGTCAACACCTCATAAACTTGTTTAACATTTATATCACAAGTGTTTGAAAAACGCCAGAAAAGTTTTACTGGACCTACTCCCCGTGCCTCACGTTCTTAAAGGCCTTGGCCATCTCGCGGTCGGCTTCTTTCTGCTTGAGAGATTCGCGCTTGTCGTGCAGCTTCTTGCCCCGCCCGATCCCGATCTCCAGCTTGACACGGCTGTCCTTGAGATAAATCTTGGTCGGCACCAGCGACAGGCCTTTTTCTTCGACCTTGCGGATGATTTTGTTGATCTCTTCGCGATGCAGCAGCAGTTTGCGTACCCGCGTGGGGTCGACGTTCTCGCGATTGCCCTGCTCGTAAGGACTGATGTTCATGTTGTTGATGAAGATCTCCCCGTCCTTGATGCGGCAGAAGGATTCCTTGATATTGACCTTGCCCAGACGCAGAGACTTGACTTCGGTGCCGGTAAGGACCATGCCGGCCTCGTAGACCTCGTCGATGAAATAGTCGTGGTAGGCCTTTTTGTTATTGGCGATAATCTTGATTCCCATAAATCCTATCCGCCCGCAGGCAGGTCTTCGTCGTCAACAATCTGGGTAATGTGAGGCATGAAGGATTCGCGAGCCAGGGTGCGGGTTCCTATCCGGATAATCAGGAACGATCCGACTAGAAAAGCGACCCCGATGATCGCGGAGAGAAGATTGGGATCGGGACCGTTTTCCAGCCATTCACCGACGGCCAGACCGGCGACAGCGCCGATAACCAGCGCAATCAGGGGAACGATATACAGCATGAAGGACGACTGCAGAAACGTCTTGGTGCTGGTAACGAGACGTACCCGGTCCCCCACCTGGGCACCGAGGCGATTATGCGCTTCGACCAGCATGGACTTGTTATCGTTGCCGACCTGGCACAACCCGTTGGAAGCGCAGTGTTTGCAAAAGGAGCCTTTTTGGCACAGGACAAGGGCCACGGCCTTACCCTTGATCTCGACAACGGTACCAACCTCTTCCATCATGGGACACCTCAGAATATCGTCGGGTTCCAGCGGCGAAGTCAACTTCCACCCTGCCTCAACCCGGTTTTACGAAGGTCGAATTATACGGGGTGATCAGGCTTTTTGCAAGACATCCCTGCCACAGAGGTAGAGGCTGCTGACCTCTTCACTGCGGCCAGGCTGGCAGAGAAAATCAAGGAGCCCAGCCGCGCAAGGCAGCCGTTGCGGACGGAGAATCTGGAAGTGTGCTCCGTAGCCCGCCTGCAGACAGCCCATCTCGCCCTCAAGGCCAAGGGCACGAGCTCCTTCGCTGGTAGCCATGCGCAACAATTCGGCTGGGGTAAGAGTCCTGCCGAACCAGTCGAGGGCGAAGACCATTTCGTCCCAGATGGACAGGGTGTCGCAACTGGCCAGACTGTCGGTGCCCAGCACAAGAGGCACCCCAGCCTGCCGATAAAGAGCCACGGGGGCCTTGCCCACACCCAGGCGGGCGTTGGAGCGGGGGCACAGAGCCAGAGTCACCTTTTTTTGACGCAGCAGACGGATGTCCTCTTCATCCACCTGAACCCCATGCGCCAACAGGGTTGATGGAAGCAGACCACCACGCTCGTTCAGATAGGAGGCAGGGGTGCGATGGGCTGGCGGAGGAACTTCCTGATGCCAGCCGACATAAGGATAGAAAACATTCGCAAGATCGCCGACAGAGGAATCGAGAAAGGCTCTTTCCTCGGCCGATTCCCCCAGATGGATGGACAGGGGAGCCTGCTGACGCCTGGCAAAAGCCACCACCTCTTCCATGTACCGGTCGGATAAAGTGTAGGGTGAGTGAGGCGAGAGCCCGAGAGTCAGGTGCCCCGCCATGCCCTCGCGCAGAATATCGCCGACGGCATGCAGCAGCCGCCGTCCCTGCTCAGGATGACGGCCGAGGGTTTCCAGAAAGAGGGTGCCAAACAGGGGAGCCTGTCGGTAGGCAAGGCGGGCGGGAAACCAGGAAAGGATATCGCCCACGGCACCGGTGCCGGCGGCCAGGCACCGCTGGATGCCGTCTTCCAGGGAAGGCAGATAAAGCTGCGGGTCGAGGCCGCGCTTGACCCGGACGACCTGCAGAATCCAGTCGACAAAGGACGCCGGGGTGGCAGTCTCTCCCTTGCGCCTGGCCCAGTCGGAAAAATGGGTCAGTTCGAGGTGAGTATGGGCGTTGACCAGCGGCGGCAGCAGGATACCATCGGGAAAATCGACTTTATGGGCCTGGGGATAGACTGCCGCCAAATCCGGACGGGAACCGACGGCAAGCAGGCGTCCATCCCGCACGGCGATGGCACCATCCTCCAGCGGTGGCGCACTGATAGGCAGAACAAAGCGAGCAGCATAGAGAGTAACCATGACGAGCGATCAACCGGCTTTTTGGGCCGAGTGCGGCAACCGCAGAATGTCGCGGATCTGCCGCAGCAGCTCCTGAGTCTCCTCATGCTGCACGAGGTCGCACTGTTCCTGCAGGACCTCATCGAGGATGTCGTCGGTAGTCAGAGGATTGGCCAGCACCACCCGGAAGACGGTAAGCGTCGCATGGCCATAGCGGGCAAAGCGAAGACTGGTGCGCGAAACAAAGGTGTTGCCCACTTCACGCTGCTCTTTCTGAATCAGGCGGGTGATCTGGTCGAGCAGATCGTTGACCTGCCCCTGGCTCTCCGGCGTTGCCTGGGCCAGAACGGCCTGCACATCAGCCGGATTGTAGCGATAGGTCAGGATGTTCAACTCCGGTTCGGACATGAGTTCGAAGTCGGGATGCCGGCGAATCTTGTCGGCAAAGGTGCGGGCCCGGGCGAGGCCCATATCGATGAGAAGTTCGTAGCCTTTGCGTCCAATGATGGACAAACCGGCATGGACCAGCATCGACTTGCCGGGCCGGGAACCTTCCAGGGTATGACTGCCCAGATCCTTGGAGCCATGGCGCAGGATATAGGCGGCATGGTGTTCGATAGCGGTCAGGGCGGCGGGGTCCTTGAAGAGCACCATGCCGGCGCCCATGGGGACG
The DNA here is from genome assembly GCF_024197615.1 of Desulfuromonas sp. KJ2020. Lineage (NCBI taxonomy): Bacteria > Pseudomonadati > Thermodesulfobacteriota > Desulfuromonadia > Desulfuromonadales > Desulfuromonadaceae > Desulfuromonas > Desulfuromonas sp. KJ2020. Next base: position 919,854 of record NZ_JAKUKE010000003.1, read on the forward strand.
TAGAGCTGTTTGTGCGCGTCAATGGTAACCGAGTCGGCTCGTTCAATCCCCCGGAGAAGATGCCGGTGGTTTTTGGAAAAGAGGGTGGGCCCGCCCCAGGCCGCGTCCACATGAAAATGGCAGCCGATTTCCTCGGCATAGTCAGCCATGGCCTCCAGAGGATCGACATTGCCCGTCTCGGTGGTACCGGCGATGCCGATGAGCGCCATAGGACGAATATTTTGGCCCCGCAACCGCTCGACCTGCAGGCGCAGATGACCCATATCCATCCGGTTGTTGTCATCCGTTTCAACCAGCACCAGGTTGTCGCGTCCAATACCCAGCACGTCGGCGGCCTTCCCCAGGCTGTAATGTCCCCGACGTGAGACCAGGATCGCCAGCCCCTGGCAGCCCAGATGCTGTATGGCCCGAAATAGGCCTTCCTGGGCAATGCCGCGAAAATCGCCGGACGGACCGCACAGACGGTTGCGCGCAGTCCACAGGGCCGTGACGTTGGCAATCGTCCCCCCGGAACAGAAGGCACCCAGCGCATGGTCGCTGTCATGTATCCAGCGCGTATAGAACTTGTCGTCTTCGGCGTAAATGAGACGGTGCAGCATCGCCAGCACCTGGCGTTCCATGGGCGTAAAGGCCTTGGAAGTCTCCACCTTGACGAGATTCTGATTCAGTGCCGTCATGATCCGTGACAATGGGAGCATGAAATAGGGCAGCGCCGAGGTCATGTGACCGATGAAGCTGGGCGAGGCCGTGTGAACCGACTGGGCCACCAGCTTCTCCTTGACGAAGTCGGTATAGTCGGAAACGTAGGTTGGATCTTCAGGAATGTGGGAATCGGAAAAATCTTCCTCGATCTCCTCCAGACTGCGTTCCAGGGCGACGATGTGCTCCTGCAGAAAACCGGTAACGTTGTCGGTAATCGCCCTGTCAACCTCGCCGAGGGTGGAATCAGGGCTTTCAGGAACCGTAAAAATACGGTACAGGTTTTCCAGGTTGGCCTTGGCGAGTTCTCGCGGTGTCATCGCATCCTCTTCGGATCTCAGCCTTGGGATGGGGCCGAATCCAGCAAAAAGCCGTTGTCGATCAGGCGGGTCTGTCCGATAAAAACAGCCAGCAGCAGGACGGAATCAGGGTCGACGGTGGCTTGCTGCTGCAGGGTTCGTTGATGGCAGATCTGAAGGTAATCGATGCGGGCGTCGGGCATGGCGGCAATAAGCTGCGTCAGCTCAGCAATAACCGCATCGGCAGCGATTTGGCCCTGGGCAGCCATCTCTCTGGCCATTACCAGAGCGCGGGAAAGCACCAGAGCCTGGCGGCGCTGCTCGGCGCTCAGGTAAACATTGCGTGAGCTCATGGCAAGCCCATCCGCTTCGCGCACAATAGGCATGCCGACGACTTCAACAGGCAGATTGAGGTCGACCGTCATGCGGCGGATCACGGCTAGCTGCTGAAAATCCTTCTGACCGAAGAGCGCCACATGAGGCTGCACAATGGTGAACAGCTTGGTCACCACCGTCGTGACGCCGCGAAAATGGCCGGGACGGCTGGCGCCGCACAGCACCTCTGTCAATCCTTCGACATCGACATAGGTGGCATAGCCGCGGGGGTACATGTCGCTGGCTACGGGCGCGAAGATCAGGTCGGCTCCCGCTGTGGCGGCCAGGGCGGCGTCCCGGTCGAGATCACGGGGATAGTTGTCGAAGTCTTCGCCGGCGCCAAACTGGGTCGGGTTGACGAATATCGACAGAACCAGCACATCCCCTCGCCGGCGGCCTTCCCGCAGCAGGGAAAGGTGTCCTTCGTGCAGCCAGCCCATGGTCGGCACAAAGGCAATGCGCTTACCCGCTTCACGCAGCGCCAGGCAGCGCTGCTGCATCTGGTCGACAGAACGGACAATCTCTGGGGTCTTATTCACGGCGCTGGTCATGCCTGTCCTCACTTGAAGCTGTGCTCGGGGCCGGGAAAAGTCCCGTCCTTGACTTCACGGATATAGTCGCCGATGCCCTGGCTGATGGTGTCGGAGACATCGGCAAAGCGTTTGACGAACTTGGGCGAGTATTTCTCGCAGAGCCCGAGAATATCGTGGATGACCAGCACCTGTCCGTCACAGTGGACCCCGGCGCCGATCCCGATGGTCGGGATAGAAACCGCCGCCGTGATCTGCCGGGCCAACTCGGACGGTATGCCCTCCAGCACCAAGGCGAAGGCACCGGCCTCTGCCACCGCCTGAGCGTCGGCCAGCAATTGCCGGGCCTGTTCATCCTGGCGCCCCTGGACCCGGTAGCCACCCATGCGATGGATGGACTGGGGAGTCAGGCCGATATGACCGACCACGGGCACATCCATGGCAACGATGGCGGCAATGGTCGCGGCGATGTTCTCGCCGCCTTCCAGCTTGACGGCGTGGGCCCCTCCCTCTTTCACCAGGCGACCGGCATTGAGACGGGCCTCCCGTAGATCAACCTGGTAGGACAGAAACGGCATGTCGGCAATAATGACCGCGCTGGAGCTGCCGCGCACCACGGCGCGCGTATGATAGATCATCTCATCCATGGTGACCGGCAGGGTGTTGTCGTAGCCGGCGACCACAGAACCGACGGAATCACCGACCAGAATCATGTCGATGCCGGCCTGATCCATCAACCGGGCGAAGGGATAATCGTAGGCCGTCAGTACGGTGATTTTCTCACCGGATTCCTTCATTTTCTGGATATCGAGAATGGACTTCTGTTTATTCACGCCAACTGGTTCCTTTCGACAATTCAGGCGACCGCCACAAAAAAAGCCTTCCGGACGGGATCCGAAAGGCATGGGGTCAGCAAGGGCGGCAGACGCCCGTCTTCTTCGTTGCTTACCTTCCGTCCCGGTCCAAAGATCCAGGCGGTATCTATTTATGCGGCTTTTCTGACGTCGGGTTCCCCCGGGCTCCGGTACGGGTTCCGGGCCTTAATGAAATCGTAAAAAAGCGTTTCTCCCTATAACATACTGAAAAGTGGAGTGTCCACCGCTATATTGTCCCGACAGACTTCAAACGAGGTTCTTATCGAAAAAAAACATTAAAAATCGGCCCTGTTTCAAGGTTTGAAAAATTTCTTGCCATCACGGTAGGCCTGGGCCTTTTTCTCCCCCAGACTCCAGTATTCGCGAATCCCCCCCAAATAAACCAGAGGGTCAAATGCCAAGGCATCCATCCTCCCGTCGTCTTTAAAAGCCTCCTCACAGGCGTGTATTTCGACAATTTCCCCCAGCAGCAGGCTGTATTCGCCCAAGGGAATTTCGGAGATCAGACGGCACTCCACGCTGAGGGGGGATTCAGCCACTAAAGGCGCCTCGACCAAAGAAGCGGATTCCAGGGTCAGTCCGGTGACAGACGCCTTCTCATCTTCGCGCCCAGATCTAAGCCCGCAATAATCCGCCTCAACCGCAAGAGAAGCCGGTACCATATTGATCACAAAGGATTGAGTCGCTTTGATATTCGCGTAGGTTTTTCGTGAATGGTTCAGCGACAGCCCGATGGTGGGCGGGGTCTTGCTGACAATCCCCACCCAGGAGGCCGTCATCAGGTTGGAGGTCCCTTGGCCGTCCACAGAAGAGACGAGGGTGGTCGGTTGCGGGAAGAAGGTCACAGAGGGACCGAGTTTTCTTTTGAGCATTCATCATCCTTTCTTTGTTTCAGAATTCAGACACACAGCCCTTCAGCAGCGTTCAACAGAACCGTAAAGGGATGGAAGTTAACGGCAACCTGGCCACGCAAACTCTCCCGCAGCCCCTGGTAGCGGCGCAATTTCTGCTTGCGAAGGGAGCAGAGGGCGTCGAGGTTGCCCTGATGTTTGTCCATAACCCCCCGTACTAAATCATAGACGACGGCCTCAAAACCTTCCTGAAGAGAGCGCCGCGCCATGCGGTCCCAGCGGTCGCGAAGAGGCACCCGTTCCACCTCCTTGAGCAGGTCCCCATAACCGAGAAGCTGACGGACCTCCTTGAAAGCTTGGGCGACGGCATAAAAATCTCCCCCAGTCTCCTCCGCGAGGGTCATCAGCGGCAGGAAATCGGCGGCGTGATCCAGCAGGGACAGGTGGTGGGCGACCTCCTCATCCAGCCCGGCTTCAGTCAAAGTCGCCGCCTCGTCCTTGCATCCGGCCCAGATCTCGGCAGGCAGCACACCGCCAATGGTTTTGTAGAACAGGGCGAGATTCTCACGCAGGGTTTCGATCCCCTTTTCAGCCAGAGAGTTCCATACATCGTGCAGAAGCGACCAATGACACAAGGACTGCAGAGCCCCTTCGAGACGAATGAGAAGAGCCTGCTGGCGTTCGGCGGGCAGCACGTTGTCCAGGGCGTATAGGCCCGTACGCAGGCGCTCGCCTTCGAGCATGCGGTCGAAGGTCAAATAAGCGGCGGCCGCGTCGATCAGGGGCTTGCCGGTCTGCTGAACCAGTGTGTTGAGAAAAGCGCTGCCCGCCTGATTAATGATGGTGTTGGTAATGACCGTGGCCGTAATTTCGCAGGCGAGAGGGTGATCGGGAAGCTCGGTCAGGAAAGATTGCCGGATGGGGCCCGGGAAATAGCGCAGCAGAAAATCCCTGGCTTCCGGGCTCTGGGGAAGATCGCTCTCGAGAAGCCCCTGGTAGAGCTGCATTTTACTGTAAGCCATGAGGATGGCCAGCTCAGGCCGGGTCAGCTTCTGCCCCTGCCGCGCCTGAATATCTTTGACGGAGGGGAGGAATTCGCCGCGTCGGTCGAGCAGGCCGCTCCGGGCGAGACTGTCGATCAACTGGACATAAGGTTCGACTTCGCCCTGACTGCGGCACAGATCCAGGGAGAGGCAAAGGTGCTGCTCATAGTTGTTGGCCAGCACCTGGCAACAGACCTCGTCGGTCACTTCGGACAGAATACGGTCACGCTCGCCCTGGGAAGCAATTTTCCCTTTGTCTTTAAGGTATTGCATGAAGATCTTAAGGTTGACCTCATGGTCTGAGGTGTCCACTCCGGCGGAGTTATCTACCGCATCGGTATTGATCCGGCCGCCGTTCTGGGCAAACTCGATACGGGCCCGCTGGGTAAAGCCGAGATTGCCCCCCTCGCCGACAACCCGGGCCCGCAGTTGATTGCCATCGACCCGGACCGCATCGTTGTTGCGGTCACCGGCGTCTTCGTGTTTTTCGCCACTCTCCTTGACGTAGGTTCCGATGCCGCCGTTCCAGAGCAGGTCGACCTCGGCCGTCAGCAGAAGCTTGATCAGGCCGTTGGGATCGATGCTCTCCTGACGGATTCCCAAAAACTTGCGGACTTGCGGACTTAAAGGAATTTCCTTGGCGGAACGAGCGAATATGCCACCCCCTTCGGAAAGAAGATGCCGGTTGAAATCGTCCCAGGAGGAGCGCGGCAGATTGAACAGACGCCGGCGCTCGGCAAAAGTGGCGGTAGGATCGGGATCAGGATCCAGGAAGATATGACGGTGGTCAAAGGCGGCCACCAGGCGAATGTGCGGAGACAGGAGCATGCCGTTGCCAAAGACGTCCCCGCTCATGTCGCCAATACCGACAACGGTAAAAGGCTCCTTCTGGATATTCTGCCCCAGTTCTCTGAAGTGAGATTTGACGCATTCCCAGGCCCCACGTGCCGTAATACCCAACTTTTTATGGTCATATCCGTGGGAGCCGCCGCTGGCAAAGGCGTCATCGAGCCAGAATCGGTATTCTCGGCTGACCGCGTTGGCCGTATCGGGCAGATGCGCGGTCCCTTTGTCGGCAGCGACAACGAGGTAAGGATCTTCCTCGTCGTACGCTACGATCCCTTCGGCGCGAGCCACCGTATCTCCTACCCTGTTGTCCGACAGGTCGAGCAGGCCACGCATGAGGGTCTGGTAGGCAGCCTTGGAGAGCACGGCCCCTTCGTCCCTGTTACTGTACGGGGTCTTGACGATAAACCCACCTTTGGAGCCGACCGGGACAATCAAAGCGTTCTTGGTCATCTGGGTCTTCATCAAACCGAGAACTTCGGTGCGAAAATCGTCGGGGCGGTCTGACCAGCGAATGCCGCCGCGGGCGACCCGACCGCCGCGCAGGTGAATGCCCTCCATGGTGGCGCTGTGCACGTAGACTTCAAAGAGGGGGCGGGGCGCCGGCATGTCGATGATACCCATAGCGCTGATCTTGAACGCGAAAAAATAATCCTTGCTGTCAACCCGTCGATAAAAATTGGTCCGCACGGTCGAATCGATGAGGTTGAAGAGAGCCCGTAGAATATTGTCTTCGTTGACATCCGATACGTCCTGCAAGGCCGTGATCAATTGCATCCGGATGGGAGACAGGGCCTCCTCCTCGCGTGTGAGGGGATCGTCCCAGTCCGGCTTGTCCAGAAAACGCGCTTCAAAATAGCGATACAGCAGATGCGTGACTTCCGCATTGTGAATCAGGGCCATGGCCACCCTTTTTTTGGTATAGGGACAGCCAATCTGGAAGTAATAGTTTCGATAGCCGCGAAAAACGTCGATCTGCTGCCAGGAGAGTCCTGTTAGAACAAGAATGCCGTGGAGATAATCGTTTTCGACATGGCCGCGACGCAGAGCTTGCAGGGCGTCGAGCAGGAGAGGCTTGACCTCGGCCAGAGCCAGGGCGTTCGGGGGCGACGTCCGGATGGTAAAGCTCTTGATGAAGACCTTTTTGCGGTCGAGGGTGACGGTAAAGTCGATTTCATCCTCAACGCACAGATTCAGGTTTTCCAGAAAAGGGATCAGTTCGTTGAGGAAGCTGTTGTGGAGACTGTAGAACTGCAAACGGTATGTTTTACCATCGAAAGGGCCCCACAGATCGAGGACTTCTTCGCCACTCTGCAGAACCTGCTCGATGCCGCGGATGTCCCTCACGGCAAAACGGGGATGCAACAGCGCTTTGTATTCGAGAGGGAAGACATCCTGATAGCGCTTGGCCAGCGTCGCCCCAGCTACCTCACCGAACCGATGCTCCAGCTGGGTGCGGATTTTAAGATCCCAGGGCCGGATTTTCCGGCTCAACCCTCGCTCAAGGCGATCCATATCGAGGACGATTTTCGGTTGATCAATGTGAATATGGACATGAAGACTGATAAAGTCCGGACTGATGTGAATCACCTTGGAGACGACCCGTTGGGTCTGAAAAAAGAGGGAAAGATAATGTTCGATACGGTTCACCCGTTCGGATGAATAATAGTCCCGCGGCATGATGACCAGCAGGGTAATCCCCTGCACCGCCAGACTGCGCGTCGCCACAATCTTGATAGCGTCGTGCCGGTAAAGCAGAGCGAAGGAACGGACCGTCTGGGTCAGTTCTTCGTCACTCATGAAGAAGAGTTCGACCTTGGGGAAGGTATTGAAAATCTCATGGGTTTTACGGTAATCGTGACTACCCGGCAATATGTGAAGACGGCTTAAAACATCTTCGAAGCGCTGCCGAAGCGCCGGCACGTTAAAGGCCAATTCGTCGGCACTTTGGGACGAGAAGAGTCCGAGGAAGATGTGTTCCAACCGCCGCCCGTCGGCCATCTCTTCGCGAACGCCGATATAGACAAGTGGATCCGCCCGGTAGACAAGGCTCACCCGCTCCAGCGTATCCACCACGACATCGCGGTCCCGCTGCAGACGGGCGCAGGTCGGTTCATGACAGTCGTCCAAAGGCCGGGGAGAGGAGAGGTCCACCTCCTCCGGGTCAAAGGGGATGCCAAGGGAATCTTCCACCTGCAGATGCACGGTTGCTGTCCCATGACGGTCTTTGGACAGGACCAGGCCATGGTAGCCGAAAGGCAAAAAGTTGCCGTCCTGCAGCCAGCTCCAAAAATCGGCGAAGCCACCCTTTTGCGCCAGATCCTGCATGTCCTGCAGACGGGACTTCATGGCGGCGCCGTCCTGGTGAACGGCCAGGGTGGCCAAGAGCGCCTTGCGCACCCCTTGTTCGATCCGCAGATAGGTCTCGGAGGATGCGCCTTCGATTTCAATGATGATGAAAGATTCCTTCGGCCCAGCGGCCTCGATGGAGTCGATGGCCACCAGGTGATCCTGCTGCCGGTGGACGGTCAGAATGGGGTGAGCGATCAGGCGAAAATCAATATGATGGCTGAGAAGGTACGATTGCACCGAATCGAGCAGGAAGGGCGCATCCGGAGAATTGGTCACCAGCAGAGCGTGTCCTTCCACCTCCAGAGGCTCAAGGGCGACAACCAACTGCTGCCGCGGCGCTTCAAGCAGACCGAGAAAAATTTCGAGCCACGAAGCGATCTGGTCCTCTGAAGCCGCGGCCATATAAGACAGCGGCGTGGTTGCACGCAGGGACTCGGCCAGGGCGGCCAGACACTGGTACTTTGTATCCTCTACCTTGGCTCGATAACCGCGCAATACGGCGTCGATGCGTTGATCCATTTCCTGGGGCGATACACCTTGGGTTCCGGATACGACCTTGATGTCCATGCAAAATCTCCAGTGGTTCCGGCAAAAGGTCCGGTTCAGCTCAAAGGACGCCTTTGGCGCAGTAATTAACGAGGATATCCGCAGACGAGTCTCAGGCTAAGACTAATGCATGACGGCGGCTTTGACAAGGCAAGCCACCCTGGCCAGCCATCTAATCAAAAAAAGGCGCCAGCTTTGACAGCGGCGCCTTTGGTAAAGAATCAAGTTGCACTAACGAGACATGAATTCAATGGTTGCTCTGGCCTTAAGCTCGCCGACCCATTCCTGCAGGGCATCGGCGCCGGCCTCTTCCTGAAGGAATTGGCGAATCTTGGGGGTCGCCTCCTCCAGCGTCAGGGTTTGCGCCTGCTGGCGGGAAAGCACCTGGATAAGATGGAAGCCGAACTGGGTTTCCACGATGTTCTGCACAATGCCCTTTTCCTGAGAAAACGCCGCCTCTTCAAAAGGCTTGACCATGTCTCCTCGTGAAAAGTAGCCGAGATCGCCCCCCCGTCCCGCACTGGGACAAGCCGAATGTTCCCGGGCCAGAGCGGCGAAATCCTCTTCGGTGGCTTTGTCCAGCAGGTCACGGGCCTGGGCCAGGGCCCCTTCCCGATCATCCTCCTTGACTTTTATGAGAATGTGGCTGGCGCGGACCTTTTCGGGCGACTGCATCTTCTCAGGGTAGCGATGATAGATTTCTTTGACTTTGTCAGCCCCTGGTTCCGGCAGTTTGGCCAATTTTGCGGCGATCATGCGGTTGACCGTCAGATCCTGCTGAATCATGCGCCGATAGACCGCCGGTTCAATGCCGGCCTTCTGCAGCGTGCCGTAGAATTCGTCCTCCGTCGGGAAGTTCCGGACAATCTTGGCCATCTCCTCGGAGACCGCCTTTTCATCGGCAACCGCGCCCTGGGAAAGGGCTTCCTGAAAAATCAGCTCACGGGCGAGCAGTTTTTCCTCGGCGAGTTCTTCCATGGCGTGCAGTTCATCGGCCGAGAGCTGATCCATGGTTTTACGGTAACGGTCCATGGCGTAACCCTGAATGGCGTTCTGGTATTCAAAGGCGCTGATGGGACGCCCATTGACTTTGCAAAAACAATCGGACACGTCATATCCTCCTGCCGCCACCATTTGGCGGGGCGGTTATGGGTTAAAAGATGCCTTGAGTTCACGGGCCAGTTGGCTGAATTCGGACAGGGTCAAGGTTTCACCGCGACGGCCGGGATTGATTTCAGCCTGTGCCAGCGCCCCATCCACCTGCGCGGCCGCGAAGCCGGAACCCGTCAGAGAGTTGCGCAGGGTCTTGCGGCGCTGGGCAAAAGACGCTTTGACCACCTTACGAAAGAAGACGGGGTCATCAATAGCGACCCTCGGTTCTGAGCGAGCCTGAAACTCCAGAACGATGGAATGCACCTTGGGGGGTGGGTTGAAGGCTCCCGGCGGCACGTTCACCACCTTATGGATATCGAACCAGACCTGACAGAGCACCGAGAGAATGCCGTAGTCGCGCGTGCCGGGTCCCGCCGCAAGACGATCGCCCACCTCTTTCTGAAACATCAGCACCAGCCGGGAGAAGAGCTGGCGATGATCGAGAATTTTGAAGAGAATCTGGCTGGAAATATTATAGGGAAGATTGGCCACCAGCTTATAGGGAGGTTCGGTGAGAATATTGTTCCAGTCCAGATGCAGGGCGTCCCCTTCAAAGACGGCCAGGTTCACTTCGGTTCTGTGCTTGAGCCGTTCAACCAGGTTGCGATCGACCTCCATGACCACCACCTGCCCGGCCACGGGCAGCATCCGGTCGGTCAACACGCCGAGACCAGGGCCGATTTCCAGCACACGATCCGCTGAGGACAACTCGGCAGCGGCGAGAATCCGGTCGATTACCTGCACATCGTGCAGAAAGTTCTGCCCGAAACGTTTTTGAGGGCGATGATAGGATTGTTCCATGTCAACTCATTCAGAAAGGACGACGGGGTCTCGGCCAGCGAGAAATCCGTATCGTCTTGACAATAGGGATAAGACGCAGGGTCAGCGCATAGGTCAGCGAAGCGCAGAGGAATCCATAGATGATACTGCCGACAGACAGGGGCAGCAGGACTTCAAATCCCAGACTTTTAAACGCGGCGAAACTGAATTCAGCAGGAAGCCTGGCGTGTTCCATACCCAGCAGAAGTCGACCTGATTCGTATTCAAGGGCGTAGATGATCGGCGCCGTCAACGGATTGGTGACCCACACGCCGACCAGGGCGGCAATGCGGTTTTCACGCAGCAGAAAAGCCAGAAAAACGGCGATAATCATCTGAAACCCGAAAGTCGGGGTCATACCCACCAGGACTCCAAGGGCCAGGCCTTTGGCAATCTCGTCCGGCGACTTGCGTAGGCGGACAAGCAGAAGCAGATTCAACTTAAGTTGCCGGACCAAAGAAAAACGCCGCCACATAAATTAGGCTCAATCTCCAGAAAGCAGGCCGGCCTGATCCAGGGGCCAACTGGCGACAGCGTTGAGATCGAGGGTCCCCCTGCACCCGGACTCCAAGTAGGCATTGCCGGCGACGGCCAGCATGGCGGCGTTGTCGCCGCAGAGACCCGGCGAAGGGAAAAACACCTCGAAACCTTTTTCCACACCCTCTTTTTGAAAGGATTGGCGCAGCCCCCGGTTGCAGGCGACCCCACCGGCGACGACGATGCGCGAGAGTCCGTGTTCTTCTGCCGCCCGCAGGGTCTTGCGGGTGAGAACCTCGACAACGGCGGTCTGGAACCCGGCGGCGATATTTCGCAAAGTCGCTTCATCCACCTGCGATTTCAGGTGGCGAACGTGATTCAGCACAGCCGTCTTGATGCCGCTGAAGCTGAAATCGAGATTTTTCTGGTGCAGGAGGGGGCGCGGGAAAAGGATGGCCTCGGGGTCGCCCTCGGCTGCCAGCCGGTCGATGACCTGACCGCCGGGATACCCCAATCCCAGCAGCTTGGCCACCTTGTCAAAGGCCTCGCCGGCAGCGTCATCGAGGGTCCTGCCTAGCACAGTATAGCGACCGATGCCGTCGACCCTATAAAGGTGGGTATGCCCCCCGGATACAGCCAGCGCGAGAAAAGGAAAATCGATTTCCTGCTCCAGCAGGGGCGAAAGAATGTGCCCCTCAATATGGTGAACCCCCACCATGGGAATGCCGCGGGCAAAAGCCATGGCCTTGGCCACGGAAAGACCGACCAGCAGGGCGCCCACGAGGCCGGGACCGCGGGTAACGGCAATCCCCTCAATCTCCATCAGGGAAACCCGGGCTTTTTCCAAAGCCTCGTCAATAACCACGGAGATGGCCTCGACGTGCTTGCGCGAGGCCAGTTCGGGAACGACCCCGCCATAGCGCGCGTGGATATCGACCTGGGAGGCGATGACATTGGATAAAACCTCGCGGCCATGGCGCACCACGGCGGCGGATGTTTCATCGCAGGAAGATTCAATGGCGAGTACAAGCATTCTTAAAACGTCTTCACAAGGTCTAAGGGTCAGTCCTACAGCAGGTTGGCCGCCAATTCGGCCAACTGGGAGCGTTCCCCCTTGGTCAGGGTGACATGCCCGGCAATTTCCTGGCCCTTGAATTTTTCAACCGTGTAGGTCAGGCCATTGCTGGACGAATCGACATAGGGATTGTCGATCTGGTACGGGTCACCGGTAAGGACGATCTTGGTCCCCTCCCCGGCCCGCGTGATGATGGTTTTTATTTCGTGGGGAGTCAGGTTCTGGGCCTCGTCGACGATCATGTACTGCTTGGGGATGGAACGGCCGCGGATATAGGTCAGGGGTTCGATCTCCATCAGCCCCATGTCGACGAGTTCCTTGTAGCCCCTTTTGCGCTTGCCACGCTCCTCCACCGCCCCCAGCAGCAGTTCGACGTTGTCGAAAATGGGCTGCATCCAGGGCGCCAGCTTTTCTTCGACATCGCCCGGCAGAAAACCGAGATCCTTCCCCATGGGAAAAACAGGACGCGACACCAGCAGCCGGCTGAAGGATCCTTCATCGGCGGACTTGAACAGGCCGGCGGCAATGGCCAGCAGGGTTTTGCCAGTGCCAGCCTTACCGACCAGGGTCACCAACTGGATGTCGTCATCGAGCAACAGGTCCAGAGCGAACTGCTGCTCCCGATTACGAGGCAGAATGCCCCAAACGCCGTCCTTAGGAGGGCGAACCAGGGGATTGAGGCGTTCCATCTTGGCGTTGTAGCGACCAATGGCGGTATGGGAAGGATTGGACGCCTCTGCCAGGGTGATGCCCTGGTTGGGATAATAGGGTCCCGAAAAATCAAGGTAGCCCTGACCGTAGAAGCGGTCGACCTCGTCCTTGTTGACCACAACCTGGGCGGTGCCCGAATAGAGTTCCTCGATGGAGACCTTATCCGACTCGTAATCCTCGGCCCGCAGACCGATGGCATCGGCTTTGATGCGCAGGTTGGTGTCCTTGGTGACAAAGATAACCGGACAGGAACACTGCTTTTTCATGTCCATGGCGACAGCCAGAATTCGGTTGTCACCACGATCCGCCCGCAGTTCGGGCGGCAGGAGTTTCATCGAGCCGTCAGTGTAGAGTTCCACCTTGAGGATGCCACCGCCTTCAAGGGGTACGCCGTCGACCAGGGGAGCCTTTTGCCGAAAGGAGTCGAGAATACGGGAAATCTGGCGCGCATTGCGCCCGGTCTCACTGAGATCTTTTTTGAAATTATCGATCTCCTCGATGACCGTGATAGGGACGATGACGTCATTGTCTTCAAATTTAAAAATAGCCTGAGGATCATGGAGAAGCACGTTGGTGTCGAGGATGAAGGTCTTTTTCATACGATCCTTTCTTTGATCTGGGCAGCCAGGCCGAATCAGGCCTCGGGGCGTGACAGAATGGCATCCACCGCCGTGAGAAAACAATCGATATCGTCAACTGTGTTGAAAAAACCGGGGCTCACGCGCACGGTCCCCCGCGGGAAGGTGCCGATGGTTCGATGCGCGGCAGGCGCGCAGTGCAGGCCGACCCGGCAGCAGATCTGGTGCTCGTGATCGAGCAGAAAACCGACTTCGGCCGGATCCCGCCCGATCAGATTAAAGGAAACGGCACCGCCATGATAGCGGAAATCCCGTGGCCCGTACAGTTCGACGCCTTTTACTTGCCGGAGGCCATCCATCAGGCGTTGCAGCAAGGTTCTTTCGTGAGTGCGAATGGCTTCGATTCCCGTTTCGGCGATAAATTCGACGCCCGCCTTGAGTCCGGCCAGTCCCGGGGTGTTGACCGTTCCGCTTTCCAGATGTTCGGGCATCGATTCGGGCTGGCTCAGGGAATGGGAGGCATTGCCGGTCCCTCCGTAAAGAAGGGGCTTGAGGTTCAAACCAGGATGGACGTACAGGAAACCCGTACCCTGGGGACCATACAGGCCTTTGTGTCCGGGGACCGCCAACAGGTCGATGGCGAGGGCAGAGACATTGAGGGCAAACAGGCCGGCGCTCTGGGCGGCATCGACCATAAAGAGGATACCTTCCTTGCGGCACCAGGGGCCAATCTCTTCAATGGGCTGCAGGGTTCCCGTGACGTTGGAACAATGATTGAGAATGACCAGTCGCGTTTTTTCCCGACAGGCCTTCTTGACGTCCTCGGGATCGATGAATCCCTGCGAATCGGCCGGAACCTGGACGACTTGGACGCCCATTTCCTGCAGGGCAAAAAGAGGCCGCGCCACGGCGTTGTGTTCCATGCCAGAGGTAACAACCCGGTCCCCGGCCTTGAGCAGGCCGAAAAGCGCCAGGTTGATGGCTTCGGTTGCGTTGGCCGTAAAAGCGATACGGGAAGAGTCTTCAATGGCAAAAAGGTCGGCCAGGGCGACGCGCGTTTCATAGACCAGGCGACTGGCCTCTACGGCCAATTGATACCCTCCCCGGCCCGGGCTGGCCCCGATGGTGCGCATGGTCTGTTCAACGGCACGATAAACCGACTCGGGCTTGGGAAAGGAAGTCGCTGCGTTGTCCAGATACAAAGCCATATACACTCGATATAATGTGGGTGACGGGGCCCCTAGCCTGCCTGCGCATTATGACAGGCGGCGGCAAAACAGGCAACCAGACATTGCACAGCATCTATTTTCCGACGCCGATGAAGACGGCATAATTACCATTGCTGGCCGAGGTTGGCAACCTCTTTCGACGGGGAAATTCCACGGAAAGAACGACTTAGGCGAAATAACGGAATCAGATCTCGACGGCGTCGTCGGGCAGGATATGGACCTGACCTGGGACATCGCGGTGGAGGAACAGAAGCGCATCCAGATGGCGCAACAACGTGTTGAGATTTTTACCGTCTTTGGGAAAAGAGACCACGGCGGCGCTGGCCGTTACCGGACCGGCGGCGGAAATAGGCAGATCCCGATGGGACTTCTGCGAAATAAGCTGGCACCCGTTCTGGGCAAGTTTTAGAGCCTCTTCCAGCGGAGTCTCTGGCAAAATCGCGATGAACTCCTCTCCGCCATAGCGAAAAAGGGTATCGAATTCCCGAAAAGATTCCCTGAGCAGGCGGGCTACCGTTTTAAGGACGATATCGCCGTTTGAATGACCGAAACTGTCATTGAAGCGCCTGAAGTCATCCAGATCGAAATGGATGAGAGAAAAGGGAAAGCCATAATACTGGGAACGTGAGAGTTCCTGTTGGAAAAGAGATTTGAATTGACTTTGATTATACAGACGCGTCAGGGGGTCGGTGCGGGTAAAAAAGTCGGCCTGGGCTCGGATTTGCGCATTGTCTATACAGAGAGCGGCAAAAGAGGCAATGATGGAAAATATCTGGATCTGAGAGTCGTGAATCTGACGAGGCTCGAAATCGTCCAGATAAAATATGCCGACTACTTTGTTACGGCATTTAAGGGGAGAAGCCACCAGGGAACGAATGCCCTCTTTTTCCAAAGGCCAGGGTGTCACCGAAAAGGCCATCTGTGTATCTTCAATGACGAAAACTTCGCCCCGCTGGAGTATTCTCTGGGTGACATCCCCCTCTTCAACCACCCAACGGTCGCGGGCCACAAATTGAGGGCTCAACCCTCGGTGCGCGTGCAGAACCAGCTGCCGGGTCTCCTCCTCATACAGGGCGATGCTCCCGGCCGGCATGGAGAGGCTTTCCATACCGATGCGCAGCAGTTTGGCCAGCAGTTCGTCAAGGTCCTGTGGCGACAAAGCCACCTGGGACGCCTTGAAAAGTTCCTGTAGTTGCCGGTTACTGGCCGCCGTTGACTTCAGACCTTCCATCCATCCTTTCATTGGTCACCCCCCCCATAAAACACCGTTTTAACATATTAATGAAAAGTGTAAAGATAATTTTCCTGCCGCAATTAACACCTTTTTGGTTATTTTTAAAAATCACCCAAGGACTTCCTTGACAACCACGACATCTTGTGGAATAAATCTGGACGACCACACAATATTGAGTATCCTGGCAATTTACTGGTCCATGGACCAGCCGCTCTTTGTTTTTCTCAGTTATGACAAAAAAGGACGCCTTATGAAGAAACAGCCCGCCAGCAGCCATCTGCCCCTCTCCAAAAATGCCCTCACCGTACTGGAAAGACGCTACCTGAAACGAAACAGCGACGGCAAGGCGCTTGAGTCGCCGTCCGACATGTTTCACCGGGTCGCCGACGCCATCGCTGCGGCCGAAACGCGTCTAAAGTCGAGCGTCAAGGCGGATGAACTGGCCAAGAAATTCTACGATTTGATGACATCCCTCGACTTTCTCCCCAACTCTCCCACGCTGATGAACGCCGGACGAGAACTGGGTCAGCTCTCCGCCTGCTTCGTCCTGCCCGTCGGTGACTCGATGGAGAGCATCTTCGAGGCCATCAAGCAGACGGCCCTGATCCACAAGAGCGGCGGCGGCACCGGCTTTTCCTTTTCCCGCGTTCGCCCGGCCAATGACGTCGTGCTGTCGACCAAAGGAGTTTCTTCCGGTCCCCTCTCTTTCATGAAGGTGTTCGATGCAGCCACCGAGACCATCAAGCAGGGCGGTACCCGCCGCGGCGCCAACATGGGGATCATGCGGGTCGACCATCCCGACATCATGGATTTCATCATGGCCAAGCGGGACCAGAAGGTGCTCACCAATTTCAATATCTCCGTCGGCTTGACCGAAGCCTTCATGGAAGCAGTTGAAAACGGTGGGGAATACGAGATTATCAACCCCCGCAGCAAAGATGTGGTCAAGAAAATGGATGCCCGCAAGGTGTTCGAACACATCGTCGAAATGGCCTGGACCAACGGTGAACCGGGGATCATCTTTCTCGACCGCCTCAACCGGGACAACCCCACTCCCCAGGTCGGAGAGATCGAGGCAACCAACCCCTGTGGCGAACAGCCCCTGCTCCCCTACGAATCCTGCAACCTCGGCTCCATCAACCTCAGTCACATGGTTGACAAGGGCAAGATGGACTGGAAAAAACTCGGCGACGTCGTCAAAACCGCGACCCGCTTCCTCGACAACGTGATCGAGGTCAACACCTACCCCCTCAAGGAAATCGAGGAGATGACCAAGGCCAATCGCAAGATCGGCCTCGGGGTCATGGGCTGGGCCGACATGCTCATCCTGCTCGGCATCCCTTACAACAGTGCGGAAGCTGTGGCGCTGGGGGAAAAGGTCATGCAGTTCATTACGACCGAGTCTCGTCAGGTCTCCCGCCAGCTCGCCGAGGAGCGTGGCGCCTTCGCCAACTTCAAGGGGAGCCTGTACGACCAGAAGGGGGAGCCGCCGCTGCGCAACGCCACCTGTACAACCATCGCCCCGACGGGCACCATCTCGATTATCGCCAATGCCTCCAGCGGCATCGAGCCCCTGTTCGCAGTCTCCTATGTGCGCCAGGTGCTGGACAACGACATCCTGGTGGAGGTGCATCCTCTATTTGAAAAGATCGCCAAGGAGCGTGGGTTCTACACACCGGAACTGATGAAGCTCATTGCCGAGCACGGTACCATCCAGGACTTCAAACAGATCCCCGAGGATGTGCGCCGCGTCTTTGTCACCGCCCACGATATTACCCCTGAAGACCATATCGCCATGCAGGCGGCTTTCCAGAAATACACTGACAACGCCGTCTCCAAAACGGTCAATTTCCCCCACACCGCCAGCCGGGAGGATGTGTCGCAGGTGTATCGCATGGCCTATCACCAGGGCTGCAAAGGGGTCACCATCTACCGTGACGGCTCCCGCGACCAGCAGGTACTCTCGGTGGGCAAAAAGGATGAAAAGGGCGCCGAAGAGACCATTCCCATGGAGAGCCACAAGGGCAGCCGCAAAAAGGAGCGGCCCCGGGCCCTGCGCGGCGCCACCTACCAGATGGAGACCGGCTGCGGACCGCTCTATGTCACCATCAACGAGGACAGCAACGGTCTCTTCGAACTCTTCACCACCATGGGCAAGGCCGGCGGCTGTGCCGCGTCCCAGTGCGAAGCCATTGGGCGTCTCGTCTCTCTCGCCTGGCGCAGCGGCGTCCAGGCCCGCCAGGCCGTCAAGCAACTCATCGGCATCACCTGCCACAAACCGGCCGGCTTCGGTGAAAACCGCATCACCTCCTGCGCCGACGCCGTGGCCAAGGCGATCCAGATGCACACTCTGACCGAAGGGGAAGAGGCAGCTCAGCTGGTCATCAACGGCGGCGCCTGCCCCGAATGCGGTGGCCCGGTGGAACACGAGGGCGGCTGCAGCGTTTGTCACGCCTGTGGTTATTCTGAATGCGCCTAAACGCCTTTTCCTTCATCAGCCAGGCCCGCAGGGGCCTGGCTTTTTTAGTCCGTTGACAGGTCGGTCACATGTCTGATTCAAAAGAGTGGGAAGAGATCTGCCGGCGCTGCGGGCAGTGCTGTTTCGAGAAGTGGGTGGACGAGAACGGGACGATTTTCCCCACCACCATTGCCTGCCGCTACCTGGACGTGATTGAACGCACCTGCAAGGTCTATCACAAGCGGTTCGAAGTGGGAGAAGGTTGTCTCAAGCTCACGCCGTCCCTGGTAGAAACGGTACAGTGGCTGCCGCCGGACTGCGGGTATGTGCTCCAGCGCCAAAAGCAGGAGCCCGATGAGTCAAAAAAACAGATCTAACGAATGCGGCTTTTTTGACTGAATTCAAGCTTTACAGCCCTGAAAGGTTCTAAGGGCCTGTTCTGACAGGTTCGGCGGCAATTGGCACCGGTGTTGCTAGTAGGCAGAATAAGAACAACTTATTCGCCCCGGTGCTTTCCCTCCTTGGCCCGGGGCATTTTTTTGTTTATGCTCACCCTGACCGCTCGCCGCGCCGGCCCGCCACTCATTCCCATATTCGCCACAGATGGTAGCCATCATGAATGAAGCATCCCGCCGCAAAGCCTGGTTCAGCTGGTGCCTGTATGACTGGGCCAACTCCGCCTATGCCACGGTTATCCTGGCCGCCGTGCTGCCGGTCTATTTTGTCTCCCTGGTGCCGGTCGAAGGCGCCCGCCTCAGCCTTTTCGGCTGGACGCACAACATGCCGGCTTCAGCCTTGTGGGGATATGCCGTTTCCCTGTCCATGCTGCTGGTGGCCATCTCGGCCCCTTTTCTCGGCGCTCATGCCGACCGTAGCGCCTCCAGGCGCCACTGGCTCATCTTCTTCTGCCTGATCGGCTCCGTGGCTACCGCCCTCCTCTTTTGGGCCTCCTCCGGGCGCTACCTGTTGGCCGCGGGGTTGTTCGTTATCGCCAACACCGGCTTTGCCGCCGGCAACATTTTCTACAATGCTTTTTTGCCGGCCCTTGCGGAGGGAAACGACGTCGATCGCCTGTCGGCGCGGGGATTTGCTTCAGGGTATATCGGTGGGGGGCTCGTGCTGCTGGTCGTCTTTGTGATGATCCAGTTTCACGGGGTTTTCGGTTTTGCCGATGCGGGGGCGGCCAGCCGGGCTGGGTTTCTACTGACAGGTCTGTGGTGGCTGCTGTTCTCTCTGCCTATGTTTCACTATGTACGCGAAGACGTCTTCGTCCATGAACCGCAGCCGATGCTGCAGGGGTTTCGGGATTACGTCAAAACCTTTGCCGAAATCCGTCGTTACCGGGATTTGCTGCTCTTTCTGGTGGCTTTCCTTTTCTACAATGACGGCATCCAGACCATCATCGTCGTCTCGGCCATTTTCGGCCGAGAAGAACTGGGCTTGAGCCAGGGTACCATTCTGGGGGCCTTTCTCATGATCCAGTTCGTAGCCATGCCCGGTAGCCTGCTCTTTGGCCGGCTGGCCGAACGTTTCGGCCCTAAACGGTCCGTACTGGCAAGCCTCTTTCTTTTTGCCGGCGTCACCATCTATGCCTTCTTCATGGCGGCAGCCTATGAATTCTGGATTCTGGGGTTTGTGGTGGCCCTGATTCTCGGCGGCAGTCAGGCCATCAGCCGCTCTCTTTTCGCCTCCTTGATCCCCACAGGCAAAAGCGCCGAATTTTTCGGATTTTATGCCATCAGCGGCAAATTTGCCTCCATTTTCGGCCCCATGATCTTCGCCCTGATTGCCGACCTCACCGGCTCGACGCGTCATGCCATTCTGGCCCTGATCGTCTTTTTTGTGGTGGGAATCGTCCTGCTGCTACGGGTAGATATCGAAAGAGGCCGCCAGTTGGCCCGTAGTACCCGTTAGGTTCAGGCCAGTTCGCCGACCAGTCCCTCGCCCTCAAGGCCAGTGAGACGAACCCTCAGCGTTTTATCTGGCAAGTCGTCCCCTCCCCTGAAATGCACCTGCAGGTAGTTGGTCGTCAGACCTTTTCGCCAGCCATTCCGCCCGCCTCCTTCGACCACGACTTCCAGGGTCTGGCCGACAAAACGCCGGGCAAAGATTCGGGTTTTCTCTTCTCCAACAGCTCGCAGACGCGCGGCCCTTTCACGGGCCAGGGCAGAAGGCACCTGCGCGGCCATGCTGGCCGCAGGGGTACCGGGACGGCGGCTGTAGGGAAAAACATGCAGATGGCTGACGGGCAGGCTTTCAACCAGGGCGAGGGTGTTGGCGAACTCATCCTCGGTTTCGCCCGGAAAACCGGCGATGACGTCCAGACCGATGGCCGCCTGCGGCAGACGTCGATGAATGCGCTGCACGAGATCCCGGAAAAAAGCGGTCTGGTAATGACGGTTCATCCGCCGCAGGACCTGGTCGTCGCCGGCCTGCAGCGGGATGTGAAAATGGGGACAAATCACGGACGAGCCGGCCACCAGCTCGATCAGTTCATCGGTAATCTCCGTCGGCTCCAGCGAGCCCAGCCGCAGACGGCGCACGGAGGTGCCCGATTCCAACCGGCGGACGAGATCCGTCAGGGTCAAACTGGGGGTCAGGTCCGTGCCGTAGCCGCCGATATGGATGCCGGTAAGGACGATCTCGGGGTAGCCCGCCTCGACGAGACCGGCTACCTGAGCGACGACCTCCTCCGGCTGCACGGAACGGCTGCGCCCACGGGCATAGGGAATGATGCAGTAGGAACAGAAAGCGTCGCAGCCGTTTTGAATCTGCACAAAGGCCCGGCTGCGCTCGGCAAAGACGGTGGTGGACAGCACCGAGGCTTCGGTTATTTCCCGAATCGGGGAGACCTGCACGACCTGGCCGTCCACACTCTTTTCAATCCACTGCAGAAAGTCCTTCTTCTCATCATTGCCCAGCACGAGGGACACGCCGGGAATGGCCCGCAGGGCCTCGGGGTCGACCTGGGCGTAGCACCCTGTCACCACCACGCGGCAACGGGGATTGAGCCGGCGGGCTCGCCGCACAAGGTTGCGGGATTGGGCGTCGGTGGCACTGGTCACTGTACACGTGTTGACGATGACCAGATCGGCGCCCACATCGAAGGGAACCACCTCGTAGCCGGCTCGCCGCAGATGCTCCTCCATGGCAGCCGACTCGAACTGGTTGGTCTTGCAGCCGAGGGTGGTCAATGAGACACGGCCGTTCATAGGATCCAGCCTCCGCCGAGAATCCGGTCGTCGTCAAAAAAGACCGCGGCCTGCCCCGGAGTGACGCCCTGCTGCGGTTCCTCGAAAAGGACCCTGGACTGGCCATCCGGTCCCGGGGTGATGAGAGCCTTGGCCTCCCGGTGACGGTACCGGATGCGGCAGCGGGCCCGCAGGGGTTCTGGCGGCACGGGGATATTCCAGATGGTTCCCTGCAGGGTCAGTTCGCTGACCGCGAGATGAATTCGCTCCCCCACGATAACGCGGGAAGCCGGTGCGTCGATTTTAAGGACGTAGAGCGGTTCGGGCCAGGCGATGCCAAGACCGCGCCGCTGGCCGATAGTATAGCGAAAGGTGCCCTGATGCCGGCCGAGAACCTGGCCGTTAAGATGGACAATCTCCCCTTCCGGGTGGTCGGGGAGCCCGCGCCGTTCGAGAAAGGAGACGTAATCCCCGTCCGGGATGAAGCAGATATCCTGGCTCTCGGCCTTTTGAGCCACGGGCAGCTGGAAACGGGCGGCGTGCTCCCGTACCCTCGCCTTGTCCATTTCCCCCAACGGAAAAAGAACCTGGCCAAGCTGCTGCTGCGTCAAGGTGAAAAGAAAGTAGCTCTGGTCTTTATGCAGGTTTTTGCCCTTTGCCAGCACATAGCGGTCGCCTTCCTGCAGGATGCGGGCATAGTGCCCCGTCGCCAGAAAATCCCCCCCCAACTCCCGGGCCTTTTCCAGCAGCAGGCCGAACTTGAGGGTCTGGTTGCAGAGGATACAGGGATTGGGGGTCTGACCGGCGAAATAGGTCTGGCAGAAAGGCTCGACAATGCGGCGATAGAATTTGTCGCGCAAATCGAGAACGGTCAAGGGGATATCCAGCGCCTCCGCCACCCGCCGCACATCGGCGGCATGATCCGGGGCCCCCTTGCCGTTTCCGGTCTCAGGAGCGGAATTCTCCTCTTCTTTCCACAGCCGCATATTCAGGCCGGCCACGTCATACCCCTGCTCCTGGAGCAGCGCGGCGGTAACGGAGGAATCCACCCCCCCGCTCATGGCGACGATAACTTTTTTCCGATGTTTCATAGGAGAAGCCTCGATGAAAAAGAGGGCCACTCTCACTAGGAATGGCCCTCTCTGAAAGCTGGAAAATGCTTTAGGAAAGGCGTCTAGGCTTTTGATTCCTTGTAGTTTTTAATGGCTTCATGCAGCGCGTCCGCCGCCAGATTGGAGCAGTGCATCTTGGCGGGAGGCAGACCGTCCAAAGCCTGAGCCACGGCTGCGTTGGTCAGCTCCATGGCCTCGTCGATGGTCTTGCCGATAGCCATCTCCGTCACCATGGACGAGGTGGCGATGGCGGCGCCGCAGCCAAAGGTCTTGAACTTGACGTCCTTGATGACATCGTTTTCGACCTTGAGATAGATCTTCATGATATCGCCGCAGGAAGCATTACCCACTTCGCCGACACCATCGGCGTCTTCGATTTCACCTACGTTGCGGGGGTTGCTGAAGTGATCCATAACCTTGTCGGAATACATATCTTTTTCTCCTTTATCGCGTCTTTTTATTGAGTATTATCCGTGCTGATCCCGTATCGAAGGGGTCAGCATTTCTTGACGATCGGGCAGGTTTCACAGGTCATCGGCTGGCCGCCCCGGTTGTACAGGGGGCTCATATCCCGCAGACGTTGCACGATGGGAGGCAGCACCTCCAGAATGTAGTCGACGTCCTCTTCGGTGTTGTCCGGCCCGAGACTGAAGCGGGTGCTGGAATGGGCCAGCACCACATCCACGCACATGGCGCCCATGACGTGGGAGGGCTCCAGGGAGCCGGAGGTGCAGGCCGACCCGGAGGAGGCGGCGATGCCCTTCATATCGAAATTGAGCAGCAGCGACTCCCCTTCGATGTAGGCGAAGCTGACATTCAGGGTATTGGGTAGACGCAGGGTCGGATGACCGTTGAGCTTGACCTCGGGAATCTGTTCGAAAATCCCTTTTTCCAGGCGATCCCGCAGCGCTCGGATTTTCTCGGCGTGACTCCCCTGCTCCGCTGCTGCCAGTTCGCAGGCCACCCCCAGACCGACAATGCCAGGAACATTGTGGGTGCCGGCGCGACGGTTGCGCTCCTGGTGGCCGCCATGAATGAGCGGAGTCAGTTTGGTGCCACGGCGAATGTAGAGGGCGCCGACGCCCTTGGGGGCGCCCAGCTTGTGCCCGGAGATGACGAGCAGATCCACCCCGGCGGCCTGGACATCGACCGGGATTTTACCGACGGCCTGTACGGCGTCGCTGTGAAAACGGACCTTGTGTTTTTTGGCGATGGCGCCGATTTCTTCAATAGGAAAGATATTGCCCGTTTCGTTGTTGGCCCACATGACGGAGATGAGAATCGTCTTGTCGGTGATGGCGGCTTCGAGATCCTGCAGATCGAGCATGCCGTCGCGGTCCACCGGCAGGTAGGTAACCACGAATCCCTGCTTTTCCAGGGCCTGACAGGTGTTGAGCACAGCCGGATGCTCGACGCTGGTGGCAATGATGTGGTTTCCTTTTTCCCGCAGGGCTTCAGCCGTCCCCTTGATGGCATGGTTGTCCCCTTCGCTGCCGCAGGAAACAAAGACAATTTCGGCGGGGGAACAGTTGACCAGGCGAGCGACCTGCTCTCGGGCTTTTTCCACGGCCGGGCTGACCGCCCTTCCCGCCCAGTGCACACTGGAGGGATTGCCGAAGTGATCGCGAAAAAAGGGAAGCATCGCATCCAAAACCTCCGGCCGCACAGCCGTGGTCGCGTTATTGTCCATGTAAATCCGTTTCAAAACCACATCCTCCATATCATCGTGAAATCTCGTTGAGCCGCCGCTGGCGGTCAAGAATCTTGTCTTTGGCTTCGCGGGTCAGGTCGGCGAGAGTCATGGAGGCCAGAAAGGTGCGTATCCGTTCCCCCAACCCCTGCCACACACTATGGGTCACGCAATGGTCCGTGCAGCTGCAACGCCCCTGGGCATCCATGCAGGAAACGGGTACCAGGGTCTCCTCGACACTGTCGATAATCTGGTCTACCCGGATCTCCTCGGCGGCCCGGGCCAGGACGTAGCCGCCACCGGGTCCTCGCACGCTGTCAACGATTCCCCCCCGCCGCAGTTTGACGAAGAGCTGCTCCAGGTAAGTCAGGGAGATATCCTCCCGGGAGGCAATTTCTTTGAGTGAAACGGGGGATCCCTGCGTGTTGAGGTGCAGGCTCACCATGGCTCTGACCGCATACTGCGCTTTCGTCGAAAGACGCATCAGACCTTCTCCTTTTTCCCCGCTTCAGTCAGCTGACCTTTCAGGCGTTCCTGCTCTTCAGTAAGCGTTTTGACTTTTCTTTCCAGAGAGCGAATCTGATCAAAAAGACAGGAAATCGCCTTGGCTTCGGGGTCCGGCAGCTGGCCGTGCTCCAGGTCGGCCCGGGTAATGGACTGTCCCTCGGACATCACCACCCGCCCCGGAACGCCGACGACCGTGCTATTGGGCGGGACCTCCTTGACCACAACCGAATTGGAGCCGACCTTGCTGTTGTCGCCCACGGTGAAGGGACCGAGAATCTTGGCGCCGGAACCGACAATGACGTTGTCACCCAGGGTGGGATGGCGTTTTTCTTTGGCCCAGCTGGTGCCGCCGAGCGTTACGCCGTGATAGAGGGTGCAATTGTTGCCGATTTCAGCCGTCTCACCGATAACGACCCCCATGCCGTGGTCGATAAAGAACCCCCGTCCGATTTTGGCACCCGGATGAATCTCGATGCCCGTAAAAAACCGGCCCATCTGCGAAACCAGCCGTCCCAAAAAGAAAAAGTTCCTGACCCATAGCGCATGGGCCAGACGGTAAAAAAGCAGCGCGTGAAAGCCCGGATAACAAAAAACAACTTCCAACGAGCTACGCACAGCGGGGTCGCGGTCAAATACGGCTTTGAGGTCTTCCTTCAGGGTAGCGAACACATCAGGCTCCTTGCGTGTGGGATTAACTGACAGTCGCCTCACGATTAACATACCTGAGCGAATCTGTCAATTATTATGTCGGGGCTGTTACGTCAGCCTGACCAACAAGGCAAAACCACGGATCAGCGGGGAATCGACCTTAGAGAAAGAGCTGATAAGCTGGGTTATCGGTCTCTTCCATAAAGCGGTAGCCCAGTGAATCGAGAAATCGCTGAAATTCTGCCTGATCGCCGGCCGGTATTTCAAGGCCGATAAGGACACGCCCGAAGTCGCCGCCCTGCAGACGGTAGTGAAAGAGAGAGATGTTCCAGTTAGCTCCCATGGAAGTCAAAAACCGGCTGAGAGCGCCGGGCCGCTCCGGAAACCAGAAGCGGTAGAGAACTTCCTGCCCGGCCTCGGCGGAACGACCGCCGACCATGTAACGAATATGCGTTTTGGCCAGGTCGTTATCGGTGAGATCGAGGTTTTTATAGCCTTTTTCCGCCAGTTGGCGCGAGAAGGCCGCCCTCTCCTCCTCGTCTTTGATGGAAAGTCCGACAAAGATATGGGCGCCCTGGCGACTGGACAGACGGTAGTTGAATTCCGTGATGTTCCGGCCACCGACCAGTTCTCCGCAGAAGCGCTTCAGCGCGCCGGGACGCTCGGGGATAGTCACCGCAAAGAGCGCTTCCTGCTTTTCTCCCACCTGGGTCCGTTCGGCCACATAGCGCAGCCGTTCGAAATTCATGTTGGCGCCGGAGTTGATGGCAACCAGGGTCTGTCCGGTGATCTTTTCCTGCCGTACATATTTTTTGAGCCCGGCCAAGGCCAGCGCCCCGGCGGGTTCGGCAATGGAACGGGTCGCTTCATAGGTGCTCTTGATGGCGCTGCACAACTCGTCCGTATCGACCCGGATGACCTCATCGACGTATTTGCGGCAGTAATCGAAAGTCAGCTTGCCGACCTCTCGGACGGCCACCCCATCGGCAAAGATCCCTACATAATCGAGAATGACCCGATGCCCCAATTCCAGAGAGCGAGCCATGGCATCGCTGTCGACAGGTTCCACCCCGATGATGCGCACTTCCGGCCGAAGCGCCTTGAAATAGGCGGCGATACCGCTGATGAGACCGCCACCGCCGATGGGGACGAACACGGCATCCAGCCGTCCCGAGTTTTGCCTCAGAATCTCATCGGCCACCGTACCCTGCCCGGCAATCACCAGTTCGTCATCAAAGGGATGGACGAAGGTCATCCCCGTCTGTTCAACCAGTTCCTGGCAACGGGCGGCCGCCTCGGAGTAGTTGTCACCATGCAGTACGACCTCGGCGCCCAAAGCCTTGACAGCTGAAATCTTGATCGCCGGAGTCGTCACTGGCATGACGATCACCGCGCGAACCCCCAGTTGACGGGCCGCATAGGCGACGCCCTGAGCGTGATTTCCAGCGGAGGCGGCAATCACGCCGCGAGCCAGTTCTTCTGCACTCAGGTGCGCTACTTTGTTATAGGCACCGCGCAATTTGAAGGAGAAGATCGGCTGCAGGTCTTCCCGCTTGAGAAGAATACGGTTATTCAGGGAACACGACAGACCGGGTGCCTCCTCCAGAGGGGTCTCCACGGCCGCTTCATAGACGCGAGAGGTCAGGATACGCTTGAGCATTTTCTGCATGATGAAATTCCCTCGATAACATTGAATATCAGTCTAAACAATCAATCTCTTTCGAGAATCATGGCCGCAGCCATGGCGCCGGCGGCACAGATGGAAACCAGGCCATAGCGGGACTTTTTTCTGGCCATCTCGCCGGCCAGGGTGGTGACGATGCGCGCGCCCGTGGCCGCGAAGGGATGCCCGACGGCAATGGAACTGCCGAGGGGGTTGAGGATCGCCTGGTCGACCACACCGATGGCCTCATCCTTCCAACCCTGCTCCCAGGCGGCAAGATTGCAGGCGACCTGGGCACCGAAAGCTTCATGCATCTCCACGATATCCATGTCACGCAAAGACAGACCGGTCCGACGCAGCAAAGCCGGCACCGCCAGGGCGGGGGCCATTAGCAGACCATCGTCGGGATGCAGGGAGGCGAAGTGCACATCGCGGATAAAGGCCAGCGGCTTACGCCCTTCTTTGGCAGCCCGCTCTTCCGACATGAGTAGCACCCCTGCCGCGCCGTCCGTAAGAGGGCTGGAATTTCCGGCCGTCAGGGTTCCCCGACTGGAGCGGTCAAAAACCGGCCGCAGCGAACCGAGTCTTTCCAGGCTCGTATCACCGCGCACGATCATGTCGCGGTCGATGCCTTTTAGAGGGGCGATTTCCGCAGCGAGGCGGCCGTCTGCCGTCGCCTGGGCCGCTCGTAGGTGACTGCGCAGGGCGATCTCGTCCTGAACCTGCCGGGATATTTGCCACTGCTTGGCCATAATCTCGCAATGTTCGCCCATGGACAACCCGGTGGACGGCTCTTTGACCGACAGGGATTCGGGGCGAAAATGCCGTGGACGCAGACGGAGAAGGGCCTTGATTTGTTGGCTGGTGGAGGAAGCCAGACCGGCCTCCAGAAAAATACGGGAAGCCTCCCGGCTGAATAGGATAGGTGCCTGTGACATGGATTCGACACCGCCGGCAATGCCGGCTTCGGACCTGCCGCCGGCGATGGCATCCGCCAGGTTGGCTATGGCATGAGCCGAAGTGATGCAGTTGTTGGAGACCATATAGCCGCGAATGCGCGCCGGCAATCGAAGGTCGAGCACGATCTCCCGGGCAATATTGGAAATCCTGGGGTCATGAATGACTCGCCCCCAGACAATATCGTCCAGACTATCGGCTACTACACCATAACGGGACAACATCTCGGCGACCACATGGGTAGACATCGCCAGAGGAGACAGATCTTTAAAATAGGTTCCCGCTTTGACAAAAGGGGTTCGCAGTCCGCCGACCACAGCGACTCGCCGTCCATTTAAGGATTTACCCATGCAAAGACCTCCTTCCTGCAAAGAGTTCGGCCTATTGTCGGCGACCTGCCGCAGTTTGACAAGGATTAATTCTTTGAAATTTTTTCCCTGATAGCGGACCTTGGTGTCGACAAATATAGCTGACTTATATATACTGCCTTGCTGAATGTTCATTTCAAGCGCAGAGGCCTTCTGCCGCGCGTTTCATATCATGAAAAGGAGAGAAAACCATGCCGGAGTTCACGTACCAGGATCCCTTCCCCGTAGGTAAAGACACCACCAAATACTACAAGATCCCCGATTCGGAAAAATATGTTTCCGTCGCCAACTTCGATGGCAAGGATGTCCTCAAGGTCGATCCCGAAGCCCTCACGGTTCTGGCCAACCAGGCTATGAAAGACGTCTCCTTCCTACTGCGCCCCGAACACAACGAGCAGGTCGCCAAGATCCTGCGTGATCCCGAAGCTTCCCCCAATGATCGCGGCGTCGCCATGGCTTTTTTGCGCAACGCGGAGATCTCGGCCAATTTTGAACTGCCTGTCTGCCAGGACACCGGCACCGCTACCATCGTCGCCAAAAAAGGCCAACAGGTTTGGACGGGCTGCAAGGACGAGCAATATCTCTCCAAGGGCGTTTACAAGACCTACACCGAAGAAAACCTGCGCTACTCCCAGACGGTCGCCCTCGACATGTACAAGGAGAAGAACACCGGCACCAACCTGCCCGCCCAGATCGACATCATGGCGACCGAAGGGGACTACTACAAGTTTCTCTTTATGGCCAAAGGCGGCGGCAGCGCCAACAAAACCATGCTCTACCAGGAGACCAAAGCGCTGCTCACCCCCGAGAAGCTGGAGAAGTTCCTGGTCGAAAAGATGAAATATCTCGGCACCGCCGCCTGCCCGCCCTACCACATCGCCTTTGTTAT
Organism: Desulfuromonas sp. KJ2020; assembly: GCF_024197615.1. Classification (NCBI taxonomy): domain Bacteria; kingdom Pseudomonadati; phylum Thermodesulfobacteriota; class Desulfuromonadia; order Desulfuromonadales; family Desulfuromonadaceae; genus Desulfuromonas; species Desulfuromonas sp. KJ2020. Next base: position 949,028 of record NZ_JAKUKE010000003.1, read on the forward strand.
CGGCGGTACCAGCGCCGACGCCTGCATGAAGACCGTCAAACTGGCCACGGCCAAGGAACTCGATGGACTGCCCACCGAAGGCAATGAGCATGGTCAGGCTTTCCGTGATACCGCCCTTGAAGCCAAGCTTCTGGAGGCCGCGCAGAAGCTCGGCATCGGCGCCCAGTTCGGCGGCAAGTATTTCGCCCATGACGTCCGCGTCATCCGCCTTCCCCGCCACGGCGCCTCCTGCCCCGTCGGCATGGCGGTTTCCTGCTCCGCGGATCGCAACATCAAGGCGAAAATCACCCGCGAGGGCCTCTTCGTCGAAGAGATGGACCGCAATCCCGGTCGCCTCATTCCCGACCAGTATCGCGGCAAGCATGGCCACGGCACCCGCATCGACCTCAACCGCCCCATGAAAGAGATCCTGGCCGACCTGTCCAAACTTGAAGTTGGCGCCCCCCTGCTCCTGCAAGGGACCATCGTGGTCGGCCGCGACATCGCGCATGCCAAGTTCAAGGAAATTCTCGATTCCGGCAAGCCACTGCCCGACTATCTCAAGAACCACCCCATCTACTACGCAGGCCCGGCCAAGACGCCGGCTGGCAAGCCCTCCGGTTCTTTCGGGCCGACCACGGCCGGCCGCATGGACTCCTACGTCGATCTGCTGCAAGAGAACGGCGGCTCCATGATCATGATCGCCAAGGGCAACCGTAGCCAGCAGGTCACCGACGCCTGTAAAAAGCATGGCGGCTTCTACCTCGGTTCCATCGGCGGGCCGGCTGCCGTTCTGGCCGAAGAAAACATCAAAAAGGTCGAATGCATCGATTTCCCCGAACTCGGCATGGAGGCCGTCTGGAAGATCGAGGTTGAAGATTTCCCTGCCTTCATCCTGGTGGACGACAAGGGCAACGACTTCTTCAAAAAGCTTGGCCTCTAACCATCGAGTAAAGATTGCTTTACCCTCAAAAAGCCCCGGAGATCACCCCGGGGCTTTTTCATGCCGCAAACCTTAGCAAAAGCACACGACAACGTCCTTGACAGGTTTGGCTTTTCCGGTTAAAAGGCATGGCGTAACCTAGTACACCAACAGCCAAAACGATTGAGAGACCTACCCTATGCTCGAACCTTTTAAGATGACCTACACGGTCCTGGGCGGCCTCGGAATTTTCATCCTCGGGATGAAATATCTCTCCGACAGCCTGCAGATGCTCTCCGGCGGCCTCATCCGCAAAGCGATCTCCTCCCTGACTTCCAACCGCATCCTGGCGGTGATCGTCGGCTTGTCCATCACGGCCTTTGTACAGTCTTCCTCCATCACCACCGTCATGGTCGTCGGCCTGACCAATGCCGGGCTCATGCAGCTGAGCCAGGCCATAGGGGTTATCCTCGGCGCCAATATCGGCACCACCATCACCGGCTGGATCCTCGCAGTCAAGGTGGGTAAATATGGCCTGCTGCTGGTCGCTCTCGGCATCTTTCCGATGCTTTTTTCCAAGAACGAGAGAATCTCCGCCATAGCCAAGGTTTTTGTCGCTCTGGGTCTTATCTTTTTCGGCCTGGAGATCATGAGCGACGCCTTTAAACCTTTGCGAACCCATGAGGGCTTCATGAACCTCATGCTGCTGCTGGATGCACAGTCGCTGTTGAGCCTGCTGGGTTGCGTCGCCATCGGCTGCGTCATGACCATGATCGTGCAGAGCAGTTCCGCCATGTTGGGCATTACCATCGCCCTGGCCTCCACAGGGGCGATCCCCATTCACACCGCTATCGCTCTGGTCATGGGTGAGAACATCGGCACCACGATCACCGCCCAGCTCGCCGCCATCGGCAGCACCGTGGCGGCCCGGCGAGCCGCCATGGCCCACAGTACCTTCAATGTCCTTGGGGTTTTCATCATCATCACCATATTCTCCCCCTTTGTCGGGCTGGTAGAAATGCTCGTGCCTGGTTCCGCCGATTTCATCAACGCTGAAGGCAACCACCCTTATGCGGCGGCCCATATCGCTCTAGCCCATTCCATGTTCAACGTGACCGCCACCCTGGCGATGTTGCCCTTTCTCAAACAACTGGAGCGTCTTGTCGTCCGCATCATTCCTGAAACGGGTGGAATAGAAAAGGGGCCGTTCAAATACATCGGCCCGCCGGGCAGCATGCCTGTCGCCATGGGAACCTCCATGGTGCTGCAGGAACTGATACGCATGCATACCAGAGTTCACAAGGCTCTTCGTCACGTGGGAAGCCTGCTTCATCGCGATCTTAAGGGCAGGGATCGCTTTTACCAGAAAGTGAAGGAAATCGAGCAGCAAACAGATGTTATGCAGCATGAGATCACGACCTTCACTGTTACCCTCATGCAGGCCGGCAAAGCAAGCAAGGAACAGTCCGACATGGCCTATGGCTACGTGCGGGCGGCCGACGAGCTGGAATCTATAGCTGATTACACAGCCTCCATCTGCTCTTACATGAAACGCCTGGAAAAGCATGAACTGGACTTCAGCGATGACGCCTGGAAAGACCTCATCCGCTTCCATCACGAAGTGCTGGTTTTCTACAACCACGTCAGCGACTCCTTTAAGGAGGAAAAGCCCACGGATGCGGCCAGTATCCGCCAGGAGGCCAGTCGGCTCAATGATCTGGCGGACGAGATACGCAACGCGCATCTCGCCCGCACCAAGGCCGGTGCCTGCGGCGCCCTGCCAGGCCTGACTTTTAGCGACATGGCGGTGGCTTTGCGCCGGATCAAGAACCATACGGTCAACCTGCACGAAGCTCTCTGCTTCGAGACAACCCCCGAAGCCTGATTCTTTTCATTAAAAAAGGAAGGTCCTTTTAACCAGGGCCTTCCTTTTTTAGGGAATCGCGCAATTGTTCACCAGTTTGCTCTAAGCCTCAGGCGGCTCGCCCAGATCCGACGCCATAAAATCCACCAGACTTTTTTCTACCCTCTCCATCTCATCCTGAAGTTGCTGCAGCAGTTCTTCCCCCGTTTTCATCTGCTGCGACTCAGCCAGGCTTTCGATCCTCTGCAGCAGCTCCACGGCCGCGCCAGCCCCGAAAATTCCCACGACCGATTTAAGCGAATGGGCTATTTTTTCGGCGCCTTGACCGTCGCCTTGCCTGAAAGCATGGAGAAGATCATGAAGGGAGTGGGGATAATCATGTCGAAACTGGCCAACGAGATCCGCGAGAAAACGGCGGTCGCCATTGACCGCATAAAGGAAATCGTCCAAATCGATTGCAGCCTGACTCCTTAACCTTGGCACCGGAAGGAGGCGCTCTACAGCGTTATAGAGCGCATCAACCTGAATCGGTTTAGTGACATAGTCATCCATGCCGGCATCCAGACATTTTTGGCGGTCAGCCTTGGTCGCATGGGCCGACAGACCTACAATAGGCAGGTGTTCCCCTCGTGTTTTCTCGGCTTCTCGAATGAGGCGAGTCGCCTGCAAACCATCCATGCCAGGCATCTGAACATCCATCAGGACAAGATCAATGCCCCCCTGTTCAATCAGCGTCAAGGCTTGGCTGCCATCGGAAGCAAGGCGGACAGTCCACCCCCGCTTTTCCAGGAGAGTTCTGGCGAGCAACTGATTAACGCGGTTGTCTTCGACCAAAAGGATGCAAGCTGGAACAGGAGCACAATACTCAGGGTTGACAGTCGGCATCTGCCTATCGATACCGATCTCCTGAGGCTGAAAGTTTTCGATGATGGCGTTAAAGAGTTTTGAGGGTTGAATTGGTTTGACCAGGCAACTTCCCGCCTCCCTCGCCCAGGAGACCTCAGCGTGGGACGAAATATCCGTCGAGGGGAGCAAGAGGATGACATGATCCGGCAGGAGATTTTCCCGACGGAGACGCTCCACAACAGCCTTGCCCCTGATGTCCGGCATGTCTTCATCGATCATCAACAACTGGAAGGGATGACCCTGGGCCGCGGCCTCCCGCAATGATTCGATTGCCTTGTCACCACCTGCAACATCAACTGTTTCGAGCCCCCATCCCGCCAGTGTTTCGGAGAGAAAGCGCCGACTGGTGTGATTGTCGTCGACAATAAGAGCTCTGATGCCCCCTAGATCGCAATGAGGGGTATGAGCCACCGAGCTGTCCTCAACCTCGGCCGCAGACAGAGAGAGGGCAAAGGAAAAAAGGCTGCCCTGCCCTACGTGACTTTCAACCTGGATCTGGCTCCCCATGGCTTCGATGATCTGCTGGGAAATAGCCAGACCAAGGCCGGTTCCGCCATAGTTGCGGGAAACCGAGTTGTCCACCTGACTGAATTTTTGGAAGAGACGATCCAGGCGATCAGCAGGTATGCCTATTCCAGTGTCCTTAATGGAAAAACATAGGGTGTATCGACTCTTATCCGCCTCCACTTCCATCACGGTCACTTCGACCACCACCTCGCCCTGCACCGTAAACTTAACGGCATTGCCAACCAGGTTGGTCAACACCTGCCGGAGACGACTGGGATCGCCGACCAGAGTGAGGGGCACCTCTGGCGCAATATGGCAAACCAGTTCAAGCCCTTTTTGGTGAGCACGCACGGCCAGAGCGCGGCAGGTGTCCTCCACCATGTCCCGCAGAGTAAAAGGACTTGCCTCCAGCTCCAGAAACCCCGCCTCGATTTTGGAAAAATCAAGAATATCATTAATAATCTTCAGCAAAGACTTGCCGGATGACCGGACCATTTCCAGATATTCCCGCTGCACGCGAGTCAGAGAGGTGTCCAAGGTCAATTCGGTCATGCCGATGATGGCATTCATGGGAGTGCGAATCTCATGACTCATCGCTGCCAGGAAATCACTTTTGACCTGACTTGCCTCCTCGGCCCTCTCCTTGGCGCGCATAAGATCTGCAAAAAGGCTTCGATACGGATATCGTAGCGCCCCCCGAATCAGGGCATAATAGATCAGAATCAGGGCCAGGAACTTGAAGACATGACCGAGATAATTAAAGAAACCATACACATCGGCATAGAGGGTAAAACTCATCTCGGCGAGAACGGTCAGAGCGAGCGATCCGACCAGCAACGGAACGATTCGTGAAGCAAACCGGGTACGACGGCGCCAGAAAAGGATACCTGCCGCTATTAAAAGAGCCGAAACGATAAATTCGCTGGCGATCTTGAACGAGGTTAAGCCCTGACCAGCCACGAAACAGTCAGGAAACCAGCCCTGTACGATGGAAATCGTCAAAATCGTTGCAGCGGCCATGGAGCCAACAAGGGTTGAAGCCGCAGGTAGTGGTCTGCGGCCCACCAGCAGAGCGGCGGCGAGCAACCCCAAACCCTGAAAATAGCGAGCGGCAAGCCAGAACTGGGTGGGCTGATTGGAGTTCCAGACCGGGAAGACCCCCATCCCTTTATAGGCCAGGGTGTGCAAAAGATCGAGGCCGGCAACCCCTAGAAAGGTGCAGGCAATCATCAGCAACGGACCGCTGCGGGCAAAGGTGCGGGTGTTCCAGCCGATACTGAAAATCGTGATGGCAACCCCGACACTCAGCATCTCGACGATAGTGTGAAAGAGAAGGTAGTTATGCTGGCTCAGAGGAAAAAGAGGAACGAGAATGGCGAGACAAAGTGTGAATTTAAGCAGAAATGTACGCAGAAGTTTTAATGATGACCCCGAGGGGGTGCCTTGATCTGCATTCAAAGATGCCGGATTGTCGGATAGTTTCATAGGATTGTCTTCTCATGAGAGGTCGATGCGACTATAGCAAAAAATGACCGAACGGCCAAACGGGAAACCAACCCGGGCATGTGACGACCTAAACCGTCTTTTAAAAGGATACAAAAACGGCCAACCTCCACGCTGGGGAAGTTGGCCGTTTTTGTATTCAAAACCGATGAACAGGCTGCCGTTTGTGAAAGTGGCAGGCTGAACCCTCTGCTACGTCAGCCTGTTGGCAGACAGTTCATTACTTCATGCCTTTAAGTCCGAACATTCCCTGTAATGCAGCCGGCAGATCGGCCGGCAGGATCACCGTTTTGGCGTTCTCGGAGACACCCAACTCCTGCAGAGCGGTGATATATTTTTCCCCCAGCAGATACAGCGCCGGCAGTTGTTCAGAACCAATGCCTTGCTGTACCAAAGCCAGAGCATCTTTGGTGGCGTTGGCCAGCACGATACGGGCTTCGGCCTGTCGACGAGACGCTTCCAGATCCCCTTCCGCCGCCAGAATCGAGGCTTGTTTTTTACCTTCGGCGGTTAGGATGGCGGCCTGTTTTTCGCCTTCTGCCTCGGTAATGGCCGCCCGACGAATCCTTTCGGCAGCGGCTTGCCGTTCCATGGAAGCCTGCATGGTGGATGACGGCTTGATGTCCTGAATCTCGATACTTTTGACCGTCAGACCCCAATCTTCCAGATCCGTCGAAATGGCCTGAATGAGTCTGACTTTGATCTGTTCACGGGAGCTGAGCGCATCATCGAGGTCCATTTGGCCGATAATGGCACGCAGATTGGTCATGACCAGGTTGCGGGTGGCGTGCTCGTAATGATCGATCCCGAAAATAGCCTTGTGAGGGGTATGGATGTTGATGAAGGCAATGGCGTTGGTAATGATCACCGCATTATCCCGCGTGATGACTTCCTGACTGGGAATATCTAGGGAGATGTCTTTGCGTGTGACCTTGGCGGCGATGGTGTCGATGTAGGGGATAATGATGTTCAAACCCGGCTTCAGTGTCGATTGATACTTGCCGAGACGCATAATGACAAATTCGTAGCCCTGCGGGACAATCTTGACTCCGGCGGAGATGGTGATGACAACAAGCAACAAAATGGCGCCAATAATAATCAGTGCGATATCCATGATTTTTCCTTTAACTGGAGCGATAATAGGACCCGCCGCAAACAGTCTCGGCGTCAAATGGCGTGGTCAGAACAAACGTGTTTAAACTAGAAGCACCGTCTCTTAGTGAACCTTCTCAACTTTGAGAATTTTTCCATCCCCCGTGCGATCTTCCTCTCCCCCGACTGAAACCAATACGGCCACCACCCGGAGACGGTCCCCGGTGTTGATCGGTTCATCGGCCGTATACGCCCAGGATTCGTAGCCAAGAACGGGGACAGAAAAAACCACGCGACCGCTCTCCCCGGGAACCAGGGCTCTGGTGGCGGCAATGCCGGTCTGGCCGACGGCGAGGTTCTCATCCATCGCGGAGGATAAGTTTCTTTGGCGCGGGCGAAAATAGCGAAACCACCCAAAGGTGAAAAAAATACTGGAGACGGAAAAGACCAGCAACTGCCATTCAAGAGCCAGGCCTGGCAGAACCGCCACTAAAAGACCGGTTAAAAGGGCCCCCAGGCCGAACCAGAAGATGGTAAAGGAAGGAACCACCAGTTCAAGAAGCACCAGAATGATCCCCACCAGAACCCAATGCCACCAGAGTAGAGTTGTCATTGCCCCTCAACTTTAAAAATCCGTGAATTATCCATTGGCTGCGCCGGCATGATTCCACAAACCTGCCGGCAATACCACATAATTCGGACCGACCTGCCACTCATGCCTGGCAGGAGGGACAGAAATAAGTGGAGCGGCCCGCCTGCACGATTTTGGTTATAGGCTTTCCGCATCGGGAACAGTTCTGGTTCTCACGGCCGTAGACAGCGAAAACAAATGGGAAATATCCCGGCTTTTCTCCGGTCACCGGTTCGTAAAAACGGTGAAGAGACTGTTGACCGCTCTCGATCGCACGGCTCAGAACTTTCTTCACGGCCACGGAAAGGCGATCGCATTGCACGCGAGTCAGTTGACCGGCGGCTCGCAAGGGCGATATCCCGGCCGCAAAGAGGGCTTCATTCGCGTAGATATTGCCGAGGCCGGCCACGACCTTCTGATCCATGAGGACATTCTTTACCGGGGCCGATCGACCGCTGAAACGATCCTGCAAAAATGCACCGTCTACTCTCGCGTCATCGGGTTCAGGACCGAGATCAGCCAACAGAGAGTGGCACAAGGGATCACCCTCGACCCATAAAAACGACCCGAAGCGACGCACATCGTTATAACGCAGACAGATATCGTTTTCAAAGACCAGATCCAGGTGATCATGACGATGGGCCGGGCTATCGGGGGAAACCATCCGAAAGAAGCCGCTCATACCCAAATGGACCAGCAAGGTGCCAGCACTCATCCGCAGCAGCAGAAATTTGGCACGGCGCTCCACTCTATGCACCACCTGGCCAGGCAGAATATGTACAAGCCGGGGATCGACCGGCCAGCGCAAATCCGCGTTGCGCAAGACCACATGGCGCACCTGCCGGCCCTGGATGGCGGCGCTTATTCCCTGACGGGTGATTTCGACTTCAGGCAGTTCCGGCATATCAGGGCCTGAACCAACCGATCTGATTGAGCAGTACCAAGGCAACAGCGCCCGGAGCGACATATTTTATTAAAACGTGCCACACCGGGTAGAGCCAGGGCCGATCCTTACCGCCGTCAAGGGCATCCTGCCGCCTGGAGCCTTTCCAGAACCAGCCAGCATAGACGGCGACGAAAAAACCACCGAGCGGCAGCAGATAGGAAGAAACGAGGGCATTGACGAAATCAAAGAAGGTCTGTCCGAAAAAGGGGGTAAACTCAGCGAGGCGGTTGAAGGAAAGAGCCGAGGGAATCCCGACGACGAAGGCGGCGCCGCCCAGTAACAGGGTAGACGCCCCCCTCCCCCAGCCTTTTTCGTCGACCAGGTACGAAACCGAGACCTCAAGCATGGAAATGGAAGAGGACAAGGCGGCAAATGAGAGAAGGAGAAAGAAGAGAACCGCGAGGACGGAACCAAAAGGCATCGTGGAAAAAACGATGGGAATGGTCTGAAAAACGAGACCTGGCCCGCTGTTCGGTTCCAGGCCGGCGGCAAAAACGACGGGAAAAATTGCCAGCCCGGCCAAGAGGGCGACCATGATGTCGAGCAAGGTGATCCGTACGGACAAAGAGAGCAGATCGGCCTTCTGGTCCAGATAGGACCCATAGGTGATCATGGTGGCAGCACCCAGTGAAAGCGTGAAAAAAGCGTGGCCCAAGGCATCCAGAAGTGCAGTGGGGGTGAGTTTGGCAAAGTCGGGCCAAAACATGAACTCAAGACCAGCCCTGGCTCCCGGCGAGAGCATGCCGCGCAGAAAGAGCAGCAACAGCAGCAGAAACAAAAGCGGCATCAGGATTTTACTCCAGCGTTCGATACCACCGCGCACTCCGCCAATCACGATGCCAACGGTAGCCACCAGAAAGCTCCCTTGCCAAAAAACAACCTGGGCCGGCGATGAAACGAGTTGACCGAAAAGTGCATTGATTTCTTCCGCACTGCGCCCTTGGAAGCCACCGGAAGCGGCCTGCAGGACGTAATCGAAGCTCCAGCCTGCCACGACGGCATAAAATGACAGCAGCAGAAAAGAAGAGCACACTCCCAACCAGCCAATAAAACGCCAACGAGTCCGTTTTTTCTCAAGGACAGCAAAACAGCCAACGGCGTCTCTCTGGCCGCGTCGGCCAATATGCAACTCGGCCATCATGATCGGCAGACCAACCAGCAGGATACAGACCAGGTAGACGAGGACAAAGGCGCCACCGCCGTTCTGGCCGGTAATGTAGGGAAACTTCCAGATGTTGCCAAGGCCTATGGCGCTGCCGGCCGCCGCCAGGATAAAACCAAGGCGGCTGGCCCACTGCGCCCGTGCGCCAGAACCCTTCATCTCTCTTCCTTTATCACCTGTCTAGAAATAGACTTTGTCCTTAACCCGATCGAAATCAGCCTTATCCAGATCGACCACAGCGCCGTCATAATCTGTTCGGTCCATTTTCTGACTGGAATGGTACCGCCACTCTCCATCCTCCCGATAGAAGAGCGAGAGTTCGAAACTCTCATTCAAAGTTCCTCGATAAACTGTCTCGAGGTAAAAGATGACGTGGGCGGCTGATTCAGTGATGTCCTCACGGATGATCCGGCACTGCCGGATGGAGAAATCCGAGGATAGATTCGCTTTTCCGTAATGGATATAGGCGTCGCGCTCGGGAAACTGCTGTCGAAAATGGGAATCGCCGTGGTAGGTGTCGTAAATCAGACCGAAATTGCCTTCGTCAAAGGCACGCGCTCTCGCCCGGACCAGACCGGCGGGTGAAAGTCCACGAAGATCCTCTACCGTTTGCCTTTGCAGCAAACAGCACTTTTTGTATTTTTTATCGCTGCCGCAGGGGCAGAGATCATTGCGACTGATTTTGGCGCTCATATAAACCTTGAAACAATAGTTGAAACTGGCCCCCGGGCCTACTCTTTCAGGCGCGGGTCAAGGGCGTCCCGAATGCCCTCACCCAGCAGGTTGTACCCGAGTACCGTAACGAGGATAGCCAAGCCGGGGAAAGCGGAAAGCCACCAGGCGGTGCCCAGGGTCTGTTTGCCGGCAATCAGCATGTTGCCCCAGGATGGCGTGGGCGGCTGCACCCCTATTCCCAAAAAGGACAGCGCACTTTCGGTCAGGATGGCGCCGGCCACCCCCAGGGTCGCCGAGACCAGAACGGGCGATAAAGCATTGGGTAGGATATGGCGAAAAATGATCCGCAGATCCGAACCACCCAGGGCCAGAGCTGCCAGGACGAAATCCCTCTCGCGAAGAGAGAGAAACTCGGCCCGCACCAGCCGAGCGACGCCCATCCAACCCGTCAATCCGATAATGATCATGATGTTCCAAATCGACGGTTCGAGAAAGGCGATGACGGCGAGGATGAGAAAAAAAGTGGGAAAGCAGAGCATGATATCGACAAAGCGCATGATGACGGCATCGACCCACCCCCCGTAGTAACCGGCCAGGGCGCCGACAAAGATGCCGATCAAGGTGGCGATGCCGACGGCAACGAAGCCAACCAGCAGCGAGATCCGGGCGCCATAGAGAATGCGCGTCATGACGTCGCGGCCCAGATCGTCCGTTCCCAGGGGATAGGCCAGGCCAGGAGACTGCAGCCGATGGGGGATATCGATGGCGCCGGGATCACCGCCGATCACAGAGGCCAGAAGAGCGAGAAGGAACATCCCCAGCACTATGGCCAGACCGGCCAGAGCCATGCGGTTCCGTCGAAACCGCGGCCAGAAGACATCGAGAAGGAAGGATTGTTTTTTGCCACTACCCATAGATACGGCCTGTTTCAAGGATACGGACGGCGACCCAGATCAAGACGCTATCCTTCAGGATTTGCGAATGCGCGGATCGGCCAGAGCATAGCTCAAATCAGCGATGAGGTTGCCCACCAGGGTTAAAATGGCGCCCATGACCAGAATGCCCATAATCAGAGGATAATCACGCATCATGACACCATCATAAAAAAGTTTGCCCATCCCGGGAATGGCAAAAATTGTTTCGAAGATAACGCTGCCGCCAATAAGTCCGGGCACGGACAACCCCAGAATGGTGATGACGGGAAGCAGGGCGTTGCGTAACGCATGCTTGTAAATGACCGCCCTTTCCGCCAGTCCCTTGGCCCGCGCGGTCAGAATGTAGTCCTGCCGCACGACCTCAAGCATATTGGAGCGCATATAGCGGGAAAAACCGGCCAGGCCGCCAAAAGCCGATACAAAAACCGGAAAAATCAGGTGATGCACCCGATCCCAAATCTGCTCTGCCCAGCCAAGATATTCGTGCCCCAGTGATTTGATACCGGCAATCGGGAACAATCCCAGCTGCACGCCAAGATAATCCATGAGCAGCAGGGCAAGCCAGAAGGAGGGAGTAGCAAAGCCGACAAAAACGAAAATGGTGGTCAAACGGTCAAACAGAGAATTGCGCTTGGTGGCGGCCAGAACGCCAATCGGCACCGAGACGGCCAGAATGAGGAGGATCGACAAAAGATTGATGAGAATAGTAATAGGCAGTCTCTCTAGAATCTTGTCGAGAACCGGGCGCCGATCCTGCGAAAAGGAGTCACCGAAATCGAGTCGTGCGAGTCTCCCCAGCCATTTGCCATACTGAACCAGCAAAGGCTGGTCGAGATCGTACTGGGCGCGCAGGCGCTCTTTCAACTCGACACTCGCCTCCGGATTGAGGTCGGTCTGCATATCGGTGGGTTCACCTGGAGCCAGATGAATCACGACGAAAGAGATCAGAGTGATCCCCAGCAGCAGCGGAACCATCATCAGGAGTCTTTTAAGGAGATACTGAAACAAGATCGGTCCTTTTCTGGGGCAGTGCCCGCCGGCAAAAGATCAGCGCGTGTACTTATGTTGGCCAGCGGGAACATACCACTCGATAAAATTGTGCATGATGCCGGCGGGTGCGGGCTCGATCCCCCGGAAGCGCTCGGCCACCACGGGTAGCGCGTCAGGAACATAGAGAAAGGTGTAAGGCTGCTCTTCCGCCAGGATTTCCTGAAAGCGGTCGTAAAGCTTTTTGCGCTCTTCCTGCGAAAGGGTCCGCCGCCCTTTCTCCAGCAGTTCATCGACCTCGGGATGGCGGAATTGAACGAAATTGAGTTCGCCGGGTCGGGTCTTGCTGCTGTGCCAGACGTTGTACGAATCAGGATCGGGGGGAATGGTCCACCCCAGGATGGTCGCATCGAAGTTGCCGGGGTTGATAAATTCCTTCAGGAACGAAGCCCATTCGATCACCCGCAAACGGACCTCGATCCCTACCTCACGCAGCCGCCGCTGGATAATCTCACCACTTTTGATGCGCTGATCATTGCCCTGGTTGGTGACGATGGTAAAGGAAAACGGTTTTCCCTCCTTGTCGAGAATGCCATCACCGTCGTGGTCCTGCCAGCCCGCTTCGGCCAACAGGGCCCGTGAGCGCTCAGGATCGTAGGCGTAAGTTTTCACCTGAGGATTATAGGCCCACGACCCAGGTTTGTAAGGCCCCGTCGCCACCTGTCCGAGCCCGAGCAGGACGCCATCGATCAGCTCATTCTTGTCAATCGCATAGGAGATGGCTTGCCGCACCCTTTTATCCTGAAAAAGAGCTTTACGCAGGTTGTAGCCCAGATAGGTGTAGCCCGATGAGGGGTAGCGGTATTTGTTGAAGCGGCGCCGGAAGGCAGGGGTTTCCGTCTGGGTCTCGAACTGAATGGGATTGAGCCCCATGTAATCGAGACCGCCGGAAAGAAGCTCCAGAAACATGGTCGACTGATCAGGAATGACCCGATAAAGAACCCTCTTGATGTAGGGTTTCCCTTCAAAATAATCCTCGTTGGCCTCCAGGACGATCTTTTCGCCGGGACTCCATTCTTTGAACACATAAGGACCGGTACCTACAGGCGCGCGGGACAGGGGGCTCTGGGTGATATCCTTTCCCTCCAGCAGGTGTCTGGGCATAATGGAGACGCCCCAACTGATGAGAGCGGTCGCCAGTGGCTCCTCGTAAGACACCCGAAACGTCAGAGGATCAGGAGCTTCGGCCTTTTTGACCAGACGATATTGCTCCGCGTAGGCGGTAGGTGTGTTGGGGTCGACGTATAACTGGTAGGTGAACAGCACATCGGCTGACGTAAAAGGCGTCCCGTTATGCCAGCGCACATCGGGGCGCAGTTTGAAGGTAAGGGTTCTGTTGTCGTCGGAAATTGTCCAGGACTCTGCCAGCTCGCCCTCGATGGTGAAATTTTTGTCGTAGCGCACCAGGCCGTTATAGATCAGCCCGTTGATATCGGAAGAAGAAGAATCGGAAGCGAGAACAGGCAGCAGATTGCTGGCGTCGCCAATGGAGCCCATCACGATCGTGTCACCGTAAGCCGGTTCGTTGGAAACCTCGTCATCCGGCGACGTTATATTCTGAGGGTCGCAGCCGGATAGAAAAAGGATCAGCGCGAAGAGAAGACAGAAGCGGCTCATGGGGGTCTCCGGAAAATCAGGGCAAAGGCTTTATGGTGACGCCAGTCGGTGCCGTCATCTTGAAACGTTCGTGAGCAATCGGAATATTGACCTCGACCTCCGAAAAGGCAACCTCAGCCTGGGTCTGTCCCGCCGGAATCTCCACACCGATGCGATAGGGGAAAGCCGGCAAGTTCGTATCGAAATCGGCATAGGAGACGGAAAGCAGCTTTTCCGCCTGTCGAAAATAAGCGGAAGACAGCAGCCGCAGATCGGGGCTGAAAACCGCCTCCTGCGAATACTGGTCTTCGGCATAAAGCGTGAGACGGTAATGGCCTTCCGGCGTAGAGGAAACCTCGGTACGCTGAAAATCCACCAGGGGAACCTGATATAGAATGATTTTGACCAGATCCTCCACTTCAAAGGGAAGTCGTAAAAACTTCCCCAGGTTTTCAGACGAGGGCTTGCCTTCATAGAATTCAGCCGAATGGGGAAGATAGACGGACAGGTGATCCCTGTTGCTGGCCAGCACCATGTAGGTCTGACCAAATGGCCCCATCACTTCAGTACGCAGGCTGTGAGGTTTTTCCGCCAGCACGACCTGGCTGACCCTGATCGAGCGATCCCGGGTGGAAACATGGACTTTAGCCAGGCCTTTGAGTGACTGAAAATAATCGCCAGATGCGCGCAGCCGGTCCAGAAGACTGTTTTCGATATTAGCCGGCATGGGTGGAGGCACAAAGGCCACCCGGGGGGCACAGCTGGCCAGGAAAACCAGAAAAAGGAAAAAAAGACCCAGACGCATAAGGCGTCGGTTCGACTTCGACACAATGATCCTCGGTGACACCGCTAGAGCCCCCGCAACTTTTCTTGGACCCCGGCAGCCTCAGGATCAATGCGAAGGACGTCTTCATAGGTCTGCCGGGCTTTGTCGAAGGCTCCGGCGGCCACATAGGCATCGGCCAGATGATGAAGAACCACCGGATCCTGGGGCAAGAGAGCGGCCGCTTCTTCCAGCGCGGTCACGGCCTCGGTAAAACGCTCCATCCTGAAATAAACCCACCCCAGGGTGTCGAGGATATGTCCTTCTTTCTTGACCGTAAGGGCTCTTTGCACAAGCTCCAGGGCTTCATTCAGATTCTCACCGATTTCCGCATAGTGATAGGCGATGAAATTGAGGGCTTCGGCATGTTCAGGGTCAACATCCAAAGCCAATCGCATAGTCTCGAGAGCCTTTGCTCGCTGTCCGTCTTTTTCATGCACAAGTCCCATCTGATAATAGAGATTGGCACTTTCGGGAAAAAGGGCCAGCCCTTTCTGCAGGGTTGAAAGTGCCTCCTCGTAGCGTTTTTCACCTTCATAAAGGGAGGCCAAAAAGGCATAGGCGTCGGCGCGTCCGCCACCGTGAGAAAAAACGTCTTCAAGAACCGTGATGGCTTGATCTGTGCGCTCCAGACGAAAGTAGAGATAACTCATGTGGTAGCGGGCATCAGCATAGAGTTCGGATTCTTCCGAAAGGGCGGAAAAAGCCTCAAGCGCCTGTTGCCAATCTTCCAGTCTCTCAAGGGCCGAGCCCAGGTAAAAACGCGCCTGTTCCAGGTGAGGATTGTTTTTTAGCAATGTCCGGAAGACCGCTGCCGCTTCCGCAAACCGTTCCTGCTCCAGATAGATCAGGCCTATTTTCTGCCAGGCTTCTGCTTCGCTCGGATTCAAGGTGACAATTCTCTGAAGCTCCGACAGCGCTTCGTCCAAGCGATTTTCAAGAATATAGAGACGAGCGAGACGGTTGAGCAGGGCAAAACTTTCAGGCAACGCGGCAATCCCCTGACGATAGAGCTGCAGAGCTTTGGCCGACTCTGATTTCCCCTCATAAAGACTGCCGAGTTCCACGTAGGCCGTTTCGAGATCAGGCCTGTTCCGTATCAATTCCAGATAGGACTCCTCGGCGGGGACGGTCAGGCCAATTTCACGGTAAATTCGGGCTTTGGTGAGCAGGGCCCCGTAAAAATCTGGGTTATCCGAAATCGCCTGCGTGAGAAGATCGATGGCCTTTTCGGTGTCGCCCAGACGAGCATGAGAGACCGCCAGTTCCAAAAGGGCATTTTCTTCCTCTGGATCCAGCTCAACGACCCGTTTGAGGTATTCGACTGCCTGTCTGTTGTTGCCCTTGGCAAAATGGAGACTCCCGAGAAACAACAGGGCATCGATATAACCAGGATCGAGAATAACAGCGTCTTCGGCCGCCCTGAGCGCACCTTCGTCATTCCCCTGATGTATGGCCATCTGCGCCTGGGCATACTTCAGAAAAGCGGAATCCGGGTCAGCCTCCAAGGCGCCTTCAAGCATCGCCTGCGCCCTTTCCAGATCCCGGTCTGCGACGGCCAGGCGATAAAGGCTGAAGTAATGAAGGGCCTTGGCCTGGCTGTCAGTAACCCGGGAGACGTAAGGCGCCTCCCGGACCATTTCCCGAGGGGCGGTAGTGGTCGAAACACAGCCAGCCAGTAAAACAAAAAGAAAAAAAACAACGGATATCCGAAGATTCATAGGAACTCCAGCCATGGGGCTGCGCCACCTTAAAACTGCCAAACCCACTGAAAATACGAGGCAAAACGATACCATACTCCCTATTGGGCGTCAATTTTTTTCCAGTCCAGCCCCTCCCTTTACACCCTTGTCCCTTCTGTTAAAATTTCTCGGTCTCCTATACAGAACAAGGCTCTCTATGGATGCACAGGCACTTCTCCATAAGGCGATGCTCACATCGGACTTTTATCCTGATGAAAACGGCCCGGTGACTTTTACCGAAACGCATATCTCCCGGCTCTATTTCACCTCTGGACACGTCTATAAAATCAAAAAGTCAGTAAACCTCGGTTTTGTGGATTTTTCCAGCCTTGCACAACGGTATCAATACTGCCTTGAAGAAGTCCGCCTGAATCGCCGCTTGTGCCCTCAAATCTACCTTGGCGTCCTGCCGGTTTATTACGGCGAGAAAGGCTATCAGTTAAAGGGACCCGGGGAAATCCAGGAATATGCCGTTCACATGAAACGGCTGCCTGAAGACCGTATGCTCGACCGGCAGATCAATAACAAGATCCCCCAACTCGAAAGGCACATGGAGCGTCTCGGGCACCTGCTGGCTCTGTTTCATAAAAACGCTGAGATAGTCCGTCAGTCCCCCCCTTTCTATCGACAAAAGACCGCCTACAACTGGAAGGAAAACTTTGCTCAGATCGAACCGTATGTGGGGCACACGATAGAAGCAAGAGCAATTGCCATTATCCGCGAATGGGTTGAGGACTTTATCAGCGAGAAAGATGCCGAGCTGGACGCCAGGGAAAGACGGGGCTTCGTGCGTGACGGGCATGGAGATCTGCACGCCGAGCATATCTGCCTGACCGACCCCATTTGTATTTACGACTGTATCGAATTCAGTGAACGCTTCCGTATAGGCGATATCGTGGAAGATACCGCTTTTTTGTTGATGGACCTGGAATTCAGGGGGCGATGGGATCTGGCCGAAACTCTTTTACAGGCCTACAGCGCCCGGATTGATCTGGGCGACGGTTGGGAGGAGCTGCTACCCTTCTTCAAGGTTTACCGGGCTTTTGTAAGGGGAAAGGTCGATTCAATTCTCGCGGGAGAGTCGGAGGCCGCTGAATCAGTCCGCCTGGATGCAAAAGTTCTGGCTCGCCGTTATTTCAATCTGGCCCTGGGATACCTTTGCCCTCAAATTCTAGTGTTAACCTGCGGCCTTATGGGGACGGGAAAAACCACGGTGGCGAGAGGTCTATGCCGGGCAATCCCTGCCCTGCACCTGCGTTCCGACGAGGTCCGTAAAGAACTCCATGGACTGCCTGTTCTAAGCCGGCAGGAAGATGCTTTCAACCAGGGGCTCTATACACGCAGTGCCACCCAGAAAACCTACGAGGCACTTCTTGATACGGCCGAAAGGGCTCTGCAGGAGGGACAATCTGTGGTGGTGGACGCCTCTTTTTCCCTGAACGACCAACGCTCCCGCTTTTTCGAGATGGCCCGCCATCGAGGCATCCCTGCTTGTCTGATCGTCACGGAATGTTCCGCCGAAACCGCCTTGGCTCGCCTTGACCGTCGGCGAGAACAGGAGATAGATGCCTCGGATGGTCGGCGGGAACTGTACGAAAAACAGGCTGCCCGTTTTGAAGCAATCCAGGAGGGCAACGAGGTTATAAGAGTCGACACAACACAAGATGTTGATTATACTATCCAGAAAATCTTGCAACGCATCATAGGTACCGCGGGGTCTCACCCATGAAAGATCACTATCCCATACAGCTCAGGGATGCCTGGATCCTTTTTTTCATCCTGGGTCTGGTGATGATCAACTTCCCCTTCATCCATATTTTCAATAAAGAAACCACCATCTTCGGGATACCTCTGCTTATCCTCTACCTCCTCGTGGGATGGCCTGCCTCCATTGCCGTGGTCTATTTTTTCACCCGGACCCTAAAGACCAACCACAATGGCGCCCCTCCCCAACCTGAAGACGAAAAGGATGCTCGCTGAGTGCTGCCTGTCGCTTTGGTCACATCGGTTACTCTCGCCTACTTCGGCCTGCTCTTCGCTGTCGCCTACTACGCCGACAGGAAGCGAAAAGCGGGGCAAAGCATCATTTCGAACAGTTACATCTATTCTCTCTCCCTGGCCGTCTACTTTACCTCCTGGACCTTTTACGGCAGTGTGGGGCGGGCCGCCACATCCGGTCTCGATTTTCTCCCGACGTATCTGGGGCCAACGCTTATAGCCTTCAGCTGGTGGATTATCCTGCGCAAAATGGTGCGTATCAGTAAAGAGCAGAATATCGTCAGTATTGCCGACTTCATAGCCAGCCGTTACGGTAAATCGGCCTTCCTGGGTGCGGTCGTCACGATTTTCGCCGTCATTGGCATCATGCCCTACATCGCCCTGCAGCTTAAGGCCGTCGCCTACACCTTTGATCTGCTCTCCGCCCCGCCGGAAGCCATTGGGCACGGTCTCAGCGATCTCATACCCGCCCTGCCCCCTTACATTGACACCGCTTTTATCGTCGCGTTGGTGTTGACCCTCTTTGGTATCCTGTTCGGCGCCAGACACCTCGACGCATCTGAGCGCCATGAAGGCCTGGTGGCGGCCATCGCACTCGAATCACTTGTAAAAATCGTTGCTTTTGTGTCCGTCGGTATTTTTGTCACCTACGGGCTCTTTGATGGTTTTTCCGACATCTTTGCAAAATTTCTGGAAACTTTTCCTGAACGCAAAGACCTTATCCTGCTCGGAACGGCTTCCATACCCTACCCCATGTGGTTTTCTCTGACCTTTATTTCCATGATGGCCGTGATGTTTCTGCCCCGTCAATTTCATATCATGGTCATAGAGAACTCCGACGAAAAACACATCAGGGATGCCATGTGGCGTTTTCCGGCCTACATGTTCCTGATGAATCTCTTCGTCATCCCTATCGCCCTGGGTGGATTGCTTCTTACCGGCGGGGAAGCCGCCGGCGCCGACTACTTTGTCGTCAGCCTGCCTCTGGTCACCGGACACCCCTGGCTGGCCATGCTGGTCTTTATCGGGGGATTTTCCGCTTCCGCCGGCATGGTCATGGTGGAGTCCGTCGCCCTCTCCACTATGGTACACAACTATCTGGTCATGCCGGTCATCAACCGTCTCAACTTCGGCGCACGGGATCTATCCCGCCTGCTGATCAACATCAAACGACTCGGCATTTTTGCCGTCATCTTTCTCGGCTATCTCTATTACCGACTGGCCGGCGAATACAGCGCCCTGGTCAATATCGGCCTAATTTCTTTCATGGCCGCTACCCAGTTTGCTCCGGCCATCCTGGGCGGGCTTTTCTGGAAAAGAGCGACCCGCAAAGGGGCTACAGCCGGTCTTATTTTTGGCTTTGCTCTCTGGTTCTACACGCTGCTTCTTCCTGCCTTTGTCCAGGCTGGTTGGCTGGAAAACCACATTCTCACCGATGGCCTGTTTGGACTTTCCTTGCTCAGGCCTCAAGAGCTTTTCGGCCTGTCCGGCTTCGACAAATGGACACATGCCCTCTTCTGGACCATGTTTTTCAATCTCGGGGCCTTTCTGACCTTCTCGCTACTGACCAAGCCCTGCAAAAGAGAGATTGAACAGGCCGACAAGTTTATCAATGCCTTTGAACCAACCAAGGAACCGCCCCAGCGCAAGAGGCTCAGCGGTGCACCTACCCTGGTTGAATTCATCGAACTGATGACCAAGTTTATCGGCGAAAAACAGGCCCACGCCGCCATGGCGGAATACCTTCATGACCGGGATATTGATGAGAAAGGGAGCCTGTCGGAATATGAACTTCCGGCCCTGAAAAGGTTCACGGAACGGACGCTGGCCGGGTCCGTCGGCGCCGCCCCCGCCAGGATCATCATTGAAAACTATCTGGCGACCAAAGGCAGCAAGATGGAGGACGTTTTCGACATCTTTGGAACTGTCACCCTCAGCAGAACAGCCAGTCGCGATCAACTCAGCGTCTTGTATGAATCCGCCCGCCTGGTGGCCAGCGGGGAAAGCCTGAAGATTATCCTGGACAATATTCTTGAACTTCTCCTTCAGCAGTTCAAATTCGACTTATGCGTCGTCCGCTTTCTGGACGACCAGACAAACACCCTGAGTGTGGTCAGCCAGAGGGGCAAAGCACGCACCAGGCGCGCTCTCTCGCCGCGGGGACTGAATCGTGAAACCTGTATCGGCGAAGCGTTTCTGGACAATAAAACCAAAATTGAAAACGACTGCGATTTACTGGACAAGCCGGAAGCCGAAAATATTGCCGGCCCCGAAGGTTTTCAATCCTTCGCCCATGCCCCAATTTCCATCGAAGGGCAGCCCATTGGGGTATTGTCTTGTTTTTCCCGTTCCTCCAAGGGGATATTTACCGAAGAATTCATCGAGCTTTTTGACAGCCTGGCCGGGCAGATCGGCGTTGCCTGGCGTAACGCTCAACAGACTGAAGATCTTATCAAGGCCAAGGAGCATGAACGCGAACTGCAAATTGCCAAAACCATTCAGCTTGGCCTGCTGCCCACAAAAACGCCCCAGATAGACGGAATCAGCCTCGCGGGCTTGTGCGTGCCCGCCCGTCAGGTGGGTGGTGATTACTACGATTTTCTTCCACGGGAAGACGGCAAACTGGATCTGGTGATTGCCGACGTCTCCGGTCACAACATCGGTGCCGCTCTGATAATGGCCGAAACCCGCACATTCATTCAGTCCCGCACCCAGACCATAGGCAACACCAGCGGGGTCATGACGGCCATCAACGAATTTTTTTATGAGGACCTTACTCGCGCCGAGCTTTTCATTACCATGTTTTATGTCAAATACGACCCAACTACCAAAACTCTCATCTATTCAAACGCAGGGCACAACCCCCCACTTATTGCCAACAAGCATCGAGAGACCTGCGAAAGGCTGGACGCCGAAGGACTCATCTTCGGTGTTAAACAGAATGTGGAATTTGAAGAGAAGAAAACCCCTCTGCAAAAAGGGGACGTGCTGCTGATGTACACGGATGGCCTGACGGAGGCAGCCAACGCCGACGGTGAGCTTTTTGGAGAAGAGCGTCTATGCCAACTGCTGGAGGCATCGGAAACCCTTCCTCCGGCTGAGATCATTGAAAACCTGCTGGACCAGATTCGACTGTTCACCGGGAATCGTCATTTTAACGACGATGTATCTCTCGTTGTACTAAAGATCAATGCGTAGGAAAAAAACGAGTCAATTTCCATAAAGTGTCGGATATGTTATAAACATTTCCGTTGGTTATTCAGGCCCATCCATCATCGACAGGAGACGAACTATGATTTTGAACATTGAAGACAAAGGCGCCGTCGTACTTATTGAGATCAAGGAAGAGAGACTGGATGCCCACAACAGCAGCGACCTGAAAGCTCAGATGCTCAATCTTTTTGAGGAGGGCAAGAATGACATTGTGGTGGATCTAGGTGAAGTCCGTTTTGTCGACTCCTCCGGGCTTGGCGCTCTGGTTTCTGGATTTAAAAACGCCAGCGCGCGCAACGGCAATCTCAAACTCAGTGGATTACAACCTCAGGTCCGTTCCATGTTTGAACTGACCCGTCTTCACCGCGTTTTTGAAATTTTCCCGGGAACGGAAGAGGCCCTGAGCAGTTTCTAAACATCCATTTTCCGGGGGGGATTACAATGGAAAAAATAGAGGTGGACATTAAGGTTCCCAATCAGACACGGTACCTGAGCCTGATCGGGAAAATCGGGGAAGGCCTTGCCATGACCCTGGAGCGATACAAGGGAGATCGGGAAGAGCTGGCCTATCACCTGAATCTGGTCCTGACAGAAGCCATGACTAATGCCATACGGCACGCCAACGAAGACGATCCCGGCAAGGAGTTGCACATCACTATCTCCATCATGGAGAAAACCCTTAAAATTCTCGTTTACGACGAGGGACAAGGGTTCGATATCAACTCACTCCCCTCACCTGACTTCAAAAATCTTGATGAACACGGCCGGGGCGTCTATATCATTCGCGCTCTCATGGATCAAGTCGTCTACCGAAAACACGGCAAAGGCCATGTGCTGGTTATGGAAAAGAAGTTTCATTAGCAGGCGAGGTAAGACACAAGTTCAGCATGTCCATGGATGGTGAGATCTCCTGCCATCATCCCTTTATAGGCCACGAATCGGACTCCCGCCCCCCGGGCCGCTTCGTGGTCCAGGTCTGAATCCCCCACAAAGAGCAGATCCCGGCAGGGTAGCCCCAGACGCTCCGCCGCCAGAAAAAGCATATCCGGATAGGGCTTGGGCCTGGGCACGTCCCGACTGGTCACCACCACCTGAAAAAATCGGTCGAGCTCAAAATGGCGAAGAATCTCTTCCATGCTGTTGCCGCGATTGGTCGCGACAGCCAGAGGGAAATTTTGCGCCAATGTTTCGAGGGTTGGGTAAAGGTGGGGCTCTGGGACCATAAAAGGGATAAACTGCCGGTAATCGAGTTGCGAGGCAACCTCTAAGGCAGCATCCACGCGAGCCGTCCCCAAAAGAGCTTTAAAGACCTGCGGGCTGGCTGCCGTGTGGCAAAGATGGGCGCGGCTGGTGTCTTCCGGTGTGACTTCATCGACGCCAAAGTGGGCAAGCACCCGGTTATAGTAAGCCAGGTTGGCAGCCCGGCTTTCAAAAAGAACCCCGTCACAATCAAAGATGAGACCGCTAACCTTGGACATGTCGTTTATTTCCTTGGTGGATAGCCAAAAGGCCCATCACACCGACCAGGACCATCGGCAGGGACAGCAACTGCCCCATGGTGGCACCGGCCCAGAGAAAACCGAGATGTTGGTCCGGTTGCCTGAAAAATTCGACCACGAAGCGAAACAATCCATACAATAGGAAAAAGGAAAAAAAAGGGATGCCGGGACGAGGATTTTTTCGGTGCAATAGCCACAGGACCACAAAAAGGACGAGCCCCTCCAGGAAAGCCTCATAAAGCTGACTGGGGTGTCTGGGCAGCGGACCGGCCTGCGGAAAAACCATGCCCCAAGGCACATCCGTCACCCGCCCCCACAATTCGCCGTTAATAAAATTGCCGACCCGACCCAACCCGAGACCAACCGCAGCGGCAGTGACCAGGATGTCACCAGTCAGCAACACGGAAAGCTGTCGACGCTTGCAAAACAACATCACCGAGACCACCACACCGAGCAGCCCCCCGTGAAAACTCATGCCACCTTCCCATATGGCCAGAATTTCCAGCGGATGCGAAAGATAATAGGAAAATTTGTAAAACAGGGTATACCCAAGCCGCCCCCCCAGGATAACCCCGAGGGCGGCATAGAAGAGCAGATCAGAAACTCCATCATGATCAATCCCCAGACTGCGCCGGCGAGACAAATGCCCGATGATGAAATAGGAAATAATGAATCCCAAAAGGTACATCATGCCGTACCAGCGAACGGCAAGGGGCCCGATTTGAAAAATGATCGGATCTATCTGAGGATAAGTCAACATGGGGCGTCCTTAAATGTTTGTATCATTCCAACAGAACAAAGCCTGATTATTCCGCCTGGGCCGAACTCGAGAGGGTTTCAATCAGACTATTCATATCGGGTGGCACAGGTGCCTCCCATTCTTTGATATCTCCATGCACGGGGTGAGGAAGAACTATCTTCCAGGCATGGAGCATCTGTCGGCCAATAGGCACAGGACCTAGTCGGTCAGGGCCACCATACCGGGTATCCCCGAGAAGGGGGTGTCCGATTTCCTTCAAATGGACACGAATTTGATGAGAGCGGCCGGTTGGGATTTCTACCTCAAGCAACGAACAGTCTGAAAATGACTGCAGAACTCGATAACGCGTCAGGGCTTGTTTACCTCCCTTTTCGACCGACTTCATGAGGTTGTCGGCTCGTCTGCGCGCTAAAAAAGATTGAATTTCTCCTTGGTCCTTCTCAGGGCAGCCATTAACCAGAGCAAGGTACCGTTTTTCAACCTGATGAGAAGCGATGGAATGGGTCAGGTTTTTGTGAGCTTTGCTATGAATAGAAAAAACAAGGACACCTGAAGTATCTCGGTCCAGGCGTTGAGCCATGCCGATTTCAGGTGTATCCTGAGGACGGAAAGGATTGGCCAGGTGTCGCAGAAGGGCCTCATAAAGTGTGCCTTTATAACGCGCGGGAGTGGGCTGGGTTTCGACTCCGGGAGGCTTATTGACTATAACGATATAGGAGTCCTGATAAATTATGTTTTTAGGGTTCAGGGAAAAGATGTCGAGCGGACGCCCATCAACATAAACTTCGATTTGTTCACCCGTCTGAACGGGGTAAGAACATTTTCGAAGTCGCCTGCCGGCGACGTGAACGCCGCCTATATCGATAATTTTACGAATTTTACTACGGGAAAAAGAATCATCCACAGCGGGAATAAATTGATCGATGCGCTGCCCGTGGTGTTCTTTCTGAGGAACAAATCTAAAAACCATAATCAACCCGCGCCAGGGGAAGAATCATTTTTCAAAGCATGAAATGGATTTTCCACCAGCAGTGCACCTGAATCGATCTCGTTTTTACGCCTATTCAAAAGCCCTATCCATGACATATGGACAGGGCTTATTTCGCTGACATACCAACAGAAAAGAACAAATGGTAGATTCACGAGAAGTGATTCACGGCTGTCGTGTCAAAAAATCAATCGGTATTGACTTTTTCTCTGAGTTCTTTGCCCGTTTTGAAAAAAGGAGTTTTTTTGGAGGGAATCTTGACGATTTCACCACTTTTGGGGTTACGGGCTTCGCGGGCATCTCTTTCACGGACGGTGAACGAACCAAAACCGCGAATTTCAACGCGTTCACCATCAATGAGCGCCCCACCAATACTGTCAAAAATTGTATTTACGATCAGTTCGGATTCTTTTTTGTTGAGAGAGGTACTCTCAAAAGACAAACGCTCAATCAATTCACTTTTGGTCATGACAAATGCCTCCTAATTTAAACCTTCCCAGATAAACTGCATCCCGCCAACAGATTGTTCCTGCAATCCTTGACGCATAGAATGAAGGGTTTCTTCCACCAGATAGTTAAACAATTTCGGTTTGGACTCACGGGGATAGATAACACGCGGTTTACCTTCGATCTCGGCCAATTCAGCGGCCAGATCGATGGCGTCCTGCATATTGCCGAGCCTATCCACCAGACCCGCTTCGAGAGCCTGCCTCCCGGTATAAATTCTTCCATCGGCCAGAGTTTTCGCTTTATCAAGGGGAAGGTCTCGCCCTTGGGCCACGGCGGAAACGAATTGGGAGTGTACATCATCAATAAGAGACTGCAGGATCTGCCGATCATCAGGGGTCATGGGGCGGACAGGGGAACCGATATCCTTATGTTCACCACTTTTTACGACCTGACTTTTAAGACCGATTTTCTGAAGAAGTTCCTGAAAATTGGTGAATTCCATAATGACACCAATACTGCCGGTGATGGTGCCGGGGTTGGCGACGATCTGGTGTGCCGGGATGGCTATATAGTAGCCCCCTGAGGCAGCGACAGACCCCATGGACACAACAACGGGTTTTACCTGGGCAAGTTTCTGAACTTCTGTATAGATTTCCTGGGACGGTCCTACCCCGCCGCCGGGAGAATCAACACGCAATACCACAGCTTTCATGCTGCTGTCATCGCGAAGGTGCGTCAGTCGTTGAATAACGTCCTCAGACGTCATGATCGCCCCCTTGACTTCAACCACACCGATCTTTTCGCCGATGGGGAGGGAAGTCGAAGTTCCCGTCATGCTGGATATAAGACCTACAATGATAAGAAAAAAAAGAAAGATGGCTCCAAGGACAATCAGGGCCATCAAAAATGGTCTTTTTTTCATGCAAATCGCCTGAGATGGAGGAGCCCCCGCCTTGACAAGCGGGGGCTCCGGATGGTCATCGTCAGAAAGAATCAGTCTTC
This sequence comes from Desulfuromonas sp. KJ2020, assembly GCF_024197615.1. Taxonomy (NCBI): domain Bacteria; kingdom Pseudomonadati; phylum Thermodesulfobacteriota; class Desulfuromonadia; order Desulfuromonadales; family Desulfuromonadaceae; genus Desulfuromonas; species Desulfuromonas sp. KJ2020. The sequence continues at coordinate 975,268 of NZ_JAKUKE010000003.1, forward strand.
AGACTTGTCTTCGCCGGCCTTGTTCAAGGCACCCTGCAGCAAATCCCCGAAGTTGGAGGTTGCACTCTTTTGGGCGCCAAGGAAAGCATCGACCTCGGCTTTTTCTTTCTGGGTAGCCAGATGTTTGATTGAGAGGGCGATTTTGCGATCAGCCGTGTCGACGTTGAGCACAACGGCCTCGATTTCATCCCCGACGTTGGCAAAGCTTTTCGGAGAATCGATCTTCTCTTTGCTGATTTCCGAGACATGGATCAGGCCTTCGATGCCCTCCTCCACTTCGACGAAGATGCCAAAATCGGTTACGGAGGTTACCTTGCCACGGATGATGGTACCGGGTGCGTAGCGGGTAGGGATGGTTTCCCAGGGATCCATGGCCAGCTGTTTGATACCGAGAGAGAATCGCTCGTTTTCGCGATCGATATTGAGAACGACCGCTTTAACGATGTCACCCTTTTTGTAGATTTCAGAAGGATGCTTGATCCGCTTGGTCCAGGAAAGATCAGAGATATGCACCAGGCCGTCAATCCCTTCGTCAACACCAACGAAGATACCGAAATCGGTGATGTTCTTGACCTGCCCTTCGATGACGGTACCGGCGGGGAATTTCTCGCCAATCACATCCCAGGGGTTGGGCTCGACCTGTTTGAGACCGAGGGAAATGCGACGGTTGGGGATATCAAGGGCCAACACGACGGACTCGACTTCGTCGCCAATGCTGAGGACCTTGTTGGGATGCTTGATGCGCTTGGTCCAGCTCATCTCGGAGACATGGATCAGACCTTCAACCCCTTCATCCAGTTCCACAAAGGCGCCATAATCGGTAAGGCTGACAACCTTGCCGGTGACACGCATCCCCACGGGGTATTTAGACTCGACTTCCAGCCAGGGATCAGGCGTGATTTGCTTGAGACCCAGAGAGACCCGCTCTTTTTCGCGGTCAAACTTGAGAACCTTGACTTTGATTTTATCACCGACAGACAGAATGTCGGAGGGATGGCTGACCCGGCCCCAGGACATGTCGGTGATGTGCAGCAGACCGTCGATGCCACCGAGGTCGATAAAGGCACCGTAATCGGTAAGATTCTTGACGATACCTTCGAACACCTGACCCTCTTCCAGCTTTTCGAGAGTATCGGCGCGCAGGTTTTCCCGCTGATCTTCCAACAAAACGCGACGGGAAAGGACGATGTTACCACGACGCTTGTTGAGTTTGATGATTTTGAATTTGTAGGTTTCGCCGATCATCTTGTCCAGGTTGCGCACGGGACGGAGATCGACCTGCGAACCAGGCAGGAAGGCGATCACACCGATGTCGACAGAAAGCCCGCCCTTGATACGAGAAACAATGCGTCCCTCAACATCGGCTCCCTCTTCCAGGGTATTCCATATTTTCATCCGATCGGCTTTTTCTTTCGACAGGCTGATCAGACCGTTTTCGTTTTCTGTACGCTCGATCAAAACATCAAACTGGTCGCCGACTTTAAGGTCAGTCTTCACCTGACCGTTGTCATCAAGGAATTCGGCGATCGGAATAAGTCCTTCCGACTTACCGCCAACATCAACAACCACCGAATCAGGATTGACCTGAACGATGGTGCCGGTGACCACGTTCCCAGCCTTCAATTCCTTCAGGCTGTTCTCAAAAAGAGCTTCGAAGCTTTCTTCCATGCTCCCAAACTCGTCTTCGTTCTCCATCAGTTCGTTTACGTTTTCGTTGTTTTCCACCATTAAAGTGTTACCCCCTAGCGAATTTCCTGTCATTTTTCAGACAGTATGGCCCAAGCCATGACGTCGGAACTTAGCACAAAGTCTTTAAAAAAACAAATCATTTTATTTTTTCAACCCGGAAACCCTATCCACCACTTCATCGATGATCCACTGGGGTGTTGAGGCACCGGCAGTGATCCCTACGGTTTGAACGCCATCAAACCAGGCAGAATCGATTTCGATAGCCGTTTCGACATGATAGGTTCGGGGCTGGATCTCTGAACAGAGTTGGGCAAGGCGGTTGGTATTGGCGCTATTGAACCCACCGATGACCAACATCAGGTCGACCTGTCGAGCAATATCCCGAGCCTCCCCCTGACGGACGGAGGTAGCATCGCAGATCGTATTAAAAACGCGAAGTTCCTTGCTTTTTCGCAAACAGACGTCGACAACCTGGCGCAGATTCTCGAACGGCTGGGTCGTCTGGGCGACCACGCCTATCTTCTTGCTGCGAGGTATCCCTTCAGCCTTCGCCTGATCAGGGACGACGTAAACATCAACGCCTGCGGCATAAGAAACAATACCCTGTACCTCAGGATGCTCCTCTTCACCAACCAAAACAACCACATACCCCTCGGAGCTGAGCAGGGCAGCGTGATCCTGAGCTATTTTGACAAAAGGACAGGTCGCATCCACGACCTCCAACCCCTTGGTGGCAAGGTCGGCCATTTCATCGGCCGTGATGCCGTGGGAACGGACAATGACAGCTCCCTCGTGGATATCCTCCACACGCCCCACCACACTGACCCCCTTTTCTTCCAGTTTTTCAACCAGTTGCGGGGAATGAATAATGGGGCCTAAAGAACAGATGCGTTCGTGGGAGTCAGCAGAATCAAAGGCCATACTGGTGGCTCTTTTGACCCCGAAGCAGAACCCGGCGCTCTTTGCCAGAATGATTTTCATCCGTAGACTGAAGCCTCCTATGCTGTCGCCTGCCGTTGTCGCACGACCCGAAGCATTTCACCCAACACCTCATCGATGGTCATCCGGGTCGTGTCGATAGCAATGGCGTCAGCGGCCTGCAGAAGAGGTGCTTCGGCACGGGCACTGTCATCGGCATCGCGTTTTTCCACTTCGGCGATGGTCTGCTGGAGATCCACCTCAAGCCCTTTGGCCTTAAGCTCTTCATAGCGGCGTCTGCCTCGCTCCGCCGAAGTGGCCACGAGGAAAAACTTGACCTCTGCATCAGGAAAAACCACGGTGCCGATGTCACGCCCCTCCAGCACCACCCCGCCCTTCTCGCCCATACGGCGCTGCAGATCAACCAGAGTGCGTCGCACAGCGGGCCAAGCAGCGATGCGGGAAGTAAGGAGGCTGATTTCAGGCGTTCGAATATCGGCGGTGACATCCTGCCCGTTGAGAAGAACCTTTTCCTGCGCCCCCTCTCGGGAGAATTCGATCAGGACCTGCGGACACAGTCGAGCCAAACCCTCTTCATCCGCGGGGTCGATTCCTTTTTTTTTGGAAAACAGGGCAAAGGCCCGATACATGGCGCCGGTATCGATATTGATATATCCCAAGTCTTCGGCCAGGCGTTTACTGAGCGTACTCTTGCCGGCACCCGAGGGTCCATCTATGGCTACGATCAATCCTTTTTTCACGTAAAAAAGCTCCACATACGCACAAACAGGCGTGCTAATTAAAAACGACTTGCGAACTCTACTTTCCTCTAATGCCGAATACTCTCCAGTAATTCCCAAAAATTCGGAAAGGATGTCGCTGTACACTGTACATCGTCAATCGTTACGGGGCCGGCGGCGACCAGCGCCGCAACAGCCATGCTCATGGCAATGCGGTGATCGCCGTGGGAGGTGACGCGCCCGCCCTGCAGCGGCTGCCCACCGATAATCACCATGCCGTCCTCGCGGGGTTCGACAGAAGCACCCAGCCTGGTGAGTTCCGAGGTCATCGCCGCTATACGATCCGTCTCCTTGACACGCAGTTCCCGAGCGTCGCGAATAACCGTCTGCCCCTGGGCAAAACAGGCGGCGACACTGACAACAGGAAATTCATCGATGGCCCGCGGCACCAGTTCTCCACCAATGTCGATACCCTGCAGGTCGCTGCTCCTGACGTGTATGTCAGCGACCGGTTCGCCCGAATGCTCACGGGGGTCGAGGACACGCAGATCGCCGCCCATGGCTTGCAGGATATCGATAATACCGCTGCGAGTTGGGTTGATACCGACATTGCGGATCAAGACATCGGAACCGGGGGTAACCAGGGCCGCGACCATAAAAAAGGCGGCCGAGGAAATGTCACCAGGGACGTGAACCTCCCGCCCCTTGAGGGCAGGCCGGGGGAAAATGCGCACACCGCCGGCAAATGGCTCGACTTTGGCCCCGAAATAGGAAAGCATGCGCTCGCTGTGGTCCCGGGACAGATGCGGCTCTTTCACAGTGGTAGGACCCTCGGCGTAAAGACCAGCCAAAAGCAGGGCGGACTTGACCTGGGCACTGGCAATAGGAGAATCATAATCGAGCCCTGCCAGCTCCCCCCCCTGTAGAGCCAAAGGAGCCAGCTGTCCCCCCTGACGGCCCCAGATGCGTGCACCCATGCGGGAAAGGGGCTCAACCACCCGGCGCATGGGCCTTTTGCGCAAATAACGATCCCCCGTGAGGACACTGAAAAACTGCTGCCCGGCGAGCAGGCCGGTCATCAGTCGGATAGTCGTCCCCGAATTGCCGCAGTCGATCACATCGGCCGGCTCTTGCAGGCCATCCAGTCCCCGCCCGTGGATTTTGAGAACGTCACCCGGCAGGTTCTCAATCTCAACCCCCATGGACCGAAAAGCATTGAGGGTAGCGTGATTATCTTCCCCGTGCAAAAAACCATGGACCACCGTAATCCCCTCGGCCAAAGAGCCTAACATGATAGAGCGATGAGAAATGGATTTATCGCCGGGGACCGTAATCTCCCCCTTCAGGCCGGCAGCCGGGCTCACTGTTTTGGATTGCGACATATGAAAACTCCCTCAAGCAAAAGGATGGCGTCGATTCATGGGAAAATTAGAGAATGGCGTCCCGGCTCTTTTTGGAGCGCATAAAAAACTCGAAAAGCTTCTCGCCGTCGCCATCCCGGACATCCTTTTTCAATTCGGCAAAACACGCCTCGAAATTCTCCATCATTTCAACCAGGGCTTCCCTGTTGGTCATGGCGATGTCACGCCACATGGTGGGGTCCGAAGAGGCGATGCGCGTGAAGTCCCGAAAGCCGCCGGCGGAGTAGTCCAGGATATTCTCCGGATAGCGGTCATAAGAACCGACCGAGTTGACCAGCGAATAGGCCACCATATGGGGGAGATGGCTGATGGCGGCCAGAATCCGGTCATGCTTTTCGACATCCATAAGCACGACCTCGCTGCCGGCCTTTTCCCAAACCCTTTTCACCAGATCCAAAGCGGCCGAGTTGGTGGCTTCTGTCGGGGTAAGGATGCAGCGTTTGCCCTGGTACAGCGTCGCAAAGGCCGCCTCGGCGCCGCTCTTCTCGGTGCCGGCAATCGGATGCCCCGGCACGAAATGGACGCCGGCGGGCATCAGCGGCTCAATGGCCCGGACCACCTCGGCCTTGACGCTGCCGCCGTCGGTCAGCACCGCCCCAGGCTTCATGGACGGGGCGATGACGGCCGCCACGGATTCCAGGGAGCGGACAGGGGTGGCCAGAAAAACCAGATCGGCGTCAGCGACGCCGGTGCGGGGATCCTGCTCGATGCGGTCCACTATACCCAGGTCGATTGCTTTTTCCAGATTGGCGAGCCCTCGCCCGATGCCGATAACCTCTCCAACAGCCTTGGCCGCCTTCAGGGCCAGAGCCAGAGAGCCGCCGATGAGCCCAACGCCGACCACGGCCAACTTGGGAATAAAAACCGGATTATCTTTCATTGCAAAAAAACATCCTTCACGCTTAACGGATTCTCGGGTAGGAGCCAAGAACCTTGAGGAATTGGCAGTACTGGCGCAAATCTTCAACGGCCTCCCTCACCCGGTCATCCTCCAGGTGCCCTTCAATGTCGAGGAAAAAGATATATTCCCAGGCTTTTTTCTTCAGAGGTCGGCTTTCGATTTTGGAAAGGTTGATTTTGCGTGTGCTGAAAGGTTCAAGCATCCGATATAAAATACCAGGCTCGTCCTTGACACTGAACATGATGGAGGTTTTGTCCTGGCCGCTGCGCGCCGGCCTTTTCCGGCCGATGACCAGAAAGCGCGTGTAATTGTTAGGGTTGTCCTCGATCTTCTTTTTGGTTACACGCAGCCCGTACAGGGAAGCAGCCATTTCACTGGCGATGGCGGCGGCGGAATCATCTTCAGCCACCATCTGGGCCGCCAAAGCGGTGCTGCCAACATCAACCAGAGGGATATCAGGCAGATTGTCTTCCAACCATTTGCGGCACTGGGCCAGGGCCTGGGGGTGTGAAACCACCTTCCTGACGCGCTCAAGGTCACCCGAGAGGGAGAGCAGGTCGTGAGATATCTCCAGCAGGATTTCCGCGTTAATCTGCAGATCCGAATCCATGAACATGTCAAGGGTGTGAGAGACGACACCCTCCGTCGAATTCTCCACAGGGACAACGCCATAGTGGCACCGGCTGCGCAACACCTCATCAAAGACCGCCGGAATACTCTTTTGCGGCACGAGCTGAGCGGAAAGGCCGAACTGCTGGAGGGCGGCGGCATGGGTAAAGGTCGCCTGCGGGCCTAAAAAAGCCACTCTCATCGGATGCTCAAGGGCCAATGAGGCCGAAATAATCTCCCGGAAAACCCGGCGGATGGCCTCAGAGGGGAAAGGTCCGGGGTTTTGGGCGGTCAAGCGCTGATAGATGGCCATCTCACGGCTGGGAACGTAAAATTCCTGCCTGTCACCCTCTTTAGTCTTGCCGACTTCGATGACGACTTTGGCCCTCTCATTCAGCAGAGCCAGAATGTCGTCATCGATGGCATCGATGCGATGACGCAAATCGTCGAGCCTGCCTTTTTCCTTTCCCATATCGCCCCCTGCACCTGGAAGATAAACCGAAGCCGAAAATCTAGAACATCAAACCGAAAAATGCAATAAAAACCAGGACAATATATGGAAACGGCACGTTACACGGCAAGGTCAGCAGAACCCGCCCTCACTCCCTTTCCCCTTGACCCTGCCCTATCGTCAAAGATAAACTGAGCCCCTTTTTTAATCACCCCGAAGGAGTCACTCATGTCCATATCTGTCAAGGTGTCCAGCTTCATTGAAAAGGCTTCCTGGATTCGTAAAATGTTCGAAGAGGGAGCCATGCTACGCAAAATCCATGGCGAAGAGAATGTCTTCGATTTCACCCTCGGCAACCCCTGCGTGGAACCGCCCGAAGCTTTTCGCGAGGAACTGCTCAAGTTGGCTACCAACCCCATCCCGGGGATGCACCGCTACATGAACAACGCCGGTTATGAAGAAACCAGGGCGGCCGTCGCCGACGTGGTATCCGAAAAATCACCTCAGCAGCTGACCGCAAGCCACGTGGTGATGACCTGCGGGGCCGGCGCGGCCCTCAATGTCGTCCTTAAAACCGTCCTCAATCCCGGCGATGAAGTCATCGTACTGGCCCCTTTCTTTGTCGAATACCGATTCTACATCGACAACCATGGCGGCACGACCCGGGAAGTGCAGACGCTGCCGGACTCCTTCCAACTGGATCTGCCGGCCATCGAAAAAGCGATCACCGAAAAGACAGCCGCCATTATCATCAACTCGCCCAACAACCCCACCGGGGTTATTTACCCGGCCGAAGATCTTCAGCGGCTGGGGCAACTGCTCGCGCGCAAGGAGAAGGAACTGGACCGCCAGATATTCCTTATATCCGACGAACCGTACGCCCGCATTCTTTACGATGACCAACAGGTTCCCGGCATCTTCCATCATGTGAAAAACGCCGTCATCGTCACCTCCCATTCCAAGGATCTCGCCCTGCCTGGTGAAAGGATCGGCTACCTGGCCGTCAATCCCGCCATGGACAATCTCAACGTTTTCATCGAAGGCGCCGTTTTCTGCAACCGCGTTCTTGGCTTCGTCAACGCTCCGGCGCTGGTTCAGCGGCTGGTCACCCCTCTGCAGCGGGAAAGTGTCGACATCAAGGAATATCAGGCCAAACGCGACCTTCTTTACGATAATCTTACTGCCATGGGCTTCAAAATGGTTAAACCTGGTGGAGCTTTCTATCTCTTTCCCCGCTCCCCCCTGCCCGATGATGTCGAATTCGTCCGGTTAGCCCAGAAACACAATATCCTTCTGGTTCCGGGCAGCGGCTTCGGCGCCCCCGGTTTTTTCCGAATCGCTTACTGCATCGATACAGCCGTCATCCATCGCAGTCTGCCGGCCTGGGAGAAATTGGCCCAGGAAGTTGGCCTCTAGACCGGACCGTGGAAAGGACCCCCATGGAAAAAAGATTTCTGCCCCCCCGGGAAACGGCTCTGGCCATTGTGGAAAATGGCAAGCGCGTCACGACGCAGCCCATCTCCCGAACCGTCGTCCTGAGCCTTTTGGCCGGTTTTTACATTGCCTTTGGGGCCCAACTGGCGACCGTCATCACGCAGGACAGCGCTACCTACCTCGGTCAGGGGCTCAGCCGCCTGCTGGCGGGGAGTGTTTTTTCCATGGGGCTGATGCTGGTAGTCATCTGTGGGGCAGAACTGTTCACAGGCAACAGCCTGTTGACCAAATCGGCTTTCCAGGGCCAGATACCCTGGCATAAAATCTGGGAAAACTGGTTCATCGTTATTTTAGGGAATCTGATCGGTTCCCTGTTCTTCGCCTGGCTTATGCTGCACTCGGACCTCTGGAAAAGCGGCAATGTCGCCGACTATGCCATCAGCATTGCCGCCAGCAAGTGCGAACTCTCTTTTTCCGTGGCGCTGGTTCGGGGGATTTTCTGCAACTGGCTGGTGTGCCTGGCGGTATTCATGGCGACTGCGGCGAGGGATATTCCCGGCAAGATACTGGCCTGCTATGTCCCGATCATGACCTTTGTCGCCAGCGGGTTTGAGCACAGTGTGGCCAACATGTACTTCATCCCCACCGGCCTGCTGCTGGCGGATGAACTGGGACGGGAAGTACCCGGTCTAACCTGGGGAAACTTTCTGACAGGGAACCTGCTCCCCGTGACGGTGGGTAACATTCTGGGCGGGGTCGTCTTCGTGGCGCTGACCTACTGGTTCATCTACCTGAGAGGCAACACCCAGAAATGATCCGAGGCGCCTAATCGTTGCAGGGTCGGATATCCTTGACCCTCAGCTGCAGTGAGGACCTTCCTCGCCATTCGTTGATGGAAGGGGTGAACAGCATATCAAACTCGTTTTCCAGTTCGTCCATACGCGCGGCCATGCCGAAGGCAATACAGGGATGCACCACGCCGTTCTGGCAGGCTTTCCAGCGCAGATGCTGTTCCTTGAGTGTCTCTACCCCCAACGCCCGCACCCTCCTGGCCACAAAGACAGGCTCAGGGTTACCGGCGCCAAAAGGCTGCATCAACTCCAGTTCCTTCACCAGTTCAAATGAAAGCTCCTCAAAACAAATCTCTTCATCAAAATAGACCAAAGGGTTAAGATCATCCTCCCTTAAGACCTTTTGAGCATAGGCATCAAAAATCTGAACAAATTCAGGAAATTTTATCGACTCAATACTGAGTCCGGCGGCAAATTCATGGCCGCCATACCCTGACAATACATGCCCGCAGGTCTGCAGGGCCCGGTATAGATGAAAACCGGGAATCGATCGGGCCGAGCCCTTGCCCTGCTCGCCGTCCAAAGCCACGAGTACAGAGGGGCGGTGATAGCGCTCCACCAGACGACTTGCCACAATGCCAATAACCCCCGGATGCCAGCGTTCATCGGCAAGGACGATGGCATGAGACAACTGGGCTCCACCGGGCTGTTCAAGCTGTTGTACTGCCTGTTCGAAGGTCTCCTTTTCGATTTTTTGCCGCTGCTTGTTAAAACCGTCGAGGAGTTCGGCCAGCTCCATGGCTGGCACACCCTCATCCATCAGAAGAAGATCGACGCCTAGAGCGGCATCTTCCAATCGGCCAGCCGCATTGAGGCGGGGGGCCAGCTGAAAGCCTACCGTACCGCTGGAAATTTCACGAGTGCCGGTCACTTTCTGCAAGCAGGAGATGCCTGGTCGAGGAGAGCTGTTCAAAAGCCCCAGCCCGACTTTAGTTAGGGTTCTGTTCACCCCTTGCAGCGGGACTATATCGGCGATGGTGCCGAGCGCTACCAGGTCAAGGAGCAGGCGCAGATCCGGTTCCCGATGTTTTGAGAAGAAGCCGTTGTCGCGAAGGTGCTTCCTTAAAGCGACCAGGAGGAAAAAAGCGACGCCGACTCCCGCGAGCGATTTAAATGGAAAACGGCAATCCGGCACTTGAGGATTGATCAGGGCGCAGGCCGTGGGAAGAATGTCGGGTGGCTGGTGGTGATCGGTGATAATCAGATCAAGCCCAAGTTCCTGAGCCAGGGCAGCTTCCGACACCGCACTTACGCCACAATCCACGGAGATAACGAGGGAAGCACCGTTTTGAGCGGCGGCGGACAAGGCCTGCCCAGAAAGCCCGTAGCCATCTTTGAGCCGTAAAGGGATGTGATAATCGACCTGCCCCCCGAGATCGCGCAGGCCCTGGACCAGCAAAGCCGTGCCGGTAATACCATCCACATCATAATCCCCATGAATGACAATCGACTCCTCTTGTTCCAGGGCACGGGCGAGGCGTTTTACACCCTTGTCCATGTCCGGGAGCAAAAAAGGATCGGGCAAAGAAGCCAGCAGGCATTCGATATATTCCTTACCCGCCAGTTCTTCAACAATGCCGCGTCGGTACAAAATACCGGCGGTGATCTCGCCGATTTTAAGGGCGGAGACCAGGGCTGCCACTCGACCTGCCTCTGGTCTGGAGCCTCGCTCTGCCCATCTTTTTCTGACAACCGGATTCATCATGACGGCCACATTAAGGGATCGATACTCCTGACACAGCAAAGCCGGGAGAGCCCCGGCTTTGCTGTGTCACTCACATTTATTTTGAGGGGGCGCCTGCTGGGTGCGCCTCGATGAACTGCAGCTCCCGGCGGATCTGATCCGCGCCGGGTCCGGTCGGATTCAACTCCAGAAACCGGGTCCAGACTTCTTTGGCTTTGGCAAAGTCCTGGACGTCATACCGATAGACAATGCCGAGGTTATAAAGGCTTTGGGCGTGGTTAGGATTGATGTCACCGGCCTTGATAAAATTGTCGATCGCCCGGTCATACCATCCTACCCGCCGAAACATAATGCCCTGATCGGTAAGCACATCGGCATCCCGAGCATCAAGCTCAAGCGCCTTGGCGTAGGCCTCGATTGCCTTCATTGGCTGGTCGGAATCAAAATAATTATGGCCAAGCTTAACCCAGGCTTGCCGGTTGGCAGGCTCTCCGGCCACGATTTTCTCCAGCAAAGCAATCTCTTTCTGATGATTGACCACGGGAGCGGGCGAGGCAACAGGTGGAGGCGCGGTTGAGGACCCCTTCCCTCCTTTACTGAGGAGCACGCCGACTAAAAGACCGGCGATAAAGGCAATGACAACCAGCAGTACAGTTTCTTTGTTCTTCATAAGGAACATTTCCTTCCTTTAGCTTGCCGCCTTTTTGGTAGAGCGGTAATTATCCCAGAAGACGAGAATTGCACTTGCCACAAATATAGATGAATAGGTACCAACGATGATCCCGACGAGAAGAGCAAAAGCGAAATTGTGAATAACTCCTCCTCCGAGAGTAAAAAGCGCCAGAACAACGAGAAGGGTCGTTCCCGAGGTCAGGATTGTTCTCGAGAGGGTTTCGTTAATACTGCGATTGACCACGGAGGCAAAACCATCTTTGCCATGTTTGCCCATATTCTCGCGAATGCGGTCATAGACAATAATGGTGTCGTTGAGCGAATAACCGATGATGGCCAGAAAGGCGGCAATGATCGGCAGATCGATTTCCTTGCCGAAAAGGGAAAAGGCACCCAGAGTAATGAAAACATCATGGGCCAGGGCGATGATGGCCCCGACGGCAAAACGGAATTCAAAACGCCAGGTTACATAAATAAGTATGCCGACCAGGGCGTAGAGGATGGCCATGAGTCCCTTTTCGCGCAGATCTTTACCGACCTGAGGTCCTACCATTTCTGCACGGCGAACCTCAACCTGCCCTTCGCCATAGCTTTTTTCAAGAACCTGGGAAATTTCAAGAGAAAGGCCCTTGAGTTCGGTGGAGGTGTTCTGGGACCGAATGAGAAATTCATTGCCTTCATCACCAAACTGCTGCACGACGACGCCCCCCAGATCAAGTCCGGTAAGGGAAGACTTGATTTCGCCGGCGCTGGTCGTCTGATTGAACTTAACCTGCACCAGCGTTCCGCCGGAAAAGTCGATGCCATAATTGGGGCCACCGTGCATAATCAGGGAAAGAAACCCCACGACCAGAAGAACCGCGGAAAAGAGAGCGGCCAATTTACGTTTGCCGACAAAATCGAGATTGATATCTGGTTTGATAAGCTGCATCTCGAACTCCTTATATGCTCAGCCGTTTGATATTACGGCCTTCCAGAATAAAGTCAAAAACAGCCCTGGAGACGAAGATGGCCGTAAACAGGGAAGACAGGATGCCGATGGAAAGGGTTACGGCAAAGCCTTTGACCGGCCCGGTTCCAAACTGAAAAAGAACCAGTGCCGCTATTAGCGTGGTAACGTTGGCATCTACGATCGTCCAGAACGCTTTGGCATATCCGGATTCAAGCGCATTGTGTGCAGTTTTTCCAAGACGAAGCTCTTCGCGTATCCTCTCAAAGATCAACACGTTGGCATCGACAGCCATGCCGATGGTTAACACGATCCCGGCGATGCCCGGCAGAGTCAGGGTAGCCTTGAAAAGGGAAAGCATGGCCAGAATGAAAAAGACGTTGAGAATCAAGGCCAGATTGGCAACAAGTCCGGACAGGTTGTAGTAAACCAGAATCGCGGCGATGACCAGAATGCTCCCGACGATAACGGAGAGAATTCCCTTGTTGATGGAATCCATCCCCAGGGACGGACCGACTGTACGATCTTCCAGTATCTTGACCGGTGCCGGCAGGGATCCGGCCCGCAGGACAATGGCGAGGTCCGTTGCTTCCTGTTCGTTGAAAGAACCGCTGATCTGGGCGCTGCCACCGGCAATACGCTCACGAATGACAGGTGCCGAGTAAACCGAGTCGTCCAGCACGATAGCCATACGCTTACCCACATTGGCAGCGGTGATCTGCTCAAAGCGCTTGGCGCCCACGGCGTTGAAGTCAATGGAAACATAGGGCTCATTGAAACGCGTATCGATGCGAACCTGGGCATCGGCAAGCAGATCACCGGTCAAAGCCGTCTTATCGTAAACAACGATGGGCCGTTCGGTGACCACCCCGGTGCGCGGATCAGCGTCTTTTTCGTAAAGCAGAACGGTGCCGGGCGGCAGTATGCCCTTGAGTGCATCCTGGATGTTCGCATCTTCGGCCACCATTTTAAATTCAAGTCGAGCCGTCTTACCCAGCAGGGCGATCGCCCTCTCGGGATCTTTGATACCGGGAAGCTGGATAAGAATCCGGTTGCCGCTCTGCCTCTGCAGGGTCGGTTCACTGACCCCGAACTGATCGACGCGGTTTCTCATGGTTTCAAGGGCCTGTCGTACGGCATAATCCTTGGTCGCTGCGATATCACTATCGGTCAGGCGATAATTTTTCTGGATGTAACCGCTGGAATCCTGGATTGTCATGGCTTCCAGGTTGGGAAAGGTCTTGGCCATAATATCATCGACCTGTGCGCCGGCGTTTTCATCGTAAACCGTAATGGCCAGGCGCTGACCTTCGAGACGCTCCACTCGCTTGAATATAACGTCCTTTTCAACCAGAAGAGATTCCGCCTGATCAACAAAGCTGTCCAGACGACTTTCAACGGCTTTGTCGACATCGACACCGAGGACAAGATGCATACCACCCTGCAGGTCGAGGCCAAGGTTGATAGGATCAAAGTTCCTTGTCCACCATCCCGGCAGGCTGTTGGCGAAGAAGGTCGGTGCCAGGGAGACCATTGAAATCACAAGACAAAGGAATATCAGAAGTAGCCGCAGCTTTAGGCTTTTGGACATGGAGGTCTCGTTCTCCTTTCGGAATCTTTAAGCTTTAAAAAGCCAGGTCGACAAACAGACAGGACGTTACTGCTCCTGTTTGCTGCTGACAATAGATGTGCGATTAACCCTGATTTTAACGCCGGTCGCCACCTCCAGAGTGACCACGCCCTCCTGGATGGCAGCTACGCGGCCATGAATGCCGCCAGCGGTAACCACCTGGTCACCAGCCTTGAGAGCGTCGATAAGCTGCTTGTGCTGCTTGGCTCTCTTCTGCTGAGGCCGAATAAGCAGAAAATAGAAGATGGCGAACATGATGACCAGCATGAGAATTCCCTCGTAACCGGGACGTTCTCCCTGGGCACCGGTACCTCCTGCCATTGCAAACGCTTCAGATACACCGAACAGATTCATCGTTGGTTCCTCCTTGGTTAATAAAAACTCGTGTTAAAATTAAGATCAAGAATAGACAGTATCAGTCATTGCCTTGCCTAAGACGATAAAAATCTTTTTTGTAGTCCTGAAAAGACCCGGAAGCGATAGCCTGCCGCGCACCTTCCATCAACTTCAGATAATAGTGGACATTGTGATACGTATTCAACACCGATGACAGAATTTCCCCGCTCTGGTACAGGTGCCTCAGATAGGCACGGCTGTAGTGCCGGCAGACATAACAATCGCAGGCAGGATCGACGGGAGCAGGGTCATCGACGTAGCGGGCCTGCTTTATGCTGATTTTCCCGAAAGAAGTAAAAAGCACGCCATTGCGGGCGTTGCGGGTCGGCATGACGCAGTCGAACATATCGACACCACGATCTACCCCTTCGATCAGATTTTCGGGTGTTCCCACTCCCATGACATACCGGGGGCGATCTTTCGGAAGCAGCGGCAGAGTCTGCGCCATCATGTCGTACATGAGTGGGGCTTCTTCCCCAACAGACAAGCCACCAACGGCATACCCGTCAAAACCGATGTGCATGAGTTCTTCGGCACTTTTCCTTCTAAGATCGGAGTACATGCCCCCCTGAACAATACCGAATAGAGCCGAGCCATCGGTGCCATCGTGTGCCTTTTTACATCGCTGCGCCCATCGACTGGAACGATCCGTGGAATCCTGCACGTACTCTCTCGTCGCCGGATATGGAATGCACTCATCAAAAGCCATGATGATGTCGGCTCCGAGCGCTTGTTGCACGGAAATGGAGGATTCGGGCGTCAGCACATGCGAAGAACCGTCAAGGTGAGACTGAAAACGGACCCCCTCCTCGGTAATTTTGCGCAGATCACCCAGACTGAAAACCTGAAAGCCCCCACTATCGGTCAGGATGGGCTTGTCCCAGTTCATGAAGGCATGAAGGCCCCCAAGGCGTTTAACCAGTTCATGACCAGGCCGTAAAAAAAGGTGATACGTGTTGGCCAGAATGATCTGAGCCCCGACTTCCTTGAGGTTTTCCGGAAGCATCGCCTTGACGGTAGCCTGCGTACCCACCGGCATAAAAATAGGTGTTTCGATGACACCTCGACGGGTATGAATGCGGCCGCGGCGGGCCTGGGAGTGTGGATCGGTATGTAAAAGATCGAATTTAAATGAATTCAAAGTGGGCTGCATTACTGCCTATACAATCATCATGCAATCGCCATAGCTGAAAAAACGAAAACGTTCCTCAACCGCTCGGCGATATGCTTCCAAGATAAAATCACGCCCGGCAAAAGCGGAGACCAGCATCATCAAGGTGGAACAAGGAAGGTGGAAGTTTGTAATCAACGCATCGACAATCCTGAACCTGAAGCCTGGATAAATAAAAAGATCACTGATACCTTCACCTGCTTTGACCATATTTTCGCCGGACAGGGCAAATTCGAGAGTGCGGGTCGTTGTCGTACCCAGGGCGATTACGCGACGCCCTTCTTTTTTTGCCAGATTAATGATATCGGCCGTTGCTTCGGGGATATGGAACGATTCCCCATGCATACGGTGTTCCAGGATATTCTCAACCCTCACAGGCAAAAAGGTTCCCAAACCGACATGCAGGGTCAGAGAGACGATTTCAACCCCTTTTTCCTGCAGCGAGGCAAGAATGTCCCGGGTAAAATGCAGACCGGCAGTCGGGGCCGCCACGGCGCCCTTCGAACGAGCGAAAACTGTCTGATATCGTTCCCGATCCACCGAGGTGTCTTCCCGACGAATATACGGAGGCAAAGGAATCCGTCCAACCTTCTCCAGCAGTTGGTGGAAATCCCCGGCACAGGTGAAACGAATAACCTTATAGGGCGCCTCCCCGTCAGCGAGAACAGTTCCTTCAATTTCACCGCCCAGCAGCAGACGACTTCCGACCTTGGGAGCTTTGGAGCATTTGGTCAGACAGATCCAGTCTTCCTGGTTTGATTCGAGGCGTCGTACCAGGAAGACCTCGATCTTGCCTCCAGTCGCCTTGGTTCCATGAAGCCTGGCAGGAATGACTTTAGTGTCATTGAGGACGAGAACATCACCAGGGCAAAATTGATCAAGGATATCAGGAAAATTGCCGCAGAGTATGTTCCGGTGAGGCCTGTCCAAAACCATTAGACGAGATTCTTCACGGGAATCGGGGGGATACTGCGCTATGAGTTCTGCCGGCAGTTCAAAATCGAAATCTTCAAGACGCATCATCTAAAATACCAGCGGCAGTGCCATCCCCAAAATTCAGGGTGTAAATGAACCATAAACGCTTAATACTGTCAACGCTTTTCGCAGGTTAACCGGTACCGAGATAAACAAGAAAAAGCCCTGTGAGCATAAACAAAAACCCCATCAAACGCATGCTTTTTCCGGGTATCCGAAGCAATTCCCGCAAAACCCGCTTGGTGGATTCGGGGGAAAGAAAATAGGGGGCGCCTTCAAGAACAAGGACAACACCCAAAACGACCAGCAAGAACTTCATACCTCGATCCTGTCAATGATCAACTTGAGGTAAATTACGACCATACAAACGCGGGTTATCTTATGTTCTCCACACAGTACTGTCAAGAAGGAGAGGATTCCCGTTGCTGCTAAAATCCATACAAGATCCCATCTATATGTATATGGTTTTACAGCAGCAAGGATCTGCAGTTTCTTTTAATAACAAACCAAATCCGGATTTTTAAATTGACACAAATATCCTACATCGTTAAAGTCTGACAATATAATTTTTTGCTGAAATTCCAAATAATTAAGACATACTAAGATCCACTATGGGTCGCGATGAACTCCCTGAAATTTAAAATCCTGGGACTGACCATTGCCATCATGATTGGCGCCGTCTGTTTGACGGTTTGGCATAACCTGAAAACACAAAAAGCCCTCCTTTCACAAATCGCTACGGAAAACAGTCGTATTCTCGGCGAAACCATCCGCACCAGCATTACCACCAACACCAACCACGGTAACCTTACTGAAATAATCACGCTTTTTGAAAAAATAGCCAACGAACCAGCCTTCAAGGGAGTTCGTATATTTGACGAAGCCGGCCGCATCCTCGTTTCCGCCGATCCCACCGAGGTCGGTGGGCATGTTCCGTCCAGGGATCTGATGGCCTACCAAAAGGGCCAAGTCAGCTATTCAAGGATTGTCTTCGGCAACGAACACCAGAAGACCTTCATTCCCATACCAAATTCCAGCAACTGTCACGGTTGTCATAGCCCTGAGAGGGCGTTCGTAGGTATCCTCGAAGTGGATATGTCTTTAAGCGAACTGGACGCTATCCGCAGCAAAGGCCAGAAAACGACCTTACTCTCCTCCATGGGAATGCTGGCCGTACTGATTTTGACCCTAACCTCCTTCATTCTGTTTTATGTGGATGCACCGCTACGGAAGCTGATGAGTTCCATGGAATTCGTCGAGAAGGGACATTTTGACCATGCCCACACTGAAATTCACAGTTCTGCCGAAATGTCCGAGCTTACAAACAAGTTCAATATGATGGTGGATCGCTTAAAAGAACTAATAGACACCAAGATCAGGCACGAGCGGGAATTGGCGGTCAGTCAGGAAAAGTTGGCTTTTCATGAGGAAATCCAGGAGATGAACCTCACCCTGGAGGAGCGGCTTAAAGAGATTGAATATCTCAACATCACCCTTGAGGAGCGACTTGAAGAAATCGAGGACGCTCATTTTCGTATTACGGACTTGGCCAGTGAACTGGAGCACAAGAATGTGACGCTTGAGCAGGCCGTTTCCCGCCTGTCAGCTCTCAATAGAATGAGTTTCGCCCTCAACTCAACGATGGATTCCGAAAGACTCTTCGCCCTTATGACAAGCAAGACCCTGGAGGCGGTAAGCGCCTGTATAGGTTATATTCTTTTGATTGAAAAGGGTGGGGATGAACTGAGAATCGGAGCCACTGTCGGGCTCCCGCCTCACATCACGGCTGGAACCCGGATCCCCTTGCGCGTAGGAGGCATATCCAACTGGGTCATACAAAACCGCTGCCCCCTACTGCTTAAAGATTTCAAGGATTCGCCACGCTTTGACGAATTCAGTTATTTCGGCTTCAAAAGAGAAACGGTCATGTACGCCCCCCTGATGGTTAAAAATGAAGTCAGTGGAATTATTTGCATGGCCAACAGAACAGATGGGATTGCCTTCGCCTCGGAAGATCTCGACCTTCTGTCGACCATCGCCTCCCAGGCCAGTGTGGCTATCAACAATGCCAACCTCTACCAGGAGCAGGAAGCAACCTACCTTAGTACCGTCCAGGCACTCGTTTCGGCGATAGAGGCCAACGATGCCTATACGCGCGGCCATTCAGATCGCGTTCGACGATACAGCATCGAATTGGCCAAGCATATGGGCCTGCATGAATCATCCGTGAGACGACTGGAGCAGGCCGCCATTCTTCATGATATCGGGAAAATAGGCATCGCCGCGACCATCCTGCACAAAGAGGAAGCTCTTTCCCCTCCAGAGATTGAAGCCTTGCGGCAGCATCCAGTGATCGGTGTCCGCATTCTGGAGCCCATTCGTTTTTTCGGTGACATCACGAAGATCATCGAACAGCACCATGAACAGTTTGATGGCAACGGTTATCCCCACGGCATAGCGGGAGACGACATCTGCCTTGAGGCCCGCATTCTCGCGGTTGCGGATACATTTGACGCCATGACCTCAGACCGCCCCTACCGGAAAGCACTCTCCTGCGAGCTGGCCATTGAAGAGATCGAAGAGCAGTCAGGCATTCAGTTTGATCCGGAAGTCACAGAGGCGTTTATCGAACTTTGCCGTAAAAACCGCTACAAATATTGCGCCTGACCCGACAGGATCAACATCCCGCCTTCATCATTTTCTTTTCAGTTGTCGTTTCTTTCCCTTTTCCTTAAATCCACGACCCGAATCGGCCAGATCCAGCAGCATCGAACCATCATCCAGCCGGCCTGTCAATTTCAGCGCTTCGAGGATATCCTGGCGGCTTTCGGGCAGATGCCATAAGAGGAGGGACTTCTGCAGTCTACGTTCACGGGCAGAGCGTGGCACATAAACCTCCTGGCCACTGAAAGGATCTACTCCAGTGTAATAGATGCAGGTTGACAGGGTTCCAGGAGTCGGGGTGAATTCCTGGACCTGCTCCACGCGCAAACCATTTCTGCACAAAAAAAGGGCCCCATCAACCATAGCGGGTAAAGTACTGCCCGGATGTCCGGAGATAAAGTAAGGGACGATGCCCAACCGAGTCGCCTCTGAACGGTTAAATTGACGAAAGGCCTGAAGAAACTCCTCGAAAATACGGACAGGAGGCTTGTGCATCAAAGCTAAAACATCATCCGAGGCCGATTCCGGGGCCACTTTGAGTAATCCGCCGACATGGTGTCTAAGCAGCTCGTCTAAATAAGCCGGCTGCTTTGCAAACAGATCGAACCGGACGCCGGAAGCCACAAAGACATGCCGCACCCCCTTTGTCTCGCGGATTTTTTGCAAAAGATGAACCGCCTTGCCGTCACGGGTATCCAGGTTCGCACAGATTCGCGGAAACAGACAGCTGACTCGGCGACAAGCCGTTTCAGCCTCCGGGTTTTTGCATTTCAGCCCATACATGTTGGCGGTAGGCCCACCGACATCCGTGATCGTCCCAGAAAATTCAGGATCTCGAACCAGGCGACTTACTTCTGCCAGGATGGAGGCTTCGGAACGAGATTGTATCGACTGGCCCTGATGACCGGCAATCGCACAGAAAGAGCATCCACCAAAACAGCCGCGGTGGGAGGTAATGGAATGACGGATCTGGATAAACGCCGGTATAGCCTCCGTATAGTCCGGATGTGGCCGTCGAGTGAAAGGCAGGGCGTAGATGCGGTCCATCTCCTCTTGGCTGAGCGGCCTTTGAGGTGGATTGACGATGACTTGTCGATTTCCATGCCCCTGGCAAAGCGCGCGCCCCCGAAAAGGATTTGATTCTTCCGACACCTGTCGGAACGCTTGGTTGAAAGCGTTTTTGTTTTGGCTGACCTCTTCAAAGGATGGCAGGGCAACGCTTTCCGTTGGACAGTCGCGACCGATAAAAGCCGTTCCCCGCACATCCTGAATCGATTCAAAAGGCTCGCCTGCCTGCATGCGCCGGGCAACTTCGAGCAAGGGCTTTTCGCCCATTCCGTAAATCAGCAAATCGGCCTTAGTATCGACAAGAATAGAACGTCGCACCGCATCAGTCCAATAATCGTAGTGGGCCAGCCGGCGAAGACTCCCCTCAATGCCGCCCAGGACAACGGGCAGTCCTTTGAACGCAGCCTTGACAGCGGCCGTATAGGTTATGAGGGCGCGATCAGGACGGGCACCGGCACGGCCACCGGGCGTATAGGCATCGTCGCGGCGCCTTTTGCGGGCGGCGGTATAATGATTGACCATCGAGTCCATTGCCCCCGCGGACACGGCGGCAAACAGGCGAGGACGCCCCATCACTGCAAAGGCCTCGCGTTCCCGCCAATCAGGCTGGGCGATGATTCCGACCCGAAAACCGTTGGCGAGTAGATAACGGGCCAACAGAGGAACGCCAAAAGAAGGGTGGTCGACATAGGCGTCACCACTGACAAAAAGGACATCGAGTTCGTCCCACCCCCTTTTTTTCATATCTTCCAGACAGGTTGGCAAAAAATCGATGCGATGGGTCATACTTCTTTATCCGTTTTAGACATAAATGTTTTCCGGAATTTTACCGCGATTAGGTTGACAGGGAGAAGCAGACGGAGGTATCAGGAGAAAAATAGCCCGCGATTTTCGGCATAGACTTTCCTGAATTGGGCCACCAGATCATCCAGATCGCCCTCATCCATCCCAAGGGCCTTGGCCCCTGCAGTCTTGGAAAGATCCAGGTCTTCCTCCGGCGAACGCTGTCCAATCCCTAGCTTTCGACACATGGTGCCAGCTAGATTGATGGCAGCGGTGAGGCGGTAGGCATTTGGATCTTCGTCAGGGTCCACATCCAGGTCTTCATGATGCAGCGTACTTTGAATCAGTGCCGGTGCGAAGTTCCACTTGTCGAGAACAGCGGCCCCGACAACAGCATGATTATGGGGAAAATAGTGTTTTTCCAGTTCGGAAAAAGTCCCTTCCCCGTTATATACAGCCTGTATAATACTGGTAAATTCATCGTTATTGTTATTGCTGCGTACAACTTTACCGATATGACGGAAAAGGCCGGCCAAAAAGGCCTCCTCCGGATCCAGTGAACGCAGATGCTGAGCCAGCAACCGTCCGGCGATGGCGGCGCCAACGGAATCTTCCCAAAGCATTTTTTCCTGCAATCCGTATTTGCGGTGCATCCCGGTCAGGCTGGCCGCAAGAACCAGGCTTCTCAAAGTCTTCTGCCCCAAAATAACGATAGCGGCTTTCAGGGTCGACACCTGACGCTGCAATCCGTAAAACGAGGAATTGGCAATTTTAAGGATACGGGCTGAAACAGCGGGGTCAGCGGAAATGGCATTGGCCAATCCATCAGCAGTGCTCTCGGGATCCTGCAGCAGTTCCATAACTTTGACGGCTACCGCGGGCATGGGGGGCAAATCGCCCACGGTCGCCACAACAGATTTCAAATCAGCATGCATTCTTACTCTCCTGCCAAGGGAAATGATGTCGGAAGACGACAGGGTTACCGTATACTCGACCCATGAATAGTTATCAGGAAATATGCATCAAGTAAAGCGTTTTTGCAGCCTCACACACATCAGGAACACCCGGAAATGGCACCTGGCGATATCCGAAAACCCTTTCACTGAGAACTGATCAGATTTTTCTGACAAAAATTTCCCTCGCCAGGTCTTCGTCGACGGCAAACTCGGAATTTCCAACCGTGAAGACGTAGGCCGGAAAAGTCCGCGCCAGCCGCAACTGATTGCCGGGCAGGACTCCTAGACTCATCAGTTTTTGCATCTTTTTGGGA
Source organism: Desulfuromonas sp. KJ2020 (assembly GCF_024197615.1). Classification (NCBI taxonomy): domain Bacteria; kingdom Pseudomonadati; phylum Thermodesulfobacteriota; class Desulfuromonadia; order Desulfuromonadales; family Desulfuromonadaceae; genus Desulfuromonas; species Desulfuromonas sp. KJ2020. The sequence continues at coordinate 997,544 of NZ_JAKUKE010000003.1, forward strand.
TCGGTCACGGACAGATAGGCAATCTCTCCCTTTTGCCCCGCATTGACCTCCGTGAGGGGTACAACGCCGGCCTCCCCGCGCGCCTGGGCTTCAAGGCAACATTTGCCCGGGGGAATAGGTTTTCCATGCGGGCAGGTGGTGGGATGATTGAGCAGCGTGCAGATTTTGGTATCTACGCCCTGGTGAAGAAGATGTTCAAACTCACAGGCCTTGGCGTCACCGCTCGCCCCCTTGATATCCAGCACATCCATCATGAGGCGTTCGGCCAGACGGTGGCGGCGAACAGTCATTTTGGCCTCTTCCCGGCCTTCCTGACGCAGGTGCACACGCTCTCCCCTGACCTCAATGTAGGCCAGGCGATCCAGTTCCCGAAGGCCTTCGTCATCAGGGCCGACATCGAGGGTTTGGAAGTGGGCGCCATTCTCCCCTTCTTCTTCGGTCGCTATCCATAGCGCCTCAAGAATTTCCTCGGCTTTTTCCGAAAGCTTCATTGGGATCCTCCTTGATCGTCTTTTTTCCTGGCCAAACGTTTTAAATAGGAAGGCATAACCGGGTTGTCATAGCCGCAGAAGGGGCAGTGTATCTTCCGGCAACCCCCGGGGCACAGACCACACCGAGGCTGTTTTTCAAGAGCGTCATGCGGCAGCTCTTTCTGGCAAAAACCACATTTCATGCCAGTACACCCGTAAAGAGCAGCATCTTATTGAGAAGCCAGCCGACCCCAAACGCGAGAAGCGTAACGAAGATAAAAATCCCGAAGGCAACCTTCCATCCCCTCTCTTTATTCATAACCAGAAACTGGGCCACACAGGGCACGAAAAGAGTCAAAGTAACCGCGGCAACAGTCAATTGGACCGGCGAAAGCAGACCGGATGTCTGCATGTCATAAAGCCCGGCCGCGCCGAAATCCCGCCGAAAGAATCCGAAAATAAAGGCGGCGGAGGCCTGGGAGGGCAGCCCCAGCATCGTCATGACGGGCTCCATCTCCTTCACCACCCAGGCCAGGGCCCCACTGAGCTTGCCGGCCCACAACAGCACGGAAGCGATAATGAACAAGGGGAATATCTCGACAAAGTACCATTGCATCCGGGTCAGCGTCTTGGTTATCACGTTGCGCAACTGGGGCATGCGCAAGGGAGGGATCTCCATGTAAAACATGGGCTGCTCCCCCGGCACCAGACGGGCAGCCAAAAACCCGATGAGCAGAAAGACGAGAGCCATGCTGAGGGTCCAGACGGCCAAGGCCCCGGGCACGCTGGATAAAAGGCCGAGAATGACGCCAAGTTGAGCCGAACAGGGGATAGCCAAGGCCAGCAGGACTGTGGCGATGATTCTCTCCCGTACGGTTTCCAGGGTGCGTGTAACGATCGTGGCCATGGTGTCGCAGCCAAAACCGAGCACCAGAGGAATGACCGCTCGACCGTTCAGCCCGATTTTTTTGAAAATCCGATCAACCAGCATGGCCAGACGCGGAAAATAGCCGGTATCTTCAATAATGGAGAAGGCGAGAAAAAAGGTACCGACGATAGGCAGCACAATGGCGACGGCATAGCGTATGGCCAGCGTAAATATGCCGTATTCCCCCACCATGAGTTCGTGCAGCCAGTACCAGGGCAGAAAGCGATCCCCCAGGTGCAGGAGCCAGGGGATGAGGTACGCCTCAAAAAGCGTCGACTCTAGAAAATCGACCACAGTACCGGCACCAAAGCCGCCGACAAACTTGTACAGCCCGAAATAGAGGGTAGCCAACAAAAAGGGGAACCCGGTCAAGGGATTCATGGTCAGGGCAGAAAGACGGTCCGACATCGACGGTTTTCTGCCCCCTTCCTGGGTCAGAACTCCGTTAAGAAGATTGCGGGTAATTCTTTTGCGCTCCAGGCTGATATGCAGGTGAAGATCAGAACGTCGGGCAAAGGCAACCTTCTTGACGCACTCCATCAGCGGCTCAGTCAACTCCCCTTCCCTGTCCCCAACCAGTGCCTGGATATGTGTGTCCTTCTGCAAAAGAAGCAGCGCGAGCGAGCGGCGGCTGAGTCGGTAATCGCTCTGAAAACAGGTTGATATTTCCTGAATATCATCTTCGAGGTCGGGGGAGTAGGAAAACGGGGCACCGACGCAGAAATCCTGATTGCCAATCGCCTGCCGAATTTCCTGAAGACCTCGGCGGCGCGCCGTCGCCGCCCCGATCACGGGAATGCCGAGTCGTTCACGCAGCGCGGGAAAATCAATCTGGATGCCCAGTCGCTCCGCCTCATCCATAATATTGATGACCAGCATCATGGGAAGGCCCGCTTCGACTAGCTGAAGGGTCATGGGGAGCATGCGCTCAACATTGCGGGCATCGATAACGTGAATGACGACGTGGGGCGTTTCGTTCAGCAGGATATCCCGCGCCACCTTTTCCTCTTCGGAAATCGGTATAAGCGAGTACATGCCAGGCGTATCGAGGACCTCATAGCGGGTCCCGGCGATATCGCAGTGCCCGCGGGAAATCTCGACGGAGGTACCAGGATAATTTGAAACGGTGGTGTACGTTCCGGTCAGCTCGTTGAACAGAGAGCTCTTGCCGACGTTGGGGCTGCCGACAAGAATGATACGGGGAGCGTCTTGGCCTTTATCAACGGCGGCCATGGGGGTGTCCTTCAGGAGTATGGATGAATGAGGTCATGGTCAATCTGGCTGTTATTTTTTTTGAGTGCATTTGGAGCAGAGGCCATAGAGTTCGAGTCGATGATTTCTGATCGTGAAGCCATGGTCCCTGGCAACTTCATCCTGCAGTTTCTCAATGCGCGGGTCGTAGAATTCCAGTATGGCGCCACAATCGGTACAAACGAGGTGGTCATGATGCTTTTCATCGATACAGGACTCGTAGCGGGTCTGCCCGTCCCCAAAGTTATGGCCTTCGGCCAGACCGCATTCGGCCAGCAGCTTCAGCGTGCGGTGTACGGTTGCGTAGCCAATCTGGGGATGTTTTTTGCGTAGTTTGAGATAGAGGTCTTCGGTGGAGGGATGGGATCCGAAACGGAGAAACTCGTCAAGGATGATCTCCCGTTGTCGGGTACTTTTAAGCCCCTGCTGGGCCAGGTAGTCGTGAAAGATTTTTTTGACTTCCTGCATACGTCACCCCTCTTACCTGAAAATGATTTTCAAGATAACAGGGGTGACGACATCAAGTCAAGATTCTTTAGCAAGGATCCCTAACCAGCCATGGGAAGCCAGCGGTAGAGGTAGCCGGAAAGCTTGCCGAACATATTGAAGAAGAGCATAACGCCCACAATCATGAGCAGCAGGCCGGTAACAATTTCCATGATCCGGATATGCTTGCGAAACTTGTTGAAAAACGACAGAAAGCCATGAAAAAGCACACCGGAGATAAGAAACGGAATCCCGAGCCCGGCCGAGTAGAAGGAGAGCAGAATCACCCCACGCGCATAGCCGCCGGAAGAGCTGGCGGCCAGCGTGAGTATGCCGCCGAGAATGGGCCCGATGCAGGGGGTCCAGCCCGCAGCGAAAGCGAGTCCGACCAGAAAGGTTCCGACAAAGCCACTCGGTTTTCGTTGGACATGGACGCGCTTCTCGCCAAGGAGAACCCCGAAATGAAACAGGCCGCTCATATGAACGCCGAAGAGAAAAATGAGAATTCCGCCAATCCGTTGAATCCAGATGAGCCCCTCACGCATGTGAGTCTGGAAGGTGGATGAAGCCACCCCGGCTATGGCCCCCAGGGCAATAAAAACGACGGAGAAGCCGGCGATGAAGGTCAAGGAATGCAGAAAAACCGTCACCCTGACTTTAGTGCTGGGATGCGCCTCTTTCAGCTGCCCGAAGGAAAGCCCCGTGATGTAGGTCAGGTAGGAGGGAATAAGGGGCAGGACACAGGGGGAAAAAAACGACAGTATCCCGGCGGAAAAAGCGATCCAGATGGTGATATCAGCGGAACCAGTCATATTATTCCTCGTTGATTAGAGAAAGGATTTCCTTAAGAGTGTACACGGAAGACCAGTCGTAGGCACCCAGAAAACGATCGACCACAACACCTTTTTTATCGATCAGAAACGTCTCCGGTATGGCCGTGACACCGTAGCGCATCTTTTCCTGACCTTGCGGATCAAAGAGGATAGGAAACGTGTAGGGATTTTCTTTAAGCCATTCAGGCACAGAGCGCGGACCGTCATCCTCTACATTGACCGCCAGCATGACAAAATCGCTGCTGCCGAACACCTCGTTCAACCGTTCCATGGAGGGCATTTCCTCACGGCAGGGCGGACACCAACTGGCCCAGAAATTGAGAAAGACCACTTTGCCGCGAAACTGCGCCAAAGAGACCGGTTCGCCCTTCAGATTTTTCAGGGTAAAATCAGGGGCGATGCTCCCGACAACCACGCGTCCTGCCGGCACAGAGGTCTCCGCAGTCAATGAAACGCCCGGAAGCACAAAGGTGAAAAGAAGTAGAAATGCGGTCATCAATCGAATCATATCTATGGGCCTTTCATCATATTCAAAAAGGGGAATCACTGCTGGTGTTCTACCCGTTGCTTTTAAAAAAGTCAAGGTCCCATAGGTGGTTAAGCCTTATAAACCGGGTTGGACAGGTTTCCTTGATCAGTCGTCGAAGCCTTGTCCTCGGGCCACTTTGAACTGGGTTTTAAGCCGCGCCACGACCCGTCCGTCGGCATCGAACAGAGTGGCGGCTCCCTGAAAAATACGCTGTACCGGTCCGGTGACGACCGCTTCCGCCGTCACGGTGCCTTCCTTGACGGGAGCGATAAAATCCAGGTGCAGCTCGGTGGTGGCAAAGATCGAATCTGGCGGCAAAAGGGATTTTATCGCCATCGCCACCGCCGTGTCGCCAAGGGTTGTCAGCGCGCCGCCATGCATGAAGCCACCGCCTTGCGCCAGTTTGACGGTGAAAGGCATGGTGAGAACAGCTCTGCCCTCCTCGGCCTTTTCAATATGGATACCCAGCAGGTCCTCACAGGGGGCACAGGCAATCCAGCCCTCCATGCGGAACTGAGTCTCCTTGGAACGCCGAGGCACGTTGCCGTCAACCAGAAGTTCTGCCATAAAATCTCCTTTTCAGGGCAATTCAATGTAATAGCCCCGGTTGCCCCGTACGATAAGAAACTTGGTGGGAGTGTGTCCTCGAAGACCGACCATGTGCCGGAAGAAGTCTTCTATAGAAGCCGCACGCCACCGGCCACTTCAGCCATTCTGTCCCCTGGGCGCAAACCCGTTCTCTCGGCGGCAGAGCCGGCTTCCACGCTGGCGATCATCAAACCGGACGAAGTAAATTATTTTTCACGCGTAATTCCATACTTCTCAATCCGGTAAATAAGAGTGTGCCTGGGAATCTGTAGAAAAGCGGCGGCACGGGTCTGGTTCCAGTCGTTGCGGCGGAGCGCTTCTTCAACAGCCTCTTTTTCCAGTTGTTCCAGGGAATATCCCTCGTCGGGAAGATGGAGGACCGCGTGACGGGAACGGTTAGTAGCGCCAATTTTCGCCGGCAAATCCTCTTCGTCGAGCGTATCGGAGCGGCGAAGAATCGTCAGGCGCTCCATGGTGTTTTCCAATTCACGAACATTCCCGGGCCAGTCATAGTCGCAAAGACGCTTGAGAACACCCTCAGAAATGGAGATGGCGACATGGCCGGCGTATTTTTCCAAAAAATGCCTGGCGAGCAGAGGAATGTCCTCTCTCCGGGCCCGCAAAGGGGGAAGCTCGACCGGAATGACGGACAGCCGGTAGAAGAGATCCTCGCGAAAAATCCCCTCGGCAATAGCCGCTTCGAGGTCCTGGTTGGTCGCCGCCACCACACGCACATCCACTTTTCGCGGTATCCCTTCGCCAACCGGCTCAATCTCCCTTTCCTGCAGCGCTCGCAGGAGCTTGGGCTGCAGATCAAGGGGCATGTCACCCACTTCGTCCAGAAAGAGCGTGCCGCCATTGGCCTGTTCAAACTTGCCTTTCCGGTCTTTGATCGCCCCGGTAAAAGCCCCCTTGACATGACCGAAAAGTTCGCTTTCGAGGAGATCGGCCGGGATGGCCGCACAGTTGACAGCCACAAAAGGCCCGGCATGACGTTCACTGTTGCGATGAATCGCCTGGGCAATCAGCTCTTTGCCGGTGCCGCTCTCCCCGGTGATCAACACATTGGCTTCCGTCGGCGCTACCCGGCGCACCAGATCGAAAACGTGCTGCATCTTATCGGAAGTCCCCACCATCCGGCTGAAATCGGCCTGATGGGAGATCTGCTCCTTCAGGCGCAGGTTTTCCTCTTTCAAGCCCCGAAAAGACAGGGCCTTTTCTACGGTAAGGCGCAACTCCTCGCGGCCGAAGGGCTTGGTCAGGTAATCATAGGCTCCGAGCTTCATCGCCTCGACCGCTTTCTCCACCGTGCCGAAGGCGGTGATGACAAGGACCAGGGTTTCAGGACTCAGCTCTTTGATGCGTTTGAGCACATCGTAGCCTGACAGCCCTGGCATCTGGATATCCGTAATGACCAAAGCCGGCTGCTGTTCCTCGAATTGACGTAATCCCGAAGTCCCGTCGGCGGCGGTCAGTACGCGATACCCTGCTTCCTGCAGGGTGAATTCCATAACACGTCTCAAGGAGACATCATCGTCAATCAGTAAAATCGTCTTATCTGCCAAGGCTTACTCCTGACCATCCATGGCTGGAAGGCAAAGGGTGAAGGTCGTGCCTGTCCCGGGCTGGCTGTCCACGGTGATGCGTCCGCCATGTCCCTGGATAATGCGAGCGGAAATGGCCAGTCCCAGACCTGTTCCCTTTTCCCGGGTGGTGAAAAAGGGGTTGAAGATTTTGTCGAGGTTTTCCGAAGGGATACCGGCGCCCGTATCGCTGAACCGGATTTCGATTTCAGCCCCGGACCGACCGGTACGGATATCGAGCGTCCCCCCTTCCGGCATGGCCTGCAAGGCATTGAGGGTGAGGTTGAGAAATGCCTGCTTGAGATGCTCCTCTTTGCCATACACATAAAGATGGCCCTCAACCGGAAAAGTGATGTCGATACCGGCGGTGGTGGCCTTTTGCCGAACCAGAACAAGGATGTCGGCTAAAACGGCATTGACATCCACACGATCCCGATCGATAGGTGCCGGACGAGCAAAATCGAGAAAATCCTGCACTACGCGGTTCAAGCGGTCCACTTCCTGAATCATGATGCGGCTGAATTCGTAGCGACGGTCGCTTGGGTCCATCCCTTCCTGAATAATTTCCGCCGTCCCCCGGATGGAGCCAAGGGGATTGCGGATCTCATGGGCCATACCGGCAGACAGCTCGCCCAGAGCCGAAAGGCGATCAGCCCGGCGCAGCTGCTCCTCGATTTCCAGAATCTGGTCAGCCTTGTTCTTTAGCTCGCTGTAGCTTTCGCGCAATTGCTCTGCCGTCTGCTGATAGCGATCCTGCTGTTCGTTTTTTTTGGAGGTCAGATACCCGGTCAGCAGGCCAATCAGATTATACAGCAGAATCTCAAGGTACTGTTCCAGGCGAATTTGCGGATGATGACTCCATTGAATGAGAACATGAGGGATATACAGAATAGAAACGGTCATCGAGGTCAGTAGACCACCGCGCAGGGCGTACCACATCCCGCCCAGCACAATGGGAATATAGTAAAGGCGCCGATAAATATCGTGATATTCGTGGCGATGGGTCGTGGTCAGATAATGCATGGAGGTGACCAGAAGAACCAGTGCTACAATCGTCAGCAGGCGAAGTCGGGGGGAATTTTTCATGGTCACCATTTTTAATTCATACCCCAGACAATCGCAAGAATTTTCCCTGGTCGCTCCTTCGATCTTCGAAAGTCGGACCGACAGGGCTGCGGTGGGCCGGCAATTTATGTTGGACAGAGCAAAAGAGGTTCATGTATTCTGACCGCCTTCATTCGAGGAGAATACCGTGTCTCTTTTCCTGGAAATCCTTACTATTGTCATTCCGGTATTTCTGGTCATTCTGTTGGGATATGGCCTGAAGCGTCTGAACCTGATCGACGCGACCTTTCTCTTTCAGACCAACCGTCTCGTCTACTACATCTGCCTGCCGCTGTTGCTTTTCTACAAAATCGGCACCGCCGACTTCTTCAGTAACTTCAATGGTCGATTAGTCACTGGCTCGGCTCTCATCATTGCCCTCGGTTTCTTCGCCTCTTATGGCTACGCCCTTATTCGCCGCTATCCCCCCGAAGCGGCAGGCTCTTTCAGCCAGGGGTCGTTTCGCGGTAATCTGGCCTACATGGGGCTGGCCATTGTGTTCAACGCGTACGGACCCGAAGGCTTTACGCGGGCAGGCATACTCATGGGTTTTCTGGTACCCGTTCTCAATTTTTTTGCCATCCTCGCCCTGCTGCTGCCCCACCGGGGGCAGGACGACAACCACGGACTGTCTTTCTGGGTGAAACAGATCGCCCTTAACCCCCTCATCGTCGCCTCCTTTGCCGGTATCGCCTGGAGCTTTTTCAGCCTGCCCTTGCCGATCATTCTGGACCGCAGCCTCGATATCGCCACCGGCATGACCCTGCCCCTTGCCCTGATCGCCATCGGTGGCTCATTCTCTCTCGAAAAACTCAAAGGAGATCTGGTGCGGGCGGCCTTCGCCACGGGCATCAAAATCGTCTGGCTGCCTCTACTGGGGGCTTTTTTGCTTTACGGCATGGGAATTCGGGGCATGGATTTGGGGATCGGGGTGCTGATGGCAGGAACCCCCGCCGCGACTGCTACCTACATCATGGCCCACCAGATGAAAGGCGATGCCGAGCTGGCCGGCTCCATTGTCATGATGTCCACCCTGATGTCGGCCCTCACCTACAGCATTGCGCTTTTTGCTCTGCGCAGCCTGGGTCTATGACCTCACCCGCCGTATCGCTTCTGCTGGCTGTGCGCAATGAAGAGCGTTTCCTGCCCGCCGCCCTCGCTTCCATTTTTAGACAATCATTCACCGATTGGGAATTGGTCGCCGTGGATGACGGTTCCACAGATGGCACTCCCGCTATCCTCGCCCAGGCCGGGCAGCACTTTCCGGATAAAGTACGCATCATACGTCAGCCGGCCAAGGGCCTTGTTGAGGCGCTCAACCTCGGACTTGAGAGATGCCGCGCCCCTTTGGTGGCCCGTATGGATGGGGACGACGTCTGTCATCCGCATCGGCTTTTCGCTCAGCACGCGTATATGCAACACCATCCCGAGGTGGCTGTCGTCTCCTGCCAGATAAGACATTTTCCCAGGCCCCAGCTTTCTGAGGGGATGAAAACCTACGAGGCCTGGCAGAACAGCCTGCTCACGCATGACGATATCCAGCGCGACCGCTACGTCGAGTCCCCCCTGACTCACCCCAGCGTCATGTATCGACGTCAGGCGGTCTTGGCGGCGGGCGGCTATCGTGAGCTGCCCTGGGCGGAAGACTACGATCTTTGGCTTCGTCTTATCCGCGCCGGTGCCCGCTTTGCGCGCCTTCCCCGCACCCTCTTCTACTGGCGCGACCGCCCCGACAGACTGACCCGTACGGCCGCGAACTGTACGCTGACAGCCATGCGGGACTGCAAAATCCACTATCTCTGTCACGACTACTTAAAGGACCACGGAGAGGTCACTCTCTGTGGGGCCGGACTCGAAGGCAAAGCCTGGCGGAGAGCCCTCCTGCGCCAGGGCATCCACGTGGTACGTTGGGTGGATATCGATCCCCGCAAAGTGGGCCAGACCATCCATGGGGCTCCGGTCATCGCCCCTACAGAACTTCGACCGGATCAAGGCAAAATGCTCATTACAGTAGGTGTCGCCGGCGCCCGCCAACAAATCCGCCAGTGGGCCGCTCGAAACGGCCTCAAGGATCAATACGATTTCGTCTGTGTTACCTGACCTGGAAAAGTTTGAAAGGATATTCCCTTATGGGACGCGAGTATGCCCCCTTTACCATCGGACACCGTTTTTGTATAACCCCCCCTGACGACACCCCCATTCGGGATGACCGTCTGCCCCTGGTTATGGAATCCGGCGCCTTCGGCTCAGGCGAACACGAAACCACCGCCAGTTGTCTGGAAATCCTGGAAGATCTCCCCGATCTGATCGGAAAAACCCTGCTCGATTTGGGTAGCGGCACTGGCATTCTCGCCATCGCGGCTCTCAAACTCGGGGCATCCCACGCTCTTTGTGTCGATATCGATCCGACGGCGGTCGTCACCTGCCAACACCACAGTCATCTCAACGGCGTCGTTGATAAAATTGACCACCTGTGCGGTACTCTGGACCAGGTCGCCGCCGGATCTTTTGATCTCATTCTGGCGAATATCTATGGCGACATCCTCCTCTCCGTCGCTGACGCGCTTGTGTCAAAAGCGGCTCCAGGCGCTCATATTTTATTGTCGGGGATGCTCTGGGAATATAACTATGATGTCCGCCAGAAGTACGAACGACTCGGCTGTCAAGTTATCCGCAACCGAATGCTGGATGAATTCAGCACGGTTCTGATGCAGAAATCAACTCCGTTGGGCCTTCCTGCTGTGTAAAAACTCCTGCCTATGGCGGACACTATGAAGTCAAAAGGTTTTAGGACCGTTAAATTTTGCCTTGACAAAAAAATTGAATGCCCATATTTTTAACTGACTAGTCACTCGGTTTTCGGAGATTTTATGTCAGGGAAAAAGGAACAAAAACGTCGTGCCCTGCTCCAGGCGGCTTTGGAGCTTTTTGCCGAGAACGGTTTCAATGGGGCCTCTACCGCTCTCATCGCCGAAAGGGCCGGTGTGGCCAGTGGCACCCTTTTCTTTCATTTCAAGAGCAAAGAGGAACTGATCCATTCTCTGTTCAAAGAAATTCGTGAAAAAATCGATACCGAGGTTTTAAAAGATGTTTCCGCCGACCTCTCCATTCGGGAACGACTCCACCGCATGTTGTTCAATCTCCTGCGTTATTTCCTCGACAACCCTGCCGAATTCAAATTCGCCGAACTCTATCATTACTCCCCGCTCAACGATCAGGGTCAGGGCTTTCGTGAGGAAAATCAGGTTTTTCATGCCCTGCTCCTGCAAGCCCGCGAACAGCGCATCATTAAGAACTTTCCCCTTTTGTGCCTTGAGGCGTTAGCCTTTGGCCCCCTGTCTTCGCTGGCCAAAGAACACGCCAATCGTGGTACTCCCGTCGATGACGAGATGGTCCGGTTAACTATCTCATCCTGTTGGGAAGCCCTGAAGAGTTGAATTTGCCTTAAAACTGCCGAAAGCCAAAAAGACTCGGCATTTTATTGACTGACTAGTCAGTTAAGTGGAGTTTCGTTTATGCACACGGATGACAGGCGGGAAAAAATCCTGCAGGCCGCCTTGGAGGTTATCTCCATTCATGGTTTTCACGATTCGCCCATGTCGGTCATTGCCAGTCAGGCTCAGATCGCCATGGGCACGATCTACCGCTGCTTCCAAAATAAAGAAAGCTTGATTCACGCGGTGTACCAAACCCTGGAACAACGGTTTCACTTGGCGGTAACGAAGAATTTGCCTGCAGATCTGCCCTTGCAGGAGCGTTTCCTCCACATCGGCCGTTTCTTTATGGATTACTGCCAGCGGGCTCCCATGGATTTTCGCTTTTTGGAGCAATTTCAGAATTCGCCTTTCGGCGCGACCTATCGCCGAGATCGCATTCTGGGCCCCTCCGGCTCAGGCTTTCTACACGGCATCCTGATAGAGGCTTTGACAGAAAAAACGCTCAAACCCCTGCCCATCGAAATCCTTTGCGCTCTATTTTTTGGTCCCTTGATCTGCCTACTCCGGGATCAGGATCTCGGCTTCATCGTGTTGAATGATTCATTGATCGACAAGACGGTAGCCGCCTGCTGGGATGCCATCCGAAAATAATCATCAACCATTAACGTCGTTCCCCTGGTTTCGGCCGGGGGCTATTTTCACTACCAGAGGTGTCTCATGCAAAAAATTTTAACAGGACGCGTAATTTTGTTTTTCATGGTGCTCTCCCTGGCCCTTTCCGGATGCCAGAAAACAGGAGAACCCCAGTCATCTGGACAGGCGGCCCCGGCAGCGCCCAGGGTGGGCGCCGTAAAAGTCAGCGTTCGTAGCGTATCGCTGTCAACGGAACTTCCTGGGCGCACCGCCGCCTCCAAAATGGCAGAAGTACGCCCTCAGGTCACTGGCATCATCAAGCAGCGTTTCTTTACTGAAGGTGAAGACGTCAAAGCCGGGCAACTCCTCTATCTGATCGATCCGGCGACATACCAGGCTGCCTACAACAGGGCCAAGGCCGAACAGGCACGTGCAGAAGCAGACCTCAGAACGATTCGTTTGCGGGAGCAGCGCTACCGCGATCTGGTCGATATCAATGCGGTCAGCAGGCAGGAGTACGATGATACACTGGCAGGCCTTGGTCAAGCCGAGGCACAGGTGGAAGCCGCCCGGGCCGCGCTGGAAAGTGCCCGCATCAACCTCGGCTACACGGAAGTCAAAGCGCCTATCTCCGGCCATATAGGCCGTTCCGCCGTAACGGTTGGTGCCCTGGTAACAGCCAACCAGCCGTCGGCCCTGGCCGTTATCCACCAACTGGATCCGATTTATATCGACGTCACCCGTTCAACTTCGGAACTACTCGATCTTAAGCGGAAACTCGCGGGCGGCCGATTGACCAACGGAGGCCCTGGGTCAACCGAGGTTTCTCTGCTCCTGGAAACAGGGGAAACCTATCCCCAGCCCGGTCGTCTGCAATTTTCCGATGTCAGTGTCGATCCGAGCACCGGTTCGGTTGTCTTGCGTACGCTCTTTCCCAATCCCGATCGCCTCCTTTTGCCCGGCATGTTCGTCAGAGCCGTGGTCAAAGAAGGAACCATGGATCAGGCCATCCTGGTGCCGCAACAAGGGGTGGCCCGCAATCCCAAAGGGGAGGCCGTGGCCATGGTGGTAAACGAGGAGGGCAAGGTGAAACAGAGACAACTGCAGGTGGGGCGAGCCATCGGGGACCAATGGCTTGTTGTCTCCGGCCTGTCTGTGGGTGACGATCTCATAGTGGAAGGCTTGCAGAAAGTGCGCCCCGGCGATCGGGTCGAGGTGGAGCTCATTCAGGATGAAGGCGAAAGTGTCGTCGAAGCCATTGGTCAGACCTCCGCCGCCCTCAAAGAAGGAGGGGCCTGATGTTGTCACGATTCTTTCTCGCCCGTCCGGTTTTTGCCTGGGTTATCGCTATCATCATGATGGTGGCCGGCGGCCTGGCGATCTACAATCTGCCTATTTCCCAGTATCCGCCCATCGCGCCACCCTCCATCGCCATCACGTCTTTTTATCCAGGGGCTTCGGCGGAAACCGTGGAAAACAGCGTCACCCAGGTCATTGAGCAGAAGATGACCGGTTTCGACAGAATGCTTTACATGTCGGCCACGAGTGACTCGGCGGGCGCTTCCCGTATCGAACTGACCTTCGCGCCGGGGACCGATCCCGACATGGCCTGGTCTCAGGTACAGAACAAGTTGCAATTGGCCATGGCAAGCCTGCCGGAGGTCGTACAACGCCAGGGGGTCAAGGTCAGTAAGTCGATCCGTAACTACCTGCTGGTTGTCGGCTTGATTTCCGAAGATGGCAGCATGGACGGCAACGACTTGCGCGACTATGCCCAATCCGACCTGGAGAAGACCCTCTCACGGGTGCCCGGTGTTGGTGAGGTCGAGGTCTTCGGCAGCCAGTATTCCATGCGGATCTGGCTTAACCCCGACAAACTGGTGGAATATCGATTGACTGTGGATGAGGTCGTCACGGCTCTTCGTTCTTACAACGTTGAGGTTTCGGCCGGTCAGTTCGGTGGCGCCCCGGCGGTTGAGGGGCAGCGCCTCAATGCCAGTATTATTGTTCAAAGCATACTGCAGACGCCGGAAGAATTTGCCGACATTCCCTTGCGGGTGAATGAAGATGGTTCCGTGGTGCATATCAGCGATGTGGGACGCACCGAGCTAGGGACCGAATCCTACGACATCGAGGCATTTTACAACGGCATGCCGACTGCCGGTCTCGCTATTCGCCAGGCGGCCGGCGCCAACGCCCTGGAGACCGCTGACGCTATTCGCAACACGCTGGATGAAATGAGTCGTTATTTCCCTCCCGGCATGAAGGTGGTCTACCCCTATGACACGACCCCCTTCGTGGAGGTGGCCATCGACAGCGTGGTCAAGACGCTGTTCGAAGCGATCCTGCTTGTCTTCCTGGTGATGTATCTCTTCATGGGGAACATCCGCGCCACCCTCATCCCCACCATGGCGGTGCCGGTCGTTATTCTAGGTACCTTTGCCATCCTCGGTCTGTTCGGGTTTTCCATCAACATGCTTACCATGTTCGCCATGGTCCTCGCTATCGGTCTGCTGGTGGATGACGCCATCGTCGTAGTCGAAAATGTCGAACGCATCATGGCTGAGGAGGGGATCGGTCCGCGCGAAGCGACCTATAAATCAATGGGCGAGATTTCCAGCGCCCTGATCGGCATCGGTCTGGTGCTCTCGGCCGTTTTCGGTCCCATGGCTTTCTTCAGCGGCTCCACCGGGGTCATCTATCGCCAGTTTTCCGTGACGATCATCTCGGCCATGATGCTTTCCGTGGTGGTAGCCCTGGTTCTGACCCCGGTTCTTTGTGCTTCGATGCTTAAACCCATCACCAAAGGTCATGAACCCTCGGATAATGCCATCTGGTTTCTGCGGCCCTTTTTCCGTTGGTTTGACAAAATATTTTACAAGAGTCGCTCAATTTACGTTCGCATCGTTGGTCACGCTTTGCATAAAAAGCTGCGCTACATGCTCGTTTTCGGGCTGATTGTTGTCGGTCTCGGCCTGATCTTCCAGCGCATGCCGACCGCCTATCTTCCGGATGAGGATCAGGGGACCCTGATGGTCCAGACGTTGCTGCCGGCCAACTCGACCCTGGAACAGACCCAGGAAGTCATGGATCAGGTTCGCGACTATTTCCTTCAGGATGAGGCCGATGCGGTTGAATCGGTCATGACCATTTCCGGCATCAACTTCTCCGGACGCGGCCAGAACGCCGGTTTGGCCTTTGTTCAACTCAAAGACTGGGCTTTGCGAGAAGAGACGCGCCTGAAAGTGGACGCGGCAGCGGGGCGAGCCATGGGCCAGTTTTCTCAAATCCGCAACGCCATGGTGTTTGCCTTTGCACCACCGGCGGTCGTTGAATTGGGACAAGCTCAGGGATTCGATTTTCAGCTCATCGACCGCGGCGGACTGGGTCATGCCAAATTGATGGAGGCTCGCAACCAGCTTCTCGGCATGGCGGCGCAGAGCGATGTTCTGACCAAGGTCCGCCCCAACGGCATGGAAGACGTACCCGAATACCGCGTCAATGTCGACTGGGAAAAAGCCGGGGCTCAGGGCGTTTCCATCAACACTATTCACAACACCATCTCCGCGGCCTTTGGCAGCGCATACGTCAACGATTTTATTCAGCGCGGCCGGGTCAAGCGCGTCTATGTGCAGGCCGATGCGCCCTATCGCATGCTGCCGGAACATCTGGAAAAACTATACGTCCGCAACGATAAAGGGAGGATGGTGCCATTCAGCGCTTTTGCCACCGGCAACTGGAGTTACGGCAGTCCCAGTCTGGAACGCTTTAACGGTTTTCCTTCGATCAACATCCTGGGGGAACCTGCCAAGGGATACAGTTCCGGCGAAGCCATGGCCAAAATGGAGGATTTCGTGACTAAACTACCGCAAGGGGTTGGCTACGACTGGAATGGCCTCAGCTATCAGGAACGGCAGGGCAGTTCGCAAACAGGGCTCTTGTACGCTTTTTCGGTGCTGGTTATTTTCCTGTGCCTTGCGGCCCTGTACGAAAGCTGGCCCATACCCTTTTCCATCCTGCTGACTCTGCCGTTGGGAGCCATCGGTGGCGTTATCGCCTCGACTCTGCTCGGCAAACCTAATGACGTATATTTCCAGATCGGTTTGCTGACGACTTTGGGCTTGACCACCAAAAACGCCATCCTCATCGTCCAGTTTGCCAAGGACCGAGTGGATAGCGGCATGGACCTGATAGAAGCCACTCTAGAAGCCTCCAAACTCAGGCTGAGGCCCATCATCATGACATCGCTGGCCTTCGGTTTCGGCGTGTTACCGCTGGCGCTGGCCAGCAGCGCCGGCGCTGGAGCGCAGACCGCCATCGGTACCGCGGTTTTAGGCGGCGTTGTAACCTCAACCTTCCTGGTGACGATTTTCGCTCCTCTATTTTACGTACTGATCAAAAAGACCTTCGGGCGCGATAAGGCCCGCGCAGAGGCCAGAGCAGCTGCAGCCCAGGCAGCAAAGGGGCATTGATATGAGAAAGTTACTGGCAATTATGATTTTATGCGTAGGTTCGGCCTTGTCCGGTTGCGCCACCCTGGCACCTGACTACCAACGCGCCGAGACCCTCGTACCCCAGGATTGGCCCCAAGGCGCGGCCTATCAAAGCAGGATCGAACATTCAGCGGACAAGACATTGGCCAAGGCGCCGTGGCAGACGTTCTTCACCGACCCGAACCTGCGCACCCTCATCGCCCGCGCGCTGGAACATAATCGCGACCTGCGTGAAGCCACCCTTAACATCGAGCGCGTTCGAGCCCAATACCGCATCCAGCGAGCCGAACTGTTCCCGGCAGTTAATGCCGGCGCCGGATTCTTGCGTCAGCACGATCCCGGCATTTTGACCGGCAGCGAACGGACATGGGAACAATTCGACGTCAATTTAGGGATAAGCTCCTGGGAAATCGACTTTTTCGGACGCCTTCGCAACCTCAAAAAACAGGCTCTGGAAGCCTATCTGGCCAGCGAGGAGGCTGGGCGCGCAGCCCAGGTTTCCCTGATTTCCGAGGTGGCCGCAAGCTATCTCAGGCTGGCCGCCGCCCACGAACAGCTCACCTTGGCAAAAGAAACACAGAAGAGCCATCAGGCGACATACGACCTGACCCGGCGACGCTTCGAGGCCGGGGTTGCCTCCGAACTGGAAGTGCGGCAGGCCAGCACCACGGTAGAAGGGGCCAGGAGTCAAATCGCCTATTATACCCGGATGGTGGCGGAAGGAGAAAACGCCCTGCGACTATTGACCGGCATAGACCTGCCAACCGACCTGCTACCGGATAGCCTGATCCAGGTCGTCGACAGCAACCTTGTATCAGCTGGCCTTCCTTCCGAGGTCCTGCTGAACCGGCCTGACATTCTGGCCGCCGAGCACAGCCTCAAGGGTTCCTACGCCAATATCGGTGCGGCCAGGGCCGCCTTTTTCCCCCGCATCTCCCTCACGGCCTCGGCTGGGTTGGCCAGCACCGAACTGTCCGACCTTTTTGATTCTGACTCTCGTGCCTGGACTTTTGCGCCAGGACTGACCTTGCCCATTTTCAATGCCGGCAGCCTGCGAGCCAGGCTGGCCGTATCCAGGGTCGATCGAGATATTCTGCTCACCCGATATGAAGGCGCCATTCAAGCCGCTTTTCGGGAGGTCAGCGATGCGCTCGCTCAGCGAGGGACCATTGATGAAGAGATTGCCGCACAGACAGCGCTGGTGGAAGCGACAGCGGCAACCTACCGGCTGTCGGAAGCCCGTTTCAGTAAAGGGATCAGCAGTTTTCTCAACGTCCTTGATTCTCAGCGCGCTCTCTTCAGCGCGCAGCAGAATCTCATCAACGCGCTTTTGGCCCGTCAGGCCAACTTGGTAACACTCTACCGGGTTACGGGAGGCGGAGTCTGAGATGAAAGCGGTTATCGTAGGCGGGGGGCTATTGCTCGTTCTTTTCGGTACCGGCTTCAATCGGATCGTTGGCGATCCGTTGATCCTCTATGGCGTGTTGCTGGCCACCACCTTTCTTTTGATCGCTCTGACGGCTTTCATCTACCCCCTCAGCCGAAAACGACATGAGATAGATGAGGAGGACAATCCGGTGTCTGACGACAACTCCGGCTAGAGGAGCTGATTTCTTTTGCAAGGTGAAGAAAGTTGCGCAACAAAAAACAGGAGGCGACCCCGAAAGGCCGCCTCCTGTTTTTTTGTTTTAGAGACAGGCGCAGATTATTCCAGCACAATCAGCAGATCGCCCTGCTGCACCTGCTCCCCTTCTTTAAAGAGAATTTCACCCACCACGCCATCCTTTTTGGCCTTGACGTTGGTCTCCATCTTCATGGCCTCTGTTGACAGCAAAGTGTCCCCGGCGACAACCTCGTCGCCGACATTGACCAGAATCTTGAAAATCTTACCGGGCATCGGGGCGCCAACCTGTTTGGGATCGTCCGGGTCTGCCTTTTTGTGGGAGACCTCGCCGGTTTCGATGGAGAGATCCTTGACGGTGACCTGCCGGGGCTCGCCATTGAGTTCAAAATAGATGGACCTGGTGCCGTCTTCCTGAACGCGACCGATGGCGTTGAGTTTGATGATCAGGGTCTTGCCCGGTTCGATGTCGATGCTGGTCTCGTCACCGACGCCCAGGCCATAGAAGAAGACGGGCGTGGGCAGAAACGAGGTGTCGCTGTACTCCTGGCGATAGCGGTCGAACTCTTCAAAAACACCGGGATAAAGAACGGCGGAAAGGACTTCGCGGTCACTGATGGCATGTCCGAGTTTCTTTTCCACCTCGACCTTTTTGGCGGAGAAATCCACCGGCTCCAACAGCTCGCCCGGCCGGCAGGTCAGCGGCGCCTCCCCCTTGAGAATGATCTTCTGCAACTTCTCCGGGAAGCCGCCGTAGGGCTGGCCAATCATCCCTTTGAAGAAATCCACCACCCCCTGCGGGAAGGTGAGTTCTTCGCCCCGCTCAAAGACATCTTCGGGCTGCAGGTTGTTCTGCACCATGAACATGGCCATGTCGCCGACAATTTTGGAGGAAGGCGTCACCTTGACCAGATCCCCGAACATGTCGTTGACCTTGCGGTACATCTCCTTGCACTCTTCCCAACGGTGACCGAGGCCGAGCCCTTCGACCTGCGGCTTGTAGTTGGAATACTGCCCGCCGGGAATTTCATGATAATAAACCTGGGCCGTACCACTGCGCAACTCTGACTCGAAGGGCGCATAGTAGGGTCTGACCGTCTCCCAGTAATTGGCCAGCTTCTGCAGACCGTCTTCATCGACTTTGGGGTCCCAGATGGTTCCCTTGAGCGTGGAAACCAGGGCATTGAGGTTGGGCTGGGCCGTCAACCCCGATACGGAAGAGAGGGCGCAGTCGACAATATCCACGCCAGCCTGCGTCGCCATAAGCAGCATGGCGCCGCCGTTGCTGGAAGTATCGTGGGTATGCAGATGAATGGGAATGCCGATCTCGTTTTTCAGGGCCTTGATCAGCTTCTCGGCCGCGAAGGGTTTGAGAAGCCCGGCCATGTCCTTGATCGCCAGAATATGGGCCCCCATCTTTTCCAGCTCTTTAGCCAGATCGACATAGTACTTCAGGGGATATTTATGCCGCTTGGGATCGGTAATGTCGCCGGTATAGCACATGGCGGCCTCGCACACAGCGCCGTTTTTGCGCACGGCATCCATGGCGACGCTCATCCCTTTGGTCCAGTTCAGGGAATCGAAAACCCGGAAGATATCGATGCCGCTTTCGGCCGCCTTGGCCACAAACTCCTGCACCACGTTGTCCGGGTAGTTGGTATACCCGACCGCGTTAGAGCCGCGCAGCAGCATCTGGAACAGAATGTTAGGAACCTTCTTGCGCAGGCGATCGAGGCGCTCCCAGGGATCTTCCCGCAAAAAGCGCATGGAGACATCGAACGTCGCCCCGCCCCACATTTCCAGGGAGAAGAGCGAACCGCCCAGATGACTGGTCGCTTCGGCAATCCGATCGAGATCGAAGGTACGGAAGCGTGTCGCCATGAGAGACTGGTGGGCATCCCGCATGGTGGTGTCCGTCAGCAGCAGCTTTTTCTGCTTCAGCGCCCAATCGGCCAGCCCTTCCGGCCCCTTGTCGAGCAGGATGTCTCTGGAGCCGCGGGGATGGGCCTGACCATAAGGGATATCGGGCACCTCGGGTTCGCGCAGATCCTTGAACTGCAGCGGCACTTTGAGGCCGGGATAACCGTTGACCACCGTGTTGCCGATACAGCGCAAAATCTTGGTGGCGCGATCTTTCTTGGCCGGCAGCACGAAAAGTTCAGGATGGTTGTCTAAAAAGGAGGTGTCGCATTTGCCCGCCAAAAAGGTCGGATGGGTGATGACCTTTTCCAGAAAACCGATATTGGTCTTCACTCCACGGATACGGAATTCCTGCAGAGCCCGATTCATGGTGCGGGCAGCATCGGCAAAAGTCAGACCATGGGCAGAAATTTTCACGAGCAAAGAGTCGTAATGCGGTGTAATCTGGGCTCCGGCGTAACCGGCCGCCGCATCAAGTCGCACACCGAAACCGGCCGCGGTGCGGAAAGCTTTAATGGTACCGAAATCGGGGGCAAAACTATTCTGGGGGTCCTCCGTGGTAATACGGGACTGAATAGCATACCCGCGCATCTGGATATCGTCCTGTCCCTGAATGCCGATCTCCGGGTCGGACAGTTTGTGCCCTTCGGCGATACGAATCTGGGCCTGAACCAGGTTGCGGGAGGTGACCATCTCTGTCACCGTGTGCTCAACCTGAATGCGGGGGTTGACCTCGATGAAGTAGAAATGTCCGTCCCGGTCCGTCAGAAATTCAATCGTACCCGCATTGACATAGCCCACCTCGCGGGCAATCTTCATCGCATATCCGCACAGTTCGGCTCTTTTTTCCTCAGAAAGGTAGAGGGACGGCGCCATCTCGATAACTTTCTGGTGCCGGCGCTGGATGGAACAATCCCGCTCATAAAAATGCACGATATTGCCGTGTGAATCACCCAGAATCTGCACTTCGACATGCTTGGGGTTTTCAATGTATTTTTCCAGAAAGACCGCCGCATTGCCAAAAGCCGCCTTGGCTTCGGAAGCAGCGGACTTGAGCCCTTCCAGCAGTTCTTTCTGGTTGCGAACGACGCGCATGCCCCGACCGCCTCCGCCAGCAGAGGCTTTGACAATGATAGGGTAGCCGCACGACTTGGCGAAGATCAAAGCTTCCTCTTCGGTGGCGATCGGTTTCTCGGTGCCGGGAACGACGGGCACATCGCAGGCCAGGGCTACCTGCCGCCCCGAGACCTTGTCACCCAAACGCCGCTGAATCTCCGGAGTAGGTCCGATAAAGGCAATACCGGCCCGAGCGCAAGCTTCGGCAAAATCGGGATTTTCCGATAGAAAGCCATAGCCGGGATGAATGGCATCGACTTCTTTGCGTCGCGCCAGGTCGATAATCTCGTCAATTCCCAGGTAGGCGTCGATAGGGCCCTTACCCTTTCCAATCAGGTAGGCTTCGTCCGCCTTATAGCGGTGCAGGGACAGTTTGTCCTCTTCCGAATAAATGGCGACGGTACTGATTCCCAGTTCCGTACAGGCCCGGAAAATGCGGATGGCAATCTCCCCACGGTTTGCAGCCAGTATTTTTTTGAATTTCTTGACGGACATTCAACCTCCTCCAGCAGAAAATGAATTTTTCAACCGCACGAAAAGTCTTTATCAAAAATAAAACACTTACAGGCGTACTTAAAATTTAGTTTCAATGATTTTTTTTACGTAAATTTAAATGCTTATGCCGACAGACAAGATGACGCACATATAACCAAATGGCAAATACTCTTGTCAATATAAAATATTGTTCTATATTTTAACGTCTTGATTCCACTGCACAAAAACAACCTCATTTCACAACTCATCCCATATTTCGCACGCACAAAAAACATCAGAACCTCCGGAGAAATAAAATCTCAGGAGGTTCTGATGGCTGTCAATCCGAAGAGGAAGCCCCCTTTTTACGGGAATCCAGAAAGGGCTGAATGAGATCGATGGGGACCGGGAAAATAATGGTCGAGTTCTTTTCAGTAGCGACTTCAGTGAGAGTCTGCAAAAAACGCAACTGCAAAGCCGTCGGTTCACCACTCATCACTTTAGCCGCCTCGGACAATTTCTGGGAAGCCTGGAATTCTCCTTCGGCGTGGATCACCTTGGAACGCCGTTCCCTTTCCGCCTCCGCCTGCCGCGCCATGGCCCGCTGCATCTCCGCCGGCAGATCGACATGTTTTATCTCGACATTGGAAACTTTGACCCCCCAGGGATCGGTTTGCCGGTCGAGAATATTCTGCAGCTCCTGATTGATGCGCTCCCGGTGCGACAGCAGATCATCCAGATCGGACTGTCCAAGGACGCTGCGCAGGGATGTCTGAGCCAACTGGCTGGTAGCGTAGAGATAGTTCTCCACCTCGATCAGGGCCTTCTCGGGGGAAAGAACCCGGAAGTAGAGAACGGCGTTGACCTTGACGGAGACATTGTCCTTGGTGATGACATCCTGGGGTGGCACATCCATGGCCACTGTGCGCAGGCTGATCTTGACCAGGCGGTCGACAAAAGGAATGATCAGCCGCAGGCCTGGCCCTTTGACCGAGGAAAATCGCCCGAGGCGAAAGACGACTCCCCGTTCATATTCCATAAGAATCTGAACCGCCTGAATGATAATAAACAGCAACAATCCTAAAACGACCGCCCAACCGATGAGGCCAACGGGTATCATGAATCCTCCTTGTTCATCGTTATGTCCTGCCCGGGGTCAATAGAGCCATTTGCCGCTAGAGGGTGAGCCACAGGTTCACTGATTGGCCAGGGAGCTACCTCCATGCGAAGGTTGCCCTCAAGGCGGACTACCACAATATCCTGATTCTTGCTGATAGGCTGTTTGGAAAAAGCATTCCAGTATTCCCCGTGGACGAATACCTTCCCTTCCTCCTGGATGGCCGTCACGGCCTGCCCTCGTTCCCCGACCATGCCCTCGGCGCCGGAGAAAAAACGACTTTTCTGCGTTCGCACCACAAAAAAGAGGACCAGCAGGAAAAATCCTCCAAAAACGGCCACGGTGGCCGCGATAATGGCACGGGATATCTGCAGATAGGGCTCGGAACTCTCGATGAGCATCAAGGACCCCAGCGTCATGGCGACAAGTCCACCGATGGAAAGCATGCCGTAGGAGACGATTTTGACTTCCAATATAAAGAGAATGATAGCCAGCAGAATGAGCAGAACGCCGGCATAATTGATCGGCAGGGTCTGGAAGGCAAAGAGGGCCAGCAGCAGAGCGATGGCACCTAAAGCCCCCGGCAAAATCCCGCCGGGTTGGGAGATCTCGAAAAATATCCCCATGATTCCGAGCATCAGAAGCATATAGGCAACGTTGGGGTTGCTGATGGTCGCCAGGATTTTCTGCCGCCAGCTCATCTCGGCCACGCTCAGCTCGGCACCGGCAATATCCAACACCAGGGCCTGCCCCTGGCGCAGGTACCGACGGCCATCAAGCCCCGCGATCAGTTCCTTTTCATCGGCGGCGATGAGGTCGATGACTTTTAGCTGCAGTGCTTCGGAGGCCGGTGTGGACATACTCTCCCGCACGATGCGCTCGGCCCAGTCCGTATTTCTCCCGCGCTGTTCAGCGAGACTGCGTGCATAAGCAACCGCGTCGGCAAGAACCTTGTCCATCATGGTCGTGTCCTGCTGTCCGCCGGCGCCGACGGACACCGGATGGGCGGCCCCGATATTGGTACCGGGGGCCATGACCGCGAAATCAGCCGCCAAAGTAATGAGCGCTCCGGCCGAAGCAGCTCTCGCTCCGGGGGGATAGACATACACGATGACAGGGATGCGCGAAGCCAGCATCGCCTTGATAATGTCCCGCATGGCGGTGTCAAGCCCTCCCGGCGTGTCCAACTCCAGCAGAAAGGCCTTGTCCGGGCGCTCATTGGTCCCGCGAAGTTCAGTCGCGATAAAGTCGGCCACGGTAGGAGTGATCGCCTCGTTGACGCGCACCACCCGGATAACGTCTGCGGCGTATCCTGCCGACGCAGAGCCCCAAGCCAACAGCAACAGCATCAAAAAGAGGCCTGTTCGCATGTATCTATTCATGCTGAAAAGCTTACCCCAGGCCCTCTGGCCTGTCAAAAAGAGGAACCCCCTCCTTGATTACCCTGGCAAGGCATCTTGCCTCCCGATTCGCCCTGTGCTAAGGTACAAACCGTCAAAGATATGACGCCCCCTTCCCTCCTTCCCGGAGATGCCATGAACAACCTTTCACAGATTTTGATCATCGACGATGAAGCCAACAACAGGGATGCGCTGTCTATGCTGCTGACCAGCGCCGGTTACAGGGTCCAGTCGACGGATTCCGGTGAAGAAGCGCTGCAAATCATGCAGAGCACTCCTTTTGAGATCGTCATAACGGATCTTTTTCTGCCGGGCGTCAGCGGCATCGACATCCTCAAAAAGGTCAAAGCCGACTCCCCCTACACCAATGTCATCCTGATTACAGGAAATGCCTCAGCCGAAACGGCCGTCGAGGCCATGAAAGAAGGGGCGTTCGACTACATCACCAAACCGTTCAATATCGAAAAGCTCAAGGTGCTGGTGGCCAAGGCACTGGAAAAAAGCCAGCTGGTCGCCGAAAACCTGTATCTGCGTCAGCAACTGCGCGGCAAATACAAGTTTGAAAACATCATCGGCAACAGCTTGGCCATCCAGCAGGTTTTTTCCCGCATGGAAAAAATTGTGCAGACCGATTCAACTATTCTTATCCTGGGTGAATCGGGGACCGGCAAGGAACTTGTCGCCCGCGCCATCCACTACAACAGCAGCCGCAAGGAGCAGCCCTTTGTCGCCATCAACTGTGGGGCGATTCCGGCCGATCTGCTCGAAAGCGAACTTTTTGGCCATGTGCGTGGCTCTTTTACCGGCGCGGTGCTGGACAAATCCGGCAAATTCGAAGTCGCCAATAATGGAACGATCTTTCTGGACGAGATCGGCACCATGCCGATGCATCTGCAGATGAAGCTGTTGCGGGTATTGCAGGAACAGGAAGTCGAACGGGTCGGCGGGAGTAAAAAAATCAAACTCAACGTTCGGGTCGTGTCGGCGACCAACGCCAACCTGGAAGAGCAGGTCAAAAGGGGATTATTCAGGGAAGATCTCTATTACCGCCTCAACGTCATCCCTATCCTGCTACCACCGCTGCGGGACCGCCGCGAGGATATCGCCTTGTTGGCGCGGCATTTTCTGCAGAAAACCTGCAAGGAGATGAAGCGGCCCCTCATGTCCCTTTCCCCCGAGGCCATGCAGGCCCTTGAAAGGTATGATTGGCCGGGGAACGTCCGCGAGATGGAAAACGTCATTGAACGAACCGTTGCCCTCACGGACGGAGAGAGCATTGAGAGGCGGGACCTGCCTCAGCACGTCGGCGGCGGTGACTATAAAGCCTCGGGCCCTGACTTCATGACCCCGAAAGTGGGAGGATCAGGGCTCGACATGGAGCAGGTCCTGGCGGATATCGAACGGGGAATGATTCTGGAAGCGCTGGAGTTGAGCCAGGGGGTCAAGGCCAGGGCCGCAGCGCTGCTGCAGATCAATCGCACAACCCTGGTGGAAAAAATGAAGCGGCTGAGCCTCGACAACCCCCATCACAAACCACGCTCTGCCGAGTCGAGCCGCATCTGAACTTCTGCTCACACAGGAGTCAGCCAATCGGCCCATCAGGATCTTGGCGCTGAAAGATCAAGAAGCTGGTGCGCCCGGGAAAAGTAGGCGCGATAACCCCGGTGCACAATCAGAAAAGTCGTGATGGCTACGGCACCGGTAATGGCGCACATGATGGCGATCTGGTATTTGACGGCCACAACGGGCTCGGTGCCCGACAGGATCTGACCGGTCATCATGCCTGGAAGAGAAACGATTCCCATGGCGGCCATGGTATTGGTCGCTGGAATCAGGGCCGCCCTGAAGGCGCTGCGCATGGCCTCCTGCGAAGCCTGTCGAGCCGACGCCCCCAGGCAGAGGGCCGTTTCAATCTCGTCCTTTCTCTCCGCCAGTTCGCTATGCAGTCGTTCGGCCGCCAGACTGGCGCCATTCATGGAATTGCCGATGATCATCCCAACCAGGGGAATCAGATAGCGCGGGTCGTACCAGGGAGTGAACCCCACCACCACCAGGCAGAAATAGAAAGAGACCAGACCACAGCCAACAAGGATGGCGACACCGACGACCTTGTAAAAGCCGGGCATCTTTCCTTTGACGCGCCCGGCCATGACCTGGACAGAAAACCCGGCCATGACCAGCAGGATGAGCAGAACGGGCAAAGGGCTGCGGATGGCAAAAACAAGGTGCAAAGTATAGCCGATGGCCAACAGTTGGGCGACCATGCGCACAGAGGCCCACAGAAACTGTTTTTCCTGCCCAACCTTCTGCAGCCTCGCCAGACCGAAGGTCAACAGAATCAGGCCGTAGGCCCAGACCAGGTCAATGGTGTCAAGAACAA
Organism: Desulfuromonas sp. KJ2020; assembly: GCF_024197615.1. Taxonomy (NCBI): domain Bacteria; kingdom Pseudomonadati; phylum Thermodesulfobacteriota; class Desulfuromonadia; order Desulfuromonadales; family Desulfuromonadaceae; genus Desulfuromonas; species Desulfuromonas sp. KJ2020. Next base: position 1,023,907 of record NZ_JAKUKE010000003.1, read on the forward strand.
TGAGTTCCGCCTGTTCCATCCTAATTCTCCACCGCGCGTTCCCAGGGTTCCGCCAGGAAGCGGCGAAGCGAGTCGGTCTGGGGACGACTCAGGACATCGTCGGCGCTTCCCTCCTCCAGGATAGAACCACCATCAAGGTAGTAAAGATAATCCCCGATGTGTTCGACCATGCGCAGGTCATGACTGACCATAACCAGCGTCAGGTTGCGCGTCCGGCAGATGTCTTTCAGCATCTGCCCCAGGCGGTCCCCTGTCGGCCGGTCAAGCGCGCTGGTCGGTTCGTCAAGAAGCAGTACTTCCGGATCGGTTATGAGTGTTCGCGCCAGACAAACCCGCTGCTGCTGCCCGATGGACAGCGCGCGGGCCGGCCGGGTCAGCATCTCGCGGGAAAGGCGACAAGCCTCCAGGACGGTGAGGATCTCTGTACTATCCACGGAGGGCGGAGCCTGACGGCGATAGGCGAAGGGGCGTTGCAGATTGTCCAGTACGGTGCCAGGAAACATGAAGGGCCGCTGCGGCACGAGCCCGACACGCCGGCGCAAAAGAATAGGATCCAGACGAATGACATCTTCTCCGCCAAGAAGAATTTTGCCGGCGCTCGGTTCTTCAAGCCGATTCAACAGCCTTATTAGAGTCGACTTTCCGCCGCCGGAAGGGCCAAAGACCACGGTCAGCCGGCCAGGCTGAGCCCCCAAGTCGATATCCCTGAGAATGTCGACGGACGACCCTTCGGCGTCCCGGCGTGTGACACCGACACCCTGTATCTCCAACAAAGATCCCTTGGCGGCCGTCATCCCTGCTCGCTCTGCTGAAGCCGCTTGAGCACCTGCTTCATATCCTCCCAGACCTCCTGCTTTCCTGAGGGATTTCTCAGCAGATAGGCCGGGTGGTAGGTGGGCATGAGAGGAATACCGTGGTAATCCTTCCAAGTCCCCCGGAGGCGGGTGATGGAGGTTTGGTCCCGCAACAGGGTCTGGGCGGCAAATTTGCCGAGAGCCACGATCACGCTGGGCCGTATGGATGCCAATTGACGGATAAGAAAGGGTTCGCAGGCCTCGATTTCTTCCAGGCGAGGATCGCGGTTGCCAGGGGGGCGGCATTTTTCCACGTTGCAGATATAGACCTGGTCGCGCCCCAGCCCCATGGCGTGAAGAATTCGGTCCAAGAGTCGCCCTGCCTCGCCGACAAAAGGTTCTCCCTTCTCATCTTCCTCACGCCCTGGCGCCTCCCCAACCAGGACCAACCGCGCCTGCGGATTGCCCACACCAAAAACAATATTTTTACGACCCTCACAAAGGGGACAGCGACGGCAATCGCCGAGATCCGTCAGAATTTCCTCAAGACTCTCCCGCTGACAAAGCACAGCCGCCCCCTGCCCTCCTCCACTGGGGGGGAGCTCGCAGCGCGGCAAGGCTTCAGCCCGGGGAATCACGGGGATTTCGTGGGTTCCCGATAAGGCTAAATCCTCGAGCAGGCTTTTCGTCTGCCCTAAAATTTCCAGGATTTGTTGTTTTACATCGTTCCCCATAAGCCCTTTACATCACGCCGGTGGTGGACTAATCTTTAGAAAAAACCGAGACATTTTAGCCTATGGCTTTTTCCACGATACTACTCTTTTTTTTATTCCTGTTATTGCCTGCAGATGCCTACGCCTGGGGGGTCGGGGTGCACCTGCAACTGGGGTCGCATATTCTCTCCAACCTCTCCATCCTGGCCCCCGCCCTGCAGACTCTGCTCTCCGCCTACCCCAACGACTACCTCTATGGCTGTATGAGCGCCGACATCACCCTCGGCAAAAAGCACACCCACTATCTCAATCATTGTCATAGCTGGCGAATGGGCAAAAAAATTCTGGAGGCAGCCAAAAGCGACTCCCAACTGGCCTGCGCCTATGGCTATCTGAGCCATCTGGCCGCTGACACCGTGGCGCATTCCTATTTCGTTCCCTTCAAGATGGTGCGCACCTTCAACACAATTCTGCTGAAACATGCCTATTGGGAGCTTCGATTGGAGGCCAAGGTCGATCCGGCCATCTGGGAATTGGCCCGGACAGTGGCCCGGAAAAACTTTCAGGACAATGACCGCATGCTGCGATCGGTGCTCTCGGACACCATCTTTTCTTTCACGACCAACAAGAGGCTTTTCAATTCACTGCTGCTGCTCAACCGCCTGCAGCAATGGCAGAAAATGATCCGTTCCCTGTCCACAACTTCCAAATGGGTGCTTCCCGAGGAATATCACGAGGAATATCTCGGCTTGGCTCGCGAGGCAACGGAAAGCGTCCTGGTCCACGGCGAGGGCAGTCCCTACTGGAAAGCCGATCCGACGGGAGAACGGGCCCTGCATGCCGCTAAAATGATTCGCAAAAACCTCAATCTGCTCTGGCTTGACGGCAAGTTGCCGGAAAAAGAAGCGGAAAACATCATCACCGAATTGCGTCCGCAATTTCGGGCCGGCATCACGCAGCCGGATCAGCTCCTCGCCATGCTTTCCCAGACCTGACAGCCAGCCAACTCAATTATTGCGCTGTTCCTTCAGACGTTTGATCCGATCGAGCAAGGCATGGGCCACTTCATCCTTGCTCATCTGCGGCAAAGCCTCCCGGCTGCCATCGGCGAAGAGAAACCTGACGACATTCGTATCGACATCAAAGCCGGCACCCGCTTCGGTGACATCGTTGGCGACAATCAGATCCAGATTTTTATCCCGAAGTTTGCGGGCGGCGTTTTCCAACAGATCATCCGTCTCCGCCGCAAAACCTATTAAAAGGCGCTTCCCCTTGTTCTGACCAAGTTCTGCCAGAATATCGGGGTTTTTTTCCAGGGTAAGCTGGAGATTGTCGGTCTGCTCCTTCTTGATTTTGCGCAAAGAAGCCTGGGCGGGACGATAATCCGCCACGGCGGCAGCCTTGATCAGGATGCTGGCCTCATCGGCAAATTGCCGCACGACCTGCTGCATTTCACGGGCGCTGCCGACACGATGGAACTCCAAACCGCAAGGAGGAACAAGACAGGTAGGACCTGAAATCAGCACGACACGGGCGCCGCGCAGGAAAGCGGCCCGAGCGATGGCATATCCCATTTTTCCGGAAGAATAGTTGCTGATGTAGCGGACTGGATCTATTTCCTCTCGGGTAGGACCAGCCGTGACGAGGACCGTTTCTCCCGCCAGGTCCCGCGGGTGGAGCAGTCTTTCGGTTTCGGCCAGGATATCGGCAGGATCGGGCAGCTTCCCCTTCCCTTCCCAGCCACAGGCCAACATACCCAGAGCCGGCTCCATCACCTGGTAACCGACAGATTTGAGCTTCTCTTCATTTTGTCGATAGAGGGGATTTTCCCACATATTCACGTTCATGGCGGGCACGAAAAGAACCGGGGCCTTGGTGGCCATGATGGTGGTGGTCAGCAGGTCATCGGCTATGCCGCCAGCGACTTTGCCGATCAGATTGGCCGTAGCCGGGGCGAGGACAAACAGGTCAGCCCGGTCGGCCAGCGAAATATGACCTATCTCTTTTTCCTGGAAAAGATCGAACAATTCCGTGTGGACGGGATTGCCTGACAGGGTCTGGAACGTAAGGGGAGTCACAAACTCCTGAGCGTTTTTTGTCATGATCACAAAAACATCCGCCCCAGCCTTCACGTAAAGCCTCAAAAGTTCAACAGCCTTGTAGACGGCAATGCCACCGGACACGCCCAGAACAATTTTTTTCCCTTTCAGCATTCCACATTCTCCCTTCGGCCTTAAAAGTTTCAGCTGCCGAACCCGACAAAAGGATTGGATCGCTTTTCCCTTCCGATCGTCGTATCGGGGCCATGGCCGGTATGGACAACGGTCTGTTCCGGCAATACAAGCAGCTTCTGCCTGATGCCCTGAATCAGGATGTCGTGATCACCGCCAGGGAGGTCCGTTCGGCCCACAGAACCGGCAAAAAGGACGTCGCCAGCGAAAAGATGCCCCTCCCCATAGAGGCAGATGCCACCGGGAGAATGTCCGGGCACGTGGAGCACGGAAAACGCCAGATCGCCCAGATTCAGCACCTCGCCCTCAGCCAGCAGGCGTTGTGGTTCTGGCGAAGAAGTGGTTTTCAACCCGTAAATAGCGGCGTGCTGTGCGGCATTTTGCAAAAGAGGCAAATCGTCACGGTGAATCATGAGAGACGCCCCGGTTTTTTCAACCAGGAAACGGTTGCCACCAATGTGATCGAAGTGTCCGTGGGTATTGACGATAGCCGTCAGAGTCCAACCCTTTTTTTGAAGAAACTGCCAGATGCGCTCTCCCTCATCCCCCGGATCCACCACCATGGCCGTCTGCGAAAGTTCATCCACAACGATAAAACAGTTAACCTGCAAGGGGCCAACAGTGAGACATTCAACGATCATCGCCTTCCTCCTTTTCCGGGTTGGCGGCAAAAAGATCCAGACTTTTGCCTTTCAATTGATCCGCGAGAGAAAAGCCGAAAGAAGGCTTTTTGTCATTTTTGGGGCGGGCGGCTGGCCGGGCCGGAGACGCCGGCTTCATGACAACCTCCCTTTCCTGCTCTTCATTAGGGGTGCCCGTCGGCTCGGCCAGGTTTTGCGGCTTGAAAAAATAGCGATCATACAGCCGATGATAGCTGGTCCAGGCGCTGTCGCTGTCCGGTTCTTTTTCAATGTGGGTGCGAACACCGTTGATCTTGGCATCCAAGTCGTCAATAAAATTGAGAACCACAGCCTCCATCGTTTTGGGCCGCTTGGGCGAACCGTACTCGTACTGGCCGTGGTGGGACAGAAGCAGATGTTTGAGGAGCAAAGCGAGCGGGCGGGGGAAATTTTCGAGTCCCCGAAGCTTTTCGTCGATCATCTCCACGCCCATGACGATGTGCCCCAGAAGCTTGCCTTCATCCGTGTAGTCGAAGGTTCTGACATAACGAAGCTCGTCGACTTTGCCGATATCGTGCAGCAAGGCTCCCGCGACCAGAAGATCACGGTCCAGTTCAGAATACCGCCTACAGATATCGTCGGCAAGATCGGCCACGGCCAGAGAATGCTCAAGCAGGCCGCCGAGATAAACGTGATGCATCGACTTGGCGGCGGGCGCCTTGCAGTAGGCCTGCAAAAAGTCGGAATCATCCAGGAAAACTTTCAGCAGGGCCCGGAGATGGGGATTTTTGAGGGAATCGACCTTTTGCCGCAGTTCGGTCGCCATGACCTGAGTATCCCGGGAACTTACCGGCAGAAAATCGGCGAGGGAGACGCTTTTTTCAGCCAGACGTTCGATCTCCTGTACCACCAGTTGCATTTTCCCCAAATAAACGCTGGCCTTGCCTTTGACCCGGATAAAGTCATCTTTCCCAAAAAGGCCATTGAACTCGTCCACCCGGTCCCAGACCCGGCCTTCGACTTCACCGGTGCGATCCACAAGCTTTAAGGTCATATAGGGCTTGCCATTTTTGGCCATGGCCATGACCTTGTCCCTGACCAGAAAAGGGCTGTCGACAAAGTCTCTCTCTCGAATGTTCGCAATGTATGTTTTAGACAGTTCCATGCTCATCCTTTTTTTTCTGGGCGATATATTCGGCGACTTTCAACCCGTCCAGAGCCGCACTCATAATGCCGCCAGCATAGCCGGCGCCCTCTCCGGCAGGGTACAGTCCAGGATGGGAAAGGGATTGGCCATCCTCACCGCGCAGAATACGCAACGGAGCGGAAGTTCGGGTCTCCAGACCGATAAGAACAGCCTCAGGGCAGATAAATCCCTTCATGCGGCGATTGAAGACGGGCAGGGCCTGCCGCAGTTCCTGTGTAACAAAGACCGGTAGCAGCGCCTCAAGCTCAACCGGCCGGATACCCGGTCGGCAACTGGAGGCGGAAGGCAGTGGCAGCTTATCAAGGCCCAGGAAATCCATCAGATTTTGGGCCGGGGCGTTGTAATCACCACCCCCGGCCAGAAAGGCTTTTTTTTCCAGTTCGCGCTGGAACCGCATACCCGCCAGGCAATCATCGCCGTTGAAATCTTCCGGGCGTACACTCACGACCAGGGCACTGTTGGAAAAAGGACCGGACCGGTTCAGATAACTCATGCCGTTGACCACCACGCCCCCGGCTTCAGAGGAGGCGACCACCACCTCGCCACCAGGGCACATACAGAAGGAATAGGTTCCACGCCCACTCTGTGGATTGTTGCAGGTCAGTGCATATTCGGCAGCTGGCAGACGGGGGTGATGGGGAAATCCGTACTGAATGGTGTTGATCCACTCGGACGGATGTTCGACCCGGACCCCGACAGCAAAAGGCTTGGCCTGCATACGCACCCCGGCGGACGCCAGCATCTCATAGGTGTCACGGGCGCTGTGGCCCGGCGCCAATACCAGAGCGTCGCAGTCGATAGACTGACCATCGTCAAGCAGAGCTCCGGAAATCTGCCCTTTATGCGTCAGGATACCCGTAAGCTTGGCTTGGTAGCGAATATCGACCCCAAGCCGGGTAAGTTCATGGCGAAAGTTGATCAGAACCAGGCGCAGCCTGTCCGTCCCCACGTGGGGTTTGGCCTGGATGAGGATATCAGCGGGAGCGCCAAAACGGACCAAAGTCTCCAGCACGAGGCGCGTCCAGGGATGATTGACGCGGGTGGTCAATTTACCGTCGGAAAAGGTGCCGGCCCCCCCTTCCCCAAACTGCACATTGCTTTCCGGACAGAGCCCTTTACCTCTCCAGAAATCCCTCACATCCCTGACCCGGTCTTCAACGGGTCGACCTCTTTCCAGCAAGGTCACCGAAAAACCGCACTGAGCGAGGCGCAGTGCCGCGAACAGACCCGCCGGCCCCATGCCAACAACCAGAATCCGGCCTGGCAGAGACAAGTTCTTCGCCTCACAGCAGAGTGGTGGAACCGTCCGTTCCAAACGAGCGTTCTTCCCATGCCGTTTTAAAACTGCCTCCTCGTCCTTGACCAGAAACTCAACGGTATAGACCCTGAGAATGCGCGGTTTTTTACGCGCATCAATCCCCTGACGCACCACACGGAGATCTTGCACCTCTCCCCTTGGGAGGCCAAGTTCTTCAGCGACGAGAGAGACAAGCAGCGATTCGTCCTGATCGAGATCCAGGGTAAGATCCCTCAATCGAAGAGGCATATCCTCCCCTTTTTCAATGAAAGGGCTATTGCTCTGTATAAAAATATCGGGTGGCAGCAGAACATGGAAACGGGGTCAGGTTAAGGCTTGGGCCACAGGCAGCCGGATATTGAATACACTGCCCCGGCCTTCCTGGGTATCGACGGAGATATGACCATTGTAAGTCTTGATAATGCGCAGAACAACGGAGAGCCCAAACCCCGTGCCTTTCTTTTTAGTCGTGAAGAAAGGATCGAAAATCATATTGATGTGTTCAGGGGATATTCCACCGCCGGTATCCGATACAGTGATGTCCAGATGCGTATTGTCCTGCTGCAGAGAGACACTTAACGTCCCCCCCTGCGGCATTTCGTAAATGGCATTGGCGAAAAGGTTGTTAAAGACCTGTTCAAATTCGGCGGGGTCGGCCTGGATGGGGGAGGACGGACGCAAATCCAGTTTCACCTCGATGTCCTGGTTGGTCAGTTGTTCCTGGAAACTTGACAGACAATTTTGGATAACATCGCCCAAGGACAGGTTCTGCAGTTCAAAGCGCGGACGTTTGCTGGCTGCAAGCAATTTGACCAAAATGTCATCGATGCGATCCACTTCTTTCAGGATTTTATCGATATAGGAAGCCTTTTCGGCATCTTCGGCCAATACCGGTTTGAGAATCTGGGCAAAGAGGCTGATGGAATTGAGAGGATTGCGAATTTCATGGGCCATGCCGGCCGACAGATGCCCCAGGGTTGCCAACTTTTCCGCCTGCACGATTTCCGCGTGGGCTTTTTCGAGTTCACAGGACTTTTGGGCGACGCGACGCTCAAGTTCGAGATTCCACTCCTCGATCTCCCGCAGCAGACGTTCCCGTTCGAGGCGAAGCTCCTTGTTTAAAAGTTCGACCCGCCTGATCTTGAGGACGTTTTCGATGCGTTCAACCAGATCCTGATTGTTGAAGGGCTTAAGAACGTAATCGGAGGCTCCGGCCTTCATGAGTTCAACGGCAATCTCTTCACTGCCCTTGCCGGTGAACATAATGACATACGTATCGGGAAAACTTTTCCGAATCTTTTTGAGAACTGTCATGCCATCCATGACCGGCATCATGTAATCAAGCAGGACCACGCTCGGACGGTGCTCTTCGACCAGCCGCAGGCCCTCTTCGCCCCCACCGGCGGTTAACACCTCAAAGCCCTTGCTTTTAAGGATCATGGATGTGAGTTCAAGAATGATTTTCTCATCATCAACGACCAGTATTCGATCGGGCATGACGCGACGCTCCTGGATCAATGGTTCATGAAATGAGCGGTAGGATACCGTCAGGATGAGAATTTGACAAGGGAAATCCCGATGAAGACAGGCTATCGGCAGGAAGGGGAACGATCTGATTCAGGGAAAAGGGGCAGGCAGAAAAAGAGATTGCTTAACAACCAAACAAAAGGGGCGCTACCAGAGCGCCCCTTTAACGACTAGACGGTGATCGCGTTGACCGGACAGGAGTCGAGGCAGGCCTGGCACTCGGTGCAGTCATCGGTGATCGTGTACTTATCACCGGCTTCCACAATGGCGCCGACAGGGCAGGAATCAACACAGGTACCGCAGGCAATGCAATCTTCAGTGATTTTAAGAGCCATGTTCATTCTCCTTCAGGTGATTAACAATGGAGATCAGATCTCCATGATTTCTGTTTCTTTGTGGGCGACAGTGTCGTCGATTTTCTTAATATGGGCGTCGGTGATATCCTGCACTTCCTTCTCAGCCCGCTTGAGATCATCCTCAGAAATCTCTTTGTCCTTTTCCAGCTTTTTGAGGGTATCATTGCCATCGCGACGCACATTGCGGACAGCCACCTTGGCATCTTCCCCCATGCGTCGGACCTGCTTGACCATCTCTTTGCGTCGATCTTCAGTCAGAGGCGGGATGGCAATACGCACCAGTTGCCCATCAGAAGAGGGATTTAAGCCAAGGTCGGCTTTGAAAATCGCTTTTTCGATTTCGGGAATCAACTGCTTTTCCCAGGGCTGAATCGTGATCAACCGGGGCTCGGGCACAGTGAGTGTGCCCACCTGGTTGAGTGGAGTCGGCGTGCCGTAATAGTTGACCCGGACCTCATCAAGCAGCGAGACGTTGGCGCGGCCCGTGCGGACACGGGAAAACTCCCGCTTGAGATTGTCAAGAGCCTTGTCCATGTTCTGCCGAGCGTTGTCGAGCACATCTTTATACATGGCTTTCACCCTCCTTTGACGATGGTACCAATTTCTTCACCCAGCACGACCTTTTTGATATTGCCGCGTTGGGTGAGATTGAATACCACAATAGGAAGTTTATTGTCCATACACAGGGAGGTCGCTGTGGCATCCATAACCTGCAGCCCTTTCTGCAGAACCTCCAGATAGGTCAGTGTGTCGAATTTGACAGCGGATTTATCCTTGGCGGGATCCGCATTATAGACACCATCAACCTTCGTGGCCTTGAGAATAACATCCGCGTTAATTTCCATGGCTCGCAGGCTGGCGGCGGTATCGGTGGTGAAATAGGGGTTACCGGTACCGGCACCGAAGATGACCACCCGCCCTTTTTCCAGGTGGCGTACAGCGCGCCGGCGGATGTAGGGTTCGGCAACTTCCTGCATTTCGATGGCAGACTGAACCCGCGTGACGACGCCCGTCTTCTCCAAGGCATCCTGAAGAGCCAGACTGTTCATCACGGTGGCGATCATCCCCATATAGTCGGCACTGGCTCTGTCCATTCCGCGGGAAGCCGCGGCCACCCCACGGAAAATGTTACCCCCGCCAATCACCAAGGCGACCTGTATCTTAAGGTCGACAAGCTCCTTGATTTCAGCCGCGATGGAGGAAATAACGTCCGGGTCAATGCCGTAACCCTGCTCTCCGGCCAGGGCCTCGCCACTGAGTTTGAGCAGAATTCGCCGGTATATCGGTTTGTCAGCCATGAGTTCTCCGTTTAGTTGCTGCTCAGAGCCGCCACTTCCGCAGCGAAATCATCCTGCTTCTTCTCCAGACCTTCGCCAAGCTGATAACGGACAAAGCGCGACAGCTGAACGTCGCTGCCGATTTCCTTGCCGAGATTGCCCAGAACCTTGTTGATCGTCAGATCAGGATCGATGACAAAAGCCTGCTCAACCAAACAGACTTCACCGAAGAACTTGTTGATCTGTCCCTCGATGATTTTGTCGATGATTTTTTCAGGCTTGCCGCTGTTAAGGGCTTTAACCCGCATAATTTCTTTTTCTTTTTCAACCACCTCGGCAGGCACGGCCTCCCGGTTCAGGTATTGGGGATTGGCGGCGGCCACGTGCATGGCCAGTTGGCGGGCCACGTCGGCGACTTTGGCCTCGTTTTTTTTGTCAGTGGTCAACTCAATCAGCACGCCGATCTTACCAACCCCGTGAATATAGGTGGCTTCGACGGCAGCAGGTGCCTCGAAACGGGCGAAGCGCCGCACACCGATATTCTCGCCGATAGTGGCGACCTGATGATTCTGCTCTTCCAGAACGGTACGGCCCGTACCGGGATAGTCGAGAGACATCAGGGCGTCAACATCAGCCGGGGCCTTTTCGACGACAAGGCTGGCTACTCCGGCGCAGAACTTCTGAAAGGCTTCGTTTTTGGCTACAAAATCCGTTTCGGCGTTGACTTCAACCAGCACACCCACCGAGTCATTGCCATCAGCCACGACCATCCCTTCAGCCGCAGCGCGGCCGGCCTTTTTAGCGGCGGCGGAAAGACCTTTTTTGCGCAGGATGCTGACTGCTTCTTCCATGTCGCCGTTGGCCTCGGTCAGCGCTTTTTTGCAATCCATCATCCCCGCGCCGGTCTTGGCGCGCAGTTCGGAAACCATTGATGCAGTAATATTTGCCACAGAAATCCTCCTCTGTCTGTATGATTAGGGACCTTTACCCAGTATGCCTTAGGCGTACTACCACCAGAGATCGTCCCCCTATTTCGGAGAAAAGGCGACCGGATAACCGGTCGCCTGAAATAAATAACCCGTTCTGAAGAGTCAGGCTTCCACCGGAGTTTCCTGAGCAGGGGCCTCTTTTGCAGCGGCCTCTTCCGGAGCCTCGTCAGCGCCTTCCTGTTTGGTACGAATCGCGGCTTCCCTGGCCTGACCACCTTCTACGCAGGCATCGGCAATACGGGCAGTGAACAGACGAATGGCCCGGATAGCGTCGTCATTGCCGGGGATGAGATAGTCGATATCGTCAGGATCGCAGTTGGTGTCGACGACTGCAACAACCGGAATACCCAGCTTACGGGCTTCTTTGACCGCGATAGTTTCTTTCTTGGGATCAATCACGAAGATAGCACCGGGCATTTTGGCCATGCTCTTGATGCCGCCAAGGCTCTTTTCAAGCTTGGTTTTTTCCCGCTCAAGCTGCAGGACTTCTTTTTTGGGCAGAAGATCGTAGGTACCGTCCGTGCTCATGGTCTCAATCTTCTTGAGACGATCGATGCTCCCCTTGATGGTAGAGAAGTTCGTGAGCATGCCACCGAGCCAGCGGTCATTGACAAAATACTGCTCAGCCCGCAGGCTCTCTTCCTTGATGGCATCCTGGGCCTGTTTTTTGGTCCCGACAAAAAGAACCTTGTCACCACGCTCTACGGTCTCCTTAATGAAGCTGTAGGCATTTTTGAAGTAACGAACGGTTTTCTGCAGGTCAATGATATAAATACCATTGCGCGCCCCGAAGATATAGGGCTTCATCTTGGGGTTCCAACGACGGGTCTGGTGGCCGAAATGGACACCGGCTTCCAGCAGTTGCTTCATGCTGATCTGAGACATGCTTTTCTCCTTCTTGCGGTTGATTGCCTCCGCTCCCTTCTTTTCCTCCGGATCCCCCTGTCCTATCAGGGGGCACCTTCCGGTCGGATCCGAGAGCGTGCGTTTTAGGATAACGCGTGTCTATACCATGACCACCTCGGGAGTTCAAGAAAAATTTCAGGATTACAGTTTACAAGGAATCGATAACCCGATATTATCTCCAGCCATGCCAGCCTCCCGAATTCACCGATACATTGCGAAGGAAATAGCGACCCCAGCCCTGCTGGGTCTGAGCGTCTTTACCCTGATGATCCTCATGGGCAGGATCATCAGGCTGGTCGAGATGGTGCTTAACAAAGGGGTGCCGGCGAAAGAGATATTCCTCCTTTTCGCCTATCTGCTTCCCGCATTTCTGGTTATCACCATTCCGCTTTCTTTTTTGCTGGGAGTGCTGCTCGGGTTCGGACGACTCTCTTCCGAGAGTGAAACGGTTGCCCTCAAGGCTTCCGGCCTTAGCCTGTACGGCATGCTCAAACCCGTTTTTCTGCTGGCAGCCATGGCCTCCGTACTGACAGGAGCGCTGACCCTCTATGGCGAACCGGCTGGCAATACGGCTTTTCGCAGTAAAGTTTTCGAAATTGCCGCCAGTAGGGCCACGGTGGGCATCTCCCCCAAGATTTTCAACGACGAATTTGATGGCCTTGTCCTGTATACCAACGAATTTGACGCACAGAACGGCCTGATGACGGGCGTTTTTATTTCTGACCAACGTACGGACAGCGAAGCCTCGACAATCTTCGCGAAACAAGGGCGCATTTTTTCGGACCCGGGAAAATACACCCTGACCCTTCGCCTCGAAAACGGCAACATCCATCGTACGCCAAAATCGGCCCAGGGAGACAGCTACCAGACCATCGCTTTTTCCGCTTACGACATCAGCCTCAATATGGGAAAAGAGCTCGAAGACGGCCAGACCGTCAAAAAAAAGGATAAGGACCTGAGCCATTCCGAATTGGCCACCGCGATCAGGGAGGCCAAAACCGAGGAAGAAAGCCGGCGCTACCGCGTCCAGTGGCACAAGCGCCTGGTTTTGCCCCTGGCCCCGCTCCTTTTTGCCCTTATCGGCATTCCGCTCGGCATCCAGTCCCATCGCTCCGGCAAAGGAGGGGGATTCGCCATTGGACTGATCGTCTTTTTGGTCTATTACATCCTTTTTTCCTTTACCAAAACACTGGCCACCGAAGGAATTCTGCCATTAATTCCCACAATGTGGGCTCCGACGATGCTTTTCCTGGCCGGCGGCCTCTACCTTCTACATCTAGCGGCCATGGAGAGACGTTTCGTTCTTCTCGATCTTCTTCTTGAAGGCATGGATCGATTCCGTCGCCTTATTCAACGCAAGAGATAGGCCTGTGACCATACTCAACCGCTACATCCTGTCTATCTACATCCGGATCTTTTTTCTGGCCAGCGCCACTTTTGTGGGCATCTACCTGCTGGTCGACTTTTTCGAAAAAGTGGACAACTTCATTGAGCATGGCGCCTCCGCTTCCCAGTACCTGCTCTATTTCGGCAACAAAATCCCGTTGATCATCAGCCAGGTCACCCCGCTGGCCGTCCTCATGGCTGTCTTCATGACCGTTGGCAGCCTCACACGGACCAATGAGTTAACGGCTATGAAATCCTGCGGGCTGAGCCTCCTCCGCATGACCTGGCCTTTGCTTCTGGCCTCCCTCCTGACAGCAATGGCCATTCTGGCTATCAACGAATACCTCCTCCCCTTAAGTGTCAAGACCACCAATACGATTTATGAGGAAGAGGTCAGAGGACGAAAGTCCATCGTCTTCAAACGGGATCGACTCTGGTTCCGGGAGGGAGCCGACATCGTCAATATCAGCCTGGTCGAACCGGAGAATCAAACCATAACCGGATTGACCATCTATCATGTCGATGAACAGTTTCGGCTGACCCGACGCACCGATGCAGCTTCCGGCGATTATACCGCGGACAGAGGCTGGGCTTTCCAGCAGGTCACGCACAGAGAGTTTGATCCCCGCTCTGGAGAGATGTTCGACGAAAAAAAGCTGGCCCAGGCAGTTCTGCCCCTGTCCAAGACTCCTGAAGATTTCAGAGAAAGCGAACCGGATCTGGAAACCCTCAACTTTCGTCAACTTTCTGCTCTGGTCAGTAAAATGGAAAGCGAGGGTCATAGCCCGATACGCTACAAGGTGGATATGCATTCGCGCCTAGCCACGCCCTTTGCCAACGTCATTATGGCCGTGCTCGGCATTCCTTTTGCGCTACAGAGAGGGAGGCAGACCAATGTGGCCACGGGGGTGGCCCTGAGCATTGTCATCGGCTTCGCCTACTACGTCATCATGGCCGCTATGCAGGCTTTCGGTTATTCGGGCGTGGCTCCCCCCGCTGTGGCCGCCTGGTCCGCCCATGTCCTCTTTGCCCTGATTGGCGGCTGGATGCTGCTGTCGACCCGCAGCTGACCTCTTTCGACTGAACCGTTTGCCTCAAACAGCAAGAGCCCTGCTCAWTGAGCAGGGCTCTTGCTGTTTGTTCCATGACTGGTCCTTCTATCAATAGCGATAAAAGTCCGGCTTGTAAGGGCCGTCCACCGGCACGCCGAGATATTCCGCCTGCGCCGGGGTCAGAGTCGTCAATTCGACGCCGAGCCGGCCCAAGTGAAGACGGGCCACCTTTTCATCCAGCACCTTAGGTAGCATATAGACCTTATTTTCGTAGTTGTCCGGGTTGGTCCACAATTCCACCTGCGCCATAACCTGGTTGGTAAAGGAGGCCGACATGACAAAAGAAGGATGACCGGTGGCGCAGCCGAGATTGACCAGGCGCCCCTCAGCCAGCACGATCAGCCGCTTACCATCGGGAAAGACGACATGGTCGACCTGCGGCTTGATATTGATCCATTCCAGGTCGCGGATCGAAGCGATATCGATTTCCAGATCGAAGTGGCCGATATTGCAGACGATGGCCTGATCTCGCATGGCATCCATGTGCTGGCGGTTGATGACGTCGCGGCAACCGGTGGTGGTGACGAAAATATCCCCCAGGGGAGCCGCCGTTTCCATGGTGACAACCTGATACCCTTCCATGACAGCCTGCAGGGAAATAATGGGGTCGATTTCGGTGATCAGCACGCGAGCCCCGAGACCGCGCATGGCCTGAGCACAACCTTTGCCGACATCACCATAGCCGGCCACGACGACCACTTTGCCCGCCACCATGACGTCCGTGGCTCGTTTGATGCCATCGGCCAGCGACTCGCGACAGCCGTACAGATTGTCGAACTTGCTTTTGGTCACCGAATCGTTAACGTTGAAGGCGGGGCACTTCAGCGTACCGGTTTTTTCCATCTGATAAAGACGGTGAACTCCGGTCGTCGTCTCTTCAGACAACCCTTTGACCTGCGTCATGAGCTCGGGATATTTTTCATGCATCACCTGGGTGAGATCGCCCCCATCATCGAGCAGCATGTTCGGACGCCAGCCATCGGGCCCCTCAATCGTCCGTTCGACGCACCACCAGTATTCCTCTTCCGTCTCCCCCTTCCAGGCATACACGGGGATCCCGGCCTCAGCGATAGCGGCAGCGGCATGGTCCTGGGTAGAAAAAATATTGCAGGAACTCCAGCGCACTTCGGCGCCCAGTTCAATGAGGGTTTCGATCAGCACGGCGGTCTGGATGGTCATGTGCAGGCAGCCTGCAATGCGGGCCCCTTTAAGCGGCTTGCTCGCACCGAACTCCTGGCGAAGCGCCATCAGTCCGGGCATTTCCGTTTCGGCAATCTCAATTTCCTGCCTGCCCCACCGGGCCAGAGACATATCTCTAACCTTAAAATCCTTGCCTGTCATAAAAAGACTCCTTTATCACTTGGTTGTCTGGGTACTACCTCTTTTGGTCGCTTCTAAAATAAAAACACCCTGTCTGTCGGCTGTCCCCTGAATTTCTACGTAGTCAGTCAGGAAAAGTCCCGCCGCCTCCAGCCATCTCTCGAGATCACCGTACTCAAAGCCGAGCCAGAGATCAGCCAGGCTGTCACGGGCCCATTCGTGCTGATGGGGAAGCAGATCGGCGATCACCAACGTCCCTTCCTCCCTCATCACCCTAACAAACTCCTTGAAGACATTTTCAGGGTCGGCGGCATGATGAAGAACCATGTTCACCAGAACCGTATTCGCGCTGGCAGAAAGAACCGGCAGATGAGACATCTCGCCCAGGCGCAGTTCGATCTGCCCAGGCTCCCCCTGACCGATACGCTGACGGGCCTGTGCCAGCATCGCCGGAGACTGATCCACGCCAATCACGGTCTGGGCCCGGGACATCAGCAAGGGGAGAAGATTGCCTGTCCCGACGCCAACCTCGACGAGATTTTCACAGGGATGAATGCGAGCGAGAAGATTCTCACTGTAAGGGACAGTAGGAAGCAAGCGGTGGGAAAGTCCGTCCCATTCACTGGCGTGATGATTAAAAAAATCCTGGCTTTTTCGGCGCCTTTTTTCATAAATAGCCGCCATGGCTCTGAGATCATCCCCACCAGAAGCTCCCTCGGTCACAGAGGCCTCAAGGGCCGGCCATATCGCGCCAAACAGCGCATTCTCCTGGCTGACACGATAGTAGGACCAGGTGCCTTGCCGCCGCACGCTCAATATCTTTTCATCCAGAAGAAGTTTGAGGTGGCGCGACACCCGCGATTGCCCCATGCCCAGAATTTCGGTCAGTTCCTGAACGGTAAATTCACCCTGGCAAAGCAGGGCAACCAGCCTCAGACGCGTTGAATCGGCAAGAGATTTTAAGAGAGAAAGGGCCAAATCAAAAATTCCGGTTTATATAAATCAGGAATTCTTGATCTACCATATACCAAGAGCCAGGTCAAGGGATATATCATAGCAGGAAGGGTGACAATAACTTCCTCAAGGATGAATTCCCGTCAATCCGCCGATTGAGTCAGTACAATCAGCGTTGCCATACCCTGGGCGATAAGCCTTTGCTCGCTGTGAACGGCGACGCGCAGGCTGACGGTACGACGGCCCAGATGGACAATTTCGGATCTGGCCACCAGCGTTTCTCCAGGCTGAACGGCGCGCAGGTAATTCACATTCAAATTGGAGGTTGTGACAGCGAGTCCGGCAGGCAGGAGAGGAGCCGGAAAAAAACAGACCGTATCAACCAGCGTGGCGATAAGGCCACCATGAGCGCCACCATAGTAATTCAAGTGCCTCTCATCGACGGTAACGCGCATAACAGCATGCCTTTCGCCGATTTCCTCAGCGACAATACCCAGCGTTTTCAATAGCGGAATGGCATTGATGGACTCGATTGTGGCCGATGGAACATTCATGATTTTCCTCCCCTGATCAACGGGATCGTCCTGATGAAAAACGGCTTTTCGTCATGGTCAGCCAAGCAAAGACCAGGTAAAAGCCGATCGCCGTCAACAATGTTGCCAACGCGTTTCCTAAAGGGTGGTCGGTCAACGGATCCCACACACGATCGAAGCGTTGGAGAAAAGGGGTGCGAATCTCTTGAAGCGACACCCCACGCTTAAAGGCCCGACGGACATCGACCCAAAACGCCAATTGCCAGCCCTGAGAACGAACGTACTTGCCGGTGCGATACCAAATCCCCAGTTGACGCCGAATAGATTGCTGCCTCATCAGTTGATGAACCAGACTGAAAAAGGGACCGAGTTTAAGCGAACGACTCTGGTCATGAGTGCGATAGATGTCAGCTGCCTTGTCGAAAAAAGCATCGAATCCGACCATGGCGAAATTGACGGTCAAGGCATTGAGACATTGCCGAGCAACCAGCCCTTCTGTTTCGAAACGTCTGGCCGAGGTCAGAATATCTGCCGAAAAGAGCAGCCATTGCCCCACGGCCAGAACGCGGTCAGCCAGGTGGGTATCCTCAAGAAGCGGGAGGTTCTCATCAAACCGGCCCAGTTCGGCAAAGAAGTCGGCCGCCATCATGAAACCCTGATCCCCGTGGATGCATTGAGGACGATTCAGCCTGGCCTTGGCTTCATAATAAAAGTACCCTTGGTGCGGTTTGTTCTTTTGGCGCAGAAAACGTAAGGAGAAGCGGCCGGCAAGGCGTCGATGTCCGCAGTGTTCCCAGGCTGCCGAAAGGGATTTCAGGCCGACGGCCAACGCCAAAGGGTGAGAAAAACAGGAGTCGGCATGGAGAAAGAGGAGGACAGGAGCTGTGGCATGGCGGGCACCGGCATTGAGCTGGGACGCCCTCCCCTTCTGGGATCGGAGAACCCGACAGGCAAAAGGGACGGCGGCAGCGAATTTTCTGCCCACGGCGAAGGTGTCATCGGCCGACCCTCCATCGACCAGGATCACTTCAAACTGAATCCCCGCCTGGCATTCAAAGCTGGAAAAAAGAGTGGGTATTGTCGCTGCCTCATTGTAGACGGGCACGATAACGGACAGTTGAGGAACGGGGTCAGCTGTTGGAAAATGCTCCAAGACATCCTCCTGAAAAACAAAAAGGCGAACCGGAAGGTCCGCCTTTTTGTTTTCAATCTCTAACGTCTCACCTGCCGGCGCGTTTGCGCAGGGAGTCGACGCGATCGGTTTTCTCCCAGCTAAACTCAGGCAGTTCCCGGCCAAAGTGCCCGTAAGCCGCCGTCTTGCGATAGATTGGACGCAGCAGATCAAGGGTCTTGATGATGCCAGCCGGCCGCATATCGAATTCTTCCTGAACAATGCGGGCAATATCGTTGGATGGAATTTTACCCGTACCGAAGGTGTTGATCATCACCGATACAGGTTCGGCAACGCCGATAGCATAGGCGAGCTGGACTTCGCATTTGCTGGCGAGGCCGGCAGCGACGACGTTCTTGGCGACATAGCGGGCCATGTACGAGGCACTGCGGTCGACCTTGCTGGGATCCTTGCCGGAAAAAGCCCCGCCGCCGTGCGAGCCCTGGCCGCCGTAGGTATCGACAATAATTTTACGCCCGGTGAGACCACAGTCTCCCATGGGTCCGCCAACGACAAAACGTCCGGTAGGATTAATGAAATACTTGGTTTTTTCATCGAGGAGTTCGCCCGGGATAATCGGCTTGATGACTTCTTCCATGATGAATTCCCGGAGGGTGTCGTAACTTACGTCAGGGGTATGCTGCGACGAAATAACGACCGAATCGACCCGGATAGGCTTGTCGTTGATGTACTGAATGGAAACCTGCGACTTGCTGTCAGGGCGAAGAAAGGAAACCATCTTGCCCTTGCGCACATCGGCCAACCGCTTGGTCAGACGATGGGCAAACATGATGGGCATAGGCATCAGTTCAGCCGTTTCGTCACAGGCATAACCAAACATGAGGCCCTGATCCCCGGCGCCCTGATCCTTGAACAGGCCCTCCCCCTCGGTAACCCCTTGCGAGATATCGGGAGACTGCCGGTCAATAGAAGTCAGGACGGCGCAGGTTTCGTAATCAAACCCCATGGAAGAATCGTCGTAACCGATTTCTTTGATCGTATTCCGCACGATTTGCGGCATATCCACGTAAGCGCTCGTGGTAATCTCGCCGGCGATCATGGCCATACCTGTGGTCACGAGAGTCTCACAGGCCACGCGGGCCTTGGTGTCCTGGCTGAGAATGGCGTCAAGAATAGCATCCGAAATCTGGTCGGCCACTTTATCCGGGTGGCCTTCGCTTACCGATTCGGATGTGAACAGGAAATCAGTCATTGGCATGGGTTCTAGTCTCCCTTGTCAGGTGGTGAACAATGATCGCTCGAAACGTGGAATTTTAACCAAAATGTCCTGCACTGTCAAGCCGGTTGCCGCCCTAGAAAGCTTTTTGCTCAAAAAGGTCGGGGAATCGCCGCGTCATGACCTCCTCAAGATGTTGTTTTACCTCACTGGCCGTGGAGAGTTTCATCAGGTTGTGCAGCAATTTCTCGCCATCGTCCCGCCGAACTTGGCGAAGAATTCTTTTGACCCTGGGGATGCCGGGGGCGTTCATCGACAATTCGGTAAAACCAAACCCCAGGAGTACGAGGGCGTACATTGGCTCACCAGCCATTTCACCGCACATGCCGATTTCAATGTCGGCGGCTTTTGCCGCTGCGCAGATCATACGGATGCCCTCAAGCACGGCCGGGTGCAGCGGTTCGTAAAGATAGGCCACATGCTCATTGCTGCGATCGACAGCCAGGCAATACTGAATCAGATCATTGGTTCCGATCGAGAAAAAATCAACCTCGCGGGCCAACAGGTGAGCAATGAGAGCGGCTGAAGGGGTCTCGATCATGATCCCCACTAGAATATGTTCATCGAATGGAACGCCTTCCGCCACAAGTTCGGCTTTGGCCTCTTCCAGGCAGGATTTGCAGGTTCTTATTTCGGCCACACCGGAAATCATCGGGAACATGATGCGAACCTTCCCAAAAGCGGATGTTCTGAGAATGGCCCGCAATTGGGTCTTAAAAAGACGTCGTTCCTTGAGAGAGAACCGTATGGCCCTAAGCCCCATCGCGGGGTTGGATTCATCCGACAGATTAATCTCGGGAACAAACTTATCCCCGCCGACATCCAGAGTGCGAATCGTCACGACTTGAGGCTTCATCTGTTCAACGATATCGCGATAGGCTTCGACCTGCTCCACCTCAGAAGGGGGAACCAGGCGGTTCATGTACAGAAACTCCGAGCGATAGAGGCCTATGCCTTCAGCTCCCTGTTGCAAGGCCAGGGGGACCTCTTCGGAGATTTCGACATTTCCACGCAAGGCCACGCGGTGTCCATCAAGAGTGATCGCCGGCAAATCCCGGTAGTTGAGAAGTTCACGCTCCTGATACTCGAAAATCTGCTTTTTCCGCAAATATTCCTTGAAGAGGTCTTCGCTCGGATGCAGGATCATGATGCCGGCGGTGCCGTCAATGATGACGGGCGTGCCACCCGGCACAAAGGAAGTCACGTTTTCAAGGCCGACGACGGCCGGAATACCCATGGATCGGGCCAGGATAGCGGTATGCGAGGTTCTGCCGCCGACGTCGGTCACAAATCCGACAATCTTGCTTTTGTCCATCTGCATGGTGTCGGCAGGAGAAAGGTCGTGGGCTATGACGACGACTTTGCGATCGATATCCTTGAGCGATTGCTGGTGTTCACCCAGGAGATTCCGTAGAAGCCGTTCCCCCACAAAATCCATGTCGGAGCGCCGTTCCCGGAGATATTCGTCATCAATGGTTTCAAAGACCTTGCGAAATTTATCCAGGGTCCGTTTCAGTGCCCCTTCCGCATTGATCTTTTCCTCGCGGATCAGCTTCCTGGTTTCGTCAAGAAGCATCTGGTCCTCAAGGATCATCAAGTGGGTATCGATGATATAGATATGCTCGGACAGGTCCCTGTCCGTCACACTTTGTTTGACCTCTTCGAGCTGCTTTTTGGACAGATTGACCGCGGCCATAAAGGCCGCTATCTGCTGATCGACCGACTCCTCATCAATCGTTCGCTCCACGGCGGACATACGCGCCCGGTTGACCATATAGGTCTCCCCGATGGCGATGCCGGGTGAAGCACCGATTCCAATGAGCATCGTATCCTGCAACAGATCAGTCTTCTCCGAAGCCGTCATCGATCAACTTTCCAATCGCCGTCATCGCGTCCGCTTCATCGGCACCGTCAGCGGACACATAAATCGTCGAGCCCTGCGGTGCCGCCAGCATGAGCAGCCCCATGATGCTTTTCCCGTTTACCTCCAGGTCATCTTTCCTGACGGTTATTTCACTTTTGAACTGGTTGGCGGTCTGCACCAACTGGGCCGCTGCCCGGGCATGCAGGCCGAGCCTGTTTCGGATCCTGAATTCTTTACCGTCCATCACCACTCCCCTAGCTACCGAACCATGCCATCACAATCAGCAAAAAAACACCAAACATAACCATGAATAAAATCGAGGCCCGGCGGTGAATCATCCAGGCAACGCCGCCGACAGCGGCCAGGATTCCAAACCCCCATAGAGGGAAAATTTCTTCTTTTTCCATAAGCTGGAAAGATAAAAAGGCGGTCAGCCCCCCTAGCAGAACAACGGTTGCCTCCTTGATCCTGAGTGCCAGGTCAGGCAGACTTCGCTTCTGCAGAATCTCCACAACCTGCAGGCCGCTACGATAGCCGCGGAAAAATCCTCCGACCCTCATCCAGAGGTGAGGCGTATTGAACAGGAGTAAAAAAACCACAGGTGCCCACAGTGACCCCTTGATCGCAAAAAACAGGGAGACGGCGGCGGCCAGCGGACGAAGGGCCCCCCAAAAAAGAGCATCACCCATGGCAGCATAGGGCGCCATGGTCATTTCCTTGAATTCCCCGACCCCGAGCATGGAATCCTGTCCGCAGGTACCAGCCTCTTCCAGGGCCAGAGCAGCCCCGAGTACGGGCGAAGCCATATAGGGATGGGTATTGAAATAGGAAAGATGACGCTGAAAAGCCATAGACAGTTCCTGCCCCTGGTAAAGAAATCGCAATCCCGGCGCCATGACGTAAAGAGCCCCCAAACTTTGCAGCCTTTCGAAGTTCCAGCTGGCCTGAAGCAAAAAGAGTCGCGGTAGAATTTGCGCGATAATTTTGGCAGGCAGTTTGTGGTTCATAGCGTTCATCCGTTAAAGGAGCCAGAGGGTCAGGTATACCGTGACGAAAGAGGCCGTAAACAAAGTGGCTTTGCGAGTCACGTTGATGGTGCCGATAATGGCTCCCGCCCCGATACAGGGAAAGGTGACAATCCACCAGATCACCGATCGGTCAATCAGAGGGGATACCAGCGGACCAAGCCAGGTCATAAGGACCGTCCCCGCAACAAAGAGGACAACAAAGGTGGCGAGAGCAGCCAAGGCGAAGTTTCCTAGTCCCCTGAGATGAAATCCTTCAATCTCGTCCACTCTTCCCTCTGCCACGGCTTCTTCCGCTTTGGTTAAAAGACGTCCGTTGCCATGACGTGCCGCCCTGTCGAAAAGCTGCCCGACCTTGCCGAGAGGCAGCGTGACGATTGTTGCCAGAATAGCCAATGTCGGCCCCTCATACCCTTGCAAAGGACCCGAGATGGCGGCCAGGGCGGTGGCCGCCACGGCCACCTGGGTATCGTCCGGCGGGATGGCTGCTCCCACGGGAAGACGCCCCAGCCAAAGCAGTTCGACCAGAACCCCCACAAGCAAACCGGCTTCGGGGTCACCAAGCAGCACACCGGTCAGCGGTGCGGCGACGATGGGGCGAGAAAGCATGAACTGCCACATGGCCGTTCGGTCAATCCCGGCAAAGATGGCGACAAGGCAGGCAAGGATGATTTTGTCGATAGGCATATTATTTTATGGAGGCCCTGACCAGCTTATCCCATCTCTGTTTTCTGTCCGACGGAAAGCACTGGGAGACGATATCGATTCCATCCTGCTCCAGAGAACGAAGGTTCTCAATATCTTCATCATTGAGGGCCAGCGTACAGGTGACCCGAAACTTGCCGGTGCCGCCGTGCATATTCCCGAGATTGAGCTCGGTAAATACCATACCCAACTCATGAGCGTGGCGGCTGTCGGCAGAGTTGGCAAAGAGAATCATGACCCGCTTGCCGGCCAGATCGTCCGAAGCCAGCAATCGAACGGCGGCCTCGACGGTTTCAATTTCAACGCGAATATTTTTGGGTACAGCCGCTTTCATCAGCATTTTCTGAAAAGGCTGCTCGGGCAGCGAATCGCTGGCAACAACGATGCAATCAGCCCGCGTGGCAGGAACCCAGGATTCGAGAACTTGACCGTGAATCAATCGGTTATCAATGCGAGCCAATACAATGCTCATAAAACAGGATTCTCCGAGAAATCGTCCCTCAGGACAGCATATCGCTGGCCAGATAAATACTCTGCTGGCCATAGGCCCTAAGCATGGCACCCAATTCATGAAAGGGAACGGATTCCTGGCTGTTGAGCAATTTGATGATCATCGGCAGATTAACGCCGGTCAGAACATCGACTCTGTCCTTTTCAAGAAAGGAGATCGCCATATTGGCCGGAGTCCCGCCGAACATGTCGGTCATAACCAGAACGCCGTCGCCATCGCCTCCCACTGTTTCAATGGCCCGGCCGATTCGCTCTCGAATCGTCTCGACACTGTCTGTCTGTTGGATACAGATCGCCATGACGTTTTTAACAGGCCCGATGATCATTTCCGCTGCCCGAATGAATTCTTCGGCCAGATTGGAGTGGGTCGCGATAACCAGACCGACCATGAGCTATCCTTTCGCTATATCCCGATGAACCACTTCGAGTGAGATTCCTTCGATATCAAAAACAGACCGTAGTGCTTCAACAAGAGTCACACTCCGATGTCGCCCCCCCGTGCAGCCAATGGACAGGGTCAGGTAGCTTTTACCTTCGGAACGGTACTGCGGCAGCAGAAACTCGAGAAGCCCAGTGAAACGCTGAAGAAATTCCTGACAGGACGGTTGATTTAAGACAAACTCCTGCACGGCGGCATCCTTACCGGTGAATGGCCGTAAATCTCTGACAAAGTGAGGATTCGGCAGAAAGCGGACATCGATCACCAGATCAGAACCCGGCGGAATACCGTAGCGAAAGCCGAATGACTGCAGGCATACGGCCAAAGGAGAACTGCCCTCATGACCGCAGACCGCATTGATGACCTTGTCACGCAACTGATGGGGACTCAACTGAGTCGTATCGATGAGGGTCGTACTCAATTTTCGCAGAGGGTCCAGAAGCATTCTTTCACGCAGAATGCCCTCTTGAACCCCCCCGTTAAGTGACATGGGATGCCGCCGCCGGGTTTCCGAGTAGCGCCGAACGAGCATTTCATCCGTCGCATCAAAAAAAAGGATTTCAACTTCATGCCCCTGCTGCGCCATCGAGGCCAGAACTCTCTCGCAGCCGTGCAGAAAACTGCGACTGCGAACGTCCATTACCACAGCAATCCCCTGAGCGTCGGTCCTCTCCTCCTGGGTTACCTCAAGAAATTTGGGCAGCATCACCGGCGGGAGGTTGTCTACAACAAAAAAACCGTCATCTTCAAGGGCACGGGCAGCGGTACTTTTCCCAGAACCGGACATTCCCGTGATAATGATCAGGCGCATGCAGAATTACTCCAGATTGTCCCCTATGATGGTATGAGCATGAAGGCGGGCCATTTCTGCCATACGCTTTTCCAGGCGATCCTGAAATTCGATGGCACTGTGATATCCCATTTCCTTAAGAATCTGGTTGCGCGCCGCCACTTCGACAATGGAGGTCATGTTTCGGCCGGGACGCACGGGGATTTTAAGAAGAGGAATTTCAACACCCAGAAGACTGTAGGTTTGCTCTTCCAAGCCGAGTCGGTCATATTCCCGCCCTTCTTCCCACTCCACCAGTTCCACAGCGAGGTCTATCTTTTTCCGTTCACGGATTGCCGCCACGCCAAAAAGATGCTTGATGTTGATGATACCCAGACCTCGAATTTCCATGTGATAGTGCAGCAGGTCGCTTCCCTCGCCGAAAAGAACGGCGGGGAGTTTCAACCGAACCTTGACGACATCATCGGCTACAAGTCGATGCCCTCGCAACACCAGGTCGAGGGCACATTCACTTTTACCCATGCCGCTTTTACCCAGGATAAGAACGCCGACACCAGCCACTTCGACAAGAACGCCGTGAACTGTCGTTGCGGGCAGCAGGCGTTCTTCCAGAAATTTTGTAATTAGAGAAATAAAGGTGGAGCTTTGATGGTGGGTTCGTAAAAGAGGCGTGCCTTGATTTTCTGTCTCCCGAATGAGCATTTCAGGAGCTTCCTGCCCCTTCGTAATAATAAAGCAGGAGTTGTCCAGCGCGATCAGTTGTCGCAAATTGGTAGCAGCGGTATCGGGAGGGAGATGGGCAAGATAGCTAAGTTCGGTAGACCCCAGAACCTGAATGCGGTCAGGATGAAGATTGGTGATATATCCGGCCAGGGCCAGTCCTGGTTTCTGGATACGGGGCACTGTGACCAGGTTGCTCAGCCCCTTTTCACCCGCAAGCAGCTCCAGGTCAAGCCCAGCCTCTTTTTCACTCAATAATTCCTGGATACTCAGACCTGGCATGGGATTTTTCCTGTACAAAAGAAGTCGAAGGAGAAATGACCGAACAATCTGAAAGAAACCTGAGTGAAGTTTTGTTTACAGCTTTTCTTCCTCTTCAATGATGATGGAGTAGATGTCGCCTGCGCTGTCGGCCTGAAGAAGCCTCTGCCGAACTTGGGGATTTTTCAACAATTTGGAAATGCGGGCAAGGGTTTTCAGGTGAATCCCTACTGATTCTTCAGGCGCAATCAGAAGAAAGAAAAGGTGAGCCGGCTTGCCGTCCATGGAGTCAAAATCGACCCCGTCACGACTTCGGCCGAAAGAAATCAAAAGGTTGCTGATGTTTTTAAGTTTACCGTGCGGAATGGCGACCCCATCACCAATCCCGGTGCTTCCCAGCTTTTCCCGCTCCAGGAGCACTCGCATCACTTCGTCGCGATCGAGGCTTTTGTCGGTATGGACAATAGTGTCCGTCAACTCGGCAAGCACATCGTTCTTGCCCTTGGCCTTCAGGTCATCCGCAATAGCAGAAGCGTTTAAAAAATCCGCAATCTTCATGTTTCTTCAAGCAGCCTTTCAGGATTCGCTCAAATCAGTGGGGGGAAGGATACACTATCCTTCCCCCCATCGCAATTGTTTTACCTTTTACTTGCTTTCAGGTGCAATCAGGCCGTAATTGCCATCCTTGCGGCGATACACAACGTTGATCTCCTCGGTTTTGTCGTCCGTGAAAACCAGAAACTCCTTGTGCAGCAGATCCATTTGCATGACGGCCTCTTCGACAGACATCGGCTTCACCGAAAAGCGATTGGTGCGCACAATGACGGGTTGTTCAGCCCCCTCATCGATGCTTTCTGCCGCCAGCACGGTTTTCTGAACCTGTCTTTCACGCCCGGAAAGCGGTTTGTGCTTCTTGAGTTTTTCTTTATAACGCTTCAATTGACGCTCGATTTTATCCACCACGGCGTCAATGGCCGCATACATGTCGTTGGTCTCTTCCGATCCCTTGATGGTGATTCCCTTGGCTACCAGATTGACTTCGGCACGATGTCTGATCTTCTTTTCGACGGAAACAACCACCTGGGCATCGATGGGCTCATCGATATACTTTTTTACGCGGTCGAGTTTTTCTTCCACATAGGCACGAACCGGATCGCTAGTTTCCATATGTCTGAATGTTACGGCAATCTGCATAAAAACCTCCTGTTGAAGATATCCCTGGGGGATCAAGTCGCTTCTTATTAAATTATAACTCCGATTACCGGGATGGCCACGCCGCCGTTAATCAAAAGTGACGCTTACGCTCAGTAGATGAGCCAATCCCGAGCATTTCTCTATATTTGGTAACAGTCCGACGGGCAATATCGATTCCGTGGCCACGCAAGAGTTCAACCAGTTTCTGATCAGAATAGGGTTTTTTCACGTTTTCACCGCTGATGATCTCCTTGATTTTACTCTTGACGCTTTCAGAGGCGATGGTTTCGCCCTGGGTTGTACTGATCCCGCTATTGAAGAAATATTTCAATTCAAAAAGCCCTTGCGGGGTCTGCACGTATTTGTTCGTTGTTACCCGACTAATGGTCGACTCATGCATCTCGATATCTTCCGCCACGTCACGAAGAACGAGAGGTTTGAGGTATTCGATGCCCCGGTCGAAGAAGTCCCGCTGGAACTTCACAATGGATTTGGTCACCTTGTAGATGGTCCGCTGCCGCTGGTGGATGCTCTTGATCAGCCACATGGCTCCGCGCATCTTTTCCTGAATGTGCTCACCGGCCTTCGCGTCAATATCAGAACCACCTGAAAGCGCGCTGCGGTAGAAGGAGTTGATGCGAAGATTCGGCAATCCTTCGTCATTCAGGACAACGACGTATTCGTCCCCGATTTTGTATACGCTGACATCCGGCACGATATAGTGGGAATCTTCCTGCCAGTAGGGTCGGCCAGGCCGAGGGTCAAGATGAGAGATAACTTTGGCGGCGCCGAGCACCTCATCCAGAGAGACACCGAGCGCTTTGGCAATCGCAGGATACTTGCGGGATTCCAGATCTCCTATGTGGTTCTCCAGGATGGCCACAACGGTAGAATTATCGAGTTCAAGCTGTTCAACCTGTTTCAGAAGACATTCCTGAAGATTGCGACTGGCCACGCCAACGGGATCGAAATCCTGTACTTTCTTGAGAACAGATTCGATGGCCGGTATTTCCGCGTGGACCTGCTCGGCAATTTCTTCCAAAGTAGCGATCAGATAGCCATCCTCATTCAGGTTGCCGATAATCTCTTCTGCAATCTGGCGCTCCGTCTCATCAAAAGGAGACAGGTTCAATTGCCACAGCAGATGGTCAGTGAGAGTCCCCTTTTTGGTGATGAGATTTTCGTAGGAGGGGCGATCATCATCTTCTTCGTAGTAGTCGGCCGTTGATCCTCCGAGGCTGTATCCTTCGAGGTACGTTTGCCAATCGATATCCCCCAGGCCTTCCGATTCTCCCTTGACCTCTTTCACCTCTTCGGAAGAGGCCTGCGCCATCTCCGCCTCGTCGCCGGAATCCGGGCTTTTCTCAATCTCCTCGACGGACTCGACCCCTTCCTCAAGAAGCGGATTTTCCTCAAGCTCCTGCTGCACCATGTCAACAAGCTCCATGCGGGAAAGCTGGAGAAGCTTGATCGCCTGCTGGAGTTGCGGCGTCATGACCAGTTGCTGACTCAGTTTAAGCTGTTGCCGAATCTCTAAAGCCATGTCACTCCCGAAGAGACGTCTGGACCTTTCCATGCAAGGTCCAAAAGGTGCCGTTAAAGTTTGAACTTATCCCCAAGATAGATCGCCCGGGCTCTTTCACTCCCGGCAATTTCAGCGGGGGTTCCATACTCCAGGATGCCCCCTTCATTAAGTATGTAGGCACTGTCACAAACACCCAGGGTTTCACGCACGTTGTGGTCCGAAATAAGAACGCCGATACCACGGGCCTTCAAATCGCCAATGATATTTTGGATGTCCATGACAGCTATCGGGTCAATCCCGGCAAAAGGCTCATCCAACAGGATGAAAGAAGGTTCAATGACCAGGGCCCTGGCAATTTCAAGCCGTCTCCTTTCGCCACCGGAGAGGGCATATCCATAAGTTTCGGCTACGTGGCTGAGACGGAATTCTTCCAAAAGGCGATCTTTCCGTTTCCTGCATTCGGCCGCAGGGATATTGAGCGTTTCCAGAATAGCCAGTAAATTCTGGGCCACCGTCAGTTTTCGAAAAACCGAAGCCTCCTGAGGGAGATACGATATACCGGCCCGCGCGCGCTGGAACATGGGGAAATCCGTCAACTCGAGGTCATCGAGGAAAACCCTTCCAGAATCAGGGCGTATCAACCCCACGACCATGTAGAAGGAAGTCGTTTTCCCGGCGCCGTTGGGCCCAAGAAGGCCGATAACCTCACCGGAAGAGACCGCCAGATCCACGCCACGGACCACCTGACGGCCCTTGTACGCCTTGCAGAGCCCCTGAGCCGATAACTTGCGACTCACGGACTTTCCTCTTTCGGATGAAAGATGGCCTGCACTCTGGATCCTCCGGCGCTGCTCACAGTGCTTCGTTCCTCCTGGAGATAGACGGTGATTTCGTCGCCGCTGACCGAGTTTTCACCTTGAAACAGTTTGGGATTCCCGGTCAGAACCATTTTCTTCTCTGTATTGAAGAGAGTGCCCTGCTGCCCCGTTGCCACGCGGTCACCCTGAACGATTCGCACATCGCCAATGGCGACCACCTTTTCCACTTCGCGGGATTCGCTACTATAGACCAGGCGCATCTCCTGGGCATAAATGACAACCTCACCTTGTTTGGCCACAACATTCCCGAGAAAGCGAACCTCTTTCCCTGCCTGGTCAGCTTCGAGCCGGTCGGAAACCACATGGATCGGCTCATTGCGATTACCGAGACTGTCAGCAGCATTTTCCTGAGCGAAGACCCCACAGGGTGCCAGCAGACAAGTCAACAGGATGAACACCGAGACCCAGGTTTTCATAGTCCCCCCCCCTGCCCTTCAATAACGGCAGAGACCCGGCGAAGAACGCTGATTTTCCTGGTATCTATATGAAGCAGCATACCGTTTCCCTTAATATCGGCAGCACCGGAAAGAAGGCGAACATCATCATCCGTCCGGATATACCTGTCTTCCGCGGTAAAAGTGAGGGCATCGGTATAGAAGGTATAGCCTTCCGGGCTTTTCACCACGACATTCCCCTCTACCTGAACAACCTGAGGATCAGAAAAGAACTTTCCCCTGTCAGCGGTCAGAGTAACATCGCCAAGTTCACCCTGATCATAAAAAACCATGTGAATGTTTTCGATATCCGTCGCCCCCTGACTGAAGCTGTGCGTAGCCGAGTCAGCCTGGAGAGCCCATTGGGGCACGCCGTCCTGCGTTTCCGTGTACTGAATTCTCTTCATGGCCAAATCGACATTGGCCGGCAGGTTATCCAGAATTTCAGTCGTCTCGAAGCCTTTAAAATTACGGGCAATCATCACGGCCAGCGCGACGACGAGGGCCACGATGACAAACCCCAACAAGGTGCGAATATTTACATTTCCAGCCATGGTGTGCTCATACTAGCATCATTGTCCCGCCCCTGTAAAGAGGGATATTCGCCGATTGGCACGAGATTTGAATGTAGTCTCAGGGAAAATAGCGGCGGGTGACCTCGGACCACTTTCCGCTTTCCTTCAGGAGAAGATCGCACACTTCCCGAACAGCGGCACGTCCCCCTTTTTTTTGGGCCACATAGTGGACATACGGTTTGATATCCTCGACGGCGTCGGCAACGGTCGCGGAAAACCCTACCCGGGTCAGCACCGGCAAATCCACCAGATCATCCCCCATGTAGGCGACTTCATCGTCCATAAGACCCAGGTTTTCAAGGATTTCCCGATAAGGGACCATTTTTTCCTTGGCGCACTGATAGACGATATCGATCCCCAATTCACGAGCGCGCAGAGCAACAACCTCTGAGGAGCGGCCGGTTATTATCCCCACGCGGATGCCGGCTCTCTGGATGAGCTTGAGGCCATGACCATCCTTGACATCGAACATCTTCGATTCGACCCCATCATGGTCATAAATAATCCGGCCATCGGTGAGTATGCCGTCCACATCCAGCAGCAGCAGCCGTATTTTGGTCAGTCTGTCCTTCATCAGACAACTCCCGACTTGAGCAGATCGTGCAGGTGAATGATGCCAACGGGAACCTTGCTGTTTTCGTCCTCAAAGACAAACAGAGAGGTAATGGAATACTCTTCCATTCTCTGCACTGCCTTGGCAGCCAGGTTCGATCTCAGGATGCGTTTCGGGTTGGGGTTCATCAGGTTTTCAATGGGCTGATTGAGGACATCCAGCCCCTTCTCGATGGAACGTCGCAAATCACCATCGGTGAAGACCCCGGCCAATGCGCCTTGGTCATCCGCCACCCCGGTAATGCCAAGCTTTTTGCTGGTAATTTCGAACAGGGCTTCCTTCAGGGGGGTATTTTTTACGACCATGGGGATGTCAACGCCCGTGTGCATCAAATCCTCGACCCGCAGGAGAAGCTTCTTTCCCAAGGCACCCCCCGGGTGAAAAAGGGCGAAATCCTCTTCCCGAAAACCCCGTTCAATCAACAGAGCAACGGCCAGAGCATCACCCATGGCCAGAGTCGCGGTCGTGCTGGCCGTGGGCGCCAGTCCCAGGGGGCAGGCCTCTTCTCGAACCGAGATATCGAGAAAAACATCGCCGGCACGAGCCAGCGAACTGCGAGCATTGCCGCTCATGGCAATAAGAGGCAGCCCCATCCGCTTGATCACCGGCAGAATGCGCAGAATTTCTTCGGTCTCGCCGCTGTTGGAGACAGCCAGGACAACATCCCCCTTCATGAGCATGCCCAGGTCTCCATGAATGCCCTCGGCTGGATGCAGAAAGAGCGCGGGAGTGCCCGTGGAGGCCATGGTCGAAGCGATTTTTTGGCAGATGAGTCCCGACTTTCCCATGCCGCTGATGACCAGGCGCCCCGAACACGACAGGATCATATGAACCGCCTTGACAAACTGATCGTCGAGACGATCGACCAGGCGCTGAACCGCGTCCGCTTCTGTATGTAATACCCTTTGGGCCGTTTCGAGAATCTTGGTCATATCGCTGCTCCCTTAACGATACGGTCAATAGCCATGACCTCCTGCAGCGACTGCTTCAGTTGAGCCAGCGGCAGGCAATTGGGCCCGTCGCAAAGGGCCCGGTCAGGATCTTCGTGAACCTCCCAGAAGAGCGCATCGATCCCGGTGGCAACCGCGGCACGGGACAGGGCGCCGACATATTGGCGCTGGCCGCTGGAGGCGCCGCCGGCCCCACCAGGCAGTTGGACCGCGTGGGTGGCGTCAAAAATGACGGGATACCCCATTTCGCGCATAATGACCAGTGAACGCATATCGACAACCAGGTTGTTATACCCGAAAGAGGCTCCTCGTTCGGTCAGCAGGATGTGGCGATTGCCCGTCGATTCGATTTTTCCAACAGCGTTTTTCATGTCCCAGGGGGCCAGAAACTGACCTTTTTTGACATTGACCGCCTTGCCCGTCTCACCGGCCGCCACCAGCAGGTCGGTTTGACGACTGAGAAAGGCCGGTATTTGAATAACATCAAGAACTTCAGCTGCAGCAGCAACCTGCGAGACGTCATGGACATCGGACAAAACGGGCAGGTCCAATTCCCGTCGAACACGCGCGAGAATACGCAGTCCTTCCTCCAGCCCCGGGCCACGGAAGGAGGTCACGGATGTCCTGTTGGCCTTGTCATAGGAAGCCTTGAAAATCAACCCCATGCCAAGCTCAGCGCATAGTTTTTGAAGATATTCGGCAATACGCAGAGTAAGCCCCTCATCCTCAATGGCACAGGGGCCGGCAATAAGAACCAAGGGACGGTTGCCTCCCAGGACAACATTCCCGATCGCGACTTCTTGGGTCATCTACTTCTCTCCCCGTGCCTTCAGACAAGCGCCGACAAAAGACTCAAACAACGGATGCGGTGCCATGGGACGTGAGCGGAATTCAGGATGGAACTGACAGGCCAGAAACCAGGGGTGTTCAGCCAGTTCAACAATTTCTACCAGATCGGCCTCCGGATAGAGTCCGGAAAAAATCATACCGCATTTCTGCAGGGCCTGACGATAGGCGTTATTGAATTCATAGCGGTGGCGATGACGCTCGGAGATATTCTGCTGCCCGTAAATGCGGCGGGCAAGCGTTCCTTCGCTTAGAGCACAGGGGTAGGCGCCGAGGCGCATGGTGCCCCCTTTGCGGGTCAGGCTCTTCTGGCTCTCCATGATGTGAATGATGGGGTTCTTGGCATTTTCCCTGAATTCGGCCGAATAGGCGTCATCGATTTGGCAGACATTCCGGGAAAACTCCACCACAGCCATCTGCATCCCCAGACAGATCCCGAAAAAAGGGATATTGTTTTCGCGGGCATAGCGAATGGCCTCGATCTTCCCCTCACTGCCCCGCTCGCCGAAACCACCCGGCACGAGGATACCGTCAATATCGTCAAAAACGTCGCCGACACCGTGACGCTCAAGGGCTTCCGAGTCCACATATTTGAGTTTGA
Organism: Desulfuromonas sp. KJ2020; assembly: GCF_024197615.1. Taxonomy (NCBI): domain Bacteria; kingdom Pseudomonadati; phylum Thermodesulfobacteriota; class Desulfuromonadia; order Desulfuromonadales; family Desulfuromonadaceae; genus Desulfuromonas; species Desulfuromonas sp. KJ2020. Next base: position 1,057,467 of record NZ_JAKUKE010000003.1, read on the forward strand.
CCCGGCAATCATTGCCGATGCCCCCATGAATCAGCGCTTCGGCCAGGGATTTGTAGCTTTCAGTCAGCTCCACATATTTGCCGACCACGGCGATGGTCGTTTCAGAAGCCGGCTCCTTGACCCTCTTGGCAATGCGCTGCCAGCCGGACAGGTCAGGGGCCTTGGTCCAGATGTTGAGATAATCGACCAACCGTTCGTCCAGCCCCTGCTCGTGAAAGGCGATGGGGGCCTCGTAGATAGAGGCCACGTCCCGGGCGGTGATGACCGCCTCTTCACGGACATTGCAGAAAAGAGCGATTTTGCTCTTCATATCCCGGGGGATCTCCCGGTCGCAGCGGCAAAGCAAAATGTCCGGCTGGATGCCGATCTCCCGGAGTTCTTTGACACTGTGCTGCGTCGGCTTGGTTTTAAGCTCCCCGGCAGTCTGAATGTAGGGTACGAGGGTCAGGTGCACGTACATGACATTTTCATGGCCACGGTCGGTGCGAAACTGGCGGATGGCTTCCAGAAAAGGCAGCGATTCGATATCGCCTACCGTGCCGCCAACCTCGACAATGGCGATATCAACACCTTTGGCATTTTCAAGAATCTTGCTCTTGATTTCGTTGGTGATATGCGGGATGACCTGAACCGTTCCACCGAGGTAATCCCCCCGACGTTCCTTGCGGATTACAGAGTCGTAAACCTGCCCGGTGGTAAAATTGGATTTTCGGGTCAGTTTGGCGGTCGTAAAACGCTCATAATGCCCGAGATCGAGATCCGTCTCGGCGCCATCGTCGGTGACAAAGACCTCACCGTGCTGGAAGGGACTCATGGTACCGGGGTCGACGTTGATGTACGGGTCCATTTTCTGCATCGAAACCCGCAGCCCCCGCGCCTCCATGAGCGCACCTATCGAAGCGGCAGCGAGCCCTTTGCCCAGAGAAGAAACAACCCCGCCGGTAATAAATACAAATTTGGTCTTCATCAGATGTCCTCCAGCCTGTTTGCGGCGAATGTAAAAAAACGAGAAATCTTACACGCATGGGGTTAAAAAGGAAACCCAAATCCTTGCGTATGGTCAAGACGATTGCAGCAACCCCCGAACGCGATCCAGGTCTTCCGGGGTATCGACGCCGTGAGAAATCAAATCCGTAGTCACGACCTTGATGCGGTATCCGTGTTCCAGGGCACGCAATTGCTCGAGACTTTCGGTTCGCTCAAGGGGCGTCGAAGGAAGACGAGGATAGTCGATTAAAAAATCCCGGCGGTATACGTACAGCCCGATATGCTTAAAGGCTCCCACCTTCAGGGGATTCGCCTCCATTTCCTCATAAAAATCCCTCGGAAAAGGGATGAGAGATCGGGAGAAATAAAGCGCGAAGTCATTCTGATCCGTCACCACTTTCACGACGTGGGGACTTAAACATTCCCGCGAATCCCGTATGGGAGTTTTCAGGGTCCCCATGGCAATGGCGGGATCATTCAAAAGAGGCCTGACGGCTGCGTCGATCATGGCGGGATCGATGAGCGGTTCGTCTCCCTGCACATTGACGATGAGGTCGCACTTCAATGAAGAGGCAACCTCGGCGAGACGATCCGTTCCGGTGGGATGATCGCTGCGGGTCATAACCGCTTCACCGCCGAAGGTCTGAACTGCGTCGTATATGCGGCGATCATCGGTAGCGACAATGACCCTGTTTACGACTTCGGCCTGCATGGTCCGTTCGTAAACCCACTGAATCATCGGCTTTCCCATAAGGTCTGCCAAAGGTTTTCCGGGAAAACGCGTTGAAGCGAACCGGGCCGGGATAATCGCCGTAACAACCATGAGGGATAAATCCTTTCACAAGCGTAGAGTCGGGCACAGAGTAATCAAACGCCAATACCTTGTCAAGAAAGGTCAAATGGACCTCAACAGGCAGGCCAATCGAAAAACTTTATCCCGATTCACCTCGCCGTCGGGACGTTCTTTCCTGATAGGTGGTGGAAATAGTTTACTGTCGCTGTTTCTGCCTTATAATAGAGCAAAGAGATCAGCAACCCATAAAAAATCATCCATCCCTTCTTCTGACGGAAAGAAATTTTATGATCCCTGTCATTCTGATTCTGGACCAGGATGTAAAAATAACCGAGGCACTTTGCCCTCTTTTTGCCGATGAAGATATCCGTCTTCGCAGGGCAGATAGCCTGAAGCAAGCCCTGGAAATCGTGCATCGGGAAATAGTCGTCACCATTGTTCTCGGCGATGTGATTCCTCCCCCCGATATCCCCTCTGCCCTGATGCGCCTGAAAAGTGCCGCACCCTATGCCGTCAAAATCCTCCTTGTCCACAGCAACGACCTGGCCCGCTCAGTGTCCGCCCTCAACAGCGGCGAGATTTTTCGACTTATTGTTCGCCCCTGGGAACCGGAGATGTTGCGACAAACGATAAAAGACGCCCTTTACCGCCACGAAGTCGTATTAGCCCTTAAAGAAGCCGACGAGGCGACCCTTCGGTCTCTGGGGCAAGCCATTGAGTTGAAAGACCCCTACACCAAAGGCCATTGTGATCGCGTCGCCGGCTTTGCCCTCCTGATCGGCAAGGCTCTCCACCTGACTCCGGAACAACTTACGGATATTCGTCACGGCAGTTGGCTTCACGACTGCGGCAAAATCGGGGTACCTGAAAACATCCTCAATTTTCAGGGCGAATTGGATCACCCCGACTTTGAAGTCCTTAAAATGCATCCTACCTGGGGTGCGGAAGTTGCCAGACAGGCCAACCTGCAGACCGGCGTCATCAATGCCATCCTGCACCACCATGAACGTTACGATGGCCACGGCTATCCGGCCGGCCTCAAGGGTGATGACATCCCTCTGGAGGCGCGCATCGTGACTGTAGCCGATGTCTACGATGCCATCACCACTCGTCGACCGTATCGCGAGCAGGTCTACAGCCTGAGCGAAGCCATGGACATCATTTCATCGATGGCAGGGACATTTCTCGATCCCGACCTGGTCAGAATATTTCTGGCCCGCATCAATCAGCCGGGATTAGGCCCGCCGCCAACAGAGCCAGCGCCCGAAAGCCCTCTTTGGACCCACTGACTTTGCGGAAGAAAAACGCCATAAAAACACAACCCGTCCCCTGTGAAGAGGACGGGCTGGATTTGGAACCGCGCAGATGGCCCCAGAAGAAATCAGCCGACCACCTGACTGCGGGTAAAAACCGACCGCAAAATGATCCCTTCCTTTTCAATATTGTCCCGGGCTCCTTCTTCTCTATCCACGAGAGTCACGATACCGGCAACCTCCAGCCCTTCCTCCCGGGCCCGCTCAACAGCTTTCATGGAAGACCCACCCGTCGTGGTGACATCTTCGACGATGACGACACGAGAGCCTTTAGGCAGGTTTTTTCGACCTTCCAGCCATTGCCCCGTGCCGTGCCCTTTAGGCTCTTTTCTGATAATAAAGGCATGGATGTTCTCACCGGCCAGTGCCGCGGCGATGGAGGTCGCGGTGGCAATGGGGTCAGCGCCTAGAGTGAGCCCCCCTACCCCGTCAATACGGCCGTCGAACTGCTTAACCTCCGCATAGAAGGCCTTGCCGACCAGCAAGCCGCCCTTGGCGTGCAGGGTCGTCTGTTTGCCGTCAAAATAAAAATTACTCTTTCGTCCCGAAGCCAGGGTCACTTCCCTTTCCTCATAGGAAAGCTCCCGGACAATCTGCATCAACTCATCTCTCTCCGACTGGGTCACATCATCCTCCTGTCAATAATTCAATAATCCAGAGGCGGACGGGAAAAACCATGAGCTCCCGTCAGTCTCAACCGTCTGTTCAGAACAATCCCAGCTGCGTGTCCGCCTTCAAGCGGGGGAATTTTACCGGATAGCAGCCACTGAAGCAGGCATCGCAGAAATGCCCGGAGCACCCGGCGGGAGCTCCGGCGGCGGCGCGGACCCCCTCTTGCGAAAGATACCCGAGGGTGTCGGAGGTGATATACCGATTGATTTCCTCGATGGTGTGCGAGGAAGAGATCAATTCCTTGCGCGTCGGCGTATCGATCCCGTAGTAGCAGGGGTAGCTTGTGGGCGGGCTGGAAACCCGCATGTGAATCTCCTTGGCGCCGGCGTTGCGAATCATCTTGATAATTTTGCGGGCGGTGGTTCCCCTGACAACCGAGTCATCCACCACCACGACCCGCTTGCCCTCGATCACTTCACGCACCGGGTTAAGCTTGATCTTGACGCCGAAGTGCCGGATGGATTGCTGGGGTTCGATAAAAGTCCGACCGACGTAATGATTACGGATGAGGCCAAGCTGAAAGGGGATGCCCGATTGTTCGGCGTAGCCGATGGCGGCCGGCACCCCGGAGTCAGGTATGGGAATGACGACATCCGCTTCCACCTGGTGTTCACGGGCCAGCTGCCGACCGAACTCCTTGCGCACGCCGTAAACCTGCTTACCGAAAATGACGCTGTCCGGACGGGCAAAATAGATGAATTCAAAGATACAGGGGGATGGTTGCGCCGGTTTGAACGGGGTAAAGCTTTTCAACCCCGATTTGTCGATGAGAATCATTTCCCCCGGTTCAATTTCACGGATAAATTCAGCCTCGATCAGATCCAGAGCGCAGGTTTCCGAGGCCACAATATAGGCCCCGTCCAGTTTGCCCAGCACCAGGGGCCGAAACCCGTTAGGGTCACGCACAGCCACCATACGGGTTTCGGTCAAAAAGACCAGACTGTAGGCCCCGCGCACGATTTCGAGAGCCTCGGTGATCCGCTCGACGAGGGAGTCGCTCTGGGCATGGGCCAGCAGATGAATAATGACTTCGGTGTCGGCTATGGTGGAAAAAATGGAGCCGCGCTGCTCCAGGTCGTTGCGGACTTCCTGGGCGTTGACCAGATTGCCGTTGTGGGCCACCGCAATGCTGCCGCGGGCATAATCAACCATGATCGGCTGGCAGTTTTTCATGTCGTTGCCGCCGGCGGTAGAATACCGCACATGTCCGATGGCGCTGTGGCCTGGCAAGCTCTCAAAGATACTGTCGTTCTTGAACACATCAGCCACCAGCCCCATGCCCTTGTGAGCCCGCAACCGGCTCCCGTCGGAAGCGACAATCCCGCAGCTTTCCTGCCCGCGATGTTGCAGGGCGTAGAGGCCAAGATAGGTCAGATTGGCGGCTTCGGGGTGACCGTAAATACCGAAAACCCCGCATTCATCTTCAAATTTATCGAAAGCCAAGTGAGCACTCCTTCTAATTGATTCCTGAAAAAACATCTGAGGAATCCGGTCTTCCTGTCATCAAGAGAATCCTGTCCTCGCTCCGAGGCCAAGGATGTCTCCTTTGAACAACCGCCTAAGCCAGTAATTCCTCCCGGATGAAACGGATCGCGTTCTGGTAGAGCCACAGGCCCATCCCTTCCTCCGGCAAATCCTCCTCGCGGGTCCAGCGAGGGTGATGCGTGCGATGCACGTAAGCCTCCGGATGGGGCATCAGCCCGAAAAGACGACCGCTCTGGTCACACAACCCGGCAATCGCCTGGGATGAGCCATTGGGATTCCAGGGGTACTCCATGGTCGGGTCCCGATAATCCTCTTTGCAGTATTTTAGCACAGCTAAGTGTTGGTCTTCCATGGCATCGAGCACCGTCTGTGAGGCGGCGACCAGTTTTCCTTCACCATGACGCACGGGCAGATAGATCCCCTGCAGACCGCGTGTAAAAATACAGGGTGAGGCCTCGTCAACCTTGAGGTAGGTCCAGCGATCTTCAAAACGGCCGCCGTCGTTAAAAGTCAGGGTGACGGACTGCTTCTGATAGTCGCCGCCAAGGGCCGGCAACAAGCCCATTTTTACCATCAACTGAAACCCGTTGCAGACCCCCATAACCAGTTTGCCAGCCTTGACAAAGCGCTGGATCTGGTCAACCAGATGCTCCTCGGTGCCACGGACCGCCGCCTGCAGCAGACGATTGGCACCCGCCTTGGCACTGCCGAGATCGTCGCCGTCGAGAAATCCGCCAGCCAGATTGAGAAAGTGGTAATCGTCGAGGCTGGCCCGACCGGCCAGAAGTTCGGCGATGTGGACAATATCACAGACATCGGCCCCCGCCAGTCGGCAGGCGTGGGCGACTTCCCGTTCGCAATTGGTGCCGTTGCCGGCAATCACTATGGCTCTGACTTCTTTGGCCATGATTAAAGCTCCTTGAGGGGCGCCTGCCAGGACGCTTTCAGTGTCTGAATATCGGCTTGGAGAACCACCTGCCCACCGCCGCCGGTGATTTCCAGCACAGGCTGTTCAACCACTTCACCGATGAGGGCAAAATCCTGACCGGCGAAAATTTCTTCAAATCGATCTTTGTTGCCCGGTCTGACCGTCACCAACAGGCGGCTTTGAGACTCGGAGAAGAGTAGGATATCATCCCGTCCGCAGTCTTTGGCCAGCACCTGGCGAAGGTCGGCCCGGATGCCGAAGCCGCCGGCGAAGGCTTTTTCCGCCAGCGCGACACCAAGTCCCCCATCGGACAAGTCGTGGCAGGAGGCAATCAGGCCGGCCTGTTGGGCCCGGTTCAGGCTACGGTATCTTTGCAGCGCCACCTCGGCATCAACCTGGGGAACGGTCTGACCGATGGCCCCCAACTGAGCATAATATTCCGATCCACCCAACTCATTGCGGGTCGTGCCCAAAAGATAGACCAGATCCCCGGCCCGCTTGACATCCATGGAGACGGCCTGGCGTACATCATCGATTTTGCCGATCACCGAAAAGAGAACGGTCGGCGGAATCGATATTTTGGTGTCCCCGACCTGGTAGTCATTTTTCATGGAATCCTTGCCGGAGATCAGCGGAACCCCAAAGGCGACACAATAGTCATAGAGAGCTTTATTGGCCCGCACAAGTTGGGCGGCCTTGTATTCGCCATCGGGCGTCTTCTCGCTCTTGACCGGGTCACACCAGCAGAAGTTATCCAGCCCGGCCACGTGATCGATATCGCCGCCGACAGCGACATAGTTACGCAAACCCTCGTCGATAGCGCACGCCATCATGTGATAGGTATCGATGTCGCTGTAACTTGGGCAGATACCATGGGCAACGACCACACCCTCGAAAGAATCGAACAACGGTCTGACCACAGCAGCATCTGAAGGTCCGTCGTTCGCCACACCCAGCAGCGGTTTGATGACGGTGCCGGCCTGAACTTCGTGGTCATAGCGCCGCACCACCGACTCCTTCGAACAGATATTCAGGCGGCCAAGCAACTTGGCGAGCAGATCCGCCAGGTTGGGATTTTCGACCAGAACTGGTTCCGGGTGGGATTTGATTTCCCAGCGGGCGGGAATGACGAGCTGAGGTACCCCTTCATGGAGGAAATCCATATCGAGGTAGGCAACGGTTTTCTCCTCGTAGAGGCAGTGAAAGTAGCCCGAATCGGTAAAGCGGCCCAGATCCGTAGCCTCAACATCCATCTCCCGGGCGAGCGCGATAAATTCTTCGAGATGTTCAGGCGGAACCGCCAGCGTCATGCGTTCCTGGGCTTCGGAAATGAGGATTTCCCAGGGCTGCAGACCGGGATATTTCAGGGGAGCGCGGTCCAGGTGAAGTTCGAAGCCACCTGTATCCTCGGACATTTCCCCGACAGAAGAAGACAGACCACCAGCGCCGTTGTCGGTAATCGCATGGTAAAGCCCCCGGTCCCTGGCAATCAGCAGGAAGTCGAACATTTTCTTCTGAGTAATTGGATCGCCGATCTGCACGGCGGTGACAGGAGAGCCCTCGTGCAATTCCTCCGAGGAGAAAGTGGCGCCGTGAATCCCATCCTTGCCGATGCGCCCGCCGCACATGACGATATGATCACCCACCTGCGCTTTTTTCTCGTGGCCGGGTTGACCGTTTACCTGGGCCGGCATCATGGCCGCCGTACCACAGTAAACCAGGGGTTTGCCGGCAAACCGCTCATCGAAGACGATGGAGCCATTGACAGTCGGCACCCCGCTCTTGTTGCCGCCGTGTTCCACCCCTTCAACAACCCCTTCAAAAATGCGGCGGGGATGCAACAACCTGGGGGGCAGCGGTTTATCGTAGAAAGGCGAGGCAAAACAGAAGACATCGGTATTGAAGATCAGGCGGGCCCCCATGCCGGTGCCGAAGGGATCGCGATTGACACCCACAATCCCCGTAAGGGCGCCGCCGTAGGGGTCGAGGGCACTCGGCGAGTTGTGTGTTTCAACCTTGAAGACGAGGCTCCAGTCCTGGTTGAAACGGATGACGCCGGCGTTATCCTTAAACACGGACAGGCAGAAATCCCCCGCCCCCTTCTGGGCCCGTATATCACGGGTAGCCCCGACAATAAAGGTCTTGAACAGAGAATTGATGCTTTCCCGCTGCCCCCTTTCGTCCTCGTAGTCGATGCGGGCGGAAAAGATCTTGTGTTTACAGTGCTCACTCCAGGTCTGCGCCAGCGCTTCGAGTTCGACGTCCGTCAGGAGTTCACTCAGCCCTGCCGCCTTTCGACGTGCCTTGATTTCAGGGGAAGCCGCGTAAGCCTGCAGCGTTTTCATCTCTTCGATATTCAAAGCGAGCATGCCGTCACGACTGATCTGCATCAGCTGTTCATCGGACACATCAAGGTCAATCGCTCTGACCTCCACCCGAGCATCGCTGACCACCTTGGGTACGTACGGTGCAATGCCGCTGCTCCGATCGAATTCAGAAGATGACACGATGGTCCACCGCTGAATAAGACCATTGGCCAGAAATTCAGCAGCGACCCGCTCGGCCAGGGCTTTGTCGATCTGGCCGCGCAGCAGATATTGAGTCGAAGTATAAACTCCCTCGCCGCCACGAAAGCCTCGCCCCGTAATATACTGGATGGCTTCCTTGGCCGTACGGCCGACATTGTCCGTAACCCCGGGACGAAAACCGACTTCGATCAGGATGTCGAAGTCATGGGCCACGGGCCGGTTGACGGCATACTCCTGGATAACGGGGTCGGACAGGGGGCCGCCGGCAGCTGCCGCAATCTCGGCGTCTGACAACTCGGCATCGACGGTGTATACATCCACCGTGCGGACGCTGTCGAGTTCTACTCCCAGATGTTCTTTAAGTTCACGTCGGATTCTCTCGCCACGGGCATCTTTGACACCGTCTTTTAAACCGACCGTAATTCTCCAGGCCATAATTTCTCCTCAGCAAATATCCATTCTTTGAAACACCGCACAAGCGACGGATCTTTCAAGGCGATTTTTGTCGTGCAGTCCAATTCAGACCTGAAAGCAGAAACTGGTCTCATGCTGCGCTCCCACAACCAGGTGAGGATGACAGGCGTCCTGTCGTTCCAGGACCTCTCTGGCACATCTCTCGGCGAGCCGGGGGTGGTTGTTGGTTTCGCTAAGATGGGCCAGAAATACGGCATCAAGCCCGTCCCAGAGCACGCTTTCCAGAAGGTGGGCCGCCGCGTTGTTGGATAGGTGTCCGTGGTTGCTGCGCACCCGCTGTTTGAGCGGCCAGGGATAGGGACCATCCCGCAGCAGGTCCTCATCATGATTGGATTCCAGAATCAGAACACGGCAATTTTTGAGGCGATCCGAAACCAGACGGGTGGCTATGCCGAGATCCGTAGCGACACCGACTTTTCCCTCGTCTGTTTCAATAACAAAGCCTACGGGAGCCACCGAGTCGTGGGTAACTGGAAAACTGTGGATCGCCAGATCACGCCAAGCAAAATGTTCACCGTCATCGAACTCTTCGACAATGGGCAAGCGCCCGATGTCGTTCATGGCCGTCCGCGCCTGGTGGTGTAAGTAGACCGGGAGCTTGCACATCCGGGCCAAAGGCCCCAGACCACGGATATGATCACTATGTTCGTGGGTCACGAAAATGGCGTCAAGGTCTTCCGCTTGAACGCCAACGATCGCAAGCCTTTTGCGAATTTCTCTGGCAGAAAGTCCGGCGTCGATCAAAATGCGACTTCGCCGGCTTTCCAGGTAGATGGCGTTGCCTTTGCTGCCGCTGGCGAGAAGACATACCCGCAAAAAAACCTCCCGGAGCCCGATGAAAGCGCAGTCTATATACCGAAATTATCCACGGCCTGCAAGGGAAAAGGGGTTAGAAAACCCTGCTTATCAGGAAAGTACCAGGTCGGCACCGCCATATTGCGGCAGCAGGACATGAAAGGAGCTCCCCGGGCAATTTTCGGGATCATGCCCCGCACTCTCGACCCAGATTTCCCCACCGTGCATATTGATGATCCCTTTGACAATCGCCAGGCCAAGACCGGCCCCTTTCCCATTGAAAGACACCTTGCCGCTGGAATGCTCTTCAATGGTTCCGGCCTCATAAAATTTGTCGAAGATGTAATTCTGGTCAACCTGGGCGATCCCGATCCCCGTATCTCGGACGACGATTTCCACATAGGGCATGGGCGAAGAAGTCAAAGGGCAGAGTCCGGGGCTGGTTGCGGCCGTAATGGTAAAGGGGGGTCGAAGGGTCTTGAGAAAACGGGTTTCGACATAGACCTTGCCGCCGTCCGGAGTAAATTTGAGTGCATTTCCCACAAGATTACCGACCACCTGCACCATACGCTCGCCGTCGCAGTAGATATCCGGCAACGCCTCCTGCAGGTTCATGACCAGCGCCAGATTCCTCTGCTCAAAAGAACGCAGTATAGGTTTGGTTGCCTGGCGAACAAGCTGATTCAGATTGTGGGGTGTTGTCTTCAGGTGGATATTTTTACTGTCCAGCATGGACACGTCGACCATATCCCTGACAATGCCGCTAAGTCGCTGGGCTGCATCGGCGATATTCTGAATCATCGCTGCCACCGTCCCATCCAATGTGGCGATCTTTTCATTCAAAATCAAGTCGGCGTATCCAACGATCACGGTCAGGGGGGTTTTCAGTTCATGAGAAGCCACCCCCAAAAAGGAATCCTTCATCTGATTGAGGCGCTGCAGTTCCCAAGCACTCTTTTCCAGATTATCCTTGATCTCCTTTTCCTTGGTAACATCCCGGACAATGGTCTGCACCATGTGTCGCCCATCCATCCCGACGACATGGGACCCACGCACCCAGCCAACGACAGGGCGCTGGTCATCGAGACGAATGTAGTCAATCTGTGCTTCAAGAGTCTCGCCGGCGAGAATCCTCTGATGCATGTCATAAAGGGTTTCGAGCTGGTCGCAATGCAACATTTCCAGAACAGAAAAGAAATTGGCTCCTTCGACCCGCTCCTTCTTGACCCCGAAAAAGATCTCGGCGGCTTTATTGACCAGCACAACGCGATCCTCGTCGTCTGTAACCATGATCGCGTCGCTCGCGTCCTCAAGCAGTGAGCGGTACATCTCGCGACTTCGACGCAGTTCCGTGCCGATCTTCTCCTGGTATTCGTAAGATTTCTGCAATTCCAGATTGGTGGACTCCAGCTCCTGATAGCCATCCTGAAGCTTTTCATCCCGTTCCTGCAAAGAGGCGGACATGTCTTTAAGGGCCGTGGCCAGTTCGGCAAAGTCCCGGGTCGGCATGGTGGGGATAGCGACCTGGAAATGGCCAGAGGCAATCTCCTTGGCGACGGAACAAAGACGGTCAATGGGGCCGATGAGGTGGCGGCGGGCGAAAACGACGATCAGGGCAAAGACAATGAGAAAAGCAAACCCGAGAACCACCATGGATCGCTGATAGACCGCGGCGAGTTTTTCATCAAGCACAGAATCGGGGAAGCCAAGACGGATGGTTCCGACAGTCTCGCCGACGATACTATTGATCGGCAGGGAGACATCGTAGGTTTTCCCCCACTGTGGAAAGGTTACGACGGAGACGCCGGACTTGGAAGGGGAGGTAAAATCCACCCCGCCGATAAAGTGAAAAGAGGGATCGTTAGCAAAAAGAGGCTGACCGGCCTGATCTTCCAGGAAACAGTAAATAATATCGGGATCGGTGGTGACTATTCCCTGAAAACGCGCGTTGAGTCCGTCGAGTTCTTCCATGGGCACACCGAGCGCCACCACGTTTTCGATGGAGCTCTTAAGCTCTCCGGCGAGGTTCTGACAGCGGAGGACAATGCCGTCCCGATAGTCACGTCGAAACCCTTCGATGTTGAACCCCGTATTCACCAGAATCGTCAGGGTCAGCACAAGAAAGGCAAATAAAAGGATTCGCTTTTCCAGGGTGTTTTTCATAGAAAAATCAGAGCCAATCCGGGAAAAGAAAAGTCATCGCTCTCTGAACAATTCCCTGCGAAGCAGGCAAGGGGACTGTCAAGGACTGCCACATGCGTTGATTTTTGGAAAAAGCCATGTAAATTGAGAAGAGTTTGTTTTTGGGTTGGAATTTTACAGGGACCGAGCGCCCAGCCTCTTTTGTTGCCCGCTTTAAATATCATATCAATCGGTAAAGGGCAATATAACAAACCGCTTCTTGCCAATATCGGCCGCTGGCAAAAAGGTTGACGGGCATGGGAGCTATCCGATATCATCCACAAGTACCATAGCTTTGATAAGTAACTGATATTCCAAAAGACCGTGAAGGTCCTTATTTTTATCTATCACCCTTTTCACCAAGGAGATAACCGCCATGGCTGCCAAAGTTGCAATTAACGGTTTCGGCCGCATCGGTCGGAATGTTTTCAGGGCTGCACTGAATTCACCGGATATCGACATCCAGGCGATCAACGACCTGACCGATGCCGAAACCCTCGCTCACCTGCTGAAATACGATTCAGTCCATGGAATTTTTCAGGCCGAAGTGACATCCGACGGTGAAAACATCGTCGTTAATGGGAAAACCATCCGGGTGTACAAAGAAACCGACCCTGCCGCCCTGCCCTGGAAGCAACTTGGCATCGACATCGTCATCGAATCCACAGGACATTTCACCGATCGTGACAAGGCGAAAAAACACCTGCAGGCCGGAGCCAAAAAGGTCGTTATCAGTGCCCCGGGCAAAGATGCAGACATCACTGTCTGCATGGGGGTCAACGAAGGCAATTATCAGCCCGATCGTCATGAAATCGTCAGCAACGCATCCTGCACCACCAACTGCCTCGCCCCTGTGGCAAAAATACTCAACGAGCAATTCGGCATCGTCAAAGGACTGATGACGACCGTGCATTCCTACACAAATGACCAGAAGATCCTCGACTTACCTCACAAGGATCTTCGCCGGGCCAGGGCTGCCGCTGTTTCCATGATCCCGACAACGACAGGAGCCGCCAAGGCGGTCGCCCTGGTCCTCCCGGAACTGAAGGGAAAACTGGACGGCATGGCAGTACGCGTCCCTACGCCAAACGTCTCCCTCATTGACCTGGTGGTGGAGACAGAGAAGAACACGACGATCGAAGAAGTCAACAACGCGATGAAAACAGCCGCCGAAGGTGCGATGCGGGGCATTCTCCAATACTGCGACCTCCCGCTGGTGTCCCGGGACTTTAACGGCAATCCCGCTTCCTCCATCGTTGATGCCCTTTCCACAGCGGTCATTGGCAGCAACATGGTCAAGGTTTTGTCCTGGTACGACAACGAGTGGGGCTATTCCAATCGTATCTTCGACCTGGTTAGCTATATCGCCTCCAAATAGCGTCAAAGAGGCAAGGCAAATCAAAGGCGGATCTTGACGGATCTGCCTTTGGCTTGTTCTGCGCCTGCTTGCGTTTGATAAAATTTCACCAGACAGGAGTGTCTATCCATGCCTGAAAAACTATCTGTCCTCGACTTGGATCTTAAGGGGAAAAAAGTTTTCTGCCGTGTTGACTTTAATGTGCCCCTGAATGAGGCTGGCGCGATCACCGACGACACCCGCATCCTCGGGGCCCTGCCCACCATACGCCACATCATCGACAAGGGCGCACAACTCATCCTCGCCTCCCATCTCGGACGCCCGAAAGGAAAGCATAATCCCAAGTACAGTCTTGCTCCCGTGGCTCCCCACCTTTCCGGACTCCTCAACAGGAATGTCGCCATGGCCGAGGACTGTATCGGACCTCAGGTCACCAGCCTCGTAAACCAAATGGAAAACGGCGACATCATTCTTCTTGAAAATCTCCGTTTTCACGCCGGCGAAGAGAAAAACGACCCCGACTTCTGCCGCCAACTGGCCGATCTGGCTGATGTTTACGTCAATGATGCCTTCGGCACGGCCCACCGGGCCCACGCCTCCACCGAAGGCGTGGCGCGGCTCCTTTCTCCCGCGGCAGCCGGTTTGCTGATGGAAAAAGAAATCCGTTATCTCAGCCAGGCGCTGGCTAACCCCAGCCACCCTTTCGTGGCGATCCTCGGGGGCGCCAAAGTATCCGACAAGATCGCGGTCATTGAAAACCTGCTTGGTAAGGTCGACAGCCTTCTCATCGGCGGCGGTATGGCCTACACCTTTTTGAAGGCTCAGGGCCACCATGTTGGCCGCTCCCTGGTGGAGGAGGATCGACTGGAGCTGGCGAGCGAGCTGCTACGTCAGGCCGAGGAGAAACAAGTCAAGATGCTGTTGCCGACAGACCACGTCATCGCCTCGGAATTCAAGGAGGATGCGCAGCACAAAACCTGCTCCAATCAGGATTTTCCCGCAGACTGGATGGGCCTCGATATTGGTCCGGAAACCTCCAAAACTTTTTCCACAGTACTGCAGAAGGCTAAAACGGTTATCTGGAACGGTCCCATGGGCGTATTCGAATTTGAGGCGTTTTCCAAAGGAACTTTTGCGGTCGCCAAGGCCCTGGCCGAGTCCGAGGCCCTGTCCATCATTGGTGGCGGGGATTCGGTCGCTGCTGTCAACAAGGCCGGCCTCAACGATAAAATGACCCACATTTCCACCGGAGGGGGAGCCTCTCTGGAATTCCTTGAGGGTAAAATACTTCCCGGCATAGCTGCCTTGACCGACAAAAGCTGAAGGACGGAGTATCTCATGCGTAAACCGATTATCGCGGGCAACTGGAAGCTTCACAAAACAGTGGAGGAGAGCCGTCAGCTCATAAAGGCGCTGGCAGAGGGTTTAAAGGATGTGACGGACGTCGAAATCGTGGTAGCCCCCGTCTTCACCTCCCTGGAGAGTGTGGTGGCCGCCGCCAAAGGCAGTCCGATCGCCATTGCCGCACAGAATTGTTATCCCGCCCCGTCAGGTGCCTTTACCGGCGAAGTGTCGCCAGCTCTACTTAAAGACGTCGGCTGCATCGGAGCCATAGTCGGCCACTCGGAAAGACGTCAACTTTTCGGGGAATCCAACGCATTTATCAATAATAAAGTCCAGGCCCTGCTGGCCGCCGACCTGCGAGCCATCTTCTGCATTGGCGAAACCCTGGATGAGCGCGAATCCGGCCGTATGTATGACATCCTTACCATGCAGGTCAAAGAAGGTCTGGCCGGTCTCACTCCTGAGCAGATGGCCAAGGTGGTCGTGGCCTACGAACCTGTATGGGCCATCGGTACCGGAAAAACGGCCTCAAATGAGGAGGCAGAAGAGGCGCATGCCTTCATTCGCGGGCTACTACAGGGAAACTTCAATGAAAAAGTTGCCGAAAACACTCCTATTCTGTACGGTGGCAGTGTCAAGCCCGGGAATGTCGATGGGCTCATGGCCCAGGAAGATATCGACGGTGTCCTTGTCGGTGGAGCCAGCCTGGTCGCCGAGGATTTCATCCGCATTGTGCGCTTTGAACGAACCGAACCCGCTCAGCACTAATATTTTCTCTTTGTAAAAAGAAGAAACTATGCTAGGTTACGCCGGTTTACAGATGATTTCCCAAGGAGTTGAACCATGTCCGCATTGCTACTTGTAATTCACGTTGTTGTCTGCATTGCCCTCATCATCATCGTCCTGCTACAGGCCGGAAAAGGCGCCGAAATCGGGGCTTCTTTCGGTTCTGGCGGCAGCAACACGGTTTTCGGGGCCTCCGGAGGTCAAAGTTTCATGAGCAAAATGACCGCGGGCGCAGCCATTATCTTCATGCTCACCAGCCTTACTCTGGCCTATTTTCACGGCCAACCCGGAGCAAGCAGTGTCATGCCTGAGAACCTGGCTCCTCAAACACAGGCAGCGCCTCAAGCGCCGGCCGAAGCTCCCGTGACAACCCAGCCTGAGGAGACAAAAAATTAAAAATCCGGTTTAATTTCTTGTTGACACCTTCGGGCTAAATCAGTATATATACAACCCGTCAAAGCCGAAGTGGTGGAACTGGTAGACACGCCATCTTGAGGGGGTGGTGGCCAATTGGTCGTGAGAGTTCGAGTCTCTCCTTCGGCACCAAATAAGTGAAAAGCCCGGTCTTTTGACCGGGCTTTTTTTGTGACTCAGCACCCGCTTTACGTCAACAACCACAACCGCAGTTATGACAGACAATCTTGGCGCTTCCTTCCGGCTCAACCGTTTCAGGAGCAAAAGCCACTCGATTGACCCCACGCCGCACATCCTCCACAATATCCAGATGCGCGCTTTTCCCTATGACGTGCCCCAGGCAAAGGTTGAAAATATTATCCTGGGGGGAGCGTAGCCGCACCGCATTCAGCAGGTCGCCATACCCGTTAATATCCAGGGTCACGGCGTCATCATCGCAGTAATTCAACTGGATATCGTAGCCGGACAACTCTCGGGCTAAATCATCCAGCATCACGGCCATAGGCTCCCTATCGATAACATAATTCTTTTTGCCCTCAACCGCCCTGCAGCGATAAAAGGCCACCGTAATTTGTTTTTGAGGCATACTCGGCAAAACTCTCTACAAAGGTTGAAAGGTCATAGTCATCGCTGGTGGATCCAGGACGTATCCCCGCTACCCTGCCGAAGAATTTCAACCTGATCATCAATAAGGCTGATAACCGTCGAGGCATCGCCCAGCAGAACCCCGCCATCCACAACCATATCCACCATTTTGCCCAAGCTGGCTTCGATTTCGGCAGGGTCGTGTATGGGCTCTTCCCCACTTATATTGACGCTGGTTGTCACCAGAGGATGCCCCAATTCCTTAACGATAGCCTGAGCGATTGGGTTATCGGGAATGCGGATACCGACGGTCTTCTGTTTGGTGGTCAGCAAATCTGGAACAATACGGGTCGCTTCGAGGACAAACGTGTAGGGGCCAGGAAGATTGCGCTTCATCGTTTTAAACGCGAAGTTACTGACCTGAGCATAATTGGCGACATCGGAAAGGTCTGAACAGATGAAGGAGAAAGGTTTACGGGGATCACGCTGTTTGATCTGGTAGATCTTTTTGACCCCCTTTTTGTTGAAAATATCACAACCGATGCCGTAAATCGTATCGGTCGGATACACGATAACTCCACCTTGCTTGAGACATTCGACAACCCGGTTGACAAGTCTCTGCTGCGGATTAATCGGATTAATAGACAAAATCATGAGAAATCTCCACCAGAAAAGTCGTCACAGCAATCACGAATATTGTTGTCTCTTTAGATTGACAGGTCCCACCAATACTAACATACGTCGTCGATTTGTCTCCACGACTCTCACCGCTCTTACAGCAGGAATTTAAGGCCCGCCACCCCGCGAAGAGATGCGTAAATGCTATGCACCTGTTCCATGTTGTAGAGACGAACAAGAACAGATACCGCCAGATAGTTCCCCTGAGAGCTGGGTCGACACTTGATGGAGTCGATGGGTACGGGGACGACCTCGGAGACGGCACGGTGTACCGCTCGCAGAAAAGCCCCTTCCCCCTCGTCACTGCCGACGGCTTTGAATAGGTAGTCGCACGGAAACTGGATGAGACTATCGGATGTGTCCATATTAAACCTCAAGACTCTTACCGGTATGGCCGAAGCCTCCCGTATTGCGCTCGGTGGCCTCAAGATCTTCCACTACCTGCATGATGGCCTGCTGAACAGGCGCAATGACCAGTTGGGCAATGCGGTCTCCAGGAGAAACAACCACCTCTTCCTGACCGTGGTTGATCAGAATAATCCCAAGTTCTCCTCGATAATCGGCATCAATGGTTCCAGGCGAATTGACCAGAGCAATCCCCTGTTTCAAAGCCAAGCCCGAGCGCGGACGCACCTGCCCTTCGAAACCAGCCGGGATAGCCAAGGCGATGCCGGTCGGCACCAGCAGACGTTGACCGGGGGCCAGGCGTACAGGTGAGTCCAGAGCGGCGTAAAGATCCATCCCCGCCGCCAAATCAGTCATATAGCGCGGGACAATCGCATCACCCCGAAGCTTTTTGATACGCACTGTAATAGGATTCATTTTCCACTCTTCCTGAAGCCAAGTAACCTGACTAGCCCAACGTCAGATCCAGCAAAGGAAATTGTTTTTCTTCAATCTGGCCAAGCAGTTGAAGATTAAGATAGTCGTCCTGAAAAAGAAAATGCGCCAATCGTTGAATACTTTCGGCCGTGACCTTTTCGAATTCGCCGAGAACCTGCTTCAAGGAAGGCTGTCGTCCAAGATATATCTCGTTTTTGGACAGTCGCGTCATCCGGTTATCCGTGCTTTCGAGGGACAGCAGCAGATGCCCTTTCAACTGGTCCTTGGCTGCCTTCAACTCTGCCCGGGAAACGGGTTCCACCTTAAAGCGCTGCATCTCTTTTAGCATCATCCGAACAACGAGGGGGGCATTCTCCGTGGACGTGGCCGTATAGAGCACCAGGGCGCCGGCATCAGAGTGGCTGTTGAGATAACTATAGATGGAATAAGCCAAACCCTGCTCTTCGCGTATCGTTTGGAAAAGCCGGGAGCTCATACTGCCTCCGAGAATCGTATTAAGGATGTAAGCGGAGAACCGGTTGGGATGATTTTGCGGCAGGGCTCTGGTGCCGAGGCAGATATGCACCTGCTCGAGGTCCCGGCGGGTAAAACTCAAACTCGGTCGATAGTCTGGGTGAGAATGAACCTGCTTCCTGGCGCCTGCGGCCATCTGGCCAAAAACTCGGGCGATGCGATCGACGACGTGGTCATGATTCAGATCGCCGGCAGCACAGACCAGGATGTTCCCTCCAACGAGGAAGCCTTCAAGATGAGCAAGAAAATCATCCCTGCTCATGTTTTTAACGGATTCACGGGAGCCGAGAACCGGCCGCCCGAGAGGGTGATTCCCCCAAAAGGTTTGGCTGAAGAGATCGTGTACCAGATCGTCTGGCGTATCCTCCACCATACTGATTTCCTGGAGAATAACCCGACGTTCTTTTTCAATCTCATCGAGATCAAATATAGAGGATTGGAGCGAATCGGCAAGAAGGTCAATGGCCAGGGGGAGATGCCTGGCCAGAACCTTAGCATAAAAACAGCAGTATTCCCGGCTGGTGAAGGCGTTAAGCACTCCACCAACCGAGTCAATCTCCCTGGCAATTTCAAGAGCACTGCGGCGACTGGTTCCCTTGAAGAGCAGATGCTCGACAAAGTGCGAAATACCGCCTTGCGCCTGGTGTTCGTGACGCGAACCGCTTTCCACCCAGATCCCGATAGTCACCGAATGGACCGCGGGTACATTTTCGGTGACTATGCGGATCCCGTTTTCAAGCGTCGTCTTTTCTATCATGGGTGGCAGATGAAGCTACTCCACAGGGGGAGTCTGGTCAAGTGCCTCTTTGCGGGAAAGCTTGATTTTCCCCTGCTTGTCGATGGCCAGAACCTTGACCAGGACCTGGTCTCCTTCCTGAAGCACGTCCGTAACATTGCGGACACGCTCTTTGGCAAGCTCGGAGATATGCACCAGACCGTCAGTCCCAGGGAATATCTCAACAAAGGCGCCAAATTCCATAATCTTGCGCACAGTACCCATGTAGAGCTTGCCTACTTCGGCTTCTTGCGTGAGATCACGAATCATCTTGACGGCCCGCTGACTGGCTTCGCCGTCAGCCGAAGCGATATTGATACGGCCATCATCTTCGATGTCGATAGAGCATCCCGTCGCCTCGATAATGCTGCGGATCGTTTTCCCGCCCGAGCCAATAACGGTACGCACTTGGTCCGGTTTGACATAAATGGTAGTGATTCTGGGGGCATAGGGTGAGAGTTCGCCACGCGCCGAGCTGATGGCTTCCGCCATTTTATCCAGAATATGGATGCGTCCTTCACGAGCCTGCTGGAGCGCCTGCTGCATGATTTCCCGGGTGACGCCAGTAATCTTGATATCCATCTGCAGAGCAGTCACCCCGTTGCGGGTACCGGTGACCTTGAAATCCATATCGCCAAGATGGTCTTCATCACCCAGGATGTCGCTGAGAACGGCGACATCGTCGCCCTCCTTGATCAGCCCCATGGCAATACCGGCGACGGCTTCCTTTACGGGTACGCCAGCGTCCATAAGGGCCAGAGAACCGCCACAAACGCTCGCCATGGAAGAAGAGCCGTTGGACTCAAGGATGTCGGACACAATACGAATAGTGTACGGGAAATCGGTGTGTGCGGGCAGAATCTTGGAGATCGAGCGCTCGGCCAGCATGCCGTGACCGATCTCGCGGCGGCCCGGAAAGAGACGCATGCTGGTCTCACCCACGCAGAACGGCGGAAAGTTGTAGTGCAGGTAGAATTTCTTAAATTCCATCCCCTGCACATTGTCCATGCGCTGCTCATCCACCGCCGTCCCCAAGGCAACGGCCACCAGGGCCTGGGTTTCGCCACGGGTGAAGAGGGCACTGCCGTGGGCGCGGGGAAGGTTGCCGATCTCACAGGTAATCGGCCGCACCGTTTTCATATCGCGGCCGTCGATGCGTACTTTTTTGGTGATGATCATCTGGCGCACGACACGCTTTTCGATCTTACCGAGGATCTCACCGATTTCATCAAGGCGATCCTCATAGTCAGCGGTCAGAGTTTCCTTGACCTGGGATTTTGCCTCGGCCAGGGCCGCATAGCGCTCCTGCTTGGTGCGGATGGCAAACGCCTCGCGAATCTTGTCTTCCGCCAACTCAGCCACTTTAGCCGCCAGATCCTCATCGGTCTGTGGCACCTCAAATTCACGCTTGGCTTTGCCGACCAGCTCGCCCAACTTGACCTGAAGATCAATCAGCGGCTGCATGGCGTTGTGACCGAAAAAGACGGCTTCGAGCATATCCCCTTCGGAAAGAAACTCGGCCTCTCCCTCGACCATGATGACGGCGTCACGAGAGCCAGCCACAACGATATCGAGATCGCTCTGCGCCATCTGCTCAAGCGTGGGGTTGGCCACGAACTGCCCCCCTACCCGGCCGACGCGAACAGCCGCGATGGGACCATTGAAAGGGATGTCCGATACTTCGACGGCAGCCGAAGCGGCAACAATAGCCAGAGTATCCGGATCGTTGACGCGATCGGCGGAAATCACCGTGGGCATAATCTGGGTTTCAAAGAGGTAGCCCTTGGGAAACATGGGCCGCATGGGGCGGTCAATCAGACGGCAGATCAGGGTTTCCCGTTCAGAAGACCCGCGCTCGCGCCGGAAGAAGGAACCGGGAATCTTGCCTGCCGCATAAAACTTTTCCTGATAATTGACGGTGAGGGGGAAGAAATCCTGCCCCTCACGCAGCTTACGCGAAGAGACAGCGGTACACAGCACCTGGGTTTCACCATAGGTGACAACCGTGGCACCATCAGCCTGCCGGGCCATCTTTCCCGTTTCAATTGTAAGGGGTTGACCATTAAACTCTACTTCTACCTTGTGATAAGCCATGTTGTTCTCCTTCGCTCCTCTCCAAAACAACCGGAAAGAAGCATCTGTTCTTTGTGTGCGTTCTCAAATGGCAAAAGGAGGATGGCCTGAGACAACACCTGTATTCCTCTTGGGAGGAACTCAGATGTTCTCTCGGGACAACCTCCGATGCCGGACCAAAACTAAAGGCAGCAGCCCCCTTAATTCCGAGAGCGTGCTGCCCTGTATTACCTGCGGATTCCCAATTCTTTGATGACCGTGCGATACCGGTCGACGTCCTTCTTTTTCAAATAATCGAGAAGCCGACGCCGTTGCCCTACGATTTTGAGCAGTCCACGCCGGGAGTGATGGTCCTTCTTGTGTGTGCGGAAATGCTCGGTCAGATAAGTAATCCGCTCAGAGAGAAGGGCGATCTGTACTTCCGGGGAACCGGTATCACCTTCGTGGGTCTTGAATTTGTCAATGATTTCCTGCTTGCGTTCCGTGGCTAACACCTTGCCACCTCCTTTCAAACTCTTCTTCTGGAATATACCAGTCTATTAGCTGGTTCAAAAACATCGGACTTTGTACCATAAAAACCGGAGAGGTGTAAAGGCTTAATCATCCCCATCTCCCGGAATCATCACCCGCAGCAACTCGAAATCCCCCCGGCGCTCCTTTTGTCTTCCCGGGGCGAATTGAACTACGGCCAAAAGACGTCCATCGTAAATAAGACCTGCGGTATCTCCCTCGGCGATCGAGCATGGCCCTTCAATGGCCTCCAGTGCAGGAGGAATACCGAACTTCAGGGCGCGGGCGGCATCGATGGAGACCGGCAGCAGGGCAAACCCTTTCATGGCTTCAAGCGGAGAAAGCAGCGGGATGTCAGTGACGGGCATGCTCTCCAACCGATCGAGAGGAACGGCGTCCGCTTCATCAAAAAACCCGTTGCGCGTACGACGCAAGGCCGTCAGATGAGCCCCCGTGCCGAGTTCCTCGCCGAGATCATGAGCCAGAGATCGGATATAGGTGCCTTTTCCGCAATCGACCTCGAGGGTAACATAAGGCAGGCTTACCTCCAACACTTCAATCCGTGAAATCTCGACATTTCTCGGCTCCCGCTCCACCTCGATCCCTTGTCGGGCCAGTTGATGAAGAGGGATGCCGTTCTTTTTGATGGCCGAGAACATAGGAGGAGTCTGCTGAATGTCACCGATAAACTTCTGGCAACAGCGAACAATGTCGTCCGAAGTAAGGGGAGGCAGGGGCCGGCGCTGCAGAATCGTCCCTTCGGCATCGTAGGTATCGGTTGTTTCCCCCAGTTTAAGCGTGGCGCGATAACTTTTTGCACCGGCCATGAGAAACTGAACGAGTTTAGTCCCTTCGCCGATGGCGACGGGCAACACACCGGTAGCCATGGGATCAAGGGTGCCAGTATGGCCGACCCGCTTCGTGCGAAAAAGTCGCCGAACTCGCCGGACCACGTCATGGGAGGTCAGGCCCTGGGGCTTGTCAATAATCAGAAGACCATGCATGGATGTCAAACGAGGAGAGAGTCCAGGCGGGTAAAAACACTCAGGCGAACGTCCTCAATAGCTCCCTGCACCGTGGCGCCGGAGGCATTATGGTGCCCCCCGCCCCCCAGTTCCCTGGCCAGGGCGCCGACATCGACTCTCCCCTTGGAGCGAAATCCCACCTTGTAATGGTCCGGAGAAACTTCGCGGAAGAAAAGAGCGACTTCGACACCCCGAATGGAGCGTGGATAATTAATGAAACCGTCAGTATATTCCGGACCGGTTTTCGTAGTGGCCATCATGTCCAGGGTTGCCGTTACCGAAGCATAGCGTCCGCAGCAAGAAACCGTCAGGGTATTCAGTACCGAACCGAGCAGGCGAAGTCTCTTTTCGTCCTGGCTTTCATACAGGCCGGAAGCGACATCCCAGGGAGAAACTCCGGTCGCGACCATTTCAGCCGCAATGGAAAAAGCTTCCGGATCGGCATTGGAATAACGAAAGGAACCCGTGTCGGCCAGGATGGCGGTATAAATACAGAGAGCGACCGGCGAGGAAATGGGATGTTCCATCCCTTTGAGAATGCGGTAAATCAGGGCGCCAGTGGCACTGGCCGCTTCATCGACAAAATACACCGAGCCGAAATTTTCGGAAAAAGGGTGATGATCGATATTGACCAGGGTAGTACAGCACTCTTTCAGGTGAGACCCGGCTCGGCGCAGTTCACCGGCATCCAGCACAAACCCGACGTCAAAAGGTTCAAGGCCGTCCAGATGCTGGACAATCCTTTCAGCGCCAGGCAGGAAGGTGAAATCGGTAGGGACAGTGTCGCGATTATAAGCGACCACCTCTTTGCCCATTTCAAGAAGGGCGTTGGTCAGAGCCAGGGTCGAAGCCATCGCATCCCCGTCGGGACTTTCGTGGGAGGCGACCAGGAAACGTTTGTTTTCTTCAATTATCCTGCTGATTTTCGTGATCATCGGCGCTTTCGGAGTGAATGTCTTTCAACAGGGTCTCGATGCGATTGCCATATTCCAGGCTGGTATCGTACTTGAGAACGATGTCGGGCACGTGACGCAGACGCAAACGTTTGCCAAGTTCACGGCGAATAAAGGGGATAGAGCTGTTTAAGCCTTTTTCCGAATTCTTGCGGGCCGCTTCGTCGCCCAGCACCGTAAAATAGACCTTGGCAATCTGGAGATCCGCTGTGACATCGACGTTGGTAATCGTGACAAAGCCGATGCGAGGATCTTTAAGTCCGTTGAGCAGGAGTGAAGAGATTTCTTTTTGGATTTCCTCTCCAACTCGTTGTGTGCGTTTCGAATCCACTTAATAAAGCCTTCTATTTATGAGTAGTGCAAGAATTCCGTGTCCTGGTCGAGCACATCGGCCAAGGCCAGACGCTCAATTTCGTCTTCGATGTGACTGAACACGGTCTGGATATCAGCCTCGCTGGTCGCGACCATGCAGAACCCCACCTCGGCCCGCTGCCAAAGGTCCTGACTGCCCACCTCGGCTGCGGACACCGGGAATCTCTCGCGGCAGCGGCCGATAATCCGTTTGACTACACTGCGCTTTTCCTTGAGATTCTGTGGGGCATGCAAATGAAGATCGAGCCTCATAATGCCGACAACCATGATTTAGGCCCTTTTTTAAAGGGTGGTCTTGATAGCTTCCATCTCGAAGGCCTCTATGAAGTCCCCGACCTTGATATCATTGTAATTCTCAAGACTAATGCCGCATTCATAGCCCGTGGCCACCTCTTTGACATCGTCTTTGAAACGCTTCAGGGAGCTCAGCTTGCCTTCCCAGACAACAACACTGTCGCGAACGAGACGAACCTGGGAGGACCGAAGAATCTTGCCGTCCACCACATAGCAGCCGGCAATGGTGCCGACCTTGGAGATGGAAAATGTCTCTCTGACCTCGGCGCGCCCCAGATGCTTTTCGCGGAAGGTCGGCGCCAGCAGACCTTCCATGGCGTCACGAATATCGGCGACAGCGTCATAAATAATATTGTAAAGGCGGATATCGACCCCTTCCGCTTCGGCCAACGAGGTCGCCTTGGCTTCGGGACGCACATTGAATCCAAGCACGATGGCGTCTGACGCGGTGGCCAAAGTGACATCGCTTTCGGTGATGCCGCCTACGCCGGTGTGAATGACGAGCAGACGGCAGGCATCCGTGGACAGCTTGAGAAGAGAGTCCTTGACCGCCTCAACGGAGCCCTGAACGTCACCCTTGATAATGACTTTGAGTTCCTTGACATCCCCCTGCTGGATTCGGGCATACAGCTGCTCCAGAGAAATCTTGCTCGTTTTGGCGAGTTCCGCCTCTCGAAGCTTCTGCTGGCGATGCTGGGCAACATCCTTGGCGGTCTTTTCGTCATCGACGGCATGGAACGTATCGCCGGCATCGGGAACGCCGGAAAGCCCGGTAACCTCGACAGGTACAGAAGGCCCGGCTTCAGTAACGCGGCCACCGCGGTCGTCGGTCATGGTTCTCACTCGGCCGAAATGAACACCGCTGACAATGGGATCACCAATGCGCAGGGTTCCCTCCTGAACGAGCACCGTCGCCACAGGCCCCCGGCCTTTGTCGAGACGGGCTTCGACAATGGCTCCTTTAGCGTGTTTGTCAGGATTCGCTTTGAGATCCATCACCTCAGCCTGCAGAAGGATCATCTCCAGCAGTTGATCGATGTTAAGACGCTGCTTGGCGCTGACCTCCACAAAGATCGTCTCTCCACCCCAGCTTTCCGGGACAAGGCCGAACTCGGTGAGTTCCTGCTTGACGCGATCCGGGTTAGCGTCCGGCTTATCCATCTTGTTGATGGCGACAATAATGGGAACCTCAGCCGCCTTGGAGTGATTGATCGCTTCCTTGGTCTGTGGCATGACGCCGTCATCGGCAGCAACGACGAGGATAACGATATCCGTTACCTTGGCCCCACGGGCACGCATGGCCGTAAAGGCTTCGTGGCCGGGGGTGTCGAGGAAACTGATTTTCCGGCCGTCAAGCTCAACATCGTAAGCGCCGATATGCTGGGTAATGCCGCCAGCCTCGCCTTCCGTTACGTTGGTCGCCCGGATGGCGTCAAGAAGACTGGTTTTACCATGATCGACGTGACCCATGATCGTCACCACGGGGGGACGGCTTTTAAGATCTTCAGGCTTCTCTTTTTCGCCTTCCTTGATCCCGGCATGCTCAAGAACGGTCTCTTCATCAAAAGCGACGTTCTCGACTTCGTAATTGAATTCGGAGGCGAGAATGGCAGCCGTATCAAAATCGAGAGGATGATTGATCGTCACCATCGTCCCCTGGCGCATCAATTCACGGATAAGGTCGTTCGCCTTGATTCCCATGCGCTTGGCGAGTTCGCCGACAGTGATGACATCGCTGATCTTGATGATCCGTTTGATGGCCTTGGATACGGTAATTTCAGTCCTTTTGACCGGCTTCGCCGCTTTGCGCCCCCTACGAGTCCGATCAGCGTGATCGGGCTCGAAGATTTCGCGACGCCCCTTACGGCGCAGTCCATCCCCCTGAGATTCACTGTAATCGGCCCCTTTTCCCTTCTTCTTCTTTTTGCCGCCGCGCACTTCTTTACCGGCAAAGGGCTCACCCAGGGAAGGTGGCGGCAACGTGGGTGCAGAAGGACGGCCGGCACCCATGTCTCCGCGCCGTTTGGTCGGCGCACCGGCTTCACGGCGCGGAGCTCCCCGGTCAGGAGCACCAGCGCCAGCCTCAGGACGTCTGGGAGCACCGCCTTCGCCACGATGGGCAGCGGGCGTCTCAGCGCGCCGCCCTTGCTGTTGCGGCGGAGCCTGTCTCGGCAGTTCGACACGCCCAAGAATCTTAGCCCGGGAAGCCGTCGGCTTGGTGGCCTTGGGAGCAGAAACGGGTTTTTCTTCAGCAGGGGTTTCTTCCTTGGCAGAAGGCGCGGCAGGGGGAGTCTTGCCAGGCTCTTCCTCTACCTTGGCGGTTATTTCAGGTGCAGCTTTTGGTGCCGGAGCGGCTGCTTTGGGTGCAGGTTCCTCAACGGCAGTTTCAGTCACAACCTTTTCGGCAGTCGCCGCCTTCACTGGTGTTTCCTCACCCTTTTTATCAGCGGCTTTGCCCTTTGCAGGCACAATCGGCTCATCCGCCTTCGCCACACTCACCGGAGTCTCGTCGGGGGCTTTGGTGATCTTCTCCTCAGGGAGAGCAGCAGCTTCCTCAGCCTTTTCAGGGGATGATGGCTCTTCAGCGCCAGTCGCTGTGGCCGCGGGAGGAACCTCCTTGCGACGACGCCGAATAATCCCCGGCGTGATCCTCTCTTCTTCGATCTTTTCGACAGCAGGAGTGGAGGCCGCCTCAAACTTGCGGACGTCATCTTCCTCGAGAACGCTCATGTGGGTTTTTGCGTCAATCCCCGCTTCCTGAAGGCGTTCCAGAAGATCTTTGTTTTCGAGCCCGAGTTTCTGTGCCAGTTCGTATACCCTTGTCTTTCCCATCAAAACTCCCCTGCGATGTGCTTATATCGTGATAGTTCCTCAATAATCGAGTTTGCCAGCCCTCCGGGTTTGATCCCGACCACGCTCCGTTCTTCCTTGCCGAGCAGATGCCCCAATTCTTCCTTGTCAGAGAAGGTGAAGCAGGGAACCCCAAGATGACCGGCCTTGCTTCTGATCTTATCCCCAATCCCATCAGAAATATCGGCAGCGAGGATAACGGATCGAAAGGAATCAGGTGATGACAGTGCCGTCAGAACCAAATTGCTGCCGGACACCAAACAACCTGACTTACGAGCCATTCCAACCAGAGAAAGAATGCGGCTTCCGATTTCGGTCACCAACGATTCCGTCAGCGCCTCAGCGGAAACATCTTCCGCCTTACCTCGAAAAGCGCGACTAAATTGGCGTTTTTTCACCGCGTCCGCAATACACTGTCGATTCAGACAGGTATAGGCTCCTCTGCCGGGCAGCCTCTTCCGGTAGTCCACCAGAACCTCGCCTTGAGGACTTACAACGTACCGTACCAGTTGCTGCGGGTCAAAGGTTTCGCGACAACCGAGGCACGTCCTCTCGGTTTTGTGACTGCTGGCAGCCAATCGGGCTACTCTCCCCCTTCTTCCAAGTCCTCATCAGGCGCTTCCAACTCAGCGGAAAGGCCTTTAAGAGCGGCAACAAGCTCGTCCTTGTTCATGGAACTGCGCCCGGGAATGTTATGCTGTTTGGCCAATTCGTAAAGCTCATCCCTGGACAGAGAATCATACCCCAGAGACACCGAAGATGAGGGCCTTCCGGCGCTATCCTCATCGGCCTCACCGGCCAGCTCCTCCATCTCTGCTTCGGCTGCCCGCGATTCACTCTTGATATCGATCTTCCAGCCCGTCAGCTTGGCAGCAAGACGGACGTTCTGTCCTTTTTTGCCGATAGCAAGGGACAATTGATCATCGGGCACGATAATCTCCAAAGCCTGCTCTTCATTATCGACGTACACACGGGTTACTTCGGCAGGTGCCAGGGCCGCGCAGGCAAATCGGGCAATATCGGGAGACCAGGGGATGATGTCGATTTTTTCACCGCGCAGCTCAGAGACGACATTCTGAACGCGGGATCCCCGCATCCCGACACAGGCCCCGACGGGGTCGACATCAGGATCATGGGAGACGACGGCGATCTTAGCTCGGCTGCCGGGTTCGCGGGCAGCGGCCTTGATCTCCACAATCCCTTCATAGATCTCTGGCACTTCAACCTGAAAGAGCGCGGAGACCACACCGGGATGGGTGCGGGACAGGATAATCTGGGGCCCCTTCGGAGACATCTTGACTTCAGAGACATAGGCGCGAACCCGATCCCCCTGGCGGTAATTTTCACGGGGAACCTGCTCACGGTGGGGGAGCAGAGCTTCGGCGCGGCCAAGGTCGACAATCAGATCGCCTCGCTCGTACCGACGGACAATGCCGTTGAGCAGTTCACCGACCCTGTCCTTGAATTCGTTATAGACCCCTTCCCGCTCGGCTTCCCGCACCTTCTGAATGATCACCTGCTTGGCCGTCTGGGCAGCAATGCGGCTAAAGTTACTGGCGTCCATTTTCATCCCGAGGGAGTCTCCGACTTCCACCTCGGGGTCAATTTCACGGGCCTCCTCCACGGAGATTTCCTTATAGGAGTCCTGCACATCCTCGACGACCGTGACAAACTCGAAGAGTTCAACTTCGCCCATTTCGTCATTATAGTGTGCTTCAAGATCACGGGTGTTACGGTACTTCTTGTTGGCGGCGGAAAGCACAGCCGACTCAAGGGCTTCAACCAGAATGGCCCTGTCCACCCCCTTGTCCTTAACAACCTGATCAATGATGTGATTAAGATTTGTAACCATCCAGACATCTCCCTGTATATTCTTCTCGCCGCCGGCAGCAGCGAAGTTGACCTGTTCGCCCTGGCGTGTCGATTATCAATTTTACCTCAAGCCCTTTTAAGGCTCAGAATTCTATTTCCAGATTGGCCTTGGCAATGGCATCCAGGCCAATCTCGACGATGCCACCCTTCTTATCGGTTTGTCGGATGCGAACCCGGCCCTCTTCAAGACCCAGCAATTCCCCCTCGAAGGTCTTGCGTTCGTGCCCGCGACCGTCCGGGTCCAGCTTCTCGTAGGTTTTGACTTTGACCAGTCGCCCCCGGTAGCGCTCATAATCCTGCGGCTTCTTCAAGGGCCGATCGAGTCCGGGCGATGAAACTTCGAGCCGATAGGCCACATCGATCACATCTTCGATCTCAAGAACAGCCCCAATTTCCCGGCTGAAATCGGCGCAATCATCGAGAGTGACGCCGCCTTCCTTGTCGATAAAAAACCGAAGAAACCAGTCTCTTCCTTCGCGCTTGAATTCGACATCAACCATCTCCAGCCCAAAATCGGCCAGAATAGGTTCGGCCAATTGTTGTACGCGAGCGAGAGTTGTTTCCTGCACCATAGGTCAAGCTCCGAAAAACAAAAAAAGTGAGCGGTGAAGCTCACTTTTTACTGTGAACAAATTAAACAACATGTTCCTAACACGAACAGATGGAAATTGCAACCACTATTTACATCAGGGGGTCGCCTTAAAGCCCAGAACAGCGGACCGGAGCATCTCTTCCATCTCACCATAATCCGTATCATTTTTCAGGGGATCGGTGTAGTACAGGTACACCCAATAGGGAGAGGCAAAGGCCACAATACCCACAAATCGGCGCGGTTCTTCGTGCATTTTGTAGTCCGCAGAAATACGCCAGGCATATTGAGCACCGGCCAGCCGCGCTTTTTCAACCTGGGCCACCACAGCGCTGACTCCTTCGTCCCCCTCAAGGGAGCTTACGGCATAGCGGGCGGAGTTTTCGACACCACGAGCGGAAGGAGCCACATCACCCTCGCCCAGACGACTGATATCGACGTCGAGGTGGGCCCCAGTGGCCGGATTAAAGACATACCCTTCATCGGACTGCAACTTTTTCAAAGCGGCATTTTTCAATTGTTCTCTGGTCGGAGGGTTGGCCAGCTGCCCCTTTTCTTCCAACTCATGCTCGATGTGTTCGGCCATCTCTTCGACCAGAGTCATCGGCGGTTCCGACGATATCTGCCAGTTATCCCCCGGCAGACGGATCCCCAAAACCATATCGTCAGACAGGGCGAGGGTTCTCATGTCACTGGCGATACTGGCGCGGTAATCCTGCGTGCAGCCACAAACCAGCAAAAACACCACCAGACCAAACACAATCCTCAGTTTCGGCATAATGATCTCCAAGGTTGGAAATTAAGAACATTTCTTTTTTTTATACCACAAGGTGCCCTGAATGCCAGCGTCGAGACTTACGGCACCCCACCCGTTACTCTTTCAGCAAAAGAGTCAGACTTTCCGTATGAAAGGTCTGCGGAAAAAGATCAAAGGGTCGCGACCAGGCCAAGTCATAGCCCTGATGAATCAGGGGCTGCAGGTCCCTGGCCAGGGTTGAGGGGTCACATGAAATGTAGAGAATTCGAGGCACCACGGCAGCAACGAGTTCTTTAACCACACCATAGGCGCCGGTGCGCGGTGGGTCGAGCAGGACCAGGTCAATAGGGGCTTTTTGTGACAAGTCATGGAGCGCTCCTTCGGCTGGCCGAGCCAGGAAATGAGCATTGGCAATACCGTTGTCCCGAGCGTTTTGACGCGCTTTCTCAATGGAAGGCTCAAAGTCCTCAACGCCGGTCACCGAAGCCGCCCGACGGGCCAGAGGCAGGGAAAAGTTCCCCATGCCGCAAAAAAGATCCAGCACATTCTCCCTGCCGGTCAGCTCGGCAGCCGCGAGCACCTCCATCACCAGGCGTCTGTTCTGCTCCAGATTGATCTGAGCGAATCCACCGGGGCCATAGGCCAACGCCAGGGGAGGTTCAGCCACCTGGATGTGTAAATCCGTTTCACCATAGACCTGGCGCAGGGTCTCCTTACGACCCGACTGCACAAAAAGAGCGGCTTCCACTTTATGGGCCGGCTGCTTGAGCCAGCCATGAAAGGCATCGGGATCTGATCCTATAAAATGGAGGACAACCCGGCAGCGCCCATCATCTCCTACGGCCATATCGACCTGAGGGATCAGGCTGGCGAAAGGGGACGCCCCCAAAAGGGAACGCAGAACGGGCAGCAGAGCATTGAGCCGCTCGTCAGTAATAGGGCAGCGCGCTATATCGACAACATAGTGACTGCCCGCCCGATAAAACCCCATGACGAAACCTTCTTCCGTCATGCGGCATTTAAACTGCACGCGACTGCGGTAGCCCCACTCCTTGGCGGAAGGGACAATTGACAGGACCTTGTCACTCGCGATTCCCGCCTGCCGCATTAAAAGGTCGCGAAAAATCTTTTCCTTCCAAACCAGTTGCTGCTCATAGGGCAGATGCTGCCACTGACAGCCGCCGCACTCGTGGGCCACGGGGCAAGGGGGCTGATGTCGATGCGGAGACGGCTCCAGCACTTCCACCAGTTCTGCCTCGGCAAAGCGCTTCTTTTCACGGACAGTGCGGCAGCGAACCAGATCTCCCGGCGCGGTACCGGGCACAAAAACGGCCTTGCCTTCCAGCCGCCCGACGCCGCGGCCACCAAAGGCCAGCGAATCAATGCGGAGGGTAGTGATCATGGTTTCGGCACAAACAGATGGCGGGGTTTACGGGCACCAGCCATTTCCTTCGCCACAAAACGGGCCGGGAACTCGGATGATCCCAGGTAAGGGAAATTGGATCGGCTAAATTCATCCAGCATTCTTTGGCGGGTTTCTTCCACCTCCGCCCCCGCCACCCCCATGCGATCCAGAGTGCGACGATAAATGGCCTCGTCACCCAACACCGACCGGGCCTTACGAACCTTATCCTCCGCCTCACCGGCTGTTCCGAAAATTTCAGCCGAAAGAGGGATGCGGCAACTTACATCGATACAGATCCGGTGATAATCGCCAAAGTAGCGATTTGATCGATCAAAGAACTCGACGACAACACCATTCTCCAATACCTGGCGATCCAGCAATATACTCATTTCTCTCCTTTTTTCCTTCGTTCTTCTTCCACCCAGTCAATGCTCCTGCACAAGCCGTGCAGAATGCGCACCTCCCTGTCGTTGAGGCCGGCGCGACCGAAAATCCGTCGAAAAGAGCGCAGAATATGGTCGGGATTTTGCGGATCAAGAAAGCCGATATCGAGAAGGGTGCGGCGAAGATGAGCATACATGCCTTCCAGAACCTTCGACGTCGCCATTTTTTTGCGGCCGGCTCCCTTCCCCTGCATGCGGCCAAGGGCGCGAGAAGTTTCATAGAGACAGAGGGAGACAGCCTGCGCCAGGTTCATCGACGGCAAAGCGTCGTGGGTAGGGATGGTGATAAAACGCTGGCACAGATCCAGCTCATTGGTCAGCAGCCCCTTGTCCTCCCGCCCGAAAACCAGGGCGACTCGTCCCCTCTCCGCCAGGGGCAGAAAGTGGTCGGCCGCTTCATCGGGGTGCAGAAAATCCTCGCGATACTTGCCGAACCGCCGGGTCGTTCCCAAGGCAAAGTGACAGTCGGCCAGCGCCGCCTCCAGGCTGTCGAATACTCGGGCCTCATCGAGCAGCACGCCGGCCTTGACGGCCATGCGACGCGCCTCATCCGCCAGATGATCGACCTGGGGCTGGACTAGGCGCAGGTCCGAAAAACCGAAATTCATCATGGCCCGGCAGACCGAGCCGATATTGAGGGCGCCCTGGGGTTCGACCAGGACCACCGCCACGTTATCGAGATTCATAGACAGATTTATTCCCGCTGGATTTTCCAGCAAAGCCCTTTACAATGGAACGGCGGGAAAGGGGTCACTCTTTGCCACCGCAAGTCAACCTCTAAAACGGAAAGTCGTGTTGAACCAAAACTTCTGGTCCAGAGTTCTTCCTTTTACCGTATTTATGGTCTTCGTGGGCATCGAAGAGCTGATGCGGCACCTTCATGGCCAACAGCTCATCCTGCTCGACACGCAGATCCTCTACCCTCTCTACGCCCTTAAAGTCTTTTCCGTCGGCGCCCTGCTGATCTTCTACCGCAAATTCTACGATGAAATAAACTTCCGCCACTGCCTTCAGCTTAAAACCACCGTGTTCAGCATCCTCACCGGCCTGCTGATCTTCGCGTTGTGGATTCATCTGGACTGGAGCCTCTTCTCGCCGGGAGAATCGGCAGGATTCAATCCGCAGACGATCTCGGAGGAGGCCAACCGCTACGCCTTCATTGCCTGCCGTCTGACAGGCGCCGTCATCGTCGTACCCGTCATGGAAGAGCTTTTCTGGCGCTCCTTTTTACTCCGGTACCTCATCAAAAGTCAATTCGCCACAGTCGCCATCGGCGCCTTCACCTGGCCCTCATTCCTGATCGCCAGCGTTCTTTTCGGCCTCGAACATCACTACCTCATCGCCGGCATCATTGCCGGTGCCCTTTTCAATCTGCTGCTCTATAAAACCCGCAGTATCGCCCAGTGCATCCTGGCCCATGCCATCGCCAACCTCGCCTTGGGTATCTACGTGCTGCAAACCGGCCAGTGGCGTTTCTGGTAGACGGTACCCGGAACCCTCTCCCCTGTAGCATTATTGCAACAATCATCCCCTCCGCGCCAACTCATTAAAATGACAGCCTGTTGTCCCCATTTCTCCAGGGGCCATTATTTTCAAAAAATGTCGTATGAACCGAAAAACGGCAGGCGCACAGGTGTTTTGGCAACATTTGGAGGCTCGTGTCAGAATTGCGACACCAAAAGGACTCATACTCTCTGAAGTTCACCGAAAAATAACAACTTTTTGAACCCTGCTCTTTTCAATTCGGACGTCTTTACGCTGAAACGATTTCAACGACTTAAATTTGTCCTGCTCCTCGTTTGCATCCACCCGGAGCCAACGGGAATGGCGTTGAACGATTCGGGCTGGCATGGAACTTGATATGTATGCCGCCGACGGGTACGACAGCCCGAAAAACAACGTCCACACCAAATCTTGTCACTAAATGAAAAATGGCCTAGGCCGCAAGATCGGAGTTCCCAAATGAAAACGAAACTTGTCCTCTCTTTATCCACCCTACTGCTGTGCCTGCTTACTGCCACTCTCTCTTTCGCCGCCGATGTCACTCTGGCCTGGGATCCCAGTCCCTCCGAAGGAGTTGTTGGCTACAAGATGTACTACAAGGAAGGATCCTCAGCCCTGCCCCTCAACGGGACCGGGGCCATCGAAGGGGATTCGCCCGTTATTTTAGGCGACACCCTGACAACGAGCCTGAGCGGCCTCGATGCAGGCGTCGTCTACTACTTTACGGTGGTGGCCTACGATGCCGCCGGCAATGAGAGCCCCTTCTCCAACGTCATTGCCTGGAGCGCTGGGGATCCAAATCCTTTCATTCCCTCCCTGCAATATCCGGCCAACCAGGCCAGCAACATCCCCCGAACGGTGCAATTCAACTGGAGCGACCCCTCTGACGGCCGCAATGTCGTTTACACCCTCTACTACGGCACCGACCCGACCCTTCAATCTGGCGCAGTGGGCGGCGTGAATTTTGAACCTCTGTATCCGAACAAAGAAGTCCTGCTGGCTATCGCCGCCCTGTCGTTGCTCAGTCTGGCCATTCCCCAGCGTCGTAAAATGAGAAAAGCGGTGATTCCCGCCCTGGTGGGCGCCACCATGCTGCTGGCCAGCTGCGGTGGCGGTGGTGGTGGGGATGACGCGATCAGCGGTTCGGTGAATATCGATCAACCGTCGTCTATTGCGCCTCAATACACGGATGTGGTGGATAACCTGACTGAGAGCACTTTCGAAATCTTTGATTTCGATCCGAACACCACGTATTACTGGAAAGTCGTGGCCGACGATGGCGTAACCGTCACCGAAAGCGTTGTTCACAGCTTTACTACCATCAATCAGTAATTTTGGAGTAAAAATAATGAGTTCTTTTTATACGAAAATAATAACTATTTTATTTACATTTACACTTATACCGTCTTTATCTATTGCTGCAATAACTTTTAGCAATGGCGAATTCAGGAGCTCTTTTAACTATTCCACTTACTCTCCAAATCCTGATGGGTTTGGGTACAACAACCAAACTGGTGTAGCTGGTACATGTAATCAAACATCAACCATGTCCTCTACACACAATAATCCGTTGGGGTCCGGGAATGCCCTGCAGGTAACTGTTGCTGATGGAATAAACACCTATTCAGGCAGCTATACTGTTGACTTTGGCGGCGAACTTAAAGAGTTTTGGCTTCGCTGGTATATCAAATACGAGAAAGGATTCTCCTGGTCCAGTTTAGGTTGGGATAAATTACTGTATCTATATCCTAATTCGTATTCAACAATGACTGGGGGTATGCCGCTGGAATTTGGTTCAGGCTACAATAACATGCGACTTCTTCAAATGCCCACTCAATCGGATGGCACAGTAACATTACAAGCCGCGCCTTACGGATGGGAAAACATAATGGGTGGTACTTCTTCCGATGGGAATTGGCATTCAATGGAAGTACATTTTAAATCAGATACCAACGGTAAAGATGGCATTTGGGAAATGTGGGTAGACGGTAACCTGGTTTGGAAGAGGACTGATGTTAACTACAACCAAAAAGGTATTAGCTGGCTCATCTGGTACAGCAACCAGTCTTCGCCAAGCAATAATGGCTGTGCATATGTTTGGCTTGATGACTTGGCAGTTTCGACCAATGGATACATTGGACCAATTGACGGTGATTTAGTTGTAGAAAATCCTACCCCTGTCCCAACTACGCCCCAAGAGGAGCCAGTATTAACGGAGGGCATCCTTTTTGAGGAAGCATTTGAAGACAGCAGTTTTGCTGCAAGAGGTTGGTATGACAACACCAGCCCCATCCTGACTTCATATGAAAGTGCGGCTGACAGCACAAAATCAGTCGAATTTAAATTTGAACAAGGTGAAACTAAGCCTATTTCAGGTGGGTCCATGCGTAAAAAATTCACTGAGTCTGAATCTGTGTACGTTAGTTATGATGTTAAATACAGTACTAATTGGCAAGGGTCAAACAAATCATATCATCCACATGAGTTTTACTTTTTAACAAACAAAAGCAGCGATTGGTCTAATTTGTCTTTTACTCCATTAACTGCATATATTGAACAAAATGAAAATGTACCCATGATTGGGATACAAGATGGATCAAACATCGACCAGACACGCATAAATCAAGATCTTTCTGACATTACAGAAAATAGATCAGTGGCCGGTTGTAACGGAGACAGTGATGGGTATGGTTCTGGCCTTTGCTACCAATCTGGAACTAGCTACGTCAACTGGAAACAATGGAAATCTAATAGCTTAACTATTACCAACGGGAAATGGCATAAAGTTGAGGCATACTTGAAGCTTAACAGTATTGTTAATGGCAAAGGCGTACCAGATGGGACTTTACAGTACTGGCTTAACGGACAATTAGTCATTGATTATAAAAATGTGACATTTCGAACTGGGAAAAACCCTGACATGAAATTTAATCAGTTCGTCATAGGGCCTTGGATAGGAGATGGCTCTCCTGTCGAACAGACTTTTTGGATTGATAACTTGACTCTCGCCACAAATCCACAGGGCGATAAGTCACATTCTCTTTTGCCTGCAAGTGGCCTGAGAAGCCTAAATTAATTAAACTGAAGTCAGCTCTCGCTACTGACATGCAGGCCATGCTTTTTCATCAGATCATAGATCGTCGGGCGGCTGATACCCAGAGTTTCAGCCGCCTTGGCGATATTCCCCTGGTCCTGCTCAATGGCCGCCAGCACCATCTGCCGCTCGACCCTATCCTTGGCCTCTTTCAACGACATGCCAGCCGTTTTTACTTCCGGTTCCCGATTGCCCGCAGATTCCTCAAAGCCTAAATCCACTGGGTTAATCAAAGGGCCATCGGTCATGATAATGGCGCGCTTCACCTTGTTCTCCAGCTCACGCACGTTCCCCGGCCAGGCATAGGCCTGCAGCTGATTTATGGCCGCTACGTTGAATCCACGTACTTTTTTCTGAAAACTGTCACTATAGCGGTGGAGAAAAAGGTTGGCCAGCAGCAGGATATCGTCCCCCCGCTCGCGCAGCGGCGGCAGTGACATGCTGATGACCCCCAGACGATAGTAGAGATCCTCGCGGAAAGCGCCTGAGGCGATGGCTTTCTCGATATCCACGTTAGTCGCGGCAATCACCCGCACATCGACGGCAATATCCTCCCGGCCGCCCACCCGCTGCATGACGCCATCCTGAA
Source organism: Desulfuromonas sp. KJ2020 (assembly GCF_024197615.1). Lineage (NCBI taxonomy): Bacteria > Pseudomonadati > Thermodesulfobacteriota > Desulfuromonadia > Desulfuromonadales > Desulfuromonadaceae > Desulfuromonas > Desulfuromonas sp. KJ2020. Next base: position 1,095,247 of record NZ_JAKUKE010000003.1, read on the forward strand.
GAAAACGCAGCAACTTGACCTGCAAAGGCGCCGACAGCTCGCCGATCTCATCCAGAAACAGGGTGCCGCCGTGGGCATATTCCACCTTGCCGTGCACCCGGCCCTGCGCGCCGGTAAAAGCCCCTTTTTCATGCCCGAAGAGTTCCGACTCCAGCAGGTTCTCGGGAATGGCGCCGCAGTTGATGGGGATAAAAGGCGCCTTGGCGCGCAGGCTTTCGCTGTGGATGGCTCTGGCCACCAACTCCTTGCCTGTGCCGCTTTCTCCCAGCACCAGTACCGAGACATTGGTGGTGGCTACCTTGCGAATCGTGGTGAAAACCTCCTGCATGGGCGGGCACTGGCCGAAAATGCCCTGGGTATTCTGCTCTGCCACCAGAGCCGACTGCAGCTGCCGATTCTCAGCCTCCAGCGCCGCCAGATGAAAGGCCCGCGAAAGGATGACTTTCAGTTCGTTCAGGTCAATAGGCTTATGATAAAAATCATAAGCGCCCAGCTGGATGGCCTTAAGCGCCACCTCCTGCTCGCCCCGTCCGGTAATAACGATGACTTTGGTCGCCGGCGCCTGCTGCAGCATTCGTGAGAGACAGCGAAACCCCTCCTCCGAGCCATCGGGATCAGGAGGCAGGCCCAGATCGAGCGTGACGACTTTCGGCTCGTTCTTGGCAAACAGGTCCATGGCCTCTTGGCCATCCGCCGCAAACAAAACCTTGTAATCCTTGCCCAGCCCCCAGCGCAGCTGCTTCAAAATTTCGCTGTTGTCATCGATAACCAGCAGTTTTTCCATAAAACCCCTCACCATAAAACGGGCATTCCATTATTCCGCCAAGGCGCACCCGGGCAGCCAGACGGTGAACGTCGTTCCCCTACCCTCCTGACTTTCCACCTCTATGCGACCACCATGGGCCTCAACGATATTCCGGCACTGATAAAGGCCGATGCCAAACCCCTTTTTCTTGGTGGTCTCGAAGGGTTTGAACAACCTCTCTTTTATAAAGGCTTCCGACATCCCGCAGCCATAATCATGACAGCGTAGATAAGCCATACCAGCCTGACCAACTTCCAGTTCGACCGGACCTTCACCATTGCTGGCGTCCAGGGCATTGAGGATAAGATTCTCAACAACCCGGGCCATTTCAAACGGATCGACTTCGCACCTCACCGGGGCACCCGTCAGTTCAATAGCACGGCCCGACATATCGCCAACCACTCCTGCGGCCAGCTCCAACAAATCTACCTCGACCAGCACAAGGGTCTTTTTGCCCTCCAGGTTTTTGAGTCTGTCCACCAACCCCTTCATCCGTTCTACGCTCTTATCGAGGGTCTCCAGCATATCTTGCTGGAATTCAGGATTGTCCAGATAATGTCGGCCGTTTTCGACGGCCAGAGCCAGGTTGGACACGGTATTTTTCAGGTCGTGCATGACAAAGGCAGTCACCTTCCCCATCGCCGCCATCTCACGATTCCGCGAGAGTTGATCAGCAAGTTTCTGGTTGTGAATAACAGCCATCGCCTGTGCCGCCATAACTTTCATCAGATCGTAGTCTTCAAAGGAGAATGTCTCTCCCTTGTTAATAGGTGTCCCTAAAAAAATAACCCCTTTCAGGTGTTCACCTACAAAAAGAGGAATAACAAATTGTATTTCCTGTTCGGAAAGAAAGTTCTCAACTTTTTGATCGTTACCAAGCTCCCATTCGGCAGCATTCAACACCCAGCGGCGTTCCCGCAGAAAACCGATCAATTCGCTCTGGCCTGGCAGATTTTCAAATGGACACGAGCGCCCATATCCCGAAACGCACAGGAAATCGTCACTCTCGTTGGAACGCAGATAAAGCAGAGCCCCATGCACCGAAAACGTTTCACAAAAAAAAGCAAGAATTTCATCCTCGATTTGTCCATCGAGCCCCTTTTGGGAGAGCCTCTGGGTAAAGCCAAGCCAATGGTCCCGATAGTCGTATTTGTCCCGATAGAAATTTTTGCTGATAAAAACTTTCATCCGTCGACGCATCGTCTCGGACAAGATAAGAACAATCAGGATAAGGCCACCGATCAGCGCCAGCATGGCGAGAAAATAGCGCTGGGAATAAGGCCCCAGATACCGCATTCCCTCGCCGGCCAGACCAAGAGCCAGAAAATAAATCCCGACTACCAGTATGACCACCGAGCGATAAGCCACTCGGCGCGACAAGGCCATTTGGGGAATTTTCTTTTTTCGTCTCAGAGAATAAAGGATCAGACCAGCGCCAAGGAAAAGACCAAAAGAACGTACAGGCAGAAAAGAATAGTCAAGCGACCGATAGAGGAGGCCCTGGCTGTAGTAAAAAAGCTGAGTAGCAATGATCGTCCCGATGCCGACAAGTTCAAACTTCATGACCCAGCGAGCCTGCTGGCCAAGGGAGGAATAAAAACTCTCGAGTAAAACAAGGGGGTAGGTAAGAAAGAGTACCAGGGCGAGATAAAAATAGTAGCCGAGGGTCCCGAGAAACAGTACCGACTCCTTGGAGAAATCCGGATTGAAATACATTTGTTGGGGGGATGAGAAAAGAATAGCCAGCAGGAACAGGGACGACAAAGCCAGCAGCACAAGACTGAACAGACGTCGTGGGCCAGCAGAAGGAAAGCCACACATCCCAAGGGTAAGAACAATCCAGGTCGAAGGCAGCAAGCCCTCGCTCAGAAGTGATCCCCTTTCCCAGAAGGAAAGATCCCCTGGAAAGAGATAGGTTTGAAGGTGGAAGAACTCCAGAGATGCACTAATGACCAGGGCACCCGCCAGAAGCAGGGAATTTCGCGACCGCCAGGGGGGAAAACACAGAACGAGGGCCGCCAACAGTGAGACAGCTGCAGCCAAAATTGCGGACCCTGTAAGAACCATGGCACCTTCAAAACGTAGTCAGGCCATAGCGAACCTGATAATAGACCAACTTAACAAACTCACCCAGCAGAACTTTCAGCCGGTGTAAATTCCAAGCAGCTCCCTTATGGTTGGGGCCCGGATAGACCCCTATGGATATACTTTCATTTTTTGCATGGAAGTTAAAAGACCACAACGTCCGGCGCGTGTGGTAGTCCGAGGTCACCACGACCAGAGATTTCATCCCCTCTGCCCGCGCATAGTCCACAGCATGGCTGGCATCATAGTATGTTCCACTGGCCGAGTAGGGCAATTTGACGATGGCTTCAGCAGCTACGCCACGCTTCAAAAGCGCCTGTTCCGCCCATTCGACATGGTAAAGATTACGCCCATGTTCCTTTGAATAACGACCGAGTACACCGTCATTGGTGAGCAAAATCTTATCGGATACCCCCTGTTCGTACAATTCGACCAACGGCGGTAACCTTTCCCAGATACTTCCCGCCATCAGGACGAGGGCATCCGTCTTGTTTTGTGGTCGCGTCACGGTCAGGTAGCTTTCGAGAAGGGGCAACAAAACAATCGGTGCAGCCGTCAAAAGAAACAGGCCTGAAATCAAAATAAATTTCTTCATAAACGCGTAGATGAGCCCCTTACCGCTGTGGGGTCCACATGACATCTTTTTTGCCCCGCACAAAACGCCCCCAGCCGAGAGCCTGTGCGGCAATGGTCAGCAAGAAAAAAGAACTGAGCTGCCCGAAGCGGCCTCCGGCAGGCCAACGCAGGGCCGCCAGCCCAAAACCGACAAAAAGAAGCTGCGCCACAACCATGCCTCCGAAAAAAACCGAGTGGCCCGCGAGCGTCAAAGCTGTCACCAAAGTGCCAAGGAAAAAGAAAGGGACCAGAAACCTTAGCACTTTATGCGAAAAGAGGAAGAACGCAAACCAGCCATATTTTTGGGGATCAAGAAAGTGCCGATGTCGAAATATCGCCCACAGGGTACGATTGGTAATGCGAATCTGCCGCTTGAACTCTTTCCCCTGCCCTTGTGAAGGCTGTTCATAGCAGTAGACCAAAGGATCGAGCACCACCCGGCCCTGTTGAGCGACCACGTTGAGGGGGATGACAAAATCATTGATGTCCCCTTCCTGCAAGGGCTGGTACAGCTCACGGCGCAAGGCAAAGACGGCCCCATCCGCCCCCACGCAGGAATCGAGTCGGCTTTCCGATTCTTTGGTGAATCGTTCCAAACGAGCATACAGGCCAGCGCTCTCTTCTTCCCCAGCCGCATTGCGATACCGGGTCCAGCCGGTAACAAGGCCAATAGCGGGATCGGTAAAATTGGCGGCAACCGCTTGCAGCAGATCGGCGGGGAACATGGAGTTAGCGTCGGTAAAAAGAAGGATATCCCCCTCGGTTTGCGGCACGATCCGGTTCAGGCAAATCGTTTTGCCCGCCCGATCGTCATACGCATGCAGGGTGATGCGAGGGTCTGAAAAAGAGGACACAATCTCATGAGTATTGTCGGTAGAGCCATCGGATACAACATGGATCTGCACTCGATCTGCCGAATAGTTGAGAGCGAGGGCATTTTCCAGTTTGGCGCGTATAACGTCCTCTTCGTTGTAAACGGATATGATGATCGAGATTGACGGCTTGTCGGAGCCCTGTCGCCAGGGACGGCCCAGAGCCTCCGCCAGCAGAAATACAACAAGAGGATAGATCAGATAGGAGTACAGCCCGAAAAACAGAAAAACGTAAAAGAGTACTTCCACCATCATCAATCCTGCCCTCCCCCGCCCATGTACAGGTTAAACCATGTCTGAAAAATAACCATGGACCAGATCAGCGTATCGTGAATCTCCCGGCCTGAGAAATGTTCATCCAAAACCCGACGAACCGTACTCTGGTCTATCAGGTCATGACGACCCAAATTTCGGGGAGAGAGAGTCTCCAGCACGAAAGGCTTGAGTTCGTTTTTGAGCCAGCGTGTCATCGGGCCGACAAACCCTTGTTTGCGGTGATCGATAACCTCCGCTGGCAGATAAGGCCGGGCCGCCTTCTTCAGCAGATATTTTTTGCGCATCCATTTCATCTTCAGGTCCGGTGGAATGGTGGAGCAGTATTCGAGAAATTTGTGGTCGAGAAAAGGCACACGCACTTCCAGGGCATGGTGCATGCTCAGACGGTCGGTCAAGGCCAGGATATCCTCGGGCAGATAGGTTTTCAGGTCACAATAGAGGACCCGGTTGAGGGAATCGGTCGGGCCATCGACGTTGGACGAATGGAAGTGCCCCAATACAAGATCACGACATCCATCCAGGTGTTGGACAAAGCGGGGGCGATCGGTGAAAAAGGAATCTCGCAGCGACGGGTTCATTTTGTTCAGAAAACCGAAGTAACGCTCCCCCGGCGGCAGCCCTGCCCCACGCACAAAACGCTTCATATGGTTGACCGTATAGTGGCCATCAGCCCGCTCCGAAAGTCTTTCTACCAGAGGGCGCACCATCCCTTCACGTAAAAAGCCAGGCAGATGAGCGTATTTACTGCTTAAAGCAAAACCCAGGTGACGCTCGTAGCCGGCAAAAACCTCATCTCCACCAAGGCCTGAAAGAGCCACGGTGACATTTTCCCTGGCGATTTTACAGACAAAATACGAAGGGATGACTGAATCGTCGGCGAAGGGTTCGTCAAAGGCTCTGACAATTGTCTCAACCAGCCCACTGGCCTCGGGCTGCACCTCAAACTCCCGATGCTGGGCTCCGTAACGCGTGGCGACCTGCCGGGCATACCCCCGCTCGTCAAGATAGCCACCGACATCCCCACCAAAACCCATGCAGAAGGTGTTAACAGGAGCCGTAGGAGCCTGACTCATCAGCGCCACCACGGTGCTGGAATCGACCCCTCCACTGAGGAAAGCCCCCAAAGGCACTTCGCTCATAAGACGAATGCGAACCGCCTCCTGCAGAAGGTCCATAAAACCCGCAATAAAGGTTGCTTCACTCTTGCCATAATCGGGGGAAGGATAAAGATCCCAGTATTTCCTGATGGTTGCCTTGCCGTCGCGCAAGGTCAGGGTATGTCCTGGAAGAAGTTTGCGGATGCCGCGGTAGATGGTCAATTCGCCGGGAATGTAGGAAAGATTGAAATAAGCGGCCAGAGCCAGTTCATCAATCTCCCTGGGGACACTCTCATCCGCCAGGATCGCTTTCATTTCAGAAGCAAAGGAAAAGCCTCGCCCCCTGTCACTGTAAAAGAGCGGCTTAATGCCGAGGCGATCCCGTCCTAGAAAAAGGGTACGAGAAGTACCGTCCCACACCGCAAAGGCAAACATCCCCCGCAACTGGCTGACGCAATCTTCGCCCCATTCCTCATAAGCGTGCAAAACAACTTCGGTGTCGCTGCGTGTGGAAAAACGGTGGCCCAGGGCCAGCAGACGCTCCCGTATTTCCTCATGATTGTAGATTTCACCGTTACAGATAATGGCCCGGGTGCGGTCTTCATTGAAAATCGGCTGATGTCCGCCGGACAGATCGATGATGCTCAGCCGTCGATGTCCCAGCCCGATATGATCGTCACGATAATATCCGGCGTCGTCCGGCCCCCGGTGAGCCAGGGTGGTGGTAGCTCTTTCCAGAAAGCCCTGATCAATCCCAGGGGAGACGATGCCAAATATACCGCACATGACCGGTTCCTCAGGTTAGTGTTGGTCGCAAGAAACAATGCGTTCGACGGCTTGCGCAAAGGGAACCCCGGACTGCCAGCCCAAATCGGCCGCAATCCTGGAGGCGTCGTACACAACAGGTTTCTGTGAGGACCACAGGCGATAAAGGGTTAAAGCAGGGGGACGCTTCATCACCGAAAAAACCTTTTCCTGCATTGCCACCACTGTTGACAGCAGGCCCAAGGGGATATAAAAAACGCGGGCCGCCGGATGGAGCTTACGGATATAGTCGTCCATGTATTTCCGTTTGCCTACATGCTCTGGGTCGACCACATTATAGATTTTTCCGACACTTCGCTCGCTGGACAAAGCGGCGCAAATGGCCTGCACCAGATTATCGACGTAGACCAGCGGCAGCTCAAAATTTTCGTTGCCGATTACGGCGAAGATCTTATTGGCCCAATTGAAGCCGAGCATAGGCGTATAATTTTCACCGCCACAGCCATAAATGGTTCCGGGGCGCAGACAAACTGCAGCAACCTTCCCCTCCTGCATACAGGCCGTCACCAGGTTCTCTGCTTCCAGTTTCGCCTGGGAATACGCTCCCCTCCTCTCGGGAAACTGTTCGAGGGGGCTATTTTCATCCAGCACCTGTCCAGGTTGGCAATCGGCCACGCCATAAACAGAGCAAGAACTGATATAGACCAGTTTTTTAACATGATAGCGCGCACAGAGAGCAAGGATATGAGAGGTTCCGCCAATCGTAACCCGACGGGCGCCATCCTCCGACCCGCTGGTGTCTGCGGCGGCATGGATCACCATGCCGATGCCCTCAAAAGCTGGTCCGAGAGAGTCGATATCGGCCACATCACCAAAAGCGAATTCGACCCCAGGCAAACGGATAGCCTCAACCCGTGAAGTTGGCCGCACCAGAGCGCGCACAGAATAACCATCCTCAACCAGAGCCTTGACAATGCGTCGCCCCAGAAAACCGCTGGCACCTGTGACCAGGACCCTGTCTTTCTCGCCCATTTCCAACGAATCCCCCCTCATAATAAGTGAACCACTGAAGCTAGTACCCTATACGACTTTTCGGCGAATATGGTCGACCAGGCGGAACGCCAGTTGCCCAATAGCCAGGCCCGTATTGGCATAGGAATGTTCTTGCAACACTGATCCATCACAGACAAAGGCATTTTTACAAAATTTTACCTTGAGATCACTGTCGATAAGGTCATCATCCTTATCACCCATAGACGTTGTACCCGAATGATGAGCTGCCGACCAAAGCCAGTCGTCAGTGATTTCAGTGTGGATATTGACCTCTTCGGAAAGGTCGGTCAGCATCCCGGCCAAGCTGTTGAGCATTTCGCGATAAGCGCCTATCTCCTCGTCAGAGATGGACCAGTCGACATGTAGCTGATCGTTATCATAGTAGACACGATTGCCGCCTCTTTTCTGCTCGGCGATAAATAGAATATTGAATGTTCGGCTGGGAATGCTAACTCCGAAAAGATGAGCGAAAATCTCGGACACAATGTCAGGATGGAAAATTTTCCAGGAAAAAGCCTTTTTAATCCGAGCCAAACCGGCACTGGCCCCCAGAGCGGACTTGTATTTGTATATGGACAACCGATTATCCATGGTCAAGGCAGGCCTGAAAAAAGCGGCTGCGGTATATTGACCGCAGCCGCTTTTCAGACGCACGGCATTGCGGCTGACATAGTCTCCCTTGTCGTAAGAAGATAATTTTTTAAATGCAGGCGAAATATCTTTCTTAAACCGAACTTTGCCGACGAATCCCATGGGGTGATCAATAAAACCAACCCCCACACTGTGGCAAGAAAGCCCCGCCGCATGGATCATTTTCTGCAACACACCAGGGGTTCCCATGGCACCGGCCGCAACAATGACAATATCCGGCGCTAGTGCATGGTCATTTCCCTGAACCGAAAAAGTGACCCGAGAGATTCGGCCCTGCTCTATGACAAATTCGATATTTTCAACATGAAAAAAGGTTTTTACTCGAGGCGCGGGTGTAAGTTTATGAAATTTTTTAGGATAAATCAGACAATCAATTCCATGGGGGAAAACAACAAAATTTTTGAACAGAGAATTAACATTTTCGACCAGTTTGTCATATTCCGTTTGAAAGGAAGGATGCGTGAAATAAAGGGCGCCAGCAGCCTTGTCTATGAATGGTTGAGCATCAACAAGAACTTCTTTAAAAGATAAAGACTTGACATCTTTAGGATGAATTGAAATTAGACCGTTGTGCCAAAGATTCGTTGTGCCCCCACGCCCATAACAAAAGGTTTCGACTTCAGCTAATTTTTTATTGTTACAAATATATTTTGGAAACAGAATTGAATGCTCTGGCCCGATTTCTAAAAGTGTAACATTATATATTTTTGACAATTCATTACAGATCAAAGTACCCGACAACCCGGCACCAATTACAACAACGTTTTTACCCACACATACCCCCGCTAACTAAATCATATGATTTGAAATGTCCATGTTTATTTTTTTCTCATACAGATAATATAAAAGCTTTTCGAGAATAAAGGGAGTATAAGGATTATCATCATGCATTAGAATGATATCTCCCGAATTAACATCTCTCATCAAATTATTGGCAATAGTTTTGGCTTTTTCAATTGAATCACAATCCCAATCATTTGAATTTAGAGTAAATAAAAGTATTCTCATGCCAAGCAATCTTGGTATAAAAATACTTTTAAGATTAATCAACCCATTAGGGGGGCGAAAGAATTTAACATTGGAAGACACGTTAACAAGAATTTCTTTTTGACAATTTTTAATATCTTTATAATATTTAAAGATATTGTATTTGTGCAAATCATTATGAGAATAAGAATGATTTCCTATGAAATGCCCTTCATCAGAAATCATTTTTAAAACTGACCTAGATCTAACTAACCTATCACCAACTATAAAAAACATAGCCCTCGCATTATATTTTTTCAAAATTGATAAAACTTCTAAAGTATGTTGACTGTGAGGGCCATCGTCAAAGGTAAGAAAAACATTTCCATTTTTATGTTTTAGTCTCTGAATCAACACGGCCCTTGGTATAATTTTTTTTAAAAATTTTTTTAATTTATGATTCATTTTTCCGCCTCTGGCCTATATTTTTTTCATACAAATCTAGATATATTTTCTCATAATTTTCTATATTTTTTTTTAAGCTATAATTATTAAGCACATATTCTCTTGCATTTTTTCCAATTTTATTTGCAAGGTTATTATTTCTCAACAAGCATAATAATTTTTCACAAATATTGTCGGAGTCCTTAATATTAACCAAGAATCCATTATAGCCATTTTTAATAATAGATTTATTTCCACCAACATTTGTTACAACTGATGGTATTTCGGCGGCCATTGATTCAAGCAAGGAGAAAGATGTTCCTTCTGACAATGAGGACATAACAAAAACGTCAAGGATACTTAGTATTTCTTGAATATCTTCACGGTTTCCACAGAAGACCACACTGTCTTTTAGTTTTGAACTATCGACATAATCATTAAGTTCATTTAGATACTCGCCATCACCGACTATAATTAACTTGGAATCTGGAATTATTAAATGTAAACGGCGGAATGCATCAATAGTTGTTTTGTGATCTTTAACTTCAGCTAAACGACCAACAGTTCCAACAACTTTACATTTGGCTGAAATTGAAAACTCTTGCAATAACTTTTGAGATTTTGGCCTTGAAAAAAAAGTATTTGTATTAACACCATTGAGAACCGTTGTAATTTTATTTCCTGGAAGTTTTATTTGTTCAATTAAATATGTTTTTAGTTCGGGAGATACAGTAACAATGAGATCAGATAAAAAAGTTGATATTTTATCAAAATATTTTAGAAACTTTGGTTCTATTAAATGTCTACCATGTTCGGTATATAAAACAACAGGCACTCTCGCTATAAAACCGCCTAAACTGCCATGGTAAAATGACCCAGGATGTGTATGTAGCACATCGACTTTATTTTTTTTCAATAACTTACTTAGTCTAAATGCGAATAAAAAATCGAAATGGTTTTGATTTTTTTGAAAAAGTGAGACATCTATTTTTTCATCAATTAGTTTCTGATAAAAACCTCCAAGTCTATCTATGCAACATACTGATACATTAAATTTTTCCTTGTCAACAGCAAGGCAATGTTCGTATATAAATCTTTCCATTCCACCAGTTTCCAAACTCAAAACAAGATGCATTAAATTTATTTTTTTTTTATAATTCATTTTCTAACTTCCATAAAATTAAACTCAATACTTTAAATAAGAGAAAAGGGCTGACTTCCACGCCATGATGCAATATGCTTGATGAATTTGGCCGGGTTTCCAGCAACAAGACAAGATGGCGGCACATCTTTAGTAACAACTGAACCAGCAGCTACGATTGACCCTTTACCAATCTTTACACCTTTTGTAATTATACACCTTGCACCAATCCACACTTCGTCTTCAATAATGATTGGCCTGGACTCAGGAACACCACCACCTGGCGCATGATAATCATACTCAATAATGTTTACTTCCCATGATATAAGAACGTAGTCACCTATTGATACAAAGTTACCGCAATGAATTTGTGATCTATCTCCGATTGAAGTGAATTTACCTATTTCAATTTTTGGATTTGGGTATAGCGGTGAAGAAATAACGGATAATTTTACTTCAGGCCACAGACAGGTCCTGTTGCCTATAAATATTTCTCCACTTTTATTATTTATAATAGTTTTCCCTATGCTTTTTACAAAACCTTTTATTTTTATTTTTCTTTTAAGCAATAGTCCATTTAGATAATAGATAGTTTTTTGAAAATCTTCACATTTCATAATTTTGCCTTATTTGTACTATATTAATGTCGATTGGTTCTCACCCATTTATTGCCTTTATATATACCTGTAAAAGTCAAGATATCAATAATTAATTTCCAAACCAGAAATACTGGGACATAAATTAGGGCAAACATCGTCTTTCTCGGAGACCCTGCTAAAATTAGACCCATTAAAAAAAGAACAAGTTGATTTACAATAATTAGAGTAATAGTTATAGCTGCAAAGGTCTTAAATTCACCTTCAGGAACCATTAAAGTTAAAAGTGCAGAAACCAGGGTTAAGTTAACTAATAGTGAATAATTAGGCAATATCAATGGCATGGAAGCATCTAAAACTATTATGTTTTTATTTACAATTCCCTTTGACATCAGCTTAAGACCTAATGTTTTCGCAATATGGAACCTTCCGCTCGACCACCTTAAACGTTGACTGGTAGCCTGATCAAGAGATCTAGATTCCTGATGATAAACTTTGGCTTCCGAGGCAAAACTAATTTTTACGTCAGATTCTATCAGTTGCGCATAGTATTCCCAATCTTCACCCGTCGAAAAAGCTGTCCATCCCCGCTCTTGAAGAAGTTTTGCATTGAAACAGAGTCCGTTCCCCATAAGATAAGAAGAAAGTCCCAGTCTATATTTTGATTCGTGATAAAGCAGATTTCCTATAGTCCTGGATACATATAGAAGCTGTGTAAACCAGCTGTCATCACGATTTCCGACTGCGTTATAACATTGGATGGCTTTTTCTCCGCTGTTAATATGCCTATTCAAATCCTGCAAGATTTCTGTATCTACATAATTGTCGGCATCTACCATTAAAACTGCATCAAATTCTTCGACAGGCACTTCTTCTAATGCCCACGCCAATGCATGACCTTTGCCGGAGTGTTCAAGGTCATGCCTTTCTAAAATTTCCACGTCATATTCGCTGGCATTTTTAATAGTTTTATCATTACAGTTATCAGCGATAACAAATATTTTATATTTTCCATAAGGGTAGTTAACCTGAAGAAGACTTTGACAAAGAGTTCCTATTAATAGCTCTTCATTGTGAGCGGGAACTAGAATCATAAATCTATTAAGGTATTTATTATCTGACAACTTTTTTTGTGGCAAAACAAAGTAACTTGCTGCCATAAACAATAGATATATTGTTGCTAGCCCAACATAAATTAAAAGGGAAATAATAAATATGTAATATAGTACTAATAATACGGACATATTTTTCACATTCTATAAATTGCTACTCATTTGAAGAACTGGAAACAGCCACTATCTTCCTGACATTATTACCAAGCCCCTTGTACCCTTTCCTTAGCCCCATGAGCATTCGCCATATTCGTGGCAAAATTCCAAATTCAACATTATAAAAAACCTTGTAAAGTAGCGGCTTAAAAGCGAAATCGTAATATCCAACAAGTGATGCTATTTTCGGATTGAACTTTCGCTTGAAACTTTCTTGTGTTGGTGTTGTACCTACCCCCCTGAAACTGTACCACTGGCAATCGTTTTCCCAAGCCCAACGAATACTTTCCCATACATAGGCATAATAGGTCTGCAATCTATTGTACTGCGAGGGCGTTCCCATGTGCATGGCGAGACATTTTCCTGCATGTTTGAGACATATCAAACCGCCAATAATCTCCCCCTTGTAAATCGCCAGGAACAGTCGTCCATTACCTCTGGCGATATATTCATCCCAGAGTTTCTCCTGATATCGGTATTGTCGGCACATGAAACCTTTGCCTACAGTAAATGCACTGAATATTTCATAAAATTTCTGTAAATCATCCTTCGATTGAGCGGGCCTGATGAATACCCCCTCTTTTTCTGCCTTGCGTACACATCGACGTGCATCACGATCCAGAGTGTTGAACAGTTCTTCTTCATTGGAGACCAGCGTGAGATCTATGCGATACAAATCGCGGGGAGAATTCCAGAACGACCATCGATGTGCAAGGTGAACGAAACCGGCACGCAAAAATGGATCATCGGCTTCGTCTATCGATTTTTCAGCTATATTTGGGTCAATCCGTAAAAAGATCGCCCTGGTACGCTGCCCTTCCTCCTGCACGCTTTTCAAAAGGGCGTTGATGGTCTGCTGATCATTTAAATCACATAATGGCCCTTTTGGCGCATACATAATCGAGTGCCCGGTCAAAGGAATATTTTTTCGCAAAACCATTATCATTCCCCTAATGTCATCCCCGTCTCTGGCTATGAAATAGGTCGCTTTCCACCCATCCACCTCTCTTACCTTTCCCCACCCATAGGCATTCAAAGGATGGGCATATTGGAACTTGACCAGAGAATTATCCCAATAGGTGCGATCCTCGTCTTTGATGTGGTCGATCTTCAAAGTCATTGAATCCTCGCCGTCTCAAAACGGGGCGAAAATTGGAATCCGAACATTTTTTTTAGAACCATTTCACCAACATTATGGAAACCGGCCTTTTCTATCCCTCGTATAGAAGAGTGGTTGTCGCGATGTACGCACATATAGACCCGCTTGATACCTCTCTCTGAAAGGTAATTTAAAATCGTAAGAATAACCTTTGGATATATTCCACGCCCCCTGAGTGCGGGGAGTGTCAGACAAAATTTTATTTCCGCCTCTTGCGGACCTAAGGAAAGAAGCCTGTTGCGATTATCATGATAATAAATCCAACTGATGTGTTGGACACCATTTTCATCGCTGGCGACAAAAAAATCTTTGACGCCATCATACTTGTTGCACTCAAATTCCCATGGCACAGGTTTATTCAACCGATGGGCCTGTTCTAAGTCATGAGAATCCCCTTTTTTAATAGTTACACCTACTACCGGTTCCACTGGAGTGGAAACTCTTTGGGAAATATCGTACTGATAAACCAGAATTGGTTCGCTAAAGAACAATGATTCTTTCACGAGACCGACAAATTCCTTGAATGAAAGCTCTTTGTAGCGGCCATACAATATTTTAATAAGTCTCATGACAATGAATCCTTTGAAGGGTTTGACTAATCTAAAAGAAATTCATAATTCAGATACCGTAGCAATCGACTATTTTTCGGCACCATTCGTCGACACCATAGTCACGGCGAATGGTTTCCATTCCCTCCTTGGCAAGTCGCCCCGTATGGTCAGGATGGCTGATCAACCATTTTATTTTCGCATAAAGAGCGTTGGGATTACCGGGAGGAACCAATGACCCATTAATGTCATCCTTGATTACCTTTGGAATTCCCCCAACAGATGTTGCCACAACAGGTACGCCCGCGGCCATCGCCTCGAGTAGCGCAAGAGGGGTCCCCTCAGTCAACGAGGGGAGAACAAAAAGATCAAGAATGGGCAACAACTGTTCAACATTTTTCAAAAACCCTGTAAATTTAACGAGGTGATCGATACCTTTTGACTTGCACAATTGAATTAAAGCGTCTTTTTCAGGTCCATCACCGACGATCAAAAGCTTTGCTCTAACACCCGAATCAACCAACAGGGCAAACGCTTCAACAAGATGTATTCCCCCCTTTTCAGAACTAAGACGTCCCACATATCCAAGAAGGTAATCCTCTTTGGAAACCCCCAAATTATTTCTGGTGTTATGACGGTATTCTTGCGTTTCGGATAAAGCAGGTACAGCCACTGCGTTTGGAATTGTTACGATAGACCTCCCCTGGATACCAGCTTGAGAAAGTTCCGTTTTAATGCCATCAGATACGGCGATGACCTTCTCACATCTCCTCAAAACCCACTTATCCAAAGAGTTGTAGGCTCTCAATTTAAAATCGGTTGAAATGAAGCCATGACAAGTAGAAATACGCTTGATTCCCAAAATAGCGGCCATACTTAATCCACAGATATCGGCAAAATAACCGTGCGTGTGAACGACATCAAATGACCCTTCTTTTAATATACCGTACAGACGCCAGGCTACTCGTGGTACCCGCAAGGGACCACCGTTGGGAGTTATTGCAACTGGCACAGTGTAATATTCATAGCCGAGTTTTCGAATTTCGTTTGCGAAATATGTTTCATCTTCCCACGGTCTAATCAAAAGTATAGGTTGAATACGATATTTTTCACGGTCAACCTGCTTTAAAAAGTTGAGACTGACCTTCTCCAGTCCACCGAAGGTAATAGGTGTTAATATATATGCAACTTTGGTTTTTGATTTGATCATATACTCAATTCCCAGATACGGCAGAATTTTCTCTTTTCAATAAACGAGTAGCAGTGATAGTTATCGCGATATAAAGAACCCAATAAATAGAGTATGCCTGACTTAAAAACATGGCTGAAATAAACATTCCAACAAAGCCGACAATACCCAATTCAGCTATTTTTCTAAGTTGAATTGAGGTCGTTTCTTTTTTTACAATCTTGATATCCCGAATAACATTTAGACTCAAACAAAGAAATAATGCGAGTCCAATAAAGCCGGTTTCGGCACCAATCTGTATTGCGGAATTATGAGCTGTTTGCCATCTAAGTGTATCGGCACCTCTCGTTGCACGGTCGAGACCCACCGCATTACTAAAACACCCCACCCCCACCCCTGTCACGGGATTGTCTACCATAGCCCGCAGACCGATACCCCAGATGGCAAGTCGGCCAGTTTCCTCCTGAACATTGTAGTCCTGTTCAATAGAGAACAATGTTTGAATACGCTCTGTTTTTACAGGCATAATCACCAGCAGAAAAACGCCGAAGACCACAAATGCTATTTTTTGAAAGTTCGTTAAAATCGCCGAATTCATTAAAAGCATGATCATCATTGCAAGCCCAAACGCCAGAAAACCACCACGAGAACCTGTTAGAAAAACAGTAGACACCCCGACAAAGAAACTGCCGATACATGCGACCCTGATCAAGAATGGATAGCCGCGAGATATGAAAATAAGGTTCAACCAAAGGAAACTTAAAGCAAAAAACGCCAGATCATTTGGGTCAAATGTATCGCTGAATGATAGCCTACTGGTACCTAACTTCCCTGTAACCAGTGCAAAGGTAAGATAAAGCCCACTTCCGAAACAACCGATTAAAAGAACGGCTAACAATCTTTTTATTGTATTAACTAGATTTATAAAAAACAAGAAGAAGACAATAATCGACATATAGTTATTAAAAATCAACATAAATGAAAGACGAGGATATAATGAAAAAGGTATTCCGATTATCATAATCAGAATCAAAGAAAAATAATATTTAACCTGCCTTTCTTTAAAGTGAATTTTGAAATCAATGTTTTTAGAATAAAGAAAGGCGAATATCATTAGGACAAACCCTACGGTAAAAGCGGGCCTTACGGGTTGCATAAGTGTAAAAATATCCTGGGGGCGACACAAAAGTACAAATGTCCAAAGACAAAAAACCATAAAAACCGGTTTGTCTTTAGCACTCATGTGAGTAGGATCATGTGTTTTTTTCTTTATAAAATCGGTCATGTTTTTGCAATTGCCCTGATTTCATTTAACCCATTGCGGTTAAAAATTAGTGACATTAACAGGTAAATAACGACTCCACTCCCAATATACACAACAAATTTTGGCACCATATGGATACTCATCACCGGCGTTCTTTTGACAAGAAGAACCCCGCAATACATTATAAATCCAGACAAAAAGGGCATGCGCAACGCTTTTAAAACATCTGAAACCGCGATAGCCAGCACCCTTTTTACCCGTAAAAGATTCACACAAAAAACAAGTGGGAATGCGATGACCCACGCCATACTGACCCCCAAGAGCCCCCAGTTGGATCCGATCCAAAACGCTATTGGCATAACAAGAAAAGCGACAAGTGAATTTTCAAAGGAAAAATCGGCCCTTCCCGCTCCAAGCAGGGCCGGATTGAATAGATTGCTGACCATACGAAGGGGAATTACCAGAGCGATGACCTGAAGCGGCAGAGCGGCATCCGCCCATTTAATACCTAAAAACAGGTTTACTATCTCTGGGGCAATACTGGAAATCCCCCAAAGAACCGGAAATGCAAAAAAACTCAGAACACGTATAGCCTTAAGAAAATGCCTGCCCGCAAGCTCTGGGTCTGATTGAACGCTGGCAAATGCCGGAAATGCCACCTGGTTCAAAATCCCCGATATTTTTTCCATGGGTAGTGAGGCCAGATAAAGCCCAACCGCATAAAACCCAAGCAATTCTTTGCCAAAAATTTTCCCTATGATCAGCACATCTGCTCGAGAGTAAAAATACCAGAGCACTCGGGAAAGAGTCACATACCCGCCAAAAGAAATGAAATCCCCCATGCCTGCCATTTTTAGGCATGGAATATGGACAAATGGCCGCACCAAATTCAGCCCCACTAGAGACACAACACGTATTGCGAGACTGCCCCAGACCAGGGACCAAACACCGAACCCGGCAACTGCCAGGGTCAAAGTAACAATGGAACCTGAAATGGCAGAAACGAAATCGACAGAAGCTATCTTGCGAAACGCCATGTCTCTAAGCAGCAGAGACTGCGGCAGAACGGTGAAACCCATTAACAAAAATTGTAGGGACAACACCCTGATCAAGGAAGTCAACCTCGGTTCCTCATAAAAATTGGCAATGACGGGAGCCAAAATCGTAAGTAGAGTGTAAAACAGGGTACTCACAAAAAGAACAAGACCAAAAAGGGACCGAAGGGAATTATGATCAAGGTTTTTATGCTGAACGACAGCTGCCCCAAGGCCTAATTCATTCAATAGGGTCAGGAAGGCAACAAAGACCAGGGCAAGCTCCATCAAACCATAATCAGCAGGAGACAGGAGTCTTATAATATAAAGGGTAATGGCCCAAGTAATAATCTGGGCTGAAAACCTAGCTCCCGCTGTCCATCTTAATCCACTTAAAACCTGTGACCTAAGCCTCATAATTAGATCCAATATCCAAAAAGAATTAAAATATTGATTTGTAAATGGATGCAATCATAAATCTCAATGACGGAATATTAACGTTTCCGTAACGAAAGCTTTTAATAATATTTTTAATTGTTGATATATTGTCTCCTGCGTTAGCGGAATCATAAGCAATCATCATGTAGGCATTGGCCCAAATATTGTCGATTTGCTTTTTTGAAAGACTGTCGCGATAATACCAAAGCGTTCTATCAAGTGCTGGGATATATGTTTTGGCTGTATTTTTACTCTGAATTTTACTTATACTTTCGTTATGAACCAAATATCTTACAAGAGGTTCATCAATATAACCAAGCCTACCGAAGCGCGGCAAACGCCACCACAGATCTCTATCTTCAGTTTTGCTAAGACGAACATCAAACAATCCTGCCAATATTAGAGCTTCTTTTCTTATTAAAAAACAGGATGTGACTATATAACATTGATATAACAGTTCATATTTTTCATTTTCTTTGTTCAGCTTTGTTTGTTTTCTAAAATTTACTATTTCTCTATTATTATAATTTGTATACGCGACACCACTTCCAACACCTATGAATTCCTGATTACTATCTAAAAATTCTATTTGCTTTTTAAGTTTATCTGAAAACCAATAATCATCTGAGTCAAGAAAAGATACATAATCACCTTTAGCCAAAAATACTCCTAGGTTTCTAGCTGCAGAAACTCCTAAGTTTTCTAGAAGCAATTCTACTCGAAAAGGCAATTTAGATTGCTCCTGCAATTTTTTAACAATATTCACAGTATTATCGGTGGAACCATCATCTATAACAATTATTTCAATATCTTTGTAGGTCTGATTGAAAACTGATTCAATAGTTTCTGTTATAAGTTTTTCCCTGTTATACGTTGGTATTATTACACTTATTTTTGGTTTCATTTAATAGCCCCATGTAAATTTCAAAAAATTGATTTACCTATATTTTTTAGTAGTACAATTTCTATATTTTTATTATTTATGTATGATAATAGCTTCTCAATTTTGAAATAAAATTTTCTTTCTTCATATTTATTTTTCACAAAAGGGCTTAAACCGATCTTTAGCGTTGTTGAATGAAAGGACATGTTCATACAAGGGAAACCTTCCATTTTCATTCTATACACAAGCTTAATCAATGTTTTATGGTCTGAAACTTCAGGTGAAAACCATGCTTTATTTAACAAACCTAAACAATGATATATGCCTTTTAACCTTAATTTTTTTCCTAAACTGGTCTCAAGTGTTTTACTAAATTGCCTGCAACTCTCAAAGTCACGTTGCAGAAACGCAACAGTCGCTGGCATCTGCATTAGAGCCCCACCAGGATTAGGTGTCCCGATATCGTCTGGATCGAATCTATACGGAGCAGGTGAAAAATTTGAGAAATCAGGGCCATCATATTCACTCCAGTCAATATAAGGCGACACCGAGGTATCTACTCTGTAATTAAGTTTCGCCAGAGATCTTGCTACGCCTGAACTGAAACCCCACCGACCGGCACGAAACGACACGGGGGTCACACCAAAGTTTTTAACAATCGCTTCATGCAATGTCGTCAGCTTTTTCAGAATCAAAGGTTCTGGCAGGTTACACAACATGGTATTGAAATCATTTAATTCTTCTTCAAATGGAGGTGTATTCCAGGGATGGCAATGTGCTCCGATCTCGCATTTCCGCTGCTCAAGGATACGCCGTAGAATGGATACAGACTCAGGATTGGTGGCGACAGGATAGCTAACCAAGTAGGTCGGCCGAGCGCCGTACCGATCAAACAAAGCCTGCAGCTCCACTATCTTTCGTATATTTTCGACCGGGTTATCTGTCCGGCTGTAATTGGCCCAGTTGTCTTCTTCTGTATCGATGGTGATAAAAAGCTTCATTTTTCTCTCCGCTAAAATTCCACCTGCTTGCACTGTCACATGATTTCAAGATCACCTGGTGTCAGTATCCATTTATTCAAATCATAAATTGCATCCGAAACATGTTGAGATCGCTTTCTAACCAGCAATCTCAATGTTGAATGTCGATTATACGGATTGCATACCATTTGCGACCGAAGTACCGGTAAACAAGTCCGCCAGGTGCGCAATGTAGAAAAGTTGTTGTCTTTGACAAAATTCACTACATAATCCACGGAGTGGTCCAAACTATTTTTGGAGACAAAAAAATCATGTAGAATGAAACCTCCGTTTAACTGATCAAACTTTCCTATTGCAAACTTTTGCAATTCGGGTCCTGGCCCGTCTGCAATATTAGAATACGTGTTCAACGGATTGTGTGTGTAACGCCAAGTCAAATACTCGTATGTTCTCTCTACAATTACCCCTGCATGATCATTTGTTACAAAGGAGGAAAATTGCTGACAATTCAAGGCCTCAAGCGGCCAAGCTATCCGACAAGTATCAACCGGCTTGAGGTTACTGAGCATGAACAACAAAAACTTTTTCGACAGAAGATGATCGTAATTCACCTGATGAAGACAATCGTTGATCGAACCTACTTCTTGCCACCCTTGGCTCAGAAAACCGGCCTTAGAGACGGTGTTGGCAAAGTTGAAATGAAAGTCTATCTCTGTGTAGTGCTTCAAGGCATGATCAAGCATGCTTTTGAAAATGCCCTTATTGCGAAAATCTGGGTGAACAACCGGGTCGACATCGCGGGCACCAATGAATCTTTTTCCATCGATACGTACATGCTTCTTAATGGCCGAATACAATCCGACAATTCGGCCCTCGTGTTCGGCCACGACAATACGTGATGGGGCCATGGGGTTCTGGAAATGGAGCCACTCAAACCGCCTCCGGGTAAAATCGGGGGTATGCCCAACTTGCAACAGTCTGATGCAGTCTTCAATATCCCTCTGTTCAAAGTCACGTATCTTCATCGCAGGTTTCGACAAGTCAAATTTTTTCATGTATGATCTTTTTTATCAGGAACATTCTTTATTTTTTATATCTACATAACTACATTCTCTTCTTCAGCTTTTTTGAATTGGGGTGTATAATTATTTTTTTTATATATTGAATTTTTACCGTTTAACAGAATACTTAATACATTTAATTTCTCAATCAAAATAATGTGTATTAAAAAACTCGATGTCCATGTTATAACTATAATAGACAAAAACTGAAAAAGGTTACTTATTTTTGTTTCTACGATATAACTCGCAACTATTACTATAATTGGCTGATGTAATAAATAAATCGTATAGGATGAATCAGATAGCCTTTTGATTATTACACTTTTGCTATCAAAAAATTTTTTAAAACAGCTCATAATAAAAAATGAATTACTTAACGCTAGGATTCCCAACAATATCTCTATAACTCTACCATATGTTCCGATATATTTTACACTTATAATGATTATCAATAAAGTTATGGAAACAAAAAGGAACAAATAATAGTATTTAAAAATACTCTGATACAATCTTTTATTTTTATAAAAAACTATTCCGAGCGCAAAATAAGGGAAATAGTAAAAAATATTACTGACGTTAAAAATAATAAATTTTTCACCAAAAGGCCAATCAGGCAAACGCCAACCAATCCTAACTAATAAAAATGATGCTGTAGGCACCAAAATAAAAATCGCAAATAAATTTATTTTCTTATTCTCTAGGTTTAATTTATTGAAGATATTTTTATAGAAAAATATAATTGACAGCAAAGCAACATAGACAAGTAGATTGGCTATGAACCATAAATGAGAAATCCAGGCACCCCCTAGCCAGTAGTTCACATTAAAAACAAAATTTAAGTTGCCATCGTATTCATTACTAAACAAATTCATAACTGTGTTTAAGCAAATACCACAAAATAGCATAGGCAATAACAGTCTTTTTAATCTATTTATTAAAAATTTTCTTAAACCGATTTTTTCAATTAAAAGTATACTAAAAAATCCA
This sequence comes from Desulfuromonas sp. KJ2020, assembly GCF_024197615.1. NCBI lineage: Bacteria > Pseudomonadati > Thermodesulfobacteriota > Desulfuromonadia > Desulfuromonadales > Desulfuromonadaceae > Desulfuromonas > Desulfuromonas sp. KJ2020. The sequence continues at coordinate 1,117,424 of NZ_JAKUKE010000003.1, forward strand.
GCTATGATATAAAAACTTTGCATTCTAAAACTATGAATTACAAAAACAATGTTTTCATAAAATATACTGGTTACTTTACTTTTAATGTGGTAAGGCGACAAACTAAATACCTGGGCTGCATGTATTACAACTCCAAGGCTCATTAAAATTCCTCTAGCAAAATCAAGATAATAATAACGCATATAAAAACCTTTGCTTGTTTATGCATGACGTTATATTGACATAACTTTTTTAACTTCGAATATTTTAATTGCATTTAAACATAATATATCCAAAAGTGATTTTTCTAATTTTTTGTTTGACAACGTCAACCCACACCATAGCTTTAAAATAGATATCCATTGTTTTTCATAGAGAGCATCTGACCCAAATAATATTCTTTTAGAATCAAAACGTTCAAACAGATGAGAAAGGAGCTCTATCCCAATTGCTGATGTATCAAATGACAGGTGATCATGACTCTCAAACAAATTGAGCAGAATCGGAACAATTGTTTCCTTCGCTTCTTCATATCCGTATCCGAAACATCCACCATGCGCGATAATTACCGGTTCGGAAATAATGGACCAATCGATGTTTCGCAGGTTTTGAATGATGCCATAGGAAATAGCTTGACTGTTTTTGCAATTAGGGCTCTTTCCTCCGTGTATGACAACCTTCAGTCCGTTGTTGTTGGCGGCTGCAAGCAGACTTTCGACTCTGTCGATCCCTTTCTGACAACCCAGATCAATGCCGGTTACACTCGGGTGTATTTTTAGCGCCCTGACGTTATACTTCGCAACGATCCTCCCCATTTGGGCGTCGACATCGTCATTGGGGATGTCGTTAGGCACAGAGTATGCAGTCATGAACTTATCACTCTGCCCAAACATCCGGCACATGGCGTTCATCTGCGCTTCTCCGCTCTCGTTTTCAGCCATCACAGGAAGCAGCAAAACTTTATCAATCCCACATAGCGCCATCTGATCCGCGAACACCACCGGGCCTGTGTGGCTGTAAAACCGTCTGGCGTTCAACAGACAAGCCATCGCCCGGTATTTTGGGTCCAGAGTTTCGCCTGGTTTCGCCAGATCCTGATGCAGATTGACTTCGGTAATTTCTGGAGCCTTATATGTACTCGAGCTGGAGCAATACAAACCGTCATAGCCTGGTGAATGTCGATACTGACACGCATCGAACATCACCTCGAAGGGATGGACATGTATATCGTAAAACGTATGAGAGCCTTTGATCTCGCGGATCGTGTTCAAGGCATTTTGTACGGCTTTTTGGTCCATTTCTTCCCCTGCCTATATACCCAGATATGATTTTTCAAGAAGGCTCCAATCAACCTTCCCTCGACTGCAGCGGGGCATTTTCTCCACACGGACAAAACGCTTCGGAATCATGTACGCCGGCAAGCGTTTTTTTAGCTCTGAAGCAATCGTCACCATATCCACTTCACCTTCAGCCTCCCAGAACGCGGTCAACTCAGATAATCCTTTATCGAGTTTGGATCCCACGAGAAGGACGGAGGTGTCTTTGACCTGCGGGATGGCCAGAAGAGCCTGTTCGATCTCCCCTGCCTCGATCCGATACCCCATGTATTTAAGTTGCCGATCCTTGCGGCCTATATATTCAAAATTTCCATTCGGCAACTTACGGGCCAGATCGCCTGTTTTATAAATTCTTTCAGTTGAAGGACTCAGGGGATTATCCTTAAAAGCCCTATCGGTTTTCAGTGGGTCGTTTAGGTACCCCCGGGACAAGCCTTTTCCGGCAAGGCACAGCTCACCCACCTCCCCCGGTAAAACCTCGCCATCATCCTCGGACAACAGCACGACGGATATATTCTCCCGGGGAGCGCCAATCGGGATGCGGATTTCGGGACCGGAAGGGATTTCGTTGACGCAGTAACAAAGGGAAACCCCTGTTGCCTCGGTGGGTCCGTAAGCGTTGTAAAAAGTCTTTTCGGGAAAGACCGTCATCCAGTCGATCAGATATTTCGTGGGTAAGGTTTCACCAGCAAACAGAACCTGCGTGAGTGTCGGCATGGAGTCAGGCCTGAGAGCCCCGGCTCTGGCCATATACATCAGCAACGAGGCTACTCCCTTCCACAACGTGACCTGGTGTTGCTCAATGAATTGGATCAACTTTTCAGGGAAAAGCGTCATAAGCTCAGACGCCACGCAAAGGGTCGCGCCCGCCTTGAGCGCGCAATAGATATCGAAGGTAGACATGTCAAAATGAAAAGGGGCAGTACCGAGGATTTTATCCTTTTCAGTGATGTTGAATTTGCTGACGGCCCAGTCGACATAGGTTGTGACATTGGCGTGAGAAATCATGACACCTTTGGGCTGCCCTGTTGAACCAGAGGTGTACAGAACGTAGGCGAGATCGTCTTCTTCGTTGGCACAAGGAGGCTCAGCCCTATCCGTGTTTTCTTCGGCCACAAGGTTCAAACATTGAGGTACGGCCCCCGACAAAGGAACTTCTTGGTCACTCATCAACATCATGGGGATGGCGACGCCAAGGCATTCGAGGGCTGCTTTCGCCTGGGGCATGGTTTTCTCATCGCACAAAATGAGTCTGGGTTCGGCATCCCTGACAATGCGCACCCATCTTTCGAAGGGTGTCTTATGGTCAATAGGAATATAGACGGCGTCCGCCTTGAGAATGCCAAGGATGGCCGTGATCGTATCTATGGATCGTTGTTGATAGATAATTACCCGATCCTGCCGCAACACACCCAAATCTTGCAGACAAAGAGCCACCTTGGTGCTTGAAGCAGACAGTTGACGGTAGCTGATGGACTTGCTTCCGTCCGTCAGGGCTGTCTTCTCCGGCCACCTGAGTGCCGCATCTTTCAGATAGTGCTGCAATAGACAATTTTTCATGCTCTTCACAATCCAATCATTCGGGCAATAATGTTGTGCTGCATCTCGGACGTACCTGAATAGATAGTGGCAGCTAGACTGTCGCGAAGATCACGCTCCACCTCATATTCACACATATAGCCATATCCACCGTGTATCTGTACCGCATCGAGACAGGCCTGCTTCAGGCTTTCACTGATGAACAGTTTGCAGATAGATGCTTCAAGAGAAGCTCTTTTTTTGCTGTCTTTGATCAGCGCGCACTTATGCAGAATGCCTTTACCCAACTCGAGGTTCATCTTCATCGTGGTGATCTTGTTGGCAATTGCCTGATAACTGCCGATGGACTTGCCAAAGGCACTACGTTCACGGGCATATTTCAGGGAAATTTCGAAAATTCTTTCCAGTGTGCCCAAGTGCGCCGCGGGCAACAGGCTGCGTTCCCATTCCATCGACTCATTAAACAGGATGGCCCCCTGCCCCTCTTTGCCCAGAAGTTCACTTACCGAAACCTCACAGTTGTCAAAAAAGAGCTCCCCATTTTGCAGAGTATTCAGGCCCATTTTTTTTAAGGGTTTGGCTTGCTCAAAACCTGACATTCCCCTCTCCACGAGCAGACAGGACAAGCCGCCCAGCGTTTTCTTCTCGGGATTCGTCACGGCGAATACAATAACGAAGTCAGCCAGGGGACCATTGGAAATAAACACTTTGTTGCCATTAAGAAGATAAGCCCCGCCCTTGAGCACTGCGGTAGTCCTCATGGCAAAGGCATCCGAACCAGAGGCCGGCTCGGTGATGGCCTGGGCGAAAATTTTTTCACCGCTGCAAAGCAGGGGAAGATATCTTTTTTTCAAGGCTTCATTGCCGAAAAGATTTATTTGCAAGCCACAGAGAAGCTGAGTAGCGAGTGCGTGGACCAACCCTGCATCTTTACAGGCATAACCCAGGGCATTCAGCGTGATGACGGTTGTCATGAAATCACTGCCGCACCCACCGTAGTCCTCGGAAAAGGGCAAGGCCATCAACTGCATATCAGCACATTTGCGCCACGCCTCCCAAGGAAACTCACCAGAATTCTCATAGGCTGTCACGTCGTAGGCAAGTTCGTTTTGAGCAAACTTGATAACGGTTTCCCTCCAGAGCCTCTGTTCGTCAGTCATGTCAAAAGTCACGGAGGCCTCCTAAAAACAACTGCATTTCTGAGCGACCAAAGTGCTAATCGTCTCGATGGATCCAAAATTCTCGGGAATCAAATCGTCCCCTGAAATTTGGAGAGAGAAGGTGGATTCCAGGTAGCCAAGCAAAGTCATGATACCAAGAGAATCAATAATGCCTGAATCAATAAGAGGAGTTGCATCAGTGAGATCTACAACATTTCCATCGGGAATCAGTTCCGTTAGTATAAAGTTTTTGATCAGATCATTCGTTGACATAGTGGCTTCCTTTCTTGTTAAAATTATTCTTACAAATCGTTATCTGCAGCCGTTAAATACCAATGCCCTTTTTTAATTTCATCAATTTTGTCTTTTTTTGAATTTGGTAGATAAAGTATTGTTTTGAGCTCTTGGCTTCGAATTGAAAACCCATTTTTTTTTAAAATATTTAAAAAATTGTTATCACCTGCATACTGATAACTTATTGACTCATATTTTTTTGACTTTAATTCTTTACTAAACCTTGAAATCATTAACCTAAATTCTTCCATGCTATTATTTTTTATAGCTAAATCTAAAATAGAAATTTTTTTCTTATTTTCACAAAAAACGATAAAACCTATAATTTTATTACTTTCTTTTTCAGTCATTACAAAAATCAATGATTTACCATAAGGTGAATTCTCAAATCGCCAACTAAGGTATTGACTACTTACAACCCCCTTGAGCGAACATTGAGGCAAAACATTGTCGTTAAGTTCATCAAACCTACTATCAAATGAATCTAAAACTTCAAATTTATATTTATTTTTTTTATTATTAAACATATCACAATATTTAAACGATAAATACATATCCACAGGGTATGACAAAATCTTGGAAACATATTTCTGTTTTATATGCCTACTGATTAAATACTCGCTTTTAATTACCTTGGTTAATTGTGTTCTTGGACCTATTTCTTTAAAACCACACAATAATAAAACTGGACCAGACAAGTTATTTGGAAATCCGAAAAGGACTAAATCTTCTTCTTCGCTTTTTTTAAGAGCGGCCTTTATTAATGTCATTGCTGGCCCCAATGTTCGATGTTGTGTATCTACAACAAGATCACCACATATATAGCCGGTATAATACTCACCATTAATCCATATTGTTCTTGGAAACAATGAATATGAACCTATAATCGAGCCATCGTTTTCCTCCCGGAGTAGAAAGGTAATTGGCTGTCCGTAGGGGTTATTTTTATAAATCCATTCAAATCGACCATTTGGAGATCCCTCAAAATTCCTTTTCCAAAGAGAGACTATTAAGTCTTGATCTTCTTTTAGATCAGCATTCACGATTGAATACGGCATGACCTACCCTCCTTCCAATACAACAAACCGACAGAGCTTGGTTTAACCTTCTATCGGCCAATAATCAGGCAACAGCTCCAACACTTCCTGCACAAACAGGCATACCCGCTCTTTTTCTGCAGTCACATTGTCTTCCCGTACCAGGGTATTCACCTGCACATAGGCACCATCGTTGCGGTTGTGTAGCACCCTCCCCCTGAATCGTTCGATGTTCTGCTGCAATCCTGTGGAGAGAACACGGTCTCCCGCCGTCTGGTACCAGTGGAGCATGAGATTGTTTATGCCGTCCTTGCGGGCCACCACGTAATTGACGGAAACGCCTTCAGGATGATGGTCGGGGTAGACGGTGACCTTGTCGGCTTCGATGATCCCCCAGCCGGCACCGGGCAAACAGGCGAAGGGGTTATGCCCAGTGCGCCCGCCTTTGGCTGTACCGTAATACCCGATATAAAGACTGAGCGTTGCGCCCTGTGTGGATTGATAATGGCGGTAGAGATGCAGATCAGCCCCTAAGGCGTCGTAGATGCTTTGGTCGAAGGCATCGACCGTCCCCTTATAATCGGCAATGGTCATAGGCAGTTTCTCAAGGTTTGTATGAAGCACCCTGGGTTCTCCGCGCAGATTGACGAGCAGGACCAGGCCTGTCGTCAGCACAAGAGCACCAAAAGCTATCCTGAAAAAAATGTTTCTGCCCATGCAATCACCTGCCAGAAAATAAAATGGCGCCAAGTTGGCTAGCGTTAGCTGTTGCCAATTTTTCTCAAGAGGCTGAAGACGACAAACAGAAGTCCCAGCCCGAAGAGAAATACCGCCAGTCCCGAAAATTCGTGAAGAAAACCACGCGCCACCCGATCACCGAAAAAATGAGCCAACACGCCCGTACCGCTGACACGCAGAATATTGGCCAGCAAGGCGACGGGAATGGCGGCCAAAACTAAAATGGCTTTACGCCACCAGTCCCCAGCAGAAATATAGGCAAAGATAACACTCAGCATGCCCAGGGACATGATCGATCGAATGCCGCTGCAGGCTTCGGCTACTTCAAGCTGAGTCTGCATAAAATAGAGCATGTTCCCTTCCCGATATACAGGGATGGAACAGAACTGGATGAGTCCGGCGGAAATCTTGGTAGCCAACAGCTGCAGCGGGAAAGATACAAGGCTGAGCAGGCTGTCAGGCACTGGCACCATGAAAAAGAGGATACCCAGAGGAAACACCAGCAAGCGCGCCATCCTGGCCCCGAGGAATCCCCAGACCAAGCCGATGAGGGTGGAAATGAACATGAGACGGGCGAAAAAAGCGATGCCACCCACGGTGCTGATCAGATAGATGACCAGGCTCCCGCTCAACACGAAAAGCCCCCACCAGGATCCCTGCACAGGCGTTTTCAAGGCCTCATGCCGCTTCTCCCATAAAAAGTAGAGGGAAATCAGTGGCACGAGCAGGGCATGGGAATTGTCGGAATGACTAAGCCAGGAATCGACCATAGGCGGCAGGACCGGAGAGAAAGCCAGCAGCCAGAGTGTCAGCAACAGAACAGTCTGCCACTTAAGGGTTTGATCATTCAGGGTCATGTCCAGTGTGTTTGTGTCCATCATCCAGTCCTGTACAGTGACACGTGGAGAAAAAATGACCTTTGCCCTAACTGAGGGATTCGACTTCCGTGTTTGTCGTTGCGGTCTCTGCTATTGATCCCCAACAGGGTTCAAGCAATTCGCGAATCCGCCGCTGATCGTTCTTTCGAACAAAAGGATGCACCGGCAAGGTGATCAGGCGTTGAGCGATTTCTGCCGCCCCCGGGTAGCTCTGGCCTTCAAATTCATCCGCTAGTTCCGGCAATTGATGAATGGGGAGAGGATAAGCCGGCGCCACCCCCAAACCAAGACGCTCGCTCTCTCTCCAGAGTCTTCTGGCCTGATTCGGGGAGGCCGTCATGACCGGGAATCGCAGCAGAGGGAGATCGTCCGCATATTCAGGACGCGAGCTTGCCGGGAGAACGTTTCGCCAAACCTGGACCGACCGGCGACGTCCTTCCTGCAGTTCAAGAAGCCGCCGGGTCCAGCTTCGCGCCAAGCCGGCCTGGAAACCACTGAGACATCTCAACGTAAATCCAGTATCAAAGATTGTTTCTCCCAGGCGCAAAAAGGGGATGGCCTTGGGCAACCAGAAGAATGAGGGCCGACTCAACAGCCAAAGAGCCAGTGCATACAAGAAAAGGGTCGCCGTCGGCATTGGCCCATAGGAGGCAAGATGACGACATTCATCTTCCAGTCCGCGACCGATTTCATCGGAGTTGGTCAGAATGAGGCCACCTTCCACGGTGGACAGAGCCTTGCCTCTGCCAAGGCTGAAAAAACCGACATCCCCCCGCATGCCAAGCAGACGACCGCGCGAGGTCCCTCCCATAGCCTGGGCAGCGTCTTCCACCACCGCAACGGAGGCGGGCAGCATGGACCGAATCCGGTCGACATCGGCCGGCAATCCGAAGAGGTTGACAGGCACTACGCACAGCAGACGTGGATCAGAGAGTATCGGCTTCAAGTGGGTGTAATCGAAATCGAGAGTCGCTGGATCAACATCACACAGGCGCACCTTGAGCCCCGCCCTGACTATGGCCGAAGGGACGGAATAGCAGGTAAATGCCGGGATCAGGACATGGTCGCGCTCGGGATGTCTGGCTTTGAGAACCTGAAGGGTCAAGGTCAGGGCCGCTTTGCCCGAGGAGACGGGGAAAACATGGCGACAGTTGAACCACTCCCTCAACTCGTCGGTAAATCGAGCCACTTCCTTCTGGCCGCGCACTATCCCCTCAAAACCCGCGAAAATATCCGATAGGGTCAGAGGTGAGGCAGCAGGTGGAAGGGTGCGGCCGATACGCATTGGGTCTCCTTGACTACAGACTGATGTTGCGCCTCAGGGGCGGACCTAGCAGGGTCGTCATTCGCAAGGGCAGATGAGACCAGACCGCCTGCGCCAGACGGCGACGGGGAGAGACGACCGCTTCGACACGGCTCTCCGCATCGGACTTTCCCTGGTCCTGCCAGAACAGCGGCTGCGGCCTGGCCCCCCATTGTTCTTTAAAGCGGTATGTCCCGCAGCCCGGTGTAGAACGACCAAAATCGAAAGCGGGATAACCGTTGTCGGCAGCATACGAGAGTAAACGCCAGTAAAGAAGCATGTTGGCGTTGAGATGATTGTAGCGACGCAAAGATGAAGCCCAAGGGACCGAGGCCGTGCGAGGATGCAAAAGCAGAATCCCCGCTGCCGCCGCCCTGCCGTCAGGCGAATAGGCAACCCCCACTAAGGCCTTGTCATCGTAGTGTTTTACCACGGCCTCTATCCATTTGCGGCTATGGACGGGCGAGCCAAGGTCGCGCATGTTTTCGGCAAAAACCGGATAAAACTCATCGATCAACTCCTTGCCGCCCAGACTGCACCGAAGGCCATCGCGCTGAGGTTTTCTGATCTGGCTGCGCAACTTGGACTTCAGGGAGGCAAGCAGCTCTGTCGATCCTGCGGGCAGATCCAAAACCATCCGTACTTTTTTGGCCGTGCTGTTGAAGACCAGGCAGGCGTTGTCCCACGAATATGCCCAGCGGATCTCCATCTGCCCTCCGGTACTTTCTTCAGCCAAAGATAGTGCTTTGCGAAGGAGAGCTTTCCGGGTCGATTCATCGACGCTCAGACAGCCACCGACATCGCAATAAGGCAGGGACACCAGGCGACCTCCGGTAAAGGGCGACTTCATCTGCACGAGGGGTAAAAGGCCTTGGATAACCCCGGCTTTTTCGGCCAGCAGGTACAGCCCTTTAAAACCATAGGCCTCTTCCACGGCTTGTTTCCAGGCATAGGAGTGGTAGGCCAGCCCTTGTGGATGGCGATCGACAAAGGCGTTCCAGGCTTCCCGATCCTTATGTTCAGCTATACGTATGTGCAAAAGCGGCTTCGCCTCCCGGTTGCTGATGCGCTGCACAAGGAAAACTCTTCTGTCTCTCAAGGTAGTCGGTGCAAGTCAGAAATTCCCTATTTTTGAACGCCTGCAAAAATGCCTGCACTTTGGTTTCTGTTCTGTTCAGGTTGACGTAATGACGAAACTGAGAAAATGGGGATATTTCCCGCACCCGCGGCTGCTCGGGATCGAGTTCCCAAGGGTGAAGATAGAACATATACCCCTTATCGCGGTTTAACAGAGATCGAATGCCTAAATGAAACAAAGCAAAAGGCACCAAGCGAAAATAGCCACCGCCACCGAGAGGTAGCTGTTTTCCCCAGAGGTTGAGATTACTGATGGGAATTTCGTAAAAATCCTCTTTCACACAATAGGCCAGACCTTTTCTGTCCGTCTCCGTCAGAGGGATGTGCCCATAGCGGTTGTTAAGCTGAAAAGAATTGAAACTGGAATCATAGCGATACCCGCATTCACATACGATTTCCAGAACCTGAGGGGTAATGGAAAAGCTGGGGGCGCGATATCCCGTGACCGGACGGCCGGTAATATCTTCCAGCGTTTTTTTACTTCGGCATAAATCTTCAATTAAGTCACATTCTCCCTGTCCATGACACAGTGCATGTCCATACCCGTGTGAGGCCACTTCATGCCCCCTGTTCTGTATCTCTCGAACCAAGGCAGGCAGGCGCTCGGCAATCCATCCCAAAACAAAAAAGGTGGCTTTTCCCGGGGTGCCGGCAGTGGAATCGATTGAATCGAGAAGATCCAGCAACAGATGCGTGTTGCGCTCCACCCGAAGCTCGCATTCAGGCCAGCTGGACAGCGGAATAGCCCCTTTGAGGTTTTCCACCTGGAACCAGTCCTCAACATCGACGGTGAACAGAATGTATTCTTTCCCTGTTTTGGGCATTGACGTAACTAACTCCAGCCGAGCGATCGGTTAAAAAGTTTTTTTTTACCTGACCGCAATTCTTCGTCGTGAGACGCGGAAAACCGCAAAGATTCTGCGATAGTCTTTACCTCGGCCATCTGAGCGGAAAGAGTGTCCAATTGGTTCGAAAGCCGGGTAAACTCTTCCCGTTGCTTGGCCATGAGAACCTTCAAAATATTTTCGTGCATGCTGATGCGTTCAAGGAGGTTCTCTTTCTGATGAAGCAAAGAGTCTTCGTCGACCACCTCGACCTCTTCGAGCGCTTCGGATTCTCCCAAAATATCCAGGTCATCGATGACTTCCCGGACCATATCCAGCGTAACGTCGCGAACCTGGTCGGCGAAGGCAGCCAACAGGATGAAGTCACAGAGAACATTGATCAGGCGTGGGATCCCGCTGCTGAACCGGTAGATCAGGTCCATGGCCCCGGCTTCGAAGGTGACGGCCTCGCGATTGCCGGCTTTTTCCATCCGATACAGGATGTAGTCTTCGGTTTCTTCCCGCCGCAGGGGGCGCAGATGGCAGCCGATATTAATGCGCTGCTTGAGCTGGCGCAGCTCGGGTTTGGCGATGAGGGTTTTTAATTCGGGCTGACCGGCCAGGACAATCTGCAAAAGCTTGGTGTTTTCCGCCTCCAGGTTGGAGAGCAGGCGGATTTCTTCCAGCGTATCCAGAGACAGGTTCTGGGCTTCGTCGATGATCAAAATGGGCTTGCCGTGGTTCGCGTATTCCTCAATGAGATAGCTGTTAAGCTCCCTCAGCAGGGCGACCTTGTCCTTCCCTTCAGGGTTGAGACCGAATTCTTCATTGACCATGGCGATCAACTGCAGAGAATCAACGCGGGTGTTGAAAACCATGGCAAGGGAGGTATGACCTGAGAATCGGCTGATGATGTCTTTAAGAATGGTCGTTTTGCCCGAGCCCACCTCCCCTGTCAGCAGAATGAAGCCGGCCCCTTCCTTAAGGCCGTACTCAAGATAGCTCAAGGCCTTGCGATGAGGGTCGCTGGGATAGAGAAATTGTGGATTGGGCACAATTTCAAAGGGTTTGAGGGTAAAGCCGAAAAACTCGTTATACATTTAGAATCCCCTCGCTGAAGCGGGTTAGAATTCAAACGACCCTTCTACAAAAGCGATATGATTGACATAGTCGCCGGAGTCTATATTGGAGTTTTCCTCCCGATAGCGGTAGCCGAGGCTGGCTGAAAAACGCTGTGCCGCATATTCCAAAGCCGGGCCGCCGCCGTAGCGATGGACACGCTCTCTTTCGGGTTCGTATTCCAGATAGTCGTACGCTCCTGTTAGACGTAAAAGCGTATTGCGAACCAGTGGCATACCGACCGAAAGGCTGCCGCCAATCACATCGTCTTGCCGGTTTGTTTCCTGATATCTGTCTTGTCCAGCATGCCCTTCCAGTTCAAACAATACTCCGGAATGTCGTGAGGCATAGACGGTGGCAGACTTACGCTCAAAGAGTCCTTCGGTTACGGAATTGACAACCTCCTGAGAGTAACTTGCACCAACAGCCCAATAAGAGGAAATTGTGTAGTCAAGGCTGGCGGCCCAGAGGTTCGTCTTTTCCTCAGCCCGATCGTCATAATTGATCCAGGATTGACCTCCATGCCCTCGCAGGGTCAGACGGGGTGAAAGGCGATATTCCAGACCGACCCAACCATCCTGTCGTGCGTAATCTTCGGTAATTCTCGCCTGGTGTTCACGATATTCGTAATAGAGGAGAAGGCTAAAGCGCGTAGACAGGTCTTTACGAACATCCACGTAACCGGCATGGGCTTCGGAATCGTCCCCTTCGGGGGCCTGATAGGAGAGCTTTTCGAAGCGGTAGCCAATGATCGCTAGCAGGCCCGGTAGCGCCCGGTACTGGTAACGGGGATTTGCCAGAAATCTGTTCAGGTTGGTCCTGTTGACAAAAAGGCTTTCTTCAACAACGGGGTCGCGTTCATCAATGGTGACCCGACTGTAATGATCCTCAAGGGTAACGGTAAAATCGCGATCCGGCAGGATCTGTGCCGTCCCCATGGCACGCTGCACATCCTTGAGGCTGGATTCATTCTCTTCGGTGAGATCGGCATAAAAAATATAGTGGAGGCTGTAGTCGAGGCTAAGATCGAGGTAATTGCTGTCCAATTCAAGGGAGAGGCCGGGAATAGCCCGGGTGATGAAATCCCCCTGCTCGTTGTGGGCCGACAGATAGACATTGTCGTTATATTCTTCCCGCAAGGTAAAGCGCGGAGAGATGTCGACACGCCCCCAGGCGACACTGGCAAACGTGAGAGCAAGCAGGCATCCCAGGGCAGCCGAACGGATAAATATAGACCTCTTCAAAACTGCCCTCCTCAGTAGTAATAGGAGTATCGGCCGGCAGACGGCATGACACTGGAATCGTTGTAAACGGCCCCCAATAGATTGGTGCCCTTAAGGCTGTCCATCGCTTCCCGGATCTGATCGGTTTTGGCGAAGCCTTCGCGGATGACATAAATCACCCCGTCGACTTCGGATCCGAGAATCTGGGCATCGGCAAAGGGAAGCGCTGGTGGGGTGTCGAAAATCACGTAGCGTTCGGGATAGCGTGATTTCAATTCACGGATCAGTCTTTTCATGCGTTCTGAGGATAAGAGCTCCAGGTGGTTCTCGACGGGGGATCCCGCGGGCAAAATGACTAGCTTTCCCAACCCGGTCTTGATCAAGGCCTTTTCAACAGGGAGGCCTTCCTGTAGGCAGTTGACCAGTCCGACCTCGGGTTGAAGCCCCAGATAACGATGGATGGAAGGTCGCCGCAGATCGGTATCGACCAAAAGTACCGTGTGATCATATTCCTGCGCCAGAGCCAGGGCCAGATTGAGGGCGGTAATACTTTTCCCTTCGCTGCCCACGGTGCTGGTAACCAGAATCGTGTTGAGAAAAGATTCCTTTTTTGTCAGCTTTCGTACGAGAGAACGAAGCTTTTTATATTCTTCAGAGACGGCATCGTTGTTGCGAGCCACCATGGGCAAAAAGGGGCTCTTGACCTTGAGCGGCTTGACGTCCTGCAGGGCTTGTGCAGAAGACCGGATATCCCGCTCAGGGGAATAATCGGCGGGCGGCGACACCAGCTTTGTCGTGTCATTGCTGTCATCAACACCCTGTCTCAGGCGGGTTGCTTTCTCGATCGCCTTTTCAATTCGGCTCATATTTCCTGCCTCCCCTTGGGTGGGTAACGGCATCGTGCCAGTCATGCCGTGAAAAATGTCGTTTAACGCAGCAGGGCTTCGAATGCGAGCAGCCCGAGAACCGCTGAGAAATAAACCCCGGACACCGAATAAATAAGGGCATCACGGCGCTTCACCACCCGCAGTTGTTCAGAATCAACGATAGTCGGGATGACGGCCAGCACCTCCACCCCCAATTCACGAATCTGCACGACCTCTACAATGGTTGGGTTCAGGCGATCCAGCAGCAGAATAAGCCCTGCCCCGCTACCCAGGCCGGCGGCAATCGCCAGAAGAATCATGCGCACCATATTGGGGAATTCGGGAGCCTTCGGCAGCTGAGCCGGATCGACAATACGGAAGGTCGAGGCCTTGTTGCTGATTTCCATCTGTTTGGACACTTCCGACTGTCCCATACGCGTCAGCAGTTGATCGTAAGTTTGGCGATAAGAATCGCGTTCCTGCTCCAGAGCGGCAAGGACCTTGCGGTTTTCGGGGACGTCCTGCAGTTGGGCCTTGCGTCCCTCCATCATTCTCAGGAGACTTTCTTTCCTGGCCTTAAGCGAACTCAATTCCGCCTCGACGTTGAAGATGTTCTGTTGTACTTCCTGATGCACCGGATTGATGGTAGTCATCTCACCCGTCAGGGGTTGCCCCTCCTGTCCGCTCTGCAAATGGCGCTTGAGACCTTCCACCTCGGCTTTCAGGCGAATGACTTCAGGATAATTTTCCGTGTAGGTCAGTAAAAGTTGGGCGATCCGCTGCTCAAGCGACACAATGCGGTCTGCGCCTTGCTGTTCGTTGAAAATGGGAACGGACTGTTTGACGTTTTTCAATTGCTGCGCCAGTTGTCCCTTTCTGGCTTCAAGAGTCTCCATGGTCAGGGTGATATCCTCGATCTCCCTTTGATACGTCTGGATATCCTGCAGAATGGCCTGTTCGCCCACCGCGAGAAAAACGCCCTGCTGGCGACGAAATTCGATGATGGCGTCTTCGGCTTCGTCCAGCTTCTTTTTGAAGTGGATGAGCTGCTCATCGAGGAAACGGTTGGCACCGTAGGTTTCTTCGCGCTTTTCCGATATATTTTCTTCAACATAGGTTCGTACCAGCGTGTTGACGTAATCCCTGGCGAAAACCGGATCGCCATCGACAATGGACACGGTAAAAAGACCTTCACGGTTTCTGAAATCGATCTTTGTCCTCGTCTGCAAAGCCTCCACGTAGTCCTGCAACCTGGCCTCACTGCCAAGCTCAGCATCCAAGTCCATCTCTTTAAGCACCTTGCTGATCAGGTCGCGGCTGAGCATGGCATAGCGCAGTACGCGGATACGATCGTCCATGCTCGGCGTGATGGCGATGCCCTCCACCAGACTGTTGATGACATTGCTTTCAATGAAAACAGTACTGTCCGCCTTGTATTGCTTCGGCATAAAATAGCTGATACCGATCACCAGGGACATAACCACCAGAGCGGTGGCAATGCCCAGATAGCGTTTTTTATAGAGCACACGCAGGTTGCGCATGATTTCAGATGATGATCTTTCCATGGGGTTCCCTCTCAAAGCAGGCCAGTTTCTGGCCTGTCTTCAACCTGAGTTGGATGGCTTGACGGATCAGAAAAGCCCCTCCTCGACAATGACGTAATCCCCTGGCTTGAGAAATACGTTCTGACTCAGATCCTTGCCTTTCAGGAGATCCTTGACACTCACACGAATTTTCTCGCCGGTATTGCGCAAGACCGTAATGTTGCTGCGGTTGGCGTATTCATTGAATCCGCCGGATTCGAGAATGGCGTCAAGAACCTTCATTTCGGATCGATAGACGATGAACATCGGTTGGGCTACCGCCCCGACCACATAGACCTTGTTCAGCTCATTGTTGGGGATGAACAGGATATCTTCAGCCTGCAACTGGATATCCTGGGAAAAATCACCTTCCCAGAAGAGTTTGTAGAAATTGGCCTTCACCTTCTGCCCCTGGCGCAGCAGATAGGCATGGCGAAGATCGGCGTTTTCGAGGGTGCCGAAGCGGCAGAGGAATTTGAACAAACTGGTGCGGCCCGCCAGGTTGACGACCTCGGCGGGAACCCCTCCACCAGAAACATAGATTCGGTTATTGGTAATCTGGGACACCGTCAGGGTTACGATCGGTTCTTTCACCAGACGCCGGATGGACTTGCGCAGGTTTTCAGCCAACGCTGCCGGCGTCAAGCCGGATGCTTCGATATCGCCGGCGGCCGGGATGGTGATCTTGCCGTCAGGCCGGACCGTCACCTGCACGCTGAGGTCGGGCACGCCCCAAACAGAGACCTGCAGCACATCGCCATCCCCGATAACATAATCCCCAGCCAAGGCCAGTGAGGGCGGCATCAGGGTCAGTGTTACAAACAGTACGCCAAGACAGAGTGAATTTTTCATCCCGGTTACCTTCCTCCGCGGCCGAAAAGCACGACTTTAACGGTTTCAAGAATGATCACCAGATCAAGCAGCAGTGAATAATTTTTGATGTAAAACAGGTCGTAGCGCAGCTTTTCCAGCGCATCCTCTTCGGAGGCACCGTATGGATATTTCACCTGGGCCCAGCCGGTGACTCCCGGCTTGACGGTATGACGCGTGGCATAGTAGGGGACACGTTCATTGAGCTTGTTCACGAACTCGGGACGCTCGGGGCGAGGACCGACAAAGCTCATGTCCCCGCGCAGCACGTTGAACAGCTGGGGAACCTCATCCAGACGGCTTTTGCGTAAGAAGCGCCCCACACGGGTGATGCGGGGATCGTCTTCAGTCGCCCAGACGGCACCGGAGTTTTTTTCCGCGTCTTGCCTCATCGTGCGAAATTTATACAGATGAAAGGTTTTCTCGCCGACTCCGACTCTCAATTGCTTGAAGAGGACAGGTCCGGGCGAATCCAGCTTGATCATCACGGCGATGATCGGCGCAAAGGGCAGAAACAGAATGATTCCCATCAGGGAAAGGATTACATCAAGTATCCGTTTCATGCCCCGCATAAACTGGGTGAGCTTGAAACCGCCGGAAAAAATAAACCAGCTTGGATTGATGTTTTCGACCATGAGTTTGCCGGTGACATCTTCATAAAAGGTTACGGCATCGACGATCTCAATTCCTTTGAGTTTGCAGCGCAGAATTTCGCGCACCGGGAAAACCCCACGCCGTTCGGACAGAGAAATGACGATTTTATTGACTTTGCGATTTTCGGCGGCGGCCAGCAGGGTGTCGACAGAAGCAATGAGGGGATCCCGAGAGTCTGGATCATAATCGCGACCGGGGGACACAAATCCTTCAAAGACATAACCGGTATTGGACATGGAGATGAGCATCTCCATCTGCTGGGCCAGGGGACCGACGCCGAAGACGAGAACCTTCTTGGAGATCCCCGGCACCCTGAGCAATAAAGGATAACGATTGTGCCAGAGGAATTGAACGATACCGAAAAGGATCAATGAAAGAATCAGGACGTCCGTGCGGATGGCAATGGAGGGTTGAAGGTAATATGTTGCAGAAAGAACGACGAAGGCCAATACCAGAGAGGCCAGAACGCGGCCAAGGGTTTCGCTCAGGCCGAAACGCTTCTCACGACTGTACATTTCTGAAAAGTACGTGGTAAAAAGCAGCACAAGGGCAAACACCAGAACTTTCAGAATGTCTCCCAGGTAGTTGTCCTCCAAAAGAGACAGAGTACCGGAGCGCACCATGAAACCAAAATGATGCGCCATGAGCGCAATCAGCAAATCGCCGCCTACCAGGATCATCAGTGTTTTTCCCATCGTCCTAACTCCATCAGCCAGATAGTCGTTTCAGCAGTTCATCGGTCTTGGTGGCTTCGGGGAAGGGCCCGAATTCTTTCGCCTTCTTAAGCATGGCCATCGCCTGATCAGTCCTGCCCGCCGCGCTGTAAGCCAGCCCCAGGTGATAACAGACCGTCGGATTGTCCGGCAGCAGGACGGCGGCTTTTTCAAGGGACTGAATTGCTTCCTCGAAACGGTTGTTTTTGATGAGGACGTAACCGAGGGTATCGAGAATGCCTGGATCCTCCGGGGCGTTACGAAAGGCTTTTAGAGCCAGTTCAAGGGCTTCAGCCTTATCGGCGTAATTATCGGCATAGAGGTAGGCGAGATTATTCAAGGCCGGGGTGTAGTTGGGCTCTTCGCGCAAAACCTGTCGATAATGGTCAAGAGCCACTCCCTTGTTTCCCTGCCGATCCGCCAGGGCGCCTAGAGCAAAACGGGCCGGGAAGAAATGGGGCGTTTTATCGAGAATGCCCTGGTAGGTCTTCATGGCCTGGCCGTAGTCCTGCTTCTTTTCAAAGATCTGAGCGATTCGGATTTGCACCTGGGGAGCGATACCTAAATCAACTGGCATTCGCTGCAATGCCCGCAGAGCCTCTTCATAGAGAAGGTCATGTTCATAAACAGCAGCCAGGAGCAGATACCCGTAAGAGGATTTGGGCTGGGTACGGATCACTTTTTCAGCCAGGCGGGTGGCTTCCTCCTTCTTGCCATAATGCATCAGAACCTGAACCAGAATGGGGTATCCTCGGCCCGGGGCCAGTTCTTCGATCCGCGACAACAGCTCCAGTGCTTCATCCACGCGGCCGGACTTAAGCAGCAGACGGCTTTTGAGCTCTAGAAGGCCCGAATGATCGGTAAACTCTTGATGAGCCTGATCAAGGACGGCCAAGGCCTCCGACTGAGCGCCTCTTTTAACCTGGTAATTCGCCAGTCCGACGGCCCCTTCGACCGTTCCCGTGTCTCTGGCCCGGCGGTACGACGCGAGGGCGCCCACCTCATCCCCTTGCAATTCCATAATCATGCCGCTGGCCAAATGAGCGTTCACCTGTTTTGGTTCCAGCGAGAGAACAGCGTTCAGTTCGGCCAAAGCCAGATCGTATTTTTCCTGTGAGAGATAGAGATTCGCCAGGTTGAAATACGGGGTGAAATAAAGAGGAGAAGCCTCCTTGGCGGCTTTAAGCCTGGCGATAGCTTCGGGAATCTTTTTCTGGGCCAGCAGTATCCCGGCCTGGTAATTGTAGATCAGGGCGTCCTGCACGGATCCCTTCACGCCCTCTTCCAGAACCTCCATGGCCTTCAGATAGTTCTGCTGCCGAATATAGTGGTTGGCAAGAACCAGCCGGGTATCAAGAACGTCGGGGGCGATCCGAACAGCCTTGACCATGTCTTCCTCAGCCTGCTCTACATCCCCCCTGGAAAGATTGAATAACCCTTTTTTCAGATGCACATCGGCGAGTTTTGGATCCAGAGTGATGGCTCGGTTGAATTCGGCCATGGCTTTGTCGTACTGCCCCAGAGCCATATGGGCGCTGCCGAGGATGTTCCAGGCCAAACCATTTTCCGGATATTTGGCCAGCGCAATCTGAACCTGGCTGATGGCATCTTCCAGGCGCTTCTGTTTCAGCAGGGTCATCGCCACCATACAGCGGGCCTGCACCGATTCGGGATTAAAGTCCAGAACCTTGTGGAACTGGTTCAGGGCCAGTTCGTACTGTTCCATCTGGAGAAAAGAAAGGCCGAGAAAATAATAGGCGAGAGGGTCATTGCCCTTTTTGAGAGACAGCTGCAATTCGCGGGAAGCCTGCTCGCTCTGCCCCTGCAGATAGCTGGCCATTCCTTTGAGTAACAGCCCCTTATCGCTGGCAGGAAAGCGTTCGATCAGGCGGGCCGCCCCTTCTTCCCCCTCCGTAAAACGTCCGGCATCCAGGTCATAGAGGCCTATTTTGAACAGCGCATCTGCGTCTTCCGGGTCGATGACACTCCAAGCCCGATAAAGCTCACGGCTACGCTCGGGATTGCCACGGTCCGCTTCCAGGTCGGCCAGCATGTAAAAGGCAGCGCGAGCACGAACGTTCCGGTCGACCAGCAAGGAAAGGAGATCGCGCGCCTGATCGTCTTTCTGCTGCCTGATGAGAACCTGAGCCAGGAGTAATTTAGCACTGACGTTTTTATCGTCCAGGGCTACCGCTTCACGTAAAGCTTTTTCAGCCTCATTCCATTCCTTTTTCTGATAGCGGGCCTGTCCTATGATCTCCAGGGTATCAGAATCCGCTTCGGCACCCTGCAGATGCAACTCCATCAACCGGAGGGCTTCATCAGGATGATTGGTTCGGATCTGCCACTGGGCCAGTTTGAGTTGAAGCCCTGGGAAAGCAGGGTTTTGCAGACGAACTTTTTCTAACTCGTTGAACGCGCGGTCGTATTTTCCCGTTTCCAGGTAGGCATTGGCCAACTGAAATCGGGCTTCAAAATAATTGGGGTCCTTCTCCAGGGCATTTTTAAACAGAACGACGGCGCCACGGTAGTTGCCCTGCGCACACAGGTTCATACCTTCCTGATAGAGGCTTTCTTTGGTTTGTCGGTTACAGGCTCCCAGAAGGCAGGACAAAACCATCAGGCCTATCAAAGCTTTTTTCAAACCGTCCTCCTAATTGCCTGCTTCCTGACAAGGCATCATGCGGGAAATTGTGTCTCTGAAATTTCCGAAATCGAGGGGCTTGGTGAGGCAGATGACCTGTTGGAGGCCTTTGATGCGTGCCAGCAAATCTGAACTGATATAGTCGGAGAGGATGATGGTCTTCATCCTCTTGTAGTTCGGCAACTCCGACAGGATTTCAGATCCATAGGGATAACTCAGGATGACCAGGCCGTGTTGATCCGGGTTGCAGCGTTGCTTGAAGTCCCGGCATTGCGGAAGATAATCCGTGGCATATCCATACATTTCGAGCAAGGCGCAACAAACCCGTCCAAAACCTTCTTCATCGACGATCATAATTTTTTTGTCGTCCACAGAAGCCCCCATCAGCAAGGTTCCAGCTGAGTCATGGTGTACCATCCTTCGCAAACAAGCGGCAGGTTCGCTTTTTTTACTTCAGCAAGCACTGTGCCGGTCTGTAAACAGCCAATTTTATGTGGTTTTTTTGCCGGATCACCAAATAGAGACGTCGGGTGTGCCCTAAGGGAACAAGGAGTATCCAACTTCTGTATCGAATCGAAACAACGAGGCCAAGCACCTGTTTTTGCGTAATTCAAGTGTTTCGAATGGATACAGTAGGGGGATCAAAAGAGAGGAAAGAGAGAAGAAGATAGGAACAAAGGGGAAAACCGTTCCGGGCCGTATGAGGGTCAGCTGAGAATCCGGTAATCGTGCAGACGCTTGTACAGGGCTTTTCGGGAAAGACCTAACATTTTTGCGGCCTTGGACTTGTTACCGCCGCAGGCATCCAAAGCATCAACGATAGCCTGCGCCTCCATCTCCTTGATTGTTTTACTGGGTTCTTCTTTTTCCGACGAGGGGTGGAGGGTAAAGAGATCATTGGGTAATTCCCGCACGGTGATTTCCCGCCCGCGGGCCAGAACGACCGCACGCTCGACGACGTTTCGCAGTTGACGGATGTTTCCAGGCCAGGTGTAATCCTGAAACACCTCGAGAACACGCGCGGAAAGAGTCAGCAGCTTATTCTCCCGCCGGCAGAACTCTTTGACGAATTCGGCAGACAGGAGAGGTATGTCCGACCTTCGCTGTCGAAGGGATGGAACTTTCAGCTGAACGACATTGATACGATAAAAGAGATCCTCGCGAAACTGTCCTTTTTTAACTTCGGATTCAAGGTCGCGGTTGGTAGAGGAAATGAGCCGGAAATCGACGGCTACTTTTTTGCTGCTGCCGAGAATGTCAACTTCCTTTTCCTGCAGAACGCGCAGAAGTTTGGCCTGCATGGAAAGATCGAGCTCGCCTATCTCGTCAAGGAACAGGGTCCCGCCGGAAGCCTGCTCGACACGGCCGATGTGGCGGTTGGAGGCCCCGGTAAAGGCCCCTTTTTCATGGCCGAAGAGTTCGGATTCTATCAGGTCTTTGGGAATGGCTGCACAGTTGACAGCCACAAAGGGTTTTGCCCCCCTCTTCCCCTCAAAATGCAAGGCCCGGGCTACCAGCTCTTTACCTGTCCCGGTTTCGCCGGTGATCAGCACGCTGCTCTCTGAATCCTTGATTGATTCGATGGTTTCAAAAATCCGCCGAATTTCGGGGTGCCGCCCGATAATCCGGTATCGCCGATTTTCTTCTCCAAGTTTTTCCCGTAGCAGCTGAAGTTCACGCTTTAGCCGGCGCTGGTCCACGGCGCGGGACAGAATACCTTTGAGGTCCGCGTAATTGGGAGGCTTGACGAAATAATAGAAGGCCCCTTTGGTCATGGCGCTGACCGCGGACTCCACGTCACCGTAGGCTGTGAGAAAAATGACGGGGATATCAGGATAGTGTTCACTGATATGGTCGTGAAGTTCGATGCCGTCCTCCTCGGGCATCCGGACATCGCTGATCACCACATCGACATCCAGTGAACGTAATACGGTTTTGGCATCCCTGGCACACTCGGCCTCCGCCACCTGATATCCGGCCTCGCTGAGAATGGCGGAAAGAACCCTGCGGGCATTGGCCTCGTCGTCAACCACCAGAACATGTCCACAGAATTCTTGGCTCATTGAATCAGTCACTCACCGATTTCCAGGGGGAACCCCATTTTGACGGAGGTCCCCTTGGGCGAAAGACGCTGAATATCAAGAAAACCGCCATGGCACTGCATGGCTTCCAGGGTCAGAAAAAGACCAAATCCCTTGCCTGACTTGCTGGCGGTGGAATTTTGTGGACGCGAAAGGGAGTGGATGATTTTCTCCGGCATGCCGGGCCCATCATCAATAACTTCAATCACCGCAAACTCGCCGTCGCTTCTCTTCTCGCGTCGACTCTCTACGGTGATACTCCCCCCCTGATGTTTGAGAACGGCAATGGCGTTATTGACGACATTGAGAATAGCGTGTTCCACCTGAAAAGGATTCAACCGCAGGGCGCCAACCTCCCCGTAACGAAATGACAAGGTCACCGGCATGGACGCGGTCTGCAGAGAGGTAAAGGTCTCAATTTTTTTAAGGATGCGATTGAGTTCAATCTGGCGTTTTTCAAGATCATCGAAGGTGGTGCTAAGGAAACTGCTGATGAACTTTTCCAGCCGCAGAATTTCCTCTTCCATAATTTCAGTAAATTCGACCAGATTTTTTTCCTCCCCATACTTGTCCTTGAGATAGACCACCGCGCCTTTGATGGCATTCAATGGATTGCGAACGCCGTGAGACAGTGTTGAGGCCGTCTTTCCCAGGTCGATCAAGTGCTCACATTCAGTGCTCTTGAAAAAATAGGGACATTCGTGTTCAAGGTGAAGGGCAATCGACACGCCTGTAAGTTCGCCCGCGTCATCCAGGACGGGGGTAAGCGTGGCATCTAGGGGAAAAGATATATGGGGACAGCTGAATGGATAATTTTTGAGGGTAAGGGATTTTCGAGTAGCCAAAACCCTGGCTACGGCATCCTCCCCCTCCACAAAAAGCCGCGGGAGATGGTGGAAATACAGCGGGCCAGGTTCGGGAATCGCCTGTTCAGAGGACGCGCCCTGTTTATTCTGACAGGTAACAATACGGAGGTCCGGGCCGACCAGATATTGGTAGCTAGGCATAGTCGCTTCCGCAAAAAATGTGTCGAAATTCCTTACCCGAAAAGCATGTCCAAGTGAAGAATCAATGCGGACTCATTTTATCATTAAAACAGTAAGCTTCAAGCCGAACGATCCTCTCAGACACGCCACCAGGGGGCAGACTTTGTCGATATTTTTTACACACAGAATCCCCTGATTATTTTTCTATTTAATTTCAATTATTTACAAACTGGCAAACAACTTGCTTAGGTCTTCGCTAAGCATAATGTGCCCCTTTTTTATTTTTGTGGCAAATGTCATTTGAAAACAGTCAGGAGGAAACATGAAAAAACACCTGCTCATCATGATGCTCGTTGTTCTCTTTCCCGCCGGCGCTCTCGCGCTGAGTTTCAGCAATCAGATTTTGACCGCAAATGGAGTTGACTACTACGATACAGGAGCCGAAACTGTTGTCTTGACCGACACAGACGGCACAGCAGACAGTTCGACAGCATTTTTGCGCATAGAAGATGCGGGCTGGGCTTCGAGTAACGTTTTCGGCATCTACGAATACCAGGTGAACGCCGAGGGAGTAATCAGTGTCCTGGATAGACTTATTGTTTTTTCCGGCGCCGACAGCCCAACGACGGCTACCGTCCTGACCTTCGACCTGGGGGCCGGAACAGTTACAAACACGACCTCGGGAGACATGGCTTACATCGACGGAACTTTTGGTCTTTTTCTTACCGCCAACAGCATCACCTATTACTCCCAGTCACTGCTCAACTCTGACGGTGCGGACCACTTTCTTATCTTCGACACCTCCCCCGGTGCTGGTGATCTCTTTGGAGCTACGTTGTACGCTGCCATGGAAGATACCTGGAACAATGGCGATGCCGACTACAACGACATGATCGTCGGCATGACGGATGTCGCACCGGCTCCCGTTCCCGAACCAGGCACCCTCTTGCTTCTGGGACTTGGCCTTGTCGGACTGGGAATCTATCGCAGAGCAAGAAGCTAAAGGATACAGCTCAAAATCAAAACGTAAAAAAGGGCAGTGCGATSATCGCACTGCCCTTTTTTACGCTAAAAATCATTTTCAGGTCGCCCCGACAATGCTCTCCAGCGCGGCTACGATCTGAGGGTCATATTTCAGACCGGCCTGTTCCCTTATCTCGGCCAGCGCCTCGGCATCCGATAAGGCCTTACGATAGGCCCTGTTTTCCGTCAGCGCGCAGAAAGTATCGGCGACGGCAAGAACCCTCGAGAGAAAGGGAATATGGCGGCCTTTCATCCGGTCCGGATAGCCGTTGCCATCGAAGTGCTCGTGATGATGCAGGATAATCTTCCGAACATCGGGGTCGGGCTCTATTTCTTCAATAAGATTAATGGCGGTGAAGGGGTGTCCTTTGACTGTCGTTTTCTCCAGGGACGAAAAGGGTACGCTCTTTTCTAGAACATCCCTGTCGATCAAGGCGAGGCCAAGGTCAAATACCCGGGCGACATAAAGGGCCAAGGTGCAGTCTTCCTCGCTGGCCGATAGAGCTCCCATGAGGCGCTGCACCAGCTGTGGCAACCGGCTGCCCTTTTTGGTGTAGTGGCGTTCGGCCTGCAGCAGGGCATCCAGAGAAGCCATGATACGCAACAGATCTTCTTCGGTCGCGTTATCCGCATTCAGTCTACCGATTAACCGGGAAATTCGCGCAGCCAAAAGAGAAGCAACTTTCAGATCCGATTCTTCAAAACTCTGACCGGACTTCTTGTTGCTTAAATTAAGCACGCCAAGCACCAGATCATTCGCCTTCAAGGGGACGGATAGAAGCGATTTGGAGCTGTATTGATTATCGATATTCTTCCTATTAAAACGCGGATCCGATTCAATGTCCCGGACCAGCAAGGGTTGTCCTTCGCTGGCGACCCAACCGGCAATCTGCTCCCCCAGTTTAATCCGCGTCTTTTTGATAATGTCATCGTTGAGACCAATGGCGCTGGAAATAACCAAGTCTCCGGTCAACTCATCGTTGAGCATCAATGATCCGGTGTTGACGCCCAGAAGTTCGGCCGCAAACTCCAGGGCCATATCCAGGCTGTTGGCAATGGTTGCCGAAGCCTTCTGGGAGGATCCTCGGGGGATCTCAAGAACCAGCTCAAAGGTGTTATCAACATTGTCTCCCCGCATGCGCCAGCCGTGGATTTCAGCTGCTTTCAAGGCAAGATATAATTTGGTGTATTCTTCAGCCTTCTCGGCAAAGTAAAAATTCTTGGCGTGGAAAAAATTACGGACGACATAATCGGGAAGAGGATTGCTCGTCTGGATAACCAGCTGCACGGCATCGTTTTCATGAGCGGAGATGCGAATCGTGCTGCCTACCTTCAGATGGGAGATGATTCCCTCAAAGAGGTTGATGAACATCTGACTGACAAGAATCTTGTCCCCTACAATCTCTGAAATGGTCTGATCCAAAACCAGCTCAAACTTCAGGCTCCGCTTGCCGAAGACTGCCTGCAGCATGCGGGAGTTGAAGGTTTCCCGGATAATATCCTGCAGGTTGATAACCGATTTTTTAAGCACCCTGCTTTCATCCTGAAGCCGCAGAAAATCCAGCTGCTTTTCAACAAAAGAGATCAGCTTGGAGGTTTCGTGATTAATAATTTCGTAGAATTCGCTTCTTTGCGCATCTTCGAGATGTGGCGCGCTTTTCAGCAGGTAGACAGCCCCATTAATGGAGTTCAGTGGGGTGCGCAGTTCGTGGGACATGCGGGTAAGAAATTCAGTACGGGAAACATCAGCATCAATCAGCTTGCGGTTGACTTCTTCCAGTTCCGTCGCCTTGTTTTTGTACTGATTGACGAGGAAGGCATTTTTCAGGGCAATAGAAGCGTGACCGGCCAGAATTTTAACTAGAGCAAATTCGGTCTCGCTGAAAGGAGTCCCATCCCTTTTATCATTAATATTAAGAACCCCGAGGACGCCCCCTTTGCCCATGACGGGACAGGAGATAAAGGAACGTGTCCGATAGCGATCCCGCGGTATCCCCGTAAATCGTGAATCATCGGCAATATCAGCCACCAGGACAGGCTCTCCCTGTTGCGCGACAAAACCAGCAATCCCCTCGCCGAATTTGACCCGGTATTTCCGCGCCAGAGTTTCATCGATTCCACGGGAGCAGAGGATATAGAGTTCCTGATGGCTGTTGGCCATCATCAGGGAGCTTTTCTCGGCCTGCAGGTAATCCATGGCCAGATCGAGAATAAGGTGACCTATGGTATTAATGTTGTCTGTGACCAGAATAGCACTGGATATTTCCTTAAGAATCGACAGCTTTTTGTCACACATGGAATTATCGTCCACGCAGGAGAAATCCTCTCTGGCTAATCCAGGTACGTAAGGTATGTCTTCTGGCAATGTTTGCATCGAGAGTTTCTCTTTCCATGGGTGAAAGGATAGAAACACCTTTGCTCAAACAAAGCAAAATACATACCATGGCCTAACCTGCCGATGTATCACTTTTTTGGAAACGGTCTGGCCCAACTGTTAAATATTTCGACGCCATTGCCGTGCATCCATACGGCCATTACGGCTTCAGCGATAATCCCCTACGGCATACTGCACCAGGGCAGCACCTAAAATGGCGGCCGTCTCGGTACGTAGAATCCGCGGCCCTATGGAAACAGGCAGAAAACCGAGATCCCGGACCTCGGCCACCTCTTCCGGCGAGAACCCGCCTTCGGGTCCGACGAGGAGCGAAACGCTTGCCGGTCGACTCTCTCGCAGGATTTCCTGGAGGCTCCAGGGCGCCTCCCCTTCATAGAGCAGCAGCTTGAGTTCGGTCTGCCGCGCGTAATAGGTCGCCTGGTCCCAGGACAGGACAGAAAAGAGTTCGGGCAGGCGGGCCCGCCGGCACTGTTTGGCGGCGCGCACGATAACCTCGGGCCAGCGATGGGATTTTTTCTGACCGGCATCCCTCTCAGGCAGGGTGATGGAGCGAGCACTGGTATAGGGGACAATACGGGAAACACCGATTTCGGTCAGTTTCTGCAGAACGAGTTCGAATCGTTCCTTTTCAGGCAAGGCCTGATAGACCTCGATATCGACTGGGCTCTCCATGGCGCGGGGCATTGGCTGAAAAGGCACAACGGTGGCCTTTTCTCCCTCAATAGAAACAAGACGGGCCCGGTAAAAGGTCTGCTGGGGGTCAACGACGGTGATGATTTCCCCCGGTCGCGCCTGCCAGGCCTCAAGGGCCGTCACGACAGAGCCACCCAGAGGCAGAGGTTGCTCGAGAGCAGGCACCTCATCAAGATAAAACAGGCTGTCCGAACCACCGCCGTTAACGCATTCGTGGTGCAAAACCGGCCTCCCTGAACAGGCGAAAACGCTCTCGCGAGGCTTCGCGCAGCTGGTCATCGTACACTTCGGCAAAATCGATCACATGTTCGAACTGTCGGACAAAATCCGTGCTGCAGGGTTTTCCCATGATGAGCACGCGGGCGCCGTTGGGGTTGCGTTCGCACTGCCCGATCACCACCGGTTCGTCCAGGCAATCCACGGCGCCATTGTCATAGGCATGAGGGATGAATGAGCCCTTTTTCCAGGTCCACATGAAGCGATCGAGCGTGACCCCCTGGTTCTCATCGTTCACAGTGATCAGAACCCTGTAGCCTCGGTCGAAAAAAGCTTCGGCCAGTTCACAGAGATGTTTGGCTTTTTCTGGTTTTCTGAGCTGGACAAACTCGACTGTGGGCATGGCGCCACCCTCCTGCTGCCAAACGCACAAAGCCGGGATAAACCCGGCCTGGCATTAAAAAATCACATAATGCGACGAAATACCCGTGTTCAACGGTGAGCCTCCACGAAGGCCGCACCGGCGTCAATAGCCTGAACATTCATGGGAATAAAACGATGATTGCGCTCGGGCAACACGGATTTCAGGGCTTCCTTCAGGCTATCCAGCGAAACAATCCCCGTTTTCTGGGCATAAGCGCCGATCATCACCATGTTGACCAGGCGCTGATCGCCGACGTCGACGGCCATCTCACTGGCGGGAATGCGTATGATATCGAGATCGTCGCGCGACTCCCCCTCTTCTTCGACCAGGGAGGAGTTGATCAGACAGAAGCCGCCCGGGGCGACTTTGTGAAAATATTTTTCCATAGCCAAGGGATTGAAGACCAGCAGCGACGCGGGGTGACCGATCACCGGGGAGCCAACCTCGTGGTCGGAAACCACCACGGTGCAGGTCGCCGCACCGCCGCGTTTCTCCACGCCGTAGGCGGGAAAAAAACTGACATTTTTCTCTTCAATCATGCCGGCATAAGCGAGCAGATTGCCGACCAGAAGAATTCCCTGGCCCCCGAAGCCGGCCATAAACACATCGTATGTCATAGATACACCTGAAGTTTAAGCACCTGTCCGCCAGATGCGGGCAGAACAAATTAACGGTCTGATTCCTTAAAGACACCCAGAGGGAAATAGGGAATCATTTCGGAGCCCACCCTCTCGTTGGCTTTCAGGGCGTTCATCCCCCAGTTGGTGGGGCAGGCGGAAAGCACTTCGACAAAGGAGAACCCACGATTCTCCACCTGGTAGCCGAAAGCTTTCTTGATGGCCCGGCCCGCTTCCAGAATATTCTTGGGCGAGTTGACCGACACCCGCACCGAATAGGCCGTTCCTTCCAGATTGGCCAGCAGTTCGGCCATGCGGATCGGGTAGCCGTCGCTGCCGACATCGCGCCCGTAAGGGGAGGTCACAGTCTTCTGGCCGGGCAGGGTCGTGGGGGCCATCTGGCCGCCGGTCATGCCGTAGGTCGTGTTGTTGACGAAGATGACCGTCATGCCTTCACCGCGGTTGGCCGCGTGGATGATCTCGCTGGTGCCGATGGCAGCCAGGTCGCCGTCCCCCTGGTAGGTAAAGACGATCTTGTCCTTGTAAACCCGCTTGACACCGGTCGCCACGGCCGGAGCCCGCCCGTGGGGCGCTTCAACCACGTCGATATCGAAATAACCGTACAAAAAGACGCTGCAGCCGACGGACGCCACCCCGATAGTGCGGTTCTGCACATCAAAATGATCCATGGCTTCGGCCACCAGGCGATGGATGGTGCCGTGGTGACAACCCGGACAAAAATGGGTCTGCACATCCTTGAGCGAAACAGGGCGATCAAAAACCTTTTTTAGTGCGGTGGTCATTATTTTTCCTCGTAGTTTTTGCGAATCTGCTCAAGCAGTTCTTCCGGCGTCGGCAGCGATCCCGCCCCGGGAGGACGGCCGTAGAAGAAGACATCGGCATCGCGAGCCACGGACAGCCGCACATCTTCGACCATCTGCCCGGCATTGAGCTCGACGCAGAGCACGCGCTTGGTCGTGGCGGTCGCCTGCAGGAAGGCCTTTTCAGGGAAGGGAAACAGGGTGATGGGCCGCAGCAGGCCGACCTTGAGCCCTTCGGCCCGAGCCATGCGGATAGCCGTCTTGGCAATACGGGCGGCGGAACCGAAGGCGGTGACCAACAGCTGGGCGTCCTCCCAACCGGTGCCTTCGTAACGGACCTCATTCTGCTTGAGCAGATCGTAACGCTTGTGCAGGCGCCAGTTGTGAGCTTCGAGTTCGCCATCGCCGAGATAAAGCGACTTGACGATGTTCTGTTTGCCGCGCTCGCCCTTGCCGGCCACGGCCCAGTCCTTGGCGGGCAGGTCGGCAGGCTGGTAACGGTGAGGGATCAGCGCTTCTTTCATCTGCCCGATCACCGAGTCCCCCAGAAGCATGGCCGGAATGCGATAGCGGTCGGACAGGTCGAAAGCCAGCATGCTCAGGTCGTACATCTCCTGCACCGAATCAGGCGCCAGGACGAGGATGTGGTAGCCGCCGTGCCCTCCCCCCTTGACCGCCTGGAAATAGTCGGCCTGCGAGGCGTCGATGCCGCCAAGACCGGGGCCGGAGCGGCAGATATTCACGATAAGGCCGGGAAGCTCGCTGCCCGCCATGTAGGAGATCCCTTCCTGTTTGAGGGAAATCCCCGGGCTCGACGACGAGGTCATGGCGCGGACGCCGCAGGCACTGGCCCCCAAAAGCATATTGATGGAAGCCACTTCACTTTCCGCCTGAATGAACTCACCGCCGAGCTTCGGCAGCTCGCGGGACATGTATTCGGGAATGTCGCTCTGCGGCGTGATGGGATAGCCGAAATAATAGCGGCAACCTGCTTCCAGCGCCCCCATGGCGACGGCCTCGTTTCCTTTGACAAAAAGCCGGTTAGACAAAATCCGTTCCTCCAGAATCGGCTGGTCCCCGGACAGGGTCTGTCAGGGTCGGCAAGCCGTATGAATAAATCGTTCTAAGCTTTGGTGGTGGTACCATCCGTTTTTACCTGCCGGTAAATCGTGATGGCCACATCGGGACACATCTGGGCGCACAGAGTGCAGGAAGTGCAGGCCTCCAGGGCCTCGGGCGTCATGACGGCGGGCTGGAAACCCATCTTGTTCAACTTGTCGCTCAGGGTAATAAGTCCCTTGGCGCAGGCGATGGTGCAGAGGCCGCAGCCTTTGCAGCGCGATTCATCTATAACGACTTTGGGCACGATACCAATCCTTCTTTCGTATACTTTTATGAAAGGGGCGAACTTACCAAAAGCTCTCTTCCCCCGTCAATCAAAAAGTCACCGGAAAATGCCAGACCTTTAAACCATAAGTACCTGCTACAACAACCATTTACAGACAGGCGCCGGCAGGATTAATCCCCGGCAGACGGCCTGGATTCAGAACTTTTTACCGCGGACGAGATGATCCATAAGCTGGTGTCCCTGGCGAACAACGAGGCCGCTGGCCTTGGCAGCCTTCTCGCCATAGCCCTCAGCCTGCCCGGAAGGCGAAAATTCCCCTTGGGACGAATAGAGGATAAAAGGCACGGCGTCAGAGGTGTGGGTCATCCGGGCCACAGGCGTGGGATGATCAGGGAGCACGAGGACGCGGAAATCGCCAAGTGCCGGCAACCCGTCGAGGACGCGCCCGACCACCTCGCGGTCAAAGTTCTCGATGGCCTGAAGCTTGTCCTTGAGGCTGCCGGCGTGGGCGGCCTCGTCGGGAGCCTCCACATGCAGATAGACGAAGTCGCGGGTCTTGAGCGCCTCCAGAGCGTATTCGGCCTTCCCTCGGTAATTGGTGTCAAGATAGCCAGTAGCGCCGGGCACATTGATAATGTCCAGACCGGCATAGATGCCGATCCCCTTGATGAGGTCCACCGCCGAGATAACAGCGCCACTGATGCCGTATTTTTCGCCCATGGTCGGCAGGGAGGGCGCTCGGCCATGCCCCCAAAGCCAGATGGAGTTGGCCGCTTCCTGGCCGTTGAGGCCACGCTGACGGTTGACCGGATGGTTTTTGAGCAGCAGCTGGGACGAGGTCATCAGGTAGATGAGTTTGTCGGCCCCCTCCCCTTCGGGCAGATAGTTCTCGATGCTCTGGCCGCTGATATCGTGGGGCGGGGTAAATTTCAGCTTATCTTTACCGCCGCGCCACACCATGAGGTGCCGGTAGGAAACGCCCGGATAAAACTGGAACTCCTCATCGCCCAGTTCTTCCTGCAGGGAACGGATCAGTTCAGTGGCCTCCGGCGTCGTGATATGGCCGGCGGAGAAATCGCCCATGTAGATGCGGCCGGCATGAGGAGTCAAGGTAACCAGGTTGCAACGGAAGGCGACATCCTGCGGCCCCAACTCCACCCCCATACTGGCGGCTTCCAGGGGTGAACGGCCGCTGTAGCAGCGGGACGGGTCGTAGCCGAAGACGGACAGATTGGCGACATCGCTGCCGGGGTGAAATCCCGGGGGAATCGTCTCGGCCAGACCGAGCTGGCCAGCCTTGGCCAGGGCGTCCATCCGGGGGGTCTGGGCATGTTCCAGCGGGGTTTTGCCGCCAAGTTCTTCCAGGGGCTCGTCGGCCATACCGTCGCCAAGCAATACGACGTACTTCATAAACTCCTCTCAATCATATGCACTGAATAGATAGGGAAAAGCTCCACAGCAAGGCTCATCCCCGGGGATGGAACTGCTCGTGGATCTTCTTGATACGCTCCCGGGTGACATGGGTATAGATCTGGGTGGTTGAAATATCGGCGTGACCGAGCATGGTCTGCACCGAACGCAGATCCGCGCCATTTTCCAGCAGATGGGTGGCGAAAGAGTGCCTGAGCGTGTGAGGCATGATATTTTTAGTAATTCCTGCCTCCAGCGCACGGCGCTTTATAATCTTCCAGAAGCCCTGGCGTGTCAACCCCTTCCCGAACCGGTTGAGGAAAACAAAGGGGCTTTTTTCCTCCTTGTCCAGAAAGGGGCGCCCTAGACTGAGATAGCGGCGCAGTTCGGCGATGGCGGTCTCGCCCAGGGGGACAATACGCTGTTTGCTGCGCTTGCCGAGGGTCATCAGGTACCCCACCTGCAGGTGGAGATCGCCCAGTGTCAAGCCGACCAGCTCGGATACCCGCAGACCGGTAGCATAGAGGATTTCCAGCATGGCCCGGTCGCGCAGAGCCAACGGTTCATCACCGGCAGGTGCCGCCAGCAGTCGCTCGACTTCACGGGGGCTGAGGGTGTGGGGGAGTGACTGCAGGCTGCGGGGCGCCTCCACTTGGGAGGTCGGATTGAGGCTCGAGATGCCTTCGGACAGCAGGAATTTATGGAACATGCGCACCGAAACCAGACTGCGGGCGCGACTGCGGGCGGAAAGGCCCCCCTCTTTGAGGCGGGCCAGAAACCGCAGGACCATGGGCGGTGTCACGCTGTCCGCCGTGCGAACGCCTTCTTTTTCGAGAAAATCGACATAACGAACGAGGTCGCGGCCATAGGCCTCCAGCGTATTGGCGGCCAGACCGCGTTCTACCGACAGGTAACTGAGAAAAAGATCGACGTTCTGTTCCATGGGTTCACTGCCTGTCTGTTGCCAGGCGCCTCATTGCGGCGTCGTTTCTGACGGATTCTCGCCGTCCAGGCTCAGGAGAAGTTTCTGACGTATTTCGGCCACTTTGTCTTCCTGCAAAATTTTCTGACTGAAGATATCCTGCACGTAAAAGGTGTCTCCCGCCTGATCGACCTTGGTGGAGATCTTGGCGACGCCGATGTACAACCCCAGTTCTTTCAGCGTCTTGGTAATGTCATAAAGCAGACCGACCTTGTCGTGGGTATAGATGTCGATGACCGTGTACTCCTGTGACGCCCGGTTGTCGATTTCCACCCGGGTCGGAATACGGGGACGGGCTTTTTCCGTCAGGAAGCTGGGGCGCTGCATCTTTTTCACCAGGGTATCGACCTTGACTCGCCCTTCGAGCACCGCGGCCAGGTCCTCCTCGACATGCCGCCACTTGGCTTCATCGGCGATGATGGTGCCGGCCGAACTCCGCACCTGCAGAATGTCGAGGACGATGCCGTTGCTGCGCGTGTTGATCTGGGCGCCGAGGATGTTGATGTTATTGGCGGCCATAACCCCGGTAATCTTGGAAAAAAGGCCGGGAACGTCGAGGGTGGCGATGGTCACCTGGCTGTATTCCTGCTCGGGAACGTGCTCCACCTGCAAGGCCAGCGCCTTATTTTGACGGCTGAAGGAGAGACGCAGATGCGCCGCGATCTCCGCGGAGCGGTAAGACAGCAGATAGCGGGTGCTCATGGTTTTCAGCGCATCCCTTATAGCCTTGGGATCGTAATCGTCCTGGAGCAGGGCGAGCACTTTGCGCTTGCGGTTGCGCACCTTTTCCGAGCGTTTTTCCAACTGAAAATCGCCCCTTTCCAGAACCATATAGGCTTTTTCGTACAATTCCTGCAGCAGAAACCCTTTCCATTCGGACCAGACATCCGGTCCGACCGCCTTGATATCGGCAAAGGTCAACAGGTAGAGCATGCGCAGGTTTTCACTCATTCCCATACTGCGGGCAAAATCGAGGATGAGACGGTCGTCATGCAGGTCGCGCCGCTGCGAGATATGGGCCATCTTCAAGTGATTGCGCACCAGAAATTCAAGACGGCGGCTGTCCTCACGGTTCAGCCCAAGGCGCCGGGCAATGGTGGGAATCATATCGGCGCCCTTGTTGCAATGATCCTTACCCTCCCCTTTGCCGATATCGTGAAAGAGCACGGCCAAAAGCAATAGCTCGCGTTTTTCGATGTCGTTGGCCACCTGGGTGAGAACCGGCTTCTTCTCGCGGTACACCCCCTGCCAGACTTTGGTCACCTCTTCAACGGCAAAGAGCGTATGAATATCGACGGTATAGATGTGGTAGGCATCGTGCTGAACCTTGCAGTAGATGCGACCGAACTCGGGAATAAAGCGGTTGAGAAACTGCAGGTGGTGCATATCCCGCAGCGTTTCCGCCACCCCCTTGGGACTGCGGAGAATCTCCAGAAACATCTCATTGATGGCCCGAGTACGCCGCACCTTGTCGTTAAGCCGCCGGAGGTTGTCGCGAATCAGCCCTTTGACGGAGATGTTGAGCGGAACCCCGTGCCGCTGCGACAGCAGAAAGGCCTTCATCATGGCGGCTGGATCCCGTTCGAAAAGAGCTTCGTCGCTCAGCCGCAATTCGCCACGGAGGATATAAAAGCCGTCATCGACCACGCGCCGGGTCAGATAGCCAAGAATCCGCGAACCGGGATCATCCTGCTGCGTCGCCTTGGCGATAAGGGAGGAGGCGATGTGCTCAATTCGGGTGGCCTGAGAATAATAGTCCTGCATGAACTGCTCGACGGCCAGGCCGTGCCGGCTGTCGCGGTAGCCAAAGAACTGGGCGAGCATTTCCTGCTTGTCGAACTGCATCTGTTCGTTTTTACGGCTGGAGAGGTAATGCAGGTGATTACGCAGGCGCCAGAGATAGTCGAGAGCGGCTTCGAATTCTTCCCCTTCCCGCTCGGTCAGAACGCCTTTGATGATGAGTTCCCGCAGATTGCGGGCCTTGAATTTGACGCGGGTTATCCATAAAGCGGCGTGGAGATCCCGCAGGCCCCCCTCCCCCTCCTTGATATTCGGTTCCAACAAATAGACGGAAGATCCGTACTTTTTGAGACGGCGGGCGTTCTCGTCCAGCTTCTGCCGGATAAAATCCCCCGTATTGCTGCTGAGGACGACGGCAAGGACCTTTCGCATATAGTCCTGGTAGAGATCCTCATCCCCGACAAGGTAGCGAGAGTCCAGCAGGGCTGTGCGAGCGGTGATATCCTTGTCGGCCATCTGCAGGCAGTCGGCGTCGGTCCGCACGCTGTAGCCGACGTCCAGGCCGAGATCCCAGAGCAGATAGAGCATTCTTTCAGAAATCTTTTCGGCAAAATCCTTGTCCTTGCCGCTGTAAAAGAACATCAGGTCGATATCCGAGCGCGGGTTGAGTTCACCCCGGCCATAGCCGCCCAGGGCTACCAGGACGCAGGCCCCGAAGAGGTTCTCGGGCACATCCGCTGAAACACTGCGATAAAGATTGCGGATGAGGGTGTCGATCATGGAAGTCAGACTGCCGACCACCGACGCCCCGGAAGCTCCCGCATCGTGCTTGGCTCGAATTCTGGCCTGATGATGATCGAGGTACCGACGCGACGCCTCCAGCAGAAGGCTCCGCCTCTTTTCATAGGGAATGGACGGGTCGGTCAGCATTTCAGGCGTAAAGAAGTGATCGATTTTCACGTTATGCCCTGTCAGTTCGAGGCCATCATTTTAAGGGAGCGGGTATAGTTGCGAACGCCCTGGGAGATGGCGGCCACCGTGCGATCCCGGTATTTGTCGCTGAGAAGGCGGGATTCTTCCATCTTGTTGCTGATAAAGGCGGTTTCCACCAAAACGGAAGGCATGGTGGCGCCCAACAGCACATAAAAAGGACCCTGCCTGACGCCGAGGTCTTTGACCTTGCTGTAATTTTTTGAGAGCACGTTCACCAGAGAATTCTGAATCTCCGCCGCCAGGCGGCTTGATTCATTGATTTTGGCGTTGGCCATCAGATCAAAAAGGATCAGTTCCAGATCCCCGACCTCCTTTAAAGAGGTGCCGTTTTCACGAGCGGCCAGGGCAGCGGCCTTATCGTTTTTGGAAAAGTTGAGATAGTAGGTCTCTATCCCATACGCCTGTCGACTCGGGCTGGCATTGGCATGCAGGGAGATGAACAGGTCGGCGCCAACCTTGTTCGCAAAAGCCGTCCGTTCTTCAAGGGGGATGAAGATATCGCGATCACGGGTCAGCAGCACTTCGACGCCGAGATCCTTTTCGAGGCGGGTTTTCAAGGCTTTGGCCAGTTTAAGGACGACATCTTTTTCAAAAACACCAGAGGGACCGATGGCACCCGGATCCTTGCCGCCATGCCCCGGGTCAATCACGATACGCCGCATCACATGCCCGGAAGAGGCTTGGGGAATGTGAACCTGCAGGGGTTTTTCCTCGGGTGCTCGCTCCAGAATACCGGCGATGCCGTCCTGCGCGGAAGGCGGCAGGGCGGAGACCACCGGCTTACTGGCCGTGATTTCCGTCTGACGGTCGGCCTCGACATCGATCACGATCCGGAAGGGATCTTCCAGGGAGAAAACCTTGTAATCCTTCAGACTGTTAAGATCGAGAACGACGCGAACCGTACCCTGGGCAGGGACGCCGGTGCGAATCTGCCGCAACAGGCCGTCATTGACGTCCATCGTGTCGCTCAGGGTCAGTGAGGGACTGGCACCGAGGATATCGACATAGATGCGAGGGGCTGTCTGTTTGTGCGGGTCGCCGTGCAGCTGGTTGACCACGTAATTGGCTGATCCTTCCAGGTCGAGGACGATGCGGGTCGTGTCGGGATTGGACCAGAAGCGGATGCCTGTCAGCTGGCGGGGCCCCGTTTCGGACGTCGCCGGTTTTAATGCGGGCGGCGGCGAACTGGTGGCATAGCGGGCCAGCTCCCGGACTCTGGGGCGGGCCTTGGCCACCATATCCCCCTGGGGATAGCGCTCGATGAGTCGGGCAAAACGAAGGTAGGCTTGAGCGCCTTCCGCCAGATTTTTTTCGAGAATCGTGCCGGACAGATACAGGCCATCGTCGGCGAGGTTGCTTTCCGGGTAAAGGGTCGCCAGATCATCGTAAAAGGCAACGGCCTCTCTGGCATCGGCGGCCACCAGGGATACACGGTAGAGGCCTTCTGATGTCTTGCCGGCCATGTAGAGGCTGTCGGCGGCGCGGGGATGGCGCGGATACTTCTCTTTGACCGCCACGAACTGATTGCGAACCCGCAGCCAGTTTTCACGATAGAGCTGTTTCTGGCGGGAATCGAGCAGCTTCTGATAGCTGGCTTTGGCCTGGCGGTAGTCACTTTCGGCATCCTGCCCCAAAACGGGCTGGACAGCCAACAGACAGAAACAGGCGATAAGAATTCCTCGAACAAGAAACATGTCACACCACCTTCTGTTTCAACTCGGCCAGAATATTCAGAGCTTGCAAGGGCGTCAACGTAGAGATATCGAGATCCTCCAGGCACTGGCGGATTTCGTCCGTGCCCGGGCTAAAGAGCGACAACTGGTCAGGGCTGCTCTTGGGGCGCGCGCCCTGCTTCCCCCGGGCCAGGCGAGGGACACCCTCCTGCTCGAACTCCCCCGACTCGAGATTTTTAAGGACTTCTCGGGCACGCTGGATCACAGCGACCGGCAGGCCGGCGAGCCGGGCGACCTGAATTCCGTAGGAGTGGCTGGCGCCGCCAGCGACGATTTTGCGCAAAAAGATGATCTGGTCATTCCACTCCCGCACGGCGATGTTGAAGTTTTTGACGCGCTCCCGGGTCAGGGCCAGATCAGTCAATTCATGATAGTGGGTGGCGAAAAGCGTGCGGGCTGCCACCTGCGGGTTGTCGTGCAGGTATTCAGCCACGGCCCAGGCGATGCTGACGCCATCGAAGGTGGAGGTCCCCCGGCCGATTTCATCGAGGATAATCAGGCTGCGGCGGCTGGCATGGTTGAGGATATTGGCTGTCTCCGTCATTTCGACCATGAAGGTCGATTGCCCTCGCGCCAGGTTGTCGCTGGCGCCGACCCGCGTAAAGATGCGGTCGGCCACGCCGATGCGGGCCGAACTGGCCGGCACCAGGCTGCCCATCTGGGCCAGCAGGGTAATGAGGGCGACTTGGCGCATGAAGGTGGATTTGCCCGCCATGTTGGGGCCGGTGATGATGAGCAGCTGATTGTCCTCGCCATTCATCTCCACATCGTTGGGAACGAAGCCCTCATTGAGGTTCATGGCCTCTATGACGGGATGACGCCCTTCGACGATGGTCAGCTCCAGACTCTCGTCGATCTGGGGCGCGACGTAACGACGGTCATGAGCCAGGTCCGCCAGAGAACAGAGAACATCCAGGGTCGCCAGAGCATCCGCCGTCTGCTGGATGCGCCTTCCCTGCGAAGCGACCTGCTGGCGCACCTGCTGGAAGATATCGTATTCCAGCTCGACGATCCTGTCCTCGGCGCCGAGGACTTTGTCCTCATATTCTTTCAGGGCCGGCGTGATATAGCGCTCGGCGTTGGCCAGGGTCTGCTTGCGCTGGTAGTCCTCCGGCACCCGGCTGATCTGGCCTTTGGAAACCTCGATATAGTAGCCGAAGACTTTATTGAACCGTACCTTGAGGGTGGAGATGCCCGTGCGCTCCTTCTCCTGGGCCTCCAGCCGCGCGATCCAGCCCTTGCCTTCCTTGCTGATATGGCGCAGCTCATCCAGGGATTCGTTGAATCCATCCCGAATCAGGCCGCCTTCGCGCAGGACGAAGGGAGGATCGTCGGCGATGGCGCGTCCGATGATCTCCTGAACGTCGTCCAGAGGGTCGATTTGGTCACAAAGGTCGCTTAGAAAAGGACTTTCCAACCCTGTGAGGCCGTCGATGATGACGGGAAGACGGCCAAGAGAAGCACACAGGGCCACCAGGTCCTTGGCGTTGGCATTGCCCATGGCGATCTTGCCGTTCAGGCGCTCCAGGTCATAAACACCATCGAGCGCGCCCCGTAAATCGTTACGCGGCAGACTTTGGTCGACGAGTTCAGCTACTGCCTGCTGGCGCCGGCGAATCCGCTCCACATCCACCAGGGGATGATGAATCCACTGCCGCAGCAGCCGGCCGCCCATGGCCGTCATGGTGCGGTCGAGCACACCAAGGAGGGAGCCCTTCCTGCCGCCCTGCAAGGTGGCGGTCAGCTCAAGGTTGCGCCGGGTGGCGTCGTCAAGAACCATATAATCGCGGGTATGATAGGTAGTGAGGGCCCGGACATGATCAAGGGCCCCCTTCTGGGTCTCCTCCAGGTAGGTGAGAATGGCGCCGGCCGCCCTGATGGCACCGGGCAGATCGGCACAGCCAAAGGAATCGAGGGAGCCGCTGGCAAAGAACTGCAGGATGAGTTTTTGGGCCCGGTCGCCGGCCAGGGCCCAATCGGGCAGGGTATTGACCATGCGATCCTGCAGAGAAGTGGTCAAGAGCTGCCGGAGCTCTTCTCCGGCCGCGCCTTCGGGGAGAAGCACCTCGCGCGGATTGACGGAAGCCAGCTCACTGCGCACACTTTCCAGGGTTTCGACCTGCGTGACGCGAAACTCCCCCGTCGTGATATCGATGATGCCGATTCCCCAACGGTCCTCCTCATCGGGAACCAGAGCCAGCAGGTAGTTGTTTTCCTTCGGCTGCAGGGTATCGGTATCGACAATCAACCCTGGCGTGACCACCCGCACGACCTCGCGCTTGACAATCCCCTTGGCAGCGCGCGGATCTTCCACCTGCTCGCACACCGCCACCTTGTAGCCGTTTTCTACCAGGCGCGCGATGTAGGGCTGGCTGCTGTGATAGGGAATGCCGCACAGGGGCACCTCTTCGGCTGCCCCCTTGTTGCGGGAGGTCAGGGTGATGTCCAGAACGCGGGAAGCCGTGACGGCATCCTCCATGAACATCTCGTAAAAATCACCCAGACGAAAAAAGAGGATGGCATCGGGATACTGGGATTTGATCTCCAGATACTGGCGCATCATGGGAGTAGTACTGGACATGAACGACAAAAACCTCAAAGTGGATAGAATGATCTGGAAACAGTAATGCCACATGGTCCGGCGACGGGACAGCTTTGAAAGCGCCGGACAAAAGCGGAGTTATGTTAACAAACCGCCCTTTTCATGTAAATAGCAATCCCGGCGTTCTTCTTGGCGAAAAGGTCAAAAACCTTGACCTTGACCGGTCGCAGTGATAGATAAACCGGCAGCCAAGGAGATTATCAATGACCCAAGCAGACCTCTCGGCCGCGGCCGCTCAACTTTTTGCCCCCGAAAATTTCGACGTCAACAGCCTGCAGGATGAAATACGCCTCAGCGACTTGGTCGACCAGCTTCTCAAACTTTTTTATCTCGATCTGGTCGAGGAGCAGGCCCACAGTCCTGAGGCGGCCAGCGAAAAAGCCTATGGAGCCTCCTACTTCCTGAAAGACTTCGTCATCGACCACTGTCGTGAGAATATCTTCCGCCTGCGTCCGCACCGCGTACGTCAATTTGCCGGCAACTGGTACATCGTCCGCAATCTGGAACCCAACATGGTGGAGCTCACCTCTCTTCTGCAGGGAATCCAGGCCTTCTACCGCTACCTGGCCGGCGCCGGCCGAATCAGTACCGACCTGGCGGCCGCCATCGACAAAGACTGCGAGAACCTGGACTACTACCGTCAGCGTATCGAAAGCTTCTGGGCCATCGAGAAAGACGGCTACCTCCCATGGGAGGCGGCCTGCTCTCTGAAAGATAACCCCTGACCCAGCGAGTCCCGCATGTCTTCTGCAAAAGCCAAAGTCACCGCGGCCCGCATTTCCATCGCCATGGCCAGCGGTTTGGCCGCACTG
Organism: Desulfuromonas sp. KJ2020; assembly: GCF_024197615.1. Lineage (NCBI taxonomy): Bacteria > Pseudomonadati > Thermodesulfobacteriota > Desulfuromonadia > Desulfuromonadales > Desulfuromonadaceae > Desulfuromonas > Desulfuromonas sp. KJ2020. The sequence goes on from NZ_JAKUKE010000003.1 coordinate 1,158,198, forward strand.
AAGCTGGCCACCGGCCTGGCCACCGGCTCGATGGCCGTTCTCTCCTCGGCCATCGATTCGCTTCTCGACATTTTAATGTCGGGGGTGAACCTCTTCGCCATCAGTCGTGCCGTCCAGCCGGCGGACAAATGCCATCCCTTCGGGCACGGCAAATACGAGACCCTGGCCACGATCATCCAATCCATGGTTATCGCCGCCTCCGGCGGCTGGATCATCTATGAATCGGTCCAGCGCCTTATAGAGGGGCCTGAACTCGTCCACCTGAACCAGGGGATCATTGTCCTGGTCATCAGCGCCATCGCCTCCTGGTGGGTCAGCCGCTACCTGCGCCGCGTGGCCAAGGAGACGGACTCCTCGGCCCTGGAGGCTGATTCGTTGCATTTCAGCATGGACGTCTATACCAACAGTGCGCTGATTCTGGGTCTGGCGGTGATCTCCTTCGTGAACATCCCCTGGCTCGACCCGGCACTGTCCATCCTGGTGGCCCTGTATATCCTCTTTGAGGCGGTGCGTCTCGTTCGTCACGGCCTGCGCGATGTCCTCGATGAAGAACTGCCCGAACCAATCCGACGGGAGATAACCGATCTCATCGAGGCCCACCGAAAAATTCTGCTCGACTACCACAATCTGCGTACGCGCCGGGCCGGTTCGCAGAAAATCATCGATTTTCACCTGACGGTCTGCAAACATCTCTCCGTGGAAGAGGCCCATGCCATTGCCGATCACCTGGAGAAGCGTATTCAGGAAGACATTCCCGGCGCGGACGTCATCATCCACATCGATCCCTGTCAGCAGGAAAACTGCCCGGGGATGGAAGCCTGCCCCGCCGACAAAACCCGCCTGGAAGACCATATCCTTGAAGAGTCCCAAAAACAAAAAGAGACCCCCTGAAGAGGTCTCTTTTTGGTGTTTCATACAGTTTATTGAACCCGAGCTCAGTCGGCCGAACTGCCAATGCGGCGGAGCCGTTCGAGGCTCTCAATAACCTCGCGACTCCCCTTCTGACGTTCCTCGATGGCAGAGAAAATACGACCGGCGATGTTACTGACGGAGCCGACGGCCGTTTCAATCTCCCGGGTGTGTGCTTTCTGGCGGTCGGTCGCTTCGGCCATTTCGTCGGCCATCGTCTTGATTTCTTCAATGGACTGGGCGATGCTGCGCGTTCCCTGCGACTGTTCTTTGGAGGCCTGGGATATCTGAGCCGCCATCTCGCCAAGACGTTCGATGGAGCCGGTCACGAAATCGGCACTCTTGGAGACCTCTTCCGTGGCTTTGCGAATCTCCCGGCTCATGTCCATGGCCAGCGAGGCGCTGTCGAGGATCTGGTTAAGCGCCTCTTCGACATATTCTCCCTGGGCGATGCCGTCCTGCACGAGCTGCCGGGTGGTCTCGGCCTGCTGTCCCGTTTCCTGCGAATATTTCTGAATTTCCTCGATAATGTACGAAATGACCCCGGTTGACTGGGAAGTCTCCTGAGAAAGCTTGCGTACTTCTTCAGCCACCACGGCGAAGGAATGGCCGTGCTCACCGGCCTGGGCGGCGATAATCGAGGCATTGAGGGCAAGAAGATTGGTCTTCTGCGAAATTTCCGTGATGACCTCGTTGATGCTGCCGACTTCCTCCCCCTTCTGGCAGAGGCGCTGGATGCTTTCCACGGTGCTTTCGACCGCCTCGGAAATACCATGCAGACCGTACTGGGCATTGGCTACGGCCTCGGCCCCTTTTTCGGCCTGCTCCCTGACCGTCTGCGACATTTCGTGGGAACGGACGCCGTTTTCCTGCACCGAGCGGATGGTGGAGGATATCTCGGTCATCGTCGATATGGATTTATCCATAAAATCGGTGAGTTGGGAGATATTCTGGACGACCTCGTCGATGGAGACGGCAATTTCGTTGGCGGCCGAGCGGGTAGTCGTCACGGCGCCCTGCACGACATCGGCGCCATGGGAAATTTCCACCGTGGCTTCCGCATTGGACTCCGCCGCCCGCCGCAGAGCGAAATCGAGTCGACCGTATTCCTGCCGATACTTGAGCAATTCCTGAAAAGTGGTCTCCAGCTCGCCGGTCAGGGTGTCGACCGCCTCGAGCAGGTCGATCTTGGTGATGGTGGACGCCACCTGATCGGCAAAGAGTTTCACCGTATCGACATCCGTATCGTCGATGTGCTTGCGGTTTATCTTGTTGTCGACGGCAAAAAGTCCGACCACCTGGTCGCGCACCACAATGGGGCAGAGGATAAATCGACGCGAACGAAGCTGCTCGATCTGGTCGTATGGCGGCTGCAGGTGATAGTCCTTCCCCAACTGGGTAATATCGTCAACCAGTAGCAGACGGTTCTCGCTGACAACCTTGTACAAGGCACCGGCCCGCGCATCGAGAGTCAGCGTGATGCCGGAGACATCGTCAGCCCCGCAGCCGCGGCTGGCAATGAATTCAAGAACCTGTCGTTGGCGGTTGACCATAAGAATATTGACGCGGTCATAACCGAGGATGTCGTGCAGACCGTCGGCCGCCAGCTTCAGAACCTCACGGACATCAAGGGATTTCTGAATGTGGTTGCTGATCGAATGGAAGTTTTTGATGCTGTTGTTGAGCTCGCGGAATCGTCGCTCGAACTCTTCTTTCTGCCGGGCGATCGCCGTATTGAGCTCATCCAGATGCAGAGCCCTTTCGTGAATTTTCTGGGAAGTCTTGCCCAGATAGAAACCGAAGGCCCCCAGCACCAGGGCTGTGCCAAGACCCATGTAGGCGTACAGCAGCCGTCCCTCTTCCGAGCCGAGAAAAGGTCCGACAACCTGCTGCCATAGAGTCTGTTCGGGATCCCAGAACAGGATAAGTCTCAGGAGTATCCACCCCAGGGGCGCCAGAATTCCCAGGGCAAATCCCCCGGTGGCGTAAACCCTGCTACGGTTGAGCTCTTTTTCTGCCGGTACTGCCGTCGTTGCCAATGCGGCCTCCCCTTTGTTCCCAAGTGTGTCGCGGTACTCTGGCTGACAAGGTATCGATTTTACAGGTCTGCGGTCAAGAACTAACGATCTATCGCCCCATCATGACGCCAAGGTCTTCGGCGGCCTTAACAAGATCGCCTTCAGGATCAACCAGATTCAGGGCCCCGACCGCCTTTTCGATTTCCACGGCGACAACCTCCCGTCCCCGCAAAGCCACCATATTGCCGAAACTTCCCTGTTCAACAAGTTCCACGGCCTTGACCCCGAAGCGCGAACTCAGGATACGGTCAAAGGAGGAGGGCGTGCCGCCGCGCTGTAGGTGGCCGAGAACAACCGTACGTACCTCCATGTCGAGGCATTGACGAATATGATGACTCACAAACTGGCCGATGCCGCCCAGGCGTTCAACACCCAGGTTCTGCTCAGCGCTGAGTTGGGTGACCTTGTCCCCCCCTGCGGGGAAGGCGCCTTCAGCCACCACGACAATGGAGAAGCGACTGCCCGCGGCGCTGCGCTGCCGGATGGCCTGGCAAACCTTGCCGAGGTCGAAAGGAATTTCAGGAATGAGAATCACATCGGCGCTGCCGGCCAGCCCGGATTCAAGCGCGATCCAGCCGGCATCGCGTCCCATGACCTCAACCACCATGACACGCTGATGACTCTCCGCCGTCGTATGCAGACGGTCGAGCGCCTCCGTCACAATTCCCACGGCCGTATTGTAGCCGAAGGTGACATCGGTACCCCGCAGGTCGTTATCAATCGTCTTGGGAACGCCGACTACCGGGATCCCTCTCTCATTGAGAGCCCGAGCGATCTTGAGGGTACCGTCGCCCCCCACGGCGATAAGGGCGTCAGCGCCGATGGCTCTGAAATTCTGCACAACCTCATCGGATACATCGACCAGAGTCTCCTTGCCATCGATTTCGCGAGGATATTGAAAAGGATTCCCGCGGTTGCTCGTTCCGAGGATGGTCCCGCCCCTGGGAAGAATGCCGCGCACGGAAGCAAGATCGAGGGTGCGAAAACGTGGCTGCCCGACCAGGCCGTCAAATCCATCCTCGATGCCCAGCACCTTCCAGCCCCGCTTAAGGATCGCCGAGCGCACGACACCGCGAATCACGGCATTGAGGCCCGGACAATCGCCGCCGCCAGTTAGAATGGCAATAGTTTTACTCATAAAGGCTCTCCTTGCATGAAGTTGAGGACGAACAAACCCCCGTGGGATTGCATATCATTCGCCTTTACCTGAATCCAGCAGACGGTCCCAGGCCATCCGGGCCGCACCGATCATCCCGGCCTGGTCTTTCAGATTCCCCTGGACGATTTTCAAACGACGAACCGGAATGGCAAAACCCCGTATTTTCAGCTCGGCGTCTAAGGAGGGGCGCATCAGATCAAGACTGTCGCTGGCGCCTCCGGTCACGATTACCCCGTCGATATTGAGCAGATTGGCGACGGCGGCCAACGCCTGCCCGAGACGGCGTCCCCCTTCGGCCAAGGCGGCCAAGGCGGCGACGTCCCCCTGGCGGGCGGCCGCAGCGACCTGCTCGCTGGTCAGCCGCGAAGGCTCACGCGAGGATAAACTACTGGGGATCCCCCGGTCGATGGCGTCCAGAACGTTGCGAACGAGGCCGCGGGCTGAGCTGTATTGCTCAAGACACCCCCGGCTGCCGCAACCACAGGGTCGTCCTTCCGGTTCAACCATGATATGGCCGATTTCTCCGGCGGCACCATCAGCCCCTTCCCAGAGGCGGCCGCTCAGGACAAGCCCTCCACCTACCCCGGTGCCCAGAGTCACCGTCAGGCTGGAATCAAACTGGCGGCCTGCGCCCAACCGGGCTTCCCCTACGGCGATGGCATTGGCGTCATTCATGACAAGCACAGGGAGGTGCAGGGCGGCCTGCATGTATCCGGCGAAGGCAAGCCCATTAAGATGAGGAAGATTGGGGGATATTTCGACGACGCCCCCCGCCGAGATGACGCCGGGGGTACCGATGCCGACGGCGGTGACCGCCCTGCCCATCTCCCCCCCGCGGCGGATCATCTCATGGCAGAGTCCTTCCAGCCGCTGCAGAAAAGCGTCGCGGCCGGAAGAAGCGTCCGTCGACGTGCGTTCGGTCTGTAACGTTTTGCCGTCCGGCTCCACCAACGCCATGCGGCAATTGGTCCCACCGAGATCCACGCCGAGGAGAAGAGGGGCCGTACCCATTACCGTTCAGCACTTTCCGTGGCGATAGCCAGCTTTTTAAAGCCCGCCTGGCGCGCCTCATCCATCAGCTGGACGACCCGGCCATGATAAGCCTCCTTGTCCGCCAGGAGCACAAAGGTGGTGTCGGCCGCCTTTTCGCCAAAAGCCTGCAGACGCTGCCTGAACTGGTCCAGGCTCACCTTCTGGTCGCCGATGGCAATCGCCCCGTCCCGGGCGACATACACCTTGATCTCGTCCGGTTCCTTCATTTCGGCCTGAGAAGACGACTCGGGGAGATCGACGGTCAGCCCCGGCGTCTCCACGAAGGTGGTCGATATCATAAAGAAGATGAGCAGCAGAAAGACCACGTCGACCATCGGTGTCAGGTCCACCCGGGGGTCTTCTCTCTTTTTGCGCAAAAAAGCCATCGGGCTATTCCCCCAGAAGGTCAACCAGATGCAGGGAATGCATCTCCATTTCCAGCGCCAGACGATCGGCCTTGCCCGTCAGATACTTGTGAAAGAGAATGACGGGAATGGCCACGGTCAGGCCGGCTGCAGTGGTAATCAACGCTTCCGAAATGCCCCCGCCGAGGGTGGCCGGGGTACCGACGCCCTGTACGGCGATGACCGTAAAAGCGCGGATCATCCCCAAAACCGTTCCCAGCAGGCCAAGCAGCGGTGAAATCGTGGCGATGGTACCGAGCAGCCCCAGATAACGCTCAAAAGGAGCTGTTTCCCGGGCACCGACCTCCACCACCACGGTTTTTATATGTTCGCGCGGTCGGCCAGCCGCTCTCAACGCCGCAATGAAGATGCGTGACAGAGGGGTGCCCGCTTTCTGGCAGACCACCAGAGCCTCATCGATACGCCTGTTGCGAGCCAGTTCTTCGATATCTTTTACCAAGGGCTCGGTGCCGCGTTGTACCTGAAAAAAATACCAGAGTTTCATCAGAAAAATGGCGAGAGCCAGCACCGAGCCGAGCAGGATGGGATACATCAGCGGCCCACCCTTTTGGAATATTTCCAACATGAATCCTACAGTCCTTTCTTCTTCAGCAGATCTTCGAGAAGGCGGCGACGCCGCGCCCAGAGCGCATTATGGGCGATTCAAAGGCAAAAATCAATTTACCTCAGCCGACGAGGAAGAAGGAGGCTCGGGCTCTGAGAGCTTGGCCCCCGCCTGCGCGTTAACAAGCGCTTTACGGGCCTGGGTCGCTTCCCGCCGCAACCGGATCATCTCCAGTGAGGCCACCAGCAGCCCCAGCAGAAAGCCCAGGGCGAAAATGAAGAGCACGATGAGAAACAAGGGAATTTCGGGGGTTTCAAAGCCAACGAAGGCCACTTTAACCATCTGGGTGTTATTCAGACTGAACACGAAAAGGGCAACCAGAACTACAATCAGCAGAAAGATCTTGAAAGACTTCACGACGCCCTCCTGTCAAAATGAACGACCAGTTTCTCATAGGTCGCCTGGATGTGCTGGGGGATGACACGGACATCGGCGAAAACTGGCATGAAATTGGTGTCACCGCTCCAACGCGGCACGATATGCATATGAAGGTGATCGGCAATACCGGCGCCGGCAATCTGGCCGAGGTTCATGCCGATATTAAACCCCTGCGGACTGAAACAGTCGAGCAGCACGCCCCGAGCCATCACGACCAGCTGATGCATTTCGAGCGCCTCGGTATCGGTGAGATTTTCGAGACAACAGGTATGGCGAAAGGGCGAAACCATCAGATGGCCGTTGGTATAAGGGAACTTGTTCATCATAATGAAGCAGTGCTCCCCCCGGTACAGAACCAGGCGCTGTCGATCGTTGGCACGGTCCTCGTCCAGGCAGAGGACACACCCCTGAGGTGTCTCGCCGTAGATATATTCCATACGCCAGGGTGCCCACAGCTTTTCCATACAGTTTCTCCCTTCGAACCTTAGTTGATCGGCAGGATATGGCCTTGAATGTCCTGGCCGAGTTCCAAAATGCCAACCGAGTGAAAAGGCGCTGCGCGCCGGTCGGTCGGGCTGCCGGGATTAAAAAGGAGCAGGCCGTCTCTACGGTGATTGGCCCAGTGGTGACTGTGGCCATAAACCAGGCAATCGAGGGCTTCTCCCGCAAATTCGGCCATCACGCGCTCCTCCAGGCCGTCGGGCGCCCCCCAACCGTGAATGAGTCCGATGCGAAAGCCCCCTGAGGCGACGATCCGCTTGATCGGCACCCCGGCTTGCGGGGGGTCCATATTTCCTCGGACAAGATACAGGGGGATGCCGTCAAAGGCAATCAACGATTCCGGATGAACCACATCGCCTGCATGCAGAATGAGATCAACCTCCCTGAACTCTCTGCCTTGCAACCGTTCCAGAAGCTCCATCCCGTCCTGGGGGCTGGAAAAATGGGTGTCAGACAAGACGCCAATTCGAAGCATAAGACCTGTTCCCTGGAAAATTTGGTCATAAAATCTACATCTTTAGAACCAACGGTGCCAGTCATTCTTACCTCTGCTCAACACAGCCTGTCAATTATATCCTATCCCCGGACGTCTACAGGACCCCCCATTCGGACAACTGGCCAAAAACAGCCAGTCAGGTTGTTTTTGGACGGTACAGGAGGCGACCGTAAAAAACAAACAACTATTCAACATCCTTGACCCGGGCGTTTCGCGGTGTATTTTTGGTAGAGCATACAGTTTAAAATAACTTGGCACCGCCATTGCTTGGTGACTACACTTCCTTTTTTTAAACACGGTTATTGTATAGGGCGGCAAGAGGCAGATTGCGCTTGACAAGCCTGCAGTGGCTGGCTATGGTTCGTTTTAATCTTACTAAAGGCTTCCGCCGCAAAATTCATGTTTTTTACTTAAGAATTTCAAGCAAGTAAGATAAGGGAAGCAATTCCACAAAAGGTATTTTTTAGCTAAACTAAAAAACCATTTTACAGGAAGGAAAAAACCATGTCCAAACGGCAAGACGCGCTGGATTACCACAGCACCGGCCGCAAAGGCAAGATCGAGGTCATTACCACGAAACCCTGCGCCACCAGTCGCGACCTTTCCCTCGCCTACAGCCCGGGGGTGGCAGAACCCTGCCTGGAGATCGAAAAAAACCCCAACGACGCCTACAAGTATACAGCCAAGGGGAACCTGGTCGCCGTCGTTTCCAACGGGACGGCGGTCCTTGGCCTGGGGGACATCGGTGCCTTGGCCGGCAAGCCCGTCATGGAGGGGAAAGGCGTTCTTTTCAAGCGGTTTGCCGATGTCGACGTCTTCGACATCGAACTGGACACCAAGGATCCCGACGAAATCATCCGTACCGTCAAACTGCTGGAACCGACCTTCGGGGGCATCAACCTGGAGGACATCAAGGGTCCTGAATGCTTCTATATCGAAGAAGAACTTCAGAAAATCATGAACATCCCGGTCTTTCACGATGATCAGCACGGCACCGCTATCATCGCCAACGCCGGCCTGCTCAATGCTCTTGAATTGATCGGCAAAAAAATCGAGGATGTACGCATCGTGGTTAACGGTGCCGGTGCCGCTGGCATCGCCTGCGCCAACATGGCCCTCACCCTGGGAGCCAGAATTGAAAACATGTACCTCTGTGACAGCAAGGGCGTCATTTACAAAGGACGCACCAGCGGCATGAACGAATACAAGGAGCGCCTCGCCAACGACACCGAGATGCGCACCTTGGAAGAAGCCATGACTGGCGCCGACGTCTTTTTCGGCGTATCCGTCAAAGGAGCCGTCACTCGCGAAATGGTGGCCTCTATGGCCAAAGATCCCATCATCTTCGCCATGGCCAACCCGGACCCCGAAATTACACCCGACGAAGCCAAGGCAGTGCGTGACGATGTCATCATCGGTACCGGTCGCAGCGACTATAACAACCAGGTCAACAATGTCCTGTGTTTTCCCTTCCTCTTCCGCGGGGCACTCGACACCCACGCCAGCGCTATTAACGCCGAGATGAAAATGGCGGCCGTCAAAGCGCTGGCCGGTCTCGCCAAACAGGACGTTCCGGATTCGGTGCGCAAAGCCTACGGCAATGTCGAAATCAAATTCGGCCGCGAATACCTTATCCCCAAACCCTTCGATCCCCGCGTGCTGCTGCACGTCGCCCCCGCTGTCGCCCAGGCGGCCATGGACAGCGGCGTCGCCCGTCGCCCCATTGAAAACATGGAGCGCTATCGCGAATCTCTTGAGGCCCTGCAGGGACGCTCCAAGGAAATCATGCGGGCGCTCATCAACAAAGCCAAAGCCAACCCGAAGCGCATTGTCTTTCCCGAAGGCGAAGACGAAAAAGTGTTGCGTGCCGCACAGATTCTCATCGATGAGCGCATCGCCATCCCCATCCTGCTGGGTTTCAAGGATGAGATCGACGCCAAAGTCAAGGAACTCGGACTCGATCTTGGCAACGTCGAAATCATTAATACCATGCGCGCAGACAAAACTGACGAGTATACCGACATGCTGTTCCAGGATCGTCAACGCAAAGGGGTCACCCTGGCCGAAGCTTCGCGTCTGATTAAAAAGAACCGCAACTACTATGGCGCCATGATGGTCAAAAATGGTGATGCAGACGCCCTTCTTTCCGGTGTCAGTCATCACTACCCCGACGTCATCCGCCCCGCCCTCGAGGTCATCGGCAAACAGGATGGCCTGTCGAAGGTTCACGGCCTGTACATGATGGTTTTCAAGAAAGACGTCGTTTTCTGCGCCGACACCACGGTCACCATCGAACCAACCGCTGAAGAGCTGGCGGAAACGGCCATCCTGACAGCCCACAAGGCTCGCTACTTTGAGGTAGAGCCGCGCATCGCCATGCTCTCCTTCTCCAACTTCGGCAGCACCGAGCACCCTCTCTCCCTGAAAGTGAAACGGGCCACGGCCCTGGTGCAGGAATGGGCCCCGGATCTGGTCATAGACGGGGAAATCCAGGCGAACGTCGCTCTCGATCCCGACCTCATCGCCCGCCAGTACCCTTTCTCCAAACTCAAAGGCAATGCCAACGTCATGATCTTCCCCGACCTGCAGTCCGGCAATATCGCCTACAAGCTGCTGGCCAAACTCGGTGGCGCCGAAGCGGTCGGCCCCATCCTCATGGGCATGAAAAAGCCCGTACACGTCTTGCAGCGCGGTGACGATGTCGCCGACATCGTCAACATGGCTGCCGTCGCCGTGGTCGACGCCCAGGAAGCGTCGGTCTCTTAAACCCGTTGCCATCACCGATAAATACCGAAGGAGGGGCCTATTTGCCCCTCCTTTTTTCTTCTTTTCTTCCCTCCCAGAATGGTTCCTGTTAAAATGCCTGGATCTTTTTGAAACGGAGAGACAAAAAATATGCGTTATCTGAGTACCCGCGGCAAAGTCCGCAACCTGACTTTCAAAGATGCCGTCATGATGGGGCTGGCTGACGACGGCGGCCTGCTGCTGCCTGAGTCGATCCCTATGCTGACCCCAGGTGACATTGCCGCCCTGTCCAAGCTGGCCTATCCTGAACTCGCTTTTCAGATTTTGTCCCGCTTCGTCGGTGACATCCCGGCCGCTGACCTCAAGGATCTTATCGACCGCTCGTACCAGAGCTTCACCCACCCGGACGTGACCCCCGTCGTTCACAAGGACGGCATCTATATCCTCGAACTCTTCCATGGTCCGACCCTGGCCTTCAAGGATGTCGCCCTGCAGTTTCTCGGCAATCTGTTCGAATACCTGCTCAAAGAACGCGGGCAGAAGATGAACATCCTGGGGGCGACCTCCGGCGACACCGGTAGCGCCGCAATTTACGGCGTACGAGGCAAAGAAAACATCAATATCTTCATCCTGCATCCTCACGGAAAGGTTTCGCCCATTCAGGAACTGCAGATGACCACGGTGGTCGATCCCAACGTGTTCAACCTGGCCATTCGCGGCACCTTCGACGATGGTCAGCGTATCGTCAAGGAAGCCTTCAGTGATCTGGCTTTCAAAGAGAAGCATGCCCTCGGCGCGGTGAACTCCATCAACTGGGCTCGTGTGCTGGCGCAGGTCGTCTACTATTTCTACGCCTGGGGCCGCGTTTCAGCGGAGACGGGGTGCCAGGAAATCTACTTCAGCGTACCCACCGGTAATTTCGGGGATATCTTCGCCGGCTATATCGCCCGTCGCATGGGTCTTCCCATTCGGCGCCTGATTCTGGCCACCAACGAAAACAACATCCTCTGCCGTTTCGTCCGTGACGGCGACTACAGCGTCAGCGCGGTGGCTCAGACCTACTCGCCCTCCATGGACATCCAATTGGCCAGCAATTTCGAACGCTACCTTTTCTACCTCTACGAGCAGAACAGCACCCGCGTGGCGGAGGCCATGGAAACCCTGCAAAAGACCGGCCGCCTGGCCTTCAGTGACGCCGAGCGAGAGCAGGTGTCCCATGATTTTCTGGCCCTGACCGTCGATGGCGACGACACTTTGGGCACGATTCAGGACTTCCATCGAGCCACGGGCTATACGCTCGACCCGCACACCGCCGTCGGAGTGAAGGCTGGACGCGAACTGGCCGGCGGCGACTATCCCGTCGTCTGCCTGGCCACCGCCCACCCGGCTAAATTCGGCGAGGCGGTGCGGAAAAGCATCGGCAGCGATCCCGAGCGTCCAGCCTCACTGGAAGGGATCGAATCCCGCGAGAAACGCTGCGTCATCCTTGATGCTGACGCCCAAGCCGTCAAGGATTTTCTGCAAGATCACGCCATCTAAAGGGCTTCGTCCTTTTTCTTAAACCGCCGAAACGCAAGAACGCCCCTGGCCATCTATGACCAGGGGCGTTCTTGCGTTCAGGTACTACCTGTTCGATCTTAGCAGTCGTAATACAGGGCGAACTCGAGAGGCACAGGCCGCATGCGGACTGGATTGACCTCCGCCTCGGTTTTGTACTCGATCCACTTTTCGATAACATCCTCGGTGAAGACGTCCCCTTTAAGCAAGAAAGCGTGATCCTCTTTGAGGCTACGCAATGCCTCTTCAAGGGTGCCGGCAACATTCGGGATATCCTTGAGTTCTTCCGGTGAAAGGCCGTAGATATCCTTATCGAGAGGATCGCCCGGATCGATCTTGTTTTCGATACCGTCGAGACCGGCCATCAGCATGGCCGAAAAGGCCAGGTAGCCATTGCAGGACGGATCGGGGGTGCGATACTCGATACGCTTCGACTTGGGATTGCTGGTTACAGGAATCCGCAGAGAAGCCGAGCGGTTACGGTTGGAGTAAGCCAAATTGACCGGCGCTTCGTAACCCGGGACCAGACGCTTGTAGGAGTTGGTGCTGGGGTTGGTGAAAGCACACAGGGCCTTGGCGTGCTTCATAATGCCGCCGAGGTAATACATGGCTATTTTGGAGAGACCGCCATAACCGTCACCGGCAAACAGATTGACGCCATCTTTCCAGAGGGACTGATGGCAGTGCATCCCCGAACCGTTATCGCCGAAAATCGGCTTGGGCATGAAGGTGACGGTCTTGCCGTTGCGGTAGGCGACGTTCTTGATGATGTACTTGAACCACTGCAGGGTATCGCCCATGTGCAGCAGGGAATCGAAGCGCATATCGATTTCGCACTGTCCCCCGGAAGCCACCTCGTGATGGGAGGCCTCGATGCGCATGCCGACGCGCTGCAGAACCTGCACCATTTCATTGCGCAGATCGATAAGGGAATCGGTAGGTGCTACCGGGAAATAACCGCCCTTGTGGGCAGGCTTGTAGCCCAGGTTCGGATATTCTTCACGACCCGTGTTCCAGGCGCCCTCGATGGAATCGACACAATAGAAGGCCTGGTTAGCGGTAGAAGAGAAGCGCACATCGTCAAAAACGAAGAACTCGGGCTCGGGGCCGAAATAGGCTGTGTCTGCAATGCCCGTCGATTTCAGGTAGGCTTCCGCTTTACGGGCAATAAAACGGGGGTCGCGGGTGTAGCCTTCTTTAGTGATGGGATCGTAAATATTGCAGATGATGCTCAGCGTCGGTATTTCGGGAAACGGATCAATCTTGGCCGTGGTCGGGTCGGGGATCAGGGTCATGTCGCTGTTATGGATCGGCTGCCAGCCACGAATCGACGACCCGTCAAAACCAAGGCCTTCTTCAAAAACATCCTCGCTGAACTCGCTGATCGGGGTCGTGAAATGCTGCCAGATTCCCACGAAATCGAGGAATTTGTAATCGACCATTTCGACTTTGTTCTCTGTCGCGAACGCGACAACTTCTCTCGGCGTCATCCTAAATCTCCTTTGACGGGTGTTTTGAGTTCAACCTGCAAATGGGGTTTGTGGAATTGGAATATTTAACTAGAGTGCCTCGTCGCCGCGCTCGCCGGTACGGATGCGGACGACCTCATCGACGGGGGTGACAAAAATTTTGCCGTCGCCGATGCGGCCGGTCCTGGCCGCCTCCGCGATGACATCGACAACCTGGGCGACCATGTCGTCTTTCACAATGATTTCCATTTTTATTTTGGGAATGAAATCGACTACATACTCGGCGCCACGATACAGCTCCGTATGGCCCTTCTGACGGCCGAAGCCTTTGACTTCGCTAACCGTAATCCCCTGAATGCCAATTTCGTTGAGCGCTTCTTTGACTTCATCGAGTTTGAAAGGCTTGATAATCGCCTCAACTTTCCTCATCGCAGTAACCTCCCAGGATTATGTGGCCCTGTCGGACCCGTAAGTCACGGCTGCCGGCACAAGAACAACCGGCTTGCCAGAAAACAATAGCAAATTGCCTGCCTATTTCCATCAGCGGCAAACAATTTTTTAAATGATTAAAATATTTACGCTTTTTCAACACCTACCAAACAGACCGTCAGACTGCCTTCGGTTGCTGGCGATCTTTTAATCAGCCCCACGGCCAACTGCTCAATTATTGCACAACTCACTCAGCAGATCCGGGAAACTGTCTCCGGCACAAAAAGCGATGGGGCGATCCAGGTCGATGGGCCGGCGCCGCAACCAGTCCTTGAACAAAACCCATTCCTCTTCGAAATTGGGGGTAAAGATCCCCTGGTTCAAGGACGCTTCAATCTCGGCAGGCGACCAGAAACGCACCTCCTCGATCTCTTCCGGAGGGAAGATCAGTTCGCCATCATAGCGGGACAGGTAGGTCGCCACATTCTCCGATTCGATGGCGTTGCGAATTTTCGAGGAATAGAGATAGGTCAAGGGGATACTCGTGATACCGAGTTCCTCGGCCATTTCCCGGCGAGCCGCTTCATGGTAGCTCTCGCCGGGATCGAGGTGGCCACCGACGCTGGTGTCCCACTTGCCGGGCTGAATATCTTTGGTTTGGGCCCTTTTCTGCAATAGCAGGCAGCCATCGCGGTTGAACACGAGCACATGGGCGACCCGGTGGATGAGACTCGGATCGCCATGGCAGCGTGAACGGGGAGCCTGACCGATCACCTGGTCGTTCTCGTCCACAATATCGAAAATTTCGTTCTTTTTTTCAGCCACATCCCCTCCCCTGCCCTTACTTGCGGTCAAAGAAAGGGCTCTTGCCGGAAACAGACAGGGGGATACCGTAGGCGATGGCGACGTCGGGCCCCAGAAACTTCATCTCGACCGCCGCCTTGCCAGCCGAATACATGATACGGTTGTCGATGCGCATATCGGCAGCCCGGCTTACGGCTGAACCGACGGCGATACCGAGGTCGCCGCTGTTGAAGGAGCAGGTTCCGCCCGCCTTGACCATGGTGGCGCAGTCGGCAAAACCGCAAAAACCGCAATGCGGCAGGCCCATGGCCTCCTTGCGGGTGCCCAGCAGGACCAGTACGGGGGACTGTTCGAGATTGCCCGCATCCCGCGCGAAAAACGACACGGAATCGCGTTCGGCTATCTCGACCATCTTGAGCTGAATAGCATCCTTTTCCTCTCCCGTGAGAATAGCCGAGACCAGCAGATCCTTGCCCCTTCCCTTAGGTGCGGTCCGGGCGGCGATGCAGATCATCCGGGCCGCCTGCAAAATCCCCTGCTCTTCCGCTTCTTTGTTCATCATCAACATGGTGATTCTCCTGTTCACACGGTTTTAATAAGATTACATCCCTTTAAATGACACTCTTCAGCGCTGGCAACACCCGCGGCCGACTCCAGAAACTGCGCCACCTTCTTGATCTTGACTTTCTCCAGTGCCTGCATGAGGGAAAAGGGAACTTGCTCGAGCCCACAACGATCACGAACATCCGCGGTCATCCCCAACCAGAGATGAGCGGTCATCTCGGCGTCAGCGAGGGCACGATGAAAATTTCCTGTCACGGGCAAGGCCCGATAATGAACCAGAGTGGCCAGTTTGTGGTTGGGGGCTTCGGGATAGAGCCGCCGCGCCACCAGCAGGGAACAGGAATATTCTGCCGGCAGAGGCAGTCCGGCCCGCCTGAATTCACTCTCCAGAAAGCGACGGTCAAACGATGCATTATGGGCCACCAACGGACTGTCTGCCAAAAAACGCTGGAACTGGCGCATGACCAGGGCCGGCTCCGGAGCATCCTGCAGCATGGCGTTGGTGATGCCGGTGTAGTCCTCAATAAAGGGACTGACCCGTCGGCCCGGGCACATAAGACTTTGGAACCGATCGACTATACGGTCACCCTCAATCCGCACGGCGCCGATTTCGATGGCCCGGTCTCCACGATCTGGCGCCATGCCAGTTGTTTCAAAATCGAGTATCACTACGGGCGTTTTTTCTAAAATGGCGCTCATCGATCGTTCCTTTTCTACAAATACGGTCATTGATCTCTGTTTCTATCAGGTTTTACTTGATTACAGGACAAGAATCCACCCTCGTACTTAAAAAATTGGCAGCAGTGATAAGACCTTCAGGAAAACACAGGAGGGCATAAGCAGTAAAGGTGGTTAACAGAGGAAAAATCCCGGGAGCTGACCAGAGTTGACTCAGCGGTATTGGCTAACAGGCGAGTTCTAAAACGGATAGGCCCAACCGAGATGGATTCCGAAATCGGGGCTGTTGTCCATGCTGACGATATTCTGGATCAGGGCGAATTCGAGGGTACCCATCTGGGGAAAGCGATATTTGAACCCAACGTGTATCTCGTGGCTCGGTTCGTCAAGACCGCTGATGTCCTTGATGGCGGCCTCCTGTACCATATATTGGCCCAGAAAGGTCCAGCGCGGTGAATGCTCATAGCCAAAGGAGAGCAAACCGCCGGCCTGCTGATTTTTCATGCGGATAGGCGTGAACCTGTCATAGTCACGGGCCACGGTGAGATCGAAAACGGTATACGACAATATCAGGTGGGCGTACCATCGTTCGCTGAAACGTTTACCGAAACCGAGTGAAAACCCGTAATCCACCGGATGGTTATCACTGAAGGCCTGGCCATTATCCAGACCATAACGAACCGAGCCCGACATATTGACGGCGGGCAGCCAGCGATTCCCGGCAAAGGCATCGTACTTCAGCGTGAGACTGACACCGCTGTTGTTGAAGATATCGGCGTCCGATTCTTCTGGAACAGGGCCGGCGCGGATGACGCGGCTCTGCCCTTTGGGCACTTCGTCGCGGCCGTTCTGATCGATGCCGAAAAGATCGTGAAATCCCTGGATGAAGCCATCAAGCACCCCTCCATAATAGGCCCGGTTATCGTAGCCGGCCGCCAATTCAAGACGGTCATTGAAACCATAGCCGACCCCAGCCTGCACATCGGCCATTTCGTAATCCATGGCGTAGGTACTCTCCTGTGCCCAGACATTGGAGAGCGTGGCGGTCAATAAAAGATGCCAGCCCGGCCTGATGGTGTCCGCCGGTTGGAACGGAGTCACCATGCGCAGGCTCTGCATGGGCGACTGAGACCGCAGATTGAAGATGCCGCTGCCACCGTTATCGCTGGCCGTCGCAAAATCGGGAGTCCCTAGAGCGAAGAGAATCCAGAAACCTATAACTATCCGTCGAATGAACGGGCGCAGACAGGGCATCGCATCGATCCAGGGGAAAATATTTATCAGCTTAATCGCTTCGCCACTTCCATAACCTCGCCAGCACAGCGGTCAGGGCAAAAGCAATCAATACTCTGACTCCCAGCATAATCCAGGCATTACCGCCGATAACCACAAAAATAAGGGTATCCTCCACAACGGCGTGGCAGGTAGCCAGAAACAGTCCCATCAGAAAGAGTTCGCGCTTGGGCAGTTTCTTTTCCTGCGCCACCCGGATAATGATGCCGGCGCCGTAGGCGATGCCCAGGAAAATACCGGTAAAGAGGGGAACAGCTGCATCCCTGGTCAGCCCCATGCCGCGCATGAGAGGATCCACGGCGCGACCCGCCCGGCGAAAGATAGGCATATAGCGGAGCACCTCGAAGATCGTTACCAGAGGGACGATAATGAGGACCAATTTAAGGGCCAGTTTCAGGGCACCCAGCACGGCCGGGACGAGAGCTTCCATCACCAGCCTCCGAGGGTGTGCAGCCCCTGCATCAATAGACCGACGGCCAAGGCGATAAGCAGGCGACAGGCGGTGAGGACTCCGCCCCGGGCCCCGGTGGAACCGAGCACAGCCCCTTCGAGCAGCAGATTGTGGGCAATGCCCATCATCAGTCCGCACTGGGTGACCTGCCAGGGGGTCAAATCCAGAGGAGCCATGATGGCAATAGCGGCATAGAGGTTTAGCAGAAAAGCCGCTACAAAGGCAAAAGCAGCTTCGCCCGGCAGCCCAAAAAGCTTCATCAACGGGGCGAACCAGCTGCCGATGACCTCTACCACAGCCGTGCCTTTGAGCAGGTCGACAACCACATACAGCGGCAGCACAAACTTCAGGAGCTTGAAAGTTGTCTGAAAACCGCCTTTGAGCCCGTTACGAATGCGGTCAGCAATGCTGGGGATATTTTCGTCAGCGGCCGCTTGGCTCACGGGGTCACCTGATATCGAAAAGAGGGGCCGGTCATTTCCTCGGCAATCCCCTCTAGACGCATCATCGTGTGCAGGATAGGGTTGCCGGCAGCATAGATGCTGCCGGCGTTGGCGCCGGCGCGACGGTAGAGAATGACCCTGGCCTTTTCCACCCCCGCCAGTTGGCGGACCCGCCCGATGGCGTCATCGAAATAGCCCAGGGAATCGACCAGTCGAAGCGCCTGCGCTGGTTTGGCATCGAATAGGGTACCTTTGGCGACCTGCTTCAAGGTGCAGTCCTTGATGCCCCGGCGCTCCGCCACCAGATCAATGAATCGTTGATGCAGGCGATCGGTGATCCCCTGCATCAGCGCCGTCTCTTCAGGGCTGCTGGCCCGCAAGGGCGACCAGAAATCCTTGTATTCGCCGCTCTTGACGCTATCATCAGCAATTCCCCACTTTTCCAGCAGCCCGGCCAGGTTGAACTTAAGCGCCACCACGCCTACACCTCCGACCACGGAGGTTGGGTGAACGATGATTTCGTCGGCGGCCAGCGCCACATAGTAGCCCCCCGAAAGGGCCTTATCAAGCACCAGGGCGACAACAGGTAGCTGCCGTTCCTGACCGAAGCGGAAAATTTCGTGGTAGAGAATATCGCTCGCCGTGACCGAACCTCCGGAACTGTCGATACGCAGAAGCAGGCCGACAATCTTATTGTCCTGGCGGGCAAGATCCAGCTCTTCCCGCAAACGGGACAGTACCGGGTCACGCTTGCTAAAAAAGTCGGGTCCCAGGCGATCCATCACCAAGATGCCGCTGATATCGACCACCAGAATTTTTCCCTTCCCTTCCCCACTGACCACCTGTTCTTCAAGGGGGGCCGTACCGGGCGCCAGCAGTCCTTTGACCGAAATGCAGCCCGTCAGCAGCAGAAAAAGTACCAGAAGCAGAAGTGTTTTTTTCATCATTGGCTCTCCGGCATCATCCCAAAGCGACATCGAGAATCATCATCACGGTAAACCCCAGCATCACCCCCATGGTGGCGGCATCGGCGTGGTTGCCGCTCTGAGACTCGGGAATGACCTCTTCGACGACGACAAAAATCATGGCTCCGGCAGCAAAAGCCAAGGCGTAGGGCAGGATGGGCTGGGAAATCATCACGGTGGCGGCGCCGATGACCCCGGCAAAGACCTCGACCATGCCGGAGAACTGGCCAGCCATAAAACTCTTGAACCGTGAAACCCCTTCCCGCCGCAAAGGCACCGACACCGCCATGCCCTCGGGGAAATTCTGAATGGCGATGCCGATAGCCAGCGCCATGGCGGCTGGCGCGGTCGCCGAGGGCAGCCCGGCGGCGACCGCGCCGAAGGCCACTCCTACCGCCAGGCCTTCGGGGATGTTATGGAGAGTGACAGCCAGCACAAAAAGGGTGCTGCGCCGCCATTTGGTGGTGATTCCTTCTGCCTCGCTTCTTGGCAGAAAGAGGTGCAGGTGCGGCAGAAACTTGTCAACCAGGCGCAAAAAAATGCCGCCGGCTAAAAAACCCACTGCAGCCGGAACCCAGGGCACGCTTCCCTGACCTTCCGCCATTTCAAGGGCCGGAGCCAAAAGGGACCAGTAACTGGCGGCGATCATGACCCCGGCCGCAAAGCCGAGCATAATATCCAGGGTCTTCCGGCTGGGTTGACGGCTGAAGAAAACCGCGCTCGCCCCGAGGGATGTCACCAGCCAGGTAAGGCAGGTCGCCAGAAAGGCCTGCATCACTGGATGAAGAGTATAAAATGTCTCGATCATTTCCTTCCTCGACAAAGGGCGATATGAAGCTGACACCAGCCCTTTGCAGGCCGCTTGACATTACTTTTCACGCTCACTATAGTCGCCTCATGAAAGATATCTTCCTCGCCGATGCCCACCTGCTTAAACCCGCTGACAGCAACTATCAGCGCCTTCTCCATTTTCTCGATTCGCAGGCAGCGGAGACTCGCACCCTCTATCTCCTTGGCGACATCTTTGAATTTTGGGTCGGCTACCGAAGCGTGGTTTTTTCCTCCTACGTGCCCCTGCTTGAAACCTTGCGTCGCTTAAGAAGCCAGGGCGTGGAAATCGTTTATGTCGAAGGCAATCACGATTTCCACCTCGGTCCCTACTTCAAGAAAGAACTCGGCTGTCGGATTCTCCCTGACGGCGGTTCCATCACCATCGACGGCTTGAAAGTCTACATCGGCCATGGCGATCTGGTCGATCAGGAGGACAAAGGCTACCGTCTGCTCAGACGTTTTCTACGCAGTCCCCTGCTGAAATTTCTTATGGCCATCGCCCCACCCGACCTGACCTGGGCCATCTCGCAGTGGGGCAGCCGGCGCAGCAAAGAGCGCCGCAGCGGCACCCCCCGCCCTCATCTGCCCGAACAAGCGCTGCACCGTCACGCACAAGGTCTCTTCGCCGAAGGTCACCAGGCGGTTATCACTGGTCATTTTCACACGCCCCTGTTCGAGTCATCCACCCAGGGGACGCTGATCGCCCTGGGAGACTGGATCACTCAGTACAGCTATGCCATTTATGAAGATGGCGCCTTTTCCCTGCGCACTTTTTAAGTGTCCACCGCATCTTTCTCCGGTTTTTCATCGCTATCGCCAACGAGGCGTTTCACCAAATCCTGCAGGGAAACGTCCTGAAGGGCGGCGGTTACCGCCTCTTTAACCTGGTCTTCCAGTTCGCGTACAAATCGCCTTTCGGACGAAGAGGGCATCCTTTCGTAACGAATTCCTTCATTTTCAAGAGCTTTCAGGATATCGACAACTTTCAGGTTAGCAGGCGAGCGCCCTGGCTGATAGATCAAGGGGGCCCGCTCGTCTCCACCCTTGTTCAAAAACCCCAGATCCACCAGACGGCTGAGAACATTGTCAGCCAAACGCGGTGGCAAGCCCAACTCCAAGGCAAAATCCTCCAGCGTCCAGGCCGGTTCCCCGCGATAGAATCTTTTGGTCACCAGCAGAAGAATGACCAGTGCGATATGCTGGCGGCAGGAGTAGCTCACCTGCTCGGCCCGCACCTCGCTCGGTACAAGCCGCAGATGCTGCCAGGCATAGGTCACTTCGAGGCCCAGCAGGACGATAAGCCAGCTGATATAGATCCAGACCATGAGGATAGGCAGGGCCGCCATCGTGCCGTAAATGGCGTTGTAACGCGCCATACCGATCTGGAATTCCACATAAGCCCACTGGGCCAACTGCCAGAGAGTGCCGCCGAAGATGCCGCCAATAATAGCCGCCGTGTAGCTGACCTTGCCATTAGGCATAAACAGATAAAGAACCGTAAAAACGATCCACATCCCCACATAAGGGACAAATTTCAGAAAAAACAGAAAGGTCTGCCAGACATAGGGCAGCGCCTCGATTTTGGCGCCAAAGGTTTCGCTTTGCAGCGTCGAGGTGATGGAAATGGCGGCGATGACCAGCAGGGGGCCAATGGTGAGTACCGAGAAGTAATCGGAGAACCGGCGAATGAGAGGACGGGTTTCCTGCACACCCCAGATATGATTGAAACTTTTCTCAATGTTGGTCATCAGGGTGGTCACGGTCAGGAGCAGGGCCAAAAGACCGACCATCCCCAGACGCCCGACATTGGTATTGTTGATGTAGGTGATCACTTGCGAGACGATCTCTTCCGAACCGACGGCCAGATTTTGCAGGATGATCGGTTCCAGCGTGTTCTGGACCCCAAGCCCTTTGAGCAGGGCAAACATGAGGGCCAGCAGCGGCACCAGGGAAAGGAGCGTAGTATAGGTCAGCGCAGAGGCGCGGATAAGACAACCATCGGCGAAGAAATCATGGAACACCAGCGCGGCGACCCTGGCCGGATTGACCAGAAATCTTTTCTTGCGCCCCACGCTCTCCTCGTCAAGTTCAAGATTGCCCGTCTTGGCAAAGCGCACCAGACGTTCGAACGTTTCCTTCCATTCGGTCATGCATTGCCCCTTTCGCCTCTGATCCCAGACACCAAAAAGCCCACGTCAGCGTGGGCTTTTTGGTCGGTTTGCCTCAAGCCTCTTTCTTCTTGGCCTTCTCGGCCTCCATGGCTTGTCGGCCAGCCTCAATGGCCGCCTGAATCAGATCTTTCTTCTCATTCAACAGGTCGCGGCCTTCATCAACGACGCTTTTCAGGCGATCTTCCGCTTCATCGGTGAGTTCCCTCACTCTGTCCAGCGTTTCGTCACTGAGATCCCGGATCTTCCCACGCATCTCGCTACCGGAACGGGGTGCTGTCAACAGGGCAATCCCCCCGCCGATAGCCGCACCCATGACAAAAGCCAGAAAAACGGATCCAGCCCCACAACCTCTGTAATCATCTGCCATAATCAGTCACCTCCTTTGTCCTTGTTCATTTCCCTGAGCAGCACCTTGCTGGCGGCTCGAATGCCCAGCCAGAGACCCGCCGCGTTCCCCATGTAGCGCCCCACGTCATGTTGGAGGAAATGGTTGACCCGATGAATCGAATCACCGACCTCCCCTACCGACTGCATCAGCCCTTCCACCTGCTCCACACCCTGTTCGGCCTTGGCGGAGGCTTTGTTGATCCGCTCAGAGGCCTCGCGCAGTTCACGCAACATAGGCAGAATGTCCCGCTGGGCCAGCGTGATGAACTCATCGATCTGCCGAGCGGTTTTTTTGGCCTGAACCATCATCGGGATTAAAAAAGCGACGACCAGAACGGCCGCAACGACGACAATCAAGGCAAGGATATCAATTTCAACCGTCATGGCACCTCCGGTAAATGGCAACTCAAGGGAACCTTGGCCTGAAACAATTAGAGCACACCCTGATCTTTTTGCAATAAAATGAATTGCTTATCCAAAAAATGCAGCACCTCTCAAGGTCCAACGGAGGGCGGGATATACTGGACTGGTCGGTCCAGCGCAGCACCCAACTCGGCGAAACCCTCGCCCTCCCCTACCAGAACAATAGCCTGCGAATCGGGGTGCAGATACCGGTTGGCGGCAGCCTGTACATCCGCAACTGTCACCTCGGCCACCTTGTCCCGATAGGTTTCCAGATAGTCGGCGGGGTAGTCATAAAAGTCGAGACGCATGGTCTGGGTGACAACCTCGTGCGTATCGGTGAAAGCAAAGACAAAGGAATTGATGAGACTCTCCTTGGCCAGACGCAGCTCTTCTTCACTGACCGGTTCCTGCCGCATGCGTTCCATATTGGCAAGCATCAGCTGCACCACTTCCAGCGTGGAGCTGCTTTTGGTTTCGCTGCCGGCAACAAAAGGACCGGGAAGTCTTCTGCCAATCTGGTAATAGGAGTAAACAGAATAGGCCAGCCCCCGGTTGGAACGGATTTCCCGCATGAGCCGCGCGTTGAAACCGCCGCCACCAAGAATATAGTTCATGACGCGGGCGGCCTGCAGATCGGGAGCCGATTTTTCAAGACCGACCTCTCCCAGCAGAATGGTCGTCTGGGGAATGTCCTTGTCGGCTACCCACAGAGCCGGCGCCGCGGACTTCGGTACGGCGGGGACAGTCTGGGGAACGAAATCATCAGCCGCCCAGTGTCCGAACAGGGCTTGCAGACGGCTCAACAGCTGCGCGCGATCGAAATCACCGGAAATGGCCAGCCAGAGGTTGCCCGGCTTGAAGTACCTGTGATGAAAATCGAGCAGATCCTGACGCTCTATGGCCTGCAGGCTTTTTTCCTCGGGGTGTGTCCCCAGGGGATGTCCGGGATAAAGGGCGGCCATAAGGGCCCTTTGGGCCAGGGAGCCCGGCATGTCATCCTGGCGGCGCAGTCCCTCCAGGGCCTGTTTGCGGGAAACCTCAAGACGTTCCGGCTCAAAACGGGGGACCAGAAGGAGCTGGGCGAAAAGCTCCAGGCCCTTCTCGAAGTCTTTGGCCGGCACCGACAGATGCAACGTGGTGTCATAGGTGGATGTTGCCACGGACAGATCAGCGGCGAGAAATTCCAGAGATTCCTCAAAAAGGTCGGGAGGAAAGTCCCCAGCCCCCCCCGTCCGCAGGGCGGCGGCGAAGAGATTTCCCAGTCCGACTTTGTCCCTGGGGTCTCCAATACTGCCCGCCCCCACCATGGCCGTAACATCGACCAGCGGCAATTCAGAGTCTTCCTTCAAATAAAGGCGGATGCCGTTGGGCAGAGTAAGCCGCTCCACATCCGGGACCTGAAACGTCAGGGGCGCAAAGGAAAGCTGCCGGGGATTGACCACTTTTTCTGCCGGCAGACAGGCAGTAACCCCGAACGCCAGCAGAGCCAGAAAACAAACCTTGATCCTCGTCATGCTCAAATCCCTTCCTTGCTCAGGCTGGCCACCGTGCGGTTTTCCGTCCGAAAATAGCGGCGGGCGACCTCGACAATCTCCTCGGCGGTGATGGTTTCCATCACCCGGTCATAGTTCACCAGATAGCGCCAGTCTCCCGCGACGGTCTGGTAAAAGGTCAGCATGCGGGCGAGGCCGCTGTTGCCTTTGAGATAGCGCAGACGGTCGGCTCGGAGGCGATTGCGAGCCCGCTCCAGCTCTTGCTCGGATACGGGCTCGCGGGCAATACGGTCGAGCTCCTCATAGATGGCGGCCTCCACTTCGGCCAGGGAATGGGGATAGCGCGGAACGGCCGAAATAACAAAGAGATTGGGATACCGCGAGCCGGGAGCCGAATAGGTCGAGACGGACGTAGCCAGTTGTTTTTCCACCACCAGCGATCGATAGAGCCGGGAGGTACGGCCCTGGCCGAGGATAAGATCAATCAGATCGAAGATATAATCGTCGCGCTCTGGCAGGGTCGGCTTGTGGAAAGCCACCTGCAGCTGGGGCTCGGCTTCGAACGTGAGATGAATGCGCTTCTCGCCGCGCTGGGCCGGCTCGACGGCCTCAACTCCGGCCACCGGGATCCCCGGCGGGATGTCGCCGAAATACCTTTCCACCGTAGCGATCGCCTCCTCGGCATCGATATCGCCAACCAGGGCGATGACAGTATTGACCGGGGCATAGTAGGCGTCATGAAAGGCCCGCGTCTTGGCCAGGGTCAGGTTGGCAATATCCGAGTGCCAGCCGATAATGGGATAGCGATAGGGGTGCATGGTGAAAGCCGTGGCGAGCAGATTTTCGTAGAGCATGCCGGCCGGATTCGTCTCGTAGGACCGCCGGCGCTCCTCCTGCACAACCTCCCGCTCCGTGTAAAATTCACGCAGGACGGCGTTTTTCATGCGATCGGACTCGATGGCGGCCCAGAGCTCCAGCTTGTTGGCCGGCAGCGAGATCAGGTAGGTCGTCAGATCCTTGCTGGTGAAGGCATTGTACCCTACCCCGCCGTTTTCGGCGTAAATCCGGCTGAACTCATCTTTGACCACAAACTCCCGGTGGCGCTCCTGCAAGGCTTCAAGTTCCCCTTGCAGGCGGGCCAGGGCATCAGGGTCAGCCTGGTCCCCCGCTCTCTTTAAGGCATCCAGTTGAACAGCCGTGCGTTCGATGGCTTCCAAAAGCGGCTTTTCCTTCTGGTAATCGGTCGTCCCCAGCGTCTTGGTCCCTTTAAAGAGCATGTGCTCAAGCAGGTGGGCCACCCCGCGATTTTCGCTGGTTTCGTCGGTGGCTCCCACACCAAGGGTAATATAGGCGGCAAAGGTAGGCGAGTCATGGCGTTCCACCAGCAATAGCTTCAGTCCGTTGGCCAGAGTATGTTCTTTAACTTTGGCTTCGAGGGTTTCCGCCGTGGCGACGGACGGCAGACAGAGCAGGCCGGTCAGAAGCAGAAACAGGCCCAGACGTTTAAAGGACGGACGGATCATCGGATCTCCTTGCATGATAAGGATTCAACAGACGCGGTTTTTACCGACTTTTTGCAGGGTAGCATAAAGAAAATCTGCACGCCAAGGCTTCGGTGACAGAACAGGTCTTTCCGGCGGGTTTCAGGGAGCGGAGATAGAAGGGGCGCTGGTCGAGGAACGGTAGAGCAGGCCTGGGGATCTGACCGCAGGCAGCAGGGTCTGGCGAATGACGTCCTGCAGGGTCCTGACGAAAATCACGCGTACATCCTGACCCAAATCGTCGTCAAGGTCCCGCAGGTGAGCCCGATTGGCTTCCGGCAACAGGACGGTCCTGACCCCTGCCCGACGGGCCGCCAGGACCTTCTCCCTGACCCCGCCAATGGGCAGAATGCGGCCGGAGAGAGTCAGCTCCCCGGTCATGGCGACCTCCCGGCGCGCGGGGCGACCGCCAAGAAGGGAAATCAGCGCCGTAGCGAGAGCCACTCCGGCCGAGGGACCATCTTTGGCAATAGCTCCGCCGGGAACATGGATATGGATATCCTTGGCATCAAAGGCCTGGGGTTCAAGGTCGAAATCAGCGGCGTGCGCCTTGACATAGGATAAGGCGGTCTTAGCCGATTCCTGCATAACGACGCCAAGACTTCCGGTCAGAATCAACTCCTTTTGCCCCTCCATACAGGTGGCTTCGATGAAAATAATATCGCCGCCAGCCTCAGTCCAGGCCAGCCCGGTGACCACTCCGACCCTGTCCTCTTCCGCGGCGACATCACTGAAATAGCGGCGCGGCCCCAGCATATTTTCGACCAGTGCAGGCGAAATGGCCTGAGGTATGGGCTTTTTCTGGCTGACCTCCCTGGCGACCTTGCGGCAGATCGAGGCAAGAGCGCGTTCGAAACCGCGGACCCCTGCTTCACGGGTGTAATTTCTGATAATCAGTCGAAGAGATGACTCGGCAAACTTCAGGGGGTGGTTGGCCAGGCCGTTTTCATCCAACTGCTTCGGAATAAGATAACGAACAGCGATCTGAATCTTCTCCTCGTCACTGTAGCCGGAGAGACCGATGATCTCCAGGCGGTCCCTGAGCGCCGGCGGGACGGTATCCATCTGGTTGGCGGTGGTGATGAACAGGACACGGCTCAGATCGAAGGGGACGTCAAGATAGTGGTCGCAAAAGCTGCCATTCTGCTCCGGATCGAGCACCTCCAGCAGGGCCGAGGAGGGGTCTCCCCGAAAATCGTGACCGATCTTGTCCACCTCATCGAGCATGAAAACCGGGTTATTGGCCCCACAGCGACAGATTTCCTGAATGATGCGACCAGGCATGGCGCCGATATAGGTTCTTCGATGGCCGCGGATTTCGGCTTCATCCTTCATTCCCCCCAGAGACATGCGAATGAAACGGCGCCCCATGGCCCTGGCGATGGAGCGCCCTAGCGAAGTCTTTCCCACCCCCGGTGGCCCGACAAAGCAGAGGATGGGGCCTTTACTCGTCTCGCGCAAAGAACGAACGGCCAAGAATTCGAGCACACGCTCCTTGATCTCCTTCAGATCGTAATGGTCTTCGTCCAGCACCTCTTCGGCCTGCACGATATCGAGCGTGTCATCCGTTGCCATCGACCAGGGCACCGAAAAAAGATACTCCACGTAGGTACGACAGATGTTGTATTCGGGAGAGGCGGCCCCCATGCGTTCCAGACGGTTGATTTCCTTTTCCGCTATGTTTTTTGCTTCGGCGGGCATCTCTTCTTCTTGCAGGCGGCGGCGAAAATCGGCGATCTCGGACTGACGCGGGTCTTCATCGCCAAGCTCCTCCTGAATCTGCCGCATCTGTTCCCGCAGCAGATATTCCTTCTGGGTTTTGCCCAGACGGCGCGCCACCTCCGTCTGAATTTCCCCACGCACCTGCAATTTCTGCACTTCGTCGGTAAGGCGCAGATAGACGTCTTTGAGACGTTCCAGCGGGTCGAGTATAGCGAGAACCCGATCCTGTTCGGCCAGCGGTAGACCAAGATAGACAGCTATCAGATCGGCAAGATGTCCGGCATCGTCCGCCTCCTCGACGATCTTGACAGCGCTTTCAGGCAAAGGGCGCCCGGAAGCCATAGCGATTTTAAGGAGAATGCCGACTCCCTGTATCAGGGATTCCGCCACCGGCCCGACGGCTTTTCGTTCTGGCAGCATCTGGATATGGGCCAGCAGGCAAGTGTCATTTTGAATGCATCGCGTCATCTGAACGCGATGCAGACCTTCGACCACCGCCTTGCAACCTCCCTCGGGAAAACGAGACAGCTGGTTGATGCGCACCACGGTGGCCACCGGGCTCAACTCATCAAAAACCCCCTCCCCGCCATGAGGGCAGGGAGCCAGCACCAGCAAGCGCTCTGAGGCCATGGCCCGGTCGAGGGCTTTCATGTCGCGAGCCTGGACAAAAAGAGGAAAGAGCATACGAGGAAAGACAACCTGTTCCCGCATGGGATGCACTGGAAGAATCGAGGGTATCGTCAGAGGACTTTCTTTCATGAAAGATTCCTGCACCTAGGGTTTACACCTTCGATAAACTCGCTTTTTCTCTCCTTTCAAGATATCAGTCCCCCCATGGCTGTCAAACGGCCGGAACCGGACTTTGACAAAAAGCCGGACGGTGGTTAACTCATGAATGGTGGGTGGAGACAACCTTGTTTTTAATAAAGAGGCCCCTATGAAAAAACTAGCTGTTTTAACCAGTGGCGGTGACTGCCAGGGAATGAACGCCGCTATAAGGGCGGTGGTTCGCACGGCTCTTTCGGCAGACCTTAATATCGTTGGTTTTCAAAAGGGCTATTACGGTCTGATCCACGACCTGGCCGAACCACTGACGACTCGCTCAGTCAGCGGTATTCTGCAACGCGGCGGCACATTTTTGCAGAGTGCCCGCTGCCCTGAAATGCATTCGCCCGGCGGTCTTGAAGCGGCGGTGGTCACCTTGCAAAGGCACCAGGTGGAGGGACTGGTCGTCATCGGCGGAGACGGTTCCCTGCGCGGCGCTTTGGCCCTGCATGCTCGGGGCATCCCGGTTATCGGCATCCCCGCCTCCATTGACAACGACATTCCCTTTACCGATATGTCCCTGGGGGTCGACACCGCGCTGAACAATATCATCCACGCCGTCGACTGCCTCAAAGACACCGCTTCGTCCCACGACCGTGCTTTTCTGGTGGAAACCATGGGCAGAAAATGTGGTTATCTGGCGGTGGTGGCCGCCATTGCCTGCGGGGCCGAGCATGCTCTCATTCCGGAGATCCCTTATGATATCGAAGCGATCTGCGCCAATCTCAAGCGGCGCTTTGAGGAGGGGCGGGACAATTCGATCATCATGGTCGCCGAAGGGGTGGGACAGGCCCAGAGCATCGCCGAGCAGATCAAGGACAAGGTCGGCTTTGAAACCCGCATCATGGTCTTGGGGCATTATCAGCGCGGGGGATCGCCCAGCACGTTTGACCGTGTTCTCGCCGCCCGTTTCGGAGCCAGTACAGTCGAAGCGCTGAGGAGAGGGGAATCGGGAAAGATGGTCGGCCTCAGTTGCGGCAAAGTCACTTTTACCGAGCTGGAGAAAGTTCTGACCTCAGGACTGCGGCCGATCGATCAGGTTCTTTTGCAGTTGGCCCAGATCCTCGGTATCTGACCCTCAGCAACCCGCCCGGCCGGCTTCGGTCCGCCGCGCCGCCACCACGGCCTGTCCCAGGGAGATACCGCCATCATTGGGTGGGACGAGGGAATGGAGAAGAACGCGGAACCCGTCCTCCAGCAGAAGAGCCCTCGCCTTTTCCGTCAGATAGCGGTTCTGAAAAACCCCGCCGGTCAAAGCCACGGCCTTCAACCCATATTGATCCCGCAGACTCCGGCAGGCATCCAGAATCAGACGGGCGAGCCCGTTATGAAAACGGAGGCTGATGCGGCTGGTATCCACACCCTGCCAGCTGTCGTCTGCCACGGCCCGAAATACCTTGGCAGGATTGACAATCAGTTCCTCCCCTACTTTCTCGAACACAAAGGGATAGGCCTCCTCGCCCGGGTTTTCCGGGAGCGCCATTTCCAGTTCGAGCGCCGCCTGCCCCTCGTAGCTCACCCGGTAGCGCAGCCCGGCCAAAGCTGCCACCGCATCGAAGAGACGGCCGCAACTCGAGGTCAGCGGCGTATTGAGGCGACGTTCCATCATCTGCAGATAAAACTCTACTTCAGACTGCGGAAGACTCTCCACGAGAGGATGGCTGGGCAACTCTCTGCCAAAAGCATAAAAAAGGGCGCTGAGTCCCATGCGCAGCGGTTCTCGCGTTGCCGCATCTCCCCCCGGCATGGGCAGATAGGCCAGATGCCCGGCACGCCGGAAATCCCGACAATCCCCCAGCAGAAATTCACCACCCCAGACCTGACCATCCTCGCCGTAACCGGCTCCGTCAAAGACAACGCCAATGGCTTCCCCGTCAAAGCAGTTTTCCGCCAGGCAGCTGGCCATATGCGCATGATGATGCTGGACTCCCACCAGCATCTTGTCCTGCAATTGCTGGGCAAAAGCTGTCGACTGATAATCGGGGTGGAGATCATGGGCCACGATATCGGGATCAACCCCGAGAATATGGCGGAAGTGATCGTAGGTCTGCAGGAAAGAGCGAAAAACCTCGGGACTTTGGAGGTCGCCGATATGTTGACTCAGATAGGCCTGCTGGCCACGCGTCAGACACAGAGTGTTTTTGAGCTCGGCCCCCACGGCCAGCACCGGTTCCGTCTGACGGATCAGGCGAAGCGCTCTTGGCACAAACCCACGGGAACGGCGCAGCAAAAGGCCCCGCCCGCCAAGAATGCGGGCGATGGAATCGTCGGTGCGGATGTGGATAGGACGGTTGTGCTCCAGGGTGTAGTCGGCCAAACTACGGAGAGTTCCCTGCGCGTCTTCATCCCGAAAGACAATGGGCTCTTCGCTGAAGTTGGCGCTGGTCATGACGAGGGCGCTGAAAAAGTCCTGAAAAAGCAGATAGTGCAAGGGCGTATAGGGAAGCATGAGACCGAAATAGCGATTATGCGGAGCGACTTGCGGCGAGAGCCCATGTCCGGGCCGCTGCGGCAGCAGGACGATCGGGCGTTCGGTACTCTCCAGCAGCCGCCTGCTTTCCTCGTCCAGCACAGCAAGACGCTGCGCCGTGCTCACGTCGGCCACCATCAGGGCAAAAGGCTTTTCATCGCGGCCTTTGCGGCGCCGCAGTCTCCGCAAAGCCTGCTCATGGCAGGGATCGACCGCCAGATGATAGCCACCAACCCCTTTCACGGCCAGAATACAGCCTTGCGAGAGAAGAGAGACCGCCTCACTTACAGGATCGGTGGTATCCACCACCTGCCCAGAGGCATCCCGCAAGAGGACTTGTGGACCGCAGTCCGGACAGGCGTTGGGCTGCGCATGAAAGCGGCGGGAAGAAGGGTCGTCATATTCGCGCTGACAGGCTGGACACATCGCAAACCCGGCCATGGTTGTGTAGCCGCGGTCGTAGGGGACATCGGTGACGAGGGTGTAGCGGGGTCCACAGTTGGTGCAATTGATGAAGGGATAGCGGTAGCGGCGGTCGGCGGGATCAAAAAGTTCGGTCA
Organism: Desulfuromonas sp. KJ2020; assembly: GCF_024197615.1. Taxonomy (NCBI): domain Bacteria; kingdom Pseudomonadati; phylum Thermodesulfobacteriota; class Desulfuromonadia; order Desulfuromonadales; family Desulfuromonadaceae; genus Desulfuromonas; species Desulfuromonas sp. KJ2020. The sequence goes on from NZ_JAKUKE010000003.1 coordinate 1,189,583, forward strand.
GGCAATCGGTACAGACGAAGGTGTCAGGAGAAATTTCGGTGGCGCGATGCCGGTGCCTCTGGCTCTGTAGGATGTCAAAACCCGCCCCACCTTTTACCGCAACCTCCTCGATATGGACCTCTGCCACAGCCGCCAGGGGGGGTGGCTCTTCCCGCAAAACCGAGGCAAAGGTGTCGAGGTGCGTTTTCTCCCCTTCCACCTCGATCACCACGCCATCGGAGTCATTGAGGACCCAACCCGACAGGCCGAATCGCGCGGCCGTCTGGTAAACGAAGGGCCTGAACCCAACACCCTGGACGATTCCTCTGACCTCTATTCTGTGACGCAGCAAGGTGTTCATGGCGGCCTCCGGACTCTTATTTCTACCACTGTCTGAGGCCGGGCGCAACGTGGTCTGGATCGCCACTGGCGAATAAAAAAACCCCGTTCCGGAGGAGGGCTTGGAACGGGGCGCAAAGACCCTGAGGGGGCAGGGTCACAAACGATTTATTTCCTGCTGGTTATTTAGCGACGGCCACCACCCATTGAGGCAACTGATCGACGACAACGCCAAAGACCGGCATGACCAGAACATACGTGATGGCGACGGCCAGGACGATGCCGATGATGTTGAGGCCAAAACCGCTCTTGACCATCTGCGGAATCGTAACATAGCCGGAACCGAAGACAATGGCGTTGGGCGGCGTCGCCACGGGCAGCATAAAGGCGCAGGAAGCGGCGATGGCGGCGGGCACGACCAACAGCAGGGGATTTTGCCCCAGGCCGATGGCCACCGCCGACAGAATGGGCATGACCATGGCGGCCGTGGCCGTGTTGGAGGTCAGTTCCGTCAGGAAGATGATCAGGGTGGCCACGGCGACAACCAGTATGAAAATCGGGGCGTTCTCCAGCAAACTGACCTGGCTGCCGATCCAGTCGGCGAGCTTGGTCACCTTGAAACCGTCGGCCAACGCAAGACCACCGCCGAAAAGAATCAGTACCCCCCAGGGCATTTTGGAAGCCCAATGCCAATCCATGACGAAGGTGTTTTTTTTCATGTTGATGGGGATAAGGAAAAGAAGCAGAGCACCCGTCATGCCGATAGCCGCATCGGTGACCATTTTGGGATCGGGGAAGAGAAACCCAATCTGTTTGCGGAAAATCCAGGCCAGAGCGGTCAGGGTAAAGACCAGCGCCGTCCACCTTTCCCCGCTGTTCATGGGGCCCATCTCCCTGAGCTCGGCATTGATCAGGTCGCGCCCCCCCGGCACCTTTTTCAGTTTCATGGGATTGGCCACCCGGGTCAACCACAGCCAGGTCAGCGGCAGCATGACCACCACCAGGGGTACACCGACCAGGAGCCATTTGGCAAAAGTGATCTCATATCCGTAGGTCTTCTGGAGATATCCGGCCAGCACCGTATTGGGAGGGGTGCCAATCAGGGTGGCAATGCCACCGATAGAGGCGGCGTAGGCAATACCCAGCATCAGATTCAGGCCGAAGGCAAAGTGTTCGGGGGAGAAATCAATGACTTTGTCCAACCCTTCCTTTTTACCCTCTTCCACCACATGGCTGATAATAGCCAGGCCGATAGGCATCATCATGACAGCGGTAGCGGTATTAGAAACAAAGGCCGACAGCACCGCCGTCGCCACCATGAAACCGAAAATCAGCCGACTCGGCGAAAAACCGACCGTCTTGACGATGTTCATGGCGATGCGCCGGTGCAGGTTCCAGCGCTGCATGGCCAGGGCGATGATAAAACCGCCCATGAACAGGAAAATCAGGTGGCTGGCATAGGGAGCGGTCGCTTTACCCGTGGGCATGACCCCGAAAAGCGGAAAAAGGGCGATGGGCAACAGACTGGTCGCCGGGATGGGGATAGATTCACACATCCACCAGCAGGCCATGAGTAGCGCAATGGAGGCCATTTTCTGCGCATCAGGCGTCATCCCGGTCGGTGTGGGGACCACAAGCATAAGAACCATCAGTATGGGACCAAGATATAAACCGATCTTTTGGCGATTCGTGTATTCCCGTGGCTCCCCTTCTTCTACCCCACCGGGGCTCGATTTTATCCGACGGGCATGTTCTGCCGGCGCATCATCGAGCTCTTCGGACAGGTCGGCATCATGCTCGGGGTTGGAGCTGTTGAAGACGAAATTCTTTTTGATGTCCTTGATCAGAGCCTTCGGGTCAAAAAGAACGAGCTTCTTCGTCTCATCATGCATACTCCAGAGACGGTCCATCAGTGCAGAAAACATATAATCTCTCCTTGCAACGGGATAATGACAGCCTGGACAGAGCATCGGCGTCAAGAACGGTTACCTGTAAGCAACCCTAGTGCCAAGGAGTTGGAAATGCACCGGGACCATGTATCACAAGCCGTATACACGACTGTTTTTACACCATTTTTTCATTAAACTTCGACCTCAAATCTAAAATACTGTTATAAATTTATGCCCAATAAAAGTCATAGAGCAAGGCATAATATGGCTTTTTTTAGCCACCATGCGGCTCCAAAAAATTTCAATCCCCATAGAAAGCGCCTCTGGAATGGTTTTTTTTGGCCACACGTCACGATAAAGGCAGCTGACAGCAAACAAACTCGATTTTCCTACAAAAGATCGGTCTTTCAATAAAAAAACCTCCCCCGACACCGGAGGAGGCTGATCAGTCGGCTGAGAGTAAGCACCGAACGGCACAAGTCTAGGGTGAATCATCACCGCCAAGTTCGTATTTTTCCAGCTTGTATCGGAGCGTTCCGCGGGGAACGTTGAGCAGACGAGCGGTTTTGGCCACATTGCCGCCCGTAATCTGAATCGCCCTGGCGATAAGCTCTTTTTCGACCTGCTCGACGATCTGCTCGAACAGAATCCCTTCAGGGGGGATATCAAATTGGAAGCTGGCCTTTTCAACCGGCGCATCCCCCCATATCTCACGAGGCAGAGTTTCCGGGGTCAGAACATCGCCCTGATTCATAATGCAGATGCGCTCAACCACATTACGAAGTTCGCGCACGTTGCCCGGCCAACGATAGCGCAAAAGCAGGTCCAGGGCTTCGCGGGAGATTTCGCGGACGCTCTTTTTAAATTCTCCGCTGAACCGCTTGAAGAAATAGTCGAGTAATGGCGGGATATCTTCACGGCGCTCGCGCAGGGGCGGAACGTGAATGGGAAAAACATTGAGACGGTAATAGAGGTCTTCCCTGAAATTCTTTTCGGCAATAGCCTCTTTCAGATCCCGATTCGTTGCGGCAATCACCCGAACGTCGATATCGATATTGCGTGTGCCCCCCAACCGCCTGATCTTGCGGTCTTCGAGCACACGCAGAAGCTTGACCTGCAGATTGAGGTCCATCTCACCGATTTCATCGAGAAAGACAGTCCCTCCGCTCGACTCTTCAAAAAGGCCGATCTTGCGGGACTTGGCGTCGGTAAAAGCCCCTCTTTCATGACCGAAAAGCTCGGTTTCCAGCAGGTTGAAAGGCAAAGAACCGCAGTTGATCTCGACGAAAGGGCGCTCTTTGCGCGGCGACAGGTTGTGAATACCGCGAGCGACCAACTCCTTGCCGGTGCCGCTTTCACCGGTAATGAGCACCGTAGCCGTTTCATGTTTGGCGACTTCGCGCATCTGACGATAGATCTGCAGCAGTTGAGGACTGGAACCCACCATGTCGGCCGCGCCGAGCGCGTCTTTGCCTTCCCGGCGCAGTTGGCGGACTTCCCGCCGCAGGTGCTGGGCCTCCAGGGCCAGACGCACAATCAGACGGATGGCGTCGGCCTTGAAAGGCTTCTTAATGTAGTCATAAGCCCCGAGCTTGAGCGCTTCAACCGCGCTTTCCACCGTGCCATAACCGGTAATGATAATGACCAGAACCTTGGGGTCGACCTCCTTGATCGCCCGCAGGATGTCGAGCCCGCTCTGACTCCCCAGATTGAGGTCAAGAAAGACGAGATCGACATCTTCCTCTGCTATTTTTTTCAGCGCATCGTCACCGTTGTCGGTCGAAAAAGGGCGATACCCTTCCTCTGACAGAATACGCTCGAGATTCTCGCGGATAAACGCCTCGTCATCCACGATCAGAATTTTTTCCATAAACTGACTCCGGGTCATTACGTTCAGGTCGCTTGACACTGGCCGAAAAACGCCAGTAAGAGGACATACTAGGCTTGCATGGCGGGAAAGGCAAGATCAAAAATGGTGGATTTTAGCCACCCGAGACGGGCAGATTCTTGACGCAGACAGGCTCAATTATCGTGCCCTGCACGCTCCTCGGGATGAAGAGGCAGCCAGATTGTGAAGGTGCTTCCGGCACCGGGATGGCTTTCCACCTCGATGCGTCCACCGTGGTCGGACACGATATTGTGGGTGATGGAGAGTCCCAGACCGGTACCGCCTCCCTTATTGGTGTAGAAAGGCTCAAAAATGAGGGGGATAAGGTCAGGGGCGATACCCTGCCCCGTATCGACGAACGAAATGGTGACCTGTTCCTCGCCAAAGCCGACCAGCACCCGAAGGATTCCTCCCTGTGGCATGGCCTGAATGGCATTGGTAACGAGGTTGAGAAAGGCCTGCTTCATTTTGGGGAAATCGAGAGGAACAAGGGGACGGTTCGTCGCGATCTCTTCTTGCAGCACGATGTCGGCCTTCTGCAGTTGCTTCTGACAGAGGAAAAGCGTCTCGCGGAGGACATCCGCAACATCGATCCGCGTCAATGACGGTTGGGAAGGAACGGAAAAATTCAGCAGTTCATTCACCAGGCCTTCCAGTCGCTCCATTTCTTCCAGGGCCCGACGAATAAGATTCTGGTCCTCGGGGAACCGCAGCAACCGGTCGTGCAGTTCATCGAGCAGTAGGCTGACCCCCGTCAGGGGATTTCGAATCTCATGGGCGATGCCCGCAGACAGGCGGCCGAGGGAAGCGAGGCGCTCCATGCGCTCCATGCGCCGGCGCATATTGGTTCGCTCCGTCAGGTCCTCAACGGTGACAATGCGCCCTTTTTCGCCGCTGAACGCCACAGGAAGCAGGGCGATGCGAAAGGTCTGGTGCTTGCCTTCCCGCTCGAGATAGAAATATCGGCTCCAAAAACCGCTCAGGCTTTCCGCCAGCGGTTTGGCCAGAGCCTCCCAGATTTCCGGCCAAGCCTCCAGGGATTGCTCAAGGGGGATCGGGCTCGGCGTCCGCTCGAGATTCAAGATACGCAGAACCGGGCTATTGGCCGAAGTCACCCGGCCTTCAGGATCCAGAGTAAGAATGCCTGTTTCAATATTCTCGACAATGGTCTCCTTGAAATTTCTCTCCCGCAAAATTTCATAGCGGGAGCTCCGCAGGTCGGCCAGGGTCTTGACGAGCTTTTCATGACGGCGGCGTAATTCATTCGCCATCGTATTGAAAGATTCAGCCAACTCGCCGACCTCGTCGTGGCTTTGGACGGTCACCCTGGCATCGAGATTGCCCCTGGCCATCTCCTTCGTCCCCTCGGTCAGTTGAAGCAGGGGGCGTCCTATACTGCGGGAAAGCAGATAAGCGGCCAGCACGACCACTAAGCCGGTCACGGTGATCAGCAGACCGGAATGCCTGGTAAAACGACTGATTTCCCGACGGATCGACGCCGAGGCCATCAGAGCCGGACGGTGGAAATTGGCTAGCTCGGCGCCAATGGTTACCCCCCCAAAGACCCCTTTGTCCGCGTAAACGCCCCGGTCGTAAAAAATGGGGGCATAGGCCATGATCTTCTGGGACCCGCCGACATTGGTGACATCGACCACCCCCGATCGCCCGGAAAAAACCTCGGCAGCCGCCACGGGATAGTTGGGATGAACAAACCCGGCAAAAAGCAGATTGTAGGGGATAACGCCCTTTTCAACCGCTTCGGGAGACGATTCAACGGTGTAGGGCGGCACCAGCCGTCCCCGATTGTCCAGGCCACGAATGTCCCAGTATTTGGGATGGGTGATCATCCAGCCTTCATCATCGAACATAAAGGCGTAGTTGCCGCTGTCGTAGGATGGAAAAACGACATAGTGCTCTTCGGTAGGGATAATGTGCTGGGTGAACTCCATGAGATGCCGATGGTCGAGGGAAAGAACCACCACCCCCAGCAGGTCGCCGTTTTCCTTTCTGAGAGGTGTCGAAAATCGGATCACGCCCTGGTAGGACCGTCCCTCAACGGCGGATTCCGGGGTCGGTTGGCCCTGAAGCTGGTCCTCTTTATTCACATGCCAACCCGTCAATCGAGACACGTAGACCTGTCCGACGGGCAAGTGTCGCGCTTCGCTGAAATAGGTCTCCGAGAGGTAGGTCGTGTTTTCAGGACGAGAGACATCCCGCAGGATGGGTGAGACTTCTCCAGCGGCAATACGGAGCGTTTCCCGTCCCTGGGCGTCGATAAAAGCCAGTTCCGAATAAAGAGGAACGATCTCCCGCTTTTCCACCGGGTTTGCGTTGGTTCCGCTGCGATACCAGATTTGCCGGCGGTGACGACTGTAAAAATCCAGATAAGAGGTTGCAGAAACAGGCAGAGCAGCTAGATCGAAAAGGTCGGCTTCTGCTGTTCGCAGAAAAGCACTGACCTCCGAGGCCACCATTTGAGCGCGCAGAACCAGGGCCTTGGCAGCCTGGTCATCCAGAGCGGTGGAAGCATTATCGACCAGAATCGATTCGACCTTCCGTATGCTCTGATTCGAGTTGACCGCCAGGAAAACAAGGGGAGCCAGAGAGATGACCCAGAAAGCCATCAGGAGTTTCTTGTGCAGATTGAGGCGTGGCATGGCGGGAGTATAGCAGGGAAAAGGACAAGGCTAAACGAAAAACAAACAGCCCCCAAAACCGGGGAACGGCAGGATATCAGTTATCTTTGCGAAACTGTCGCAGGATATCGCGGGAGGTGACTGCAAGAGGCAACAGATGCTGGTGTTTTAACAGGACTTCGTCCAGAGTGATCCCGTCACTGATGATGACGTCGCGGGGAGTAAAAAAGGTTTTGGCGAGATGACTGCCATCGGGTCGGCTGTAGACAAAAACATCGTAATCGTGACCGCTGAAATGAACACGACAGCTATGGACAAGCACTTCCTCACTCATGACCGCCTCGCTTATGCAGAGTAGTTTTTCGGGATGTCCCGACTGGCTACCGGGGAAAGAGCAAGTTCCGAGCCAACCATCTCCGGTCAGCTATTCGCAATATTTTCGACATGTTACGAATGGCTGCGCAAAAAAAATCACCCTCTGGCTGAAAGCCGGAGGGTGATTTTGCGAGGTGCGTACGGTTAAATCACAGGCAAATGCCCAGCTATTTTCGGCGGCTCACAACATATTCGGCCAACTCGCAAAGAGCCTCCTTGGCCATGTCCTGGGAAAAAATATCCAGATAGCCTATGGCGTGGGCAACCAGAGAAGCGGCCCGTTCCCGGGTATATTCCAGGCCTCCGGTGCGCTCAATGAGCTCCACCACGAAGTCCAGATCACCCGTTTCCAGCTCATCCTTTTCTATAACTTCCTCAACCTTGGCTCTTTCCTCGGCAGAACAACGACTGACGGCATAGATAAGGGGCAGGGTCATTTTCCCTTCAGCCAGATCATGTCCCTTGGCTTTGCCGAACTCCGATTCGTCGGCGACATAATCGAGGATATCGTCCATGAACTGAAAGGCGACTCCCAAGTCGAGACCGAATTCACTGAGGGCTCGCTGTTGCATCTCATCACATCCCCCCAGAATTCCACCACATTGACAGGCGGCGGCAATAAGAACCGCCGTTTTGTCCCGCACCACCTTCATGTAGTTTTTTTCGGAAAGATTGATGTCACAGGTATTGATCAGCTGCTGGACTTCCCCTTCGGCGATCGTCGTAGTGGCATCGGCCAGAACACGAAGAATATCGAGACTCCCGTAGCGAACCATGAGAGAAAAGGATTTGGCGAAAAGGAAATCACCGACCAGAACCGACGCTTCATTACCCCATACCGAGTTGGCGGAGGCCGCTCCTCGCCGCAGGACAGCGCTGTCCACAACATCATCGTGGAGCAGCGTGGCGGTGTGAATGAATTCGATCACCGCGGCCAGACCTATGTGCCGGTCTCCCTGGTAACCGGCCAGCCGGGCACTGAGCAGCAACAGCAGCGGACGGATCCGTTTGCCACCGCTGGCCAGAACATATTCGCCGACCTTGCGAATCAGCAGGACGTCCGATTCGAGATACTCGCCAAATTGGGCTTCGACACGACCCAGATCGTCGTGAAGAAGGTTCAGTGCCTTTTCCATAAGACGGCCTTATTCTCCCTTGAAAAAATTCTCACTATCCTAAAGAAACCGTCGCGAGAATGTCAAACATTTTTCAAGAGTTGGGCAATATCAGGCTCTCCGGAAAACAGGACCTTCGGCCGGCACCAGCTGCCGCGACTTCCGTGGGACGCCTCAAGATGTCCAAGCTCCAAAACGCCAGGATCTCGTCTGGACATTTGATTTTTCAGCCGGACAGATCACAATGTAGAGAGATAAAGAGCAGGAAGCTTGCACCTGCCCCTCGCAAAGGACCACCATGCAGTCAGCCCCGGAAGACAAAGGACGGCCAGGACGCATCATGATGCTGGCCACCATTTTTCTGATTTGCCTGGTACTTATCCTGAACCAGATCGCCACTCGGACCCTGACCACGCCCTCGCGAGAAGATCAACAGGCCGGCATGGCAGATTCCATTGAAGAACGTTTTGGCGCAGGGCTGTCCTGGCAAATGGGTATGGCTGTATCCGGTAAGGATTTCCAGGTCTCCCTGAAAGATGAGGAGGGACACCCTGTCAGGAAAGGAACAGTTCAGCTCGTAATCCTTAACGATGAGAAAGAAAAAGTTTTAGAGTACCAACTGGAAGAAACAGAACCCGGCCTTTACGCCAGTCCGATGCCAGACCTGAAACACGGGCGTTTTCAGGCGCACATTGAAGCCGTTTCCACTCAGGGTCGAATGTTGAGGAGATTTATGATTCAGTTTTGAGAGGTCACTTACCCGAAGAAGGAATCCCTTCGGCGCGGACCGGAACGAACTTCTTGGCTTTTTCCTCCCAGCGATAACCGCCAGCATCCCAGATGGTGTCCACAATTTCCCAGTCAAGATGAACACCGGTCATCTCTTCAACCATGTCATAGGCCCTCAGAATCTCGCTGTCATCGATAATCTGGTCACCATTGAGATCGGCCCACTGAAAAGGATCGATTTCGACTGAAGTTTGCCCCTGTATGGAGGTAGGGGTCTGACGGTTATCGGAATTGGCGACGATATCACCGCTGAAACCAGCGGATGTCCCCAAAGGTTCCGCACTGGCAACCCTGACCAAGTAGACGAGATGCTTGCGGCTGTCTCCCGTACGGACGATCCACCGGGCTGTCCCCTTTTCATTATCGAGACTAGAGGCCGGCGGGCTGGCCTCAATGAGTTTCCATCCGGGCGGGAAATGTTCGCGCAGAATAAATCCCTTCATGGACTCTTCCGTCTCCAGGTGTATCTGCACGGGGATAATACTGCCAGGGGCGGCATAGGCTGGCAAAATCCGTTCAGCATGGACTGCGGGCACGGCCATCTCCCGTCCTTTCAAAAGCAGGACTGCGGCTATCGTCACAGCGATTAAAAAGACCAGTCCCAGCAGCCACTTGCGAGAGGACAGAGGTTTCTGGGAGGGTTCTTCACCCGCCTCCGTATTCTCGTCTTCGCTCTTGATCAGGTCCTCGACGGGAACCTCAAGAGCCTCGGCGAGGCGCAGAACATTTTCTTTCTTGATAGACGGGTAGCGGTTATTTTCCCAACGGGAAATTGTATCTGTGGTGACACCAACCACCTTTGCCACATAAAGCTGGGTCAGCTTCTGACTTTCGCGGATAGCTCGAATCCGGTCGCCATCCAAACAGACCATGGAGGGTAACTGCTCGCTCATACATACCTCGGTCACAAAGTGATTAAAAACCTTACCAGACCCGGTTAAAAAGAGCAAACAACATTTAAAAATCGGCTTTTAATCTCAAAAAACAGCACGACATGCGTTCCCATAAGTATTTGTATTTATTTTTTATTATATCGACATCGGGTGACATTCCACTCGATGTCGGATGCATTTCACAAAACACCGTGTATACATTAGCCTTAACCAAGGCGGAATCTTCCGCCCAAATTTTTTCAGGAGGCTGAGAAACATGAAACGTTTGGTAGCTACTCTGCTGGTCGTTGCTTTCCTGGCTGTTGGCTCCCTGGCTGTTGCCAGCGACACCATCACCCTCGACAGCAAAAAAGGTAATGTTACTTTCAACCACAAAGTTCATGGTGACTCTCTGGGCTGCGCCGCCTGCCATGAGGGTGAGCCCGGCAAGCTTGAGCTTGACATGAAGACCGGTCACGCTCTCTGCAAAGACTGCCACACCCAGAAAGGTGCTGGCCCCACCAAGTGCAACGACTGCCACAAGAAATAAACTGGGCTGAAAATTTTGCACAAATTAAGGAGCCGTCCCGGGCCAGACGCCGGGACGGCTCTTTTTTCATGCATCAATCCTGACGAAGTTCATCTTTCGAGGTTATATGCTCAAAGCCATTCTATGGGATAACGACGGCGTCCTGGTCGATACCGAGCATCTGTACTTCCAGGCAACGGCACATATTCTGGCGGAAAGTCAGGTAACACTCTCCGAGGAAGACTTCATCCGCATTTCACTCACCCAAGGGCAAAGCGCTCTTGCTCTGGCGGTCAAAGATGGAAACGGAGAGAGAGAACTGGAGATATTGAGAAGAAGGCGAGACGCTCTTTACACCTCTCTCCTGGCGGGTGGTCTGACGGCTATGGAGGGTGTGCATGAGACGCTCCAAAAACTGAAAGACGCCTTTCGCATGGTGGTCGTGACAGGATGCCGTCAGCCTCACTTTCAGATTATTCACCGGCAGACGGGATTACTTCCCTTTTTCGAATTCACCCTGGTCCGGGAGGACTACCATCACCCCAAACCCCATCCCGAAGCCTACCTGAAAGCCCTGGCACTCATGGGACTTAAGGCGGATGAATGCCTCGTTGTCGAAGATTCGCCGCGGGGGCTTCTCGCTGCCACTCGCGCGGGATTACGCTGCTGTGTCATCCCCAACCGCCTGACCTCAGGAGGTGACTTCAGCCGAGCCCTCAAAGTCCTTGGTCACATCCGTGAGCTCCCCGCGCTGCTGACCGAACTTTCTTCATGCTAAAAATTCCAAAAGATAAAAACACCGACGCCTGAATCCGGACTGGCCGTAGCCAGCCCCTTCATGACATAGGCACCTATGGCCGAAGTCTCTCCGGTGCGATAATGCAATTGGACTTTTCCTTCAAGAAGATTCCCGACACCTTCTGCAGGCTCTGTGGCCCCCCAGAGAGAAAGACCAGGACGCAGGCGATCCGTCAGCGCGTATCCCAAACCAACTTCATAACTCCAATAATTTTTCAGGCCCAAGTCCGACCGATCTTCCTGCCAGGTATAAGCCCCCTTTCCCAATAAAGAAAATGGCCCCGTCCATTTGAATAGTTCAAGACCACCTTCGACACCGTAACCACCAGTACCAAGCCCCTTGTCCTCGTCACCCGTTGGCAACTGGCCTTCAGCGTAAGCTCTGACCTGAGGTGAAACCTGCCCCTCAAAGAGCCAAATATACCCCAGGGTCAAAGTCATATCGCCTAACCCCGATTGTGAATCTCTCACGTCTATTGTTGTCGTGGTGGTCGTTGGATCCATCCCGCTGGTTCCGTCACCGCCAGTACCACCTACCCCGTCACCATTGGCCAGAGGACTGACCTGAGGCGATCCCGCCATACGGGAGCCGTAGTGAATACTTCCCGACGTGGTCACATAAGAATTATTCTGGTAGATATAGGGCGCTGAAATCTGGACATCCCAGCGATCACCCAGATAGGCCCCTAAAAGCAGGGTATAGACAGTGGAATCGGTGGTCGTATCCGACCCGTAATCGCCACTGGTGAAATCAAAATCCAGTTCCAGATAGAGGTTTTTCCCTGCGCTTTTTTCCGAGGCCCAAGAACTGGGAGAGCAGGCGAAGATGAGGAGAAAGGACAGCAGGATAAAGCGGGATGGCTGCCTGAAAATCCGCATAAGGTATCACTCCTGGGCAGGTTATGGTGGCGTCCAGACGGACAGGCGAAGATGCACCCGGAAGTATACTCCTTTATGGGTAAAAAAAAAATTATTTCCCCAAGGGAGAACCGTGCAAACGGCCCCTGGCAGTTCCACAACAGGTTAATTTACCGTTGATTTTTTGTTTTATCCAGGTATGATTGACCAATGCTGCCCTGGCGTTGAGACGACGTCAGGGTTTTACCCCGTGATTCCCCTCCTTCACGGGGTTTTTTTGTTCCCGCGCTCAGGCTAAAATCGACCGTACTGCGGCGCCGCCCAATCAACCCGGCTCGCTAAAGCTTCGGATGAGCCGGTGCCGATTCCATGACCTGGTCGGCGTAAGCCTCATAAGACTTTTTCAACAATCCAGCTTGGCTGTACACGTTACGGGCATTCCAGAGCATCCAGCCGCTGCTGCCGAAATCGTCGGATGCCTCAATCTGCGCCCGGATTTCATGTTCTCCGAAAGAGCGGCGATCAAAGGCATAATCCCTGAACGCCTGGAGCCAGGGACGAAAGCGCGCGCCGGGAAGTCCTGTCCTTTGCTGCGCCCTGTTGAGGGACAAGGAGATGATTTCATAAGGGTGTTTGACGGGATTGCGATACATGCCTACCCCATGACCAAACCCGGAGGGATATAACATGGGGGAGATATAGTCGAGATGGACGGATAAATCTTCGAGTCGCTGGCCGATTTCAACGTCTTTTTCGCTCCAGCAGACATACCCGAAGATATCGGCCGATAGAAAAACCGGATAGCGTTCCAGACGCTGGCGCGCCGTGGCGAGAAAGCCGGAAATGGCACCAACCCGGTTTTCCTCCTGGTTTTCCCTGGCGAATCGCAGGCCACGTCTGTCTGGGAACCGTACGTAATCAAACTGAATTTCGTCAAAGCCCATCCGGGCCGCCTGTTCAGCCAGGGAGATATTATATTCCCAGACCTCGCGAAAAAAAGGGTCCACCCAGGCCATGCCCTCGCCATCCCGCCAAATGTCTCCTCCTTCAGTGCGAATCGCCAGGTCAGGCCGGGCTTTGGCCAGTAAATCATCTTTGAATACCACGATACGGGCAATGGTATAGACATCTTTAGCTTTCAGTGACGCCAACAAACGCTTGCCATCCTTAACGGTCAGAATTTTCTGAGCACCAATTTCAGAGGCCATGGGATGATCCACCTTGAAGGCGACTTGTCCGCGATCCCCTTTGAGGTCAATCACCAGCGCGTTAAGTTCTGTATTTTCGATCATTTGCAAAGCGGGATTCCGCAGGATAGGCTCAGCGATACCGTAATGGGAGAGATACAGGGCCTTGGCCGAAAAAGGCTCCATAAGGATGTCATGCCCTTGGTCAGCGGTGAAGGAACGAACCCGATAGCCGGGAGCCCTGGCCTGAAATCCTTCCGACGAAGCGGCGATAACGAAATGTCCGTTGGCATCGGTGCGCACCAGACGCGGGCCACTGCTGACCACGGCATTTTCGATCGGCTTGCCGGTCACACTGTCGTAAAGATGACCGCAGGTCAAAGATTCGGCAGCAGCACCCCAGGCCTGCCCCACCAACACCAGAATAACGATAAACCGCAGCAAGACAGGCATAGCACACCCTTTTCCAGATAGAATCCCGACCATCACCGCGCCAACGGCCGTACCAGGCAAGGCGCGCACGGAGTCCATCTTCACACTTTATGCCAAGGCGAAGCGCCAGGGGCCCAAGGCGCCAAACGCAGGGGCTTACCCAGCGCTATGCCAAGAGCAGCAGAAAGGGACGCGGTTGATTTTGCGCGATTTTCCGCAGAGGCAGGTCAAATTTTGTCAAGGACGGGTCGATAGAGAAAAAGGCCGGGAAAAGCCCCGGCCACAGGAAAAGCAGGTCGACGGCAAAGTTCAGCCTTTAAGAACTTTAAGAAGGTGGGGAACCAGCTGCTTTTTGCGAGAAAGAACCCCTTTGAGTTCAAAGAGATTTTCCTCTACCTGGGGATAACCGATCACGTAGGGCAGTTCTTTACCCCCCTGAGCCAGCAGAAGGCTGGTCTCCTGAACGATATCGGTAACAAGCAAGCCGACGGTGTCGAGCTTGCGTTCTTTTTTCAGCGCAGCCAACTCTTTGGTGATCTGTTCTTTCAAGGAGTGGAATTCGTGGAAACTGACAACCTCCACCTGGCCGAGGCCAAAAACACGTTCATCGGCCTTGTATTCCTTGAAATCGGCAAGGATCAGATGTCTGACGGAAGGATGAGCCGCCAGCGCACTGCCGGCGCTGAAAATGCGACGTCCGAACTCATAAGGATCGAGACCGGCAAGTTGGCCAAGCCAGGTGGCAATTTCCCGGTCGGTGTCGGTGGTCGTAGGGGATTTGAGTATGACCGTATCGGAAAGCAGACCGGCCAGCATCAGACCGGCAATAGCCCTTTCCGGCTCTCTCCCCGCCTGCCGATAAAGGGTAGCCACCAGGGAACAGGTGCTGCCCAGCGGCTGATTAATAAAACGGATCGGATGATCGGTATGAAAATTCCCCAGGCGATGGTGATCGATGACCTCCATAATTTCGACCTTGTCGGCCCCGGCCACAGCCTGGGACAGTTCATTGTGGTCCACCAGGATGAGCTTGGCCTGGGATGGGGACAGCAGATTGCTTTTGGTGGCCACCGCCGCCACCCTGCCCTCGCCATCAAGAACCACGACGCCAGGGTCTTTGGAGTGCAACAGCTTCAGGCGCAAATCATCCAGACGATCCTGCAGGCCGACACTTTGGTGATCGGACGTCACCAGTTCACGGACGGGAGTGGACAGCCGGGTCAGCCAGGCACTGGTCGCCGTATCAAAGGGCGTTGAGAGAATCGTGACCCCTTTTTCCCGGGCCAGCTTGAGCATATCCGGCGACACCGGCAGACTGGCGGTGACAATGAGGAGGCGCACCCCCATTTCGACCGCCTGTCTCTGAATATTCTCGCGGTCTCCCGTCACCAGAACCATGTCGCGCGGGTTGCATCCCTTAACACGCTCCCGGAAGGTGGCAGAGGCCATAGCGCCGACATAGAGGTTGAGTTCCTCCACTTTGTCACCAGCCCCCTCGGCCTGACAGAGAATGCTGGCCTTGAGACACTGGCGAATGGAGTCTACCGAGGCAATAACCCGACGGATCTCGCTCTCCTGCCGCGGGATCAGAAACCGCTCGGACACTTTTTTCAAAAACAGCAGTCCCAGCGGCTGCCGATCGTCGTCGATCACCGGCAACAGGCGGATGTTATGCAGGTGAAAGAGTTCCAGGGCCCGTGACAGGGGCGCATTACCCGAAATGGTGACCACGTGTTCACCGACCACATCCTTGACCCTGGGATAGACATCCATGAGGAGTTGAGGCCTGGGTAGCGCCAGTTCATCCAGCACGAATTCGGTTTGACGGTTCAAGTCACCGGCCCTCGCCGCCTGCACCTGCGGCACCCCCTGCAGCTGTTTGAGACGGGCATAGGCCATGGCGCTGCAGACGGAGTCGGTATCCGGATTTTTATGCCCTATCACATAAACGGTTTCTTTACTCATGCCATGAATTTCCTTCCAAACTGGACACTCTGAATTTTATTGACGCATGGTTCCTTTGACGTCTCCCAGCCCGATAACCTTTTCGACAAGCCCTTTAACCGGCCTGCCGCTGGCATCCATCCACATAAAGACATCGCCGCCGGCCGTTTCAAAGACATCCGGATCAAGTATCACCTTGACCAGATGCCCGCCTGCCGGGAAAAAGGCCTTCGAGGGCCTGGCCTTTTCAGAAAGAATTTCAATCAGGATGTCAGCCGGGCCCTCTTTTTTGAAGGTGGGTATGCGATAGCGCGCCCCCGGCACCAGGGGACCACTGTTTCCCAAGCGGAAATTATAGAAAGCCGTCAGAAAATCGTCGGGCCATTCCTCATGATTCCAGGCGATGACCTCTTCGCTCACCTTCTTGTCGCCGTTAAATTTCTGGTAGAGAATGGTGCGGTTTTCGCTATCGAAGGTATAACGCTTTATCCGATTGTTTATTTTGCCCTTTTTCTTTTTGAGAATGTGCGATTCATACACCTGCGAATGCAAGCGCCCATCGTCGGTCGCCTGCATCACCGACACATAGCGCTGCACCCGGTCTCCCGTCAACCAGGCCGCCACCCCAAGGGTCTTAGCTTCGAGCATGGCGCGGTAGGTATGAGGCGACTCTGCCCGCTCCAGTCGGATCCGGCCTTCCGCCAGTTGGTCAAACCAGAGAAACGAGACATCATAGATGTAGTCTTCCCCTAAAAGGGCCTCGATGGCCGCCACAGGGGATAGAACGGCTTCGTCCGTGGCAAGCTCTGCCGCCAGAGGGGCAGAGACAGTCAATATCCAGACGATACCACTGAGCAAACATAGAACAGAGCGTTTCATCACCAGAATAGTCTCCAGACAAACAGCAGATAGGCCGCCAAAAGAAAAATCCCTTCCCGGCGCCCCAGGACAAGTCCCCGGTACATGAGAGGGATCAAGGCCATACTGAACAGGATCATGACGGGCAGCTCAAAGCGTAGCACCGCCGCCTGGATAGGCAAGGGTCTGATCAGGGCGCAGACCCCCAGGACAAAGAAGATATTGAAAATATTGCTGCCAATAACGTTACCGACACCCAGGTCCGATTCCCCGCGCCAGGCACTGACCGAAGAAGCAGCCAGTTCGGGAAGGCTGGTTCCCAGAGCGATAACCGAGAGGCCAATGACCATCTCGGAAATACCGAGAGAACGTCCGATGAAAACCCCGGAACGCACCATCAATTCGGCGCCGGCCGCCAAACCGACGATACCGAGAAGGATGTAGAACATATCCTTCTTGCGATGCCCTTTTTCCCTGCGCACCATCCCCTCCGGAAGCTCTGCCTCCCCCTCTTCATTTGTGGCGTTTTTTAAACAGTACAGCAGAAAAGCCCCTAGAGAGCCGACCATCAGCAGGCCGTCCCCTGCGGAAAGCACACCATCCAGGGCACAAAGCCACAGGAGCACCGAGGCACCAACCATAATGGGGATTTCACAAAGCACCGTCTTGCGGGTGACGGATACCGGTTGAAAAACGGCAGCGACACCGAGTATCAGCCCCACGTTGGCAATATTCGAACCGATAATGTTACCGGCTGCCAGATCGGACGACCCTTTGACTGCCGCCAGCAGCGAGACCATCATTTCGGGCATACTGGTCGCCAGAGCAACGACGGTCATGCCGATAACGAGAGGACGAACACCGAAGGATATGGCGAAACGCGAACTGCCCTCCACCAGAAACTCGGCGCCGTAGTACAGAACAGCTATCCCGACAAAAAAGAGAACAACAGCCAGAATCATTTTAAAAACAAGACCTTTCAGAACAAATATCAGCCCTGGGACCCACGCAGGACCTTCAACCCCGGGCCAAAAGGGCGCACAGTTTACCTACGCAAAAGGAACAAGTCGAGCAGAATCATACCTCGTGCTTTACCCCGCAGGCAACCGGAGCTGCCTAATTTACAGCTCTTACTGCTTGACATTTGCATTAAGAGGACACTAAAATCCGCATATTTCAATGCATTTTACAATCCAATAAAAGAAGGGTCCAATCATGGAAAAGCTGGAATTTGACAAAATGCAGAATTATGATCGGGAAGCCGAGATTCTTAAGGTTCTTGGACATCCCGTTCGCCTGAAAATTATCGCCGGACTGATTTCTCAGACATGCAACGTCAAAAAGATTTGGGAATGCCTCGCCCTTCCCCAGGCTACCGTTTCCCAGCACTTGGCCCTTCTCAAGAACAAGGGGATTATCGAAGGCCAGCGTGAAGGGGTAGAAGTCTACTATCGCGTTGTTTCCAACGAAGCCCGCCGCATCGTCCAATCGCTTTTTGAGGCACCTCCGGAACCATGACCCGACTGACCCTGCGTGCCGGCCACGATCGCCGCGCCCGAGCGGGACACCCCTGGATATTCAGCAATGAAATTGGAAACCTCGACCGCGCCCCCCAACCGGGGGAGGCGGTCGAGGTTTTCACGCATCGGGGGGAGTTCCTGGGCATGGCCTATTATAATCCCCACTCCCTCATTGCCGCCCGCATTCTCTCGCGCGCCAGAGAGTCCATCGACACCCCCGAGTTTTTTCACGCACGCTTCAGGGCGGCCCTGCTCTACCGTCAGCATTTTTACGGTGATCTGGCCACTATGCGCCTGGTGCATGGCGAGGGCGACGGTCTACCAGGACTCGTGGTCGACCGCTACGGCGACATCCTCTCCCTGCAGATTCTGACCCTGGGCATGGAGTGTCGACGCCAGGCGATTGTGCAGGCTTTGACCGATCTTTGGCAGCCGCAGGCCATCGTCGCCCGCAACGATGTGGCCGTGCGCGAGCTTGAAGGTCTGGACTGCCGGGTGGAAATTCTGCAGGGCGAGTTGCCCGAAGACGTCATAATGACGGAACACGGCTTGCGCTTCCGCGTGGATGTTCTGGGGGGACAGAAGACGGGGCATTTTCTGGATCAGAAAGAGAATCACCTGGCCCTGAAGCCATTCGTATCAGGGCACCGGGTTCTCGACTTGTTCTGCTATTCGGGAAGCTGGTCGGTACACGCCGCCCGCTATGGGGCCCGCGAGGTGCTGGGCATCGACATTTCGGAAGGCGCTCTGGCGCTGGCGCGGGAAAATGCCCGCCTAAATTTTGTGGAAGGCCGCTGTTCTTTCGAAAGAACCGATGTTTTTGATTTTCTGCGCAGCCTCAACCGGGACCGCCAGACCTTCGACACCATCATCCTCGACCCACCGGCCTTCGTCAAAAGTCGCAAGAAACTCCCGGAAGCCATCAAGGGCTATCTCACCATCAACCGCCGGGCCATGGAAGCGGTGACGCCTGGCGGCTACCTCTTTACCTGCTCCTGCTCCCACCATATGAGCCGGGACATCTTTCTGGATACCTTGAGCAAGGCCGCCGTACAGGCAGGCCGGGCCGTACGCCTGCTGGAAATGCGCAGCCAGGCCTACGACCACCCGGTCCTGTTGTCCTGCCCGGAGACCGAATACCTCAAATGCGCCATCCTCTGCGTCGAGTAGAACCGTCTCTATTCAGTCGCCTTTTACGCCAACTCCATAAATGACCTGATACGTGGCCGGAACTCCTTCAGGGCCACCATACTGCCGGGTGTAGTGCTCTGCCATGCACTGCATGACCCGTCGTGACGCCAGGCCAGGCGGACGATGGGCGGAAGCATTCTGCGCCCCGATCCCCTTGAGAGAGCGCAGCAACCGGGTGACGTCCGGATGGTATTCGATTTCACGCTCCTCAAATACGTGCAGAGAATGAAAACCCCCTTTCTCCATGGCTCCCCTGACCAACTGGATATCCGGAAAAGTCTGGAAATGGGAAGATCTTCCTTCTCCAACCTGCGACAGGGCAAAGTGATGGGAGTTCTTCAGCTCGAAGAGCGTCTCATGACCGAAAAGGGCAAAAGCGAAGACACCGCCAGGCAACAGCACCCGGTCGGCTTCACCAAAAGCCTTTTCCAGATCGGGCACCCATTGATAGACCGAGCTCGAACAGACCAGGGAGAAACGGGCGCCGGCCAGGGGAAGCGAGCAGCCGTCAGCATCGAGAGCCAAGGCTTCGGGTAGCCGCCGCCTGGCCTGGCAGGTCATGCCGTGGGCGAGATCGGAAACAACCAGGGTGACTTGGGGACACAGGGGGCGCAGGGCCGCCGCAAGCAGGCCTGTTCCGCAGCCAATGTCCAGTACGGGACCCCGAAAAGGAGCCCGTTCGCGCAGCAACCCGACCAGTCGCGCAATGACTCTCGCCTGCACGACCGCGTATCGCTCGTATTCTTGGGCATGGCTCGAAAAGTTTCGCCGCACGTGTGAACGCACAGCCGGGGCGGCAGTCATGGCAGAAACTCTCTCCACAGCGCAAAAACGTCCTCGGGGGAACTCAGAAAAGGGGCATGGCCGGCACCAGGCAAAGCAGCAAGGCGTGCCAAGGGCAACTGCTGCGCCAGGTAAGCTCCGGCCGCGAAGGGAATAATCCGATCCATTTCGCCATGTACGACCAGCACCGGCACGTCAATCTGCGCCAGACCGGCCCGCAGATCAACCTGAGACAACGTGTCCAGAGTCTCCAGCGCTACCGCCTCAAGCGGGAGGCGACCGGCCCGCACGGCAAAATCGACGACGCGCCAGAAGCGTTCCCGGGACATTTCCCCTTCTTCAAATTGGCGGGAGAAAAAATCTCCCATGGCTTTTTGATAGTTGCGGTCCAGGTCGCGTTTCATCGCCCTGACCTGCCCGACAGGAAGTCCTGCGCTCCAGCCGTTGCCGGCCACAAAACGAGGGGTGGTCGATTGCAGAATGATCCTGCCAACTTTTTCCCGCAGAGCCATGGCCAGATGCAGGGCCACCTGGCCGCCAAGAGACCAGCCGAGCAGCGACACTTCGCCCTCTACGGTCTTTTCCATCCAAGTGGCCACATCGCCGGCCAGGTCGGCCAGCAGGTAGCCCGGCCCAGGCTCCGACTCGCCGTGTCCGCGCAGGTCGGGAGCCAGCACCCGGAATGAGGACGAAAAGGCCGCTATGGCTTCGCTGAATACGGCGGAGGACATACTCCAGCCGTGTAGCATGACCAGCACCGGCCCCGAACCGGACTCACGATAGGCGAGGCGGCGACCGTCAGGCAACACAAAGGTCTTCATCGGCCGGCTCCGACCGCCGCCTGTAAAATCAGCTCGGCGGCCCTCTCCAGATCTTCGGGTTCGTGGGTCGCCATAAGGGTGGCGCGCAGACGACAGTTTCCGGCAGGAACCGTGGGCGGTCGGATGCCCTGGACAAAGACCCCTGCAGCCAGCAGACTTTCGGCCAGTTTCATGGTCGGCGCAGGCTCGCCGGTGAGCACCGGCACAATCTGGGTGGTACTATGGCCCGTCGACAGACCGCCCCTTTGCAGGCGGTCGGCCAGGAGGTTTCGATTGTGCCAGAGTGCCCGGCGCAGGCTTTCCCCCTCGGGACTTTCGACGACGTCGAGGGCAGCCAAGGCCGTAACGGGGATGGAGGGGGGCAAGCTCGTCGAAAAGATAAAAGAACGCGAGCGATTGATCAGGGTATCGACAATCACCCGGTCGGCCGCCACATAGGCGCCAAAGCAGCCGAGCGCCTTGCCCAGCGTCCCCATGTGCAGATCCACCTCGGCCAGACAGCCGAGATGCTCGGCCGTGCCCCGCCCGCTCTCACCCAGCACGCCGGTGCCGTGAGCATCGTCGACCATAAGCAGGGCACCGTAGCGTTTTTTCAGGCGAACCAGCGCGACAAGGGGCGCCAGATCGCCATCCATACTGAAGACGCCGTCGGTGACAATCACCCAGCGGCCCTGGCGTGTTTTTTCTTCCTGGTGCATCAATCGCTCCAAGGCATCCGCATCTCCATGGGGATAGACCACCGTCCTCGCTTTGGATAAACGGCAGCCATCGACGATGGAGGCATGGTTGAGGGCATCGGAGAAAATGACGTCATCGGGACCGAACAGTCCCTGCAGCAGGCCGGTGTTGGCGGCATAACCGGAATTGAACAGCAGGGCCGCTTCGGTTCCCTTAAAGGCGGCCAGCCTCTCTTCCAGCTGGGCGTGGGGGGTCATGGAACCGGAGATAAGACGGCTGCCTCCCGTCCCTACCCCCCAATCCCGGGCCGCCTGGGCCGCGGCTTCGATCAGAATGGCATGACTGGCCAGGCCCAGATAGTTGTTGCTGCACAGCAGCAGCACTTCCTGCCCGTTTAACCAAACCTTCGGCCCTTGCGAACTCTCAACGGTTCGCAACACGCGGAACATGTTCTGCTTCTTCAAACGTTCAAGCTCAGCGGTCCAGGAGATCACGCAGCGCCTCCAGCGAAAGGGGGAGATTCAGGCGACCAAGACGGACGGCCAGCCAGGGGGTATCATGCAGAAAAGAGATCAGCGGAGCCGTATCCTGCAGCCCTGACGGCACAAAGAACGCGCGACCGCCACGGACGACACCGAGGGGCTTGAGATGGGGAAAACGAACATAGCCCAGACCGGGGGTCGCCACATAGCCGGCGGTGTAGTCCGGGTCGTCGGACCAGCAGAGTTCAGCGAGCACCTGCCCCGAGGCGATCACCTTGGCGGCCAGAAGCAGCGCCTCGCGCACATGAGCGTTGTCCAGTCCCAGCGGACGCAGGGCGCGGCGCAGGTCGTCGGCGGTGACCGCGTCCAGCCCAAACCGACTGACGCGTACTCCACGGGCGGGGTCGGGTTCAAGACGTTCGCCGCTGGAGGCATTCACCAGCATGGCCCCGCGCATGGCTTTATGGCCGGGAGCCGCCCCCTGGCTGAGAGCGTCCAGAGTGCGCGTTATGGCCTGCTCGGAGACCCCGACCCCGGCCAGCAACTGCGTCGCCGCCCGGCGACCTTCACGGTAGTCGGCCACGGGCACTGTGACCAGGTCAGGCAGGCTGCCTTTTTTCACCTCGGTGCCGGTGAGATCATCAATACTGATCCGGATGCTCTGGGCTTTCCCCCGCGAATGCCCCAAGGCCCTTGCCACAAGGTCACCCGCTACAGCTCTAAGCTCGCCTTCGCTCACCAACGCCTCGGCGCCGGAGAGATGGTCACCCAGACAGGTGGCATGCATGCGAATACTGTAAAGGCTCTCTTCCATGGCGGCGAAATTAACACGGCTTTTTCAATCCTGTCAACCACCATGCTAGTTGCGGTTGACATCCATCCCCTGCCCCCGTCCGAATCATTAAAAAGTGTCTCCGCCTACCCCATTCTTGACCTTTTACGAAGGGCGTCTTATAAGAGACATTCCTCCAGCAAAAAGGCCAGACCGGTATGCTGTACACGAAAACCTTCCTGGTGATGTTTGTCGCCAACCTGACCACCGTCTCGTCGTTCACGGCCTTTTTTCTCTTTCCCCTTTTCATTGGTGAACACGGCGGCAGCCAGGGAGATATCGGCATTATCATGGGGGTTTTTGCCATGGCCTCGGCGCTCTGCCGGCCCTGGATATCGGAGATGATCGACCGGCTCGGCCGTAAAAAGAGTTACACGGCCGGCTGTCTCATCCTGGTTCTGATGCCCCTGACCTACCTCGCCTTTACCGGGCCGCTGAACGGTTTTTACGGGCCGCTGCTTGTGGTTCGCGTGGTCCACGGCGTTGGCATCGCCATCTGTTTCACCGCAGTGTTCACCTATATGGCGGATATCATTCCAAGGGATCGTCTCAATGAAGGGCTGGGCATGTTCGGAACATCGGGGCTCATTGGTCTGGCCGCGGGTCCCGCTTTGGGCGAATGGGTGCTTCGCCATGCCGGGTTTCCTCATTTTTTTGTGATGTCTGCCGCCCTGGCGCTCATCGGGCTGCTGATCCAATGGCCGTTGCGGGAAACACCCGCCGAAGCCAGCCACGAGCAGACGTTTTCCTTCTTCACCCTCTTCCGGCGACGAAAGCACCTGATCGTTGCTGGCCTCGCCCTCCTTTTCGGGATTGGACAGGCGGCGAGCGGCAACTTTGTGGCACCCCTGGCGCAGGCGCGCCAACTGTCCCCCATATCCCTGTTCTACCTGGCCTACGCCGGCTCGGCGATAATGATCCGTTTTCTGGGCGGAAAATTGGCAGATCGGTTGGGTGAAATCCGCCTGCTCCCTTGGGCTCTGGCCATCACCGCCAGCGGCCTTTTCGCCCTGGCGCTGGTCCAGAAAAACTGGGGACTCACCATGGCCGGCCTGCTCTGCGGAATCGGGCACGGCATGCTCTTTCCCACCCTCAACAGCATGGCCATACGCCACGAGAGTTATCAGAACCGGGGTAAAATCACGGGCATCTTTACGGGGAGCATCGATCTGGGGCTTTTTTCAGGCTCTTTTTTGCTGGGATACATCGGCGAGGTCGTGGGACTATCTCTCTTGTTCCTGACGGCGGGCGGCGCCTTGCTGGTCGGTCTGCTTGGCTTTACTTTGCGAGGCGCCAAAAGCTTTTCGGCTCCCTGACACCGGAAACGTATTACGTGTTACAGGTTACACTTGTGTCAACCTCAAAACCGCCAGCGTGGCGCAGATATACGCGAGGTGGAAAGGCGCTTTTGAGGCTGAAACGCGTGCAGGCCCAATCCAGACAGCCGCCCTGTAGCCCGAATTAGAAGCACCCATTGGCATGACTTTTGGATTAGGGACCCCATGGCCTGCCGGGAAAGATTATACGCTACCGGGGTTTCCCCCAGTCCCGTTAGTTCCTGCTCTTCCCTGTTCATGTCGCTCCTTTTTCATGACAGGGGGGCGACTATTTTGGGACACGAAGGTCCCCAAAATGGCACCGGTCTGACGACACAGGCCCGTAAAAATCAAAACGGCCGCATATTGCCGAGAGAATCATGCTGAAAAGAAAAGAAGAGCTGACAACCACACTTGCGCAAATTGTTCCTGTCCAGCAGGGATGGATCTCCATCGGGCTGTCGCTTCTGCACGCGGAGCAGTACGCACCCTGCGACCTGTATCGCAAAGTCAGCGCGCATCTGTGGCGGGTCGGCGAACCCGAGTATGTCCTCTTTGCCGGCAAGGGGCTGCCCTTTGGCCGGGATATTCAAAGCAAGCTGTCTTTTTTTGGCATCCAGAGCCTCTATATCCGAGAAAAAGACGCCCAGCTTTATTACGATTATGTTCAGAAAGTCACCCAGGCCATCCTGCACGATCCGGTCAGCACCCCTGAACGCAAAGCGGGTGCCGTCTACGATTGCTGCCGGGAAATCATGCGCAAAGTTTATGACGACCCCCGAGCCCCATTTCTGCGCCTGGCGGAGGAGGTCATCACTCCCACCGTCGACCTGATCATAGCCGATGACCCTACCACCAAATGCCTGATCAAGCTGGCCGGCTACGACAACAACACCTACACCCACTGCACCAATGTCGGCATTTTCGGCATTGCCCTGGCTCGCTCCTATTACGGAGAAAAGGCGGAAAAGGAGATCCGAAAATTGGGAGCGGGCTTCTTCCTGCACGATCTGGGCAAGTGCAAAATTCCCCTTGAAATCATCAATAAACCTGGCCCCCTGACCACTGAAGAACGGGCCATCGTTCAGCAGCACCCCCTGGAGGGATTCGAAATTCTTAAAAAAAGTCCGACCATCTGCGAAGAGGCCAGACTCGTCGCGGCCCAGCACCACGAGCGTGACGATGGCAAGGGCTATTCGAGCGGTCTTGTGCGAGTAGAAATACACCCCTACGCGCGCATCTGCCGCCTGGCGGACATTTACGAGGCCCTCACTTCCGACCGCTCCTATCACAGGCGCCGCTCCACCTTTGAGGCCCTGAAGATCATGAAGGAAGACCTGGTCTCCGATCTGGACCACGAACTCTACAACCATTTTGTTCGACTTTTCGCCCCCGGGTAACCTGTCGCCACGCTCCAGCCCGCAAATACTGCCCTGGTAAAAATCCCGCCGCCCTTGCGCATGCCCCATCTCTGTGAAACAATTGAACCAGCCACTTGGCGAAAAGCTTTTCCTGCGACATGAACCCTTTATACGGAAGACTGACTATGCCTGCCTTTCTCACTTCCCTCAAGCAGTTGAAACGTTGGCAAAAGGTGATTCTCGGCACCGTGCTGGCTATCCTTTTTTATACCCTGCTCGGATTCGTGCTCCTGCCCCTCATCCTGAAACCTGTCCTCGAAAACAAAATGACCGAGATGCTGCACCGGCAGGTGGATATTGCCAAAATTCGCCTGAACCCTTATGCCTTGACGGCAACGATCGAAGGTTTCAGCCTGCGGGACCAGGAGAATACGGCCCAATTCATCGCCTTCGATCGCCTCCATGTAAACCTGCAGAGCCTGTCTCTTTTCAAAAAGGCGCTGATCCTTCGCTCCGTTTCCCTGTCAAAACCGGCGATTGACTTCAGCCGGTTGTCCGACAACACCTTTTCCTTTTCCGATTTGCTGGTCGGGGAGAAAACGACGGAGGCCCCCGAACCAAAGAAGGAGGGAAAACCCTTTCTCTTTTCCATCAACAACATCGAAATCGACCACGGCTCCATCCGCTTTCGGGATATGCCGAAAGACACGGTCCATCAGATTGACGACCTCAGGCTGGCTATCCCTTCCGTTTCCAACCTGCCCAGCAATATTGAAAGCTCGGTAGAGCCGGTCTTTTCAGCTGTCGTCAACGGCACGCCGGTCACTTTTGCCGGTGGGAGCAAGCTGTTCGCCGAGTCCCGCGAAACAGACATCGACCTCCGAATGGATGGCATCAATATCCCCGAATACCTGGCTTATGTTCCGAATCCCACGGCCTTTCGCCTTAAATCAGCCCTGCTCGACCTGGATACCCGGCTTTCCTACCTGTATCGTAACGATGGTTCCTCCCGCCTGGCGTTGACGGGGACCCTGACCCTTAGAGAGACGGAGGTCACCGACCAGGCCGGCAAAACCTACCTGCGCCTGCCGGCCTTTACGGTCGTTCTGGCGGATTCCAACTTATTGGCGGGCGATATCCGCCTCGCCCAGGTCGACGTCGATTCGCCCTATGTGGAGATGATCCGGTCGTCAGACGGCAAACTGCTCCCCCTGGCCCTGCTCCCGGACGGAGCGGAAAACGCCGAACCTTCGTCTGAAGAGGAAGTCGTCGGAAACGAAAATGACTCTCCCGGCTGGGCCTTGACCGTAGATGCCTTCTCATTGCGCAACGGCGAGGTCCTCTTCAGCGACCGCACCCTGGGAAACCCTGCCGACATCCGTGCCAGTGCCATCGTTATCCAAACCCAGGGGCTTTCTACCCTGCCTCAGACACAAGGCAGTCTGTCCTATGCCCTCGACCTGAACGGCCACAGTCATCTCAAGGGAACGGGCAGTCTGGCTCTGACACCCGTAGCCCTCCAAACCACCGTAGATGTCGCCTCTGTACGGCTGGCCGACTTTCAGCCATACATCTCGGAGTATTCCCGTGTCCTGATGGCCGACGGCTCTCTGTCACTGCAAGGGGATATCGAATTTGATCCGGAAAAACAACTGCGCTTTACCGGCGCCTGTACGATCTCAGAACTCAGGACCAAAGATGATACGCAGGGCGAAGATCTGCTGGGGTGGAAGGCTTTGCGACTAAAGGGCATCGCCTTGGAACAAACGCCTCTGCAGCTCCGGATCGACACAATAGAGCTCGATGCACCGGTTGTGAATCTGGTGGTACGGGAAGATGGACGTCTCAATCTGGCGAGCCTGACTAGAGACAGTGAAGAAAAACCAGAGCCGGCTGAAAAGGCCATAGAAGCGAATGAAGGGACAGCGGCGGCTCCCCTCGATCTGCGTATCGACAAAATCGTATTGAACAAAGGGAGCGCCAAGGTACAGGACCGCAGCATCAGCCCCAGCTACGGCGCGACCATCGACCAACTGCAGGGCGAAATAACCGGCATTTCCTCCGAACCGAATTCCCTGGCCCAATTTCGCTTTGATGCCCGTATTGACCAGCAGGCTCCGCTGATCCTCTCCGGCACGATGAATCCGCTGACCCGCACCCCCCGGTTGGATCTGGCCCTCGATTTTAAAAACTTCAACCTGAGCCCCCTCTCCCCGTACTCGGGTAAATACGTCGGCCAAAAAACCGAGAAGGGCAAATTGAATCTGGATCTGCATTACGACATCAAGGGAAGCCAGCTGCAAAGCGAAAACAAGGTCTTTCTCGACCAGTTCACTCTGGGCGAGCGCGTGGATAGCCCTGATGCCACCAGTCTGCCGGTCAATCTGGCCATCGCCCTGCTGAAAAACCGCAGCGGTGAAATCAGCCTGGACATCCCCGTGCAGGGAGACCTTGACGATCCCGAGTTCAGCGTTGGCAGCGTGATCCTGCAGGTAATCGTCAATCTCCTGACTAAGGCGGCCACCAGTCCTTTTGCGCTGCTCGGCAGCCTCATTCCTGCCGGCGAGGATTTGCAGTACATTCCCTTTGAACCGGGAGCAGCCAGCCTCGGGCCGGCTGCTTTAGATAAACTGCCGCTGGTCGCCAAGGTCTTAAGCGAAAGGCCGGGTCTGAAGATGGATCTTGCCGGACAGGTCGACATGCAAAGCGACAGCGAGGCTTTAGCCAGAAAAAAACTGCTTGATCGCCTTAAACTGGAGAAACTCAAATCGACCCGCGTAAACGAAAGCAAATCATCTGAACAGGATATTCCGCTCAGTCCAGAAGAATATGCTTTTTATCTGGAGCGGCTCTATCGGCAAACCCTGAAGGAGTCGCCTGGAAAAGTGCCGACAGAGCAAAGTTCATCGCCTGCGGCTGATGCGGCAGAAGCCCAAAAACGGATGGAAGACTTCTTGCTCAACGCCACCGAGGTGTCCGACGAGGACCTGCGCCTTCTGGCCATAGAAAGAGCGAACAGTACCCTGGAACATCTGACCGACACCGGACAGGTGGACCCGGGACGTCTTTTTGTCATTGAGCCCCAGATAGCTTCAGAAGAGGAGAACAAGGCGGACGGTCAGGCGGCGGTCAAGCTTCTGATCAAATAGTACTGATCCGCATAACAATTCAGAATCACTAAAAAAGCCGCCCTGATAGGGGCGGCTTTTTTAGTGATTCTTGTTGTCAAAGGCGGCTTATTTCGGATCCCAGCAGTCAGCAGCCTTGGACGAAAAAACATCTGAAGCGTTCAGCACGACGAATTCTTTGATCTTTTCCAAGTTACGATCGCCGATATTCTGCCAGGCTTCTGTGTGGTTTTGTTTGGGCTCAGACTCAAAGAAAGCGCGCCATTCGTCGGCCTTCCGACTCTGGGGTGTCAAAGCAACGGAGCGCCCATCCGTACCGTGACAGGTGCGGCATTCCTTACGGAAAAGATATCGGCCGCGGCCACCGGCATCGGATGCGGCCAAAACCGGGGCCGCAAGAACAAACAGACCCAGAAGCAGCGCGGTCATTTTCATTACGCGTTTCATCAACAATCCTCCTTCAACGTTTTAATTCGTAGAACTCGGCGCCATCCTCAAATGGACGGTGTCCGACCGGAAAACTCCGGAAGTTTGCCGTAGAATGACCGGCTCACAATATCTATATTTTGCAATTAATTCAAGACTTATCTTGCGCAAAGATTTTGGAGGGGATCAAAAGAGGATAAACAGACGACATCAGGATTTGGCCACCAGCCGCCCCTGGAAAAGACCGCCCTTAAAAACCCTCGGCATATCATGGGCGGACAGGGGCCGTTCGAGGTAATAGCCCTGCATGGTAAAACACCGAAGGGTTGTCAGTTGATCAATCTGCTCCATGGTTTCAATGCCACCGGCAATTATTTCCAGATTGAGCTGGCGCGCCTTTCGAATCATCTCTTCGAAGTGACTTTTTTTGTCCTGCCCAACAAACAGGGTTTCTGCCGCGCCATGAGAGATTTTCACTCGGTCGATGGGGAAGTGTTTGAGATAACGCAAGGGGGCATAGCCCGTATCAAAGGTATCTACAGTCAACTGGATGCCCATATTTTTGAAATCCTGGAGAATTCGGGCTAACGACTCGGTGTTTTCCATTAGAACGCTTTCTGCCAACTCCAGCCCAAGGCACTGGGGGCTCAGTTCCGTGCGGGCAAGAGTTTCCTTGACGACCCGACTGAAGTCAGGATCACGAAAATGATGGCTCGAAAGATTGACCGATACCCTCACACAGGGGAAGCCTTCCTTCTGCCAGACTTTGTTCTGTGCGCAGGCGGTTTCGAGCACCCATTCACCCAGAGGGCGTATCAGGTTGGTCTCTTCGGCGGTACGCAGAAACTGCAGTGGGGAGATATGTCCACGCTCGGGATGCCGCCAGCGTAACAGGGCTTCGATCCCTGTGAGCTGACCTGTGCGCAAATCAAACTGTGGCTGGTAGACCAGATAAAATTGCCCCTCTTCAAGGGCCAGGCGCAGTTCCTGTTCAATGTGGTGACGTTCGAGAGCCTGCTGCCCCATCTGCTCTGAATAGAAGTGATAGGCGTTACGTCCCTTTTCCTTGGCAGCATACATGGCCATATCGGCACTTTTCTTCAAAAGATCGCCCTCATGGCCATCGTGAGGACACAGGGCAATGCCGATACTCGTCGTGATGTAAATCTTATGCCCTTCCAGATAGAAAGGCGCTGAAATGACTTCCAGAATCTTTCGTGCGACGGTCTCCACTTCCTGACGATTCTTCGTTCTGATCAGAAGAATAACGAATTCGTCGCCACCCAACCTGGCGACCATGTCCCCTTCCCTCACACTGGTTCTCAGACGTCGTGACACCGACTTGAGAAGGAGATCTCCCATGGCATGACCGAAGGTGTCATTGATATTTTTGAAGCGATCGAGATCGAGGAACAGCATGGCCAGCTGTTGATTGGCGGGCTGACCGTGAGAAAAGAGCTGTTCCAGGCGCTCCTCAAGGCGGCTACGATTGGGCAGACCTGTCAGGGCATCATGATAGGCGAGGTGGCGGATTTCCTGCTCGGCCTTTTTGCGTTCGGACACATCCCGAGCCACCCAGACCACCTGGATCACCTTGCCGGATTCGTTTTTTATCGGTGAGGTAAAAACTTCCAGGTGACGGATATCCCCCTTGGCATCAGTTACAGAGTAATCGGCCTGGGCGTGGGCGCCGCTCTTTTCGCTTTCCTCTATGGGACAGAAGGCATCCTGGGAAGGATAAGAGAAAGGTTTCTGCGGTAGCAGTTCGTAGCAGGAGCGTCCAACGACTTCTTCCTCACGCAAACCGACATTTTCCAGAAAAACCCGATTGACGGCCGTGAAAGAATAATCGGCGGTATCGATAATCGCCACGCCATCGCGGATGCTGCTGAGCACCGTCTTGGCCAACTGATTCGACTCTCGCAAGGCGCGCTGAGCCTCTTTTTGAGCCGTTATATCCTCGACAATCTCGATAAAACGGTGCGCTCGGCCAGCCGGGTCAAAAACAGGAAAGGCCTGCACCCGCATAACGCGGGGAGACCCGTCGGCATGATGACCGACTATCTCCTCGGTGGCGGGAGACCCGGTGCTCAGGGCGATAGCGCCAGGGCAGTCCGAACAGGGATTTTTCCGGCGCTTTAGTTCGCGAAAACACGGGCGCCCGACCAGGCTAGTGACATCCTTGTCAAAAATGCGCCCGATAGCTGAATTAGCCATCAGAATGTTGAAATTCTCATCAACGAGAGAAACCCCGAGGCCGAGGCTTTCAACCAGAGTGTGACATTGGGCTTCAATCTCCCGCCGTTTTCGTCGCACATGCGATAACTTGATCAATATGCCATAGATCGTCAGACCGAAGGCCAGGGTAAGCAAAAAGTTCCAGTGCAGAAAATAGCGGCTTGTCCCGATGCTGCCCCTGTGTATGGCCCTGGACGTAAGGAAAAGGACCAGGTTCAGCAAAAATACGACCAACCCTACATGAAAAAGTTGTTTCCAACGCAACTTCATGATCTTTTCTTTCTGAATGGAACCTTCGAAAGATGATGCTAATCATAAAAAAACGCCCACCTTAAAACCGAAGGTGGGCGTCATGGTTAGTCCATAACGAGTCCTGGGAAGTTTTGCACCCACTTCGGCAACCCGGCTGTCCTGTATCGGATCCGTGGCTTTGCGTCACCAGATCTCTCTGGTTTTGCTTTTTTCGGTCAGGCGACAATTGTGCGGTGGTACAAACATTAAAAGAGCAAAAAACGGGCCCCTTGCCGGCATCCGGCCATTATTTTCCCCTAACCTCTTCCGGAAGGAGAGCAACAGCCTTAAATGACTGTATTTATAAAAGAATTAATCCTTATTCACTCGGATTAAAATGAGATTTTCCAGCCAAAAACGCGCTCAACCCCTGGCCATCAGTAGGGTATTTGGAAAAAGTCCGTCTCCTCTCGGTGGGCCAAGGTGGTCAAATGACCACCGCAGGATTCAAATGACGCTTTTACAGAGAACGGTTTTTCTTTCCCTCCGGTCGCTCCACTCCCGGCGCTGAAGCAATGGGCCCCTCCATCCTCTCCACCTTGCAGCTTTCTTGCAGAGACGTCATCCAGGCCGCATACAGGGTTTCATATTTCTGCTGCTCCAGTTCACTACGAATATCGTCTTTTTTTTCCTCATAGGAAAGTTGTACGGGATCCTTGATCTCTGCCAACTTGAGAATATGGTAGCCGTAAATCGATTCGACCGGGTCGGAGACCTCGCCGACCTGCATCTTTACGATAGCTTTTTCGATGTCGGCGATAAGCTGGCCTTCGTGGAAATACCCCAGGTCTCCCCCCACGTAGCGTTTTTCATCATCGGAATTGTAGTAGGCCAGATTGTAAAAATCCTCACCGGCCTTTCCCCGCGCCGAAAGATCTTGTGCCTTCTCCAGAAAGGGTGTTTTCTGTTCCGGGGTCAGACGCGGATCCACCTTGATAAAGATCTGGCTGGCCCGAAACATGCGGGGTCTGAAAAACCGTTGCTGGTTGGCCTGATAAAAGTCCCTGACCTCAGCCTCCTGCACATTGACTTGCTGGGCGATGGCAACCTTCTCGGCTTTTTGGGCGATCAATCCCCGGTACACGGAGGCCCGCAAGGCCGACACACTTTCTCCCTGCAGGGCTTCGGCGAGCAAATCAGGAGTCGGAAATTTTTCCCAGACGGGCTGAAGACGCGCCTCCAGCTCCTCGGAGGAAACCACGATTTCATTATCCAAAGCATAACGGACCTTCATGGCCTGTCCAATCAGTTCGCCCAAGGCTTTTTCCTCGATCTCTTCGAGCTTTTCGCGGGAAACACCACCATGATAACTGGAATTCAACGGCAGAATGCGACTGACCTGTCGTTTAAGCTCATAGGTGGTAATCGGAATGCCGCCGACCCTGGCGACGACACTCTCGTCCCCCATGACGGTTTGGGAAGTAAACAGCAGAAAAAAACCAATAATCGACAGATATTTTAACGCTTTGAAATAACTGATGGACATAAACAACTCCAATCTGATGAAGAACGCTCTGCATCATTTGATATGGCATTCAAAACAGAGAGAACTGCCCCTGTCGTTGACCACCAAAAGATTTTTCTCCCGGGAAAAAACATTGTGGCAAGAACCGCAGCCGATTTTGCCCTCAAAGAGGGTGATATAAGGCGCCAGAGCTTCTGGCGAACGCAACTCCCGGTCCCGCATCGCGGCCCGGCGATAATCGATGCCGATGGGATGGGAGAGTTTCCGCTGACTGTAGGTTACCGACTCGTCTTCCTCCCCGACCCGATAGGAAGTTGCCGGGGCGACAACCCCGTCATGACAGGCCAGGCATTCGGCGGAAACAGCATCAAGAAGGCGGGACCATCGCCCCGAATCGAGGGGCGTCACGCCGCCAAAGTGAGCCCGCCCCCCGGTGCCGCCGTGCCGCCCTTCGGTCGGCAAAGCGTAATTATGACATTGCTGGCAGAAAAGTTTACCCCGATATTTCGTCCGCAGCAGGTCGCCCCCTCCCGCAACATGTTCACCATGGGGATCATGGCAGGTTGCACAGGTCATACGCCCCGACCAGTCCAGCGACAGTTCAGCGGGCACATCGAATGAAGGAACCATGCCGGTGGGGTGGGAATACACCGCGGACACGCGATGGCATTCCATACACAGAAAATCAATGTTCCGGGTATATTTGCCAGGCATGCCGTCGTCCTTGAAGGTCAGGTGGCAGGATTCACAGCGGTTCGCAAAGTCATGTACCTGGCCTCTTCCCCACAGAAAGGAAACCAGCAACAGCAACCCAGGGGTGCAGAGTATCAGAAGCTGGAGGAAACGTTTCAGGCTTGGCACGGAATCATCCTCATCGAGCCCCCCCGGTTAAGGACGAATCATTTCAATCGAGACGAACGCAGCCACGTTCGTCGACTGGCAAACCCGGGGGATTTTCCGGGCACATATCCTCCGTGTCGGGGACACCATCACCATCGCTGTCTTTCAGGCAGCCTTTCGCATCAACGGAAGCGCCCTCCGGCGTGCCAGCACAACTGTCGAGATAATCCGCGACACCGTCGCCATCGCTGTCGGGGGGGTTATCCGGACATCCGTGGCGATCTACCGAAAGAGCACGAGGTGTATCGGGGCAGCGGTCCCGGCCATCCGGTACGCCATCCTTGTCGGCGTCTTTGGGGAGTCTTTTTTGTTCAGTCTCTGACCCGCTTAAGCGAATCGCCACCCCGAGGCTAGCACTAAAATCATTGTAGCGGTCCGTTGTCATGGGCAGAAGATGCCGCACATCGGCCCGCAGTCCGAATAAAGGGCTGAGCCGGTAAACAACCCCACCCCCGTACGCTACGCTAAAATCGGCCCCCATGGAACCAGGGGGATCGAGCACTCCGGCTCCCAAGGCCAGAAAAGGACGAAAATCCCCCGCCTGGCGCAACGGATAGAGAACATCGAGACGCCCCCCATACCCCGGCTCACTGTCTTTGTCCGAACTCCCTTCAATCCGAGAGAGGTCAACCTCCAGAGCCAGCGTCTGAATAAGGGAGCGTCCGGTTAACGTATAGCCCAGCTTGATTCCGTAAAGACCTGAATCGCTTGTATGGCGGCCGCCATCAGGGAAATACCCACCAGCCATAAGACTCCCGGTGAACGCCCCCTTTTGGCTGGAGCACTGCCCATCCGCCGGAAGAATTAACCCGAAGCCGAGCAGCAGAAGGCAGAAAAACCATTTCATAGAACCATATCCAAAGGGAAAGAAGCGGGCATTACATAAAAGAACAAACAGCAAAAAGACCATGTCGGTGCTGTCGTGGATGGCATACAAAAACCATTCCATTCCAAAGCGGTCTAACCTCACCGTGCCCGCCTCAGGAAAAAAGCCCGGAAATGAATCCGGGCGCATCGTCATTGCACGACAGGAACAGGCCTAGACCGGGTCCGGCGTAAGCCGGACCCGGTCTAGGGTTGATGGTTATTTAGTCAGCGTGATCGTGGCGGTCTTGTAGTCGACGCGGGTGCTGCCGTTGTAGACATAGACACGGGTCAGGTACTGGTAGTAGGTCCCCTTGTCGTAGGTCGACACGGCCCGGAAGGCCTTGGTCACTGTCAGATCCGGCTGATCATCCGTGACCCACTGGTAGGTGCCGTCTCCCCAGTAGAGCAGCAGGCGGGTGTGGGTCGGCATGTTGCCGAAGGTGACTTCGGCGCTGTTGGTGCCGGCAATCTGACTGTAGCTGATGGTGGTGTCAGGTGCCGGCGCCACGACCTTGACGTACTTGGAATCGGCGACGCGTTTGCCTTCTTCATCCTCGACATACAGCGTCACCAGGAAGCTGCCGGTCGTGGTAAAGGTGTGGCTGGCGGTAGCGCCGGTCAGGGTCGTGCCGTTGCCATCGTTGATCAGCCAGGAGTAGGTAAAGCTTCCCTGGGTGTTGGCGCTGGTGTCGGCCACGAAGTCAAAGGCCGTGTTGACTGTAATCTCGGTGGTCGGCGCCGAAAAGACAGCCACCGGATCCACACCGATACCGAAGTCAGCCGGGTTGCTGAGGGTGTTCAGGTAGGCAACCCAGTCGGCACGGCTGGCATAGGTAGTGCCGTCAACTGCCGTGTAGGACGCTTCAGCCGGATAAAGAGCCACGCTGCGGTCCAGATCCGTCACCCGTTTGTAGGCCCCGCCCGGATTCGGCGTAAAGGTCTTGGTGGCGGGATCCCAGTCGCCCAGCTCTTCGAAGGGAACCTCCAGGGCAACACCGTCTTTGGTCCCAATCTCAGCGGCTGTGGTCAGATCGGTCGCCTTGGCGACAATGACCAACTCTTCTGCAGCGGAGGCCATGAACTGACCGCCGGCATTCGCCTTGATGGCGGTACCAGTCATGTTGAAGCCGCCGTCGAAGAAGCCCTTGCCTGCAGCATGACAATCACTGCAGTTTTTGCCCAGCGCGAACTGATCGGTGCTGCGCACGTTGTGGGTGATCATGAAAGGAGCGCCGCCGAGCAGCAGTTCGGTGTCGGTCCAATCCTTGCCATCGACGGCAGGGGCGATGGCATTGCGGTAAGCCTTGTAGGCTTCGATTTCTTCCGGCGTGGAGAACATGATGTTGCCGCCGTAGACACCGACATACTGCCAGGCACCGGTGAAGGTTCCATCTGGGGCATAGGCCGACTGATAATCGCCGCCGCCGAAACCTACAGGGATAGGCGCGAAACCGCTGGGGCCGAAGTTCAGACCGGCCTTGAGGTCACGCTGAATCCAGGGGTCATAGTAGGTTTTCTGTACCATGCCGGTGTAGGCCGGGTCCGTGGCGGGGTCGTAAGTCAAGGCATGACGCCCGGTCTGACCATCGCCGTTGGCATCGACGGTGGAATCGATATTGTTCCACAGTGTGGCGGTAATCATGTTGATCTGCATGATCTTACGACGCCAGTTCGGATCGCTGTTCTGATCGGACATCCCTTGTTTCTGCCAGACATAAAGAGGCTGCCATTCGGCGGCATTGCTGCCGGCCGGCATGCCCATGCCGAAGGGATCGTCGAACATGCCCAGCATGCCCTTGGACTCGTCAAAGCCCACCATGGTCGGGAAACGATGACCCGAGGTGGAATCGAGCAGGCGCACGGCCATCTGTTTTTTGTAAACATGGCAGACCGTACAGTCGATGATGTCAAGGTGGTTGCCAGGCACAAGACCCTGCGGCCCGACAGCCTGCACCAGGTTAGCGGTTAAACCTGCGGCCTGGTGAGCGGCCGTGGGATCAGGCGCGCCAAAGGTGTTGATAGCGATGCCATCGGAGTTTCTGCCGGTGACATGGCAGTCGGCGCACTTTTTCACCGTGTTATTGGAGTCGAAAGTCACGCCGTCAACCACCGTACCGTTTTCAACGCCGCTGGCCGCATCGAAACCGCGCCCGGGGTCGCACTGGCTCTTGCCGTCAAAGACGATATTGCCATCGGCATCATACTGGTCGATCTTGGTGGTGTTGGTGTCCATGTGGCAGCCGGCGCAGCCCATGGCCAGGTGGACCTCCTGCTGGGCGTTGCCGAAGAGATCGCCGCGCTTGAACCACTCGGCCCGGGGGAAAGGCACGATGCCTTTCTTCAGAGCGTTCTGATCCATGAAACCGGTGGGATTGCCATTGGCGTCAAGCAAAGGCGCCTCGAAATAGAGAGGGCCGGTGCCCGCCGGATTGCCGCCACCGATCTCTTTGGCCATCAGAATCTGCATGGCATTGGGATCGGACCAGTCGAATGTGGCCGGATCGTAGGGATCCAGCAGTTCGGCTGCCGGCATGCCGTTGGGGCCAAAGGGGAAGACGCCCGTGTTGTAAACCGTGGGTCCCATGGCGGCCGGGAAGCCAATAGAGGGGATGTAGGCCCAGTTGCCGCCGAGGATCCCCATGCCGGCCATCACGTCGCCGACAGTAATTTTGCCCGAGGTCGGATAGGCCAGTCCCGGCGGATAGGGCGCTCCCAAGGGAGCTTCCGTCCAGTTCCAGGTGTTGCCGAAGGGGGCGTTAAAATCGAAGGACGGCATGGCCAGCCCGGTAAAGGACTGGGAGAAGTTACCGGTATAGACCATGGGAGCCGAAGAGAGGAAATCCCGCATCATGTCCGGCAAATCTTCCAGGGAACTGGGCGCATGGCACTGACGGCAGTTGGCCTCGTCCGGATTGCCCTGCAGATTGCCCAGGGCATAATCGCTGAGGCTGACGATACCGTTTGCGTCCATGGTGACCATGGCCGGAGCACCCATGAGGGTTTTGCCATTGCCGACATCAACGGTATAGCCCTGGTAGGTGGGGCTGAGACTGTTGGTGTCCATCAGGCCCGAACCGGCCATAGGAGCCGCATTGTGGGCGCCGCTGTAGGTCATCACCGAGGCCATGAGGTTGTTGTAGCCTTTGAAGTGACAGTAAAGGCAGTCCATCTCCTTGACGTTCGGCATCATGAGCTGACCGTCGGCCACAGGCATGGAAGAACCGTCGGGTAGGTCCATAGTCATCGCCTGTCCCCAACCCTGCGGAGCCGTCACCGGTTGCCCGCCCTCATAGACCGGGTAGGCCCAGGGAGCCTGGCCGACCACATGCTGCGGCAGGCCCGTATCCTTGGTGAACAGTTCGAACACATAGTGATTGTAGGCATTGAAAGGCGTTGCCTCAGAATATCCGGCCGCACCCGGGTCCATACCGCCGACGGGATTTTTCATCGAGAGGCGCACACCGTTGCGGTCTTTTTCACCAAAGCCGCCGCCGACGTGGCAGGTGCCGCAGTAAACCGCCATGTCCCAGGTGGTCAGGTCGGTCTGGGCCAAAAATTCTTCTTCTGTGTAATACTTGTCATCAACTACTTCGGGTGTTGCGGGGTTCTGATCCATGAAGTTCGCCACCTGGCGAAGGGAGGGACTTCACCACTTACCCCACATGGCCCCGGATTGAACCCAGGGTTTGATGACATTGGGATCATCAAGTTTGAACTCGCCGTCCGCGGTGTCCTGCCACTCGTGCATACCGAGGGCGGCGTGGAAGGCATGGTCGGAAATCTTATTGTACTCATGACAACCCCCGCAGGTCTGCTTGGGGCTGTAAGGGAAGCCGCGCAGGGTATTGGGATCAACCTGAACCGGCATTTTTTCGTTGTTGGCAACATTCAAGCCATACTGCATGGCCAACTCTTCGTAGGTGTAAAGCGTCACCGGCGGATGCGCGGCAACCGCCAGACCGGCACTCAGGGTAAGACCGGCTGCCGCCAGCGCCCCACCGAGCACCCATCTTTTGAAACTCCTCCTCTTCATTGCGTCTATCCTTTCTTCATCATTTGTTAGTTCACACCAATGTGAATGCAGTAAAACGAAAAACCGAAATGTCTTCGACCTTCCTTTCTCCACCAGCCCCACCAGATGATTTTGGGGATCACCCAGGCTGGGCAAGCGGTTTGCATAGGAATGAGAGAAAAGAGCTGACATCCTATATAGCAACCACGATACCAAGCAGTTGAGCGCCCTGGGCCGTAAACGGCCCCGGGATGAGACGCAAACAATAAGAAAATTCTATCTTATTGATATTAAAGAAAATATATGAACGGCTTCAAAGAGCATCCGTCCCAGTTTTTTGAAAATATTTTTTCATTCTGAGGACTACCCCCCAAGACAAACAGGGAGTTCTACTCATGGATTTGGGGCATTTTCAAAATGAAGATTGAGGATCGGCACCCCAGTGAAAAAGAGGGGCGAGATGGTCATATAACCAGATATGGGTAAATGGCCATAAATAATTATCCAGGCCCTGAACTTGCACAAATGAACGTCTATCCACATGAGGAAGCGCACGACATCCTGGCAGGAGGTTACAAAACCATGCAGATTGAATCCGAGCCCAGCTTGGGAACCACCATCGCTGAGAACCTCACCCTGGGAACCTATGTCTGTCAGGACAACAGACTGATTTATCTCAATCAGCGTTTTGCCGACATTTTTGGTTTTTCTGACCGAGCAAGCCTGCTCCACCGCGACCTGTTTTCCGAGGTCTATCCGGATTCCAGCACCCTCGACCTTTTCAGGGATATGCACGCCAAAATGATTGCCGAAGACATCCCGCACGCCGGCTGGGCGCAGCCGTCCGCCCGAGCGGATGGTTCGATTTTCTGGATGGAGATCGAAACCAAGCGGGTAAGTCACAACGGAAGACCGGCTATTGTTGGCACCTTCAAGGACCAGACGGACTGCCAGATGATGGCCGAGGCCATGGTGGTCTCCCAACAAACCCTGCGCCTACTCCTTGATGCCATGGAAGACCGCGTCTACGTGGTGAGCGATGACCATAAAATCATCTATGCCAACCAAAAAATGCTGGCGTCCTGCCATGGCGACATCAACACAGATCCGTGTCACAAGCTGTGTCGTGGCTCAGATGCTCCATGTGAAGACTGCAGCCGCGATGAGGTATTCAAATCCGGGGAACCCCTCTACAAGGAATTTTTCAACCAGGCCAACAAGGCCTGGTATTCGGTCATCGAACTGGGCATCCGCATGCCTGGCATCAACAAACCCGCCAAACTGGCTGTTGCCCGCGATATCACCAGCCGTAAGGAATCAGAGCAGCGCATACGCGCCCTTTCCCATCGCCTCCTGAACGCCCAGGAAGACGAGCGCAAATTTATTTCGCGGGAATTGCACGACGACCTGGGCCAGCGACTCAATGCCGTCAAGATGGCGACGGAAACCCTCGCCGAAGATATCGTGTCGCAACCCGAAGCGATCCAAAAACGACTCGCCGCCATCAACGCCCATATCCTTTCTTCCATCAATTCCGTGCGCAAACTGTCGGGAGCCCTGCGACCTTCTTCACTCGAGCGCCTCGGACTGGTCGACGCTATCCACGACCACATCAAGAAGGTCCAGGCAATGCACTCCTTGAATATCGACTTCAAGACTGGAGGGATGAAAGAGATCCGCCTCAACAGCGACGCAGAGATCAATATTTACCGAATTATCCAGGAAGCTCTGAACAATGTGGCAAAACACGCCGGAGCCAAGCAGGTCACCCTTCGCCTGACAGCTTCCCATCCTGACATTTTTCTGAGAATTCAAGATGATGGTGTCGGTTTCACCATCAAAGATCAAATGAATCCGATCAACAGCGGCAACAAGCTTGGACTGGTGGGTATGTACGAACGGGTTCAGTTTCTTAATGGCAAGTTCAAAATTGTTTCGGAGCCCGGCAAGGGCACCCGTATCCTGATAGAAATTCCCGTGCTGGAGAATTGACCATAACCCTTAGCTTGACAGGAAGACCCCATGACACCCAAAAAACGCGTTCTACTGGTTGACGACCATCCCCTTTTCCGCGAAGGGCTTAAAAGTCTGATTGCCCGTACCGGCAGCTACACGGTCATCGGTGAGGCTGGCAACGGCCAGGATGCCCTCAGGCTGGCCCAGGATCTGCGTCCGGACCTGGTGACCATGGATGTATCCCTGCCGGACATGACAGGTATCGAGGCAGCGCGGGGCATCGCTCAAAATCAGGGTGGCATTAGAATTCTCATGCTTAGCATGCATCCCCGCTTTGAGTATGTGGCCGAGGCATTCAAAGCCGGTGCCCACGGCTACGTCGTCAAAGAGGCCACCAGCGCCAAACTGGTTCAGGCCATGGATACGCTGCTACGAGGAGAATATTACCTGGATGGCAACGTCTCCCAGGAAGTCGTGGGGCAACTCGTTTGCGGGAACGGCAAGGAATCGGGAAGCGACGAGCGCTACAGCCTGCTCTCTCCCCGCGAACAACAGATTATGCGCCTGATCGTGGAAGGACACACCACCAAGGCCATTGCCGAGCAGTTGGGACTGAGTCCCAAAACCGCAGAGAATCACCGGGCCAATCTCATGAAAAAACTGGATATTCACAGCCGGGTGGAACTGGTGCGCTATGCGGTCAAACTGGGACTGGTAGACCTGGAAACACTGTAAATTCAGTTTGGCAGGACAACGGCAGAAAAAAAGCCCGGGGATGCTCCTCGGGCTTTTTCATTTCATTGCAACTGGATGGAATAACGGAGTCTTTCCGGGTCCGGCTTGCGCCGGACCCGGTATGAGGTTGATGGTTATTTATTCAGCGTGATCGTGGCCGTCTCATAGTCGACGCGGGAACTGCCGTTGTAGACATAGACACGGGTCAGGTACTGGTAGTAGGTTCCCTTGTCGTAGGTCGATACGGCCCGGAAGGCCTTGGTCACCGTCAGATCCGTCTGATCATCTGTAACCCACTGGTAGGTCCCGTCGCCCCAGTAGAGCAGCAGGCGGGTGTGGGTCGGCATGTTTCCGAAGGTGACTTCCGCACTATTGGTACCGGCAATCTGACTGTAGCTGATGGTGGTGTCAGGTGCCGGCGCCACGACCTTGACGTACTTCGAGTCGGCGGCGCGTTTGCCTTCTTCATCCTCGACATACAGCGTCACCAGGAAGCTGCCGGTCGTGGTGAAGGTGTGGCTGGCGGTAGCGCCGGTCAGGGTCGTGCCGTTGCCATCGTTCATCAGCCAGGAGTACGTGAACGTACCCTGGGTGTTGGCGTTGGTGTCGGCCACGAAGTCAAAGGCCGTGTTGACCGTAACCTCGGTGGCCGGCGCCGAGAAGACAGCCACCGGATCCACGCCGATACCGAAGGCGGCCGCGTTGCTGAGGGTGTCCAGATAAGCAAGCCAGGCGTCGCGACCAGCGTAGTCGACACCGTTGATGCCCTTGACGGGAGCGGCTTTCCACTGGGCATTGGCAATCAGGAAATTACCGGAATCCGCCTGAGGATGCAACCGAACCTGATAGCCAGGATCGGCCGTAAGGGTGATTCCCCCAGCCCCATTGTCGGTAATGGTGAATTCAAAATCGCCGGTGGCAAAGCCCCCCAGATTAGCCAGCAGAGCGGTCAAATCGGCCACGTTGCCAGAAACAGCCCGGGTGCGGGTGGTGATAACACCCGTTTCGGTGTTTTTGGCCTGCACCTTCAGCAGCCACCCCTTTTCGTTGCCGGCAAACCCGATCGCTCCCGTGGAACTGTAGGAATCGGCGAAGTCGGCATTGGTCATAAAGGTGCCTTCGTACAGGGCTTCGGAACGATCAACATCCCGCACCGTCTTGTAGCTTTCCGGCGTGCCATCTCCGTCGGCATCCAGACTGAGAGTGCCGTTGGTCGCCGTCACGGCGATAGAGCGATTGGCGACCTTGTTCTTGGTATTGGGGTGGAAGTCCGTGGGCTGCGTGGAGCCGTTGGCCTTGGTGTAGGGGACGAAGTCATCGTTCCAGTACATGGTCATGTCGTCGCCGACCATGCGCATGGCCCCACGATAGAATTCAGAGCCGGCGGCATGGCAGTCGGCGCAGCCGTTGGCGCCCCAGGCCAGCGCCGCTGGGGAGACGCTGTGCTGATCCTTGAAGGGGACCCCCATGAAGGACAGTTTGGTCTGGGCCTTGCCGGTAACGCCTGCCCAGCCATCGACCGCGGCGTTCATGGCGGCAACACGGGCGTCGATGGCCGCCGCCGTCACGTTACCGTGGGTGTCTTCGGTAAGGGATTTCCAGCCGTTGGCCTCATTGACGGCCAGCACCTGGGTCATGAGCAACGCATCCATGCCACCGCCGCGACCATCGAGGTTGGCGTCAAAGTCGATGTCGTTCTTGTCGCGGTAGAACATGGTGTTGAGAATACCGACGCGCAGCAGTTTGCCATTGTACCAGGACAGGCCGGTACGGTCGGTCATGTTGTTGCGGTCGACGTATTGGTTCTCATGATCGGCCAGACGACCGACCGGGTCGGCGCCCGTAGCATCGACCACCGCGCCGCCGGTGTTCCACACGCTGCTGGAGATTTTGCGGCTGTGGCAGGCCGAACAATCCATCAGATCGATGTGACTGATGTTGGCGACGCCGTCAATGCCGCTCTGCACGATACGCGCGGTCAGGCCGGCCGCCTGGTGAGCCGCGGTGGGATCGGGCGCTCCGAACTGTTCGGCGCCGTTGGTGCCGGTCAGGTGACAGCCTTCACAGCCCTTAAAGGCCACGTTGTCGTTGCCGTTATAGAGTGAACTGTAAGGGGCATTTCCCTTGGCCGGATCGTGGCCGAGCAGTCCCGTGCCCATCTGAGGATAGAGTCCACCGTCCTCAGAGGTAAAGGGACCGGGCTGAGCGGCTGTCGGCATACGCTCGTGGCAGCCCATGCACCCGTACATGTAGTGCACTTCGTAATCGTGCTCACCTTCCCAATGGTCGCCGCGCTTTTTCCAGTCCACGGCGTATTCACCCATATGACAGGAAGCGCAGTTTTCCGAAGCCGGCGTACGCTTGACAAAATTAGCGAAAAAGCTCGAAGGAATGATGGCATGGCCGTTTACATCTTCAGACAGCTTTGCGGCGTCATAAACAACAGTGTTCCCATAGCCGGCAGGAGCCTCGTCCGCCGTGGGAGCCCACACCAGCGTGTTCGCGGTGGCAAAACCAGCGCCAACCGCGCGGGTGGCATCGATCTTGGCCTTGCGCAGCACGGTATTGCGCTCCTCATACTGGTAGCCTTGCAGATGACACATAAAGCAGTCGACTTCCATCACGCCCGTATTGGCGTAATCGATATGCATTACTTCATTCTTGTTGCCATCGCCATCGACGTCGTAGTTATCGATGAAGTAGTTGAAGGCGGTAATGTCGGTCTTGAGAATCGGACCGGAACCATTGACGTCGGTGGTCTTGATGTTCCGCAGGGGGGTGCGGGCGCCCAAAACAGTGTAGGGCACATACTGCATGGCACCGCCGCCAACGTGACATTCGCCGCAGTCCATCATGTTGCCTGCCAGCGACAGGTCGACCTTTTTAGCGAAGTCTGTCAAATCGGCATACTTGAAGGGTTTCATCAGTTCGCCGGCACTGTTCA
Organism: Desulfuromonas sp. KJ2020; assembly: GCF_024197615.1. NCBI lineage: Bacteria > Pseudomonadati > Thermodesulfobacteriota > Desulfuromonadia > Desulfuromonadales > Desulfuromonadaceae > Desulfuromonas > Desulfuromonas sp. KJ2020. The sequence goes on from NZ_JAKUKE010000003.1 coordinate 1,234,017, forward strand.
GCAGGGAATTGACTTCATTGAATTTACCGGTAGCAGGGTCATAACTGGAGGTACCGCTGTTGCCTTCGAAAAGTCTCGCCAACTGGCGAGCGGAGGGCGGTCACCACTTGCCTACGTGGCCGGGGCTCTGCACCCAGTTCTTGCCTTTGGGTGCCACACCGGATTTGTAGGTGTTGGCGGAATCGGGGTTCCACATATCCCAACCCATCTGCTGGTTGGCCCCGATCTGGACATGGTAGGAATGCTGCTCGATGTTCGCATAGATGTGACAGGTGCCGCAGGTGTTCTGGGCGCTGTAAGCCGGCTGCGGGCCGGCGGCATTCAGATCAACGTACTCACCTCCCGGACCACGAAGGACGACATCGGGATGGACCAGGGCCAGGGCACTGCCGGCTCCCAATAGACAGAGCATCAGCGAGGCAAGTATCAGCTGATACGTTCGCGCTCTTTTCAAAATCTTTATCATTTTAAGGCTTCTCCTTGAGTATCACTTGTTGGATTTGGTACACGTTTTCTGTCCAATACGAGTGAACTATTCTGTGAGAGGGCACCTCCATGGGCCGGGACCGTTTATGGGTTTTTGGGGAACGCCATAAAGAGGTCCGACTGTTTAAAGAGTTTGAGCCGAACGCTAGAAGCCATTTCTGCAGCAACTGTGCCTTTACACAATTCAATTTGCCAAATCCCACGATTATTTCGCAAGTTGCCGAGATCTTAATCTGTTTTTAAAAAGGCTGAATTATATTTGTTTTTTTCACCATGAGGGATGAGTGAAGGGTTTCCCCTAATTCACTCACGAAAAAGGGGGAAATCCCCAATGAGAAAGCCACCTCTCTTGGCAGGGAGGTGGCTTTTCACCATGATTAAAATTGTTTTTAATACAGTTTGGGATTACTCACATGACAACTCACCGTGCAGGTTCGCGCCACAGAGTCATAGCTGGCAGTGAGGGGATCGACAAAGCGAGTATCGAAATTGATCAGGTGGGCATTGGCCGTAACTGTCGCACCCCTGGCGGCAGGCACACCATGGGGATCGTGACAGGCCGAGCAGGGAACCTGCTTGACCTGGACGTGAGAGACATGACTGTTGCCAAAGGTCGAGACAGCCGGATTAAAGAGCGCATCCGGATCGTGGCAACGAAAGCAAAGAGCGTAGTTGCTGGCGGCATAGGGCATGGGGTAACTGTCCTGTTCGTATTGGGCCAGCAGCAGATGGGGGTAGATAGAACCGTGCGGGCCATCGGCCCCTGTCCCGCCTGCTCGACGGCTGTCGTCACTGGCATGGCAGTCCACGCAATAGATAGAGTCCGCCTCGCTCCACTCGGGCCTGAGGCTGGGCACATGGCTATTTTTACCTGAGCCGATCACCGGGTGATAAGAAGGATTGGCCAGATCGAAACGCAAGCGTTCGTTACTCTCCTGGATGACGCGGGGAACGGACACCGCGTAAACAACCTGGTTGTCGGCGTGGCACTTGAAGCAGACTTCGTATTCATACACCGCTTCTTCGACTACCGTCCCGGCGGCACTGACACCGCGAACCCCCTGCAGACGGCCGCTGATGTCTGGCGCCGCGGACATGGGCGCATCCTGGGCGTTAAGCTGGTGGGCGTTGTGACAGTCCTGGCACTCCACATGCTTACCCATGGTTCCGGGGTTTTCACGGATGTCGTGTATTCCGGCCGTCGCGGTAACGGGATGAACATAGAGCTTATTGAAAACACCCTGGACATCGACCCCGGAACCGCCGCCATTGTGACAGTTGGCCAGACAGTTGCTCTCTTCCGTCGTCCCCCGCAAAAGGTGACTGAAGCCGGTAGCCCCATGGGACGCATGGCAGTTCTGGCAGCCCATCTCCGCCATGGTAGCGTCCGTGGCGTGGCTGCTGGCGCTCCATCCCGTCTTCGCATGACAGCTTGTGCACAATCCCGAGTAAGTATTGTCCATGACCAGAAACATGCCGTAGGGATCCTTATGCGGATTGTGGCAGGCGGTGCACTGCAGCATCATCCCGTCTTCAAGGTGAATCTCCACCGGCAGCAGGGCCGGATCGACCAGCTCTCCTCTTTCGGTGGCCAAGGACGACGTATAGGCCAGAGAGATGGGATGGTCATCGGCCAGATCGGTGCCGAGATTGCTGCCACCGGGAGGCAGCGAACTGATCCCCCCTGTCATCGGGACTGGGTCTGGCCTGCCGAAGAGCATCCCCACGGCAATGGTACCGTCGTGACAGCTCAGGCAGAGTCGTGCCCCTCCGGTGGGCTGACCGGGAGAGGAGACCAGGGTCGTCGAGGCATACAGGTTGTAGATGGCACTGCTCATCTGCCTGTTCCAGAGCGGGGTGACGTCGCTGGCATGGTGGGGGGTATGACAGAAAACGCAGACCCGGTCTTCCGTCGTCGCCTTGATGGTTCCCGGGCCGCTGACCGAGAGATTGTGCTTGGTCGCCAGAATGTCGGCCATCCCGGTTTGGGGGGTCAGCAGCATCGCCAGTAGCGTCAGCAGGCTATAGAAGGATTTCACGGAGACCTCCGTTCCTGGTTCTCGACCACAGGCTCTTTCAGGTATTGAAAAATCTGGACCCTGCGGTTATAGGCATCGACCACGTAAATCCGGTCCTGACCGTCAATGTGGATTCCCGCCGGCATCCAGAACTGCCCCGGGCCGTCACCGCTTTCGCCAAAGGCCAGCAAAAGCCGGCCGTCCCCATCAAAGATCTGCACGGCGTCAAAGAGGGCATCGCAGACATAAATATGGCCTTCGCTGTCCGTGGCCACCCCCTTGGGCTTGGCAAAGCTGCCGGCCGTATCCCCCGCGCGACCGAAGGAGGTGATCAGCTGTCCTTCGAGCGAAAAAACCTGAATGCGGCTGTTGAGAGCGTCGGTGACGTAGAGGCGCCCGTCGGCAATCCACACATCCGTCGGATAATTGAAGCGACCCGGCGCGTCCCCACGCCCCCCAAAACGCAGCTGTTCGATGCCGGCACGGTCAAAAGCCACCACCTGGTGTGCTTCGGTTTCCGATACGTAAAGCCAGCCATTGCGGGGGCTGAAGGCAATGCCAGTCGGCCGGCGCAGCACAAAGGAGAAGAGGGGCTGCATCCTTGCTTCTTCCGCCAGCACATAGATAGCCCCTTTTTCCGAATCGGTCACATAGAGGCGCCCGGTATCGTCCGCGGTGATGCCGATGGGTGAAAGGAGCCCCTGCCCTTCTCCGACCACGGTAAAGGTTTTTGCTGTCACATCGATACGATAGAGTCGTCCGGCCCCGGGGTCGGTAACCCATAATTGATTTTCGGATGTCACAGACACCCCGTAAGGCCGGCGAAAGCCTGTCTCTTCCCGGCCGAAGAGAGTATCCCTGAATTTCTGCCAAAAGCCTGTCCGTTCGACGACGTCGAGGGATGAGCGAATTTCTGCCAGGTATTGGATTCTGGGGGGCAGCGGCGCGCCGGGCCACACCAATCGTTCCGGCGGCGACAGTTCAGGCTCCTGCCGGAGAGCACAGCTGCTCAGCCCCAGGGTGACCAGCGCCAGAAGAACCAATCTCAAGCAAGCGCGTCTGCAGAAAAGAGTTGTAGCCATAAAATCCGTATGACCTCTCAAAAGTAGCGTCGCACATAAAGATACAGGTAATCGTTGCGTTCGCGGCTCTCGTCACTCCACGTCCACTCCACCTCCGACTGCAGGCGAAACTCCAGGCGGCCTAACCAGTACTGGTATCCCAGCGTCACCGACAAATTATCTTCGTGGATACCGTCGCCCCGGCTGACGCGGCCCAGCCCCCGTAGATTGAGCCGGCCGTTGCGATGAACAACGCGACCAAAGTCAGCGGAAAGACTCAGGACGTTTCGCCGGGAATCCCGCCTGACGGGCGCCCCCTCGGCACTCGCCAGCAAGGTCTCGGTCAACGTATATTGATTTTTCAGACGCATGGCCAACTGACCGGCGAACAGGTCGCGGCGGCGGAAGAGATTGCCGACAATGGATTGCTGGTTCTGCCAATCGCTGCGCATGTCTTCATAGTGAACACCGGCGCTGCCTCCGTCGAAATTGTGGTCGAGGCCAACCAAAGTGAAGCGGGTATTACTCAAATACAGGGAGCCGGGGTCAGGGCCGTCAGGCTCCTGCCGGCTGCGACCATAATTAAATCTCATCTCCCAGGTATTTCCCAAGGTGTTCAGGGTGACGTTCAGGTTGTCCGTGGTCGTGGTGTAATCGATACTCGGATCCACCCGATAGGAATAATCGACGGACAGAACGGTACCAGTGGGGATGGCGGCCCCGTCAAGAACAAGGAGTTCGGTGCGCGCTCCCACCACCTCTAGTTCAAAATCGATCCCCTCCTGGTAAAGGATAAGGCGGTCAGCACTGAAGACCCTTACCGTTGAGGGCACGATGAAGTTCTGCTCCAGAAAGTCGCGGCCATCTGTAACCATTAGCGTTTCAGCGACTACCGTCAGTTCATTACTGGCAAGATCGCGATCCGTCATGGCGACCCGCCGCCCCAGATTCAGGCCGAGACGACTATCGCCGGGCAGTTGTTTCGTATAGTTCAGGTTTAAAGACCCTCCGCGGGTCTGCTCTTCGCCATTATTGTATTGGCGCTTTTCCAGGTCGGCCTGAACCCTTGTCACCAAACTGGAAAACAACCGATGCTCCAGACTGAATTCTTCTCGCTGCCGGTCCCGACGTTGCCCCTCGGTCTCATCCCTGTCCAGGGTGTGAGCGGCGGTCACCGTCAGGGCCTTGCCTGGTACCAGGCGCAGACGCTCTTCCCACAGCGAACGTTGCGACTGGCGGCTGCCGGTTTCGCTGCTCAGGCGGTAGCGCGAATCCAGCGTGTGGGGACGGGCGACATTTCCAAGGGTGAGCTGATTCGTGACGGCCACCTCGTAACTGTCACTTTCCAGGGCCGGCAGACTGTTGGCATAAGTCGTGGCATTTCTCATCCGACTGGCGGAAAAGCCGCTTTGACTGAGATTGTAAACACGATGGCTGACCTGGAAGCGCATTTCCTCCACGGTCTGAGTACGGTCGAGGGAGAGCCCATCGGTCTGCGTTTCGTTGCTCCGGTAGAGAATGCTAGCCGGCAGATAATCGTTATGCAGCTGAAGACCGACACTGTTGCTGGTCACCGTGCGGTCATAATCTCGGCCAAAAGGAACCAGAACCCGCTCCTGAGCGTAGCTGGTCAGAAAGCTGGCCGGCACCGGGGATTTGTCGAACAGGCGACCATCCAGATAAAAATCACCCCGGACCCCTTCCCAGTCGCGATCATTCCCCCGCCCGTCGCTGCGGCTGAAGGTTTGGGCCAGCCCTAGATCCACACTAAAGCGCCCGCTCCACCAGCGATGATCGAGCAGGCCGTAAAGGCCTTCAAAATGATAGGATTCTTCCAGCTCGTGATCGGCGGAACTGTACGTGCGGCTTCCCGACGAACTGCGGGAATACCCATTGAGCTCATAGGCCGCCTCCCCCCAAGAGCGAAAATCACCCAATAAAAAGAGCGCCCTGGGCTGGGCCAGAGCGCCCGGGGGCAGAAGCAGAAACAGAACGACCACAGCGCAAATTCTCCGGAAAACCCGGTATTTTTTCTGGAGGCAATGTCGTCGTGGTGTCAAAGGCATGAAAAAAACCGGGCTTGGAGGTGATGGCCGCTGCAGGATCGTCAGCGGAGGAAATAACGGGCCTGCCCTGAATGAGGATCATGACAGTCGCCACAGGCCATCGACCGGTCTGATACCTTTTGATGCATGGTGGCCGCCAGTCGTTCCTCCCGGTGGCAGCTTTGACAGATCTTTTCCGGTTGTTGCCGCAGGAGAAAAGGGTTGGACGAACTATGGGGCAGATGGCAGGCAAGACAATCACCGACAGCCACCGGGCCATGGACAAAGGTTCCGGCAATGATGGTGTCGTGGCAGACAAAACAGAGTTCCTGTCTGGGATGAATCAGCCCGCCGTTCTCGGTTTTGCTCTGGGCATGGCAATCGTTGCAGCGCTTTTCCGTGTAGGGTTTATGATTTGACCCTGTCGCAGCCGGGCCCTGCCCCTCCCCCTGAGCAGCGGTTGTTTTTTGCGCGTCCAAATAACCCGCACAGATGTCGTCAGGATTGGGGGGAGCGGGCACCCCATCAAAAACCGTCGAAAGGACCTTGTGCCGCGTCACCGGATCGCAGCCACAGAGCATCCCGAGACAGCAAAGTGAAGCGGTCAGAAAAAAAATCAAGGTCCAGCGGTTGTCATGTTTGCTCGCCATCGATTCATCCCGCCCAGGAAATCACCACTACTTCGAGGGACTTCCCTCTTTCTCGCGGCGCTGCTGCTCTTTGCGCCTCTCTTCCTCGGCCTGACGATAGAAGGCGTCATAATCCACCCCGCGCATGTGCCCCAAACCATAAATGGACAACTTCGCCGGACCTTCCTGATTGGCGACAACAATCAGTTCACTCAGTTCGAAGTCCTTGGCCGCCAGAGCCTGGAAGTAGTCGAGCCCCGTGGAAGACACCGCGATGCCGGCGGGAATGTTCAGAGACCCTCTGGACTGACCGGGATCGCCGAAAAACATCAACAGGCGATAATCCCGGTTGAACATCTGCACATTCTGAAAAGCGGCATCGACGACATAGAGTCGCCCATCTTTCCCAGCCGCCACCCCTCGGGGACGACTGAACTGACCGAAACCATCGCCAAGTTTGCCGAAGCCGCCCAGATAATTGCCATCCCGGTCATAAGAGAGGATCCGGCCGGAAAGTACATTGCTGATGGAAAACTTACCCTGGTCGTCCAGGGTCATGCTGATGGGCAGACGGAACCGGCTGTCCGGTTCGCCCGTGTTGCCGAACTCACTGTTCTGCTTGCCGCTCTGCCGATCGAGCACCCGAATACTATGGTTTTCCGAATCGAGGATATAGACCTGACGAGAATCAACCGCGACGTCGACCGGTTTCATCTTCAGATCGTCGCCATAGCTGCGGACGAAATTGCCCAGAGCGTCGTAAGCCAGCACCAGCCGCCGCTGGGTATCGGCCACAAAGAGCTGTCCTTCGCGGTCTACGGCGATCCCGGTCGGCTTTTTGAGGGAACCGGGGCCGAAATTGCCCTTGAGCAGTTCAAAACGGCCTTCTTCCAGGTCGATCACCACGACAGTACGCTGCATGGTGTCCGACACATAGAGGGTCGTGCCGTTGACGGCCACACCATAGGGTTTGACCAGCGTGCGAACCTGAGTTTTCTGGTTGCCGTTTTGGACACTGAAAAGAGAAAAACCGTCTTCCTTGGCCTCAACATCGCGGGAATCCCTGATTCCCAGTAGAAACTGGATGCGCGGGGGATTGGGCTCGGGGGGAAAAAAGATCGGATCTTTAGATACAGTCGTTTTGCCCGCACATCCCGTCAAGGCTCCTAGAATGCAAAAACATAAAACAACCCCCCTGAGAATTTTTCCCTTCATGCCATCGTTGTTCCTCATTTAGCGTTGCCTCCCATAATGGTGTGGTCCAAATCAAGAGAATGAAGGCTGCAATCTTCATACCCGGGGGATAGACGATCATGCCCTCTTTATTTTTCCCAATTTCGATATCTTCAATAAGACCAGCCACACCCCGAGGCCGTCATTTGCACAATAATTCACGCCTTTTACCGGAACGTCGGGCAGAACCTGCGCAATAACGTGAAAGGGCCACTGGCCAAAGCCAGTGGCCCACATTTCAGCAGTCAGCAGTCAGCAATTTACTTGGCGTGACAGCTGCGGCAGATCTGCGAATCGGCCTGAGGTGCATAGAGGAAGTAGGCGTCCATAACGGTGTTGGCGCTGTTATGAACATCGTGGCAGCTGGCGCAGGTGAAGGTGGTTCCATCCCAAAGGACATCGGCAATGGTTACACCTTTGGTGCTGCCCATGAACGGCGTGGCGGCATCGTTGATCTCGTTATCCGCCGTGGCGACATCGAGGTAATTGAAGCCGATGGGATGGTCGTTCATGAGGATTCCACCGGTACCGACAGCGTATTCATTGTAGAAATCGCCGACCAGGACGTCATTGCCCGCCTTGCCATAATAGGAGTCATAGGCGACGACACCGTCATGACAGCTCATGCACAGACGAGAAGGACCATCCACGACATCGAGGCTGACCACCGCATCCAAAGTCGCACTGGTATAAGGCATAAAGACTTCCTGGGTCAGCGGTTTGGTCCACAGAGGCATGTAATCGGAAAGACTGGCGTCTTCCGCATGGTGAGGAGTGTGGCAATAGGCGCAGACGCGGCCCTGAGCGTCAGGTACATCGTCCAGCATAGTCATATCATGGGGCGAACCAACGATACCGCTGCCGGGAGTATAAGAATTCGTGGCAGCAAAAGAAACAGTGGCAGAGAGTGCGACGGCGCACAAAGCGATAAGCAACTTCTTCATCTTGCTCATTTTGGATCTCCTTTGAATTCATTAAAAAATACGTTTGTAAAAACCTCCATTGTCCACGTTCAGCTCTTTTCTCACCTGCCCTTCGGCCGCAGACACCCCATGTGCAGGGACCATCCGGAGCAGTGACCATTTCCTCCCCCAAAGAAGAAATGATCTTGTGTTGCTGTCTTTCCATTGAGCAAGGGCAATGCCAAGAGGCAATCTCAAATTTTATTCATTTTTTTCTTTATATTTTCAATATGTTATAAAACACCCCCCAAGCACACCCCACCCCATACCCAGGGTGTCTCTCGGGATAGACTAGGGGGTGCTCCTTATCTTTTTATGACCTGGTGCCTTGCCATTTACCCACCTTGGCCACCTTGAAGGCCATATCCCCACCCGTCAAAAACAAAAAAAAAGACCCCGCAACAGCAGGGTCGTGAAAGTCGGTATCTTTAGGTAGGGGGATCAGGGGTTCTGGTAATCCACAGGATTGTAACGATCATAGAAGAGACTGCGATGACAGCCGGGCGTGCAGCCGCCTCCTGTCGCTGTTTTCTCAAAACGGGTGGGAATGCGCCAGTCGCCAAAAGCGGCCCCCTGTTCGCTGACCAGTTTTTCCAGGTTGCTGGCATGGGGCTCATGACAGGCCCGGCAACTGCGCCCCTTCCAGGGATCGGCGACGTGGACGTAATGGAGATTGTTTTTGCCATTGCGGAAGTCGGTATAGATGGAGGTCTCGGGGAATCGCAGCATGTCGCTGTCGTGGCAGTCCATGCACAGGGCGTAGGTATCCGGCTTGAAAGGCGCGTAGAAACCTGCCGGATAGGCGTTTTTCAGCAGTCGGAAATAATCGGAGCCGTGGGGATCGTGACAGGCGGCGCAGGCCCCTTCGGCCACGGGCCCATGCAGCATCGATTTGCCCTCGAGTTCACGCGCCATGTTTTTAAGGGGCCGGGAGCGCCGGTTGTCATCCTTGCCATGACAGGAGAGACAAACCTCCTGTTGCGGGGCGGGAAGCAGCGCCGGGTAATCGGAAAAATGCGTGGAATGACAGGCACCGCAACTTTCCTCCCGATAAAGCGGCGCGTGCCGGGTAGATGATTTGGTCAGTTTGTCGCCGAAAGCCGGGTGGCAGCCGAGGCACAGGTCGGGTTGCGCCTGTTTCAGCAGTTTTTTGACGGAAGCGGCATGAGGGTTGTGGCAGGTGGTACATTCGGATTCGCGCACGGCCGTATGAACGATGGGAGATTGCTCAAGCCCCTCCGCCATGTCGGCATGGCAGCGGGTACAGGTTTGCACCGGCGATTGCCTGAGAAGAGAAGCGGTATTCGATTCATGGGGATTGTGGCATTCGAGACAGGCGCCGACAGCGGCGGGGCCATGCATGACCTGGCCCTCGAAACCCTGCTTATCGTGGCAGCCGAAACAGAGTAGGCGTACATCCCCCTTATCGACGCTGAGCAGCGCTGGCCTTCCCCCGTGCGGGTCATGACAGGCGGTACACTCCCCCGCCTGGGCCGGTGCGTGGACCATACGCTTTTTACCTATTTCCTCATGACACGGACTGCACAGCTTCGCCCCGCTCTCCACAAGAACGATCGTCGGGCGCCCTTTCTGCGGATGAGAAGCGCCCTCGGTTTGGTGGCAGGACAGACACTCCCCCCCCTGCACCGGCGCATGGCGAGAATCCTGTGTTTGCATACCGGCGTGGCAGCCTGAGGTGAGGCAGTCCTGAGCCAGGGCCGCAGACCATTCACCCCAGAAGAGAAAGATAGACACCAGAAGAAGGGCTAAACGGCCACTGAACACGGGTGGGCACATGGCAGTCCTTTACAGGATTTGAGGCAAGAAGAAAGGATTCAACCGGCAGTCGGCGTCAAAACAGCTAGCCAGACGAGACAGAGGCCTCCTGCTCATCATTGGGATAGTTTTCCAGCCCGAACTTCTTACGCCGGTAGCGCAGGGTGTCGAGACTCATGCCGAGACACTTGGCGGCTCGGGTCTGATTGCCCCGGTAACGGGTCAACGCCTGCATGATGTAAGCCTTTTCCACGGCCTCGATGGAAATCCCTTCCGGGGGCAGAATGACACGAGGCAGGCTCGGATCATCGGCAAAAACAGTCTCTTCAGCCTGGATCGAGGCAGGAAAGTCATGGATGATGGCTGAAGATCGGGAAGAGGCAGAGGCTTCCAGGTCTTGGCCGTCGGTAAAATTATCGGATATTTCCTGGACTTCAGGAGGAAAAAAACGGGAGGTCAAAAGCGGCCCCGGTTCCATAATCATGGCGCGTTCAATGACATTGCGCAACTCACGACAGTTCCCGGGCCAATTGTAGCGATTAAGACAATCGAGCGCCTCCGGAGCCAGTCCTTCGATTTTTTTATGGTAGCTTCGATTGATCTTGTCAATGAAATAGGAGGCGATCTGTCCGATGTTCTCCCGACGCGCCCGCAAGGGCGGGAGTTGAATGCTCAGGACATTGAGGCGAAAAAAAAGATCGCCGCGGAAGGTTCCTTCCTGCACCATGGCCGACAGGTTCTGATTGGTGGCAGCGATGATGCGAACGTCGACTTCCGAGTCCCGGTTGCTACCCAGCCGACGATAGCGTTTGTTCTCGATGACCTTAAGAATTTTGGCCTGCATGGCCAAAGGCATGTCACCAATTTCATCCAAAAAGACCGTGCCGCCATCCGCCGCGGCGAAAATGCCTTTTTCCGAGTTGGCGGCGCTGGTAAAGGCGCCTTTTTCATGACCGAAGAGTTCATTTTCGAGAAGATGCTCGGGGATAGCCGCACAATTGATATCGATGAAGGGCCGGTCACGACGGGGACTGTGCTGATGCAGGGCGCGGGCTACGAGCTCTTTGCCGGTGCCGCTTTCGCCTAGGATGAGCACGGTTTTGCACTGCGCTTCGGCACAGACCTTGATCATCTTGAAGACTTCCATCATCTTGGCGCCGGTGCCGATCAGACGGTCGTAGTCTTCTTCGGGAGAAGACTGGGGCTGGGGCGGGTTGATCGGCATATTCAGGGTTCTTTTTTCAAGAGCCTGAGCGATGGTCTGATGGATGGCGGCAATATTGAACGGCTTGCCGATGAAATCTTCCGCCCCTTGCTTTAAAGCTTCGACGGCGGAGTCCATATGCGAGTTGGCCGTAATGATAATGACCGCCAGGCTGGGATCATGAGCCTTCATCTGCTTGAGCAAATCCAACCCATTGGCATCAGGCAGAAAGACATCCAGCAACACGACATCCGGGGAAAAGGAATTCAGTTTGGCGAGGGCCTCCTCCCCCGTACCGGCGGTATCGGTCTCATAACCGCTTTTCCCCAGGGATGTTCCTAGAGACCAACGGATCAATTGTTCGTCATCAACGACCAGTACCCGATTATTCGCCATGCGAATCCTACCTTCACCTTTCTGTCGGCGTTACAGCACACAGCCTTATTCGAGGCAAGATAACGACAAGAAGCTTGCCCCATTAAAATACAATTCGTAATTCAAATTTGCAAATATATGGCAATCAATATAAGTATTTAACACCTATCCATTTTGAGATATTGATCCAAACTGTCAAGCAAATATTTTCTAATGAGCCCAAAAGCCTCTATTCAGAGAAAAAATCATATCACAACAATAACACAATCGACAAACACCTGTTTCAATCGTTCTCTTTAATGCTAAATAATAGTCCATTTTTTAATATATAAGAATACACAGATATACTCCTTGCCTCTTTTCATTCAATCATATTGCCCGTTCACAGCCTTTCATTTTTAATCTCACCTTGTGAAAACCCTTTTCCGGGGGAATGTCTGATGGGGATTTGCACGTTTTTTAGGGCATTTCGCCTGTCAATCACTCATCAGCAAGGATCACTCATCTTCCGTGAACATGGCGAACTCATGAAATTCTAAGAGGTTACAAATGAACTCACAAGACGGCACAGCCCCTGCAAAAGCCAGGACATTATCTGCGGACGTTACTGGCGGCCCCCAGTTAAGAACATCATTAAAAGAGAGGATAATCCATTGCCGTCATCTTTCCCTCATCGCGGCTTTTTCTGGGTGCTGGCCTTTTTGGTTCTCGGCATGGAAGCTTTTGGGCCTGTCTGCGTAGCCGGAAACACCGACGTACCGACCTTAAACTCGGAGCATTGTCAGCTTTGCCACAAAACAGCTCCTCTGGATATTGCCGAGGCCGGTGGGGCGCACAAAACCCAGATTACCTGCCTCGACTGCCATCAGGGGCACCCTCCCCTGCAAATGGAAATCATCCCGGCCTGCCAACTCTGTCACACGGGCAAGCCTCACTACGCCCTGGAGCAGTGTCTCTCCTGTCACACCAATCCCCATCGTCCCCTTGAGACGACCTTCCCCGAAAAAATAACCGCGCCCTGTCTGACCTGCCATGAAACTGAGTCAATCGCCTTGCAGACTTATCCATCAGGTCATAGCCAACTCAGCTGCACCGGCTGTCACCTGGTGCACGGCCCCCCACCGGCCTGCACCGAGTGCCATCGCCCTCATGATGAGGAGATGAAGTCATCGTCCTGCACGGGGTGTCATGAGGCCCACAGTCCGACAAGACTGGAATACAGGCAAGCCGTATCCGCTTCGGAATGCAGCTCCTGCCACGGCGATATTAGGGTTCGTCTGGCCGAAAGCGCCAGTCGCCACACCAGACTGGATTGCCTGACCTGCCACCTTTCCAGGCACGGCAGCATTCTGGATTGCACCGGGTGCCACGGCACGCCCCACTCCAAGACGATTCACGATCAATTTGACCGCTGTCAGGAATGCCACAATGAGGCTCATAACCTGAGCATCTGACTTTTTATGATGTGCATGCACATGGCTGGTAACGATGGGATGAAATGAATGATGAAAAACTCAGCCGATGAGATGAGAGCACCGGGAAAAACCGCCTATCTCCACAACTTCGCCAATGACCCCGGACTGGACTACGCCCACCGGATTATGGAAGAGAACCAGGAGCGCCTGGAAAAGATTTTTTCCAGCGTCCCGGTGGGTATCCTGGTCATTGAGGCCGAAAGCCACCGCATCATCGATGCCAACCCGAAGGCGCTCGAAATGATCGGGAGCCATCGTGAAAAAATCCTGGGGCACATCTGCCACAATTTCATCTGTCCCGCCAAAGAGGGAGAATGCCCCATCACCGACAAGGATCATGCTCTGGACGGTTCGGAGCGCAGCCTGCTCACCATCAAAGGGGAAAATATCCCCATCCTGAAAACCGTGTCAACCATCGGCATTGGCGGAAAAAAGCATCTCATCGAGAGTTTTCTGGACATTTCCGACCTGAAGGCGACCAAACTCAAACTGGAGGAGAGCGAAAAGCGTTACCGGGATCTTTTTGAAAACGTCAGCGACATGGTGCAGATGATATCACCGGACGGCCGCATTCTCTACAGCAACCCGGCCTGGGAAAGTCATCTGGGCTACGACAACCGGGAAATCGCCAGCCTGCACATAACCGATATTATCGAACAGGCCTGCCGTGAAAAATTCATGGCTACGGTTGCCCGCCTGTCCGCCAGGCAAAAACCGGGTTTGGTGGAGACCGTATTCACAGCCAAGGACGGGCGAAAAATTCCGGTGGAGGGGAACATCAGCTTTCAGAAGGAAGACGATAAACTGACTGGCATTCATCTGATCTGGCGGGACATCACGGTGCGCAAGGCCGAAGAGGCGCAGATCGTCGATCTGAACAGGCAGCTTGAGTCCATGGTCTCGGAAAAGGATCGGCAACTGCAGGACGCCCAGATTAAGTTGATACGAGCCGAAAAAATGGCGACGATTACGGGCATGGCCCATGGCACAGCCCATGAATTGAACAATCCTGTCAGTGGTATTCTCTGTGCCGTTCAGGTTCTCAGGGAGAGCAAGCAGCTCCTCCTTAACGATCGGGAAACCATCCAGGCCGCCCAGTGGCTGGAGGCCATTGAAAAAGCAGCTACCCGATGCGTCAAGATCGTCGATGACCTGAATGTCTTCTGCGACCAGGAAAAGACGGTTTTTCTCAAAACGGACATCGGCCACATTCTGAACCGCGCCCTTCATGCCCTGGAGCCGGAAATTGAAGCCAAGAGCATCCGGATTACGATGCCTCCCCCCCCCCAGTTGCCCCGCATCGACGCCGACCCCTGGCAGCTTGAGCGCCTACTGACCAACGTGTTGCGAAATGCCATCCTGGCCGTCGACAAAAGCACCGGCGAAATTCGAATAGCAAGCAGTGTGATCAAAGATATTGGCAGTGATGACCCGATGGTTCGCCTTTCCATCGGCGACAACGGCTGCGGCATCCCGACGGAAAACCTGTGCCGCATTTTCGACCCTTTCTTCACCTCCTGGTCTTCGGGCAAAAGAACTGGCCTAGGGTTGACGGTCTGCTACGGCATTGCCCGTCGACATCATGGCGACATCGATGTCTACAGCAGCGAAAAGGGGACCGAGGTGGTTGTCACCTTGCCGATCAGCCATCCCGGCCGAGAAACCTCCGTCTGATTTTCGCCCCTCTTAACGACGGGCGGTTTCCGGCAGGATGACGTGCTCGAGCAGCATGACAGCGGCCACCCCGACCACAAAGCCATTGCCAAGGATAGGCCGCAGCACCGAATGCATGGACAGCAGGGCCGCCTCCGGTAGGAAAGCGACGATGGTTCCCAACAGCAGGGGAAGGCCAAGGATCAGGCCATCCTCAAAAAGAAAACCGCCGGGAGCTTCGAAAGCCAGCAGCATACCTGCCGCCACCTGGGCGCACAGGATATAGAGCAAAACAGAGCCCATCACCACGGCCGGTATGGCCGCCAGCCAGACCAGAGCCGCCGGCGAAAAAGCCAGCGTCAAAAGCACCAGCCCCGTCGGCAGCAGGGCATATCGCGACGCACAGCCCGTCGCCATCACCACCCCGGGGCTGAGAGAAAAGTTCACGGGTCCGATTACTCCGAGCCAGCCGGACAACAGGTTGGCCACCCCCGTCACCGTAATCCCCCGGCGCACCCTCCCCTCCATGCCTTGCGCCCTGACCACGTCTCCGATGCTTTGGATGGATCCCAGGTCATTGATGGCAAGGGCCAGATAGCAGCAGAGAAAAGAGACCAGCACCCCCGGATCCAGACGCAAAGACGAGGTGATATTCACGCCAAAATGCCCAATCCAGGGCAAGGTGACCTGTGCCTCTGGGGAAAGGTCGGGGAAAAGAGCGTAAAAAGCCAGGCTCCCAACCACCATGGCCACCACGATCAGCACGGCTTTTTTCGGACCGCGCAGCCAGCGGTGCAAAAGAAACATGCCCAGAAGCAAGGCCATGGCGAAAACAAGACGGGACAGGGGAGAGCCACCCGACTGGCTGCCGATAAGCAGGTTCATGATAGGCGCGGCTAGGGTAAAGGCGATGAGCAGCAGAACAAGAGCCACCACCCGCGGCGTGAAGAGCCGCTGCAGCACGGGAAAGAGGCCAAAAAAACTGAGCAGGGCCAGCACCGTGCCGCCAATCATGACCGAAGTGTAGATTGTCGGCAGGTCATGTCCCTGGCTGGCGACCACCCCGATAAGGAGCACCGCTGCCGGGCCAAGGACCAGCGGAAGCCGGTGGCCGAACAGGAGCTGGATGATAAGCGTGACAGCCGTGATAAAGAACAGCTTCTGCAGATAAATGATCTGACCGGTCTGCTCCGGAAACTGCAGTTGCCCGACGATTCCGCCCACGATAACCACCCCCGGCAACGAAATTGCCAGCCACTGCAGCCCATACAGAACAAGCTCGCCAGCGGGCAACCTCTCATCAAGACCTCGTTTAAACTTCACGGTTCCACTCCTCTTTCTCATGAATTGCGGTCATCTTGACGCGCTCCCTCTTGTATCACAGGATCACCCGATAGGCCATGATGAAGGTTTTTCGGTATCGGTCCTCTTCGCCCCTGAGGGACTTTCGTGAATTTTCATTCAAATTCGCGGCCGGATATGGTATTTCTAGAGCCCTTGCACCTTCGTTTGACGACCAAAACGAATCCTTCTTTTCAGCCGATTCGACAACAGGGTATCTACCTGCCATGCTTCAGCTTTTTAATATCAGCAAATCCTACCAGAAAGATGCTGCTGCCCTTGAAGACGTCAACTTCAAAGTGGGCAAAGGCGAGTTTGTCTATATCACCGGGCCATCCGGGGCCGGCAAATCCACTCTGCTCAAGCTCCTCTATGGGGCGGAAAAACCGTCCCGGGGGCAGATACTGATGAACGGCCAGAACTTTACCCGCATGGGGGCGGCAAAAATCCCCTACATGCGACGGCGAATCGGCATCGTTTTTCAGGATTTCAAACTTCTCAATACCCGCACAATCTTTGAAAACGTGGCTTTCCCCTTGGAAGTTCAGGGAAAAAAACGTTTTGAAGTCGGCAAAAAAGTCTATCAGGCCCTGCAGCACGTTGGTCTTGAGCACAAACTACAGCGGCGCCCCCTCGAACTCTCCGGCGGAGAACAACAGCGGGTGGCCATTGCCCGCGCACTGGTCATCGATCCACTCATTCTCATCGCTGACGAACCCACAGGCAATCTCGATGCCGAAGTCACCCGCGATATCATGACGCTTTTCAAGGGAGCAAACGCCCGCGGCTCTACCGTTTTGATTGCCACGCACGACCGTGAGATGATCCGGCAGTTTCCCCGCCGCGTTATTTCTTTGGACAAAGGACGGGTGGTCGAGGACCGCCAGCCCTGATGAGGGGCCGGTGAGGTCAGTCACCGTTGCCGGTCACCAGGAAACACCACAGGGAGTTGTACCTTGTTTGAAAGTCTTCTCTATTTTCCACTCCGGGCCCTGCGCAACATGCGCCAAAGCCCCTTTTTGTGTACCGCCGCCATTGCCACGGTCGCCGTCTCCCTGACTATTCTGGCTTTTTTTGCCATCGTCGTGCTCAATGTGCAGAAACTGACCTCCCACTGGAGTAAAGAAGTCCAGATTGTAGCCTACCTGGACCAGACTCCCGACCAAGGCCAGCTCAAGGTCTGGATGACGGAGATCAGCAATCTGCCGGAGGTCGCTGCTGTCACTTATGTTTCTCCCGCTGAAGCCCACAATCGTTTCAAGACCCGCCTGGGACAGGACGCCGGCCTGTTGGACGGACTGGCGACCGACATCCTGCCAGCCTCGCTGGAAATCACCCTGAAGGAAGATCAGCGAAATCGCCTCGGCATCGGCAAAGTCATTTCGCACCTGCGCCAGGACAGCCGCTTTTCCGACCTGCGCTATGGCCAGGAGTGGCTGGAAAAATTTGAAGCCTTCGTCGCCTTGCTCAAGATGGCCGGAGCTTTTCTCGGAGGTTTTCTCCTTTTTGCCGCCCTCTTTATCGTTTCCAACACCATACGTCTCACCCTCTTCGCCCGCCGTGACGAACTGGAGGTGATGGCCCTGGTGGGAGGCACTCCCCTCTTCATCAAAGCGCCCTTTTTGCTGGAGGGGGCCTTTCAGGGCGCCATCGGCGGCTGTCTCGCTCTGGCCGGTTCATACATGCTCTACCTTGTTTTTCTCAAAGAGGGATTATCCTCTTTGCTGCTGACCACCGGCGTCAACACCATTACCTTTCTCCCTTCCCACTACGGTCTTGCCGTGATTCTGGCCGGCCTTACCCTGGGATTTCTTGGGAGCCTGCTCTCGCTGCGAAAGCTTGTCCGGATCTGATGGCTAACGTCCCTTCTCCAAGATGGCTTTACCTGCTCGGGATTCTGGGTTGTGTCGTCAGCCTGTTTCTGGCCACCACCGTTTTGGCCTCACCCCGCGAAGAGCTGGAAAAGAGTCGACAGACGCTGGAGGCCATCCAGCAGCGCATTGAGCAAACGGCCAAGGACCTGGATCGGAAAAAGTCGGACGAAGCCTCTTTACGCAGAGACCTGGAGACGGTCGAAAAAGAACTGCGTAAAATTGATCGACGCAAAGCAGGCCTGAGCAAAAGGCTGGAGCAGCTGAAAGAGGAAGAGGCCGAAAAGGAAGAAGACATCCAGCAGACGAAAGTCTCCATCGGCCGCCTTGAAGGACAGGTCGAAAAGCGCCTGGTCGCCCTTTACAAAGGCGCCGACGCCAATTTTATTCGTATCCTTTTCGCCGGCATTCCACCGGCAAAAATCGCCGAAGAGTATGATTTTCTCGGGCGCATCGTGGAAAAGGATCGGCAGCTTCTCCATGACTACCGCAGCAACCTGGCTAACCTGGAAAAGGCCCGAATCCAACTGGAAAAACTGCAGAGAGAACAAAAAGAAGCGTTGACCGCCCTGGCCGGCGAAGAAACCAACATCGCCCAGGCTCGTAAGCTCAAAAGCCGGCTGCTGGGGCAGGTACGCAGTGATCGCGACTCCCTCGCTCTGGAACTGGCTGAATTAAAAGAAAAAGCTCAGCGTCTGAGCGATCTTGTCAAAAAACTTGAATCGGAAAAGCCGCGCGGGTATAGTCAGAAATCAGGCCTTTTCGCCGCCCGGAAGGGGCACTTGCCCTGGCCTGCCGCCGGGAAAATCAGCATCGGCTTCGGCTTGGGCCGCCATCCTGAGCTCGGCACCGAGTACGACAGTCATGGCCTGGAAATCAGCGTGGGGGTCGATCAGCCGGTTTCAGCCGTCGCTCCCGGAAAAGTCATCTTCGCCAGCTGGTTCAAGGGGTATGGCAATCTTCTCATTCTGGACCACGGCGACAGCTTCTATACCCTTTACGCCCAAACCTCGAGGCTTTTGAAAAAGGTGGGAGACGCCGTCGCGGCAGGGGAACAGATCGCTCTCTCGGGCTATGAGGGGAAAGAGAATCTCTATTTCGAAGTCCGTGAAGGACGAACCCCCCTCGACCCGACAAAGTGGCTCGTTCCAAAGTAGACAACCACAGATGGAGGAAAACCGATGCACAAAGCCAGGCGGTCAACGATCCTCATCCTCGTCATGGCCCTTGTTCTGCTGGGATGGATTTCAACGGGGGCGTCGACCCCCACCAGCCCGTCCGAAGTTCGCGCGCAATATGAAAACATGGAACTTTTCACGGATGTGCTGTCCATCATCCGCAAAAATTACGTGGAAGAACCGGATACCAAGGAACTGATCTACGGGGCCATCAACGGCATGCTCAATTCTCTTGATCCCCATTCCGCCTTCATGCCACCGGACATGTATAAGGAAATGAAGATCGATACCCGGGGTGAATTTGGCGGTCTGGGCATTGAAATCGCCATCCGGGACAGTGTTCTGACCATCGTGGCTCCGATTGAAGACACCCCCGCCTACCGGGCCGGGTTAATGGCAGGCGACCAGATCATCAAAATCGAAGATCGCTTCACCAAGGACCTGAGTATCATGGAGGCCGTCAAGCTGATGCGGGGCCCCAAGGGGAGCAAAATAACCATTACCATTATGCGCGAAGGATTTGAAAATCCGAAAGCGTTCACGCTGGAGCGAGAAATCATCAAGACCAAAAGCGTGAAGTCGCGAACTCTGGTCGACGGCTTTGGCTATGTGCGTATTTCCCAGTTCCAGGAACGTACGGATTCAGACCTGACCAAAGCCCTTGAGAATCTTATGGCGGAAAACGGCGATGCTCTTGAAGGGCTGGTGATCGACCTCCGCAACAATCCGGGAGGGCTGCTCGACCAGGCGGTCAACGTCTCTGATCTCTTTTTGTCATCCGGTCTTATTGTTTACACAGGGGGGCGCGAAAACGACAGCCAGATGAAATTCGAGGCTCACCCCGACAACACCATGCCCTACACGCCTACGGTCGTGCTCATCAATAACGGCAGTGCGAGCGCCTCGGAAATCGTCGCTGGTGCTCTGCAGGACCATGGCCGCGCCGTCATCATGGGAACCCAGAGCTTCGGCAAGGGCTCCGTACAGACGATCATCCCCTTGAGCGACGATTCGGGTCTGCGACTGACCACAGCCTATTACTACACACCCAGCGGTCGATCCATTCAGGCCCTGGGCATCACCCCGGATATTGTGGTGCCTGAAATGGAGGTCAAAGAAATCCAGTCCTCTCACGCCTTCAGCGAGAAGGATCTGAAAAACCATTTTGAGACGACCGACTCCACACCCGCCAGAAAAAAGGGGGCCAGTGCCCAGAGGTTTCCATTGAGCGCCGATGACATGAAAGACTACCAGCTCATGCGGGCTTTAGACCTCCTGCGTGGCTGGCAGGTCTTCAGCACACTGCACCAACCGGCGGCCTGATTCACATCAACCATCGAACCAGAGGGGGATGCTGCCATCCCCCTTTTTCATTATACCTATGGCCAAACAGAAAAAAACGCCTTCAAAAAAAACCAAACGCAAAAAGAAGCGCCAGCAGGCCACCTGGCCTTGGCTGGCTCTAGCGGCTTTTGCGGCCGTGGTCTGCCTGTTGTTGGCCCTCACCCTCCTGCCGCGGATGCTGGAGAAGAAAACCCCGCCACCCGCTGCGACCAAAGATCCTTCAATACTGACCGAAGTTCTGGTGGAGGACATCCGGATCGAAGTCGAGAGCGCCTTGCTTCGCGCTGGCGTCAAGCTGCCAACGCAGGCGCTGAAAGACCTGGCGCCAGGCGCCTCATTGACGGTAGAGGGAGCCTATCCCGAAACGGCGGCACTCGATACACTGCAAAAACGGCTCAAACGACTCTCCGGAAATATCGAAGTACAGAATCATCCGACCCAAAGAACGATTGTCATCCTGTGGAATGGACGGCTTCTCTTTGGCATCGAATATCCACCGGAGCCGTCAGTTCCCCCGGACGCCCCGCCGGGGCCCCGCGTCGCCATTATCATCGACGACGTCGGTCGCGACCTGGCCACGGCGCGGGAAATTCTCGACATCGATCTGCCTCTCAACGTGGCCATTCTCCCTTTCAGTCACAAAGCTTTTGAGATCGACGAGTTGCTTTATCAGCAGGGGCGGGAAATTCTTATTCACATCCCCATGGAGCCCCAGGGATATCCTGACAAAAATCCTGGCCCCCAGGCTCTTTTCGTCAACCTCGATCGGGACGAGATCAGGCGCAGGTTTGAGGCCTATCGACAACGAGTACCCCATGCCACCGGCGGCAACAACCATATGGGTTCCCGTTTTACCGAAGAGCGCGACGGGATGCGCACCGTTCTCACTCTGATGAAAGACGATGGCTTGTTTTTTGTGGACAGCCTTACCACGCCACGCTCCGTCGCCTATGCCGAAGCGGTCAAGATGGGCATACCTTCCGTTGAAAGGGATGTCTTTCTCGATAATGTGCAGGTCGCATCACGCATTCTGGCCGAAATCCGTAAGCTGGCCGCTCTGGCACAAAGACAGGGCACCGCCGTCGGTATCTGCCATCCGCACCCAGAAACACTGGAAGCTTTGCGGCAGTCGGTCAAAATTTTCCAGGAATACGGCGTCACCGTGGTGCCCGTTTCACAATTGCTCAGGTCTTAGGGCGACTGCGTACATTCAGTGGAGGGAATATCAGGGAAGTTGACGGCGAATCTTTTCAGCGGCGGTCTGCAAAGCGGCATATTCGCCGGTGGTCAGGATTTCTTCCGGGGTATCGCTGTGTACTTTGCGGATCAGCAGAAACTCTTCGCCGAGTCGTCCATCCGCCGAAGCGATCGTGTTAGAGAGAAGCTGCTGCAGATCGGCTGATCTTGGCAAAGAATCCAAGGGGATGGATTTGTGGGAGACTTCGAGCCCCTGCCGATCGAAGCGGTAGAATGACAGTTCCTGCCGAAAGAAACCGCTCGTCCCCGGCTTGCGGTGAAGAACGAAATAGGCCTGCGCCGCCGACTCCCGGAAAAAGCCCTTCAGGGTGTCTTCGGCGGTCGCCGTCGGTGCGACACCATGGAAGTGGGTCAACGCCAGTTGGTTGAAGCAGTCGTCATCCATGAAACCGAGAACCCGACCGTCGGAGGTTTCGGCAAAGTAGCCGGCCTCGCTCACGCCCCCGTCAGTGCGTAGAGGTCTTCCGCAAACAAGGCAGGTCGGGTGGACTCGAGAGCAGCGTTCCCGATAGGCCGCCTCGTTGCGCGTAGACTCAGCCTGAGTTGCCGTCATGATCTCTGCCAGCCGACGTTGGTCATCCTCCTGGGCCCCCAGATATACCTGGCGGGCGAGATGGGCAAACTGCAGGTGAACATCGGTGTTGCGGCCATGGGTCAATATGGGATAGACGCGACCTTCCGGATTGGTGTTGAGCGATTCCACCTTGGGACTTTTAGCGATATAGCCTTCGAAACAGCGGTAACCACGATTGATGGCGTACCCCTTGAGAAGTTGATAGGAATCTTTGAAGGTGCCGCTGTAGTGAACCCGCGAATCGAGCAGACAGGGAAGAACCCGAATCGCCCGCCGCGACAACTGCAGACGGTCGAAAAAGGCATAGAGGTTGCGACAATTCTCCAGGGAAGGCGCATCTTTTACCGGCACGATGACGCGATCCGAGGCAAACAGGGCGTTTTGGGTAAACACGTCGAGATCGGGTCGGGTATCGATGATGACGATCCCCTGCAGACCGGAACGGCCCAGAATGCGGCCTAGGATATCGACCCGGTCCAACCGATTGCGCAACCGGCTTAAATCGCGACTGGAGGGGATGAACTGGACCCCGTACTCGCCGAGTTCAACAATTTCCCGCAGGGGGCGATCGGAAAAGAGATCGGCCACCTCCCCCTCGCCGTGGGTACGGCCGATGCGAAACATCTGATCGACGGAAAAATGATTGTCAAAACTGAAAAGGGTGACGGGCAGATCCTCATTGAGGGCCTTGAGATAAACTGCCAGGTTGGTAGCCAGGGTGGTTTTGCCCACTCCCCCCTTTTCGCTGGATACGGTTACAATGTAGGGCTGATTTGTCAATCGGCTCATCTCCTGTTTTTGAGACCCTACATATAGGGTATAAACCACAACTTGTCAACTTCTAACCCCAAGATATTGTTATGAGCATGTTGCCTCACTCGGAAAAGATCCTGACTGTCAGCCGCCTTAACGCCTTGCTTAAAGAGACTGTTGAGGACAACTTTGTCCAAGTCTGGGTTGAAGGGGAGATATCCAACTTTACGCCGGCCTCCTCGGGACACTGGTATTTCTCCCTTAAAGACGAAAATGCCCAAATCCGTTGCATCATGTTCCGCGCCCAGGCAAGAGCGCTGATATTTCGGCCGGAAAACGGCAGTCGGGTTCTCTGCTGCGGACGAATCTCCCTTTACACTCAGCGGGGGGACCTGCAGCTGATCGTCGAAGCCATGGAAGCCAGAGGATTCGGCAACCTCCAGCTGGCCTTCGAACAGTTGAAACATAAACTCATGGAGGAAGGACTTTTCGACAGTCAACACAAACGCCCCCTCCCCTCCTTTCCACAGACTATCGGTATTGTCACTTCGGCTACCGGGGCAGCCATCCATGACATCCTCACCGTTTTGCGCCGCCGCAGCGTCGGCTTGCGCGTTCTACTCCGGCCCGTTCGCGTGCAGGGAGAAGAGGCCGCCGGAGAAATCGCCGAAGCCATCGCCGACCTGAACCGCCAGGGAACTGCCGATGTTCTTATTGTCGGCCGCGGGGGTGGTTCCCTGGAAGATCTCTGGGCCTTTAACGAGGAGAAAGTGGCCCGGGCCATTCATGCCTCGAAAATTCCCGTCATTTCCGCCGTCGGTCACGAAGTTGACGTGACCATCGCCGACTTTGTCGCCGACCTGCGCGCGCCGACTCCCAGCGCCGCGGCGGAGTTGGTCGTCAAGAACCGGCAGGAACTGGAAGGTCATGTTGACCATCTGATTCTGCGACTGGCCAGTCAGATGGGCGGTCGGCTTCACCTCATGCAGGAACGTCTCGATGGACTGGCCAGGCGCTTGCGATCGCCGGCCCAGTCCCTGGCAATGATGAAGCAACAACAGGAGAATCTCAGCCTTCGCCTGACTAGGGCCATGGCCCGAAGACTGGAAACAGCCGGCAGTCATTTGGGCGCTACGGTCGCGCGGTTGGATACTCTTTCCCCACTGAAAACCCTCACGCGCGGCTACGCCATCGCGTTTCGGGAAGATACGGGCGATATCGTACGCCGAGCCGGGGAACTCGCGCCTGGAGACCAGCTGAAAATCCGCTTTGGTCAAGGAAGTGCGGTTGTTCAGGTTAAAAAGGTTTTGCCATGAATGCCCTCCATAGAAGCCCGAAAAACCTTGACTCATCCCGAGAGCACAGGGATAATTATCCATTTATGAGGGAGCAAAATGGCGAAAAAAGATTCTTTTGAAAAAGCCCTGAAAAATCTGGAGAAGGCGGTGGAACGCCTGGAAAACGGCGACCTCGCCCTCGAAGAGGCCCTCGAATGTTTTGAGGCCGGCATGATCAGCGCCAAACAGTGCCAAAAATATCTCAAGGACGTGGAAACCAAAGTCGAACTTCTCATGAAAGACAAAGAAGGAAACTTTTCCACCGAACCGTTCGACAAAACAGAATAATTCTATAGACCGGAGTCCGCATGGATCTCAAAGCCTATCTGAAAACTCATCAGGAGCGGGTTGATGGGGCCCTTTCCCGCTACCTTCCCGGTGAAGAAACCCTGCCGGCACAACTTCACAAAGCAATGCGCTACTCGGTCTTTGCCGGCGGCAAACGGGTTCGCCCGATACTGATGATTGCAGCCTGTGAAGCGGTGGGCGGCGTTATCGAAACCGTCCTGCCGGCAGCCTGCGCCATGGAAATGATCCACACCTATTCCCTGATTCATGACGATCTACCCGCCATGGACGACGATGATTTCCGCCGCGGCCGCCCCACCAACCACAAGGTTTTTGGCGAGGCCACCGCCATTCTGGCCGGCGATGCCCTGCTGACGGAAGCCTTCAACCTGCTCTCCGCCTCGGAGAGTGCAGAAAACATCTCGGCGGAAACCCGGCTGCAGGTCCTGAACATCATGGCGCGATGTGCCGGTTCCATGGGAATGGTAGGCGGACAGGTGGTGGATATGGAAGCAGAGGGGCACGACATCGACCTCCCCACGCTGCAATATATCCATACCCACAAGACCGGCGCTCTTATTCTCGCCTGCCTCCAGTGCGGCGCCCTCCTGGGAGGGGGCAACAAGGACCAGTTTGATGCCCTCAGCCGCTACGGGGAAACCGCCGGGCTGGCCTTTCAGGTGGCCGATGACATTCTCGACGTCATTGGTGATCAGGAAGTTCTCGGCAAGGACGTTGGCAGTGATCAGGCCCGCGGCAAAGCAACCTATCCTGCTCTCATGGGACTGGAAGAAGCACAACGCCGGGCCCAAGAGCTCAAGGACCTGGCTATTGAAGCCCTCGGTTCGTTCGATCATCGCGCTGAGCCGTTAAGAGCGATTGCCCGCTACATTGTGGATCGCTCCAGCTAACGATATATGAGGAAAACTATGAGTCGCATTCTGGAAAGACTGGAATCTCCCGCTGAATTGAAAGACCTCTCTCTCACGGAGTTGGCAACCCTGGCCCAGGAAATCCGGGAGGAGATTATCGGCACGGTCTCTCAAACCGGTGGGCACCTGGCCAGTTCCCTGGGTGTCGTCGAACTGACCATCGCCTTGCAGAGAGTTTTTACCACGCCGGACAACAATATCCTCTGGGACGTGGGGCATCAGGCTTACGCTCACAAGCTGTTGACCGGGCGCCTTGATCGTTTTGCGACCTTACGTCAGCTCAACGGCATCAGCGGTTTTCCAAAACGTTCTGAAAGTCCCCATGACTGCTTCGATGTTGGCCATTCGAGCACCTCCATCTCGGCCGCACTCGGCATGGCAGCCGCACGCGACCTGAAAAAAGACGATGAAAAGGTCGTCGCCGTCATCGGGGACGGTTCCCTGACTGCCGGACTGGCGTTTGAAGGAATGAACCAGGCCGGGCATCTCAAGAAAAATCTCATCGTGGTGATTAACGACAACGAGATGTCCATATCGCCCAATGTCGGCGCCCTTTCCTCTTTCCTCAGCCGGAAAATGACCTCCGAGTTTTTCCTCCGGTTTAAAAAAGAGACCGAGAACGCCCTGAATCATGTGCCGCGATTTGGCAAAGATCTGTTGAACCTGGCCCGCCGCGCCGAAGAATCCCTCAAAGGCTTTCTCACCCCGGGGATGCTTTTTGAAGCCTTTGGCTTCGATTATTTCGGGCCGATAGATGGCCATCAACTTGAGGACCTTCTTGAAACTTTTCAGAACGTCTCCAGGATGAAAGGACCGATCGTGGTGCATGTCCTCACCCGCAAAGGCAAAGGCTACCCACCAGCCGAAACGAATCCAGCACTCTTTCACGGCGTCGGTCCCTTTGACCGGGAAACCGGCGCCATAGCGTCTGACAAGTCCGGCGCCAAGAGCTACACGGCCGTTTTCGGACAGTATCTTGCCGAACTGGCCCAGGCCGATCCTCGCATCACCGCCATTACCGCCGCCATGCTTGAGGGAACAGGGCTCAAAGAGTTTGCCGAGCGTTTTCCCGAACGCTTCTATGATGTCGGCATAGCTGAACAGCACGCTGTCACCTTTGCCGCCGGCCAGGCCTGTAAAGGGCTGCGCCCGGTAGTCGCCCTGTATTCAACCTTCCTCCAGCGCGCCTACGACAATGTCCTCCACGACGTCTGCCTGCAGAATCTGCCCGTCACCTTTGCTCTTGACCGTGGTGGTCTCGTCGGCGCCGATGGTCCGACTCATCATGGCGTTTTTGATCTTTCCTATCTGCGTAATCTGCCCAACCTCACCATTGCCGCGCCCAGAGACGAAAATGAGTTGCGCCGTATCATGAAAACGGCCCTCTTGCACGAGGGGCCGTTCGCCTACCGCTATCCCCGCGGCAACGGTCTGGGATTGGAGCCAGCAGCATCAATCGAACCATTGCCCATCGGCCGAGGTGAAAAATTGTGCGACGGCGCCGATGGCGTCATTTTTGCCGCAGGGGTCATGGTCGAGGAGGCCCTCAAGGCTGCTGAAACCTTACTGGCGCACGAAATAAGCCTGGCGGTCGTTGATGCCAGATTCATCAAGCCCCTGGACCAGGAACTGCTGACCAGTGAAGCCATCCGCACCGGCCTTGTCATCACCTTGGAAGAAAACGTACTGCAGGGTGGATTTGGCAGCGCCGTACTCGAACTGCTGGCCGATGAAGGCATCACCGCCCGTGTTCTTCGCCTCGGCCTGCCGGACAAATTTATTGAACAGGGTAGCCAGGCGGAATTACGCAGCCTTTACGGCCTGGATGCCAAAGGGATATCTCAAACGGTACTCGAGTATTTCGGCACACCGGCCACCACCGTTCATTCTGCAGAGAATAATTAGGGGGCTACCTTGTTCACGAATCAGAACAATCAATCCGATCTTTCTGCCATTGCGAAAGAACGACTTCTCTATTTGCAGGAGATGCCAGCCCCGACCGGGTTGGCAGCGGAGATTTTTGCCATTACCAGCGACGATCAGGTAGAATTGGACCGCGTCGTCGAGATTATTGAAAAAAGTCCCGAAATCACCATGCGCATTCTGCGTTATGCCAACTCCGTCTATTACGGGCATCGTCGACACATTGAAACGCCCAAAGAGGCGATCATCCGCGTCCTTGGACTTTCCTTGACGAAAAGTCTGATGCTCGCCATGGCCGTGGGCCGGACCTTTCAAAAGACATGCCCCGGGTTCGATCAGAAACGCCACTGGTTCAGGTCCTCGGCCTGTGCCTCCATAGCACAAGGCCTGGCCCCGCATCTGTCCGGTATAAATAGTCCAAACGCCGGAATTGCCTACACGGCAGGGCTCCTGCATAACTTTGGTATTCTCGCCCTGGTCAACACATTTCCCGATCAACTCGAGAAGATTTTTGCTGACCAAACGGAAGGTTCGCTACGAACAAAAACCCGCGAACTTCTTGGCATTGACCACCTGATTGTCGGCGGTTGGCTGGCAAGACGCTGGGGACTTCCCGACAACCTGGTCAGAGCCATATCTTTCCACGACGACCCCTTCTACCATGGCCCCCACCAGGAACTGGTGTTACTGACTGGGCTGTGCTGTCGTCTGGCTGGGCATCTCCATTCGCCAGAAAAAAGCCTCGAATTGCCTGACAGTTTACCGGCCAGACTACCCTTGAAACGACAAGACGTTGAAAAACAACTCTCAGCCCTCTCATCAAAACGGGAGGAACTTGCCGCAATGGCCGAACTTCTGGCAGGGGGTAAATAATGAAGCAAGCTTCTCTGGCGTATGCGCTGAATAATATGGCAGCACACTTCGATCAAATGCTCGCGGCCCTTTCCACACTGCAGGATCTCAGCAAAATTAGACCTGAAGTAGTCGATCAAGACCAATGGCTCAAACCCGCCCTAGAGACACTCATCGATCACTTCGGTGTTGCCTTTGGCTCTATTTTCCTTGAAGAGCGGGGACAATTGACAGAAGCGGCTTCTTGTGCCTGGTCTGAGCTTATGCCTCACGCCGCCAAAATGGATCTCGCTGTCAAAAAGCCAGTTCTAAATCAGGAATTGCTGAAACGCACGATGGAATCAGGCCAGATTGAGAATACATCGACCAAAGAGTTTGGATCATCTCAGGAATTTTCTCTGATGTGTACCCCGATCCTCTCTGGCCAGGAAAAACTTGGGGTTATTGCCCTTTCTCATCCTCAACCGACCTTCTTCAATGAATGGCATATCCGTTTATTGCCTTTATTTGCCTCCTTTGTAGGACAACTCATCACGACACACCGCCTGCTCAACAACATGAACAACCAGGTAAAAGCACGCACTCAGGAACTGGAAAATCTTCTGGAAGAGACCACCGAGCTAAAATCCCACTACAAAAAGCTCTCACTCGTTGACGAACTGACGGAACTCTACAATCGTCGTTTTTTCTTTCTGGAAGGGAAAAATATTCTCAATCGAGCAATCCGCTACGGTCACCCCTTTTCCCTTTTGCTGCTGGATCTGGATCGTTTTAAAAGCGTAAACGACCGTTATGGGCACAAGGTTGGCGACCAGGTGCTACAGGGCATCAGCCAGAAACTTCTTCATCTGTTGCGAGAAACAGACCTGCTGGCCAGGGTTGGCGGCGAAGAATTCGCGATTATTCTGCCTGAAACTGACCAAGAAGGAGCTAGACTCTTGGCACAACGCCTCCTGGAAACCATTGCCAAGGTTCCTTTTCATGCCAATGGGGAATCATTTACCATGACTGCCAGCCTAGGGCTGGTTTCGCTTAAGGAAGAGGAACTGGACTGCAAGAAGGGAAGAGAGGCTGATTACATGATCGATCTACTCTTTACCCAGGCTGATTTCGCCATGTATTCCGCCAAGCACCAGGGTGGCAACCGTCTCTGCGAGGCTAAGGCAGATTTGCCCTAGAGACTACGCCACATTCAAAATAAAAAAAGACGCCCTTTAAAAAGGCGTCTTTTTTTTATGGCGGGGCTGACGGGACTTGAACCCGCGACCTCCGGCGTGACAGGCCGGCGTTGTAACCGACTCTACTACAGCCCCAATGGTTGTCTTTAAATCTGGTGGGCGAAACAGGGCTCGAACCTGTGACCCTCGGCTTGTAAGGCCGATGCTCTCCCAACTGAGCTATTCGCCCGAATAAATGGCGGGGCTGACGGGACTTGAACCCGCGACCTCCGGCGTGACAGGCCGGCGTTGTAACCGACTCTACTACAGCCCCGCAAAGACAGAAATAGGAAACAATAAATAGCAGTGAGGAGAAAAGTGGCGTTTAAAGCGCTATTTTTTGTTTCCTACTTGCTGCTTAGTCTTGTATGAAACCAAATTAGTTTACGGAATCTTTAAGAGCCTTGCCAGCCTTGAATTTAGGCATTTTGGCGGCAGCAATCTGGATTTTTGCGCCAGTCTGGGGGTTTTGCCCAGTACGAGCAGCGCGTTCACCCACACTGAAGGTTCCAAAGCCGACCAGGGCCACTTTCTCTCCGGCCTTGAGCGCATCGGTCACTGCATCGGTAAAGGCTTTGAGTGCCTTTTCGGCATCAGCTTTGCTCAGTCCTGCCTTTTCGGCCATCGCATTTACAAGATCAGCTTTCGTCACAACATACCTCCAAGTTTAAGTTTTAACAAAGCCCCGCTGAAATCGCGTAATATATATCAGACTTAGGAAAACAGTGTCAAGAGATTATTTCGGGCATTTTGGCTTAGTGCCGCACCGGTTCTTCAGGGGCTGAAACGTAGCTTTCATCCCCTTCTTCGGCCTTGATGGGCAGCCCCGAAAGAGCTTCTGAAACGACTTCATCCATATGGGCCACAGGCACGACTTCCAATGATTTAAGAATTGTCGGTGGCACCTCTTCCAGATTTTTTTCGTTATCCTTGGGGATAAGAACCTTCTCAATGCCGGCACGTTTTGCGGCCAGAAGTTTTTCCTTTAATCCCCCAATGGGCAACACTCTTCCCCGGAGTGTAATTTCACCCGTCATGGCCAGGCTCCTGTTGACAGGGCGACCGGTAAGAGCCGATGCTAGGGCTGTCGCCATGGTTATCCCTGCGGAAGGACCGTCTTTGGGGATGGCCCCCTCGGGTACGTGGATATGGATATCCACCTTAGGATAAAAATCCTTATCAAGCCCAAGCTCACTCCAACGGGAGCGTACATAGCTAACGGCGGCCTGGGCCGATTCGCGCATGACGTCGCCAAGCTTGCCGGTAATGGTCAGCTTTCCCTGCCCGGGGATCACACTGACCTCGATGGTAAGTAGTTCTCCACCTACTTCTGTCCAGGCCAGGCCGGAAACCAATCCAACCGCATCACGCTCTTCTTTGACGCCATAATTGAATCGCTGCACCCCCAGGTATTTTTTGACCTGCTGTGCGCCTATATTGAAGCGCTTCTTCTTGTCTTTGGAACGAACGACCTCGCGGGCGACCTTACGACAGATATTGGCAATTTCTCTTTCCAGGTTTCGGACACCAGCCTCCCGGGTGTAGCGTCGGATAATTTCGTAGAGGGCCGTATCGGAGAAACTGACCTGCTCCTCGGTAAGACCATGGGACTCCAGCTGTTTTCTCAGCAGGTGCTGACGCGCGATATGCAGCTTCTCTTCCTCTGTGTAGCCTTCAATCCGGATGACTTCCATGCGGTCCTGCAGGGGGCGCGGGATGGCGTGCAGGGTATTGGCCGTGGCAATAAAGAGGACGGTGGAAAGATCGTAATCCACGTCAAGAAAATGATCGCCAAAGGTGTTGTTCTGCTCAGGGTCGAGCACCTCAAGGAGAGCAGAAGAGGGGTCGCCTCTGAAATCGGCGCTCATCTTGTCAATTTCATCCAGGAGAAAGACAGGGTTTTTCACGCCCGCCTTGCGTAATCCCTGGATGATTTTTCCGGGCATAGCGCCAATGTAGGTGCGGCGATGTCCGCGGATTTCGGCTTCGTCACGCAAGCCGCCAAGGGAGATGCGCACGAATTTTCGCCCCAGGGCCTTTGCGACAGAACGCCCCAGGGACGTTTTGCCCACGCCCGGCGGCCCTACCAGACAAAGAATCGGCCCTTTGATCTTTTTGACCAGAGCCTGAACCGCCAGATATTCAACGATTCTCTCCTTGACCTTGTCCAGCCCGTAATGATCGGCCTCGAGAATGCTCTCAGCAAAACCCAGATCCAGCCGATCCTTCGTCCCTTTTTTCCAGGGCAAGGATACCAGCCACTCGATATAGTTGCGCACCACGGTGGCTTCGGCCGACATGGGGGACATCATTTTAAGTTTGCGCAATTCAGCCAAAGCTTTGTCGGTGGCTTCCTTGGACATGCGCTTTTTATGAATCTTTTCTTCGAGTTCGCGGTTTTCCTGCTTGAACTCGTCTTTTTCTCCGAGCTCTTTCTGAATGGCCCGCATCTGCTCGTTGAGATAATACTCCTTCTGACTCCGCTCCATCTGGCTTTTGACGCGGCTGCGGATCTTTTTCTCAATCTGCAGAATTTCAACTTCGCGCTCCATGAGAGCGAGAAGGGCTTCCAAGCGCTGTCGGGCGTCAACGACCGAAAGGATATCCTGTTTGTCGACAATACGCACGTTGAGGTGTGCAATAACCGTATCGGCGAGACGTCCCGCCTCGGACAGTCCGGCGATGGAGGCCACCAATTCGGGTGGAACTTTCTTACTCAGATTGACATAGTTCTCGAAGGTGTCTTTAACGCTTCGCAGCAAAGCCTCAACTTCGGGAGAGTCGGCCTCCTGATCGGAGAGGATATCCGCCTCGACAAAAAAGCAGTCCTCCTGCTCCAAAAAACGCGTGATGTGTCCTCTTTGCTTGCCTTCGATGAGCACCTTGACCGTACCATCGGGAAGCTTGAGAAGCTGAACTACCTGGCCGAGAGTCCCCACGGCATAGATGTCTGCCTCTTCGGGTTCGTCGATCTTGGGGTCTTTCTGGGTCGCCAGAAAAACCATCTTGTCCTTCTCCATCGCGCCCTCAAGCGCACGAATGGACCGGGCCCGGCCCACAAAGAGCGGCGTGACCATGTGAGGAAAGATGACGATATCCCGCAGAGGAAGCAGAGGATAAAGCTCGGAAGCTTCATCTACGTTCCTGGGATGCTCCTTAAAATCAGTCATAGTAGCTCATCGTGATTATAGTCCGAGCCCTTCTCAGGCGGATTCGGCACATTCATAAAGAATGATCGGCTTGGCTTTATTCTGAATGACATCCTCATTGATAACCACTTCTTTAGCGCGGTCCTGGGCCGGGATATCATACATGACGTCGAGCATGGCGTTTTCCAGAATGGAACGCAACCCCCGGGCGCCTGTTTTGCGCTTGATCGCTTCACGGGCAACAGCCACCAGAGCCCCATCGGTAAATTTCAGATTAACCTTTTCCATTTCAAAAAGTTTCTGATATTGCTTCACCAGGGCGTTTTTGGGCTCCTTGAGAATCTGAATCAGGGATTCTTCATCAAGCTCATTGAGGGTGGCCACCACGGGCAGTCGACCAATAAACTCGGGAATGAGACCGAATTTCAGCAGGTCGCTAGGCTCAATCTGGGCCAGCAGCTCGCCCAGGTTTTCTTCTTTGCGGTTACGCACCTGCGCGCCGAACCCCATCGTTTTGGCCCCTATCCGCTGGGCGACAATCGAGTCGAGACCGGAGAAAGCGCCGCCGCAGATAAAGAGGATATTAGTCGTATCCACCTTGAGAAATTCCTGCTGCGGATGCTTACGCCCCCCTTTGGGAGGCACGCTGGCCATGGTCCCTTCGATAATCTTGAGCAGGGCCTGCTGCACGCCTTCGCCAGAGACATCCCGCGTGATGGAGGGTGAATCGGACTTGCGTGCAATCTTGTCAATTTCGTCGATGTAGATGATACCCCGTTGCGCTTTTTCCAGGTCGTAGTCGGCAGCCTGCAGGAGGTTGAGAATAATGTTTTCCACATCCTCACCGACATAACCGGCTTCCGTGAGATTCGTCGCATCGGCGATGGCAAAGGGGACATTGAGAACCTTGGCGAGCGTCTGGGCCAGAAGGGTCTTGCCACTACCGGTAGGACCAAGAAGCAGAATATTGCTTTTCTGGACCTCAACATCACCGGTCTTGCCGAAACATTCCACACGCTTATAGTGGTTGTAAACGGCCACAGCCAGGATTTTTTTGGCCCGCTCCTGGCCGATGACGTAGTCGTCCAGTATATCCTTGATCTCGCTGGGCCGGGGCAGTCGCTCGGCTCCGCTTGTCGATTCGTCCAGCTTGGCTTCTTCGGCAATGATGTCGCGGCACAACTCGATGCATTCATCACAGATATATACCGCTGGCCCGGCAATGAGCTTCTTGACTTCATCCTGGGCCTTGCCGCAAAACGAACAGCTGAGCTGCCCATTTCCACCATGTTCGTGAGTCACTAATAATCCTCCGCGCTAAAAAGTCAGGTTTTGCGTTTAACGATGTCGTCGATAATACCATACTCTTTAGCGGCTTCGCTACCCATGAAGAAATCCCTCTCCGTGTCGGCGGTTACCCGCTCGATTTTCTGTCCCGCGTGCCGGGCCAGCAGTTCATTGAGAGTATCTTTCATGCGCAGAATTTCCTGGGCGTGAATGTGGATGTCCGTAGCTTGCCCCTGGAATCCGCCCAAAGGCTGATGAATCATGATACGGGCATGGGGTAGAGCATAACGCTTACCCTTTTCCCCGGCGGCAAGAAGCACCGCACCCATACTGGCAGCCTGACCGACACAGATGGTGGAAACAGGCGCCTTGACATACTGCATGGTATCATAGATGGCCATGCCGGCCGTCACCACCCCACCCGGGGAGTTGATATAAAGAAAAATCTCTTTCTCCGGGTCCTCGGATTCAAGGAAGAGCAGTTGGGCGATGATCAGATTAGCCATGTGGTCTTCAATCTGACCACCCAGAAAAATAATACGATCCTTCAGCAGACGGGAATAGATATCGTAGGCGCGTTCGCCCCGACCCGTCTGCTCAACTACCATGGGGATAAGGCTCATCCTGTTTACTCCTTGCCAGCTTCCTGATCCTGACCAGCCAGTTCGGCTTTGTCCACTTCGTTAACTGTCGACTTCTCAAGCAGGAACTCGACGGCCTTCTCTTCGGCGATCTGGGCCATCAATCCCTGACGAGCCTCGTCGGCGGCATAATATTTTTTGACGGCCTCAAGAGGGGCGTTGGACATGGCGGCAATTTGTTCGAGCTTACCATCAATCTCACCCTCTTCAACCTTCAAGTCCTCCTGGCGAGCGACGCCTTCGAGGATCAGGCTGCCTTGCACCTGCTTGACGGCAGTCTCACGGTACATGGCATTGAAAGAGGACTCGTTCATTCCCATCATTTCGAGGCTCATGCCCTGGGACTGAAGGCGGTTGGTGATATTTTTCAGCATGTACTGAAGCTGGGACTGCACCATGGCCTCGGGGACTTCAACGGAGTTACGCTCTATCAAGGCCGTCATCAAGCGCTCGCGAAGATCACCATCAATGCGGTTGGTCTCCTGCGAAACGTGGGCCTCTTTCAGCTTGGACTTGAGCTCGTCCAGCGACTCCAGCCCAAAGCCTTTGGCGAATTCATCGTCCAGCGCGGGCAACACTTTTTCTTTGATCTCCTTGACGGATACCTTGAACACAACAGGCTGACCAGCGAGTTCCTTATTGCCGTACTCCTCGGGGAAAGTGACGGAAATCTCTTTTTCCTCGTCGCGCTTCATCCCCTCGACCTGCTCTTCAAATCCGGGGATAAAAGTTCCCGACCCCAGCTCCAGCTCGTAATCCTCCCCTTTTCCACCGGCAAAGGGAACACCGTTAAGAAAGCCTTCAAAGTCAATGGTCACAAAATCGCCCGTGCGGGCTTTTTTACGGCTGGTCACCTCTTTTTCGGCCCGGCCGGCGCGCATCTCCTCAAGACGTTCTTCAATGACCTCATCACCAGCCTCCAGGCGCTCTTTCTGCAGGGTGAGGCCGGTGTAATCTTTGACTTCCACCTCCGGTTTCACCTCTACGTGGGCTTCATAGGTAAAAGGCTGCCCCTTTTCAATGGCGCTGCTGTCCACGATTTCAGGATCGGAGATGGCAGGAATACGATGCTCAACCAGCGCCTTGAAATAGGAGTCATTGATAAGGCGATTGAGAACCTGCTCCTCCATCTGGGGAGCGTAGGTCTTTTCAAGAATAGCTTGGGGCACCTTGCCGGCCCGAAAACCTTTAATCTTGGCGGATTTGGCGATTTTCTTATAAGCCTTCTCGATTTCCTCGTTAACTTTTTCCGCAGGAACCTCAAAAGAGATCTTTTTCTTGACGCTGCTGATATCTTCTATTTTCGCATTCATGTCTACCTCACCCGAAATGAATTTTGGCGACGAACACGGCTTGTCTCGTCCGTGTGCCGCAGGAACCAGTGAATATTACGTGTCGAAAGGGGATATAAGATGGTGCGAGAGGGGGGAGTCGAACCCCCACGGTTGCCCGCTGGATCCTAAGTCCAGTGCGTCTGCCAGTTCCGCCACTCTCGCATAAATCGTAAACAGAGGAGCCATCAATTCTTTAGGGATACGCCGGAAAAAACTGCGACAAAACGAGCGCTGAAGCAGGCTTTTCGGTCGGTAATCCGCAGGACGGAGCGCGAAAAAACATCGTCCGCCCGGATAGCAAATGAAAAAGCCCGGCCTTTATTCCAGCCTACCTGCCAGAAGTAGAGCACTCGACAGGTTGAGCTTAAAGGCGGGCCAGAGATAATAAATGGGGTGAGTGAAGGGGATCGAACCCTCGACAACTGGAGCCACAATCCAGTGCTCTACCAACTGAGCTACACCCACCAGAAAACCTGCACATACTAGCCAAACGACGATCAGCTTGTCAACGGGAAACTTTCGTCTTTCCCGGCCAGATTCAAATTGGCGCGCCAGGGAGGATTCGAACCCCCGGCCCACGGCTTAGAAGGCCGTTGCTCTATCCAACTGAGCTACTGGCGCAAAACTGGTCGGGGCGAGAGGATTCGAACCTCCGACCCCCTGCTCCCAAGGCAGGTGCGCTACCAGGCTGCGCTACACCCCGACAAGAGGCAGATTACTAACACAAGTACCTCGCTACTTCAAGAGAAAAAATACAAAACCCTACGCCGTCCACGCCAAAAATCAGTCTCTAAGGAATTTATCCCTGCCGGTTCTTGATTTTCCCCAGGACACCCCCTATAGTCGAGGACAGACCGTTTTTCATCCTTCCTGTCAGGGAGTGGCCATGCATGAGCTTGGGATCACCCAAAGCATCGTCGACATTGCCCAAGCCCATGCCCTCGAGCAGGGGGCGCAAAAGGTGCTGCAGGTCAGGGTAGCCATCGGCGCTCTTTCGGGGGTCATGCCCGACGCGGTGGAATTCTGCTTTGAGGCCTGCAGTAAAAACACCCTCCTCGAACATTCGCGACTGATCATTGACCATATCCCGGGCCAAGGGCGCTGTCTGCAATGCCGGGCGGATATTCCCCTGGACATTCTGACCGTCAGCTGTCCACACTGCGGCAGTCTCACCCTCGAAACCCTGACCGGCAACGAGTTGAACATTCAGGAAATGGAGATCGAATAATCATGTGCATCGATTGTGGGTGCGGGTCTTCACCGCACAGCCATAGCCATGAACATCAGCATGAGACGGATTCTCGCACCATCCGCATCGGAGAGGATCTTCTAGCCAAAAACAACCGCCTGGCCGATAGCAACCGTCAGAGATTGGCGCAACAGGGTGTTTTCACCCTGAATCTGGTCAGCTCACCCGGTTCGGGAAAAACGACCCTGTTGGAGCGCACCCTGCAGCAACTTAAAAGCGAGCTGCGTTTCGCAGTACTGGAGGGAGACCAGCAGACCTCCAACGACGCCGATCGCATTGCCGCCACGGGAGTCCCTGTGCACCAGATCAATACCGGCACCGGCTGCCACCTTGACGCCCATATGGTCGGCCACGGACTGGACCACTTCCATCTTAACCAGTTAGACATCCTGATGATCGAGAACGTGGGCAATCTGGTCTGCCCGGCCCCCTTCGATCTTGGGGAAGATCACAAGGTCGTCGTGCTATCGGTGACCGAGGGTGAAGACAAGCCTCTCAAATATCCTCACATGTTCCGGGCCGCCACCCTGATGCTCATCAACAAAACAGATCTTCTCCCCTATCTCCCTTTCGATCTGCAGCGCTGCCTGAGCTATGCCCGCCAGATCAATCCCGACATGCGCATCATCGAGCTTTCCTGCCTGACGGGTGAAGGCCTGGATGAGTGGTTCGCCTGGCTGACCCAGCAGGCCAACCAGAAAAGACTGAAAGCGACCTAACCTGAGGAGAACACCATGTGCCTTGGCGTGCCCATGCAGATCATCGCTATTGACGGAGATGTCGCCCGTTGCGAAGTTGATGGGGTACAGCGCGACGCCAGCCTGATGATGATCGAAGATGTCGCCATCGGTGATTTCGTCCTCATCCACGCCGGCTTTGCCATCGCCCGCCTCGACCCCGTCCAGGCCGAAGAAACCCTGGCGGCCTTTCGGGCCGTGCTCGACCAGGGAGAGGGCCCGCCCTGATGCCCGACGGCGACTACCAGAATCCCGAAATCGCCCGCGGCTATGCGGACCGGCTGCAAAAACGCCTGGCCACCTACCCGACCTCCATCACCCTGATGGAGGTCTGCGGTACGCACACCATGTCCATCTATCAGCACGGCATCCGCGACCTTCTCCCCCCCGCCCTGCGCCTCGTCTCCGGCCCCGGCTGCCCCGTTTGCGTCACCCCCGTATCGACCCTCGATCACGCTATTGCCCTGGCGCAGCAAAAGGATATCCTCATTGCCACCTTCGGCGACATGGTCCGGGTGCCCGGCTCCGCCAGCAGTCTTCTGCGCGAGCAGGCCCTTGGCGCCCACATCCAGATTGTCTATTCGCCTCTTGACGCTCTGACCTTGGCACGCCGAAATCCACAGAAGCACATTGTCTTTCTCGGGATCGGCTTCGAGACCACCGCACCAACCGTCGCCGCCACGCTGATCAAGGCGCAAGACGAAAGGATGGACAATTTTTCCGTCCTCTGCGCCCACAAGACCATGCCTGCCGCCATGGCGGCCTTGACGGCCGAGGCTAATCTCACCGTCGATGGCTATTTGTGCCCCGCCCATGTCAGCACCATCATCGGCGCCGAAGCCTACCGGTTCCTTGCCGAGGAGCGCCGCATCCCCTGTGTCATTACCGGATTCGAACCCCTCGACATCCTCCAGGGCATCGATATGGCGCTGACGCAAATCTTGGAAGACCGACCGCAAGTCGACATTCAGTACCAGCGCTTCGTCACACCGGCAGGCAATCGCCAGGCGCAAGCCTTGCTGGCCAGAGTCTTTGAGCCCTGCGATGCCGAATGGCGGGGTCTGGGGACCATCGCCAGCAGCGGGTTGCGTCTGAGAGAAGAGTTTGCTTCCTTTGACGCGGGAAAAATCTGGCCCGTGGCCATCCCCCCGTTGCAGGAAAGCCTCGATTGCCGCTGTGGCGACATCCTGAAGGGGCTCATACAGCCGGGCGACTGCCCCCTGTTCGCCCGCACCTGCACCCCGGAAAATCCGGTCGGCGCCTGCATGGTCTCCAGTGAAGGAACCTGCGCCGCCGCCTACCGGTTCGGGATCTGATGGATAATCGACCGACCAAAGGACCAGCATCGACCTCGGAGCCTTTCATGCAGAACGACATCATCCTTCTCGGCCATGGTAGCGGCGGCAAGCTCAGCCATCAACTCCTTGACGACCTCATCATCCCCACCCTCTCAGGCACGGCCTTAAAAGACCAGAACGACGCCGCAGTCCTGGCTATCCCCCAAGGCGATGGGCGGCTGGCCTTTACCACCGATTCCTACGTGGTCGACCCCCTCTTCTTTCCAGGTGGCAACATCGGTGACCTGGCCATCAACGGCACGGTCAACGACCTGGCCATGAGCGGCGCCCGCCCCCTCGCCATCAGCGTCGGCCTTATTCTGGAAGAAGGCCTACCCCTCGCCGACCTGAAGCGCATCCTGCAATCCATGCGCAAAGCTGCGGAAATCGCCGAGATCGCCATTGTGACGGGTGATACGAAAGTCGTACCCCGAGGGAAAGCGGATCGCCTTTTCATCAACACCGCCGGCATCGGCATTGTCGAGCACGGCCTGACTCTTGGCGGCAGCCTGGCCAGACCCGGCGATAAAATCCTCATCAATGGCCCTATCGGCGATCACGGCATGGCCATTCTCTCTAGCCGGGAAGGCCTTGAAATGGAGGCAGATATCTGCAGCGACTGCGCTCCCCTGCACGGCCTGGTCGCCGACATTCTCGCCGCCGGAGGAGAAGCTGTTCATGTGCTTCGCGACCCGACGCGAGGCGGTGTCGCCACCACGCTGAAGGAGATCGCTCTGCAATCGCAGGTCGAAATAACGCTCCATGAAAAACACCTGCCCTGCCGCCGGGAAGTTCTCGGCATATGCCGACTGCTCGGACTGGATCCTCTTTACGTCGCCAACGAAGGCAAGGTACTTTGCGTGGTCGCCGCAGATAAAGCGGCCGCCGTTTTAGAGGCCATGCAGAAACATCCCCTTGGCCAGCAGGCCTGCTCCATCGGCGAGGTTCACCACAGTATTTCAGGGCGCGTGACCTTGCGAACAGCCATCGGGGGACTGCGCTCCGTTGACATGCTGACCGGTGAACAGTTGCCCCGCATCTGTTGATAGCGCAGATGTCGAAGGCATTTTTCAGGTTCAGCGTTTTGGATACCGAAAAGAGAGGAGAGGGGTAGGAAAAGGGGGAAGGGCCATATGTTTATTATTCTATGTTAATTTTTAAGTTTATCGACTAAAACGTGACAGTCACATGTTGCCCTGATTTTTCAGCTCAAACCTGCTTGATCCACTCGATGGATTGCTTGAGATAGTCAGCAGATTTTTTCAGGTTTTGGTTCTCCGTTTTTTTAAGAATGTCATAAGCCTCTTTGAGCAGGTCGAGGGCTTTTTTAACATCAGATTGTGGCATATTCATTTCTCCACCACGCCTACCCGGAGGTATCGTTCCACTCGTGATCGCAGCTTAGACATCTCCGCTTTCCCTCTGTGGTCTCTTCCCAGTAAAGACACTCACACTGGGGACACAGAACAATGGGTTCGTCGGGATTTTCCGCAAACTCAAAGGAAAGACCCAACTTGTCCACCCCTTCAATGAGTTCACGACACAGACCCCCGGGGCAGTGCAACTCATGAAACAAAATCTTGCGTGCCTCGGCCATCAGGTGTATGGCCCGTGAATGTTCTTCCTGAGCAAAACCGCCCATAGCCATCCTCCGTCAAAAGGTTGAACCAAGACAGATACATGCAAAAAACCAATCTATTCACTCAACAAAGACTTTAGCATATTCAATGCCAAAACCTTAACTACTTCTTATCCGTTTTTTTTATTTCTATAAATCAAGGATTTAGAGGTATTTTAAATGAAATTTATTTCATAGTCAAGCTACACACCAAATTTTGACTAGGGTAAATCACCTACCTGAATTACGGGTTTTCCCCACACTGGTTTTATCCCAAAAAAGGTTCAGCCAGGTCAACGAGCCCTTTTAGCCCTCATCATACCAGAAGCCTCCTTCCCCCCAAAAAACGCGCACCCCATTTTAAAAGGCTGCAGGCCGAACCTGAAAGGTTCGGCCTGCAAATCAAACATCAATCTGTAACTTTCCCTAAATCAGATGCCGTCTTTGGTCGTATGGCAGTAGAAACAGCCGGTTCCAGCGGCGGCAGTCTCAGTTC
Source organism: Desulfuromonas sp. KJ2020 (assembly GCF_024197615.1). NCBI lineage: Bacteria > Pseudomonadati > Thermodesulfobacteriota > Desulfuromonadia > Desulfuromonadales > Desulfuromonadaceae > Desulfuromonas > Desulfuromonas sp. KJ2020. The sequence continues at coordinate 1,275,649 of NZ_JAKUKE010000003.1, forward strand.
CAGCGACCATGTCGCTATACACCCAACGCAGCAGATCTGGCTGATCAGAGCCATGGGCCCTATGGCAGGAAAGACAGGTGACCACTTCGTAATCATCCGTTGCTGTGCTGACGACAACATCACTGGCTGCAACCACGCTTGAGCCAAGAGGAACGGTCTTGTTATAGGCTGTTACTGTGTATTCGCTGCCGAATGCGGAGGAGAGATCCAGATCGGTCGGATGGCGAATCCAGCCATTGGCATAGGTCTCTGTATCGCCATGGAACTGACCGTGACAGCGGGCGCAAAGCGCGCTGATGGTCTGGTTGTCGCCACCCCCATCAACACCATAATAGCGGTTGTGCCCGGTTCCCGTCTCATATTCGGGATCCTCATATCCCTTGACCCCCTTAAGAAAGCGATAGCTATCACCAGGAAGGGCAGCCGTGGCAGCGTCCAGGGCGCCGGCAGCATTACTATGGTGAGCGCCCTGCAGCGCGGCCATGTCACTGGCGATGGAATGGGTCCCGTGACACCCGGTGGTGCCGGCACAGGTCAAGGGTTGATCTGTATAAGTACCGCCGAAAGGCGTTGAACCGTCTGGAGCCACTTCGCCACTGCCAAAACCCGGCGGAGAGGTCAACGTGTCATCGCTGTTGTTGGTCAGATAGGCCACGTTATGACCTAGGCTATCATCGCCCAGATCCACCCAGTAAAAACTGCCACCGGCAGAGATATTCGTCTGCTTATCAACTTTAGGCGCTCCACCGGAGGCTCCGCTGTGGCAGGCATAGCAATCAGCCTTATTGAGTAACGCAGTGGAAGCTCCGGACATGACGTTACCTGAGCCATCAGTCTGGTGCATGGTGTGGCAGTTAACACACGCGCCAGAGACGGCAAAAGCGGTGCCGGCAGCAACAAACGATAACCCCCCGGCCAGCAGTACAATTTTCACGATTTTTTTCAATTGGCACCTCCTGTAGTTAGGTCAGTGTGATTCCCGATTACGACACAGACAAGATCAACGCCTGGCAGGTGGCGCTACGATCTTTTCACACTCTGTTTCATTATGTTGCTTCTGCACAAAAAGTGCCAAAAACACAACAAAAACAGCAGGTTAGAACCAACATAAAAAACATTAAATTTCAATTACTTACAAATTTTAATCTTCAAAATATCCTATTTGCCCCAATTCAATGCCTCCCAAAGGATTTAGGCTGGGGGATATGCCCCAACCCACTCATACCAATGGGGCATTTCACCATAGCCCAATCACCTCACTACCTGGATTTATTGCCGGGAAACCTTATTTTTGCCAGCGGAACCACAAGCCTTTCTCCTAGTCGGTTTTCAACTGGCGCAGACTATGTTCCTGCTTGTTTACCGCCTCATCAAGCCGCGAGTCATCCAATTCCGCCGCCAACCTCTTCAAGACCGCATGATCTTCCTTGACAACCCGTACCCTCTCACGGATGGAAATGACCATGTTATTGAGGTTTTGAGAGAAGTCTTGCAGGGTGTCCCCTTGCCGCAGACGAATAGTGACGGTCAGGTCGCCATGCTGAAACTGCTCCAGGTCTTTTTCGATCCGATATATCGGGCCAGCAATTTTCTGAGGCAGAAAAAGAGCCAGAAGGACACCGCTGGCCAGGCTGACCAGCGAACCCGCGGCCACAACGGGAAGCAGCAGGTCGCTCACGCGACGGATCTTGATGTGAGCCTGATAAAAGGAGGCGGCGGTTTCCTGGCGGGCGTATAAAAACAAAATGAGGCCAGCGACCACCGAGCAGAGCACAATGACCCCGACAATACGCACCAGCAGCCAGATCTGGAACTCGCGCTCAATCTGGAGATTCAATTTTTTCCTTTTAAATTCCTGAGTCATGGTCTTTTTCCCTCGTTTAATAGACAAAATAAACGGTTCATGCGCGGCCTTCAGTAATTGACGTGGCAACCGATACACAGTTCCTTGCGAGACGATTTGATCATACGGAAAGGGAGATCGGACCCGTGCCGGCGGTGGCAGGACATGCAGGTCATTCGCCCATCGGCAAGTAGCGGATATTCAGGCGGAATGATCATCCCCTTCGGCGGCAGGATATTGACGGGATGAGACATCGCCTCGTTAATATTCTGGTGGCACTCGAAGCAGATATGGATATTGAGAACCTCTTCACCCTGCATGGGGGGATGAGGGGAGTCGTTGAGAGATACGGGCACTTGGGCCAGGCGATGCGGTCCATTTCGGTTTCCGGAATTTTTACCCAAGGAAACGACGACAGGATAGCGGGCGGAGACCTCCAGAAGGTATTGATCTCCAGCACGGCGCAAGCGCTGGGTCAGGTCCGGATTGTCTGAATCCGGCAGGTATGGGTCTGAAGGATTTTCCTTGGCGAGAAGATCACGGTGTGTGGAGAAGGTCAAGGGCGCTGAGACAGCTCGGTTGCCGAAAACATCTTCTGAAACAGCGGAGAAGCGGTATTCTTTCCCCTTCTTCAGTCCGGACAGAATCATCTCATGATCTTTTCGCAGGTTAAAATCGCTGGAAGACTTTTCAGTTAATTTCCCCACCCCGAAAAGCACAGAGGAGTCGGCAAACTCATCGGTTTCCCAAGAAATGTGCACCGATACAAAAACGCCCAGGCTGACCTCTTCAACCTCAACGCGGCTGATTTGCGGCGGCCTGCCGTCGTCGGCCAGTTCTGGCAGCCTCGCTAAGGGGGGAAGGCGCACAGGCTGCAAATTTTGGCGCTGGTTTCCACCCCTTATTTCGAGCCAGAGAGGGTCAGAAACGAGGCCCGGTGCAAAAGTGAACCAATGTTCGCGGGCAGGAACTTGATTACGCCTAAACCACTCAATGGCTGACTGTGGTGGAGCCAGCGCGGAGGTTTGCGATTCCTTATAAGAGCCGACAACATGGCAACGCCTGCAACTCTTTTCCCGAAAGGGTGCATGGACGTAAAATTTTTCAAGGTCTTTTTCCCAGGCCGCCTGATGACAGTCAAGACAGGGGGCCTCGCCTTCTGCGCCCCAAACCGGACCAAGCCCGCCCCACCAAAAGAAGACACCCAGCGCCAGAACGACCGGAAAAAAAACGAGGTCTTTGAGGATCCAACCTGTAATCCATGACCGTCGCGTGGAAAGGAAAAACGTCATAGCTGCAGCACCTTAATCTTGTACCGCCAGAAACAGGGGTTCCCCACCCAGAGGGATGGTGGCAAAGGACCGTTCACTTGCGACATCCAAAGCCATAACCGTTCTGGAGCCGCGATTTGCGACGTACAGTGCGTTTCGGTGGGCCAGATAGGCAAAGGAATAAGGGCCTTTACCGACGGGTATCTGACGCAGTGACATATGCTGCCCCCGCGTGATTACGGAAAGAACCTGCTCTCCATAATTGGCCACATAGATTTTATCCCCTCCGTCACCGGCCAGGGACACCGGCTCGCGCCCGACCGGGATATGGCTCTGCACGGTGCGGGTTCGTAAGGACCAGGCCGTGACCGTCTGGCTGCCGCGGTCGCAGACATAGAGAACATCGTCGACCAAGAGCAACCCTTCCGGGTGAAAGCCGGTGGAAAAGCTGGAAACCACCGTAAGGGAGGAGGCATCGAGGACAAAAACCTGCTGAGAGCCGGGAGAACTGACCGCGACCCTCCCCTGGCTGCCCTCATCAAAATAGAGCAGGCGCCCCGGCTGATAACCGACACTGGCCTGTTGCACCAGTTGTCCGCTGGCCAGATCAATCTTGACGATCTTGTCCGTGGCCGCATCGGAGACAAAGGCGAAGGCTCCATCCGTAGAAAGAGCCAGGTAGCGTGGATCGACGGTCGCGGGCAGTGCCACACGATCAATGAGACGGTTGCGCTGGCAGTCGAAAACCAGCAGGGACCTGGCTCCGCGGCTGAGGATATAGAGAAGCTGTTTTTCCTTGTCGAGGCGGAGGTCACTGACCGGCCCTTCCAATGCCAGCGAATAAATGACAAAATTCCGATCAGAACGAATCAGGTAAAGCGTATTGATGTCATCACAGAGGACGTAGAGCAGTTCGCTGGTCAAAGGTTCCGTCTGTGCCTTGAGACTGAAGCGAGGAACAAAGCGTTCCTGACTGTCCTGGTAGTCATCCAGCTGCCATTGCAGGAAAAGACAACGGCTATCTCCTTCGTCCAGGGTGATACCGGTACCGTCATTCAGCAGGACATGGCTTTGCTCGACCGCCAGGGGCAGAACTCTGCGGCCCTCCCTGACCTCATGGAGGCGGAAACGGAACTGCTCGTGGCGACCGGCAGGGAGTGCGCCAAGCCCCAGCAGCGTCTGTCGCGCCCGATCCTGTGTCAGCTTGATTTCGACAGGACCGGAAATGACCGGCAGCCAGACTCCTTCCTGAAGAACCTCAACATCGCCGATAACCAGGGAGAGATTGGCTGGGCCGGTGCCGACAGTTTCCAGGTAAAGGGTGACCAGAGCCTGGTCGGGACCCGCCACTACAGGCTGCGTCCCGATCGGGACCAAATTCGGGTGACAGCCGCCACCGAGACAGAGGCTGACCAGCAGACCTAAAAAAAGTCCTGTTTTGGGAGAACACTTCATCATTTCACCGGGCAAAGATTTCAAAATCTGCTACTTCCATGGGTATGACAACCGTTAGTGTTGCATGCCCCCGAGGTCTTATGGGTATCCGAGGCATGGCAGGCCGTACAGAATGCGTACCACTCGCCGGTCACGGTAATCTGAATGCCCGTCTTGCCATTGACCGTGGTGCGTAGCATCGACCTGTTTTCCGAGCCGTGCGGTTCATGGCAGTCCAGGCAGGACAGAATAAAGTTGACGCCACCCGTTCCATAGGAAATGTCCGTTCCTGAGGTTGTACCATCCGAAGTGTAGGGTGCAATACGAACGCCGCGCCCGTTTTTGTAGGTAATCCCGTTCACGGGGCCGTGAGAATCTAAATCCCAGGCGATGGCTCTAATCGTTCCCATGGTGTATTGATGACAGGCCAGGCAGAAGGTCGCGTAATCGGGTGTCGTCGCGCCCTTGACTTCCTCGCTGGTGACAGGACGACTGACCAGGTCGGGCTCATGCAAGGTGGACGTCAAGGCGGGATTGGCCCCGACGGCAAAAGGAGTACGGTATTCGCCACCCTGATTTTGAGCGTACTGTTTCATGGTTTCGGTGTAAGTGTCTCCCCATAAACTGTTGTGGTCGCCAGGCAGGGAAATGGCCGTTTTAGGAGGCGCACTGGCATTGTATGGGGCGGGATTATTGTTTTTTTGGGCCAGGTGGGGATTATGGCACCCCGCACAGGGGTTCGAATTGAGGCCGAAAGTATCGCCCCAATAGCTCTGTATCTGTGTGGAAACAACATTGAGATCATGGATGGACGCATTGGGGCTTATGGAAGAAAAAACGCTTTCAATACTGGTATGGGTAGGAACAGCCCCACCGAAGGTGGCACTGTAATTGGCGTTGATGAGAGTACCGTCGTTGAGCGAAGCATTACTGTGACAGTCAAAGCAGAGATTCTGACTGGCCGTCGGCGGATTGTTGGGCGCAAAAAGTAGAAATTCCTCGGTGCCAAGGTGCTGCTCGTGGCAGTGGCCGCAATTGCCTCGGGCATAGGTCTCGTTGTGAGGGCTGGTGACGCGCTTGGCTCCGTAGCCCGAGACACCATCGGGCGAGTTGCCGTGCGCCGAGTCGGCGTAGGGACCGGCAAAGACCGAGAAGGCAGACATGGCGAGCCAGGCACAGGTCGTCACCACGCATAAGACCAGCGGGCCCGCGTAAGAATGGTGGCGGTTTGTCCTCCGTTTTTTATCTGCCAAACGGTGTGTTGTCATGAATCAATCCTTACTGGTGTGACAGACCGCACAGCCTCCCCCCATGGGATTGCCAACGTAGTCCCAGCGCAGGGACCGGTACCAGGGCGACCCGTGAGCACGGTGGCAAGAGAGGCAGGTGACGATGGTATCGTCTGCAAAGGACACTGAGGTGCGCACCAAAGACACGTCGACGGAGGCCAAGGGAACACCGACCTGGTAGGCATTGACACCGCTGCCGCCATAATCGCGGTATTCGGAAGCCGCTGCTGTGTTGCCCATGTCGTAATCCGTCGGATGTCGAACCCAAGGGGAACGGCTGCCAACATTGCCGCTGCCGTCGTGATACTGCCCATGACAGCGGGCGCACATCGAACCGATGGTCGACAGATCGGTCAAGACTTCCGGGGAATCAACACCCTTGTACTGGTTGTGCCGGGTCGAGGTGGGCTGATATTCCCAGGCGGGATCCTCGTAGCCGGCCACCCCGACCAGCATCCGGTAACCGCTCTCCGCGGCAAAAGGCTCTGCAGGGATAATATGACCGGACTGGCCTTTATGATGCCCCCCCTTGATCGCCAGCGTAGGAATGTTTTCGGCGTGGCTGCCGTGGCAGCCGTACACCCCGGCACAGGTGACCTGCTGTCCCGCCGGCCATACGCCGCCGCCTGGGATACTGCCATCTTCAGCCATCCTGCCTCCCTCAAACCCGGGAGGAAGGGAAAACCCTGGATCGGCGGCCGCCAGACCAGCCACATTGTGACCCCGGTTGTCGCCGCCGGCCTGCGTCACCCAGTAAAAGTTGCCACCTGCCAGGGTATCGGTGCCCACCTCAATACCATAGCTGTCATACAGGGGGGCTGAGACGGAAAATACGAAAGGCGTATCGCCGCCTCTGTTGCTGCCGGTATGGCAGCCGATACAGGTGGTTGTCAGCAAGGACTGATGCGGCCCCGGCCCGCTCCATTCACCCAGGACCCCACCGTCCTGGCTATAATGCATGGTATGGCAATCGGAGCAAGGACCGGTGACGGCAGCAATTGCTTCTGTTGCCGCGGCAAAGGCCAGTAGCATCCCGAGCCATGCGCCCCAATGTTTAGGCCAAAAAGTCATCGACATCCACCATAGGCCAAGAATGGGCAGCGTCTATTATCCCACACGCCGCCACGGGTTATTTTCTTTCATAGACCTGAATCCGGGCGTTGCCTTCATCTACGACGCACAGTCGCCCGGCCCAGTCAAAAGCCAGGGCGGCAGGATACCAGAGTTGCCCTGCCCTTTTGCCTTTCACCAGAAAAGCCGTCTTGAAGCGCCCCTGCGCGTCAAAAGTGCGCACATCGCCGGCATGGCGGTCAAGAATATAGAGGGTTCCCGAATCATCCAACTCGATAGCCACCGGGAAGGAAAGCTCACCAGCGAGGGCAATGGTCTTTTGCAGGCGGCCTTTGCCGTCAAAATGGGAGACCGTTCGCTGCAAACCGTCGAGAGCCCAGATACCGTCGTCTTTCACCTTAAAATCAGAAAACCCCTGGAAATCTTTACCTCCTGCCAGGGTCTGCGTCACCTGCAGGTTGTCGTCAAGGATCGCGATGGCGCCCGAGAGACGATCGAGAACCAGCAGGCGGCCCTGGCGGTCACGATCAAGACGATCGACAAAGACCGGCTCCCCGTTCGGATGGCGGATGGAAAAAGCTCTGACCTGTTTTTCCGACACATCAATATAAAGCAGCTGGTTCAGGGAGCGATCGACGACCCACAGACGATTCGCGTCGATCAGCGATAGATCGACGGGCTGGCGGATCTGCTCCCCGGCGTTGAAAGCCGCCAGGCGCCCGCCCGCCTCATCAAAGGACATCAATACGCCATGCCGGCCATCAACGACAAAGTACCGGTGGTTGACGGCATCGAAACTCAACTCAAGGGGCATCTCCAGACGGGTCGTTCCGTCTGCCCCGGTCATCAACCGGGCCAGTTCCCAGGGCTGGGCTCCGTGGGCGGCGGATGCAAACAAAAAGAAGAGGCTAACCAGCAAAGCCGTCAGAAATTTGTTTTTTTCAGGTTCTATCATGGCATCTCTCCGGCCCGTCCGCTCAATAACTTTGGTGACATTCGATGCAAAGTCCCCGCTCGCCACCCCCACGAAGATGATACTTGAAGAGAGTGCCGACATTGGAATCGTGGCAGGTAATACAGGTCATGGGCAAGTCATTGCGCGGATCTCGGGCTTTCTCTCCGACAGGATGAGTAAAGCTCACGTGTTTTTCATGGCACTGACCGCAGACTGCATCCACCTCGCCTTTCAACATCGCCGTATGATCACTGCCGTGCAGCTGATGACAGTCAGAGCAGGTATTCCACTCAGGATGCCGGTGCAGCATACCGGCGCGACGTTTGAACGTATCGGCGTGACAGGACCGGCATAGGCCTGACTGGTTTGCGGGCAGCATGCCGGCGGCATCTCCCGCATGGGCGTCATGGCAGCTCAGACAGATATTGGCGCCTGCCTGGCCAACCAGATGGGAGTGGCTGTGCTGAAAACTCGGCAGGACCTCGGCGTGACACTGCAGACAGAGAGAGGGGCGGTTAGGCTGCTCGTGGCACTGGCGACACTGGCCCTGGGCGAAGGGCTGGTGCTGTCTGGCCCTCAGAAGAGTCTTTTGGCTGCCGCCATGGGGGGAGTGGCACTTCAGGCAAGCCAGATTCGCCGGATTGCGGCCAAGATGCCTGGACTTCAGACGCTCCCTGTCCTGGTGGCAGGCCAGGCATAAAAGAGGATCCGCCGCCTTGACCAGACGGGAATCCGCCGCTCCGTGCGACGTGTGGCAGCCGTCACATTTTCCTTCGGCGAAGGGCTTGTGGGGAACAGCATAGACCCGCCGACTCTCTTCATGGCAGGAAAAGCAGGTTTCGGACAGGTTTCCTGCCAGCAGGACCGGGTGACTGGACGCATGGGGCGCGTGGCAGGTCACACAGTTTCCCCGGGCCACCGGCTCATGGGAATAGGCACTTTGGGCCACGGCTTGCCCGACCTTCTGGTGGCACTGCAGACAGAGCGCGGCCTCGGTGGCCCGCAGCAGCGCCTTTTCCTTGGCGACATGAGGGGAATGGCACAGGCTGCAGCGCCCCTCCTTGACGGGTGCATGGACGACCCTGCCCTGGAACGCCTGGCGGTCATGACAGCCGTAGCATTCGTCGCTTTCAGCTGCCATGGTCCCAGACCCGGCCAAAACCATTCCGATGAAAAACAAAAATGCAGCAAGGCTATTTTTCATGGCGCGCCTCCCTGATGACAGGCGGCACAGTCTCCATCCATGAAAGGCTTGTGGCCGACGGGATGCAGAAGGGATGTATTACTGGCGCCGTGCGGATCATGACATTCGAGGCAGGTTTGGTCTCCAGGCCTCATGCCGCCGTGGGATTTCGTCAGCTCGGCTGGCGAGAGGTTGTGACAGCCAAAGCACGTTTCCCTGGCATCAAAAGCGGTCTCGACGCGACTGAAATGGGGATCATGACAGACTGTGCACTGACCGGCTGCGGCGGGAGCATGCGCCGCACCCTGCTCCCAAAATTGGTCGACCTTATGACAGGTAAGACATAACTCGGGAAGGCTCTTCAGCAGGAAGTGATCGCCTTCGTTGCCGTGCGGGGCGTGGCAGCTGGCGCAGTTTTGATGTTTATCCGTCATACCCGCAGCGGGCTGCTGTCCGGGGTGACATTGCAGACAGACAGCGGAAACCTCCCCTGTCAGCAAAAACGCCTGGCCGCTGGAATGCGGCTGGTGACAGGCGCGGCACTGTCCGGCGGTGAAAGGCACGTGCCACCCCGGACTCCGCCGCTGCGCCTCCAGCTTCGGATGGCAGGGGGCACAGGTTTGGGCGCCCTCCCCTTTTAGAAAAGCCGTCCTGTCACCGCCATGAGGATTATGGCAGGCGTCGCAACGGCCGGTCAGGAAAGGCCGATGCAGATGCGTGTCGTTCATGGCTTGACGTACGCTTTCATGACAGTCGGCACAGAGGCTGCGCTGCGGCTTGACCAGCAGGCCGGCTTCCGTACTTTCATGGGGCTGATGGCACGCCAGGCAGCCATCCTGGCGCATGGGGGGATGGGAATAGGTCGGAACGGAAGTTCCCGTGTCATGGCACTGACTGCACAAGCGGTCAGGCGATGCGGCCAAAAGAGCGTTTTGACCGACAGATCCCCGGTGGGGGGAGTGACAGCTGAGGCAGTCACCTCCCGCTACCGGGCTGTGCCCTTTTATACCGCGCGACTGCTGACCTCCGGTTTCATTGAACCTAAAGGTATGACAGTCGAAGCAAAGGGTTTTTTCATCCTGGCTCGCCAAGAAAGTAGAATCGCTGGCATGAGGGGCATGGCAGGCCCGGCAGCGTCCTTCACGCACGACAGCATGGGTATCTTCTGCGGAAAATTCAGTCTCTTTATCACCATGACAGCTGTAACAGGACGATTCTTTATCCGCGGCAGGCAGTCCATCGCTGCCAAGATCGGCACCATCATGGCAATCGCCACAAGTCCCCTCCTTCACCGGCTTGTGAACGGAAGCCTTCAGAAGAGGCGCCCGGTCAGACGTATGTGCGCTGTGGCAATCCGTACAGCCCCTTTCAATGGCATAGCCTCCGTGCTTTTCTCGATGCACTGGCCGCTGCAGGTCATGGCAGGAAGCACAGAGGGCCTCTTTATCGAGGGACAGCAGATCAGGTGCCTGACTGCCATGCACCTGGTGGCAGGTTTTGCAGCCCTTGGCCAAAGGCGCATGCCGATGCTGCCCGGCAAAAACAGCGGCGTCGTGGCAGGTCAGACAGAGAGCTTCTTCCGTGTCTTTGAGCAGGGCTTGTTGTTTGGCGTTGTGGGGGTCGTGGCAGACCAGACATTGGCCCGAGTCAGTCGGAGGATGAGGAAAAGTATAATTGGCCCGGGCCGGGTTGATCTCGGCATGGCAGTCGAAGCAGAGTTCGGGCACCTCCCTTTTTAGATAGAGGCCGCCGATCAGTCCATGGTTGCGATGGCAGGCGCCGCACTCCTGCATGGCCACAGGTTGGTGCTTGTTCCCCTCGGCAAATCGGCTGGCGTATTCCTGGTGGCAATCGAGGCACCCTTTGGAAGCCCCTTTCTGTCCGGCCGGCGCGCAGGCAGCTAATCCGACCGCAGCGAGAAGCAACGCCATCTTCCAGAAAGAATCAAAACGTCGCATTGGGTTCCGCTTCCTTGACCAGTTGTTCGCGTATATTTTTCCAGACCCGTTCATTGACTTTAATGGTCGAACGTTCTCTCAGTATATCAACATACTGACTGCGCACCTTTTCATAACGGGACTGCCGCAAGGTCTGTCGAATTGTTTCGGACACCTGCTCCAGAGGCAGGGACGGCAGCAGATCGAGGCGGACCACCTTGATGAAAAGGGTCTCGCCCTCGGGGGTCTCCCAGCTGCGGGTCTCTCCCTGGACCATATCGGCCACAATCTCTCGGACGGGGGATGACAGGTGATTCAAGGGTATTTTTTCCGTCTGCACACCTCTGGGAGCGAGGGGACGCATGAGCGCATAGAAGTCTTCACCGGCCGAAAGTCGTGCCGACAGTTGCCGAGCCAGGTCTTTCTCCCGGGTTTGAATCTGGGCCAACTCCACCATGCCCCCGGATGAATAGAGTTCGATATTCTGCTGGTAGGCTTGTCGGATATCCTCTTCGCTGATTTTGATCTGCGGCCAGAAGATTTCCTTTTCAAGTTCCTTGATCAAGCGGTGCTGCTGGTAAAACTTAAAAGTATGACTAAAGGGCGGTTTCGTTTCATAATGCCGGTCCAGGGCTTCCAGCCCGGTGAGAGTCTGGGCGAGCATATCGTTGATAACCCCTTGGCGCAGAGTGGCCATATCCGCATTCGGCCTCGTGGTCCGCTCCTTGGCCAACAGATCGGCAATGGCTTGCGCCCTGATAACTTCATCACCTAGGAAAACAGCGGGTTGAGCCGCCAACTTGGCATCGAGGGGCTCGAAACCGATAGCCTCAACCACTTCCTGGTCGATGGACACCTCATATTTCACTTTAGCTTTCTCTACGAGCGCCGCCGTCAATTCAGCACTCTTTTTTTTCTGCCAGCTCCGCGTCAAGGTGTCCCGGTTCTTCTGAAAATCCTCTTCCGAAACCGACTCCCTTTCCAGCACTTCCAAAAAGTACCAGGCGTTTTCCCAATTCACAGGACCCGCTATCTGCCCCGGGGGCAATTGGCGAACAGCCCGTCGCAGGGGTTCGGGAATACGCTGAGGGCGAAGAAATCCCGAATTATCCATCAAATCTGCCACGTTGGTCACTTTAGCGAAGACGGCGGCTTCTGCCAGGGTATGGCCGGACTCAACGGCACTCTGCATGGGCGTCACTTTTTCAGGATCGGCGACCCGAACCATGCGCAGACTCAGGCGGGGTGCGTAGTCGTTCAGGTAATCCTTCCACAGGTCTTCACGAGGCGGGTTGACAATCTGGCTGTCAATTTCCTCTTGCTTTAACAGCATCAGAGACCAAACCTTACGAAAAACATCGATTTTGTACCGATAGGACTCTTTTTCGTACAGTTCCATCTTTTCCGCTTCGCGCCAGAGCAGAATCCAATCGATGAAGACATCGGGGCGCTCTGGCAGGGGCATGCCTTCTTCCTGCCACTCCGTCCACCAGTGTCTGAAATCTGCAGCCGTCAGCTGATCCTCGTTCACCGAGACCAGGACGGGATCTTTCTCCCCAAACCCCCAAAGGGCATAGCTGACAGAGAAAAACCCCGGGCTGAAAGCAAAACAGAGAGTAAGCAGAAGAACTATGGTAGGGCGCTTTATGGGCAAGAGAATTCTCCTTTCGACCGCCAGTCATCAATTACTTCGCTGGCCACCCTGACAAACAGTCCCGTTTTCGTTCTGACCAGGCCGAAATGCAGAGCTTTGCGATAATCGTTTCCGCTTCTTCGGTGAAAAGTGGAGAACAATCTGGCGCCATCCATCACAGACACCATCTCCACTTGCAGAGCAACAAAAGGTATGCGGGCATCCTGTCCCACTGACTCGGTGCCATACTGGACGATGCGCCCTCTCACAATGGCATCGGCCCCTAATTGTTCCGCCATTTGCGCCATCAGCGGCGTTGAAGTGGCATGAATTTCCTGCGGCATTTGCCGGAAGAGGGTCATGAACTGCCTGACATCCCCTTCAGAAACCACCTCGCTGATGCCCGCCGCCGTCAATTCGTTCAAAAAGACGCGGTACATGAGATCGCCGGCATCTTTTTCGCGACTCTCATTGAGAAAGGGCAATACCGCAATACGGCAGACCGTCTTTCCCGAAAAAGCGCTCACCTCGTGCGTCTCAGGCGCACTTCCGGGCAAACAGGCGCTTAGAGCCAGGCTGGAAATTCCAACAAAAATCAGTTTTGACAGGCTCCCTTTGATCATGGACTTCCTTCAACCCAAGCCCAGGATGAGAACTTTTTGTCGCGCGTGGCGGGCTCTTTCGGTTTTTCCAGAGTCACGCGCTGATTATGCAGAGTTACCCGATTCCCTAGAATATCAACCACTTCCAAATCGCAGAGGACGTGACTTATTTTGCCTGGGTCCCGCAGGGGAAGTTTGACCGGCAGGGCATCGCCCTTTTGATGAAGGAGCGTATCGCCCTCAGAGGTCATCACGCGTAACGACCAGGATTCTACGGGAACAACCTGCGCCGCCGCAGGGGCAAGATGCATATAGGGCAGGTTGTTGTCGACGATCGCTGTCAGATTGACGGAAAGCTCCTGGCTCTGGCGAAGAATTGTGCGTTGAACACGACTGCGGTTGCCGGCATAATCCCAGGCGTCAAACGCAATCTGGTAGACGCCATCCGAAAGGGAGTGGTTACTTTTGTCCTTTCCCTTCCAGATAAGCCGCGGCGGCAGATTGCCATCTTGTCCGGTTCTGGCGACCTCCTCGCCATCGGCGTTCAGAATGGCCATGGACCAGTGGCTCAACAGACGGGAGTCTTCTAGAGACGGCACAATCAGGACCTGATCCTTGACGGCGCTGATCTGGTTAAAAGTACGGACGTTTTTCAGGTCGATTTTCAGCGGGGGCGGAGTATTGATTACCTGAAACCGGGCCAATCGGCCCAGGCGCAATTCTTCGCCGGTCTCATCCCAAACCATTTCGAAAGAAAGATCGTAGTCCCCCTCTTCGGGTGGCGCAGGCCACAGGGCCCGGTAAAAACCGGTATCGCCTTCTGCGGCAAAGGGGATGACCTCGTCATTGATTCGGGCGAAGACGCGCGTGGCGGACTTTTGTAAGAAATCCACCACCATCCGACATTCGATAGGCTGTCCCGCCTGGACCACATCCTTCGACAGGGCGACCCCGTTGATGCGAACCAACTCGGTGGGTTGTGAAGTGCGAGTCGCTGTCAGGCTTTTATTTACCAACAGATTTTCGCGCAGCAGCGTGGCCCTGATATCGTCAATTCCGTTGGGCTCACGCAGCCCCAGAACACCGATGCAGCCGCCAAGGCTCATGGCCCCGCTTCCGCCAAAAACGGGCTTGCCGGTGACTCCGTCGAGGATGGTGTAGGTGAAACCAACGGCGCCCTCCTTTTCACACCCTTTTTCGGTAACACTGCCGACAACGATAAGGTCACACCCCGTTTCCATGCCTAATTTGACGGCGTGAAGGGAATCAATGTAGCCCGTAGCGCGCAACCGGTTTTCCGCCAGAAAACTATTCACTTTTTCCGGCGAAACGATCTCAAGCCCCTGCTCGCGAAGAACCTCACGAACCTCTGCGGTAAAGGACAGGTTTAAGGCATTGCCGCCGGCACTCAGGTCATCAAAGGGGAGTACGGCTACCATCCTGCCCTGACCTTCACCCCAGCCCATCAAAACAAGCAGGATTGCCAGAAACAGCTGCCGCATGGGCCTGTATTTTCCGGAGAAGATCATACGCCTCCCCTTCAACGAAGGCTTTTCAAGAGATCCCTGACCAACCGATAACTAACTTCATTGACGCTGGGGCTGGCAAAACCGAAAATGCGGCCGAATGTACTGTATCCCCGGGCGGAGTCACTGGCCTGCCAGATAATTCGACCGGTCTGCACATCGACCAGCCGCAGCGTTAACGCCACCTGAGGATAACTGTAAGACCCGTTGCGCAGTTCACTGTAATCATCAACCGAACCTGCCAGATAAGCATCAACGTTCAACGCTTTTCCCATGCGCTTGGCGGTGGAGGCATCCAGGGAGACGGTCTCCGCTTCGGCGACCTCCTCCCGGAGAAAGCGCCGCAAATCGCCCTTCTCAACCACCTTAAACAGGCGACGGGCCAGAAGTTCGGTGGTGACAACGTCACGAAGCCGTTCCGCCGCAAATTTTTCGGCGGAATGATTTTCCAACGGCAGAACAGCCACCATCTGGACATAGCCAGGGTCAAAGCTCTCCTCGACAAAAGAGTGCCTGGTCGTGGAGCAGCCCACGGCGGTCAACAGAGCCAGAAAAAGAAAAAACCTGCTTTTTATTAAAAAATGTCGCACTTTTCTCTCCTCACGTGAGCCTCAAACCGCGCCAACACAAGCACCACGATTATATTTTTCTAAGCAAAGACTATGCCTCGGGCTGTAAAAAAACACCGTCTGCTCCAAAACACCCCTAGAAGGTAAGATTCAGGCTGGCTACCGTATTCCATGAATTGTTTCCCTCATCTCTCAGGTACCCATAAAGCGCACGCAGGGAAATGTATGAGCTTAAAGACCATAAAATTTGTAGTTCATAGGTCTGGTATTGCCGTTCTTCCCAGCCGAGAACCACATTGCCCGTCGTCTGGATTTTTGGGGTCGTCCGCCAGGCGACGCTGCCGGCGGTGGTGATATCACCCGAGTTTTCCTCATAATCTACCTGCGAAAGCAGGAGAAGGATGTCGGACGGGCGATAATTGATCTTGCCGCCAAAGATGGAAGTGTCCTGGTTTTCAGAATTGGCGCCAAGGTCGCCATCGTACTGGGTCGAGGTTCGCGTGTAGGTGACATCAACGGTTAAGCGTGGCGAAAAGCGGGCTGTGCTGTCGTAGCGCCAGGTCGTTGTCGTCGTTCCGGTGGAAGCAAGTTCATTTCGATTACGATCCCAGTTCAGGGAAAACCTTGCGGTCAGATCCGGAAAAATCACGGCAGAAATATAGCCATTTAACGAATCCTGCAGATTTTCCTTCACCGACCCCACATAGTTGTCGGTATGGGTGTATCCAGCCGATGCATCGAGACTGTCCAGGGGAGATGAAGTCATCGAAATCGAATAGGAGCGTCCCACCCTTTTGCTTTCAGCTTCATTGCGTCTGTCGGTCTGGTTGACACCGACAAGAGTAGAAAAATAGCGGTTCAGAATATAGTTTGCGGTCACGGATTGATTGAGTTCGGTGCTGTCACGGCCTGGATCCAGCTCCCGGTCGGTGTGACGCAGATTGTAATTGAAGCGCCACTGACTCGAAGGTTGGTAGGCCAGGGAAACGTTGGCTTTTCGATCGACAAAGCGGTTTTCAAACCGTTCAACCGGCGCCGTGGATTGCCTCGCCTCCCCCACCTCCAACTCGGTGACATTGACCGTCTCCGTCGACACCGCCGTTCGCTCCGAGACCGCCTTGAAATACCTCACCTCGATATTTCCGGTGGGGATGTTGACCTCTAGCACGGATCGCCCGTTTTCAAGGTCGTACTCCAGCAAGGTACCCGGATCCAGCGGAATCCAGTCCAAGCCATTGTCGCTGGTGTAGAAGCTCCACGACAGCAGAGTCTGGGCGGTCAGCGAGATTTCCCTGTCCAGATAGATGCGCAGGCGGTTAAAGGGCTGGAAACTCATTTGCAGCGCCATATTTTGCGTCAGGCCGGACTGGAGAAGCTCGACCCCGGCCGAATCGATGAAATTGCCATCAATCAGTTGGTCGTTCAGAGGCAAGGTACCCAAACCGGGAGTATCGTCAGCGCCGGAATAGGCCTCCAAGGTCAGTCGGTTGATCGGGATGAAGATTTCGCCGCCGATACCAACACGCGTTTCACGGTCGCTGTTGTCATAAGAAACCTGGTAAGCCCCTGAAAGGGTAAGTCGTCCGTCAAGGAGGGTTCTGCTACCCTGAACCTGACCGAAATGCCGGGAGGTGTCTGAGGTTGTCGCGGTGGTCATATCCTCGCTGGAGTTCAGTCGATAGTCGTACAAAACCCGCAGGCCAGACCAGTCATAATCAAACCGTGCTCCGACATAGGAGGATTCCTGGTCGAGTTCGCGCGGCCTTTCTTCGTCATAAGCGCGGGTCTGTCCATAGTTGAGACGAATCCGCGGCCATTTCTGGTTCTGGGTAAAGACGTTGGCGTCCCAGGACTGACTTACGCGATCCGAACGCTCGGAAGATTCCTGCCAGGTCTCTACGGCACTGAGGTTCACGGAGAAGAGATCGTTAAACACGTCAACCGACACCGTCGGCGTCAACAGGCTGTTGCGCTCCCCACCTTCCCTGCGGTTATTGTTGTAGCGGGCCGAACCCGCAAAATTCATGGCTTCCGTAAGCTCTTTACTGAAATCAAGGTTGTAGTATTCGTTGAATGACCAGGGAACATCAAGGTCTCCTCCCTGGTCCGCATACTGCCAAGTGCCCGACAACCCCAGGGGAGAAGCTGCGAAAAGAAGATTTTGGCCCCCTCCCCCAAAAGGGGAGAGAGCCAAACCGATAAAAAGGATCTTGGCTATTTTTTTAAACAAAAGCCGGTCCTTATCACCACATTAAAGATGAAGAATCAATTCGCTGGCAAGGTTAGAGAGTGCGCGTCACCATGACAGGCCTGACAACCGGTAAACTTCTGAAGCATGGCTTCACTGTGCGGCGCCCCATGACAGGTACTGCACTCGGGCACATGGCCGTGGCTGTCGGCATGGCAGACAACGCAATTCAAACCCGCATGTTTGCGGGAACTGGCTTGATGAACCGCCGCCACCGCCCCATGACAGTCGGCGCAGATTGCGTTGTTGACCTCCGTGCCGTAATGAATCCGGCGCGGGGAATGGACAGGATGACAGCTCAAGCAATCCGGGTTCGACACAAATGGGGTGTGCGGCGCGGGATGGCATTCGGTGCAGGCCGGCTTGTATCCGTGGCGGGTGTGATGACATTCCGCACAACTGACCGCGGTATGCAGGCTGTTGAACTGGGTCAGCTCTTTCCCCTGGCTGTCATGGCAGGTGTTGCAGTTTTTCTCGAGCGTCTTCAGGTCGGTAAGGCTTTCAACGGGCGCGTGGGCATTCAGGTGGCATTGCAGGCAGGCCTTGAAGTTGGGGCCGTGCGCCTCGCCATGGCAATTAACACATTGGGGAACGACCTGCTGCCAATCGCGCCCGGGCTTCCAGGTATGAAATGTTTCATGACACTGCGCACAATGTAGCTGATGCTTACCCCCTTTATCACGGATATCCGTAAAGACCGTCATGTGACACTGGGCGCAGTCAAGAGTAGTCAATGGCTTGACCGGCTGCTGGTAGACATTGGCTGCCTCACCGTCGGCGGCGTGCAGTTGTCCGCCACCAGCGAACATCGTGATGGCTGCAGTCAGCAGAACAGCCAGGATGGTGGGAAAATTACGTCTGCTGCTTTTCATTTTGGATCCCCCTATTCATCTCATGATTCCCCGAAGAGAAAGGAAGGGGCGGTCGTCAAACCGCCCCCGTTTTTTACTTGGGCATGTCCAAGGCATGGGCGTCAAGATGACAGTCGAGGCAATTGGGGAATTTGCTGTGCATGGCACTACCGTGGGGCAATCCATGACAGGTACTGCACTCAGGCACGACCTTATGCTGGCCCTTGTGGCAGTAAGCACACAGCAGGGCACCATGTTTTCTGGAGGTATTGGTCAAATTCTGACTGACATCGCCATGACAACTGCCGCACAGAGGAGACGGCAGGTCGTCCGCATACTTAACGACCAACGGCATATGGGGCTTGTGGCAGCGCAGGCAGTCCTGATAGGTCATGTCGCTCGAATGGGGAGCGTGACACTCGTTGCAGGCTGTAGCTTGACCGTGGGTAAGGTGACATTCCTTACAATCAAGTTGGGCGTGCATGCTGGGATAAGCTTCCATTTCTTGTCCAGGTCCGGCGTGACAGGTCAGGCAGACAGGCTTCACCGAGGCAATCTGGGTAAAATCCATTTCCATGGGATAATGGGGGTAATGGCAGGACTGACAGTTTTCTAGAGCATAGTGGGCCTTTTCACCCGCATCGTGGCACATGCTGCATTCCGGAATGGCATTGGACCCCATGGGGGGATGTTCAAGGTGACAATCCTGACAATTGACTGCGGTCTGGTGCTTGCCTCCCTTGGTATTGACGTCCCGCACAGCCTGCATGTGGCACTTGATGCAATCTTTGATTTCGAGGGGAACGACATGTTTGGTGGCTTCATCCGCTGCCATAGCCTTACCAGCGAGCAGTACAAGTGTGAGACCTAAGGCCATCAGGGCAAACCTCTTCATTTTTCCTCCTGTTTCCTGTGATGTCATGGTGGAATTTCAGCAATAGAGGGACAGTCCCTCAAGGTTTAACGGAAAAGATCTGAACACGTTGATTGAAGGTGTCCGTCACCCATAAGCGACCGTACCGATCCAAGGCGACGTCCGACGGAAAGTAGAACCAGCCCCGCTCTCCACCCAAACCACCGAGTTCGAGGATAAACTCTCCCTGCAGAGAGTAGGCAGAGACCGCGTGACGCATAAAGTCGACGATAAATATTCGACCGTTCTCTTCATCGACAGCAAGGCCTCGCGGCCTGGACAATTTGCCCTGCACCCCGCCTTTTTGACCGAACTGGTACAGAAAATTTTCGTTTTCATCATAAACAAAAACTCTGCTGACTTCCTCACTGAGAAGGTAAAGCCGCCCGCTATCACCCCGGACCACGGAGTTGATTTTGACTTTTTCCTTCACCCCCAGAACCTCGTCAAAAGGTTGCAGAATATGGGAAAACTCTCCGGATAAATCCAGAACAATGCAACCATGGTCGTCATTGCCGGCGACGTAGATTTTGCCGTTATTGCCGATGGTCATCTCGCGAGGAACAAAGGTCTCCGCATTGGCAAAACCGTTAAAAGCAATATCCTGGATCGGGAGAAGAGCTCCATCAAATTGCCGAATCAATCCTCCCTTACGCTTGTCCGTGGGGCCGAGAAGAACATAAGCGCGGCCATTAAAGGCAAAATAATTCATCACGGCCTGCAGACCGCGGCCCTGGCCGAAATAAAACTTTGGGAAAAAATCCAGAGAATAGACCACGAGCTGATTATTGCCCGAGTCGACGACAACCATTTCATCTTGTTCCCGATCAAAAAAAATCGAACCGGGATACCGAAGTTCTGACCCTTTGGCGTCAAGCTTTAAAACAGCCTGGGCGCTGATGCGCAAAGGCAAACTGTCTTCTGCGTCGAGAATTTCGGTAAAAAGGGGATAGATCAAACAAAAAGAGATGATAATTAAAAAGTTTTTTTGAATGAGCTTATCCAGGGAACCACCTATTACTTGCATAAAATACTCGAGACTGAAAACCCGCCATGCTGATTGGCTCCGAGTCACATGCAGGGTTTATACCTACATTGGCGATCACTAAGATATAAGCATTTTCTCATGGTAGAAAAGCTACTTGACAGCCAGCAAAAATCAAGACGCCTGCAGGCCGATAGGCCAAATGCCCTAGCATCTGGCCATTTCCCTACACCAGATGGGGCAAAGCCCCCAATTAAGTTTTTCACATAGAAGCTATCCTGTAAATGCGCTCACGATAGAATCCCGATACAAATTGAAGGTCATATCTTCACAATCCCTCAGAAAAAAGAAAATAACTTTCCCCAGATACCATCATTAATTTAACTAGTTGCGCACTACATCATGAAGCAGGACGAATGGAGATTTCACATTGTTTAAAGTTTAATGCCTGTGAAGACAAACGCAAGGGATTATGGGAAGGGCCCTGGCAAAGAGCCTCAAAAGAGAGGACAGATCGATTTTTTAATTAGATAAAAACAATACCGCCAAGTAAAGCAAGACGAACTCTGTGCAGGTATAGATTTCACTGAATCTGCTGATGGGTTGCAGCCCCGGAAAACGGGGCGCTAGATATAAGTGCTTGAAGTTCCAGCGAAGACGGGCTTTTAAGAAGTGGCGCAGTCGCTTTGATCGCCGCGGATTTTGGCGACGGCGTGAGGAAGGGTGGGCCAGACAGCTTCTAGATTTTCCAGGGCGCCCTTGGGGCTGCCGGGGAGATTGAGAATAAGGGTCCCCTGTCGAATACCGGCTACGGCGCGGGACAGGGCGGCCCGGGGGGTGATCTGCAAACTGCGCAGCCGCATGAGTTCGGCCAGGCCGGGTATCAGGCGGTCGACGACCCGCTGGGTGGCTTCCGGGGTGACGTCACGAGGGGAGACGCCGGTGCCGCCGGTGGTCAGCAGCAGGTGAGGCGAGACCAGCGCGGTCCAATGCATAAGCCGGTCAGCGATTTGCGCTTCTTCGTCGGGGAGGATTTCCAGGGCGACGGTAGAGACGCCGTGCTCCTCCAGCCACTGTTTCAAGGCCGGGCCGCTGGTATCGACCCTCTCGCCCCGCGAACCCTTGTCGCTGATGGTTAGAATGACCGCCTTCATCCCTGCGCCTCCTTCCGGTACAGGCCACTCTTGCCCCCCTCCTTCAGGAGCAGCGCCACCTCGCCAATGGTGATGGCGCGATCCACCCCTTTGCACATATCGTAGATGGTCAGCGCCGCCACGGACGCCGCCACCATGGCTTCCATCTCCACGCCGGTACGCTCCACTGCCTTGACGGTCGCCTCAATGCAAATGCGATGATTGTCATCGTCAAAGAAGAATTCAATCCATACCGCGTGCAAGGCCAGGGGATGAGCCAGAGGGATAAGATCGGGGGTCTTCTTGGCGGCGGCGATGCCGGCCAGCCTGGCCACGGCGAGTACATCCCCTTTCTTCATTTCCCCCTGACGAATACTCCGCAGCGTCGAAGGGCTCATGGAGACGCAGGCCCCGACGACAGCACGGCGCAGCGTCGGCGCCTTGGCACTGACATCGACCATGATGGCCTGCCCCTGCTCGTCAAAATGGTTGAAGGACATTCGTCACTCCTGGGTAAAAAGGTTTGATCTCAGACTTTTTTTTCCGCTGAATCGTCAACGCGCTGGGCTTCCTCCAGAGGTTCTTCCTTGAGGCCCGACTTGAAGTTGCGAATGCCCTTGCCAAGAGCGCCGCCGACCTGGGGCAGCTTGCCGGCGCCAAAAATGACCATGACCAGCACCAGAATGATGAGGAGTTCCTGAGTCCCGAGTCCAAACATATGCTATCTCCTTAATTTTCCTTTGGGGTAAAAAACGATAAAAAACTCAGTTGGCGGATTCGCGACCGCCATCCTGCAGATGAATAGGGTCGCCCGGCCGCACGAGACCGCCTTTAAGCACCCGGGCAAAGACGCCTTCACGCGGCATGACACAGTCACCGGCCTGGTAGTAAATGGCGCAGCGGTTGTGGCATTCCTTGCCGATACGGGTGATCTCCAGCAGTGCCGCCCCCAGGGTCAGGCGGCTGCCGATGGGGAGGGCCGTCAAGGCAATACCGCGGGTAACGATATTTTCAGCAAAGTCGCCGGAGCCCAGGCGCAAGCCCTTGGCGCGCATGGTGTCGATGCTCTCCTCGGCCAGCAGACTGACCTGCCGATCCCAGTCGCCAGCGTGGGCGTCCCCGACAATGCCATGGTTTTCCTTGAGCAGGATCGAGTCGACGGGCTTTTTCTGCTCGCCCTTGTTTTCACTGATGCAGACGGCGATTACCGATGGTTCCATGGGTTGATCTCCTGGCATGAATGGAGCAGCCTTCTAGCCGCCGATGGTGGACATGGAGAAAGCCGGGCCGCGCTCGCTTTCCTCGTCGAGATGATGTCCAGAGGCCTTGCCCTTGACAATGTCGAGCAGGGCCCGCTGCACGGCCGGCATATCGCCACTGTGCAGAACAGGGCGCAGATCCACGGCCTCCCCGGAAAAGAGACAGCTGCGCGCCTTTCCGGTGGCCGTCACCCGGATGCGGTTGCAGCTGTCGCAGAAATGACTGGAAACCGGAGTGATGATGCCGAAAGTGCCGGCGGCACCGTCAAGGCGGTAGTCACGGGACGGCCCACAGAGAGCCCCCCGTGACAGCGCCTGATACGCATATTTTTCGCCGATACGGGCCAAAATCTCCTCGCCGCGCACCACCTGCTCCTGCCAACCGGCGTCCTGAATGTTGGGCATATATTCGATAAAACGGACGCTCTGCGCCTTCGCAAGCGTCATAGCGGCGAAATCCACCACTTCATCATCATTGATGCCGCGCATGACGACCATGTTGAGCTTGACGGCGAGCCCGGCCTCCTCGGCGGCGGCGATGCCGGCCAGCACCTGGGCGAGGTCGCCGCAGCGCGTGATGGGACGGAAACGTTCGGGCTGCAGGGTATCCAGACTGATGTTCACTCGCTTCACCCCGGCGGCCTTCAAATCGGGCGCCAGCTCGGGCAGGAGGATGCCATTGGTCGTCAGCACCAGCTCTTTCAATCCCGGCAATTTCGAGAGTTCGCTCAGAAAGGGGATGAGCCCCTTGCGCACCAGGGGTTCGCCGCCGGTGATGCGAATCTTCTCAATCCCCAAAGACACCGCCGCCCGGGCCACACAGTGGAGTTCTTCGTAGCTGAGAATATCGTCGTGGTCGAGCTTGGCAACACCCTCCGCCGGCATGCAATAGCGACAGCGCAGATTGCAGCGATCGGTGACCGACAGACGCAGGTAGTTGACTTTACGATTGAATCCGTCCAGAAGTTCCATCCAGCTCTTTCCTTTTTCGCGGCGGACAGCCAAAACAGAACCGAATTTACCCCATAATCATACACCAGGTTCTTTTCGCCCCGCACCCTTTTCTTTGGCCCCGTACCTAGTCCAGGAGATAAACGTCCACGAGGGTTCCTGCCGCAACCAGATCCTCATCTCCCGGCAGGATGGCGATTCCCTCGGCCCGCACCATGGTAGAGACCATCCCCGTGTGCTGGTCACCGGCGCTGGCCGCGTAGAGGATATCCCCGTCCTGCGTCAGGCTGACCCGCATGAATTGCAACCGTCCCTTCTTTTTTTTGGTGGACTCCCGCAAAACGGCTCGAACGCGGGGTTTTACAGGGTCTATACCGCCGCCGATGCGTTCCAGGGCAGGCTTCACCAGAAACTCAAAAGTCATCAGGGTGGAGACAGGATTGCCCGGCAACGAGAAGACCAGACAATCGCCTTTGACCCCGAAGGCGGTGGGATGCCCGGGCTTGATGGCCACCTTCCAGAAGAGTTCACGCACACCGAGGTCGGCCAGCACGTCCCGCACCAGATCCCTGTCGCCGGCCGAGACGCCGGCCGAGGAGATGAGGATATCGGCCTTCAGGCCTTCAGCCAGTTTCAGACGCAAACTGTCCACCTCGTCGCGGGCGATCCCTAACAACAGCGGTTCTGCACCCGCTTCACGGACAGCGGCAGCCAGCGACAGAGAATTGCTGTTGATGATCTGGCCCGGGGCGGGCATTTCGCCCAGTTCCACCAGTTCGTCCCCTGTGGAAAGGATGGCGACCCGCGGGCGTCGAAACACCGGCACGAAAGCCTGTCCGAAAGAGGCCAGCAGATTGATGCCGTCCGGGCGCAAACGGGTTCCGGCGGCCATAAAGGGCTTTCCCCGGGCGACATCCTCCCCCTGGCGACGAATATGCTGTCCCGGCTCAACCCTGGCCGTCAGCGTGATCCAGCCATCCGCCTCGGCAACCTCTTCGACGGGCACCACTGCATCGGCCCCGGCCGGCAGGGGGGCGCCGGTCATGATACGGATGGCGCCGCCCTGCTCCACCTTCTCGCGGGCCGGCGCCCCGGCAGGAATATAGCCGCTGACCTGGAGTGGTTTCGCGGCCCGGCAGTCCCGCGAGCGCACGGCAAATCCGTCCATGGCCGAGTTATCCCAGGCCGGCAGATCCCAGGTGGCGCACACGGCCTCGGCCAGCACGCGCCCGCAGGCCTCGGCCAGGGAAACACGTTCCTTCCCCAGGGGCCGGGCCTGGTCCAGAATGATCTGTCGGGCCTCTTCAAAACGTATCACCATCCAGAAAACTCCTTTACATCGCCCTTTTTTGTAGATTGGACCACGCGTTGATCAGCCTCCCGCCGTTCAGGGAAACGACCTTGCTGTCAAGCCGCGCGGGCTGGCCTGGGTCATGGGTAGACATGACAATGGTCGTCCCCTGTTCGGCACAGAGATCACGGAGCCGCTTCTCGAACAGGGCCAGATGCCCCACATCGATATTGGCCAGCGGCTCGTCCAATAGCAGCACCCTGGGCTGCAGAACCAACGCACGGGCCAGAGCCACCCGCTGGATCTCTCCCCCCGAAAGCGCCCGGGAGGAACGCTGGGCAAAGCCCGCCAGACCGACGGATTCCAGCGCCGCCTCAATGCGGGCGGACCGCTGAGCACTGGCAATGTTCCGCAAACTCAGCCCGAAAGCCAGGTTGTCGTAGATGCTCCCCTGAAAAAGATAGGGCGCCTGCTGAACCAGGGTCACCTCACGGCGCAGGCTGGCGTCGGCCAGGCCGCCGCGAAAGACAACGGCCCGGCCGTCGAACCGCAACAGGCCGCGCGTCGGGGGGGCCAGCAGGGCCAACAGGCGCAGCAAGGTCGTCTTGCCGGCCCCGTTTGGCCCGGTCAAACAGTAAAGCCGCCCTGCTTCAAGAGCCAGGGTGTCTATTTCCAACCGGAAGGCCGACCCCACGGCAACCCCAATATTTTCCAGCGAAAGAATCGGCTGCATGGATCACCTCTGTTGCAGAATATTCATGGCCAGGTTGACTAACAGCGCCACCCCCAGCAGGATGAGGCCCAGCGCCAGGCCGAAAGCGAATTCCCCCTTGCTGGTTTCCAGGGCGATAGCCGTGGTCATGGTGCGGGTATGGTGGCGGATGTTACCGCCAAGCATCATGGCCACGCCGACTTCGGCGATGACCCGGCCGAAGCCGGCGATAACCGCCGCCATGACGCCGAAACGCACTTCCCGCAGCAGCATCCAAACACCCCGCAGCCTGCCCGCTCCCAAAGTGAGGGCCGTGCTCAGAATGCGGGAATCGGCCCCCACCACGGCAGCCAGGGTATAGTTGGCCACAATGGGCATTGCCAGCACCATCTGGCCCAGGATCATGGCGGCCGGGGTAAAGAGCAGCCCCCACTCCCCCAGTGGCCCCTGCCGGCTGAGAAAGCCATAGAGTACCAGGCCCACTACCACCGTCGGCAGGGCCATGAGGGTATTCAGCAGGGTCAGCACCAGCCCCCGCCCCGGGAAGCGGCTGATTCCGACCAGAGCGCCAAAGGGAATGGCCAGGATCGCCGCCAGCACAATGGCCACCAGGGAGGTGTAGAGCGAGGTCCATACCGTGATGAAGACCTCGCCGTCAAAGGCCAGAATCAGCGCCAGGGCTTTTTGCAGAGAAGTGAAGATAAAATCCAAAACCGCCTACTTTTCGTAAATGAAGAAAAGAGGTTCTCCGTTCTTGTTGTAGGCGGCGATGGCCTGCTGACCCTGGGGAGAGACCAGGTAATCCATGAACTTGGTCGCCAGCTCGATTTTGACATGGGGGTGCTTCTTGGGATTGACGGCGATCACCCCGTAGGGATTGAACATGCGCTCGTCCCCTGCCACCAGGATTTTCAGGTCCGTCTTGCTGCGGTAGGCCACATAGGTGCCCCGATCCGCCAGCGTATAGCCCTGCAGCTCCGTGGCCATGTTGATG
This sequence comes from Desulfuromonas sp. KJ2020, assembly GCF_024197615.1. Taxonomy (NCBI): domain Bacteria; kingdom Pseudomonadati; phylum Thermodesulfobacteriota; class Desulfuromonadia; order Desulfuromonadales; family Desulfuromonadaceae; genus Desulfuromonas; species Desulfuromonas sp. KJ2020. The sequence goes on from NZ_JAKUKE010000003.1 coordinate 1,302,299, forward strand.
ACCTCGCCCATGCCGAGCCCGGCCTCGACATAGTCCTTGCCGGCCGGAGCAAGACCGGCCGCCTGCCAGAGTTCGAGTTCCTTGTGATGCGTGCCGGACTTATCCCCACGGGAAACAAAGGCGCTATCCGAGGCGGCAATTTTTTTCATTGCGGCAGCGACGTCGCCCATGCCGGCGACACCGGCCGGGTCGGCGGCGGGGCCGAGCAGAACGAAGTCGTTGTACATCACGTCCCGGCGGTCGATCCCGTGGCCGGCGGCGACGAAGGCTTCTTCGAGGGCACGGGCATGCACCAGCACCACATCGACATCCCCCGCCTCCCCCAATTTGAGGGCCTTGCCGGTGCCGACGGCAATCACGTCAACCTGGCAGTCATTCGCCTGTTCGAAGGGGGGCAACAGGGCCATCAGCAGACCGGAGTTCTCCGTCGAGGTCGTGGTGGCCAGACGCAAGTGTTCCACCGACAAGGCCGGGCCAGCGCCCAGCAACAGACAACAGACAACAGACAGCAGACAGACTTTCCAAACTTTCATAAAACCTCCGTGAAGTAGCTGGGGGGAAATTCCCCATAAAAAAGGAGCCTTCCTATTGGAAAAGGCCCCTGACTACCCCATCGGCGGGGTTTACGGATGCTCTCCTTTCCAAAAGGGAGGCGCGGCCGTTTCCAGCCGAACCCAACGACCGGTCGCCCTGGGGTTGCCCCGGTAGGCGATGCGGTTCGGAGATGAAATTGTGGGCGGGCGAAATAGAGCCCGATACCTGATTACCCTTTCTGCCCGAGGCGGGCACCAAGCGTATCCGTCTGCTCAGCAGTATTTCCCGGGACCTGCTTTTCACGCAAGTGGAAATATTCCTGCGGGGTGTTGATGTTGCGAAAAGAGAGGCCCTGCGGATCGAGTTCGGCCAAATCTTCCAGCGGCATCCGGACGACCTTCACCTCATCGAAGAAGGCGACGATGCGCCGCTCGCCCCGGACCAGGGTTCTCTCCATGGCGGGCAGGCAGCCCTTGCCATAGACGGCATGCAGGGGTTCGAAGCCCTGCTCCCCCCAGGGGATGATCACGTCCCCCGTCTTCTCGGCCAGACAGAGGTGCCGGATGACCGCCGGGGAGACAAAAGGCATATCGCAGGCCACCACGAAGATGCGCTCGTGACGGGCATGATGCAGGCCGGAGTGAATGCCGGCCAGGGAACCCTGGGCGCGATAGAGGTCGGGAACCTTGCAACAGGGGATATCGGCGTAGAGGTCAGGCGAGTTGGTGACGATAAGCACCTCGTCGAAAAGGGGGCTCAGGCGCCGGTAGATGTGATCGATGAAACGGGCACCATCGATGGGGAGCAGCGACTTGTCACTGCCCATGCGCCGACTTTCACCGCCGGCCAGGATAACCCCGGTAACTCCGGCAAGGCGCGGTTTCGCATCCGGCAGTCGTAAGCGCTCGGCATGGCTGAAAATCTCCATCGTTTCGGCCCGCACATAACCGATGAGGCAAATGCCTGCCTGCTCGCTCAGGCGCACGGCCATATCGGTGGGTGAGGTACGCGAGGCGATGGCGGCAATACCCAGGCGAGCCGCCTTGGCCACCATCTCGGTGGATACCCGCCCGGAAGTGACCAGCAATTTACCGGACAGATCGACCCCCTTGAACAGCGCTTCGCCGGCGATGCGGTCAAGGGTATTGTGGCGACCGATATCCTCGGCGTAGAGGAGCATCTTCTGCCCATCCCCCACCGCCGCCGAGTGCATGCCGCCGTGGCGGCGGTACCCTTCGGCATGGCGCTGCAGCTCGCGCATGAGGGAAAAAATCGATTCGGGCGTGAAGGTCGGTGTGTCGCCATCGTCAGAAAAGGAGGACTTAACGCCCTCGGCGGGAAAATCGAAAGTGATCCCTGTTCCGCAGCCCGAGGTCAGCACCGGCCGGAGATCGAGGGGGATATTCTGGCGCAACTGCACCCGTGCCGCCCCGAAATCGCTGCAAATGCCCAGGCTGAGAATATCATCGAGGGTGGCAACCATGCCCTGCAGGCGAAAAAAGCCCGCCACCAGGTAATTGAGTTGATGGGGCGAGGAGATCAGGGTGGCCAGTTCGCGTCCGTTGACCGTCAGCCGCAGGGGGAATTCCCGCACGACGTCCCGCTCGCTGAGGCTCGCCCCCGTCCTATCCACCCGCACGATCTTCCCCTGGTTGTTCTGCTCCATGTTCTCTCCCGCATCGACCTTAACGACCGGTGGACGGTTAAAAATCCTTTGCTCCAGCAAAGCAGAAAACATGCCGACCAGCGAACGTCGTCAAAACGCCCTTTTCCTCTTCGGGCAACGGGTCAGGTTGACCCACCTGTGTCATTCTGATCCACCCGATTGACTTCCTTACCGACTGCGATGATTTCATCATGATCCAAGCCAACCGGCAAACAGGATGAACGAAGTTCATGCAATCGTGCAGGGCTCTCTGAAAGAACAAGGCCCGCAGCATCTGCCGCAGGCCTTGTTGTTGAGAGAACATCTAAACCCTGTACTTAGTGTCCGGAAGAAGAAACGGCCTCCCCAGCCCCCTCCGTCTTGGCGCCATCGATGCGGCGAAAGGTATCCGGCAGCGAGTAATCGACGGTTTCCGGATGGTGCTCAAAGATAGGGAAGTATTTGGCAATGAGCACAAAGAACAGGATATGCGCCGCGATGATGCCCAAAGTGACCAGGGTCTCGATGATGGACGGCAGGTAGATATTGTTGGGGTCCATCATACCGATCATCGACACGTTGAAGCGGTTGAGCACCAGCCCGAAAATAACCAGGCCGGCAGCGATGGCCCGACTGCGGTCATCTTCCCTGACGGACTTCAGCGTCAGCAGGATGAAGGGCAGAATAAATCCGACCCCGAATTCCAGAATGAAGGAGAGGGTGAGACCGGGACGATCGAAGAAAGGCCCTTCCGACAGCGCCAGCAGGCTGTAGATGCGCAGGGCGATATAGAACCCGAGGGTCCAGGGGAGAATCTGCGCCAGGGTGCGCAGCAGCACCCCTTCGTTGGGCTGCCCCATCCATTTGTGGCTGGCCGTGGCTTCGAGAATAATGATGCACATGCCGGTACAGATGGCGCTGACCCAGAAGAGCAGCGGCAGCAGCGGGTTATACCAGAGGTTGTGCAGCTTGTCGACGGCAATAAGGAAGAAAGTGCCGAGAGAGCTCTGGTGCAAAGTGGAGATGGCCGCGGCCAGAATGACCAGGGGCATCTCCAGCCAGCGCAGCACCCGCAGGGGCACATGCCAGCCGAACTTCTCCGCCACCGGGGAGAGAAATTCGAGAAAGAGGACGGTCGTGTAGGCCATAACGCACATGGAGACTTCGAACATGGGCGAGTGCAGGTTCCAGTAGCGCAGCACGTGCCAGCCCTTGTGGGGCTGACCGAGATCGAGCAGCAGACCGACGCAGACCAGCGAATAGCCGAGAAAGCCGGTGACGATAGCCGGACGCACCAGCGGCTCGAGCTTCTTGATATTGAAGCAGTGGACGATGGCACCCAGGGTGAAGGCGCCGGCGGCCAGGGGCACGGCGGTGACGACGTCGAAGCTGATCCACAGACCCCAGGGGTAGGTATCGTCGAGGTTGGTGGTGACGCCCAGCCCGAAGACAAAACGGACCAGCGAAGCGAGGGCGGCGATAACGACCAGGGCGATGAGGAACTTGACAAACAGGTGGTAGCCCTTGATTTCATTGACAACATATCTGGCGGCAGTCATCGCTTTAGTCCTCCTTGCGCTCGGCAGAAGTCGGAGCCGCCGCAGCGGCCTCTCTTTCCTTCCGCAGACGTTCTTTACGGTGGTTGATCCAGGAAATAGCCGATAAGCCGCCGCCCACGGCAAGGAAGGCCGCCGGCACCAGGCGCAGGGCCTGCCAGGTATAGCCGGGCAGCGAACGCATGGTGACGGGCTTGAAGCCGAGCTCATCGAAGGGCAGGCTCGTCAGGTAGATAACGCTGGTGCCCCCCGCCTCGTCTTTGCCGTAAACCTTGTGAATGTAGCGCTGGGGATGTTCGGTGAGACGCCGTTCGGCCTCCTTGATCATCTCCTTACGCGGGCCATAAGTGATAGCCGTCGGGCAGGCGGTGGCGCAGGCGGGCTTCAAGCCCTCTTTAACACGGCTGAAGCAGCCGGTGCATTTTTTCACCAGCGGAAAGGCTTTGCTCCATTCGTACTTGGGGATGCCGAAGGGACAGGCGATCATGCAGAAGCGGCAGCCGATGCAACGGTCAGCCTTGTAGACGACAGGCCCTTCCGTTGTCTTCACGAAGGCCCCGACCGGACAGACGGAGGCGCAGGCCGGCTCGTTGCAGTGCATGCACATCTCTTTATAGAAAGCGAACTCGTTCTGCCCGTTCTTCTGGTAATCGCGGAATTTGATGCGGGTCAGCGTCTTCTCCGACATGGCAGGCGGGTTCTGATAACCCTCACCGCTGAAAAAGGAGGTCTCCTCTGCCTCCAGCTGGTTCCACTGTTTACAGGCCACCTGGCAGCCACGGCAGCCGGTGCACTTGGTCATATCGATCAAAAAAGCTTTATCCTGGGAAAAATCGGTGCGCGAACTCATGCGGCCCTCCCCCCTTTCTCAATATTGCACAAAAAGGCCTTGTACTCGGGGATGGTGGTGTTAGCGCAACCCACCGCCGTCGTCAGCACATTGGCGCTGTCCCCCCGGGCCATGCCGCCGAAACCGAAATGCCAGGGCAGACCGACCTGCTCGATGAGACGGCCGCTGACCCGCAAGGGCTTGATGCGGGACGTCACCAGCGCCTTGGCCTGGATGCTGCCGCGCTCGGAGGAGACGGTCACCAGATCGCCGTTCCTGATCCCTTTCCAGTCCGCCAGCTGCTCGCTGATTTCCACGAACATATCCGGCACCAGCTCGACCAGCCAGGGCAGGTTGCGGGTCATGGCCCCGGCCTGCCAGTGCTCCGAGACCCGGTAGGTGGTCCCGACATAGGGGAACTTGTCGGCGTTGCTGAGCTTGGCCGGGATCGCGACAGCTGGATTGCACTGCTGCGGGCTCATCATGTTGGAAACAGGGCTCTCCATGGGCTCATAGTGCTCAGGCAGGGGGCCGTCCGCCAGACCGGCGGCGAAAAGACGGCCGTAGCCTTCCGGGATCATAATAAAAGGATTTTTGGTACCGTCCTCGTTCATGGGGGCCCAGCCACCGTCAGGCACATCCCCTTCCCACTTGCGGGTGAGAGCGTTCCAGGCGATAACCGCTTTTTTCGGATTGAGCGGCCTGCCATCCAGGTCAACGGAAGCCCGGTTATAGAGAATGCGGCGGTTGACCGGCCAGCACCAGGCCCAGTTGTGATACATCTCCAGGCCGGTGGGATCCTCCAGCCCGCGGCGCTGCATCATGTTGCCGGCCTCGGTGAAAGATCCGCAGTAGAGCCAGTTGCCACTGAGGGTGGAACCGTCCTCCTGCAGGAAGGCGAAGCTGGGCACCTGCTGCCCTTTTTTGTAGAGCTTGCCCTTGATCTCCACGTCGCGGGTGAACTGGCCGTTACACTCCCTGGCCACCATATCGATGTCCGGCTCGTGGCCGTCGCCATAGTTCCAGGCCAGATTGACGATGGGTTCGGGAAAGACCCCGCCTTTCTCGTAAAGCGCTTTGAGGCGCTTGAACATCTGATCGACGATGAAGGCGTCGCTTTCGGCTTCACCGGGTGGATCAACCGCTTTATAGCGCCACTGGGCCCAGCGCCCGGAGTTGGAGATGCTCCCCTGCTTCTCGACGCTGGACGCGGCCGGCAGCAGAAAGACCTCGGTGTCGATGGTCCTGGGATCGACGCCGGGGCGTTTCCAGAAGATGGAGGTCTCCGTCTCCCAGAGGTCGGCCGCGACCAGCCACTTGAGCTGATCCAGGCCGCTGGCGATACCGTTGGTGTCAGGACCGCCGACGATGGGGTTCGTCCCCATGCAGAAGAGCCCTTCGAATCCACCGGCCTGCAGCCGATCCATGAGCTTGATGAACGAATAGTTGTCGCTCTTCTTGGGCAGATAGTCGTAGCAGAAGTCGTTTTTCGCCGTGGCATGCTCACCCCAGTAGGCCTTGAGCAGACTGGTCATGTATTTGGGCGTATTGCTCCACCAGTTGGCGCTGTTGGGGTCGCTGCTTTTCGGAGTGACCTTGTCCAGATACGTGGCGTAGTCGACATGGTGGAAGTCGGGCACCTTCAGATAGCCGGGGAGGATGTGGTAGAGAATGGCGTAGTCCGTCGACCCCTGCACATTCGATTCGCCGCGCAGAGCGTTGATCCCCCCGCCGGCGATGCCGATATTTCCCAGCAGCAGCTGCAGCATGGCGTAGGAGCGCACGTTCTGGGTACCGTAGGTGTGCTGGGTCGTTCCCATGGCGTACATGATGGTCGCCGCCTTGTCGGGTCGGCCGGTAGCGCAGAAAGTACGGGCTACCGCCATGTAGTCCTGAATGGCCGTCCCGGTAATCTCGCAGACCATGGCCGGGGTGTAGCGGCTGTAGTGTTTCTTCATCAACTGATAGACACAACGAGGGTCCTGCAGGGTATGGTCGCGCAGGGCGTTGCCGTCTTTATCGGTCTTGTATTTCCAGCTGTCCTTGTCGTAACTGAACTTTTCGGCGTTGTAGCCGCTGAAAATCCCTTCGTTGAAATCGAAGGCGTCATCGACCAGGAAGGAAGCGTTGGTGTACTGCACAACGTAATCCTTCTGGATGAGGTCGTTCTCCAGCACGTAGTTGATCAGCCCCCCCATAAAAGCGATATCGGTGCCGGGACGCAGCTGGGCATAAATATTGGCCTTGGAGGAGGTCCGGGTATAGCGGGGATCGACGCTGATCAGGGTGGCGCCGCTGTCCATGGCCTTTTCGACGTACTTGAAAGAAATAGGATGATTTTCAGCCGGGTTGGAGCCAATACAGAGGATGACATCCGCATGCTGGATATCGTTCCAGTGATTGGTCATGGCACCGCGGCCAAAGGAGGCTGCCAGACCGGCAACCGTAGCGCTGTGTCATATTCGGGCCTGGTGTTCCAGGTAACTGACCCCCATGGCGCGGGCGAACTTGCCCCAGAGGTAACACTCTTCGTTGTCGAGAGCCGCGGCGCCTAAAAAGGCCATGCCTTCATTGCGGTTGACGACGTATTCCTTGCCGGCCCGGTTCTCCGTCTTGACGAAGTGACGGTCGCGGGAATCCTTCATCAGCTCGGCAATGCGATTCATGGTCCAGTCCCAGGATTTTTCCTCCCAGCGATCGCTGCCAGGAGCACGGTACTGCACCTTGGTCAGCCGTCGTTCGTTGTTGGCCACCTGGAACAGGGCACTCCCTTTGGAACAGAGGGCACCGCGATTAATGGGATGCTCCGGGTCCCCTTCAATGTTGACGATCTTGCCGTTCTTGGTGTGAACGATCATGCCGCAGCCGACAGCACAGTACGGACAGACGGTGGTCGAGGTCTGCAGTCCCTTGGTACGCAGCTCGGCACTGTCCAACCCGGCGTGAGCCGGCTTCCCCGAAACAGCCAGCCCGGCTGCCGCCAGACCGCTTCCTTTGAGAAAATTCCTTCTGGTAACACCCATGCACTCTCTCCTTGAATGGTATACAACGACCGTATGCGGTCATTTGAGTCTCCCCTGTCATTGGCAACCTCTGTGCCAATGGGGCATTCCCCTTAGCCTCCCCCTCGGCAGTCCGCATGGTTGCTGCCTGTCCCCGAAATCGGTGCGCCCTTGGTTTCCGCCATGTCGAAGAGGACAGGTGGGTCATTTTTTCTCCCGGCGGGTCATATCGACCCAACACCGGGCCTGCGAACTCTCCTCGCGGGGAGGCCGGATCGCACCCTGGCCAAGGCCCTTCCCATCTGGAATAATTTGTGCTTATTATGAAAATCTTTAACACCTTCCGGGAGAAATCATGGCCAAACGAATCATCGTGGTAGATGACGAAGACGGCATGCGCCGCTACCTGAACAAAATGCTGACCGGCTGGGGCTACGAGGCGGAAACCTTTGCGGACCCTCTGTTGATGCTGAAGTTTCTGGGGCAGGCCGATTCGGAATGCGACCTGGTTTTGCTTGACGTCAAAATGCCGGAAATGGACGGTATTGAGGCCCTGACCCGCATCAGGAGTATCCGTCCCGATTTGCCCGTTATCATGATGACCGGCCACGGCACCATCGACTCGGCGGTCGAAGCCATGAAGATCGGCGCCTACGACTATCTGAGCAAGCCCTTTCCTCAGGAGAAACTGCAGACCCTGCTCGTTCATGCCATGGAACGGGAAAAACTGCGGGAAGAGAACCTGTCTCTCAAGAAAGAGCTGCAGGAACGCCACACGCCGGGCAAGCCCGTCTTCGTCAGCGATAAATTCCGTCAGGTCTACGAACTGGCCTTGCGGGTGGCCGCCAGCGACGCCAACATTCTGGTGCTGGGCGAAAGCGGCACGGGTAAAGAGCTCATCGCTGGCACCATCCACTACGCCAGCCCCCGCGCCGCCAACCGCTTTCTGGCCATCAACTGCGCGGCCCTGTCGGAAACCCTGCTGGAGAGCCAGCTCTTCGGCCACGTCAAAGGCTCCTTCACCGGCGCCCTGCAGTCGCAGAAGGGCTTTCTGGAAGAAGCCGACGGCGGCACCCTTTTTCTGGACGAGGTGGGCGATATCAGCCCCGGCCTGCAGGCCAAGCTGCTGCGCGTCATCCAGGAAGGCGAGTTCATCCCCGTCGGCGCCACCCGCCCCAAAAAGGTCGATGTCCGCTTCATCGCCGTCACCAACAAGGATCTGGAAAAGGAAGTGGCCGAGGGCCGTTTTCGGGAGGACCTCTATTACCGTCTTAACGTCATCTGCCTGAATCTGCCCCCCCTGCGGGAGAGGCGGGAGGATATCGTTCCTCTGGCGCAGCACTTTCTCGAAAAAATGATTCAGAAAATGAAAAAAAACCTCCAGGGCATCGCCCCCGAGGCCCTAGAGGTTCTGCAGAACTATCACTGGCCCGGCAACATCCGCGAGCTGCAGAACGTCATCGAGCGGGCGGCCATTCTGGCCTTGGACGATCAGATCACGGTGGACCTGCTGCCAATCCGTCTCAGCGCTGCCCCGACGCCTGCCGCTGTCATCGACACTATCGATATGCCCCTGAGCCTGCGGGAGGCGGAACGGCGGCAAATCAACCGGGCCATGAAAAAAACCGCCGGCAATAAAAGTCAGGCGGCTCTGCTGTTGGGCATCACCAGAAAAACTCTCGACCGCAAGATCAAGGAATTCGACATGCCTGCGCCGGAAGAGGCGGACACCCCATGAACCTGCCCTTGCCCCGCCCTCTCTCCATTCGCGGCAAGTTGACCCTGGCAGCACTCGCCCCTCTGATCGTCGTGCTGATCCTGGTTACCGTCGCCATCGTTTACCTCATCAATGCCTACATCGTCGGCGACACCCAGAAACGCGTCCGGAACGAGATGGATTCGGCGCGGGCCGTCTATCTGCGCGAACTGGAGCGTATCCGCGATGTCGTCCGCTTCACGGCCCACTCCGACGCCACCTCCCGCTCCCTGAGTCAGGGCCAGTCGGCTCTATTGCTCGACGAACTGGCGTCCATTGAGCGCCGGGAACAGCTGGACATCCTCGGCATCAGCGACCCCTTGGGCCGGACGCTCCATCCGGAGGCGCCGATCACGGCATTTTCACCATTCATGGAAAGGTCGCTTTATCAGGGGAGCTTTGCCGGCACCGCCCTTCTCACCGCCGAACAGATGCAGGAGCTGTCCCCCGATCTCGCCAGAAAGGCCCGTATCGCTCTCATTGACGGGGATAAACCGTCTGAAGCCTTTGAAACCAGGGGCATGTTTCTGGTCAGCGTGGCACCCGTCAGAGACAAGGCGGGCCATGTCCTGGGATTTCTCTATGGGGGGAAATTACTCAACAAGCATCTGAGCCTGGTGGATGAAATTCAAAAGATCATTTATGGCGAAGAAAAATTTGACGGTATAGAACGCGGGAGTGCCACCCTCTTTCTGGGTGATCGGCGCATCGCCACCACCATCCGCCTGGATGACGGCAGCCGCGCCCTGGGGACTCAGGTTTCACCGCAGGTCGCCAAAGCGGTACTGGAAGAGAAGCAGAGCTGGCTGGGACGGGCGCGGGTGATCGACGAATGGTACCTGACCGCCTATGAGCCTCTATTGGATATCGACGGTCAACCCATTGGTGCCCTGTACGTCGGCCTGCTGGAGAAGCCGTTTATGGCCCTCAAGGCGCGAGTGGGTGGCATCCTGTTCGGACTTCTTCTGCTCGGCAGCGGTATCGGCTATCTGTTGGCGCGCGAAATATCCCGTCATCTGAGCCGTCCCCTGCTCGCTCTGGACGCCATGGCACAGCGGGTGGCGGCGGGAGAAAAACATCTGCAGCTGCCAGAAACCGGAAAAGACGAAATCGGCCATCTTACCCGGACCTTCAACCACATGGCGGCAGCCCTCAATGAGCGAGAAACGCAGCTGAACAGTATGAACCAGCAACTCGAGGAGAAGGTCCGCGAGCGAACCCGCCAGCTCGAAGAGAGAAACGACGAACTGATCCGCACGCGGGACGAGCTGCTGCGCAGCGAAAAACTCGCCGCCGTCGGCTCCCTGGCCGCCGGGGTCGCTCATGAGATCAACAACCCGGCCGCCATCATTCGCGGAAATGTTGAAATCCTGCTGATGGACCTGCCACCCGGGGCCGAGGGGCGCGAAGAGGCTGAAGAAATTCTGAAACAGACCGAACGGATTTCCCGTATTACCCAGAACATGCTCACCTTCGCCCGCGAGCAGGCGATTCATCCTCGGCCCGTCGAGGTCAACAACCTGCTCGACGATATCGTCGCCCAGGTCAGTCATCAGGTCAGTATCGGAACAGTTGAGATCATTCGTCAATTCGGGACCGATCTGCCGCCCCTCATGACGGACGAGGAGCGATTGCGCCAGGTGTTCACCAACCTGCTGATCAATGCCCTGCAGGCCATGAATGGCCAAGGAGACCTGACCCTGCGCACTCGGCTGGTGAAGGGCGCCGTGGAAGTGACCGTACAGGACACCGGACCGGGCATCTCCGAAAATATCCGCAATGCGATTTTCAACCCGTTCTTCACCAGTAAAAAACACGGCACCGGGCTGGGGCTATCGACCGCTTACGGCATCGTACAAAGTATGGGAGGGAAAATCGAAGTGGAAAGCCGGGAAGGGGAAGGCAGTCTTTTCCGCGTCATCCTGCCGCAAAAGGCCTGAAACAGCCCTCCTCCGTCCCGGTTCTTAGCTAGCGGGCCAACTGCAAAATCTCGCCGATAACCTCCTCCGTATAATCATCCAGACGCCATTTTTTCGCCAGCATAACGGCATTGGCGGCAATCTTCGGAATGTCTGTCGCGGGGATGCCAGCCGCCGTGAGCGTGGTCGGGCTGCCGATACGCTCAAACCAGGCCTTGAGAGCAGCCGTTCCCTTGGCGGCAGCCTGCTGGTCATCCGCTTCACTGATCCCGAAAACCTCCCGGCCAAAGCGAGCGAAGCGTGCAGGCGCGCGGCGAGCGGTGTAGGCCATCCAGGCCGGCAGCACAATAGAGAGGCCGGCGCCGTGGGCGATGTCGTAGATGGCGCTCAGGGAATGCTCGATCATGTGATTGGGGAAGCCGAAGGGGCCGATACCGGCGGGGGTCAAACCGTTGAGGGCCAGAGTCGCCGACCACATCATGGTTGCCCGCGCCTCATAATCTCGGGGATCAACCAGAATACGGTCGGTGCTCTCCATGACGGTCTTGACCAGGGCTTCAACCAGGCGGTCCTGCAGGGGCGTGTTGGGATCGGTGGCGGTAAAATACCCTTCCAACAGATGGCAGATGGCATCCACCCCGGAATAGGCTGTGTAGTTGGCCGGTACCGTGTACGTCAGGGTCGGGTCCAGTATGGATACCTTGGGAAACAGGAGGGGCGAGCCGATATTGAATTTCTGGCCGGTCTCCTCATTGGTGACGACGCCCCCCGAATTCATTTCAGAGGCGGTCGCCGCCAGCGTGAGCACAGTGACGATGGGCAAGGCATCACGGACCGTCGCCTTGTCGATGAAAAAGTCCCAGACATCCCCGTCCGTTCTGGCACCAGCCGCGATCGCTTTGGACTCGTCAATGACGCTGCCGCCGCCCACGGCGACAATCAGATCAACCTGCTGCTCTTTCGCGAGCTGGACACCTTCGCGCACATGGGACAGCACCGGGTTGGATTTGACGCCGGCGAATTCAACAACCTGCAATGAAGACGCCTCCAGCGATTTTTTTACCAGGTCATAAACGCCGGTTTTCTTGATGCTCGACTGCCCGTAGACCATCAAGACTTTCTGGCCAAACTTCGCTGCCTGCTTGCCCACCTGCCCGGCTGTATCTTGACCAAAAACAATTTTCGTCGGGTTCCAAAAGGTAAAACTCTGCATATTGCCTCCTGCTGATGTTCTGGGTGAATCAAACGATGACGAGCTGAAATTTTCCATTTTCAGATCCAAACCAATCCTGCAAAGATACCATCACCTACCGCGAAGGCAACCCCAGCCGGGGAGCCTCCGGCATCTCCAAAGAGGAAAACGACTATAAATCTTGCACTTGGAGGAGTCCTGCGCTATATTCAGCCTCGGGACTCATTAAAACACCCCTCAGCTCTAAACAAGGCAATCCCCAAACTTTTGATGGGATTTCTTCGGCATGGACGACATTGCAGCAGCCCTGACATATCCCCTGGTTCCCGTCACCGTCCCCTCTTCCCGGGAAAAAATCCAGGAGCGACGATCGCCGGGAGTCTCAGAAGGCCGCCATGACCCTGCGACCTCCGCCGGCACCGATTCGGCTTCACAGGATCAGGTGAGCCTGAGCCGGGAGGCGCAGGAGCTGGCCAGGCTGGCTCGCCGCGACCGGGAAGTCCGCGCCCATGAGGCAGCTCACGCGGCCATGGGTGGCCCCTATGCTGCAGCGCCCTCCTTCAGCTATACCCGTGGCCCGGATGGCACCCAATACGCCACCGGAGGAGAAGTCAGCATTGATGTTTCGGCTGTACCCGGTGACCCTGAAGCAACCCTGCAAAAAGCTCAGGTCATCCATGCTGCCGCGCTGGCCCCGGCTCAGCCTTCCTCCGCAGATCGCCTCATCGCCGCCAAGGCCAGCCGCATGGCTATTGAGGCCCGTGCCGAAATTCAGGCCCAAAACAGCGCCTTTGCCTCGGATTCTTCCTCCCTTCGGGATTCGCCCCCCACAGAAACTCCAGCCACTCGCCAAGCCGTTTTGCGCACCTATGGACCTCCCCAGACCGACCCCATTCCCCTGCCCAGCCCTGGTTCACTGCTCAATTTTCTCGCCTGATCTTTTTCTCCCCGAAAAGGGTGATTTAGCCTCAAATAAAAAAAGAGGCGGGTCATAGGACCCGCCTCAATAAAAACCCATTGTATCCAATGGAAGGGATAATTGCCTGTGGCCTTATTTGGCCAGGGCCTTGATGTACTCCCGGTTGAGCTTGGCAATGAAGCTGACGCTGATGCCCTTGGGACAAGCCGCTTCGCACTCGTAGTGGTTGGTGCAGTTGCCGAAACCATTGGCCGAAGCCTCAGTCGTCATATCCTTAACGCGGCGAGCAGCTTCCACTTCACCCTGAGGCAGAACAGCCAACTGGGAAACCTTGGCGCCGGTGAAAAGCATGGCCGAGCTGTTGGGGCACGAAGCCACGCAAGCCCCGCAGCCGATGCACTCGGCGGCATCCATGGCATAGTCAGCGGCAATTTTGCTGATAGGCAGCGCGTTACCGTCGGCTACGCCACCCGTGTGAGCCGAGGTGTAACCACCGGCCTGGATGATGGCATCCAGGGCAGCACGGTCAACCACCAGGTCACGCACGAGAGGGAAAGCGCGGGCACGCCAGGGCTCGATGAAGACCTTGTCGCCGTCACTGAACTGACGCATGTGCAGCTGACAAACAGTGGTCTTCTCCTGGGGGCCGTGGGGCTGGCCGTTAATTACCTGGGAGCACATACCGCAGATACCCTCGCGGCAGTCATGGTCGAAAGCGATGGGATCGCGCCCGGTTTTGATCAGCTCTTCATTGACATCATCGAGCATTTCAAGAAAAGACTGGTCAGGGCTGACGTTCTTCGCTTCGTATTGCTCCATTTTACCCTTGTCCTTCGGGCTCTTTTGGCGCCATACGTATAGAGTCAGGTTCATTATTTGTAACTCCTTACAGCCAGTTTGACGTTTTCGAATTTGAGGGGCTCCTTGTGCAGCTCAGGCTCCTTCTCAACCCCTTTGAACTCCCAGGCACCGACGTAGGCATAGTTCTCGTCGTCGCGCATCGCCTCACCATCCTCCGTCTGGTACTCAGTGCGGAAGTGGCCACCGCAGGATTCGTTGCGGTGCAGAGCATCACGGGTCATCACCTCGGCGAATTCAAGGAAGTCAGCCAGACGGCCGGCGTTCTCGAGCTGCTGGTTAAACTCAGCCCCGGAACCGGTGACTTTGACGTTCTTCCAAAACTCTTCGCGAAGGGCCGGAATGCGCTTGAGAGCGTCCTTGAGGCTCTGCTCACTGCGCGCCATGCCGACGTTCTCCCACATGATCTTGCCGAGCTCGCGGTGCATTTCGCTGACCGTCTTCTTGCCGTTGATGGACAGCAGCTTTTCCGTCTGCTTGTTGACGTCCTCGCGGGATTTCTTGAACTCGGGATGGTCGTCCTTGATTTGGCCGGGAGTAACGGTAGCCAGGTAATTGGCGATGGTGTAAGGAATAACAAAGTAACCGTCAGCCAGACCCTGCATGAGAGCAGAAGCCCCCAGGCGGTTGGCGCCGTGTACGGAGAAGTTGGCTTCACCGAGAACGAACAGGCCGGGAACGTTGCTCATGCAGTTGTAGTCGACCCACAGACCACCCATGGAGTAGTGGGGAGCCGGGTAAATACGCATGGGCACTTTATAGGCGTTCTCGTCGGTGATCTTCTCGTACATCTCGAAGAGGTTGCCGTAACGCTCGCGGATCGTATCCTCGCCAACGCGAGCAATCGCCGACGCGTAGTCGAGGTAGACACCACGCTTGCCGGGTCCGACGCCGCGATCATCATCGCACTGTTCTTTAGCGGCACGGGAAGCGATGTCGCGGGGAGCCAGGTTGCCGAAAGAGGGGTACTTGCGCTCCAGATAGTAGTCGCGATCCTCTTCGGGGATGTCGTTGGGGTTTTTATCGGTGTCTTCCTTCTTCTTGGGAACCCAGCAACGACCGTCGTTACGCAGGGACTCGGACATCAGGGTCAGTTTGGACTGATGTTCGCCGTGCTGCGGAATGCAGGTCGGGTGAATCTGGGTGTAGCAGGGGTTGGCGAAGAAAGCGCCCTTTTTGGCGGCTTTCCAGGCAGCGGTGACGCTGCAGCCCATGGCGTTGGTCGAAAGATAGAAGACGTTGACGTAGCCGCCGGTGGCCAGAACCACGGCGTCACCCCAGTGGGATTCCACTTCGCCAGTGACGAGGTTGCGTACGGTGATACCGCGGGCCACGCCATCGACAACGACCAGGTCGAGCATTTCGGTGCGGGGGTGCATGACCACCGTACCGGCTTTCACCTGACGGGACAGGGCCGAGTAGGCGCCCAGCAGCAGCTGCTGACCGGTCTGACCACGTGCATAAAAAGTACGGGAAACCTGGGCACCGCCGAAGGAGCGGTTGTCGAGGTAACCGGCATAGTCGCGGGCGAAAGGTACGCCTTGGGCGACGCACTGGTCGATAATGTTGTTGGACACCTGGGCCAGACGCCAGACGTCGGCCTCACGGGCGCGGAAGTCACCGCCCTTGATGGTGTCATAGAACAGGCGATAGATGCTGTCGCCGTCGTTCGGGTAGTTCTTGGCGGCATTGATCCCGCCCTGGGCGGCAATGGAGTGAGCACGACGAGCGCTGTCCTGGTAGCAGAAAGCATGAACGTTGTAGCCCAGTTCACCCAAGGTGGCTGCGCCGGCGCCGCCGGCCAGGCCGGTGCCGACCATCAGGATCTTGAATTTACGCTTATTGGCGGGATTGACCAGCTTCATGTTAAAGCGGTGTCTATCCCACGAAGTTTCAATTGGTCCGGTAGGACATTTGCCATCTAGAATCACGATGAACCCCCTAAATTTTAACTAAGCCGACAAAAATCAGAACAGGAATGGACAAATAACCGACAAAGAGGACCAGAGCCAGCCCTTTGCTGATTTTGCCGAGAACAGGAAGAGACTTCTTGCTGTTCAATCCCAATGTCTGGAAGAAGCTCTGGAAACCGTGGCTCACGTGGAAAAGGAGGAAAAGCATGGCCACAGCGTAAACCAGGGCGATAAAAGCCTTCTGGAAACTAAGAACAACCATGGTGAAAACGTCAGGGCGGTTCATGGCGTCCAGAGGAAGGTTTCCGGCTGAGATCTCAGGGTTGGTCACCTGAACGGTGAAGTGAAGCAGGTGGTAAATGACAAAAGCCAGGATGGCCACACCGCTGACGATCATGGTTTCAGCGGCAAAAGTCGTGCGAAGACGCTTTTTCTGAGCATAACCGATCGGCTTGGCGGCACTGTTTTCGAGGGTGAGTTGCACCCCGAACCAGATGTGCAGCGCAAACAGGGTCAGCATAACCAGACGGAACACCCAGACCAGGGGACCAAGATCGTGAAGATGCTTGGCATAAGCGTTGATCCCGTTAGCCCCGAGGAAAACCGAGGAGTTTCCGAGCAGGTGTATAATAACGAAACTGATCAGGAGCAGACCAGTTACCGCCATTATGATCTTTCTACCCACAGAACTATTTAGCAGTTGCATAATTATTTTCCCTTGGAAAGATATTCAAGAGCAATAAGGATGAATGACACTCCCATCGAAGGGAAGAAGAAGATGCCAATGGTTCTCGCACCCTGCGAACTGATCCCGGCCCTGGGGGCCCCCGCCACTTGGTAAAGATCTGCATGTGTTTACCCCTTCCTGATTCAATAAAAAATGAGCGAGCGCAAAGGCTCCAGAACAAGTGGACTCCTCATAACGAGGATCTCTCTCCGGTATACAGCACGCAGTATACTAAACGTCGTTTGAAAAAAATGCAAAAAAAAAACACCGTTAACGGCCAATCGCCGCAGGCTCAAAAGCCCGGCGAGGCTACCCGCCGGCCGGGCGGACAAAAAGCCCACCTTTCGCCGGGAAAAGACGAAAAAACTTTGACAAGGCCCCGACAGAGAATGTTAATATACCGCCGGCGAAAGCCCCGACAACCTTCACCTCATTCAATTTGTGTTAGATTTTAAAGACACTTTCCATTCATTTCAGAGAGAGGATTGCCATGACCCAGAAAATCAATGTGCAGAAAGCGATCAAGGAGGCCATGCAGACCGAGAAGGATGCCATGGACTTCTACAAATACGGCGCCGAAAAAATGAGCGACGAAAAAGCCAAAAAGACCTTTGAACTGCTGGCTCGCGAAGAAGCCCAGCACGCCCATTCCTTCTACAACATCTACAAAGGTGGCGACATCCCCTCTTTCGACGAATTCATCCAGTCTCCCCCCGACACCGAATCCTCCTGGTGGAAAGCCCTGCAGAAAATCATGATGGGCGACTTCGACGAGCGCAAGGCGATGGAACTGGCCCTCGACGAAGAAGAAGCCCTGGAGAAGCACCTGCGGGAAGTGGCCGAGCAGATGACCGACCCGGAAGTCAAGGCCATCTACCTGGCCAACGCCAATTCGACCCACCACCACTTCGAAGTCATCCGCGACGACTACGCCGACATCTTCGGTCTGCCGGCCTGACGTCGAACGACAAAAACTTCATACAGAAAGAGGCGGCTCCCTTGAGTGGGAACCGCCTCTTTTTTTGAGCAATCTTCTGCTTGATTCTTAGAAGCTGTAGCTCAACTGAACACTGGCAATATCAACGGAGTTTTCGTATTCGCCAACCAGTTCGCCTCGGGACTGATCCTCACCGACAGCCTCTTTATCGATTTTGGAATCCTGCACAAAGAGATGGGCGTAGCCGAAATCGATGTTCATCTGGTCGGTAAGCTTGTAGCCGGCACCGAAGGCAACCCAGAAGCGATCCTCACCAGGAATACGAGGGGTGCGATGCTTGGCATCGGGGATAGGTGTCTCATCGTAGGCCAGACCACCGCGCAGAACAAGACGATCATTGGGAGTATAATTAGCGCCAACGGAGTAGCGCCAGTTGTCATCCCAATTTTCCGTGGTGACGGAATCAGGAAGGGCCCCGTCGAACTCGATAACCAACTTGTCAAAGGTGCTCCACTCCGTCCACATGATGTCGGCCATCACCGCCCACTGGCTATTGATGCGATGGTAAGCGCTCAAAGAAGCACTGGCCGGCAGAGTGATATCCCCCTTCACGCCCTGGTTGGGGAAGCTCGCCGCAGCGGCCCCATCTAAACCAAAAGCAGCCAGATAAGTCGGATTCTGCTGAGTGAAAACGGCATCCCCTTTGACCGTATGCTTGATTCGAGACCGGTAGGCGACGCCAACGCGAGTATTTTCATTGAATTCATAAAGCGCGCCCAGATTGAATCCATAGCCCCAATCATCCGCAGTCAGGTCGGCATAGATATCGGCATCAGGATTGGAAACCGCTGGGAGAAGCGCAGCATTCATGCCGCTCCCCACATAAGCATTCAACCCGAAATCAACCATCTGACTGAGCGTGACATCAATATACTGGGCGCTCACCCCGGCACCGAGGCTGAGGTTTTCGTTGACCCGGTAGGCCACCGTGGGGTTGATGTTGATGGTCATCACGTCCGACTCCACCGCGTGGTAGCGACCGACCCAGTCTTTATCATACTCAGTTGCCAAACCGAAGGGAGCGAAGATGCCCAGACCAACCGACCAGCCATTATTCAGGTTGGCGGCGTAATAGAGGTTCGGCGCCACACCGACCACGCCCGCATCACCACTGTTACCACCAGAAATAGGCAATCCCAATGCGTTATTCGCACTTTCCTTGCTAAACTTCGCCGAAGGCGCGATCACATGCGCGCCGGCTACCACCTGCTGCCCTTCGAGCAGAGTCAGGGCCGCCGGGTTGAAGAAGATGGTGCTGGCGTCTTCACCGGTGGCGGCGGCGCCGGCAAAGGCGTTGCCCAGACCGCTGACACTCTGCTCGATCAAGGCGAACCCAGCCGAGAAGGCGGGACTGGCCAAGGCCAGAACCAGGGAAACAACAACAAACCAACGGATAAAATGCTTCATACATTCTCCTTTCAGATACCATGGACAGTGTTCAATGCAGGTTGGGAAGAACTTTGATGTGGCAGAAACACCCAGCTCAACACAGGGTCATTTTATACGTCAGAGCGCTCAACAAATCAATGAATTTAGAACATTATTCTAACTTTAGGATTTTCCTAAAAACCATTTTTCATTTAATGCAAAACCCACAAAGGGACTCTTCCACGCTTTTTCATTTATTTATCTGGACATATACCGCCTCCTTACGTTCACGTCAAGCACTTTTAAAACATTTTTCTATTTTTATTTTTTACACCCTGACCGACCTGTAAACCCTTACCCCATTGATTTTTTTTCGTCCAGGCATCCAAAAAAATCCATCCCCCACCCCACCATGAGAAACACCCCTCATCAAAATATCCACAGCACAGAGCCAAGATTAGGCATCTATCCATCGGCTTTTATTCAGGATTCCCCAAAATTTTTTCTTGCTTTTAGCCGGAGCGCATGGTAATAGGTTTAGGCAAATTTTTTAGCTAGTGTGTTCGAGTCCGTTCTGGCTGTCAGCAGTTCTTCCAAAACCGCACAGACCACAAGGTCTGGGCGGTTTTTTTGATGGCGGTCAGAGCAACCCGGCACACGAAAACTGGTCCCAGATCTGGAACAAAGGAGCAAAAAGAAATGGCTGAAGGTACTGTAAAATGGTTCAACGACGCTAAGGGTTTCGGTTTCATCGAGCAGGACAATGGACCCGATGTATTTGTTCACTTCTCTTCTATCCAGTCCGAAGGGTTCAAATCCCTGGCCGAAGGAGACCGGGTAACCTTTGAAGTTGTTCAGGGCCAGAAGGGCCCCCAGGCAGCTAATGTTGTAAAGGTCTAATCCCAGACTTTGACACAACCAAAAACTCCACGATCCGTCGTGGAGTTTTTTTTTGCCGATTCAGCGTGACCCCACCTCGCCTCACCCCGATTTTCCGCCGGCATTTTTCCTAGGACATCCAGCCAAGCTGCGCTAGACTTTCAGGATTCACGCTTTTTCCAGGAGGTAACATCATGTCCGAACAGAGCCTTCAGCCAGGGCAGAAACTTCACGGCTTCACCCTGCTCGATATGACGCCGCTGCCAGAACTCAACGCACGTCTCATCCAGTTGCGCCACGACAGAACCGGCGCCCGCATGGTCCACATGGAGACCGAAGACGACAACAACCTTTTCGGCGTCGGCTTTCACACCACCCCCATGGACTCCACAGGTGTCGCCCATATTCTGGAGCACACGGTGTTGTGCGGGTCCAAGAACTTCCCGGTGCGGGATCCCTTTTTCAGCATGCTCAAGCGCAGCCTGAACACCTTCATGAACGCGCTGACCTCCAGCGACTGGACCCTCTACCCCTTCGCCAGCCAAAACGAGAAGGATTTCTATAATCTCATGGCCATCTACCTCGATGCCGCCTTTTTTCCCCGCCTGCTCGACCGGGACTTCAGGCAGGAAGGCCATCGCCTCGAATTTCAGGAGATGGACAACCCCGAATCGCCGCTCGAATACAAGGGCGTGGTCTACAACGAGATGAAAGGGGCGATGGCCGACCCCTCATCGCTCAGCCATCGACGCTTGAGCGGTGCCCTGTACCCGACCACCACCTACGGCAAGAATTCTGGCGGCGAACCCTCGGATATCCCCAATCTGACCTGGGAAGAGCTGCGGGAATTCCACGCCACCTATTATCACCCCGCCAACGCCTATTTCTTTACCTACGGGCACCTCCCCCTGGAGAAGCATCTGGAGACCATCGAAAACCTGGCCCTGCGGCACTTCGAGGCCAAACCTCTTGACACCGCCGTACCGGATGAGGTGCGCTTCGAGCAGCCCAGAAAGCTCACCGAGACCTTTCCGGCCGACCCGGGCGAGCCCCTGGAAAACCGCACCCTGGTGCAGACGGCCTGGCTTACCTGCCCGGCCGCCGACAACTTCAACCGCGTCGCCCTGCAGGTGCTGTCCACCCTGCTGCTGGGCAACCCGGCCGCCCCCCTGTACAAGGCGCTGATCGAATCGAAGCTGGGGCAGAACCTGTCTCCCGTCACCGGCTACCACGATGACAACCGGGAGACCTTTTTCGCCGTTGGCCTGCAGGGAACGGAACCGGAGCACACGGACAAGATCGAAGCCCTCATCCTGGAAACCTTGCAGGAGGCCGCCGACAAGGGCTTTCCGGCAGAACGCATCGAGGCGGCCATCCATCAGCTGGAGTTTGCCCATCGGGAAGTGACGGGAGACCAGTATCCCTACGCCCTGTTGCTGCTCATGCGCCTGCTCGGCCCCTGGATCCATAGCGGCGACCCCGTCACCCCACTGCTGCTGACCCGCGATCTCGACCGCCTGCGGGCCGAGGTAGCCGCCGGACCGTTTTTCCAGAACCTGATCCGTCGCTATCTTCTCGACAACCCCCATCGGGTCACCCTGACACTGAAACCCGACCCGGAGCGCAAGGTGCGGGAAGATAAGGAGGTCGCCGACAATCTCCAGGCTCTCGCCGCTCGCCTGACCCCCGAGCAGAAGCAGCAGATCGTCGAGCAGGCCCAGGAGCTGCAAGAGGCGCAGGAGATGGAAGAAGATCTTTCCATCCTGCCGACGCTGGAGCTCAGCGACATTCCGGCCGAGGAGAGCCCCGTTTCTTCGCGCGAGGAAAAGGTCGAGGGGGTGGCGCTCAGCTGGTTCGACCAGCCGACCAACGGGATCGTCTACTTTTCGGCCCAATCGGAGGCCGCCCACATCCCTGCCGATCTGCGGCCTTTCGTTCCCCTCTTCTGCGCCCTGCTGCCCCAGATCGGCGCGGCCGGCCTGAGCTATCTGGAGATGGCCGAACGGATGTCGGCAGCTACGGGGGGAATTCGTGCCTCCGCCAGCATTCTCGAGAGCCCGGAGGCCATGGATGCGCCTCGTACCATCGTCACGGTGCGCGGCAAAGCCCTGCGACGCAATCAGGACAAGATGTTTGCCATACTTACCGATCTCTTTACCGCGCCGGATTTTTCCGACCTGACCCGATTGCACACGGTCATCAACCAGGTCAAGACCTCCATGGAGAACTCCATTCCGGGCTCGGGCCATACCTACGCCGCCCGCCTGGCCGCCAGCCAGCTCACGGCGGGCGGGAAGTTGCGGGAAGAATGGACCGGCATCAGCCAGGTCCGCTTCATCAAGGAGATCGCCGCAAAGAAACCGGCAGAGCTGTCCGACCTGGCCGCCAAAATGCAGACGCTGGCCGGGCTTCTTCTGGGAAATGAAGGGATGCGCTGCGCCCTGACCGCTGAGGGGGAAGCTTTCGACTCCGTTCGTCCGGCCCTCGCCGCTTTTCTGCAGAGCCTGAACAAGGCCCCGGCGACTCCCGCCGGCCAAAACGCTTTCAGCCCCACCAGCGTACGCAAAGGCTGTGCGGCTGCCGTACCCGTCTCCTATGTGGCCCGGATTTTCCGCACCGGCACCTACACGCAGGCGGATGCCGCGCCGCTGATGGTGCTGGCCAAGCTGCTGCGGGCCAACTTTCTGCATCGGGAGATCCGCGAAAAAGGCGGCGCCTATGGCGGTTTGGCCGGTGCCGACCCGGAAGCCGGCCTTTTCTCCATGCTCTCCTACCGCGACCCGCAGCTGACCCGTACGCTCAAGGTGTACGAACAGGCTGTGGACTGGGCCGTAGCCGGACAGTATGCCGACGAGGAGATCAAGGAAGCCATCCTCGCCTCCTTCAGCGACCTGGATCGCCCCCTCTCCCCCAGCGGCAAAGCCTCACGGGAATTCAACCACCAGCTGCAGGGTTTGACCCTGGCCATGCGCCAGACCTTTCGCCAGCGCCTGCTGGCCGTCGACCGGGAAGCCCTGCAAAGGGTCGCCCACGTCTACCTGAAGCAGGGATGGCAGGGTAGTTCCGTGGCGGTGGTTTCCGGGGAGGAGCAACTGCAGAAGGCCAACGCCGAACTGGGCGAGGCCGCCTTCCCTATCGAGAGGATCTAAGCCGACAGGTCAGCGTCGACGCGTATGGCGGGTCGGAACGGCCGTCCAGGGATCGTCGGGCCAGGGATGCTTGGGATAACGTCCCTTGAGCTCTTTTTTAACCTCGGGATAGACGTTGTCCCAGAAATTTTTCAAATCGGTCGTTACCTGAATCGGCCGCCGGGCCGGTGACAGCAGGTGCAGCAGCAGGGGCACCCGCCCGCCGGCAAGGCGGGGCGTTTCGGCCAGCCCGAAGAGTTCCTGCAGCTTGACGGCGAGCACGGGCTGGTCCCCGCCGACATAATCAATAGCCAGCCGCGACCCGCTCGGCACCTCCAGGTGAGTCGGCGCCAGCTGATCCAGACGCTGCCGCCGCGGCCAATCGAGCCGGGCCGCCAAGGCCGCCCCCACCTCGACCCGGGCCAGATCGGCCCGGGTGCGAACCTTGCCCAGCCAGGGAGACAACCAGGTTTCCAGAGAGGCAAGCAGCTGCTCTTCTGCCATGGCGGGCCAGCCTTCTTCAGGAAAGACCCGCGCCAGCAAACGGACCCGGGCCGCGAACTGCCGGTCAGCCGCCGACCAGGAGAGGCAGTCCAGCCCATGCTGACGGACCCCGTCCAACACCGCCCCGACCAATTCTTCTTCCGAAGGCTTGATCGCCCGCGAGCCCAGCACCAAGGCGCCCAGGCGTTGCTCCTCGACGGCTTGCACCCGCTGCTGGCGGCTGTCCCACGCCACCCGCCGCCGCCAGGGGAGCTTCGCCCGAAAATCCGCCTCGACCATGCTTTCCGGCAGGGCACTGGCCAGATGGATCTCCCCTTCCCCCTGATTCCCTGCCCTCACCTCTACGGCCACCAGCCAGCGTTGTCCATGCACGCGGCTGCGCGGCGACAAGTGCGCGCCCTGGCCGTTGGCCAGCAGGTAACGGCCGCCTCCCCCTTCCCGTTCGCAGGCGACACGGTCGGGAAAAGCGGCGGCCAGCAATCGCCCTACCGTCTCCAGCTCCGGTGATTCGTCGCCTCCCTTCGGCCCCAACCGCCGCAGCTGCCGAGCGGTCCGTTCGACGGCAGCCCCGGCACGGTCAGCGATGACCTCAGAACGAGGATGTCGCCGCCAGCGCGCCAGCACCTCAAGCCGATCGAGCAGATCGCTGTCACTGGCTACGGCCGCGCCGGGAATCGAGGCCAGCAGGTCGCGCTCGGAAAGCAGCGCCGCCAGATCGCAGGCCAGCGGCCAGACACCCAGCTTCTCGCCGCTCAGCAGCAGTCGGGCCAGGCGCACCTCGACGGGGAAGCGGGCCAGGCGCCTCCCTTCCTCCGTCACCCGCCCTTTCTCATCCAGCACCCCCAGCTCCGCCAGCAGCTCGCGGGCGGCCGTGAGCGCCCCGGCGGGGGGAGGATCCAGCCAGGCCAGCTGACCGGGGTCGGGCACCCCCCACAGGGCCAGTTCCAGGGCCAGCCCCGAAAGGTCGGCCACGCGAATCTCCGGAGGAGCGAAAGGCAGCAGACTGCCCTGGGCGGCTTCGGTCCACAGCCTGTAGCAGAGACCCGGGTCCAGGCGCCCGGCCCGGCCTGCCCGCTGCGTCGCGCTGGCGTTCGAGATATTCACCGTCTCGAGACGGGAGACGCCGGCGGCGGCATCGAAACGGGGGCGGCGCTCCAGACCGCTGTCCACCACCACGCGTACGCCTTCGATGGTCAGGCTGGTCTCGGCGATGTTGGTCGCCAGCACCACCCGCCGCTTCTTGCCGGGGAGGATGGCCTTTTCCTGGGCGGTAAAGGGCAGCCCGGCATAGAGGGGACAGACCTCGACGGAGGCCAGCCCGCCATCACTCTCCAGCCGCTGCTGACAGCGGCGAATCTCTCTGGCCCCGGGCAAAAAGACGAGGATATCCCCTGTCGTTTCGCCCAGAGCCCGTCGCACGGCCGCCGCCGTGTACTCGGCCACGGCCCCCTGGGGCGCCTGGGGGAGATAACGCACCTCAACCGGGTAACTGCGTCCCTCGCTGCTCAGCAGCGGCGCCCCGCCGAGAAGCTCGGCCACCGGCCCGGAATCGAGGGTGGCCGACATGACCAGCAGCTTCAGGTCGTCGCGCAGGCCCGTCTGGGCGTCGCGACACAGCGCCAGAGCCAGGTCGGAATGCAGGTTGCGTTCGTGGAATTCGTCGAAGATGACCAGCCCCACATTCTCCAGCAGGGGATCGCTCTGCAGCCGGCGGGTCAGAATGCCCTCGGTGACGACCTCGATGCGGGTCAGCGCCGAGACCTTGCGGTCAAAGCGGATGGTGTAGCCCACCGTCTCTCCCACCTCTTCCCCCAGACAGGAGGCCATGTAGCGGGCGGCGTTGGTCGCCGCCAGCCGCCGCGGTTCCAGCATGAGGATGCGGCGCCCCTGCAGCCAGGGTTCGTCGAGCAAAGCCAGCGGCACGCGCGTGGTCTTGCCGGCGCCGGGGGCGGCCTGCAGCACCACGGCCCCGGCGTCACGCAGGGCGCGGCGCAAATCAGGCAGCAGGCTGTCGACAGGCAGGGAAGTGGACATCAGACGGGAAAATCGCGGAAACGGCGCACCGCCTCGACGAGGCGGTCTTCGTGGATGTTGCCGAAAGCCAGGCGCAGGTAATTCTCCAGACCGGGGCCGAATACCTCTCCCGGCAGACAGATGAGATTGGCCTCGTCGGCCAGGCGCTTGGCCACCTGCCGCCCGCTCTGTCCCGGCCAGGGGTGCCGCACCCAGGCGAAAAAGCCGCCGCTGGCCACCAGCCGGAAGGGATTGCCGGGCTTGAGGAATTCGGCCCGAAAACGATCATGACGGCGCTGCATCATGTCGCGGTTGGCCGCCACCCAGGCGTCGAGATGGGCCACGCCGTAGCCCACGGCCAGCTGGGTCAGGCGGGGCTGGCAGACCGCCATGGTGTCCTGCGCCTTGAGGGCGTGATGGATGAACTCCTGGGAAGCGACCAGCATACCTGCCCGGTAGCCGGTCAGGGCAAAGGTTTTGCCGAAGGAGGCGATATGCACCAGGCTTTCGTCCCAGTCGACGCGGCTGAACAGCTCGTGCGGGCGGGCGCCACCGGGGAGAAAAGCATTGTAGGTTTCGTCCAGCACCAGGGCGAGACCGCGCTCCCGGGCCAGTTCGAAAAGCCTGCCCAGCGTTGCCGGCGGCGTTACCGCCCCCGTGGGATTGCTCGGCGTCACCAGCACAATGGCCTTGGTACGCGAAGTGATCAGTGAGGCGATACGATCCACATCAGGCAGGCCCGCATCCGCTTCGTCAAAGGGGGTATAGACCGCCTTCAGGCCGAGGATATCCAGCGCCATGGCGTGATCGAAATAATAAGGCGTCTGCACGATGACCTCGTCGCCGGCTTGGCAGAGGGTCACAATGGCCAGCCAGAAGGCCTGGCTGGCGCCGATGCTCAGACAGAGCTGGTTCGGCTGCAGCGCCGCCCCGTACAGGCGCTCATACCAGGCGCAGATCGCCTGCCGTACCTCGGGCAGCCCTTCATCGGGGGTGTAGCGCGAGGTCAGCGGATCAGCCAGACAACCAGCCAGATAATCGGTCAGTTCCGGGGCCGGCGGATAATCGGGGACGGCCTGGCACAGGTCGACCAGAGGCCGTTCGGCGGGAAAGTGGCGGCCGGCAATCCAGTTCTTGACCTCGGAGATGGGCGGAAAGTGGACCTGTCGGATATGGGGGGAGAGGGGCAATTTCACCAAAGACTCCTAAGCCTGGCTGATGATTTCGACCAGCAGCTCGCTGACGCGGACCATATCTTCGACCCGCACGAACTCGTCGACCGAATGCACGTTGCTCATGCCGGTACCGAGAATGACCGTTTCGATCCCCTGGCCGTTGAAGACATTGGCGTCGCTGCCGCCGCCGGCCCCCTTCACCTCGATGGTCCGCCCCAAGGTCTTACCGGCGGCTTCCACCAACTGCAGGATGCCGGCGTCCCGTGGCACCGCCATAAGCGGATAGTCGGACATCACTTCCGTGACGACCTCGGCGCAGACCGGACGGCCGCCGATGTCTCGCGTCAGCTCCCGAGCCGCTTCCTTGAAACAGTCGATCATGTGGGCCGTCTGCTGCTCCAGCTTCAGGCGGCTGTGGCTGCGGGCCTCCCCTTCGAGCACGACGCTGCGAGGGACAATATTGGTGGCCTGCCCGCCACGGATCGTCCCCATGTTGGCCGTCGTTTCTTCGTCGATGCGGCCCAGGCGCATGCGATCGATGGCCCGGGCGGCCACGGCGATGGCGGAAAGTCCCATCTCCGGCGCGATGCCGGCATGGGCTTCGCGGCCGCGCACCTCGAAGCGGATCTTGTTGGCGCAGGGGGCGCGATGGATGGCCAGATCGACTCCCGAGGTATCGAGAGCCAGCCCCCGGCGGGAGCGGATCAGGGAAAAATCGAGGTTTTTGGCGCCGAGCAGCCCCACTTCCTCGCAAACGGTGACCACCACCTCCAGCGGACCATAGGGGATATCCCTCTCCTGCAGTACCTGGATGGCCTCGAGAATTTCGGCGATGCCCGCCTTGTCGTCCGCCCCCAGCACCGTTTCGCCGGCGCTGGTAAAAACACCATCCTGCAGCACAGGCTGCACGCCGTCGCCCGGCTCGACCGTATCCATGTGCACCGACAGCATCAGCGGCGACGCCTCTTTGCCGCGGGCGGGAAAATAGGCGACCAGGTTGCCGCTTTCGCTGCCAATCTTCGGGCCGGCGCCATCGTCCACCACCTCGGCCCCGAGCAGGCGCAGGCGCTCGCTCAAATAGCGGGAAATCGTCCCTTCGCGAAAAGAGGGGCTGGAGATGGAGGCCAGGCGGAAAAATTCGTCGGCAAGCCGTTGATGATCGATCATGGGTATCCTCCTGGCAAAAACCTGAGACTGGACAAGACCGGAATAAAGCTGGTAGCATACCCCCGACTGCCTGCCCAAGGCAATACCGTTGAAACAGACGATAAAACAGACGCACCGGCGAAGCTGGAGACCATCCCTTTCGCTGGCATATTCCGTAGAGGCAGCGCGTGAACCGCGACTTCAATCCCCCCAAAAGTTATCAACGCAGCCGCACGAGTAAACGCTCCCGCCTTTTCTGGGTGCTCCTGCTCGTAGGTCTCGTGCTGACCCCTCTGCTGCTGGTAAACCGCCCCACGGTGTCGCCCCTTGAGGCCCGCACGAACCCGGATCAGGAACCGAGCGCGCCGGCCCCTCCCGAAATTTCCATGGAAGTGATCGAAGGGACGGTCCGCCCGGGCGATTCCGCCACCACCCTGCTGGGCGAACACCTCTCGCCGGCCGAAATTCTTCAGCTCGACAGCCGCTGCCGCGACATCTTTCCCCTGTCGAAGATCTGCGTCGAACAACCCTACAAACTCACCCTGCGCGACGGGGCCTTCGAATCCTTTGAATACGAAATCAACGCCGACGACCAGCTGCTGGTGCGCCGGGCCGAGGACAGCTTCGACGTCGCCCGCATTCCCATCGAATACACGGTACGCACCGAACGCGTCAGCGGCACCATCACCTCGAGCCTCTTCGAGGCCATCACCGAAATCGGCGAAGGCCCGGAACTGGCCATGACCCTGGCCGACATCTTCGCCTGGGACATCGACTTCATCCTCGATATCCGCGAGGGGGACAGCTTTCAGGCTGTCCTCGAAAAGCGTTTCCGCGAAGGAAGCTTCGCCGGCTACGGCCGTGTGCTGGCGGCCCAATTTACCAACCAGGGGAACCCCTTCCGGGCCTTTCTCTTTCAGGACGGCGAGCAGAGGCCCTCCTACTACGACGCCGAGGGCAAAAGCGTGCGCAAGGCCTTTCTCAAGGCGCCCCTGGCCTTCTCCCGCATCTCCTCGGGTTTTTCCATGAAGCGCTTTCACCCCATCACCAAAACCTGGAAGTCCCATCCGGCCATCGACTATGCCGCGCCGGTGGGAACCCCCATCAAAAGCGTCGGAGACGGCACCATCATTGCCAAGGGGTACACCCGGGCCAACGGCAATTACCTCAAAATCCGCCACAACGGCGCCTATGAGAGTATCTATCTGCATATGAACGGTTTCGCCCGCGGCATGCGCAACGGCCTGCGAGTGAGCCAGGGGCAGGTCATCGGCTACGTCGGCAGCACCGGTCTGGCCACCGGCCCCCACCTGTGCTTCCGCATGCGCAAGAACGGGGCCCCCATCAACCCGGCCCGCATCAAGGCGCCGGCCTCAGCACCCGTCTCCGCCCAGAACATGCCGCAATTCCAGGCGCTCATCGCTCCGCACCTGGCTTCTTTTCAGAATGGAGATATTTCCTCGGGGACAAAGATGGCAGCAGCTCCGCCAGAAACGGCAGAATCTGAACGCAACTGACTTTTCCGCAGGCATTTACCCCTCACCAGAATGGTTTGATATGTTATGAAAATTCGTCTCGGAGAACTGCTGATCGAAGAAAAGCTGCTGACCGCCTCGCAATTGGAAGAAGGACTGCGCAATCAGGTCCTCTACGGCGGCCGCCTCGGCACCAACCTGCTGGAGCTCGGCTTTCTCAAAGAAGAGGACATCGCCCGGGTTCTCAGCAAAAAGCTCGGGGTGCCCTATATAGAACCTGATGAACTGGATCACGCCGTCTTCACCACTCTCCAGCTCATTCCGGCCCGCATCGCCGAAAAATACAGCGTCATCCCCATTCGCCTCCAGAACAACCGTCTGGTGCTGGCCATGGCCGACCCGTCCAATTTTACGGCGATTGACGAGATTGCTTTTAACACCGGTTACATCGTGCAGCCTGTCGTCGCTCCCGAACTGCATATCGTCAAGGCTCTGGACCGCTACTACAGTATCGAACCCAAAGAACGTTTTGTCCGCTCCCTGGCTGACCAAAGCAAAGCGGTGGCCCCCGCCCAGACCTCTTTTCCGGATGACGACACCTTGTGGGACATTCCGGCCTCCGCCGTCGAATCGGCGCCCCCCGTCGAAAAACCGGCGCCGGCGGCCGAACCCGTCCAGCCCAAGCCTGCCTTCGATGACGAACCGGAGGAGATCGAGCCCTACACTTTGGGCACAGCGGCTGAACAGCTGGCCGAATGCGCCGACCGCGAGGAGATCGCCGATATCCTCGTGGAATATCTTGGCGGCGAGTTCGATTGCTGCGCCCTCTTTCTACTGCGCGATGACAACGCCTACGGCTGGAAGGCCCGCGTCGGCGGACGGCAGGTCGCCGGCTTCGATACGCTCTGCGTGCCCCTCGATGAGCCGTCCATCCTCAAGACCATCCACCAGAGCCACAGCTATTATCTTGGGCCCGTCCCCCGCGCGCCCTTCAATTCGCTCCTGCTCAAGGAGCTGGGGAATCGCATCCCCTCTGCCGTGCTCCTGGCCCCGCTCATCGTCCACGGCCGCCTTATCGGCACCCTCTTTGTCACCAGTGAACGGGAAGTGGATGAAAAATGGATTCTTGAATTGCAGCAACTCAATATCAAGGCCGCCATGGCTTTTGAGGTACTCATCCTCAAGAGCAAGATCAGGATGATGTGAGTTATGCCACAGCGACTGGGGTTCCTCCTCATCATTCTCACCCTGCTCCTGCTCGGCGCCGCCTGTACGAAAGAGACGGCCGGTATCAAAGCCGCCGAGGCGTCGAAAGAGCCGGAACGCTCCTTTTCCTTCACCGGGACGGTCACCCACGTGCCCCTTGAAGGGGGGTTTTTCGGCATCGTCACTGACGACGGCCAGCGTCTCGACCCCGTCAACCTGCCAACACACGTCAAGCAGGACGGCTTGCGCATCCGGGGCATAGCCCGTAAAATGAACGCTTCCATCGGCTTCCACATGTGGGGAGTGCGGGTGGAAATCGAATCGGCGGAACCTCTGCCGCACTAAAATGAAGAACAAATGATCAATTGAACGGGAACGGCCGGCGCGAGGCGTCGGAAAATGAAGAAAGGCTATACAATCCGATGGATAAAGGCACTGATCAGCCCCGTCCCACCACGAAAAGCCATCAGCACCGCAAGGTTGTTGAACTCACCCGCACCGGCCACCAGATGGCCAAAGCCCGCCGATGGCAGCAGGCCAAAGCGGCCTTTGCCCAAGCCCTTGAGATGGAGCCGGAAAACGCCTATGCCCTCACCGGCATGGGGGATGCCTGCCGCAGCCTGGGCGCCATGGAAGAATCCATCCCCTACTATCAGAAGGTGCTCAAGGCCGACGGCAAAAACCTCTTCGCCCTGCGGGGTTTAGGGGACGCCCTGCGTGAACTCCGGCAATACAAGGAAGCCGTGGGCCTCTGGCAGACCTACCTGCGTCTGCGGCCCAACGACATCTTCGTCATCACTCGCATCGCCGACGGTCTCAAGATGATGGGCCATTTCGGCGAGGCGGAAAAACACTACGAGCAGGCCCTCAAGCTCAACCCACGCGACCACTACACGCTTATGGGCATCGCTGACCTCTACCACAAGGAAGGCTACGAGACCAAGGCCATCGAATACTACGAAAAGGTCCTGGCCCGCCGCCCCGATCTCATCAACATCCTCACCATGGTCGGCAACCTCTACTGGAAACGCTTCGATTTCGAAAAAGCCAAGGATTTCTACGCCAAGGCCGTCGAAATCGACAGTCACAACCCCTATGCCCTCTACGGGCTCGGCAACTATTACCGCTGGAAACGTGAATACCGCAGAGCTATCGCCACCTGGGAACGCATCCTCGAAAAACACGAGGGCACAGTCAACATGCTCTCACGCCTGGGGGACGCCTACCGGAACCTCGGCGAATTCGACCAGGCCGAAAAGACCTACCTCGGCATCCTCCAGAACGGTTTCGACAAATACGCCCAGATCGGACTGGCCAAACTGCGCTTTCTGCAGGGCAAACTGGCGGAAGCCCTTGACCTGTACCGAGGCTTCCACGCCCACGAAGGGGACAATCCCAAGATCGTCGCCGAAGTCAGTGCTCTTCTGCTGCAGGAGCAGTGCTTTGAGGGTGCCCGTTCTTTTTATCACCTCATCCTGGACGAACTGCCCCACGGCGCCGAATCCCGCCAACTGGCCCAGGAAAACCTGAAGGAGCTGCCCGCTGCCGATTGAGGCGGGCAGCCTTCTTTCATCGGGAAACGCCGGTGAACTATCTCTTTCACCTCTACCTCTCCGACCCCGAGCCCCCCTGCCTGCTCGGCAACCTCATGGGGGACTTCGTCAAAGGCCGCCTGGACGATCGCTTTCCCCCCGCCATCCGCCACGGCCTGCAACAGCACCGCCAGCTCGACAGCTTTGCCCACAGCCATCCCGCCTTCCGCCGCAGCAAAGCCCGCCTGCATTATGATTACGGCCACTGCCGCGGCATCCTCGTCGACATTTTCTACGATCATTTTCTCGCCCGGCACTGGCCGCAATTCTCCCCCATCCCCCTCGACGACTTCGCCGCCCACATCTACCAGCTGCTGCGCACCCACCATGACCAGCTCGCTGAAGGCCTGCAACGCCTTGCCCCACGGATGATCGAGCGCAACTGGCTGGTTTCCTACCAAGATCCCGCAGTCATCGGCCGCGTACTCGAAAGGGTATCCCAGCGCCTCAAACGGCCGCTGCCCATGGCGCAGGCCATGCGCGACCTGGAAGAACACCGGGATGCATTGGAGGGGGATTTCAGGGGATTTCTGGAGGACGCCCGTGCCTGCCTTGCCCCGGCGGAGGCCTGGCATCGACGCTAGCCGTTAACGGCCAGGTTTGGTTTTTCTCGCTGTTTTCCTGCGGACTGATCGCCGGATTCGATGGGGGGTAGCCGAAAAAAGGGAGCTGTTCCCTTTTCGGTTCTTTTTTTCCATGTTTCCCCAATGTCAGGCCTGAGCCTTTTAGCGCTCCCCAATGCCGCAAGAGCGTTTTTGCGAGATTGACAGCAGGGTGTTGCCGTATAGATTTAATGGCAACCCCTGTGATAATCGTCTGTGTTCTACGCAGGGACAAGCTGGCAGCAAATCGACCCGGGTGAGAACCCCGTCGGCAGCGACGGCAATCCGGTTGAGGAAGGCTGGCCATGATCATTCTGGCACATGATGGCTCGATCTACAGTGACTGGGTCGCTCGATATGCCCTGCATTTCGCGGCTACGGAAAAGGACCGCAAGCTGCTGGTGCTGCATGTGCAGGATGGTGAAGTTCCCCCGGATATTGTCGATGCACGTTTCGAACAATTGGCCGGGGAATGCGATGCTTTCAATGTGGAGTTCATACCCCAGTCTCTGCCCCTCGGGTCTTCCGTACACCGCACCTTGCGCCAGGCTGTTCCGCACGATCCCGAGTCCCTGCTGATCTGCGGAACCCGGGTGAAACCCCGGCGCCAGCGCTACCTGACCGGCACCATTTCAGAAAAACTTCTGCGTATGCACCTGTGCCCGGTTCTGGTCATGCGGATTGTTCAACCGGGTCTCCTGGGAAACCCCCACGATCTGCTTCTGCCGTTGACCGGTTATCGGTACGGTTTCAGCGCTATCGCACCATTCATCCAGCGGCTGGCTCCCCATCTTCGCTACGTGTATTTATGTCAGACCGTGCAGGTTAATCCCTTGCGACATCCCCATATGACCTCGGCAATGGAGCGGGCGCTTAAACAAAAAGGCTTCGATCGTCTCGAAAAAATCTATCAGGAAATGGCGGAATTCCTCGGTCCTTATGCTTTCCGCTGTGATCGCCTCGTGACGATTGCCGACAAATGGGAACAGGAGGTCTTGATGCTCGCCAGTCGTCTGAAGGCCCAGCTGATGCTTCTTGGCCTCAGTGAGCGCACCCTGGCCTATCGGGTTTTTCACAGTGCGGCCATCGAAGGGGTTCTGCACAAAACACCTTGCGATATCGGCATCTATAGAGCCTTATGAGTGACTCACAACAGATACACAATCTCTCCGTTGAGCATGTCTTCCGGTCTCTGGGCAGTGGCCCGGAGGGGCTCTCTTCGGCCGAGGCCCATGAACGATTGCAGGAAATCGGAAAGAACAGTGTCGAGGTTCGCGATCCCTGGAGACTGACACGCAGTCTGCTGCGTCAGTTCACCAATTTTTTCACCCTCCTCTTGTTCGTTTCGGCCATCATTTGTTTCGTGGCGGAAAGGCTGCAGCCCGGACAAAGTATGGTTGTCCTCGGTTGGGCTTTGGCGGGTGTCGCCCTGCTGAATGCGCTTTTCAGCTTTATTCAGGAATATCGAGCAGAGAAAGCCATGGCGGCTCTGCGCCACTTTCTGCCGCAGAAAGTTGAAGTCATGCGCGCCGGCGAGACCATGACTCTGTTGGCCGATGAGCTGGTTCCTGGTGATCTGCTGTTGCTGCACGAGGGCGATCGGGTGCCTGCCGATGCGCGCCTGGTCGAGGGAAGCGACCTCATGGTCAACAATGCGCCGCTGACCGGCGAGGCCAAGCCGCTAGCCTTGACCTCCGAGTCGGTTGCCGGCCGCCTTGTAGAAAGCCACAATGTCGCATTTGCCGGTTGCCTGGTGCTCAGTGGCACCGGCCGCGCCGTGGTTTTTGCCACTGGTTTGAGAACCGAATTTGGCAAACTGGCCCATCTGTCTCAGGCTATACGGCGGACCTCCTCGCCTCTGGAAAGACAGACCGCCCATATGGTGAGAGTGCTCACCGGCATCGCGGTGACGCTTGGAGTTCTGTTTTTCCTTTATGGTGTCTTCACGGGGCGGCCCCTTTGGGTGAATCTGGTCTTCATGATGGGCATCATTGTCGCCAATGTCCCTGAAGGGCTGCTGCCGACCTTTACTCTCGCCCTGGCCATGGGCAGCTTGCGCATGGCGCGCAAGAATGTTCTGGTTACGAGCCTGAACGCTGTCGAAGCCCTGGGGGCGACCCAGGTCATCTGCACCGACAAGACCGGAACCCTGACCCGCAACCAGCTTGCGGTCAGCCGCTTGCGACCCCCAGGCGGAGAAAGCGATTTTTCCGAGGCGGAGGAAAGTGAACAGTTCCTGCTGATGGCCTTTTGTGCGTCCGAAGTCCATCTCGTCGACGGCGAGTACAGCGGCGATCCTCTCGATGTCGCTATCGCGGAAAAGCTGGCGGAATTACGTCAGAGCAGAACACTTCCCGACCTGAAGCAAAAGCATTTTCCTTTCGATGTCAACCTGAAGCGAGCCGGTGGAACCGGCGAGGTCAGCGCACAGACGGTATTTGCGGTCAAAGGCGCCTGGGAGGTCATCCGCCCGCTGGTCTCGGCCGTCAAACTCCCGGGTCAGGCAGCGCAACCGGCGACAGCGGAGGAATTGGACCAGGCTGAGCGCATCATGCGCGAGCTGGCCGAGTCTGGCCACCGGGTTGTGGCCGTCGCCGGTCGACATCTTGCGGAGCCGTCCCTTGCCGGAGCCGGGCGGGAGGCATTGGAACAGGATCTCACCCTATACGGTTTTGTCGGCATCGAGGACCCGCTGCGGCCGGAGGTGCCCCAGTCCCTGAAACAATGCCATTCGGCAGGCATAAAGGTAATCCTGATCACCGGGGATCA
This sequence comes from Desulfuromonas sp. KJ2020, assembly GCF_024197615.1. Taxonomy (NCBI): domain Bacteria; kingdom Pseudomonadati; phylum Thermodesulfobacteriota; class Desulfuromonadia; order Desulfuromonadales; family Desulfuromonadaceae; genus Desulfuromonas; species Desulfuromonas sp. KJ2020. The sequence continues at coordinate 1,338,003 of NZ_JAKUKE010000003.1, forward strand.
TCCGGACACCGCCTTGGCAGTCGCCAAGCGTTGTGGAATTGTGGCCAATGATCTGTCGAATGAGCGGGTCATGACGGGTGAAACCCTGGAGAATCTCACCGAGAAAGAGCTCGAAGAGGCGTTGTCCGGGGGGATCCAGATATTTGCCCGCACCAGCCCGTCGCAAAAGATGAAGATTGTCATGGCCCTGAAGAACCTCGATCTCGTAGTGGCCATGACCGGGGACGGGGTCAATGACGCTCCGGCCCTCAAAGCTGCCGACATTGGCATTGCCATGGGCAAAAGCGGAACGGATGTGGCCCGCGCCTCCGCCCAGATCATTCTTCTCGATGACAACTTCGCCTCGATTGTCGCTGGCATCGAGGAGGGGCGAACCGTATTCAGCAATATCCGCAAATTCACCAATTACGTTCTGGTCAGCAATGGTCCGGAGATCTTGCCCTACCTGCTCTATATTCTGTTGCCGGTGCCGCTGGCCCTGACCGTGATTCAGATTCTGTCGATTGACCTTGGCACCGATATTGTCCCCTCCATGGCCCTCGGTCAGGAGCCCCCCACTGAGGAGGTAATGCAGCAACCGCCCAGAAGCGGCGAATTCCGCCTCCTTAGCCCGGGACTGGTTCTGCATAGCTACCTTTTTCTCGGTCTGCTGGAGGCCATCTGGTCACTCAGTCTGTTCTTCTGGGTCCTGTGGGAAGGCGGCTGGCAGTACGGTTCGGATCTGGCCGCCGACGATCCCCTCTACCGCTCGGCTACGGGGATCGCCCTGGCCACCATTCTGTTGATGCAGATCGGCAATTTGATTGGCCGAAGATATCCGGCGAGGTCGGGGCTCGATGCGGGTATTTTCAAGAATCGTCTGATGCTGGCCGGTATTATTATTCAGGTGGTTTTTTCCTGGGCGTTGTTGTATGTACCCTGGGTGCAAGTCATTCTCGGCACAGGACCGGTCAAGGGGAGTGTCTATCTGGCCGCCTGGCTCGGCATACCGCTCATTTTTGGCGCCGATTATTTGCGTAAGCGGCTGATGATACCCCAAGAGTGAAGTCAAGACGACAATCCCTCCGCTTTTTTAATCTCACCCAGACACCGCAATAATAAATAAAGAAAAGTCAGGAAATCCCTGGTCGACGGCCTTAGCCGCCTTGCACAAAAGGGGACCTGCCATCGGCGCCAGCCGCCAGCAGATCCCCCTTTTTTTCCGCAATCTTCCAATCGTCAGGCCGGAAACCTGAATAAAAGCAAAGAGATTGCAGGTATTGCCCTATTCTGAGTCGATTTAAGGCCCGAAACCCTCCTGAACCAGTTCCTTCATCGACCGACCGCAACAGGTTTGGCCTTTTTTCTTAGCATCTTCCTTACTGTATTCGGTTTTGCAGCTCTCGCAAACAAAGGCTGATTTTTTGCTTTGTTCTTCCGACGCATCACTGAATCTGTCTTTGTATTCTGACATTTCACGCCTCCTTTCGTTGATTTCTGTTTTGGCGTTTCTCCATTGCCTGCCAACGATCTTTTCGAATCGCATGAGGAACTGGCCAAACGACGGGACGATGATAAAGTTTACCCATTCAGGCATGGCCAGCAATGAGCAAAATGCTACTCTTTAGGGTAGCAATCTACTTCTTCAGATAGATTTACTTTCCTTCGGCCGTTTTTAAGGAGCATAAGTTGAGCACGCTACATCTTCTGATAGTGGATCAGCACCCCGTCGTAGGGGCCGGTCTCGAACTGCTGCTTGAAAGGCATAGCGACATTGAGGTTTCGGCGACTGCTTCTGACGGGACAACCGGCCTTCAGTGGCTGCGCGAGCGGGCAATCGATGTGGTTGTCATGGATCTGCATCTGCCGGACATGGATGGTGTGGAGGCCATCCGTCTTTACCTGGAGGAGCGGAAAGAGCTGCCAATCGTCATTTTCACGGAACAGGACGAAGAGGTCGCCGTTTATCGTGCCTTAAAAGCGGGAGCGCGCGGATACCTTCTCAAATGTGCCGAGATTTCCGAACTCGTCGCCGCTATCCATGAAGTGCATGGCGGCGGCTATGCACTGAGTGCGGCCCTGAATCCAGCCATTGTCAATTTTTATTTGGCCCACCGGGACGAGGGGAGCGATTCTTTAGGCAAGTATCAAGCCTTAAGCACACGCGAAAAACAGGTTTTCCGACTGCTGGCCATGGGCCGCCAAACGATGGATATTTCCGAGATTTTATATATCAGCCCAAAAACCGTCGCCAAGCACCGCGCGGCGGTCAAGAAAAAACTGAACCTGGCGAATGCGGCACAGATGGCTCAATACGCGATTCAGCTCGGGGTAATCCGCGTCCAGTAAGTCAACTCATCTTCAGCCCCTTTATCAGAGCCGGCCGCATGTTGCGCAGCGGACCCTGATTCTCTTCCCGGCTATCACCAGCCGGGCCCATCTGTTTTTCTCCGGAGGCCACGTTGAAGACGGAAAAGACCTGCAAATTTTCAAATCCCGGTGAAATCAACGCCTGGCTCAGGGACAAAACGCCGCTGCAGATCGCTGAAGAAACGGCTCACCTGGACCCCACTCAACAGGAGGCTATTTTTCGGCAGATTAACCGGGAGCTGTCACTGAATATTTTCAAACAGCTCAATGTCGCCCAGCAGGAGCGGATGTTGTCGATTGCAGAGCGGGAACACGCCGTTTTCCTGGTGGAAGAGCTCGACCCCGACGACCGGGCTCGATTGTTCAATGAACTCTCCGCTGAGGTAGTGGACGGATATCTGGCGGAACTGAGCCCTGAGGAACGGCGTCTTACCAATCAGCTGCTCAGTTATCCGGTAGAGTCGGCCGGGCGCATCATGAGCCCGGAATTTCTTGCCCTGCACCCGGCAATGACTCTCGTAGAGGCGCTGGACTACATCCGTAAAAACGGCCGCAAAGCCGAAACCGTCCACACCTTGCCGGTGACGGATGAACAAAACCGGTTGATCGGCCTGTGCGAACTGAGCGATTTGGTGCTCGGCGCCCCTGAACGGCAGGTCGCTGAGATCATGCACAAAGACCCTCATGCCGTAAAACCGGGCGCTGACCAGGAAGAAGTCGCCCGCCTGCTGCAGGCGGCCGATATGCTGGCTGTGCCGGTCGTTGACGAGGATGGTCTGCTGCTGGGGATCGTGACCATTGACGACGCCATGGATGTGCTGACCCTGGAAGAAGGCGAGGACCTGGCCCGCGCCGGCGGGGCCGAGCCCTTGGGTCGGCCCTACTTTTCAGTCTCGGACTTTCGTCTGGCCAAGTCGCGGGTGCTGTGGCTGGTGGTGCTCATTTTTGCCGCCACCCTGACCGTGCAGGTGCTCAACCTGTTTGAGTCGACGCTGGAAACGGTGGTCAGCCTGGCGCTCTTTATCCCGCTACTCATCGGGACTGGCGGCAACGCCGGCGCTCAGTCCTCCACCACTATCGTGCGCAGCATGGCGGTCGGCGACGTTCAGCCGAGCGACTTTGTTCGCACGATCCTGCGGGAAGCGCGCGTCGGCTTTCTGCTGGGCGCCATGCTGGGTCTGCTCAGTTACCTGCCGGTCAGCCTGTATGCGGGCCACGCCCTGGCGCTGGTCGTTTCGTTAACCCTGGTTTCGATCTGCACCCTGGCCTCCGTGGTCGGCTCGGTGATGCCCCTGGCCGCCCGCTTCTTAGGCGTCGACCCGGCTGTGGCCAGCGCGCCTTTTGTAACCACCATCGTCGATGCCACCGGCCTGCTGGTCTATTTTTTGATTGCGAAAGCGGTTTTGAATCTGTGAACTGAAAACGGTTGTCCGAGCGCAGCCTGTTCATTCCAAGGGAGTGTCGTATGACCAAAGAATCTAAAACCGACAACAAACACGAAGGGCATGAAGAGCATCAAGGGCATGAGAACCATCACGCCATGATGGCCGCCGACTTCCGGCAGCGCTTCTGGATCAGCCTGATCCTGACGGTGCCGATCCTGATTCTCTCGCCGATGCTTCAGTCCCTCTTCGGCCTCACCCAGGTCATCTCCTTTCCCGGCGATCACTATGTGCTGCTGGCTTTCTCTTCAGCGATTTATTTTTATGGCGGCAAACCCTTTCTGACCGGCCTTTACGACGAAATCAAAGAGCAGCAACCGGGGATGATGACCCTGATCGGCATGGCGATCAGCGTGGCTTATTTCTATTCGGCCGCCGTCGCCCTCGGCCTGGCGGGCAAGGTTTTTTTCTGGGAATTGGCCACCCTGATCGACATCATGCTTCTGGGACATTGGATCGAAATGAAATCGGTCATGGGAGCCTCGCAGGCCCTCAACGAGCTGGTTAAACTCATGCCGACGGAAGCACACCGGCTGGAGGAAGATGGATCCACGAAAGACGTGCCGGTCGACCAACTCGAGAAAGGCGATCGGTTCGTGGTCAAGCCCGGCGAAAAGATTCCCACGGACGGCACGGTCAGGGAAGGATCTTCCCGGGTCGATGAATCGATGGTGACGGGCGAATCCCGCCCGGTGCGAAAAGAAGAAGGCGAGGAAGTCATCGGCGGCACCATTAACGGTGACGGCACTCTGACGGTGGAAGCGGAGAAGGTCGGCGAAGAGACTTTTCTTTCCCAGGTGATCGAAACGGTGCGCGCCGCCCAGGAATCCAAGTCCCGCTCGCAGGGGCTTGCCGATCGGGCGGCCTTTTGGCTGACGGTCATTGCCGTTACCGTCGGCGTTATCACGCTGGCCTCCTGGCTTCTTCTGGGCGCTCCCTTCGTCGACGCCATGGAGCGCATGGTTACCGTCATGGTCATCACCTGCCCCCACGCCCTGGGGCTCGCCATCCCTCTGGTGGTCGCCACCTCCACCAGCTTGGCGGCCAGGAACGGCCTGCTGATCCGGGAGCGCAACGCCTTTGAGGCCGCCCGCCATATCGACGTGGTCGTCTTCGATAAAACCGGCACCCTGACCGAAGGTAAATTTGAAGTCGGCGGTGTCATCGTCTTCGGGGATCAGGATGAGGACGACATCCTGCGACTGGCCGCGGCCCTTGAAAGCCGCTCTGAACATCCCCTCGCCGCCGGCATTATGCAAGAGGTCAACGAGCGCGACCTTAAAGTACCCGAGGTCCAGAATTTCGAAGCCATCAAGGGGCAGGGTATTCAGGGAGAAGTTGAGGGACGGTCGATCCGGGTGATGGCCCCCGGTTATCTGGATAAAAACAACATTTCATACGATGCCGAGTCTCTGCGGGAACACCACGACCAGGGCCGCACCGTGGTGTTTGTGGTCGAGGGCGACACCGCCGTCGGCGCCATCGCCCTGGGGGACACGATTCGTGAAGAATCGGCTGAGGCCCTTAAAACCCTGCGTGATATGGAAATCCGCCCCATGATGATGACGGGGGACAAGGAGGAAGTAGCTGCCGCCGTGGCCAAGACGTTGAAGATCGACGATTATTTTGCCGAAGTCCTCCCCGAGGACAAAGCCGCAAAAGTCAGGGAGCTGCGCGATAAAGGCTTCAAGGTAGCCATGACCGGCGACGGCATCAATGACGCGCCGGCGCTGGCGGAGGCCGATCTGGGGATCGCCGTCGGGGCCGGTACCGATGTGGCCATCGAAACGGCGGATATCGTCCTTGTCCATTCCAATCCCCGGGACGTAGCCAATATCTTCCGTCTCTCCCACGCCACCCACAGCAAAACCGTACAGAACCTCATCTGGGCCACCGGTTACAATGTCGTTGCCATCCCCCTGGCCGCCGGGGTCGCCATGCGCTGGGGGATTGTCATTTCGCCGGCGGTGGGAGCGCTCATCATGTCGCTATCGACTGTCATCGTGGCGGTAAACGCCAGAATGCTTAAATTGAAATGATGGTGGCCGTCCTTCAAGGCGAAACGGATGCCCTTTTCGGGGCGCACAGTTGTTGGCCTGTCCGCCTGAAATATGTGTTATTTGTTTGAACTTTTGTTGGGCAACTTTTCAAAACTGGGTATTTTGTCCAAATCATGTTCCCAGTTCGCCTTACTGCTAACATATAAATGGGCGTCCGGACGAATGTTAATTATCGAGTCCAAGCTTCCAGCTGGGACTACAATAAAACCGGATTTTTCGAAATGGTTCGGTAGCGCTGAACCACAATTAAGGCAAAAGCTTTTTGAATGCCGCGTATCGGGAATGGTATAGGTTTTAACCAAATCCTTCCCCTTACACCACGTTAGACGCGCTGATTCAGAGAAGAGATTAGCTGCGTGAGCCGAACCTGTATCTTTTTGGCAGTGCTTGCAGTGGCAGAGATAAAAAGAGTCAAAATCTCCCTCAATTTCAAATTTAACGCTACCACACAAACATGAGCCACTATACTTTTTGTCCACTAAAGCCTCTTTTCGTTGGTACACATAATGGGATCAGACGGCTACCGGAAATATCGGATAGAGCGGCAACCGTCATATTGGTTGGCAACGCTTGGGGTCACCCATTAAAAGGCTGTCCGTCAAGCCCATCCTTGCCTAACCGAGACCAAAACTCTCTGCGCGACAGGAAAACCAAAAAGACAAACCCCGCATCTGAAAATACGGGGCATGTCAGTAATCTGAGCCCCCCGGAGTTCCGGGGGGCCTTGGGACCGGTCAGAAGAATGGGGATCAGAACGTTCCGTTGATGATGGTACCGGTGGAAACGGTCAGGGTAAAGTTGCCGCCGCCGTTGGCTACCAGGTCGGCGTAGGTCCCTTCGCGGCCTGCAAAGTGGAGGCTCCCTGCTTCCAGGACCCCGGTGAAACTGTCGACCTGCAGCGGGGTAGTCGTGGTAATGGCGACATACCCCCGGTCGAAGTCGTAGTAGGTGCCGGAAAACTCCACGCTGTCATAGAGGCCCGTGCCCGGCGTGATTTCGAGGCTATAGTCTTTGATCCAGTAGGTCTGCTCCATCGCATCCGTGATGACGATGTCCATCCCCATGCTGAGAGGCGCCATGGGGTCGCTCCAGTTGTAGCGCATGGAGACATTGCCGTACAGGGTCCCCTCTGCGGTCGTCAGTTCTCCGAACCGCATGCTCATGGAGACGATGCCGGTCTGGGTGTTGACACTGGCCGTGAAGGATATGGACCCGCTCAGGGTCACACCGGCGTCGCAATAGCTGCTGTAGACGATGCTGCCGCTGGCCGAGGTGGAGCCCTCGGATACAGTCATCGTGGCGCTGCCGCCGCAGCTCCCGTAAAGCACCTCGGAGGACGTCGCCTGGGCATGGACCGTCGGCGCGAAGTCGAGGGGGGGGAGGGAATTGACCAGCAGCGTGGCAAGAGGGACCAAGGCCTGGGCTTGGTCTGCACCGTAGGACAGTGGCGCAACCAGCGAGTCGCTGAGATTGCCGCCGTTGTACGCGTCGATCGCCAGTTGCTCCGCATTGGTGTCATTGATGAGCGCCTGGGTGGCAACTCCGTCGTAGGTCACCCCGGACCCTGAACCCCCTCCACCGCCACAGGCGACGAGAGCGCTAAGGGCCAAACCTGTGACAAAAATTGTACCAAAGATCCTGAAAATACCGTTCATGTTTTGCCTCCTGGGTTTAAATCGCGATGTCCAGCAGACCACTGCAAATTAAATACCATTCTCGAAGGTCCGACCGGAGCAGGAAACGCCGTCTGAATCGCGATTATCCAATAGCCCGCCCCCCGGGTGCACAGGTTGACTATTCGTCTAAAGACATTTAGTTGTTAGGCCATATTTTATCGACAAGCTCTTCCAATGAATCAACACTGTCAATCAATTTTTCGAACTCGATAATATGGTAAGCGGCAAAAGGAATCCATTCACTATTTTCATTAAAGTGCTGAATTGCCTTAAGGTTTTTAATAGTTCTTTTTGGGTTGTATGCAACATAATAATGTAAAACTAAAAACAGACATTTTGACCTGTCATTATCGTACATACCGTTAAGAAGCGCATATTGACCAGAGACGAGCTTTGCCATATTTGCTGAATCAATTTCAATTAAAACAGTCCTTCCATCTTTTAGAATAATAGATTGATCGACAGATATTGTAACCTTATCATGACCTGGAATTTTCAGATTAAATACACGCTTTCCGTTAAGGCAAGTGTTACCAAATTTGCTTCGCATTATATTTCCAAAAGTTATTTCATTGTCGCCTGCGGGCATATAATCATCCTTATTGACCTAACGAGATTGTAGAAAAAGCCGGGTCCTCTAACACATGGGGTCAGGTCTTGACGGGTTGTTGCCCAAACTACATTCTGACGGCTCTTGAATCTATCTGTCGTCTGTCAACGTACAAAAATTAGGGACATCCCCTATTTTCTTATTCTGTTTGATTGTTGCAGGGTAGCCCGCAGTTCCAAGGCGAAAAAACCCATTTTTCAGGCCTGACCATTTTTGTGCCTTGCTTCATTGCCTTTGACTTTTATTCGGCAACTGTCGTTGGGAAAAAGCCGAGAACGCTATTTTCTATGCTTCCCCTTTTGTCAGGACTGACCCTTTTGGCTTCTCTGGTTGCTTTTGGAACGCAGCGGAAAAAGCAATCCGCGTTTACGCATTTGTTAGCTTATTTTCCACAAATTGTTAATTTCATACCGTACAACACCAGAATTTGAGAACTCCAAAACTATATTTCCAGTGATAACGTAAACACTGTCGAAGTTATCGAAACAGTTAGATTCAATAATTTTCGGGAAAAGAAACTGTGCAATCTTTTTCCGGTCAAGGGCTGGCAGGGGCCAATTGTCATAGATAAGAAGCCAATTCCGTTCAAACTTTTCAAACCCCTCTTTTGCAAGAGTTTCAATCTTGTTTTTTACAAAATAAAGAATTGCCTCAGTCCATTCTCTTTCAACCGAATCACCTTCCCAGCCTGGGCCAGAATGATTAGCTTGAATTTCTTCTATTAATTTTTTTGCGGGTTTTCTAGGCTCACCCGGCTGGTGACGCGATATAAAATAAACTTTTGGACCAGCAATCTTATACCTTAATACGGTCTTGTGAGCATAGTTTTGCGGAACAGCCTCAGTATGCTCAATACCTATCTGGACGCCATTTTCTTTGATTAGAAAGTCTGGGCGTTCTCGCTGAATTAATTCAAGGGGATACGACAACCGATCTTTTCCCAATAACGCGCTAAGCAAATGAGCGATAGCATAACGCTCAGCATGCTCCTTCGTTCGCCCCTCGGAACGTCTAGGCACTGAGATTTCAATGCTTCTCAACAAGTTCTCAAGTTCAGATTCGTTATTTGCTACGAGCATATGTCCCGGTAGAGCTAACACCTGTGGGCTGAGCGGCGGACCACCGAAAGATCGAGCGGCACGTATTTTTCGAGAAGCAAGACCGTATAATCAGTCCGCTCGGCGATTTGTTAGGGTGACTTGGCTGACTTTTTTTCAAGTAACCTCCTCATACCTTCAGTAAAACTCTTGGCCGATGCTTTACTAGCGTGGACCTGATTCACTAAAAAGACCAGTATCTCTCGCACGACAGTTGCCTGCTCCAAGCATTTCTCGTCGCTCTCGGCATGCAGGCCTTCACTAAGCGCGGAATGCAGCACACTTAATGGGTTCATGCCATCGGGGCGGAGTATGGGGGGGAGTAAATCCTTGACGAGATCAACCTTCTCCTGCGTGACGATAGTGTCCTTCGTTTTCGCTAAGGCCGCCTTGAACCGAACGAGATCCTCACCGCCCATCAGGGCTTGTATCTCGTCGAGGAGGTTATCGATAATCTCTTCTACAATTCTGCGGTAATAACCGAATGCCCCGATCCCGTAGCTTTGTGACTCGCAAACAAGGCCCTTTTTATAGTGGTCTGCGTGGGTGCCGAGCATTTGTTCTATCAAGGGGTCGGATTCGATCTCCCATGCCGGCCATTGGCCGACCTTGGCCATGGACGACAAGGAAGGGTCTATGTATATCAAAAACTCTCGAACGCACTTCTCACAGTGAGTGCAGCAATATTTGGCCCGGACTGCATTACCGGCGGAGGGAAAGTTGGTGTACGCATAGCCTTCCCAATATTCATTGATCATTGCGAATGTTTGGGAAGATTTGCATACGGGGCATGCCATGTTTATGCGCGGTTTTGCTAAACCGTTCATCTGCCCTGGCACAGTTGTTTTAAATTTACGGTATAGCGGATATGTTTCGAGAAAAACCTTGTCTGGCATTGAATCGCCCCCCTGATGTTCTTTCACCCCAACGAAAAACTAAAAACTAGGGACATCCCCCCCGTTTTTTTGATGCCTGCCAAGCCCGTTAAAATAAAACGTTCACCCCTACGCTTTTTCAATCCACTCATCCTACCGCAAATAAAAATAAAGAAAAGTCAGGGAAAATTAGGGACACTCTCCCGTTTTCTTCACGATCAGCCGGTTGTATTGATTGGAGATCCGCCTCGCTCCCATATACCTTGCGCGATGGCCCAAAGGGCCATCGCCGGATTCTGCCCCTTCCCCGATCCCGCAACTAACTGCGGCCATCGGCAAAACCAGATGGACCCCGATGTCTTGAATGGGACGGCACAAGGGAACGCGCGTGATTCCAGGCGGCAGGGAGGCCTCAAAAGAGCCCCTGCAAAAAGAGCCTCGATAAGTGTTTGGAGCAGAATTCGTCTGCAGCCAGTTATAAATCCCAAGCCAGAAACCGGATGGCTCGTAAGCTGATCAGTCGCTTGTCAAAGAACGAAAGGGAAATCTTTTGCGTTAAGGGACTTTTTTACTCTTGACCCGCGGGGGCCTGATAAGTGTTAGCAGGCTTTTTGCCAGTGAAATTGATGTGTTAGTCTATTTCTTCGTTTTCGTAGTAGCGCTGCTTTTCAAGTGCTAGCCACCCAATTGCACTAGCAAGCAGGTAGGCTGCTGGAACTTTTAATATGTTTTCAGTTGTCCATTCTATTTTGTGCGCTGCCAATAATGTGAAAAAGACAGTAAAAATTAGACCTGACGTGAAGCCGATTATGCCTGATGCAATTGAATCACCTTCTTCGTAACGATGAATAATTGTTTCTACCTTTGTACTGATCAACGTCAGAAGGTTAAAGCAGCCAAAGTACGCGCAGTAAAAAATGTAAACCATGAGTCTGAATTGTGGGTTGTAGAAGAAACTATTTTTACTCATTCCATTTTTGCCTGCTAACGGTTCATGATAACCGGCGGCGACGAAAAGTTACGGCCACCACCGCAATTTTAGATTTTGCTTTTCAATTTAGCACAGACGTATTTTCCGTCCGGTTGATTAAGTTGATACTAGTGCAGGCCCCCTCCGTAAATACCGGACCGTCCGGTATTCTTTGAGTAACGCAAACCTTCTCAAAGAAAGGAGCCTGCACGATGAAATTCTACACCAAAGCGCACCGATTTTATTGCGGCGTCGATCTGCATGCCGACGCCATGTATGTCTGTATCCTCGATGCGAGCGGCGAGGTGGTCGTTCATAAGAACATCCCGACTCGCCCCAAGGCATTCCTGCGACTGATCAAAGCGTATCGAAAAGGACTGGTGGTCGGCTGCGAGTGCATGTTCACCTGGTACTGGCTCGCCGATCTGTGCGCTGAAGAAGGCATCGATTTCGTCCTCGGCCATGCTCTCTACATGCGGGCCATCCATGGCGGCAAAGCCAAGAACGATAAGATCGACTCCTACAAGATCGCCGTACTGCTTCGTGGCGGCTCCTTCCCGCTGTCCTATGTCTATCCCAAAGAGATGCGTGCTACCCGTGATCTGCTCCGGCGCCGCAACCATCTGGCTCGTAAACGTGCCGAGCTCTTTGCCCATATCCAGAATACCGCCACTCAGTACAACCTGCCCGCCCCTCTGGGTCGCATCGCCAAGCCGAGCGAGCGGGGGGATCTGCTGAGCAAGTTCCCCGATCCGGTGGTGCGCAGGATGGTCGAGGTCGATCTTCTGACCATCGAGCATTATGAGCAGCTGCTGGAGCGATTGGAGCGGGAACTCGAAAAAGTGGCCACACGGCACGACCCAGTCAATCTCTCTCTGCTTAAGAGCATCCCCGGTGTCGGAAAGATCCTCGGCATGGTCATGCTCTACGAGATCGAGGATATCGGACGCTTTCCCCGCGAGCAGGATTTTGCCTCTTACTGCCGATTGGTCAAACCGGCCAAGCAGTCCAACGGCAAAAACTACGGCCACTCAGGCAAGAAGATTGGCAACGCGCATCTGCGCTGGGCCTTTGGCGAAGCGGTGGTTCTGATGCTCAAGGGCAACGCGCCGGCGCAACAGGTCAAGCAGAGACTCGCCAGCAAGCACGGCAAAGGCAAGGCCATGGCGATCCTCGCACACCGGCTGGGAAGAGCCGTCTATTACATGCTCAAGAATCAGGTGCCTTTTGATCAGGAGCTTTTCCTGCGCAAGAGCACCTGAAGCGGAGGGGGCGGATCAGCCTGAGCCTCTAACTGGCGATACCCTCAAGGCAGACTGAAACCGATCGGCCGAAATGAAGCGAAAACTTCTGGGAGAAAAACCCTTAAACCAGGCCGGATAGTCAGCCACCCACGATCAGCCGGTTGTATTGATTGGAGATCCGCCTCGCTCCCATATAACTTGCGCGATGGTCCAAAGGGCCAGCGCCGGATTCTGCCCCTTCCCCGATCCCGCAACTAACTGCGGCCATCGGCAAAACCAGATGGACCCCGATGTCTTGAATGGGACGGCACAAGGGAACGCGCGTGATTCCAGGCGGCAGGGAGGCCTCAAAAGAGCCCCTGCAAAAAGAGCCTCGATAAGTGTTTGGAGCAGAATTCGTCTGCAGCCAGAAGATAATCCCAAGTCGGAAACCGGTGGGCTCTGGTTGATCAGTCGCTTGTCAAAGAACCAAAGGAGACTTCTTTTAGGTTATCGATCTTTTTTACTCTTGACGGCCGGGGGCCTGATAAGGGTTGGGCAAGCTCTTAAGCCTCAAATCATTTCTTAAATATTTTCGCTGGCATCAGAAAGCAATTCTGCTTGTGTGGGTTGATAATGACCATGTCATCATCTGCTAATCCAGCAACGATATTTTCAATTTTTGCTGCCACCCCAAGTTCGCTCCACCTTGAGCCAGAATTGGCTTCCAAGAATGATGCCTCACTCGCGAAGATTGGAATAAATGGTTTGTTGTTGTGTGCAATAAATTCTTGGATTCTTATTTGCCCGTCCGTTTGCTCCCCAGAAATGAAATAGACCTCTACCTCCCTAAGGCGTGCGAGCAGCTTTGGACCATATGCATTAAATTTGGCTGCCTTTTCGACAAGTTCGTCGATGGGTATATCATTTAACTTATTCAAAATTCGCACCTTTCATTTGCTGCCCAACGGTAGTGATAAGCGGCGGCGGATAGGCCAGCGAGGACCACAGAACTTTTGTTGAGAAGCACCGCGTTTTACCCGTCCGCTTGATTATTTGGTTGGGCGGTTATTTGTCGTTGCCGAGGACGGCGCGCTCAGCGCTCAAGTGCAAATCAGATTTTTCTTGTTCGAGCAAAAGATAGGTGCTTCTTTTTATATCTTCTATTGGCTGGTTGTTTTTTAAAGATTGAGCTTTTCCCCATTCCTTTTGAGCTAATTCATTTTGACCAATTTCCTCCAGAGCCACCGCAAGTTTGCCACGGTCAATACCCTCAACGATTTTTTGCCCCTTAATGACACTTTCTGTTGAGTTCATATTTTTGAAAACTAAGAGTGCGAACGGGAAGAATATTGATTCATCATTGTAATAAGTTTGATCATCCCTAAAAATTCTGAACCCATCATCAGACTCAGCGTTGACAGCAACCCACCTGTGAGTGACGGCCTCAAACTTTCTGTTTTCGCGAGCAGCCTTCGCCGCTAAAAATTCCTGTTCGGTTTTCAGACCGGATCGGATCAATTTGACAAAAGTCGGGCGGACTTCCCTCTCAAGCAAACTTGTGACAAGCGCACCTGCAATAAAGCCAAAGAAGAAGATCAATGACCAGAACATATATCTTTTAAATGTCTTCATTATTCCTTCTTGCCGCCCAACGGTAAAGCTCACCGGCGGCGCTGTGCCACTGGCATAGCAGAGACCTTTTATCGAAAACCACCACTGTATCAACCGTCCGTGTGGAGCGAAGGGTTAGGTTGATTTATTTATAAAGTAGAAGTGCAGCCTCTTTCCCAAATACTTTGGCGATACAAAAAAATATGGAAGTGAAAATAATTATTAAAAGAGCACCGCATGACCAAACGGCGTGATTTTTTAACATTGATTTAATGCTGTCTTCTTTTTTTGCAAATTGCGTGTGAAATTTATTGTGCCACAGACTGTTGTAACCAAACATCATGTAGAACCACACCATGATTGCTGACAAGATTAACAATGCGTCAAAAATGTAATTATCAGATTTGATTGAGAGAAATGACAACGCCGACATCAAGAATAACCACTGTAGGAGTTTGAAAAACTCTTCAGCTATTGGACGAGACCAATTGGCAAAAAACAGCATTATTTTGTCGAAAAAATCGTCGTTTTCTTGTGGTTCCATTTTTTCAACCTAACGAGGTTGTAGAAAAAGCCGGGTCCTCGGCAATCCTTCCCAGCCTTTTTAGTCATAATTCCTTATCAGGGATTTACCGGGTTCAAAGACCCTATAGGGTGCGGGTTTTAGTTACCATAACACCCATTATTCGAACCTGGCCCCTTTTTAGGTCTGTTTTGGGGTTCTCCGGGTGGTTTTTCAGACCGCCAAGCCATAACGGTGGATCTTGAACAGGTTGTGCAGCATGGTCATCAACTGCCACTGGGCATTCACTTTGGTTTTTCCTCTCAGGGTGAAGCGCTGCAGGCCGAGCATCTCCCGGATGTTGGCAAAGACCGGCTCGACTATCCCCAGCCGGTGCCCATAGATCGAACGGCCCAGCGCGGAATCGATCTTTTGCCGCATCCGAACCAGTGAACCCGCGGCGCTTTTCGGCAGCCTCTCGATCAGGATGTTCGCCTGCCGGGCGCCTTTTTGGCGGACCGAGCGCAGGCACTGGGCGCGCAGGTGGCAGCTGTCGCAATTGGCCTGGTGCGCCTGGAACTGCATGAAGAGCCGTCCGGCGATTTTGGCCTGGGCGCATTTTAGCCACATCGCCTTGCCGTCTGGACAGATGCAGGTGCGCTTTTCGAGGTCAGCCTGAAAGTCTTCGGTTGTGAAACGCGCCTTGGGGCTGATTTGGGGTGTGGCGGCCGGCTTGTAGCGGCCAGCCTCGGCAAAGCGCGGATCGCGGGAGCGAAAGCCGTGGTCGGCAATATAGCCGTCAATCCGGTTGTGCTCGAGATAGTCGAGGGACTCCCGGTTGCAGTAGCCACTGTCCGCCAGTACCTTGGCGTCTTCCAGTGGACTTTCGCCCAGGTTCTGCTCTACCTGCCCCAGCATCGGCTCCAGCAGGCCGTGTTCATCGCCGCTGCCGAAGGCCTCGGCGGCGACCACCACCTGATGCTTGCCGTCGACGGCGGCGACGCCGTTGTACCCCTGGATCACCCCGTGGCCCGTCTTCATCTTGGCGCTGTCGTTGTCCGTGAGGTTGCTCTTGACCGGCTTGCCGCTGCGCCCCAAACGCTCCTCGTTGTTGGCCAAGAATTTTTCGATTTTGTCGCTAGCGGCCAGCAGCTTTTCGACCTGCTTCTGCTCACGACGCCGGATCGACTCCTCGGCGTTCCCCTTCTTATCCTCATCCCGATGCTTCTTCAGCAGGTAGCGCACCGCGTTGTCGACCTTCTGCGCCTTTTTTCGCAGCTCTTCCCGCGTGCCGCTCCACTCCTTGGAGGCGTTCGAAGGCATTTTGCAGCCGTCGACCGCGAACATCTCCCGGCCGATCAGCCCCAGATCGTCGCAGACCAGGATGACTTGCTGGAACAGTTTGGCGATCTGCTCGGGACAGCCGGAGATGAAGTTGGCGATGCTGGTGAAGTGGGGCCGGCTATCGGCGGAAATCGCCATGAACACAACGTTCTCACGACACAGCGCTTCGATCTTGCGGCTGGAGGTGACGCCGCGAGAGTAGGCCAGAAGGACGATCTTCAGCAGGATGGCCGGATCATAAGCCGGGCGACCGGTATCATCATTTTTGAATTTGGAATCGAAGATACTCAGATCGAGTTTCTCGTCGACGAGGTAGTTGACTGAATGTTCGAAGGTGCCGGGTAGTATCTGGCGATCAAAAGAGACTGGCACCATGACTGTTTGTTGGATGTTGTACTCTTTGAAGCGGGGCATCGTCCCTCCTAACGACTAAAAATTGCCCGCATTCTAGCACATTTCAGCCTTTTTCTACACCTTCAACGGCCTGAGATAAGCGGCGACGACGTTTCGGTTCGGCCTAGTAGAGACCATTTCGAGAACAACCGCGCTACTTTTCGTCCGCCTTTATTGCGTGGTTAGGTTCCGCTGTTACTAAAAAGACTGTTCTGTTCGAGCTTCACCGAAATTTCTATAAGGTGGTCTTTTGAGCAATCTTTCCATCCGGAATTTTCACAAAACATCTGAGCTTCGGATAAATATTCATTTGCCTTTTGGGTATTGCCAGTTTCATTTTCTACTCTTGAAAGCCGTACATAAATTAAGGTTTTGTCTATGTAGTAGGACTTCTCAGTAAACATTGGTGATTCTATTTCTTTTGTTTGATCAACTGCCTCTGAGAATATCAGCAATGCTTCTTTGTAACCCTCTGGATAATCATTGCTGCGCTGTGTTTCAACGAATGCTGCATATCGGCTTATAAGTGCAGCTTCGGTGGCAAATGCATTACCTTTTTCAAGTACATCAACAAGGTGACTATCAAACCAATATGCAGCCCCTCCTAGACAAATGAGTGCCACCAAGAGGTGAGAACAGATAAGCAGCGTGATCTTTTTTGCTTTGGTCATATTTGGAACCTAACAGGGATTAGGCGGTAACCGGTATATCGGATATACCGGTTACCGTCATATCAGCTAAAAATTACAGTAATTTCGGGATGTTGCAAATTAGGGATTTCCCATCACAAGACTAGGCATTCACAAGCTCCTGCCAATGCCAGGCCCGCAAAAGAAAACTTTCATCCCTACGCTGTAAGAAATTGACGCGTTGTTTACAGAATCCGATAATATCGAGGGGAGGATTTTGTAAACATGGTCATGCACAAAAACATTCGGTTAACGCCTCATGATCGGCAGAAGATCTGGCAGCTTTGGCAGACTGGCGAATACAAGGTCAGTCGCCTGGCAGAACTCTACCGGGTTTCGAGGCCAACGATCTACAAGATACTCGCACGGGCCAGGAAGCAGGAGTTTGTACCCCGCAAGAGTGTCAACGATCGTTTTCGTAGCCTCAAGTATGGGCTGAAGCGGCTGGCTAAAGTCGAGCGCGAACTCGAAGAAAAACGAAAAAGAGAAGCCAGACGCTACAACAAATCATATCCTGGAGAGCTGGTTCACTTCGACAGCAAGCGGCTCCCGTTGATCAAGGGCGAAGATCAGACGCTGCCACGCGAGTATCTGTTCGTCGCCATTGATGATTATTCCCGGGAACTCTATGCAGGGGTATTCCCGGACAAGACACAACACAGTGCCGAACTCTTTCTGCGTCAGGTGGTCGATGAATGCCCTTACACCATCGAATACACCTACTCAGACAACGGCAAAGAATTTAAAGGCACTGGCGAACATGCTTTCGTCAAGGCTTGTAACGAACTCGGTATCGGCCAGAAG